>DAOUJU010000010.1:0-458058 GCA_034422235.1 Anaerolineales bacterium | reverse complement strand
AGGGAAGCAACCGTACGCGCCATGAGGGAGACTCCTTCTGGCTCTGGGTTAGGTGATTCACAGGCGCCCAGTATACAGGCAAATTCTGTCTAAGTAAACAGTATTGCCCCTAGGGAGGCCTGGCGAAACAGACGTAGGCGGAACAGGTCAAGATCGATAAAGGGATTGCGAGCCGTTCGTTCCCGCCACACAAAAACGGACAGGAACAATACCATGATGAGGGCAAGACGCCAATCGGTAAGGGGATCGAACCCTGTGATGGGACGACTCGACAAGAAAGCAAAAAACGACGTGAGGGTCATAGCCAAGAGCCCTACTCCCGACCAGTCAAAACGGCGCCACATGTGCGGTTGGATATTGCTGTAACCAGCCGGTATACCCTTGGTAACTGCCACCAAAGCCAATCCCCCGACGACCAGGGGCAGGACGTACGTGACACGCCAGTTCCAGTAGGAAAGTATAATCCCCGCGAGCAAGGGGCCAATGAACGCGATCGTGGGGCCAACCGAACTCCAAGTGCCCAAGGCTTTACCTCGTTCTCCTCTTTCAAAGATAGCCGCAATGTACGCCATGCCCAAAGGCATCATGCCGGCCGCTCCAAACCCCTGAATGCCCTGACCCAGCATCAGGATGGCAAAGCGGGGGGCGAACATGGAAGTCATCACCCCCACCACAAAGACGGCTGTGCCAGCCAGGATCAGGCGTCGCCGCCCTACCATCTGGCTGAGGCTGCAATACACCGGCATCAGAATCATGAACGGAATGGTGAAGGACATGGAAAGCCAGGCCAGTGCTTCGGCAGAGAGTTGGAAAGTGTCCCGAAGGAGGGGGGACGCCACCCTCATCACGGAGGAAGCCATGGGCATCAGAGATGACGGAAACATCAAGGCAATTACAATCATCCACGCCGTTTCATTCGAAATGCGTCGGATATAGGCCCGGGTAAGAGCTCTGGCACGGAAAGGAGGGAAATTAAAGTGAATCATGGCAAGGTTCAGGCTCCATAGCCAGATGGGTTCTGGCTATGGAGCCTGTCAGATCAGGTCTCGGGAAAGAGCAGAGGAAATCAGGAACGAGACCGACGACGCCAAGTCGACATCCCGACATAGCGCGAGGCCAGTTCGGGTACCGCGGCCTGGAGACGGCGAGGGGGAAGATCCTGTACGATAGCCTCAAGGTCGTCTACTACCATATGGCCAATATCCCACAATCCGGTCGGTACAGTACCGGCGCGGTGAGCCGACAGAATGGCTTTGTCTGCGGATCGGATAGGGTGGTCGAGGGACAAGGGTTCTTCAGGAAAGACGTCAATGGCAGCACGGAATCTGCCGGCCAATACCAATTCGGTCAAGGCATCGAAATCTACCACATGGGATCGACTGATCAGCAGAAAGATGGCGTCGGAACGAATCATCTCCAGAAGTTCCCGATTCAGCATGGCCGCATTCTCAGAGCTGGGAACGGCCAACACAAAAATAACGCGGGATGAAGACATCAGTTCGTCGAGCGCCACCGGGGTGCAACCCTGACTGCGGATGTAGCCATGGCTAACCCAAGGGTCATACACCGATATATTGGGCCTGAACGGTGCCAGGAGAGACCGTAGGTTGTCGGCCAGGCTGCCGAAACCAATAAAACCAACAGGTTGATCAAACAGCATGAAGGTATATGCATTGCTCGCATGCAGGTACCTTTCGGTTCCCGTCCGGAAATTCCGATCTTCCTCCACAATACCCCGGGCCGAAGCAATCGCCATCCCCAAGGCCATCTCTGCTACCTGTGGTCCAAAGGCGGGGGCTGCCGACAACACGCGAATGTATTGCTGATGACAGTATTCATAGTCGAAATCGTGCGGAAATCCCCCTGAAACTGTCAATATGGCCCTTAACTCTTTGGTGCCATACAGCGCATCGCCATAGCGCCACATGGAACAGATCACGGCCACCACATCCGGCAATACCTCTTGGGCTTCCGCCAGCGGCATGGGCTCGTCCCGCGCCCAGACAGGATCACAGATGCGGTTCAGGCGCTGGCGGTCGGCAGGAGAAAAGATCTCGTCCATGCGGCGGAAGGCGGGATCAACGAGGACAGAAGGCAAAGACATCAAGCAACTCCTTCAGGATAGTGTGACACTACTGTAGGGACCATGGGAAAGGAATTAGGTTCCAGGACAGATCAGAGCCCTTGTCAACTCAGCCAGAGCCAGCGGATACAATCACGAAGAGGCCAGATCCAGCCATGTCCTGGATCTGGTACATTTATGTGCACCTGATGCCCGCCTCCTGCATGACTTCCCGGATTCTTTACATCTTCTGTGTCAGTCAGTTTTCCGATCTCGGCCAAGCATCTGGTTAAAATATAGAGAATGTGGTACATATCATTGCTACATTATCATGCAGATTGATACGCTGTTACAATCTGGCGTCTTGTCAGATTAGGCTTGCCATTGCACTTGTTACCTATGATTTCCGTAAAGGATTTGTCCAAATCTTATTCCTCCCAGGTTGCCCTAGACGATGTAAGTTTCGATATTGCGCAAGGTGAAATCGTGGGCTTACTAGGGCCCAACGGTGCGGGTAAAACCACCTTGATCAAGATCATGACCGGCTATCTGCACCCGGATACCGGTTCCGTGACCATTCATGGCTTCGATGTTATGGATGACACTATTGAAGTCCAGAGGCAAATCGGGTATCTTCCAGAAAATGCTCCGTTGTATCCGGAACTGACCGTACAGACCTATCTTTCGCTCATGGCGGATCTGCATCACATGGATCCCGCCTATCAAGTGCCGCAGATCCTGGAGGCAGTAGATGCCACAGGCCTGCGGGATCGGTTGTCCCAGCGCATTGGCACATTGAGCAAAGGTTACAGGCAACGAGTCGGCATCGCTCAGGCCATTATGCATAAACCCGCCCTACTCATTTTTGATGAACCGACAGTCGGACTGGATCCTACACAAATCCTGGAGATCCGTTCCCTGATTCGCACCTTGGCAGAACACAGTACCATCCTGTTTTCCACGCACATTCTGGCTGAAGTCGAGGCTCTCTGCGACCGGGTCCTGATCCTGCTCAACGGTTCTTTGCGTTCTGATGACGTGTTGAGTGAACTACGTGGTACCAACGATGTGATTCTGGTTCTGCAAAAGGATGTCGCTAATCTTAGCAGCATGCTGGCCCAGTTGCCTGCCGTGGTCAAGGTGACACGCGAATCTGGTACCCAGGACTTCATCCCATATCGTATTAGCGGCGATGGCAATCCGAACTTGAGTTCTCTCGTATTTCGCGCCGCCAAGGAACATGGATGGCCAGTCCAGGAGCTGTATAACGAGGTGGCAACGCTGGAGTCGACTTTCAATTCCCTGGCGCTGGCCGGTTGAACAAGACTGATCCGAGGATTCTCTCTGCTATTGCCTTGGTGGTAATCCCTCCTGGAGAAGCACATACATGAGACAGTATCGTTCCCTGATTGGCAAGGAGCTTGAAGGGTATTTTGGTTCGCCCATGGCCCTCATTTTCCTGGGCATATTTCTGGTTGTAACTCTGTATACATTCTTTTGGGTGGAGGCTTTCTTTATAGGGGGACTGGCCGAAATGCGCGGCCTGTTCCGCTGGATGCCCATCCTGATGATCTTTCTCATTTCAGCCCTTACCATGCGTCAGTGGAGTGAAGAGCAGCGTTCCGGTACGCTGGAAACCTTGCTCACACTGCCCGTAGGTGCCGTCAATCTGGTATTGGCCAAGTTCGTTGCCGTGCTGGTGATGGTGGCTTTGGCTATGGCTTTGACCTTACCCCTCACGGTTACCGTGTCCACCTTGGGGAATCTGGATTGGGGACCAGTGGTAGCCGGCTATCTGGCTACGCTCCTGCTCAGCTCCTCCTACGTGGCACTGGGCCTGTTCGCCTCATCCCGCACCGATAATCAGATTGTGGCCCTGATGCTAACCGTCATCATGGGCGGTGTTCTCTATTTCGCCGGGACCGGGGTGGCCACGGAATTCGTGCCTGCTACCCTGGGTTCCTTTCTGCGTGCCATCGGTACAGACAGTCGTTTTGCCAGTATTCAAAGAGGTGTGATCGATCTCCGGGATTTGGTCTACTATCTGACCCTGACCGCTGCTTTCCTGACTCTGAATGTGCTTTCCGTGCAATCCTTGCGCTGGAGTCGACACCACAATCATATTCGACTCCGGGAGATATTGATTTCGGCTCTCATCATCGTCAACCTGATCCTGGCCAATGTTTGGCTCCATCCCCTGCGCTTCTTGCGGGCGGATATGACCCAGCAGAAGGAGTTCTCCCTGTCCGACACCACCAAGTCGTTGCTGGCAGGGTTGACGGAACCCTTGATCATCCAGGGTTTCTTCAGCGAGAAGACCCATCCGCTGCTGGCCCCTGTCGTTCCCAGTCTGTCCGACATGCTGACCGAATATGACATCGCCGGAGGCCCCATGGTGGAACTGCAAATCCTGGACCCCACCACCGATCCGGATCTGGAGGTGGATGCGACACAGACTTATGGTATCCAGCCCATTCCGTTCCAGGTCGCCGAGCGTTACGAAACGTCTGTGCGCAACTCCTATTTCCACGTTCTATTACGCCATGCCGATCAGCATGTGGTACTCAGCGTGGCCGACTTGGTAGAGGTGAACAATGAACGGGATGGCAGCACGACCGTTACCCTGGGCACCCTGGAATACAGTCTGACCCGAGCCATCAAACAGGTAGTTTATGGCTTCCAAAGTGTCGAAGCAGTCCTGGAGACGCTGGACGAACCCGTCAGGTTATCGTTTGTTGTGACCCCCGATCTGTTGGGTGAAAGCGCCCTGGAGGACATGGCCACGGTCCAGGCAACCGGGGCTGAATTGGCCGACAGCTCAGAGGGCCAATTCCTTTTCGAACTGGTGGATCCCGACGCGGCCGACAGCAAGTTTCCACGGGAGACCCTCATTGGCGCGTACGGATTGCAACCCTATCCGGCTTCTATTGGGGCTCCGTCCGAGTACTATTTTCACTTGATCCTGGAACTCAATGATCAATTGCATCTCCTTTTCCCACAGGGCGAAATCAGCCGTACTTCCATACGGGCGGTAATTGATGAAACGATTCAAAGGAATACACCCGGATTCCTGCGTACCGTAGGGATATGGATTCCACCATCCATTCCCACCCAAAACTTCTTGGGGCAGCAAATGGACCCTCTTTCGTCCTGGAATCAGGTAACACAAGCCTTAGTGGACGAATACACCGTGGAATATGTGGACCTGGAGGCGGGACTGGTCGGGGATCAGATTGATGTCCTGGTACTGGTGGCCCCCCAAATGCTATCGGATCGGGCCCAGTTTTCTATCGACCAGTACCTGATGCGGGGCGGTTCCCTGATCGTGGCAGCTTCCAATTTTTCTCTCGCTCCAGACATGCTTTCCGGGCTTACTTCGCTGCAACCCATCTTCTCGGGCATGGCAGAAATGCTGGAGCACTATGGTATTCAAGTGGGACAGGAGCTGGTTTTGGATCTCCAGAATTCCCCGTTTCCCGTATCCGTACCACGCACCATTGATAACATGACCATCAACGAGTACCGGGCACTGGACTATCCGTTCTTCGTAGATATCCGTTCCGATGCCATGGCCGAGGGCAATCCGGCGTTGGCCAACCTGACAGCAGTAACCCTTAACTACGTATCGCCTGTCACTCTGGTGGAGGAAACCAACACGGATCGAGTTGCCCAAACCTTGATGTATTCCAGTGCTGATTCCTGGCTGGCCGAGGACATCAACATCCAGCCAGATTTTGAACAGTATGCTGAATTCGGTTTTCCCGTTCCGCCCGAAACCGAACGGGGCTCTCATCCTTTGGCCGTCACAGTTCAGGGACAATTCACCAGCTATTTTGTGGACAAACCCAATCCCTGGACGGTTTCCGAAAATGGCGACGAAACCGCCACCGAAGCCCAGAGTGAATTTAACGTCATTGAAACTTCGCCTGACGACACCCGACTGGTTGTAGTAGGGAGCGCGGAATTCCTGGATGACATGATCCTGGATTTGATGGGACTGCTGGTACAGGATCAGATCGACAGCAATCTGCTTTTCTTGCAGAACCTCGTGGACTGGTCCCTGGAAGATGTGGAACTCCTGTCCATCCGGGCACGGGGTAATACCATACGGGTATTGAAACCCTTGGAGCGGCAAGAGCAGGTTTCCCTGGAAATCCTCAACTATGTGCTGGCCCTGCTGGCTCTGGTCATCGTGGCCGGTGTGTGGCGCTGGCGTTCGTCGCACCAGACTCCCCTGGACGAAGAGAGGGAGATGATCCTTTGACAGGTCCTACGCCCAAAACTGAGTGTCTAACGGAACGATCCTCATGTCCTTGATTGGTACCCTGTTTCCCGCCCGATCCCAACTCAGGCTCTTTTCCCTGCTGGGAGCCTTGCTGCTACTGCAGATCATTATCACGGTCGCGGTCTTCCTGCCGCGAGGTAATGCCAATTTCGTCCCGGAACGGTTGATCCCGGCGATGCAGGAAGTCGAAGTCACTGAACTCTTTATTGAAGACATGCAAGAAACGGTGATCCATCTGGAGCATATTGGGGAAGCGGAGTGGGTTATACCGGAAGCCGACGGCTATCCGGCCCTGGAAATCCTGGCAGATCAGTTGGTGGCAGACATGGTCGAACTGGACAATGCCAGGCCCGTGACCCAAACAGAGGCTAGTCATAGCCGGCTTCGTGTCGATCCAGACAACTTCGAACGCAGAGTAACAGCCAAACTGGAAGACGGGAGTGAGGTCATCCTGTATGTCGGTACCTCGCCGCTGCCCAGGGCCACCCATGTGCGTGTGGACGGAGATGACAATGTCTTTATTTCGACCGACTTGAAACATCGGGAAGTATCCACCCAAATCACCCGCTGGGTAGACACGGTGTACTATTCCGTCAATCAGCAGAAGGTACGCAAGTTCACGCTGACGAACGGAAACGGAACCTTCGAATTTGTACGTGATGACAATGATGAGTGGCAAATGTCAGGGTTGTCTACAGGGGAAGAGTTCAACCCCAATAACCTGATTTCCCTCGTGACCACGATTTCCACCATGAGTCTCACCAGACCCTTGGGCAATGTGGATAAACCCGAATACGGCCTCCTGTTGCCCCAGGCCAGTATTTTGCTGGAAATCCTGGACGATGATGTGTCGTCACAGGTCACCATTCTGATTGGGGCGGATACGGAGACAGCCAATCGGGTGGTCTTGAAGACTTCCGAGTCCCCCTGGTTTGTGGAAGCTAACCGTTTTACCGTAGATCGGCTGATCGAACGGACGCGGGAGGAATTCCTGGTGAAACCGCCTGAACCTGAGGAGACCGAACCGGCCACGGTACCGGTATCGGCCACGGGCTGATGAAGCTTTCCCCTGGTTTCGGATCGGGGGGCATCGTGGATCCAGCAACACCGATTCCCAACATCGAAGCGTTCGATCAGTTGCTGCCGTACCTCCGGTCGCAAGGGATACTGGGCAAGGATGAACCAGTGGTATGCAACCGACTGACCGGAGGCGTTTCCAACAAGACCGTCCGTATTGAGCGTCTGAATCCGCCTCATCTTGTGGTCAAGCAAGCCTTGCCCCAATTGCGAGTTGCCGTCGACTGGTTCAGCAGTCCGTTGCGTATCCACAGGGAGTTTGCGGCCCTCTGTCTCTCCGATCAACTGCTGCCCAGCCAGGTGCCCAAGGCTATTTTTCAGGATCGTACCTGCCATGTCATCGTCATGACCGAAATTCCAGGCCCTTATGTCAACTGGAAAGACCGGATGCTACAAGGTCACGTATTGGGGATACACTGGCAGGAATTTGGGCGTATGCTGGCCCGCTTTCATATGGCTACGACCCAGGATCGGCAGACCGTTCCACAGGAGTTGCACGATCGCACGTTTTTCCAGACCCTGCGCCTGGAACCCTACTATGAATACACGGGGACACAGATCGGTGAAGCCCAGTCCTTTCTGAACGCCCTGGTGGAGGAAACACTTTCCCACAGGCTGGCCCTTGTCCACGGCGATTACAGTCCCAAGAATGTCCTGATTGCCGACAATCGCCTCTTCTTGCTGGATTACGAAGTATGTCATGTCGGTGATCCGGCGTTCGATGTAGGTTTTGCCCTGACCCATGCCTTGAGCAAAGGACACTTCCTGGCCCCACTGCGGCCTCGTTTCCAGCAGGCCGCCATGCAATTCTGGCAGACCTACCGAACAGCCTCCGGGTATTGCGATTTCAGGTCCAACATGGAGTTGCGGTGTATCCGTCACACCCTGGCCTGTCTGTTGGCCCGGGCCGCTGGTCGTTCTCCACTTGAGTACTTGAACGCGAAACAGAAGGCTGTGCAGATTCGCACCGTCCTAGCCCTACTGGCCAACCTTCCCCCGTCCGTGCCACAACTCATCACCTCTTTTCTATCTCATCTTGACAATGACAGGGTTCCTGTCAAACATACCTGACGATGTCCAAGATTCAAGACCTACGGGCCCAGGAAATCCTGGACAGTCGCGGACACCCCACTATCCAGTGCACTGTTCGCCTGGAGTCAGGTGCCTCAGGCACGGCTTCAGTCCCTTCCGGGGCCTCTACAGGCCGCCATGAAGCGTGGGAATTGCGCGATGGCGACCCCAAGCGATATCGGGGTCTGGGCTGCCTGAAGGCTGTCGAGCACATTCATGGCGAAATCCTGAACAGCCTGAGAGGTATGGAACTGGATACCCAACAGACCCTGGATGATCATCTGGTACGGTTGGACGGCACCGGAAACAAGATGCGCCTGGGCGCCAACGCCTTGCTAGCGGTTTCAATTGCCTTTGCCAAGGCGGTGGCAAGTGAGCGCCAGATAGAACTGTTTGCCTACTTTGCTTCCCTCCGCTCTGGCTCAGTACCGACAACGTTCGCTATGCCCGTGCCTACCATCAACCTGTTCAGTGGCGGCAGACACGCTGGCGGGCAGGTGGCCATCCAGGATGTCCTGATCGTACCATTACCCTGCGGCTCCCTGCCGGATCAGATGGTGGTAATGGCAGAAATTTACCTGACCGCCGTGGATTTCGTGCAAGGCAAGTACGGGATGCGTAATCTGACCGCCGACGAAGGCGGCTTGGCCCCTCCGTTCCCTTCGGCCCACACCATGCTTGAGGATGCCATGACCTGCGCCGAAATGGCTGGTTTTGCGGCAGGTCAGGACTTTCAGATCGCAATTGATGTTGCCGCCAGCCAGTTTCTTGAACCGAAAGGCTACCGGTTCGACGATCAGGTGTTGACCTCCAGCGAATTGATTGACATCTATACCCAATGGTGTTCGGATTACCCTATTTACAGCATTGAAGACGGCCTGGCCGAAGACGACTGGGAAGGATGGAAAGGATTGTATCGGCACTTGAACGGCCGGACAATTGTGCTGGGCGATGATCTGCTGTGTACGAACCCCTCTCGCATTCGGCAGGCACAGGAACTGGAAGCCGCCAACGCCTTGCTTCTCAAGGTCAACCAGATTGGTACGCTGTCGGAAGCCAGGGAAGCCCTGCAGTTGGCAAGACAACAAGACTGGCACCTCGTGGTTTCCGCCCGGAGCGGGGAAACAGAAGACACCTGGCTGGCGGATCTGGCGGTAGGATGGCAGGCCCACAATATCAAGGTGGGCTCCATTACCCAATCCGAACGACTGGCCAAATACAACCGCCTCCTCACCCTGGTCCATCAATGGCAGAGACAATAGGTGCAATTGCCACTGTCTTATGGTGATGGGCCTGCCTTGTGCGACCATCCTGGGGACACGCATTTCCGGCTACGGGCCGATGGACCGGTTAATCTAGACCAGACAGCGAGATGACCGTCCCATCCGCTGTGTTCATCATTATGATCAAGCTCCTGGGGCAGGAGGGATCATATCGACGGCACCCTTGCAGATTCTGTGAAATCGGAAATCCAACCCTAAGAAAAAACATATTCTATTTCTTGCAGGCTAAATTCCGGCATTGACCAGCCAGCTTTTACTTCAGATCTCAGATTTTACAATCTTGGAAAGAGTGCCATATCGACAGGGCCAAAACAATGTAATTGACGTATACTTCAAGATATGTCCTTTGGGTTACACACCTACCTAATGGAATGTCACCGTGCGGCGACATTCCCACAATAAGAGCCCTATCCTACACAGGATGCCTGCTTCATGCCTTCCCTGGACCCCGCCGTACTTAGCCCGTTCATAGCCGACATTCTTCATCGTGCCGGACTGCCTGAAGATCAAGCCCTGGATACAACCGCGCATCTGGTGGAAGCCAATCTCACGGGTCATGACTCACACGGAGTCCTGCGCGTTCCCGGCTACGCCAAGGCTTTGCAAGCGGGGCAGATCCAGCCTCTGGGCCAGCACATTATCGAAAAAGACTCACCAGCCGTGGCGGTCATTGATGCCAATCGCAGCATCGGTATTCTCATGGCCTATGAGGCCATGTCACTGGCTGTAGGGAAGTGCAAGGAATACGGTCTGGGTGCCGTAACGGTTCGGTCTGCCAGCCACATTGGCCGCCTAGGTGCATTCCCACCAGTTGCAGCCGAACAAAACTGCATTGGCGTCATCATGCTGAACGGCGGTGCCAGGTTCACTGCGCCCTTCGGCGGCACGGATCGGCGATTGCCGCCCAATCCCATCGCCATCAGTGTTCCGACCGCGTCGGGCACACCCATGATGCTGGACATTACTACCAGCATGGTGGCCGGGGGCAAACTTGAGGTATTATCGGCCCGGAATCAGTCCGCCCCCGCAGGCTGGTTGGTGGACGGTGCCGGGCAGACCGTCACGGATCCCGCTGCCTTGCGTACGCCCCATGCCGCCATGTTGCCTTTGGGCGGTACCCTGGGACACAAGGGCTATGGCCTGGGTATGATGATTGATGTGATGGCAGGCACTTTGTCCCGCGCGGGTTGCAGCCGCGAACAACCCACTCGTGGTGCCAGTGGCTTCCTTTGTCTTGCTCTCCACATTGAGCATTTCGTAGACATGGAGGAATACCTGCAGGAAGTACAGTACCTGATCGACTGGGTCAAGTCATCCCGTACCATGCCCGGAGTCGACGCCATTTACCTACCCGGTGAACTGGAACAACTCAGATCACAGGAACGCAAGGGCACTGGTATCCCCATTGAAGATGCCACTTGGCAACGACTGGTGGACACCGCCCACGCGCTGAATGTCGCCGTCCCTGATATCTAATGTCATACGAGGGGAGACAATCCATGTCCCATAACACCTATCGGATTGAGAAGCTGTTTCGCTCACCTTATGCCGTGCCCAATGGTATTGCCCTGGCGCCTGAGGGCCTATGGATTGCTGACCAGATCACGGATCGTCTGGCCCTGGTGAGCATGGGGGAAACCAATGACTACGGGGTCACCCAGTTCCTGCGTGATTTGCCCAGCGAATCTTCCAATACCAGTGGGATGTGTTATGCCAACGGTTCCCTGTGGCTGGCCGCCAATGGAGCCGCCGCCTTGTGGCGTCCTGCGCGCAGCACTGATGCGGAAAAGCACATGGGAGAAGTCCTGGAAATGGATGCTACCACTGGGCAAACCCTGTCACGGCGTCCTATTCCCGGGGGTGGTGGCACCCATGGTATCGAAGTGGATGCAGTGGAGGAAGGTTACATCTGGCTCAGTACACTTAAATACCAGACCCTGAGCAAGGTCAGTATGGCGGATTGGTCAGTTGTAGCCACGCTTCCCCTGCTCCACGACCGTTCGCATGGGCTGGTTCGCACCGCCGATTCCTTGTGGCTGGTTTACACCAGTCAGCGGCAAATTGTGGAAATGGATACTGAAACCGGGGATGTCAGACAAATCGTGCAACTGCCATCTGACATGCCTGAACCCCACGGTCTCACCCGTGAAGGCTCCCATTTTCTGTACTGCGATGCCACTTCAGGATGGATCACGCGGGTGTACGACGTCCTGGACGAGTAGGGGGAACCTGGCTGGCGATCAGACATTTTCCGGCTGGAGCTGATGAATTGTCACCCGGGCTGTGCAGCCTGTTGCATTGCTATCAGTATCAGCACGCCTATTCCTGGCATGGGCCCCAAACCTGCAGGCGTTCGCTGCATCCATCTTTCTAACGACAATCTCTGCCTGATTTACGATTCCCCTGAACGCCCTGCGGTGTGTCGGGAATTCATGCCAGCCCCAGATGCCTGTGGCCAGTCCGGAGCCGACGCGCTACGCCTATTGACAGAACTGGAACAAGCCACGGCCCAACAGGTCTCCCACAGGCCTGAGCCACGACAACCCGCTTCCACCTCACGGTTGGAGCCGCCTGGCACCTGATACAGACAGATTTCTGACGCCGAACTGGGCGCCATCAATGGCGCTGACGGGCCAGGAACTGTTCTACGGTCGCAAGCCTTGGAGAACTCCGGGCTCCTGTGCCGCCAATTTGCAATCCGGCCACCGCATGTCCCCGTAACACCTGTTGTGTCAATGTGTCTCCGTCCAGCCCCGCCTGAATGAAACCAGCATTGAAAGCGTCACCGGCTCCCAAGGTATCGACCACCTCTACAGCAAAGGGTGGAATGGTTAAGGGCGGTTCTCCCCATCGGGATACATGGGTGCCGGCAGCCCCCTCCCGCATAATGGCTACACACTGCCCGCACTGGGCCAATTCGGCTGTAGCAGACTTAACATTCGGTTTGCCAGGAATCAGATGGAAGAGCTCCTCATCTGCCGATCCCAAAACATAGTCCGCCCGTTGGATTGCCTGCCAAATCACTTCAATGTAGGCTGGCGGCATATGATTGCCTTCCAGACCCAAGCGCAGATTGAGATCCAGGGAGGAACGGGCCCTGCGTGCCCGGGTGAGATCCAATGCCGCCAGGGTCGCACGACACCCTGACTCCTGGACCATGCAGACACCGGATGTGTGTACCCAATCTGAAGGACGCAGATCCAGATCTTGCACCTGCCCTTCGTGTAGTTCAGCAAAGGCCTGGTCGCGTCGGGGCCAGCCAAACACGGTACGCTGGCCAGTCTGGTCAATCAGGGCTATCACCATCATGGTGGGCCAGCGCGAGGAGTATTCCACCCTGGATACATCAATGCCTTCCTGTACCAGTTCTTCGACCGCATCCCGGCCGTAAAGGTCATCCCCAGCCACTCCGACAAAATAGGTGTCAATGCCCAGTCGGGCCAGGGCCACGGCTGTATTGGCTACCGTTCCTCCACCATGAACTTCTGGTTCGGGCTGCTGTCTGGCGTTGCCCCTCTCTTCTGGAATCTGAAGAACCAAATCTACACAAAGGTCACCAACGAGAAAAGCACGACCCCGACCTGTCCCAGCCGTCACTTTGTACCTCGTGCTGCCTCAACAAAGAGAGCTACCTGTTCCCAGTCCTTACGACGCGAGTTGAGTCTATTGGTATGAGTGTACGAATCCACACCCCACGGTTTTACCTGTTGAATGGCCTGGGCAACATTGTCCTTGTGTAATCCACCAGCTAGGAGAATTGGCAGATTGACTCTGCGAACGATTTCTGCGCTCACCGCTAAGTCGTGGGTTTGCCCCGTCGCTCCAATGTCACCATCCGGGGCTGGAGTGTCCAGTAGCAGGAAGTCAGCAGCTCCTTGATAGGAACGCGCCAAGTGGATGGTGGAATGATCCATCACTGGAATGGCGGCCATAACCTTCACCGGAGCGATGAGTCGCCTAATCTCGGCGACCTGTTCTGGGGATGTCAGGAATATATTGCCAGACAGGTGCAAGAGCTCGGGCTTTACTGCCTCTACAATACTTACTATTTCTGCCGTATCGGTGGCTGTCGTCAAAGCGTTTCGCAAGATCCCAGAATCTGGTGGAACTGCTGCGTAAAGTTCCCGGCAAAGCGCGAAATCCACTTCCCCGATGCTCCGGCCCCTTTCTCCCGGTTTGACTCCGATGAAATCCACACCGCGTTTCACACTAGCTCGAACGTCATCGACGTGAACGTGCTCGTAAATCTGTATCTTCATCGTTGCAACATGAAGCTTGTCAGTCCGCGTTCTGGGCTGCCTGTACAAAGGCCCGCACCTTGTCGATGTCCTTGTAGCGAGAATCATCAGCGTTAGTATGTGAATAACTGTCAACCGCCCAGGGACGAACACTCCGGATGGCCTGCTGGACATTCAGCGGACTCAATCCGCCCGCCAAGATCACCGGAATGTTGACTTGCCTAACTATCTCAGCACTTACCTCCCAGTCATGAACTTCCCCCGTTGCACCCACTCCAGGAACCTGGGATCTATCGGTGTCCAGTATCAGAAAATCTGCCGCACTAGCGAATCGTTTTGCCTTTTCCACTGAGTCAAAGTTGCCTACGGGAACTGCCATCATTACTTTCGTCGGCGTAACGTGACTCCGCAGACTTCGTACCATATCAGGCGAATACCTATCATAATCACCAGAGAGATGAATGATATCCGGTTGGGTCTGGAATACTGTTTCCACGATTTCTTCTTCGGTCCACGCGATAGTGAGGGCCACTACACAGGCTTCCGACACCGCCCGCACCGCCGCAAAGATCGCTTTGCAAAGTGCGAAATCCAGTTCCCAAGGCAGTCTGCCGTTTTGGCCAGCGGTTACACCGATGAAATTCACGCCAACTTGGGCACTGGCTACGGCTTCTTCTACATTCTTGTGGGCATAAATTTGAGTCTTCACAGCACTTAAGTAGCTTGTTACTTGAAATCTGTCGAACCTCTTTGACCCATCTGTTGCCGTAAGTCAAATCAACGACGCAACAAACATTTGATAATGTCGTAGCGCCAGAGACCTGGCCCTAAGTCCAGCCACGGCCGAAGTGGTTGGCATACCCACTACTTCCAGCATGAGGGCCGCGGCGGCTGTCGCTAAGCAGGCAGACATGGCTAAATCATGACCTGCCAAGAGAGATGCCGCCAACCCAGCCGCATAGGCATTTCCCGCGCCCGTAGGATCTTCAACCCTTACCTGCATAGCGGGCAAATGGAATACTCCTGGTAGCCCTTTACCCGCAAGATACGATCCCTTAACCCCGGCTCGAATGGCCACATAGTCGGGTCCCAGATCATGCCAATATTGGGCCGCTTGTAAAGGATCATCAGTGCCCGCCGCATAACAGGCCGCATTGCTGTCTGGACACACCACGTCTACTCGTGACACCAAGTCCATCATGGTATCCAGATTGGACCACTCATTCTTATCAATGAGGGGTTCCAGAGACACCATCGCCCGATTCCTGTCCCGCAGGGCCAAGGCTTCTTCCACCATATTCTCGTCTGGAATCTCGGTGATCATGTGGATTCCACGGGCATTGCGGTAGGCCGTTGGCCAGTCAATAGCCTGGGATAAGAGCTGCCGCCAATTCCCTTCCCACCGCACAACCTGAACCGGGTCCCCTGCTTCGTTGAGCATGTTCTGTTCTTCGTCATACGACATATTCAGTCGAGGTGTTGTCAGATGCGAGTATTGGCGCCAACCAGCCAAGTCAACATCCAAAGACCGCAACTGCCGGACATGCTGTTCCCCTAAATCGGTACCGGTACGAGTAAAAAACCCTACCGATGGTTCGTAAAGACGCGCTCCCCATGCCCCCTGAGGTCCTCCCCCACCCAATAAATCAGGAGCAATCTTGCCCGAAGGCAGCCGTAACGAATCGAGAATAACCTTCCCGTAAACCAATAGTGTGGGCACAACCTACTCCAGGGCTCTTGCCGTGTCAACATAGGACTTGACTCTGTCTTCACTGATATTTGTACCCCAGCCGTCTGGCTGAAAGCAGGTCCCCACAAAAGCGCCGTCCGCATCTGCCAGCATTTCCGATACATTGGCGTGATTTGTGTGTCCACCCAAGAGAACGGGAAGGGACGGGACGGTCCCCTTGATTTCGGCAATCATCTCGCGGCAAAGTCTTGTATCCGGTTCAGCGATCTCCACGGCATGTGCACCACATCGCATAGCGTATTCTGCCAGTTGGGTCAAGCTGTAACCTTCCCGTGACCGGTAATGCATGCTGTGGATTTCGGCAATCAACCGAATCTTTTGGGCACCCAATAGGCGTACATACTGTTGGAAACCAACTGGGTCGGCCTCAGCCACGCCATACACGCTTGAGGTTGAACCTACAAAGGCCGTGTTGCGGGTGAACGAACCACCGCAGGCATAAGCAACCCCTAAAGACGCTTTCAAGGCGTTCCACATGATTTGTACGCCTATCTGGAAAGTTTCCGGTAACTCCTCACTAACTTTGTGGACTATCATAGCGACGGTTGCCAGACGTGCGGGATCAACACTGTCACCAATGGGATAAACACCGTCGCTGGTTTGGATGAGGCCGCCATTGGCTCCACCGCGCTGCAAGGCCCAGGCATCCTGCAACGCTTTCTCCAATGCGCGCTCTTCGTTGCCTGTCTCATAACGAGGTGAACCTGGAGAAGGAAGCAGGTGAATGAGACCAAGTATCTGTTTTTCTTGACCCAATTGGGTGAGTTCACGCATTTTTCTGAATCCTTAACGATAGAGACGAAAACAATCAGGGAGAGACAGACATCACCAAACCTTAGCGGACACAGCGTCTGTGCTCAGGGGTACAAAAAACCTGGATCTACTGTGAGACATTTTCAATGAAGTCCATTGTCAGTGTACATTGATCTGGCACTGTTTGCCCAATGTTTAGAGGAATTCGCACCATCGTGTCTAGTCGGACCCAGCTCATAGCAGCATCGCGAGGGGACCGCATCCTGGATTTGACCCTCCGCAATGTAAACCTGATCAACGTCTTTACCTGCGAGATTTATCCGGCCGACGTCGGTGTTTTCGAGGACCGCATTGCTCTGGTCAGCCCTGCTGGAAGCCAGAACCTGCAGTCCCGCCGCTCACTTGACTGTTCAGGCAGATGGTTGGCGCCTGGCTTCGTGGATACACACTTGCATATTGAAAGTACCATGGTGACTCCGCCCGCCTACGCAGGAGGAGTCTTACCCCGCGGAACAACGACATCCATCATTGATCCTCATGAGATTGGCAATGTATTGGGCAAAGAAGGTGTTCGATACATGATCGACAGCAGTGCCGATATTCCGCTAAGTGTGTTCATCTGTATTCCTTCCTGTGTTCCGGCGGTTGAGGGTGCGGAGACGGCTGGAGCTTCCTTCTCGGCAGCTGATGTTTCTGAAATGCTCCGTTGGCCCCGGGTGTTAGGCGTGGCTGAGGTTATGGATTACCAGGGAGTGGTCAATGGCGATCCCCGCATGTTGGATATCATTCAGGCGGGGCATGATGAAGGCACCATCATTCAAGGACACTCTCCTCTCCTGAGGGGCCGGGATCTCAATGCTTACATGGCAGCAGGGGTACACAACGATCATGAACTGCGCGATGGCAATGAAGGATTGGAGAAACTCCGTCTCGGTCTATTGCCATTATTGAAAGTTAGCAGTCATGGTAACCACGTACCCATTATCCTGCCTACTTTGCTTCAGGCTCCGCATGTAGATATCGGATTGTGTACTGACGACGTAGAGCCAGCTGACCTGATGGCCAACGGTCATATGGATCGAGTGATTCGCGAAATGATTGCACATGGAGTGGCACCGGTACGGGCAATTCGTTGGGCCACCTGGATCGGAGCACAGCACTATGGATTGCGGGATAGAGGCGCCATTGCACCCGGATATCGGGCTGATATGGTGCTCCTGGATTCCTTGGAAGAGGTACGGGTACAGAATGTATTTGCAGGGGGGAAGCAGGTTGTCAGCAACCAGCAACTTACGGTTGATATCCCTTTGGCCACTCTGCCTTCCCCAGGAGGGAACACCGTACACCTGAATCCCCTTGAGGCTGCAGATTTGTCGCCTACAGCACCTATCGACGAAGGGCTAATTCAGATCAACGTGATGCACCTTCTGCCTTCCAGACTGACAGAACTCCAGACCAAAACCGCTCATGTCAAGCAAAGCAAAATCGCATTGGATACCGTCGCCGCGGATGCCTGCTACCTGGCCGTTATACCAAGGCATGGCCAAGAGCACAATCCGGGCTTATCGATTCTGACCGGTTTGAATCTCCAACGCGGTGCCCTCGCTTCAACCGTGGCTCACGATTCCCATAACCTCATCGTGGTCGGACGTAATACCCAAGACATGATGGTTGCCGTCCAGCACCTGGAGAAGTCCCACGGCGGAATCGCGATCGTAGCCGACGGCGAAGTTCTGGCTAGTGTAGCTCTGCCCATAGCGGGTCTGATGTCCAATCGCTCAGTTCCCGCGTTGGCAGGGGAAATGGACAAACTCAACGATGTTGCCGTCGAACTGGGAATTACCCACCGGGCCAAGGCCTTGGCCACAACAGGACTCGCCCTCACGGTGATTCCTGAAGTCTCAGCCAGTGACACCTTCGGCCTGATAGACGTCGCTAGTCAGCAGGCTGTGCCCTTATTTGCCTAAGCGATACCTTCCCCACAGGCTACCAAGGTACTCTGGGCTTATGTCCATACCCCTACCAGAGGGATCCTGTCAGCTGGCGGAACTCTAGGTATCAAGGTCCAGATCGGCCAATGACTCAACCGTACTAGTAACGATATTGTTGCCTCCGGTTCGTTCCGGATCGTAGACCCCTGTGAAGGCCCCAAAAAATGCCTCACCCACTGCGTCTGCCAGACACGCAGCAAAAAGCTCACCGGGTACAGCGTAAACCATGGGGCTGAACAGCGGACTTACTCCCTGAGTTACCGGCAGGTGAGTACCTTCGTATGACATCAGCTCTTCAATTTCTGGAGAAACCAAGGTAATCTTGCGCCCGATTCTAGCCATGGGTGGCAATATTTCCTTGATCCTTGAGGTACCTCGGCCCCCGTCCGTAATTACAATCGTGGGTGCCTGGGGTTCAATACGGCTGAAATACTGAAGATGAGCCCATTCCTCAGTATCCTGCCCCCAAGCATCGCGCCCTGCGGCCTCCAGGACTTTCGCTGCGGAAAAAAGGGCTGTTGCGAAGTTGGGACCGTCCCCAACAAATGTGAAGTGTGAATGTTCCGCCAGTTCAGCGCTGAGTTGCTGGGCAGGTGCCTGGCTCAGTTCAAGCGTCTCCTCAATTGCATCCGCGGTACTTCGAAGCTGATCCCGTAAGGTTTGCGCCTGGGCATTGGTAATATGACCTCGCACTTCTCCTAGACGAATGGCCATCAACCAAAGAGCCAGCAAGGATATACGGTACGAACGAACTCCCGGCGCATGGACGAATTCGGGAATTTGGCAATTGAGAATGCGCTCAGCAGTCTGACCTAACGGTGCATCCGGATTGCCGGTAACCGCTATAGTTAAGGAACCTCTTTCACGCGCTACCGCCACGGCTTCGCGTGTGCGGCTTACGGATCCCGAAACTGATATGCCAATCACCAATGGATTCCGCCATATGGAGTCCTTTGCTTCTGGAATGGCATACCGGGCTGCCCGCATGGCCGTAGCGGCTTCCGTGGGAACCCCTCCGATTCTTTCGAATGCCCATTGGGTGGCCACAGCCGCCATGTGCGAGTCGCCACAACCTGTAGCAATGATACGTTTGACCGACAACCACTCTTCATGATCCAGTATTGTTCGTGCCCTTTCGTCCAATTGTTCGAATTGCGTGCGAATCAGATCCGGCAGACTCTCGACTTGGGCAATCATGGAATTTGCATGCATACTCTTCATCCTTCTCTTGTCTCTGGAAACTTCAATCAGGCAGCTTGAAATTGCATCCACTTGGTAGGTAGGGCTTGCTTGCTTTCCTGTTAAGTCTTGGGAGGAACTGTCCTTTCATCATGCCGGGCTAGTAAATTCAGCAAACTTGAGACGGCGGTATTAATCTGCGAGGCCTATCGATCAGTTCTGACTCTTTAGAAACAGCTCTACGTCTGTGTAATCTGGCAGATATCCCCTAGGTCCCATGGCGGTCACTGACAATGCTCCTGCGGCATTGGCGAAATCCAACGCCTTGTCCAAACCGCCTTCCCTGAGATGGACGGCCGCGAACGCGCCGTGAAACGTATCGCCTGCTCCTGTGGAGTCCACAACGTTCACACTATATCCGTCCCGACGTAGAGCGATTTCACGGGTAGCACCGATGGCGCCTTTGGCACCCAAGGTAAAGATCACCACGGAAGGCCCCCAAGACGTTAGTTCCTGGGCTAACTGGGTTGTTGGTTCCTTTCCGGTCCAGTCTCTAACTCCAAAATGGTTGAAACTCGCAATGTCTGTGACCTGCAGGATTTCCTTCAAATTCGAATGATCCCCCTTTCGGCCTGGTTCGATGTCGGTCATCACTCTCGCACCCAGTTGCCGGGCTAGCGTTGCCAGGACCGGAAAGTCCTCATTATTGGGCCACATGAACATGATCTTGGTTCGCTTCAGAGCCTTGCCCATTCTCTCCAAGTCATATTTGGGTTTGAAATGGGCCACATGAAGTATCACCTTTTCGCCAGTAGGATCTACCAGAATCACAGTGAAAGGAGTCGCGTCTCCCTCTCGCACATCACAAAGAGTTATGTCCACTCCTGCGCTCTGGTAATCCGCCAGGATTCTCGCGCCCCCTTCATCATTACCTACTTGACAAACGGCATATACCCTGAGACCGAGCTGGCTGGCCGCACAGGCCATATTCCCGACGGGACCACCTGAAAACCAACCCACAAACTCAGCACTCGCCTTTTCATCATGGCCCGGTATCGACGGCACTTTCAAGACCAAGTCAGCATCTATGCCGCCTACAGCGAGAATATCGATGTCGCGTTCCAGACAATCCATGTCGTGAATTGCCCTAGTGATAATTCTTCTCGGTCAAGAGTCGGTCCACAGGTCTCGTGAACTCCGGGTCAAATGGGTTTGTCACCCAGGTCACCTCCAACTACCGCCTCCCAGAAAATGTGGCGAAACCGGGGGACATCTACGTCAGTGCCTACAGCCACCTTCGTACCCAAATGAGGCTGCCAGTCAGACTCTTTCTCTATCCAGGATGGTGGACGTTGGTCAATAACGGTCATGCCGCGAGTCCATCGCCCCTCCAGTTCGACTCTAACGGGAAACAGCTGCGTAGTCAGTCCAGCAGGGGCAATGACACTGGCTACGGCTCCGGCGTCACCAATCGAAACGAGGTCTCGGCCGTGGTTCTGTTGCATGAATCTCATCAGTCGTCCAGCCAATTGCCCCGTTGCGCTGCCGGTCTCGGCCATGGTCCGAATTTCAGAAGGACCAAAAACTACCTGGGTAAAGACATCCCAAGTGTACATTACTACCTCGACGCTGCTGGTTAACACGATCTCGGCTGCTTCTGGATCTTGGCGGATATTGAATTCAGCCGTGGCTGTGGCATTACCCTTACCTATAGCTCCGCCCATCAGAACGATGCGTTTAATGTTGTTCTTGACTTGAGGATGTTCTTGCAACAATAAGGCGATATTGGTCAGAGGCCCAAGTGGAATCACCGTAATCGGCTCAGTGGCTTCCTGCAGGATTTGGGCCAAGTATTCAACCGCGTGAAGGCTTTCAGGGGGGCGCACGGGTGATGGCAATGACTTACTTAGGCCACCTAGCCCATCTTCACCGTGTACGTACGCAGCACTCACAACCTTCTCCAGCAAGGGTTGGGTGCAACCTGTAACCACGGGTACATCCTGCCTTTCGGCGACCTGCAGTAACTGAAGTGTGTTACGGGTGACCAGATTTACCGCGACGTTGCCCGTTACACACGTCACTCCCAGCAACTGGAGGTCCGGAGAGGTGGCAGCAAGTAACAGTGCCAGGGCATCGTCCACCCCGGTATCAACATCCAAGATAACAGGAATTTTCATCAAAGGACTCCTGGAAGAAAGAAACGGGTTCCCAACCTTGCCGCAGATGCCGTCATTAGCGACCCATGAAAGCGGTCCTTAAGTTCCGTTACCATGGCTACCCCCAACCATGTCTGGGACTGGCAATTTGCTTCTGTCAGGTTCAAAGCTGCTCTCTGCATTTAGACGGTAGCCCCATGGAGTGGATCAAACAGCTGACTAATCACAATCCATAGTCGAAGCAACTCATTTCAGCGCAAAACAACAAGATGAAAACCCCTTCCCCTATTCAAATGATTGTGCCAGGCAGCAACGAGAAGCGCGACCATGCTCTTGAATAGGTTGAGTTCCCATGTATCAATACTTGCCTAGGGCTTCAATCAGTAGGTCCAGGAATCTGGATCCGTCAATCTCCATGCCAACTTCCACATTGGCTTCTTCTCCCCGTAGGGGACCCCGATCCTGAACCGGTGTGCCAAATCCCCGCAGATGTCTGTAATCACAGACGGTCATGCCGTAGGTCAGTTCCCCCTGTGTTTCCACCGAGACATGCATGGATTCCCATTGGAACAGATCAGGCTGAATCAGGGCCGCTACTGAACAGGGATCGTGAAGTGCCGCTTTGCGGATGCCTGACCGACTGGCTCCTGCATCCAAATAAAAAGTGAGCAATGCAGCGACTTGCTCCCCTACCTGATTGCCAAGCCCTCTGATGCGCTCTATCTCTCGGTCTGTGGCATTGGCCTGCTGTGTCAGGTTTAAACCGCACATTTTGATCGGCACTCCACTATCGAACACGATACGCGCTGCCTCTGCATCAAACCATATGTTGAATTCAGCTGTAGCGGTTGAGTTGCCGGTAGTCAGACTTCCTCCCATCAAACTGATCCCGGCTACCCGGGACATGATCTCGGGACACTGTCGGAAGGCCATGGCTATATTGGTCAAGGGTCCTATAGGCACCAACCACACATCTGATTCAGACTTCAGGGTCTCGATAATGAATTCCACAGCATGCTGAGGCTCAACCTCCTTCTGAGGGGTGGGAAAGTCGGGACCATCCATCCCTGTCTCACCATGAATGTGGCCGGCATGGTGGGGGGCCCTGAGCAACGGAACATGCATCCCGCTGTATACGGGAATATCGGACCGGTTCATTAATTCCACGATTTTCAAGGCATTGACAGTCACTTTCGCCAGAGTCTGGTTGCCGGCGACGGTAGTAATTCCCAGAATCTCCAGGTGCTGGCCTGCCAAGAGAATGGCAAGTGCATCGTCATGCCCCGGATCACAATCGATAATCACTCTATTCATGGCGTATTCCTCATGGCAATCTGCACAAGACCGCTGGCAATTTCCTCAAGATCGTGCTCTGCCCGATTGGCAGCCGCGAATTCCTCATACTTGCTTCGAGGTATAGAACGGAAACCTCTGAGGGCGCCTGCCAAAGATCCTGCGATGGCGGCCACAGTATCGGTATCGTTGCCGATACTGGCCCCTCCTACCACCGTTTTCCAGGGGTCTCCTTGGGCATAGGCAAAAAGGCCAACCGCGGCTGGTACTGATTCACAGGCCATGACCGAGTTGCCAATCAAGGCCTCGATGTCTGACAGAGCCTCCTCAAGTGATTCAGCCGCCAAAGCCAACTGCACGGAAAGCTTGATTCTCCTGGCAATTGAGGGGCCCGGTACAACCCGGGCCGATGGATGTGTCCTGGCCAATTCTTCTCCCCGTTGTGCACCCTGAATTGTCGCCCGCACCACCGAGAAAGGATCCGCATGGTAGGTCAGGGCTTCGGCACACCCAGCAGCGATCGCACAGGCCGAAGCAATGGCTATATTGGTGCTGTGCGTGGGTATGCAAGTGACGAGAGCCGACTGGCATGCCGCTTCCAGGTCCCCGGGATGAATCAGACCTGTAGGAGCTACACGCATGGCAGCACCGTTGGTCGCTCCCATACTCGCATTGCGCCGTTGTGAAGTTCCTATTACACCAACCTGGTTGGGGTCTGTACCCTGGCGCAACGCTTCCACCATAGGTCGCGTGGAGGGTCCCATATTGCCCACATGCGGGGACTGATCCGCCCAACGTAACAGGCAGGACCTCCATCCTTCCTCATCCAGGTCCCCATCAGCGGCAATAATATCCTCCGCCAGATAGTACATCTGGCTGGTATCATCGGTTATCTGCCCCCGGGTGTTGCCCGCTGCCCCCGCAAACGTGTCAGGCGGCGGTTGAATCAGTTCCTCAATGGGGCCACTGTGAGCGGCAAAGATTTCTTCAATGGTCCATTGTTCTGTGCCAGCACCCAAGGCGTCTCCCAATCCTGCGGCTGCCAGAGAGCCCAGAATCCCATCACCTAAAGTTTGTTGATCCATAGGACAAATAACTATCCCTATCTACTGCTAATTACGAATGAAGGAGGGTAGGAACTGCCAGCTCAGTTCAGGAAAGCTCTAGGGAACACACGCGCTCCCAGTAGAGATCTCTCAGCCTGGCATCATCAACCTCCAGGCAAACCTGGACGTTGGGAGGCTCGTTCCATTGTCCCCGCCAATCAGGGGTTGTCTTGCCGTTCAAACGACTCGTGCTAACACATACGTCGACATAGACTGGCTCAGCCCGGAAGATTGAAGGGTCAAGGGCGTAGGCGATAGCTGAAGAGTCATGCACGTAGATGCCGTCTACCCCCTGCCTCTGATGGAATTCAAGGTAGAAAGGCACAATTCTGGCAATGAAGTCGGTGGCGACATTGCCGGTTTGGCCCAATTCCTCAAGGAAGGCCGGAGACATCACCGTCGCGGTCGTCACGTCCAGTCCCACCATCGTTACCGGCCATCCCGCATTAAAGACGATGTGCGCTGCCGCAGAATCATTGTGTATATTCGCTTCTGCGACGGGTGAAGCATTGCCCGCACGATTCGCAGCTCCCCCCATAATGATCACTTCCTGTACTGCCGAGACAATCTGGGGTTCCAGGCTGACCGCCAGCGCCACATTGGTCAGGGGGCCCACTGCTACTAACGTAATCGCCCCGGGGTCAGCCAGAACGGTATCTACAATAAACGAAGCGGCTCGTCCCGCCGTAGGCTTTCCCTGGGGCGAAGGCATCCAGGAATTCCCTAATCCATCCGCGCCATGAACCATGTCTCCGTGACCATGATAGGGATGAAGTAAGGGTTGTTCAGCCCCCCGCACTACAGGAATGTCGGAACGCTCAATGCTTTCCACTAAACGTAACGCATTGTCGGTAGTAACCTGGGTACCGCCGTTACCAAATATGGTAGTTACACCCACAAGCTCTAATTCTGGGGACGACATGGCCAGGAAGAACGCCATCGAATCATCCACGCCTGGGTCCGTATCGTAGATGAACTTGCGGGGTTGCACCGACATAAAAAAAACCGCGCCTCAGAGAGTGAAAAGATCGGCCTGAGCTGGCCAAGCCCTTATCCCTTCAGACCCGTCAGTGCGATGCCCTGTACATAGTAGCGTTGCAAGAACAGGAACATTACGATAACTGGCAGGGAGGCAACAACTGAGCCAGCGAATGTACGTCCCCAAAAGATCTGGGTCTGCGTGGTTTGCGTGGCAATGGCCACCTGGATCATTTGCAACTTGGGGGAACTGATTACAATCAGGGGCCAATAGAACAGATTCCAGACGAACTGGAATTCCAGTAGCGCCATGGTAATGATACCGGGCATGGAAAGAGGCACGATGATACGCCACAAAATGTGAAAGAGATTGGCTCCATCCATGACCGCTGCTTCATCCAGATCAGTGGGAATGTCTCGCATGAATTGCATAAGAGCAAAGATCACAAATGGACTGGCGTACCAAGGGAAAATCAGCCCATTCAGGGAATTCTCCAGACCCAAGGCATCTACCACTATGTAGAGAGGCACAATCGTGGCCTGGAATGGCACCAGCATGGTGGCAACCACGAAGATCAGGAGCACATTCTTGAAGGGAAACCGCAAACGCGCAAAGAAGTAGGCGGCCAAAGTGTTGAAGAACAGAGAACTGGCCACCACAGCCGCGGATACCAGGAAACTGTTACCCAGGAAACGCTGAAAGCGCAAGCCGTATTTCTGGCCATCCTCTGAAATACCAAAGATATCCAGGTAATTCTTAAGGGACCATTCTATCGGCAGTATTGTCTTCCAGCTAAAGGGGTAGAGATTGGCAAAAATTTCTGCCTCTTCTCTGACGCTACCAAAAAACATCCAGAAGAAGGGGACGGTAAATCCCAAGAACAGAATTACATAGGTAACCGTGAGCAGCAGCAGGGAAAACCACCTTACCAGTCGGCCTCTGCCAGCGGCCAGGAGCTCTGCCTGGGCGTCTGGACGGGCTGTCCGCAAATTGCCACCCAGGTTTTCCAAAAGGGACATAGTAACCCGCTCCCTCAATAGGCTACATCAGAGCGGAAGACCCGCATCTGGATCACGCTGACCACAAGGAGAATAAACAACGTGACTATGGACATGGCACTGGCAGTTCCCATGTCCTGAAAAAGAAAGCCGTATTGGTAAATGTAATAGACAACCGCTTTGGTGGCCTCTAGCGGTCCACCCCTAGTCATAGCATATACAGGAACAAAGACCTGAAATGAGAAAATGGTCTGAGTCACAATGACAAACATCATGACGCGGCGCAGCAGAGGCAAGGTAATGTACCAAAGCACTTCCCAAGGCCGAGCGCCATCCACGATGGCCGCCTCGCGATAAACCACAGGTATTCCCTTGAGTCCCGCCATGAGAATGATCATGGAGAACCCCACATCCTTCCATATCATCATGGCCGTCAAAGCGGGCAAAGCCCGACGCACATTGGAAAGGAAGGCCTGTGGCGGAATATCCACAATCGATAGCAGGCTGTTTATCAACCCCAGTTGGGAGTGATACATCATGGACCACAGGACAGACACTACGATTACGGACGTAACAACCGGGGTGAATACTGCACTCCGTACAAAGGAGGTGGCCAGATTTTCCCGAGCCAGGAAGAGTGCCAATAGCAAGGAAAAAAATACCTGGAGTGGAACCTTATAGAAGGTAAACTTCAACGTCACCCAAAGTGAATTGCGGAAGAATGGATCAGCAAAGATGGCCACATACTGATCCAGACCCACAAAATCTCCGAATCCCCCCAACAAGCTGTATTGATAGACACTTGCCCTGACGGCCGCCAGGATTGGGAGATAGCGGAAAACAGCGAAATTAATCAGCGCAGGGAGCACAAAAAGGAACGCAATCACATAATAGCGATTACGTCTGTTCCATAGGCGAGCCCACCCGCTTGTGGGAGTAGAAGAAACGATCATGCCGTCATCGGCAAGGGCCCAACATGCTGGTGAAAACAACCTGGCATGCCGGGCTCCTTGCCACACTAACTATTCAGCTCTGCTTAACCCATCTGTGCTCAGTTGTTCCATCCTGTGTACTTGGCCACAAGACCTTCGATGCGCCGGGCTGCTGCAGTCAACTGCTCTCTCGGATCAGCCCCAAAGACAATATTGCCTGCGGCCTCTGCGAATAGCTGCTGGTATTCGGTGTATCCCGGGGTCTGAATACGGGGAATACCAAAACTGTTCATAGCATCAAACCAAATACGCTGGCTTCCGCCTTCACTGTATTCTTCCAGTTCATTGAACAAACCGATGTTAGCCGGAAGTTGCCGTACATGTTTGTACCAAATGCGGGCTCCCGCGTCACTGGCAGCAAAGCGGACAAAGGCCAATGCCTCGTCAAAATGCGGCGTGTTCGGAGAAATACCATAGTGCCAACTGCCGGTATGGCAAACAGGCGTCTTGAAATAGGGAATACCCGTAACGCCCCAATTGAAGTTGCCTTCCCCATGAATGCGATTCAACGTTCCAATCCGATTGTCCGGCGTAACCATGAAAGCAGACTGTCGGCTCTCAAAGATTTCAGGAATGGCCTCGACCGGTGACACCTTGTTCTTCTGGTGGATGTCCTGATAGAACTGCATGGCTTCAATGGCCTCGTCGGTATCCAGGTAACCACGGAAGGTTACCCCATCATCACCCATGCCATTGTAGGTAGGACTCCCAAGTTCCCCGTTGGAACGTCGGAAAATGCCATGTTCATAGTCACCAGTCCACGTGCCCTGCCCCCAGCGAACACCCCAGACTTCAGGCACACCATCTCCATTCTCGTCGACGGTGGTATCTTCCCATGCCGCCATGGCTTCAGCCATGGTCCAGGCATCATCAATGCCAGCGGGCGGCGTAACGCCTGCCGCATCAGTGAAATCCTTGTTGTACATAAGGAGGGAACAGGACTGCATCATGGGGGGCCCCAAGAACTCGCCTCTGAAACTACCTTCTTCTATCGACTGCGGGAACCATTGGGCCATTTCCTCTTCCGAGAAATAATCGGTCACGGGCCTGATAACCCGATTGAAACCATAGTGTTTCATATCGGGACCATCTGCCTGGAACAGGTCCCACGGCAGCCCTACCGCTACCGATGACTCAATTTTGGGGAACAATTCACGGAAGGGAACAGTTTCAAATTCCAGCTCGACGTAGGACCACTTGCCGTCTTCCAACTGTTGGAAATCTGCCAGCATTTCTCGCCAGGCATTCAACTGTTCGTCATTCGCGACGGCCAGGAAACGCAGGGTAACTGGACCCGACGGACCTTCGTCTTCCATCTCCGCTGCAGGGGCGGCCACAGGGGCCACGGTGCAGGCGGCCAACAACGCTGCACAGACTAACAACAGTGCAATCAATACATTCCTTGTTCTCATTTCACATTTCTCCTCATCAATTTGGAAATAACAAACACGTTATACAATGGGCATTGCCCATAACGACTTCGTCTCGCGGGATGTCTTCACGAGGCAAATCCAATTAGCCACTTGTTGGCGTAAGCCGGTCTCAATGTAAACGGATATCCCAAGCTTATACGATTCTATGGAAGTCTGCAAACTGGCTGCAAAGTTTCAGGGTGAACTAACCACTAGGAACACAGAGCGGTCTACGGCTTCACGTCCATGTTTGCAAAGGATTTGTTACAGAATGGCGACCACCCTCACTATGCAATTTGCATGTTTTCCCTGGCCCAATTGTAACGATTTAACGCTTTATGGTCCACTTCCGCGAAACTGGTAGGCACACCGAACTGTTCAATCGTGAAGCTGGCACTTACTACACCACGGAGACTGGCGGCTAGCAGACCCAGTCTTTCTCCCATACCCGTCAGCATACCACCACAAAAGGAGTTTCCAGCACCAGTAACATCCACCACAGACACGGGTATCGCCGGAACACACCAAGTCCCTGCATCCTCTGCCAACACCCTCACCCCCTTATCGCCCATGCGAATGACAACGTTACGGGCTCCCCATTCCTGCAATATTTGTGCCATTTCCAACGATGACTTACGGCCGGTCAGGCAATGAGCTTCAGCCCAATTGGGCAGAAATACGTCACAAAGCCGAAGCAGTGGACTCCAATCTGCCTGTGGTAGACGAAGGAAAGCATCTACGGGTTCATAGACAATACAAGTGGCCGGGTTATACTCTCGCAGCTTTCTGACCAACCGGATGGTCTCATGGATATTGTGAGCTGACTGAATATGATATCCTTTCGCTGTCCGCATTGCTTGCGGAAATTCTTCGATTTGAACCCTCTGGTCACGCATTTCGTCCCTTGAAGTACGAAATACTTCATTGCGGAATCCATCCTGTTCGTATAACTGCCAGGCACGAGGCGTCGGAATCCCGGACCGAGAGATCACCCCACTTGGATCGATAGCCAGTCTTTCCAAGTCGCGTCGCATGGACACCGGTAAGTCATCTCCAATGTAAGCTATGAGGCCAAAGGGGCCGCCGTGCCAAATGCGCATGCCCATCACGGCATGAGTTCCCGATCCTCCCAGGGTGTTCATCATTGTCTGACCATTCCAGAGAACAATGTCATCGATGATGACACTGGAGAGGGATACGTACGGTATGGGTGTTGGAGGCATAATGAGCCGCTATTCCCCAGTTGAGGCCAGCAAACAAACGGTTACTTGCCTTTGACGGGGTCCATCAAATTCACAGAAAAGGATGCCTTGAGAATGTCCCAGAGCCAGACGTCCCTCCACCACTGGGACAGTAACGGAATGACCCACTAAGGAACTCTTGACATGAGCTGAGGCGTCTGTAGGGGTATCGAATTGATGGTGGAAGTCTGTGCGTGTGGGGACGATGCGGCTCAATTCATCTCGCAGATCCTTCGCCGTAGCTGGATCCAGGGGAGAATTGAGGGTTATCCCGGCCGTGGTATGAGCACAGTACACCAAACATAGTCCGTCGGCAAAGGCGTGTTGACGAACAACCTCCTGTACCTGCGGCGTGATATGCAGGAGTTCCTGTGATTCCTGGCTGTCAATAGCGATTATCTCAACTATCATATTGTTCTGGATTCTCCCCGACTACTGATATTGATGCAAGTCCGGTTCATATAAAAGAAGCGCGCCAATCAGGACTCTGGGCCACAAGCCATAAGACGGCAAGGGTTTTGGCCAGATGCATCATGTCCTCGACATGGACTCTGGGTGTTTCCTGAAAGTGGGTGAAGGCCCCAGGACAACCGATATGGGCAATGTTAGGTGTTGCCTTCAACATCGATACATCGTCACTGCGATTCAGGTAGCGACCCATTTCACGTACATGGATATCCCATTCCGACAATATCCCCACGATCTGTCGTAAGGCCGACAGCAAGTAGGGCGGAGTCACGGCACCACGGGTACGGCTGGTAAAGGCTTCCATCGAAGCACCGTGGCCGAAAGTTTGGGGTGAACGAGGGTCTACCGAAGGTTCAAATTCCAGGTCCTGAATATCACTTACAATGACCAAGTCCGGCAAATGCTGCGGGGATGTGCGTTGGACCAGTCTGGTCGCAGCACGGGAAAATGTTTGTGGTCCAACATCAACGACCCCTTCTTCCTCATCAGGAAAGATTACAAGGACATTGGGTTCCAAGGCTCCAACCACCATGGTTGCCAGTACCAGAGCCGTACAGCAGGCAGCGTTATCGATAGCTCCGTACACCATTCCCGTATCAGTGTCCCAAGTGGCTTCAGTTGCATAGCAGACACGTGTAGCCAATGGCAATTCCGACATAGGAGTTTCGAAGAAATGAAAAGGCTCCAGACTGTTGGCGGGCCCGGGAGCGGTGACCAAAGTCCCCTTGGCACAAATTCGGGCTGGCGTATTGGGTGCATCCAGGGCCAGGGCTACAGCCGGCCGTTGGCCGGGATTCTGGCGAGACTGACAGTAGGGAGTAACTGGATATCTCCCGTTCTGATAGTTTCCAGTCAAAAAACTGATATTATCCAGATGGGCTACAGACCATACAGGTGCCTGTACCGAATCCCCTAAGGCCAAGACAACCGCACCGGTCCCCAGATAATTGGACTCGAACCGAACCTTCCCCACGTTGTCCTCTTGACGAAGGAATTCTGAAAACAGCTTCCTTAGTACGGGCCCACGAGTCTGACAAGCCGTAAGGGTAGGAGCGTAGGTATCAGCAATGGTTTTGAAGACATTGAAAGTCCGCTCAGGGGTAATCACCTGACTCAAACGTGATCGAATATCGGGATGTTCCGGCAATAGATGCGCCAATAATGGACAATTCGAAGACATGGTCTATCAAGTCCTGTCTGACTCGCAGTGTGATTCAGGTATTTCCACTGGCTGGCTTCCTTTCGGTCTGGATTAGGGCTACTTCCCTCTCCCGCCGCAGTGCGAGAAGGAAGCCATGCCACGAACCAGCGAAACCGGTTCTTTCCCCAATGCCAGTATACTAGTATTCTGAATAACCTGCGCACAAGTGCCGGATTGGATCTTCTGATAATTTACCTGCAGATGGCGTCTGGCGGATTTGCCGACGATGCCTGAAGATTCAGGACTGAATTGGATGTAGCCAGTTTCGATCTCCGAGCGTACCGCAAAGAGTCAAAGTTCAGTCCCGAAATGTCTCCTTTGTTGGCTTGCCTCAGAACCCCTGATACTTATTTCCAGCGATGAACGACGTAATTCGAACAGAAGGTCTGTCCAAGTCTTACGACGGTTTTGATGCCGTCATTGATGTTTCGCTACGGGTAGAACCGAATGAGATTTACGGCTTTCTGGGACCGAATGGAGCTGGAAAGACCACGACCATCATGATGCTGCTGGGACTGGAGCAACCATCCCAAGGCACGGCCCAAATTCTGGGTACCCCAGCCTATAAGCGGGATTTCGGCAGCCGAAGGCAATTGGGAGCCGTGGGGGAGCGTCAGGTTTTTTATGATGACATGACGGCCCGGGAATACCTACGCTTTTTTGGACGTCTATACCAGGTGGACGACTTGGAATACCGAATAAACCAATTACTGGAGCGTGTCAATCTGCTGCCCGCAGCGGATGCGAGAGCCAGGGATTTCTCCCGGGGCATGCAGCAGAAACTCGGATTTGTTCGGGCCCTGCTGCACGATCCCGTTCTTCTTATCCTTGACGAGCCGGTAAGTGCCCTGGATCCGCGGGGAATTATTGAAATTCGGGAGCTACTGCTTGAAGAGGTCCGCCACGGCAAGACCGCATTTATTTCATCCCATGTCCTGACTGAGGTGGAGCAACTTGCCCATCGGATCGGTATCATGAACAAAGGCCATCTGGTAGCTGAAGATGACTTGGATAGTATCCGGCGACGATTGCAACCCAATCCCTGTATCCGTATCGAACTTGCGGAAGCAGCGGCTACCCATCTCTCCACACTGGCAGCCCAATCATTCGTGTCCGAAGTCACGGCAGAAGGCAACTGCCTGACCATTCATGTTGCAGGTCCTGACCTACTACAGAAAAAAGCCGCGATATCTCAGCTACTTTTTCAGGGCGGCGGCATCATCATCGACATGCAGACCGATGAGATGAGCCTCGAAGAAGCCTTTGTTACTATTACCGACAGCAGTGTAACTCTTTTGCTGGATGCCTGAGTTATGGGATCAGTTACTCTCGAGACCGTGGGAACTTCCGCCAACCGGATCCGGCCAGAACGTCGCCATGCGACGCGTCTTATCTTTCAACGCGACTGCCAGACGCTCTTACTTTCCTCCAGCACCTGGTTCGTCGCTTTCGCTGGAGGCTTGGTAGGATATCTCTTCCTCAATAACAACACCCAATCTGTCGTTGACAGCGGACTGGCAATACTTTCGGGGGCCTTCAGTTTTCCCATCTATTCCATCCTCTTGGTAAACGCTTTCTATCTGGCCCTCGCTTCAGTGACATCTATCGCAAGGGAAAGGGAACAGGGCACTTTGGAGACTCTATTCTATGGTCCCATAGATACGATTGCATATATCGGCGGCAAACTGGCTGCCTATGGCGTCACCTATATAGGCATACTGTTCGTTTGTGGTCTTAGCTATGTACCCTTTGCCGCCCTCACGGGCTTTAATTTGCCTCCCTTGATATGGGCTGTTATCGGCCTTTCGTTACCGGTCACCTTGCATGTAGTTGCGGTAGGCACGTTCCTTTCTGTGACTGGCCGCCGAGTTCGGGCCAGTCTGGGATGGTTTCTGGCTATCATCCTGGGTTTACTAGCCCTGCAGTTTAGTCCTGACCTGCTCGCTTTGGCCCCCGCTACGAACAGGTTTTATCATCCCTTGCGCCTGATGCGGCAAATTCTGGAACAGGTCCACTTGGTTGTCACGTGGTTGTCTCCATTTTCTCTCCTGATCAAGGGTACCGAAGCAGTGCGCCGCGGGGACTTGGGACAATACCTTGAAGCGCTGGGGGTAACGCTGTCCTTCACCTTGCTTTTCACCATAGGCAGTATGAGTTGGTTACACCGTCTGGGAGTTCGATCATGAAAGCGACCCATGTACGGGGACTGTTCCTGGCATTTCTCGTATTGCTAACCTGCCTCATTGGGTCAGTACCGGTTCAGGCACAGGAGCCAGAACGTCGGACAGAAATGGTCTACGGAGTCAACGCCTCTATCGGGGATGCCTATGAGGGCACTTTTTACCCCCAGGATCACGGTCGGCTTTATATCCTGGCGGACACCATTTCCATCGTCTCACCCCGGATGACCCAAGTATATTATTGGCCCATTACCAACGAATTGGTGGCAGATTGGGACACCCAGAATGATGTGGTGGAGGGTATTTTGGAAATCCGGCGCCGGGGCCGGATCGTACAAAAGCTGGAACCAGCGGATTACGTAATTCAATATCCCGATGGAAGAGATAGCAGCCAGGCTCAATTGTATCTTGACGAACGCGCCCATCAGCAATGGGCCTATTTTGAACAGGTTCGCGATCAGTTTCGACAGGATGTGTCGGCCTACTATCAGGACTTGGTCAATTATCGCCAGGATCTGGATGCGCAGATCGCAGCTGGCGAACTGACCGGGGAACCACCGGCACCACCCGTTGAACCCGCACCCTTTGTCTTTTCCAGCACTGAAATCAATAACGGATTTCCCGTAAACCTACCCCCTGGCCGCTATAGCCTCCAAGTTCGGAACGCACAGGGCCAGGTAGTTCCTAGCAGCCGCCGCCAGTTGGAGGTGTTCGCACCCGTTGCGCAAGGTGTGGCGTATAGTGTGATTCCCCATGACAGGTACACCTTTCCAGAATTGAGCGACGATGTTGGTGAAGTGATTTATCTGCGTGACAATACCCAAGTCTATCTGCGGCCATTCACGCAACTGGAGTTTCCGGATCTGCATCTCACCCGTGTACGCGAACCTCAGGCCACTACCGGTCGTCCAGACCTGTACCGGTGGCACCAACAATGGGAGATAGAAGAAGGCACACTGGTCATTACGGCTGGCCGGACCGTCTTGGGACGCGTCGAGAGGCGTCCTTATGCCATTCGCCAGATTACGGGTGCAGCCCTGGGTTACGAAATTCATGATCAGACAACCACTGAAATTGAAAGACTGCGGGAACGACGTCCAGCCTTTCATGGCTTTTGGTTGGATGCGGCTACGTTGCCCAGTTCTTTTCGTATCCATCTGGAAGACGAGGACGGCTTACCCGTGGCAGGCAGCCAACGGCGTGTCAGGACTGTTCGTACCTCTGTGCCTAGCTGGTCGCTTGGCCTTTCCAGTCTCCCGTTTGTTGCCGCGTTGTTAATTACGACCTTTCGACGCCGTCGCTTTTCCCGACTTCCCAGGGAGTTGGAGTAGGTAGAGCTTATCCCTTGCCTAAGGAATATCTCCATGGGTCCACCGCAGGAGACTGTACATCTGGTCACACTGGGTGATTTGGTGGCCGATTTGGTGGCCCCTATACCCCAATTACCCATCGTGGCAGGGCAGCATCAGCGTCTTGACTGGCTACGAATGGAGGCTGGTGGAACCTCCAATACCCAGATAATGGCAGCCCGACTGGGATTGAAGACCGTAGTTGTCGGCGCCCTAGGCAATGATTATGCTGGTCGGCATGTAACATCCATACTGGACAGGGAGAATGTCAGTCTGGAAGGAATGGTGGTTGTCGACGACCAGACAACCCCCATAGCCATCGTCTTCGTTGACCAGCAGGGCAACCATGTATTTGTCGGTGCCATGGACAGTGCAGAGCCTATACCTTTTCAAGATTGTTGGTATGCCATCCTTCAGAAAGCGGAAGCCTTGTTCACAACCGGCTACGCCATGAATCCCGATGCCCTATTTGGACCAGCCAACAATCTGCAATGTATGCAGATTGCGCGAGACAGTGGGTGTCGTGTATTCATGGATTTGGGGCCGATTACCTACCTGCGGGAACCAGACAGAGTTAAGGAGTCTTTCCCACTGGTCCATGTCATATTGGCCACTGCCGAGGAAATCGGCGAATGGACAGGTTATTCCGATCCTGTAGAGGGTGCACGTCAACTCCGTTCTGCTGGTCCCGATTTAGTCGTCATCAAGACAGGAGCAGATGGCTGTATAATCACGAGCGCAGAAAAAGAGATTGTCTGTCCAGGTTTCCAGGTAGAATTCAGGGACTCAGCCGGAGCGGGGGATGCCTTTGCAGCCGGTTTTATTGCCGCAGTCTTAGCTAACGCAGATGAATACACCGCAGGTCTGATCGCCAATGCCGTGGGGGCCGCAACCGTGACCCATCTAGGTACGGGAAGTCTGTTACCATCACGAAGTGAGGTAACAGAACTGTTGGCATCGGCGGATTTGCCCATGTTGCCATGGACCTGAAGGGCAGTGACCACGCTTAACCAGGAAGGTTGGTCATTCTGTCTTGACAGCCGGTAACTGTCGCTTTCCCGGACTATAGGTCCACGGCTTTCCCGTACAAATGGCCAAGCCTATCTCTTGGCCATTTGTACCGAAGAGAAATAGTTCCTGATCCTCGAGCCCAAGAGATCTTCGTGGGCACCCAAGAATTTGGTCTTGTGAAGAGCCAACACACGCCATCCCGGGCCAGATCTGATACTACGAAATTGCTCCACCAAGCCGGAACAGGCCATGGCGCCTGAGTGCAATTGGCACTTGGACGTCAATTCAACCGCCAGGTCGTATGGGATTTTTCTCGTCTCCCGATCCGGCTAGGTCTAATTCGAGTCCGTGCACTTCAACATACATTAAGCATCCAGTCACACCTGAGAACTGCTGCCAGATTTCAGGGAGATGAGCCTTTCATACCATTAATCCAATAAGGGGCTGGGGGGTACTCTCAACCCTTCATGATCCAGCCACCATCAACATTCAATACCTGTCCCGTTACATTCCGGGCCGCTTCTGAGCAGAGATACAGGGCAGCTTGCGCAATGTCATCAGCCGTTTGAGGTCGGTTCAGCGGAACCAGTCTAGCCAGCTTCTCACACATCCAAGTCATGTAATCCGGTCTCTCTTCTGGATCTAACCGCGCAGTATTGGCCTCGTAAACACGATACTGCATGGGAGTATCGACAATGCCAGGGGCAATCAGGTTGGCCCTCAGACCGTGTGGAGCCAGATCGAGGGCCATTATCTGTCCGAAATTGATTAGGGCCGCTTTGGCTGCACTGTAAGGGGGGTCGTTCCGGGCCCCGTGTTGGCCGGATACCGATGACAACAACACGAAACTTCCCTTACCCCTGGCCACCATCGGCTCCACGAAAGCGTGCACTACATGCACAGCTCCCTGGACATTCACCTGATAAACGCGGGGCCAGTCATCCGGTGTCAGGCGCCAGAAGGGAAAACCGGATTTGCCGGAACCCATGCCCACCACATAAAGCACATGGGTAACAGGACGGGTTTCCTCACAAGCACGAGCCACCGTCTGTAGGGCATCCCAATCCGTGACATCCGCCACATGACCTGTGGCCCCCAGTTCCTGTGCCACTGCTTTCACGCTGGACTTGCGGTCCAAAAGACTCAGAATGGCCCCCTGCTGGACAAAGTGTTGGGCTATCACGGGACCCATCCCCTCAGCGGCACCTACAATCACTGTGTGTTCGTTGTGAATTCCTTGCATGTAGCTGTCATCCTTCATTGACGACCACTGGCCCGGAGGCCTTGGCTTCCGCGTACAGGGCCTGCAATTCAGGATCGTCGTTTACATTCTGCATCGTCATGGACACCCCCCTTTCATATACCGGCTGGTTGCCCTGCCGAAAATAGGCCCATACCGCCGAGGAGTTATGCGAGTCGTCGGCAAAGTGCACTTTGAGCCGATTCGGACGTGCGTACGTCACCAGACGGGCCGGTAATTTGTCCTCATCTCCGCGTGCCCTGTACCGGGCAACCGCAGCCATATCCAACTCTATACCCAGGCCTGGTATGTCACTGACAGGGGCCAGCCCGTTATGAATTACAAGAGGCTCTTCAATCAGATCATCTTCGTAAATCTCCATACACGTAATGGCTGGCCACTGGGCATGGGTCAGGACAACCCCCAAATGCATGGCCATAGCGGTTGTCAGTCCAGTGCCTACCATCTGCAGAAAAAAAGGCATGTTGAAGGTGGCTGCTGTAAACCCTCCCTGCATAATCTGTGATACGCCACCGGCCATGACGAAGCCATCACAGATTTTCTGGTCGCAGGTCCGCCGCGCCAACGCCAGGGAGTAATGGTGGGCAATAGGTAAGGAAATGGCCCGCATGATTTCCTGATTGCCTGCCCCGTCGTCGGGCGGCATCGGCCCTTCGATAATAGACAGTTTGGGAAACCGGGATTCAAGTTCACGCAGTACCGGTATGCCATGGACGGCCGAGAGGAGAAAGTCATTCCAGTCGGCATCAATCTGAAAATGATCCGGTGTAACGGCGCTGATCTTGGTCAAGGTGTCATGCACATCGAACCAGGGCCTTGCCTTGATCTTCATGCTGGTATAGCCTCGTTCCACGGCCAGCTGTGCTTCCTGGGCATATAAATCGGGAGGCATGTCATGCCCCCAATGGGAAATAGGACAGTGCCGGCGGCAAGGCGTACCTAACAGACGGAATACGGGTACCCCTGCTTCTTTGCCCGCCGCATCAAACAGCGCCATCTGCAACCCGGCCCCCAGCTCATCGTTCCACATTATGTCAAACGGGTTGCATCCTATGGCTTGCTGGGGATTCACGGATCGGCCCCAGGTGTAGTTCTGAATCGTTTCGCCCACGCCCACAATCCCGGATTCCAGGATAACCCGGATGATTTCCACCTCCGACCAGGTATGGATTCGGGCACGTTCCATCTCCCACTGGATGGCTGATCGCATAGGTACCCACACCTGATGCTGTTCCACGGCTACCACCTGTGGTGTTTTCATGGATGCACTTCCTCAGACAACAAGCTTTTCTGAACTACCAACGGCTTTAGCCAGGATACGGAAATTCGGTTCTATGGCAAGCCGTATGTTGGGCGCCTTTCAAGTCCATTGGGCCGGCAAGACGGGATCCCCAGTCTGACAGGTTCGGGCCATCCATTCCAGAATATAGCGCTCATCCTGAGAAGACGAATGGCAAGACCAATACAGTTCGTGTACCCCCTGCGGCTTGCCCAGGGCCGTGAATAACTCTCGGGTCATGGTTGGGGTGTGGAGGTTCCCATTGCGGTTGGCTATCAAGAGTGTGTCGGCGAGTACCCGATGGGCCATGGCCAGGGGCTCAAAATAGCGCAGGGTGTTCCATACCCGGGATGCCTTGTGCGGATGCAAGCGCAAGTAATCGTTGATTTCCTCCAGGGGATAGGCTGTCGTCTTGGGCACAGTCTCGGCCATGCGCAGCCACATGCCGACCCGGCATACCAAATGGGTCACGGCGGGCACAAGGGCTGCCACCAGCAAAGCCAGTTCGTGACCCCTGCATATCAGGGGCCGACTTCCTCTGTCCACGATGCCAGCCAGGAAATGGGCTCCCAGCACGCAATCTTCCACCACCCGCGTAAACCCGTAGTCTTCCACGGCTTCAATACCTGTGGTCAGGAATCCAGGAAAGGTTGCCGGGACGGAACTCCGGGTCAGACGCATGCCCCGGTGACGGAGCGTGAGTGTTATGTACTGTTGGCGTACCTCGTAACTCGCGACATGGGCGGCACTGCCGTAGGGAGGAAGCAGCAGCAGGGCAGGATGTGGCCCCGGCACAACCGGCAAACTCAAGACGGCATAGACGGTTTCGTCTCCCGGCAGCCTCCATTCGATGCTCCAGGTGGTGCTGAGGTTGTTGGCATGCAGGGGCAATATGCACTGGGTCACAGGGATTGAAGCCACCTGCAACTGGCTGAGACGATCCTGCCAGAAGGTCTCAACCGCTACGTTATCTTTCATGTCGACCCTACCCTAGGGATCGAGATGTTGTCTGAGAAACGCTGAAATCACAGGGCCATGATGTATCCCGCCGGCATCATGGCCATGGCCTTCATACCGGTACAGCTTCTTGTCCGGTGATGGTACAAGATCAAAGGCGGCCAGCCCAGTGGGAGGCGGACACACATCATCCTGCATCCCCAGATTCATGATCATCGGGCAATGAACACGAGAGGCAAAGAAAAGGCAATCAAAATAGGCCAGGGTCGTTGCCACCTGGGTACGCCTCTGCGGAAAACAACGCAGATATTCGTTGATTTCCTCGTACGGCGATGAATGCGTGAGGGTAAGGGCCGACAGTATGCCCGTCAGATAAGGGGCACCAGCGGAAGCGCAGGTTACCTCCGGTCGCATCCCAGCCACCATCAGAGTCAATCCCCCACCCTGGCTGCTTCCCATCACCCCTATGCGCGCCGGATCAATTTCGGGGCGGGCCAAGGCAAAATCAATGGCCCGCAAGGCATCGGCATAAAAGCCACGATAGACATAGGTTGCTGGTGATTCGATGCCGTGAATCATCAGGCCAGGATACCCGGGATTGATGGAATCACTGCTCCGCAACTTGCCCCGGGGAGCCACACTCAGTAAGGCGTAGCCCTGCTGCGCCCACTCCTTGCCTATGGGGGGTTCAGAAATATACCCCGGATAATGGATCACCAGGGGCAGAGGTTCGGATCTCTCCCGCGGACGGGAGTACCAGCAAAACACCTTAACTCCATCCAGGGATTCATACGTTACTTCCCGTACTTCAACCTCCGGTGTGGACCGCAACTCTGATGGTCGTTCCACCACATGCAAGGGCAATTCCCGGCTGGTATGCAGGATAGCTGTCCAAAATTCGGCAAAGTCATCCGGACACCATGTGCTTACAGATTCAATCGTGATACAGGTCATCCCGTATGACCTCGCCCCATGTCTTTACGTCTGCCAATGCAATGTAAGAGGGATTCCCGGTTTCATCGTACCACGGGAATTGATAGGTATAGGTGTCGGTGCAGTCACATGCCAACCTCCTGTCCTCAGAAGTGCCAGCAGGACAGTCAGGAGTTCCATATAGGCGAAATTCATGCCCAGACATCTCCGTGGTCCTCCCCCAAAGGGCATGAAAGCATAACCCTTTCGTCGGATGTTGTCCCGGTCCAGAAACCGATGAGGGTGGAAGATTCCGGGATGACGCCAGTGCCCCGGATGGCGATGCAGGATGAACGGGGAGATCAGGATGAAGTCACTGGTCTGGATGGGCAGCCCACACGGCAGCCGGTCAGCTACAAGGGCGATACGGCGCATGGACCAGCCAGGGGGATACAGACGAAGCACTTCATCCACTACGGCGCGCCCGTAGTGAAAACGGCCCAGATCAGCATAGGTGAGTTCATTTCCTGCCATTAGTTCCTGACCCGCCCGTTGCAACCGCTCATACATGGCGGGATACTGGGGCACAAGCGTTAACAGCCAGCACAGGGTGGCCGCTGTCGTTTCGTAACCCGCAAGCATAAGGGAGACAATGTCGTCACGCACATCCTTGTCACTGAAGAGAAAGTCGCCGTTCTCGCTGCGGGCCCCCATCAGTTGATCCAAGACGCTGTCTTCTGCCATTGCACTCCGATCCCGCGTGCCGATTTGATCCATCACAAATCGGTTGATCCGGTCCATGGCCCGGTGGAAAGCGATGGCCCAGGGGGTAGGCCATCCTGTCAGGTAGGCAGGCAGCAGAGCCAGCCAGACCTGATTGGAAATGAGATCGTCAAAGGCCTGCAGGAAAGGCTTGCGTTTGCCCTCGTAGTGGGAACCAAACAGGGCCGTGAATATCACACTCTGGGTTATGGAGATTGCGACGGATTCCAGATTCAGACCCTGACCTCCCTGTTCCTGTAACCTGGTCACGGCCCGTTGGGCGTTCAGCCGAGCCAGAGGGAAGTAACGCCCCAATTCCTGATGGGAAAAACTGGTTTTGAGCCGCATGCGATGCCGCCGCCAACGGGAGCCCTCGGCATTGGAAATACCATCTCCCAGCAACTTCTGGGTTGCTGACAGATGCTTGCCATAACGGTCTGGAACATCCTGCAACACATGCTTGACATCTGTCGGATCGGACAGCAAGGTCATGTTATAGGAACCAATGCGCACACGGGCCACATCACCTTGCTGGCACCATGCATCCCAGAGAAGCTCATGCAGATTGGCCTTGGCAAGGCTGGACAAGGTCCGGCCCCAACCCAGACGCCTGAAAGGTGGGGGTTGCATCCGGTCACGTCTCGCCAGGGTTGCAGATATGCCAGGGCAAGGCATTTCGCCCAGAATCGGCCCACCCAGGATCGGGGGCTGCTACCCGATCCTGGGTGTCAATTATGAGCCAGCTCAGGGAACTGCCATTAGTGACCATACCGGTGATTAAGTCTGATAAGGCAGATATTGATGTTTCAGGTGCCATGCCAACGAGACAGAAGGCGCACCTGTCATGGTAGAAAGACAACGTATCACTACGGTTCCCCTTCTTCCTGGAGAATCTCTCCGTGTGCTGTGTTAAAAGGTACATCAGCATTTCCTCGCAATATCCAGATCTCTTGCCCCAATATTGCGGGCTTCTTGCCTGAGTTGCTGTCCCCTGAGGACCCAATTTGATCAGATCGCCGTTGCGCCCTCGGTATGGTCAGATTGCGCTTGGACTTCCAACCGTTTGACGACTTGCACGACCAGGGTGATGGAGGCTTCCAGAACAGAAAACTGGCTAGTGTTCCTGAAGCACCTCAACCAGGCGCCCGATTACGCGTGAGCGTTCATCCGGCTCCAGCGTCATGGGATTGACAAAAATTGAGTTGCCCGCGCCTGGAGCCACAGAAACAGCCGGGTCTCCTTCCAGCAGAGCGGCTATTACGGTGTCCCGGGTCCAGTGGGAGGCAGGGGTAAATTCCACTTCCATTCGTGGCAGTGGTTGGCCTGCCTCATTGGGAAAGCTGCGTCGGGCACAAAGATCCGGGAAGGAACGATTAAGGGTTTCACACCAGTGAGCTACAATCTGTTCATCCTCCAATCTGCGGGCCTGCTGATCCAACCCCACATAGCGTCGGACGGCGGCCAGCAGACCCAGCATTTCTTCCTTGCCGACTTTCATGGGACGGCCCAAGCCGGGATGTGGGGCACCTATAGCATGACAGGCTTCTATCCATTCCTTCTTGCCTAGCAGAAGCCCTGAGGCCTGCGGACCACGCAGGTCCTTGCCCCCGCTGAAAATGACCATATCGGCCCCCATTTCGGTAAACGCCCACAGATTCGTTACCGGGGGCAGCTGGGCGGCGGCATCCACTATGACCGGTACTCCTTTGGCATGACAGATCGCAATTACTTCCGGCAATGACAGCGTACTGGTCTGGCTGAGCTCACCTTCAAACCAGATCAAGGCCGCTGTATCCGCATCAAGCGCTGCCTCGATCTCCCAGGCCCAAGTTTGTGTGGCGTTGCCCACTTCCGTGAATACGCCAAAGGCCTGGCGTACCGCATAGTCGTATTGATTCCGCTGCAACCGATGTACGACTACCTTGCACCGGGATATCCGGCCTGAGGGCAGTTCATCCATCCGGGCTGGATCGCCCCGGGTCAGGCAAGCAGCGATGGCCAAGACAATGCCAGAAGCCGCACCACAACAGACATAACAGGCTTCATTGCGGGTCAAGCGGGCGATTTCAGTGCTGACAGTTCGTTGCAGGGCATGCAAATCCACGAAATACAAGGAAGCCTGTCTCATGGCTTCCACCACTTCCGGGGGCATTCGTGATCCCCCCAACTTGGTTAAGGTGGCATTGGCGTTGATGACAGGCTTCAAACCCAGGTCCGCATAGATGGACATAAAGGTCAGGTATCTGCTTCCAGATTCTAGTGGATAGCGGGTCAGGCCATTACCAAGTCACATGCCTCTGCAGGCATCCAATGGGCATCCTGGCCCACCCACTTGACATTGCATCCTATGGGGTTGGTCAGAGGCGCCGAAATATCCTTGCCCGCGGTATGTTCTTCAAGTGCACGGGCCAGATCATTAACCGTAGCCTTGCCGCCTTCACGCGGATTGTCGATACCGCGTCCGGTATAGACAAGCTTCCGATCCTTGTTGAAGACATAAAAATGGGGAGTGCGGAGGGCGCCGTACGCCAAGGCAACTTCCTGGGTTTCATCCCGGAGGTAGACCCAGGGAAATTCGTTTTCGGCCATGCGTTTGACCATGCCGTCAAAATCATCGTCCGCCGCCACATGTACGCTGTTGGCATTAATGCCAACAAACCTTACTCCTTTATCAGCGAAGGCCGTGGCCGTGGCACGGGTTATTTCATCGGAACCGATGACAAAGGGACAGTGATTGCAGGTGAAAAACACTACCAGGGTATCGGCATCCCCAAAACTGTCCAGAGTATATTCCTTGCCATCGGTAGCGGGAAGCCTGAATTCCTTTGCGGACTCGCCAAGTTGTAAAGTAAAGGCCATGGTGCTACGCTCCCTGACTGGGTGAGAATTGAAAGATGAAAACTGAATTCGAATTATACATGAGCTCAGTTCGGCTATCCGCAATCCCCATTTCCTCAGTCGTGCCCCGTGGCTCGCTTAGGTTGGCCTCTACCCCGAGAGACGGCAGGTTTCGGACCTCTACAGCAATAAGCTACCAAGAAACGACTGTTTTCGTTCCCATTGGATTTCCTCCTGCCGGATCTTTTTCAGTCGTAGCGCAGGGCTTCGGCCGGGTAAATCCGGGAAGCCTGCCAAGCGGGCAGCAAGGCCGCCAGCAGGGCAAAGGCGTAGGTCATGGCGAAAATGCTCAATATGGGCCACCAAGGGACAGGAAACGCAAGTTCAGTAGCAAATTCATAGAACTGGGCAATCATTTTGTCACCCATAACCATTCCCGTCGCTACCCCCATGCAAATGCCGGCCAGCGCAATGAAACTGGCTTCCAGGACAAAAATCAGGCCAATCGTAAAAGGACGATAACCGATGGCACGCAACATGCCCACCTGCTGACGACGCTCCACCACCGAGCGGCTGCTAATCACAGCCAGACCAGCAAGTCCTACCACCAGACCCAGCGCGGCAAACCCCCGGAACACCTGTAGGATACTCCTGACAATAGCCTGACCGGCCATAAACCGATCCGCGAATAGCTGGACATTCACACCGCTACTGAGCAAGCCTTTCTCCAAGGTTCTGGCTGTTTCCCGGGCATCTGCTCCCGGGGCGACAGCAACATAATGATTGTCAGGTGCGATGGGTTGCCCACGCAGATAATCCAGTACCCGCCGGTTCACCTGAAATTCGTCATAAGATAAAGATTCACCCTCCTCAAGCACCCCAATCACCTGGACAGTGGCAGTACGCAGGGAACCGCTGGCCGTTGACTTCAGTTCCAGAAAAGCGGCCGCCAGATCACTTTCCCTGCCTTCGTCCACGTCTGCGAGTTCCTCCTGCAAGAAATACAGGTCCCGCACGACTGCCACATCGTCGCGGGTGGCCAGCGCCTGCCAGACCTCAGCATCCGTGTCATATTCAGGTGCCTTGTGGACGAAACCGTAAACCTGCCCCGCCTGTGTGGCGTAGCCTGCATCCATACCCAGTATGTCCCCGTCCCACTCCCATGTCGTATGTTGGGAGGAAGAAGACTGCCTGTTCAACTGGACCCTCAGATGCGAACTGGATCCCATGGCCGCTACATTTTCTGCCGGAAAATCCGGAATCGACTGTAGTTCCGTCTCCAGGTCAAACACGGGATCAAACACGCTTAACAGTCCCGGCGTGAGGATGATGTCAAAACCGGCGGTATGCTCGCGGCTTGGCGTGGCCAGAATCTCAGTAGCCCGAATGACATAGGTCATGACCACAACGGTCAAGACCACCATGGCAAAGAGCATCATGGCCACTCCGGTTCGGAAACGCTGGCTCAGGGGATACGCAACGGCTATCCGGATGGCAGGCGCCAGGGTGCCAACCAATCCTCCCAGGTGCAAGGCACCCCGCGCGATCAGATCAGAAGTGCCCATAATGACCAGGATCGCCCCTACCAGGATCAAGGGACTACTCAAGACAAAGGAAAGCAACAGGAGGAAAGGTTCCTGATCCGTGACGGTTTCGAAACTGGTACCGTTCCAAGGAATGGCCCATATGCATATTGCACCCAATCCGGTCACCACATGAACGATCTGCTGCCGTCCCAGGGTAGAAAGGGACGTATAGATCAATATCCGATTGCCAATCACGGCTAAACCCAGCAGAATCGTCGTGGCTCCAATTAACACGAGGGTCTGTTCCGAGTCCCTGAACGCAATCCACAGATAAATGCCTCCACTCAACAGACCAAGTCCGACCACCCACAGGACAGCTATTGACACCTGATTTCGGGATCGGTTGCGGGTGGTTGAAGGCAGATCGCGAATGGCCGCCACAATGGTCATGCGACTGACACGCCAAGCGGACAGAGTCACCACGACCCAGGTAAGCAGAACCCCCAGGCAATAGGCGATGACAATGGAGGCTGGCGCCACGGCCCATTGCATGGTCAAAAGGGAAGACCGGGCCCCCAGCTGCCTGTTAACGTCGGCAAAAAGACCACTCAGGAAACCAATCATGCCGTAGGCGACCAGCAAACCGACACCGAGTCCGAGGAGGGCGGCTGCCACGTCATATACAAGGCCCTCGGTGACAAACATCTGAACCAAGTGGTTGCGGCGCATGCCCACCGCTCGCATAACCCCCAATTCACGCCGTCTCTCGGCAGCCAGCATGATAAAGATCAGGAAGATCAGGATCATGCCGGCCAGGACAGAAAGCGTTCCTGAAATAGAAAACACAGTGCCAAAACTGATACCGGCAATGTCAGCCCCTTGCAGGGCAAGCTTCTTGCTCAAGGGAGACAGCACCAGGTATTCATCAATGATACTCAGGGATTGTCTGAGACTTTGCGCATCTGATTCTGGCAGAGGCAATTCTTGCAACCATTCACGGATGGCTGGATTCCCCAAGGCAACTCTCAGCAGCAAATCATCGTCCTCTGAGGCCAATTCATCAGGAGATTCAGGGGCTGTGTCCGAAGTGAAATGTGCCAGAACCTCCACATCGTTCTCAAAATTGGCGCTGCCCACCAAACTATCCACGATGCCCATCATGAATTCTGGCATGTCTTCATCCGCGCCAAATGGATTCCGGGCCGTAGGGGCTGCGGCTTGAATCACAGAGGCCACTTCGGGGGAATCCAGGAGAAACCAGAGGCGATCGAATTCCTCATCGTCCAGGGCGTGGGCTCGCAAGCGCTGATTGACGGTTTCGGTATGTTGAATGCCCGTTGACTGATCTCCCTGATTGGAAATGAGAATGGTATTGACCCGTTCTGACATGAACAGCAGACGCTGGGCTTCTGCCACGTCCATCATCACCACAGGTATCAGCACCCCCAGCGGACCCGCCTCTTTGACGATGCCCCGTACCCGATAGGTAACCGGGATAGGACCAATAAAGAATTCAAGCTGATCCCCGACCGCAGCATCCAGTTGCTGTGCCCCCAGTTCGCTCAGGTACACATCACCCTGGTGCAATTGCAACCCTACCTGGTTGAGAGCAAGATCTGTATCTCGGCCAAGAGTAGCCAAGTTCAGTTGGGAAAAAATGTTGGAATTCTCGGGCAACTGGAGGCCGAAATCACTTAGCGACGGCATCCTGAGCATTTCGTCCGGATTCACGCCCAGGGCATTCAGAACCGGATCATCGGCGCCAATCCCCAAAGACTGCAGGCTGAGTTCATCAAGGCCTGACTGTTCAAGGATGGCGGTGTCAAGTCCCATCTGTCTGAGGGTGGCCACATCAATGCGCAGGTCGTTCAGGGTGAACGTGTCCCCTTCCATTTCCAGCAATAAAGCCCCCAGGGCCACGAGTGCGCCGAGGGCATCGTCAACATCCTCAGGGGATTCATTGGCTGCCGCCGTCACCTCCTCCGCAAAACCTGCAAGCTGGGCCAAGAGATTGATGGAATTCCCGACGACAAAGGGAAACACGTTTCCAACTCCAGGCTCCAGATCGGAGATATGTACGGGTTTATCCCTCACGTCATGGAGACCGAATTCCGTTTCATAATTCTGGTCTACCGCGAAAATCAGACCCAGGGGTTCCCCTTGTCCCGAAGTCAGATTGCGAATTATGGTAGGAAAGACAATGGCACCGGCGATGCCATCCACCAGTTTCTCTTCGGCCAGTTGGTTCCGCAAGTCCTGATACTGGTATTGCCAGATCCCGGGCAAGCCGTCGTTGGCCAGATCCTGGATGCTCTCCACATCGCCCTCTGCCAGTCCCGTCAGCAGTGAAACGATTCCCTGATCATCCCCTTCGTCGTCGAGGCCTAAGTCGACATCTCCCACTTGCTCTACAAGGTTCAGCATGAAAGGTGGAACCAGGACCTGATCGATGTGGCCATAGGCATCTATCACCTGGCGGCGTATCGAATGATTCAGGGAATCGCCAAGACTCAAAGCTGCCGCAAATATAATAGTACTCAGAGTCAGACCAACCATGATCAAGACGGATTGAAGAGGTCTGCGCGGTATATTGCGGAGGCCCCATTTCGCAATGATGGGCCGTCCCAGGGCCAGAAGAAGAATTCCGCATACGACAAGCCCCAGGGCGATCGCACTACCAGCGGCGATGGAATTCACAAGGTTCACGACGGGAGTTCCGATCCATCTGTCTGGCCCAAGGGCGTATCTTGGCTGGACAGTCCTGTGGACTTGGTATTGGGCACGATCTGTCCCATCCGCATATGCACAATACGGTCACAGAAATTGCCGACTTCAATGTCATGCGTAACTATGACGAAGGTTTGGCGATGATCCTGATTCAATTGCCGCATCAGGGCCAGGATCTCCCGGGAAGTATCCTCGTCCAGATTGCCGGTTGGTTCATCGGCCCATACGATGGCCGGCTGATTGGCCAGAGCCCTGGCTATGGCTACCCGCTGGCGCTGACCTCCTGATAACTGGGATGGCCGGTGGGCCCTCCAATCCGCCAGCCCCACCGTTGCTATGATTTCCTGGGCCCGTCGGTGCGCCTCACTGGGCCCCACTTTATTGACCAACAAGGCAAGTTCCACGTTTTCCAGCGCCGATATAACCGGTAACAGGTTATAGGTTTGAAACACGAATCCCATGTTGGCCGCCCGGTAGGTGGTTCGTTGCCGATCATTCAGCCGGGCCAGAGATTGCCCCTCAATCAGGATTTCACCACGGTCGAAGCTGTCCAGACCGGAAAGACAATTCAGCAGGGTTGTCTTCCCACATCCAGACGGTCCCATTACGGCCACCATTTCTCCGTGTTGGATAGACAGGTTCACTCCTTGCAGGGCATGGACATCAATTTCACCCACCGTAAAATGCTTGTGGACATTCCTTACTTCAATGATGGGTTCAGACATAGGCGGTTCTTCTCCTGCTTACCTCTGTATTGTCCATGGTGCAAGGCCCAGCCTCTGACTTCCTCCAATTGATACGCCAGCGTCCTGGCTCAGGATGCAACCAACCAATGGCCGGGACATTGACCGCAATATATAGAACACTATATCACCAGGACCTGACACGAACCCCAAAAACTGCCAGTTCAGGATAGAGAAATTGGTTCAGAGTACAATTGCGGCTAACCATCCTCCGCGCCCCGATGCGTAGCCAGGAGGTCTTTCTTGCAGGCCTCCAAGCTTGACTTTGGAGGCAGTTGCTATCTACCGGAAGCGAAGGACTCAGAATCTCCTGGTTTGGAGGAACAGAGTAAGATTCATCAGAACAGTAAATCCCCACGCTTTGGGAGGCCTCCATGACTACGATCAGGCGTAATGAAGTAACCACGCTGGAATTTACCGCCAAAGGAGAATATGCCAATCCCTTCCGGGAAGTTGAATTCAGGACAGACATTACAGATGCCTCTGGCCAGACCATGCAGATTCCAGGGTTTTGGGATGGTCAGCAGTCCTGGAAATTCCGTTTCGCCTCTGCGCAGGAGGGAGAGTACACCTATGTCACCCATTGCAATCACGCCGGTGACACCGGTTTGCATCAGCAACGGGGCACGATACAGGTCCGCGGACAGAATGCCCAAAGCCAGCTGACAGTCGACGGCCCCGTGATCATCGACAAGGACAAGCGCCACTTTGCCCATGCCTCCGGCCGTCCCTTTTCCTGGCTTGGCGATACCTGGTGGATGGGGCTGACCAGGCGCCTGCCCTTGTCGGGATTTCAGGATCTCATTGCGGACAGGGTGCGCAAAGGGTTTAGTGTAGTCCAGATCATTGCTGGACTGTACCCAGACATGGATTGGCACGATCCGCGCGGGGAAGGGGATGCTGGATTCCCATGGGACAAGGAATTCCTTACCATCAATCCGGCCTATTTCCAGCAAATGGACCTCAGAATTTCCCTGCTGGTGGATGCAGGACTCTTGCCTTGTATCGTCGGATTCTGGGGTTACTTCATGGATTTTGCTGGGGCAGAAACCCTGAAGCTTCATTGGCGGAACCTGATTGCCCGCTATGCTGCCATGCCTGTAGTGTGGTGCATTGCTGGCGAAGGCCTGATGCCGTTCTATCTTCATGGTCACCAAATAGAGGATATGAACCAGTGGGAAAAAGAACGCAGTGCTGCATGGTCGGAAATGGCCCGTTGGATTCAGGCCCAGGACGGTTTTCGCCGCCCCATCACCATTCACCCAACCCGTTTTGGCCGCCAGCAGGTGGACGATGCCACGACTCTGGATTTTGAAATGCTGCAAACGGGACATGCCGGTTTCCCTTCTCTGACCAGTACAATTGACATGCTGGAGGAGTCACTAGATGCCACTCCAGTCATGCCTGTCATCATCAGTGAGGTTAATTACGAAGGAATTCTGGAATCCAGTGGACCGGAAATCCAGCGCTTTCTGTATTGGTCCAGCATGCTGTCGGGTTCGGCCGGCTTCACATACGGCGCCAACGGTCTTTGGCAGGTGAATGGAGAAGAAATCCCTTACGGCCCTTCGCCTCACGGCATGGCGTGGGGTGGTCCGTCCTGGCGCGAGGCCAGTCGGTTGGCAGGTTCCCAACAGATTGGATTGGCCAAGCAGTTACTTGATACCTTGCCTTGGTGGACGATTCGGCCCTCCCCGGAAAGCGTGAGCCATCGGGCTTCTCCAGAAGACCGCATTGGTCCATATGCCGCCATCCTGGAAGGTGACATCCGAGTGGTGTTCATTCCCGCTCCCAGCATTTTCTTAATCCGCAGGGGAGGCTTGACCTTGCAGAATTTGGATCCTGGAACCCAGTACCACACTTTCTGGTTTAATCCCAAGACCGGTGAGCGAACCGAGCTGGGTGCGATAACTCCCGAACCCAATGGTCGGTACTTCTTGCCTACGCCCCAGTTCATACAGGATTGGGTATTCGTGGCTTCCCCTTAAGAGTGTCCGGCTCCAGACTCGCGGGCATGCCTAACCTTGCGAATGCCAGGCAGATCAGGGCTGATACAGGCGGATAATTGGTAGGTTAGCCGACCTGCCTATATGATCATGCCGGCGGCATTTCCAGGTCATCCTTGTGGACTTAACCACACCAGATCGTTGTTTTCATGACTGTCGACGTTGTTTTTGCCAACGCCCGCATCTACACAAATCAGGCAAGTCAGCCATGGGCCAGCGAAATGGCCCTTTATCGTGATCGCATCGTCGCCGTCGGTCCTGATGGCCATACCCAGCGACTTTGTGGTTCCAACACGACAATCGTTGACCTTGAACAGGCACTGATCCTGCCGGGGCTGTGTGATTCCCACATTCACTTTACGAAGTACGCTCTTTCTCTGGAAGCACTGGATCTTTTTGAAGTCCCGTCGCTGGCTCTGCTCTTGAACAGGCTTGCACGATGCGCTGCGTCTCTGCCTGCGGAAGCATGGATCCTGGGAGGGGGCTGGAACCAGGATTTGTGGCCCGAGAATCGCTTCCCTTCCCGCACCGACCTGGACGCCGTCGTCGGCAATCGCCCCGTCCTGCTTTATGCCAAGAGCGGCCATGCGGCTGTGGCCAGCTCGGCGGCGTTACGACGTGCTGCAATCGTGCCAGGTACCTGGTCCCCAGACGGCGGGTCCATTGAGAGGGACGCCGAGGGGCATCCCACGGGTCTGCTGCTGGAGACGCCTGCAATAGAACTGGTTTCAGCTCAGATCCCACCTCCCTCCCTTGACCATGTGACGCAGGCAGCCCGCAAAGCCCAAAAGCAGTTGCACGGGTGGGGCATCACCGCCGTACATGACTTTGACGGCAAACAGGGGTTGATCACCTTCCAGCGTCTGCTGGAAGAGGATGGCTTGCGCCTGCGGGCCGTCAACCATGTTGCCCAGGATCAGTTGGACGATGCGCTAGCCTTTGGTCTGCGGGGTCCGTTGTCCGGTGAGTGGTTACGCATAGGCGGCCTGAAACTGTTTGCCGATGGAGCCCTGGGGCCCCGGACTGCTCTCATGAGAGAGCCTTATGCAGGGGAACCGGACAATTATGGCATTGCGGTAGTGGACAAGGAGGAATTGCTGGAGTTGGCTACCCGTGCCACCACCCATGGCATGGCCGTATGTGTGCATGCCATCGGCGACAGAGCTAATCATGATGTCCTGGATGTTTTTCAGGAAACCCGCCGGATTGAGGCAGGCATGGGCATTGCGCCCCAAGCCCGGCGGCACCGGATTGAACATGTACAGGTAATTCAGCCTGTGGACCTGCCACGTCTGGCCGAACTGGACATCCACGGGGCGGTACAACCCATTCATGCTACCCAGGATATGCACATGGTGGATACCTATTGGGGACAAAGGGGCCAATTTGCCTACGCGTTCCGTTCCTTGCTGGCACAGGGTACCCGTCTGGCCTATGGCTCCGATGCGCCTGTGGAGACACCCAATCCCTTTGCAGGCATACATGCGGCGGTAACCCGCCGCCGCGCCGATGGCAGCCCAGGGCCTGAGGGCTGGTATCCTGAACAGCGACTTACCCGGGAAGAGGCAATCCAGGGTTATACTTCGGTGGCTGCTTATCTGGAAGGTATGGAGCGAGAAATCGGCATGATTGCTCCTGGGTATCGGGCCGATTTCTTTGTGCCGGATTGCGACCTCCTCCAATGTCGGGAAGACGAGATTTTGAATGCAACCTCCAAACTGACCGTTGTGGGAGGCGAATGCGTACACGGTGATCTGCTGCTACCCGCATCCTGCCAACGGAGACTCCGATGAAATTATCCTTGTCTGTCCGTGTAGCTGAAAGCTTTACCAACAAGCGCATCTCCACGGTGCCTTTCCTGGAACTGGCCCAAGCCGCCTCAAGCGCGGGATATGCCGCGTTGTGCTTGCGGGCCTCGGTCATATCCGTTGACGATGACGCAGCCAAGCGATCCGAAATCCGGCAGACGCTCCAGGCTTGCCATCTTGCCGTTTCGATGGTTACGGGTGATTTCATGGTGCCGGAAAACAGTGTAGAAGGGCCGAATTGCCTACGACACATCACCCCTTATCTGGATCTTTGTCAGGACATGGGCTGTGACTTGATTCGGGTATGTATCAAGTATGCTGACGATATTGTCTGGGCCCGGCGAGCGGCGGATGAGGCGCGGGAACGGAATATACGTTTGGCCCACCAGTGCCACACTGCAAGCCGCTTTGAGACAGTAGATCAGTCACTGGAGACACTAGAACAGATAGGCCGACCCAATTTCGGCCTCATCTATGAACCGGCCAACCTGGCGTTATGCAACCAGCCCTATGGCCAGGCAATCCTGGAGCGCTTTGCCCCTTATCTGTTCAACGTCTATTTGCAAAATCATGTACCGGACCCGGCCGGCACCCTGATCATGACTACCTGGTCCCAGGGAAATGTTCCCTCCACCTTATATCGCTTCGTGGATACCGCCGGCATTGATATGCCGACGGTCATACTGGCTCTCAAGAACATCGGCTATACAGGATTCGTGACTTTGCACCACACGCAACTGGACAAACTTACCCCACTGGAGGCCGCCGTGGAAAGTGCGGGTTATCTACAGAACCTGATGGACACGTGAGTATCTTCACATTGACCCTTCGTGCAAACCAAGGACAGGAGTCATGGTGGTAACCAAGGAACTGCGAGAGCAATACCGAAACCAGGGTTATTTCATTCTGGAATCCGTGATACCGGAAGACATGCTGGAAGGTTTGCGGGAAGAGTGCGCTCGCCTGGTGTCGGAGCATGATGCCGAGATGGAACGGAAGGGAGTTGCTTCCCAGGGCATCACCCATTACAAGAAGCGCTATTTCATACCCAACCGGGGCCAGGAAAGCACTATCATTTCCCGCTTCATTTTCAGTGACCTGATGGCAGACATTGCCCAGGCTACCCTGGGGGACACAGTGTACCTGTTTCATGAGCAATATGTGGTCAAAGCCCCTGAAGTCGGCACGAAGTTTGCTTGGCATCAGGATTCGGGGTATATCGGACATTACCATACGCCCTACCTCTCTTGCTGGTGTGCCCTGGATGACATGTCCCTTGAAAATGGCACAATTTTTGTGTTGCCCTATGATCGTGCCGGCATGACGCCAGAGGATCTCTTTGATCACACGGTAGAAGCCAATACCAACGACAAGGTAGGATACCGGGGTGAGGATCCAGGCATTCCTGCGATTGTTCCGGCTGGCAGTGTCGTGGTTTTCTCCAGTCGAACTTTCCACCGGAGTGGACCCAATACCTCCGCGCACATGCGTCGCAGTTATCTGACCCAATATTCCAGGGAAGTCATCCTGAACAAGGAAGGTACAGGTCTTTGGGGACAGGCAGTGCCGTTTCTGGCAAACGGCAAACGCGTACGCTGGAGTTAACCTGGATTTGGTTTGCTAGTCTTCAATGCCTGGTGAGCCCGACGTGCTATCAGGTTACGCACCGTTTGTTTCTTCCATTGTATTTCCTGAATCAGGCAGCAGTATGCAGGACAGCACTTCACCGTCGGTTTCGCCGGACCTGACCGATCTCATCCAGAGCACATTCATAGACTTCACACAGACTCGGGAATTCCTGAAACAACCTGTGGTCATCACCCATGCCGATCGCATTACCTATTGGGACGTGAACGGCAAGGATTATCTGGATGCTTTGAGTGGCGTTTACGCGGTGTCTCTGGGGCACAATCATCCTCGCCTCAAGCAGGCTTTGATGGCACAGCTGGATCGAGTGACTCTTGCTCCTCCCATGCACGGCATCGCCGAGATCTCCCTGCAACTGGTCAGTAGTCTGCGGCAGGTCACACCTCCTGGGCTGGATTTCGTCAAATCATTCAGTGGCGGTTCCGAGGCCAATGAGGCAGCGCTCAAATTTGCCCGGCAATACCACAAGTTGACCGGCAACCCCGGCAAGTTCAAGACGGTTTCCTTCTATAGCAGCTATCACGGGGCCACCGCGGGAGCCATGGCGGCAAGTGGAACTGGCATCCGGAAGACTCAGTTTGAGCCACAGATGGCGGGTTTCCTGAAGATTTTCCCACCGAGTCATTTTCGGGATGTCTGCCATACTTGGGAAGAATGCAATGACATGGCCCTCCACATGGCCCGTCAAGTGATTGAAAATGAGGATCCGGCTACGATTGCGGGCCTGATTATGGAACCCATAATTCACCTGGTGGGCATCGGGGTACCCACCAGGGCATTTCTGTCAGGATTGCGGGCCTTATGCGACGAGCACAATATCCTGCTCATTTTTGACGAAATCATTACTGGCATGGGTCGTACAGGCTGGATGTTCGCCGCCCAGGCATTTGATGTTACGCCCGACATTCTGTGTTGCGGCAAGGGACTCTCAAGTGGTGTCCTGCCGCTGAGCGCCATGATCACGCGCCGGGAAATGGCTGATGCCTTCCTGGGCGAAGAAGCGGAAATGCGTCACTTTGGCCACGGCCACACCTTCGCGTCCCATGCCTTGGCCTCTGCGGTGGGCATTGAAGTGATCAAGGTCATGGAAGAGGACCAGGTCTGCGCCAATACGCAAGCTCAGGGTAAGTACCTCAAGGAACGCCTCAATCAACTTAAGTCAGAATTGCCTATCGCCAAAGTACGGGGAGAAGGTCTGCTGGTGGGCTTTGACCTGGTCAAGGAACCGGGATCGGAGGAATCCAGCCCGGAATTGGGAGCCATGTTCAAGCAGACCGCATTGGCCCACGGTCTGGTGCTACGGGTTCAGCCCACCTGGGGGGCGATGGCACCAGCCCTTGTCTGTCATACCAGGGAAATCGACCAGATTCTGGAACGCTTCCGTGCTTGCCTGCTAGACGCCTGGGACAGGATTACATAGTCTCCAGACTTTGATAATTGAAGAGTAAACGTCCGCCCAGCAAGGCAACGAATGCACTGGTTCTTTAGCCTCCCAGTCGCTAATCTGCGTTCCGCACAGCTTTCAGGCTGGGGACGTGTAGTCCTTGCATCAGGCCTCATCTGGATCCCAGAAAGGCGATGTCATTGATCACATGTTGCTGATCTGTCACTGCCACCCAAACTTTCCAACGGGAAGCCAAGGCGGTATTCTCAAACGTGACAGACTCTGACCCCAGGGAGGCATGTCGGATCATTAACTCGTCAGGTCCGTCAACAATGACCGTAACTTGGGCAGAATAGCGTCGGTCACCCAGCACTTGCCAAGTGGCAGGATCTGGCGCATCCCACTTCACTTCAATTTGGTCCGTCCGGAGATCTCCTTCTACAACGGGATGTCGCGCCACTATGCCTGACAATGGTCCCAAGCGCAAATGCGCTGGACAGTTGGTATAGCTGGCGTCAAAGGGGTTTGCCTGGGCACTTGTCTCTGGTGACACCGTCACGAGCAACAACACGCCCAGCAAGAAACCCAGCGTAAACTTCAAGGAAGAACCCATAGTTTCATGTGTCTGAACATTCGAATGATTTACCCGGCGGTTTGGCCCATTCGACAAGACATCCTACCAAACCGCAGACATGGAAGGACAATACGTGCCATAGGGAAACCGATCAGTGTGGACCAGCGTCCATAACGATCTGCTACTCAGGCTATTTCTCTATCTCTGGCGCTGAAAGGACCATGTCTAAGGCTGGCATGATCAAGAATATGCGTTATGGCGCCGCACTTCGATGGCGAAATGATCCGCGATGGTTCGGGATATCATCGTCAGCTTGTCAACCACAACAATTCCGCTGTCCCCGAAGGATGCAAGTCCTACTTCTCTTGGGTATAGGCAAGCCGATATCTGCACGAGTTCCTAACCCAGTTGTACACCACGGGACATGTGTTGTCAGAGAAATCCTGTCCTGGATCAGGTCCCGGCAACATCGCCGGCGGTGGAAATGCCTGTTACACGACTCAGTCCCTGATAGGCCACGGCACCAAAACGAACATCCAGCATCTCACCGGCTTGCAGCACGCGCGTGGCACTGTGTTCCTGGGCTTCCTGGAAATGATGATACGGGGCAGTCCAGGGCTCAAGAGCGATGTTGTAGGTACGTCCATACCAGGGATGTATGATGCTCCCTCGATAAACCTGCCAGTACCAAAGGGACTGGAAAATCTCAGTCGGCCAAAACATGCCGAAGCCAATTTGGCGGTCCTGATTGGTCAGACCATACCAGCCTGCTTCCAGGTCATACAGGAACGCCAGATCGTGCGAATTTGCTTCAGGAGAGGGAATGTGGCTCAAATCAATCGATTCGCCATTTCGGCCCTGGACGTGAGGCCAAGTGTAGTTTTCGCCCGATTTCAGCCGCGTAGTGGGTTCAGCCTCTACGACCCGGACTTTGGCTCCGGCCAAATCCACCACACAGGAATCATCCAGAAATGGTGCCCCGAAAGCAGGATGATGCCCCCACAGGATTTCAAAGGGCACTTCCCCTTCATTGGTTATGACTTCATGGAAGTGCAAGGAAGACTGATAGCGATGCAGGGTCACCGTCTTTTCAATGTGTAGCGGAGACCGGTAGGTCCTGACCGAAAACCTGACCGAAATACATTCCGGATCATCCATGAGAATTTGCATGTTCCAGGGCATTAAGGGAATCTCGCCATGCAAACCGAATTCCCCTCCGGCAAATTCGGTGGGATAACCACCTACCGGAAAACACTCCTGCCATCCGCCGAAGTAGTAATCCAGGAACGGTCCATCCGCCCGTGAGTTGGTCGCAACGAAGTTCAGGGGATTACGGACTCCCAGTGGCGACCGCCACATGAAATCAGTGTCGGTCGGCTTATGCAGGAATTCGAAAATATCGGTTCCCTTGTCCACGAGAATGGTGATCCGCAGAATTTCGTTCTCCATGATCAGAGATTGCAGTCCGCGGTAGGTAATCTCAGTCAGTCGGCAACCGTAGTTCCTTTCATGGGTATAGGTTGGATACAACATGCTTACAGTCCTTCAGGGTATGTACAGCTTTCAGCCATGGCCGCCCAGATTATACGAAACCAATGCTGGCGAGGTACTTCCGGCTTCGCACAGCACTTTCAAAGGGAGAACCCAAACCTGGTATGATATCCTGCTCCACCGTAATGTAACCGGAATACCCGCGCGTCAACAGCCAATCACGCACGGCAGGGAAATCCACATCGCCCTGTCCCAATTCACAGAAAATGCCTTCACCGACCGAGGCAAAATAATCCAGCTCTTGCTCTTGGACCTGTCGGGCAACATTCGAAGACCAGTCCTTGAAATGCACATACAGGATTCGGTCTTCCAAGAGGGTCATATAGTCAAGAAGTGTATCCGCTCGACCAGCTCCCAGGGCAAAGTGTCCGGTATCGAATACGACACCAATGCTGCTATCTGTCATTTCTGCCAGTCGCACCAATTCATCGGGGGTCTCCACATAGCCAGCGGCGTGGTGATGAAAAGCCGTGGGAATGCCTACCTCTTCCTGCACGATACGGGCAGTTTCAACACAGGACCAGGCCAGGGCCTGCCAACTGTCATCATCCATAGCCAAGGCAGAGGTGATCCGCCCCGAGAGTTTGGTCCTTGTCGGATCGGTTCCGTTGTCCAACGCCAAGACCAGAAACGGTCGAATTTCCTGTTGATTGATTTCAGCTATCTGGGCCAATTGACGAGCTACCTGCAGATTCTCCTGCAGATTGTCCTCCCAACAGCCTTTGTCCTGCAGGGGAGTACCTACATAGGCTCCGGTTAAATCCAGGTTGCGCTGTTTCAGGGCATCGGACAGTTCTAACGGGTCTGTGGGAAAGAAACCCCAGTCCCCCAATTCCGTGCCGGAGTATCCGGCTTGCTTCAATTCGTCCAACATAGCAGTCGGGGTTGTGCGATCCCCTTTGACCGAGCCGAACTCCAGCGTGCCCCAAGAACAGGGAGCGTTGCCAATCCTGATTTCCGTCATGCCCGCTTTCCTATCCCCTTTCAACAAAATCCGCATTCCCACCTAAGTGATGGGTTCTACATCTATCCAACCATTGTCCTGCCAGGACCGGACGGCGGCATGCTGCACTTCCGCTACACGCAGGGCATCCAACACTGAAGGGGTGTGTGGACGATTGAGACTCACACTTTCCAGAAATCGAAAGGCTTCCAAGGCCTTGATCTCGTCATAGCCCAGACTCATGCCGGGACCGGGCCGAAACCAGGCATACCCCGGATGTTCGGGACCTGCCAAGAGTCGGGTATAGCCATCATGGAAATCTGGTTCCTGTCCAATGCGATTCTTGTCCTGTGGTTTGTACATAAAGAGTTCATTCATGCGCTCATATTCCCAATGCACAGCGCCCAGTTTGCCATGGACGTCAAAGGCCATGTCACACTTGGGACCATACATGACGCGGCATCCCTCCAGGATACCGCGCGCGCCATGTGTGTACTCCACCAGCATGGCAACGTAGTCTTCGTTCGTCACCCGGCCCGCGGGATCATCCTGACTTCCCAAGCTGAAATGGGTTCCCTTGCCCGGTACTGGCAGGGGCCTTTCTTCAATGAAGTTGTGCTTCAGACTGGTGATCCTGGCGATAGGTCCCGAGAGAAACAGTGCCATGTCAATCACGTGTGACAGGAGATCACCCAGCGTACCCAGACCTGCCTGGTCCTGACGGAAACGCCAACTCAATTGGCTGAGGGGATTGTGACCGTACATGGAAAAGAAACGTCCCCGGTAATGGGTGAGATCCCCCAATTCCCCTTCCTTTACCAACTGGTGGGCATATTGCACCAGCGGTGCCCAGCGGTAATTGAAACCCACACAGGAATTAACGCCTGCCTCTTCTACCGCCTTGGCAATTGCTGCCGTATCCTGCGGACTGCTTCCCACGGGCTTCTCACAAAAAACATGCTTGCCCTCCCGAGCCAGGGCGGTAACGATTTCCCGGTGCAGGAAGTTGGGGGAAGTAACCGACACAACCTGAATGTCAGGGTGACAAGCTACGTCACGCCAATCCTGTGTTGACTCTGCGTAGCCAAATCGGGCCTGCGCCTGTTTGGCCCGATTCTCGTCTGCATCTGCACACATGATCAGATGCGTCCTGAGGCCAGTGCCATAAAACCGTTCGGCTATCTGGTCGAATACCCGGCTGTGAGTTTCTCCCATCCAGCCCATTCCGATGACGCCAATGCCAAATTCAGACATGTAACTTCCTGCACGGACCGAAGATGCCAAGAGAAGGAGGGATAAGACCGACCGTCATGCGAAGACAGAGGCCATGACCTTGACCGCTTCTCCGCGGCGACAGAGGTCTAGCCCCAGGGGCAAATCCTGAATGGGCAGCAAGTCATGATTTAGCACGGACGGGACCAGCTTTCGGGATTCGAGAAGCCGAATCGCTTCTGGAAATGTATTCACGCCCACGAAGGAACCAAAAATCGTCAACTCACGCTTGGTGATCAGTTCCTGCTCGACACGAGGTTGTATGAGATTGTGTCCAAAGCAACAGATTTGGCCCATCATACCCGCACAGGCGATGGTAACCCCCAATTGGCCGCCTACCGCATCCACCAGGAATTCGGCTCCCTGATCCCGAGTCTCAGACATTACTACCTGCTGCAGGTCGGTTTCATCGGCATTGACGGCGATATCGAGACCGGCCTGTTGGGCTTTTGCCAGACGGCGGGGACTCAAATCAGCGATGATGACCTTGGCCCCGGCCATTTTAAGCAGCATGCCGTGCAAGATGCCGATAGGTCCCGCCCCGATGACTACGCCCGTAGCCCCGCTCTGCCTATTGAAACGATTGAATCCGGCCAACACGCAGGAAAGGGGCTCTATCCAGATGGCTTCGCTCGCTTCGAGATCCTCGGATATAGCAAACAGAGACTTTTCAGGAGCCAGCAGATAGCGGGCAAATCCGCCATCACGGTGAATACCAATCGTAGTCCAGTTAGCGCAATGATTGGGTCGCCCAAGTTGGCATTGTGAGCACAAAGACAGATTGAGTTCTCGACAAGTAAGGTTGGGGGCTACGGTCACTCGGTCCCCAACTTGCCAGCGGGAAACCCCTGTACCTCTTTCGGCCACGCGTCCGGCAAATTCGTGGCCGAGCACGGTATCTGCCGGAGCCGGGACACCAGGAGGCGTTTTCAATATCTGCAGGTCGGTACCACAGATCCCACAGGCTTCAACCTCGATTTTGACCCAATCTTCACCGACCGTAGCCAGGTCTGGTTCATTGCGTTCCTGCACCTCGAACTGCCCTGCGCAGACGAATACACCTGCCTCCATGTTCAATGCCTCACTGCTTGCTCTGACGGAAAGACCCGCGGAAAAGGAGAGTCCAATTACTGTTCAAGGCGTTTCCTTGCGGCAGGGGTTACGAATTGTCACCCACCAGTGCCTCGGACTATGACCACCTGACCGTCACCATCGCTCCACCACTACTTTAGTCTGCGTATAAAACTCCACACCATGCCGGGACTGGGCATGCAGGTCGCCGAAAAAGCTTTCGTTCCACCCACTGAAAGGGAAGAACGCCATGGGAGCGGCCACCCCGAGGTTGATGCCCACATTGCCGGCATCTGCACCATAACGAAAAGCCCGGGCGTCACGCCCACTGGAGGTAAAAATGCACGCCATGTTGCCAAAGGCTCTGGCATTCACTAGGGCAATGGCTTCGTCTATGTCCTGCGCATGCATCATGCTGAGCACAGGACCGAACACCTCTTCCTGTGCCAGTGGCTGCCCCAGTTCCACGTTGTCGACTAGGGTAGGGAAGATCCAGTTGCCATCGGCATACCCATCCACCTTGCGGCCACGACCATCCACCAGAATCCGGGCGGATGAATGGGCGGTCCCGTCCACCAGTCCCTCGATCCGCGTCTTGCTCTCGGCCGTGATCACGGGACCCATTTCCACCCCGTCATCCAGGCCAAAACCGACACGCCGGGCCCGAGCCGCTTCCACCATGGCTTCGGTAAAAGGAGTTCGGACAGACCCCACGGTGATGGCGGCAGAAAGTGCCAGGCATCGCTGGCCCGCGCAACCAAAAGCGCTTTCCGCCAATGCCGCCGCCGTACTCTCCACATCCGCATCCGGCATGATGACCACGGGATTCTTGGCCCCGCCCTGGCACTGGGCGCGCTTGCCCTGCCCTGTAGCGCGCGTATACACATACTTGGCAATCGGTGTTGACCCTACAAAGGAGATGGCGCGCACTTGAGGGTGGTCCAGCAGGGCATTGACCGTATCAGGGCCACCGTTGACCAACTGCACTACCCCGGGAGGAAATCCAGCCTGTTCAATACAGGCAAAAAGCTTCTGGCTGGTGAGAGGAACTTTCTCACTGGGTTTCAGCAGGAAGCAGTTGCCCGTGGCGACGGCATAGGGCAGGAACCACAGGGGAATCATACCGGGGAAATTGAAAGGCGTTATGGCCGCCACAACCCCCAGCGGCTGCCGGATCATGTGCTCATCAATGCCAGAGGCGATGTCCTCGTTGTTCCAGCCTTGAATCAGTGACGGCATACCGCAGGCCACCTCGACATTCTCAATACCGCGCCGCAATTCCCCCTGTGACTCCACCAGGGTCTTGCCGCATTCCAGGGTTATGGTGCGACTGATGTCCTCGAAATTCTCTTCCAGCAACCCCTTGAGTTGAAAAAGAGGCTGCACCCGATCCACGACCGGGGTACGACGCCAGTCCCGATAGGCTTCCTGGGCCGTCTGCACAGCTGCATCCACTTCATCCGCCGGCATCAGGGGTACCTGTGCCAATTCGGAATTCGAGGCTGGATTGAGAACCGGCAGGGTCATGGTGGCCTGACTGGCCACAAAGGCACCATTAACAAAGTTGCGTACAATCATTTTTCCTCTCCCATTCCAGCCTGCTGTGTGACCGCTTTTGACAGGACACAGAGGTACCAGGCAAGCCGGCCAACGTGCCGCTGGATTAAAGGAAGTAACGCTCCTGCTCGCGCATCTGCTCCCACTCTTCCCGGGCCGCGTTGACGGAATCGAGATCGCTCACTTCGGCCACGGGCACATCCCACCAGCTTTCGTAACTGTCTACCCCCAGGTATCTGTCGTTGCGGACGTGAATTACCACCGTTTTCTCGATGGCCTTGGCCTCCTGCAAGGCCTGCACGACATCGGCGACACTCTGACACCGGATGACATGGGCGCCCAGACTGGCGGCATTGGCCGCCAGGTCCACCGGCAAGTCCTGAACATCACGGCCTGCTTCATCGGTAGGCAGTCCGCCGTTTTCCGGGAAGACGTAGCGTGTGCCAAATCCACTTTGCCCCAGGGAACGGCTGAGGCTGCCGATGCTCTTGAAACCGCTATTGTCCATCAGGACTATGGTCAGTTTATAGCCCTCCTGGACTGACGTAATAATCTCCGAAGACATCATGAGATAGGATCCATCACCTACCAAGACATAGACTTCCCGGTCTGGATCGGCCATCTTGATGCCCATGCCGCCGGCAATCTCATAACCCATGCAGGAGTAACCATACTCCATGTGAAACTGGCGCGGATGCCGGGCCCGCCACAATTTGTGGGTATCTCCGGGTAGACTACCGGCCGCGCCTACCATGACCGCATCCGGATCGCCGTGCTCATTGACCGCTCCTATCAGAGCTCCCTGGGCGGCCATGCCATCTTCTGATTGGGTCAGGCTATAGATACGGTCAACTTCCTTTTCCCATTCATCATGCAGGGCTCTGACGCGAGACTGCTGGTCGGACTCCAGCAAATCCTCGGGTAACAGCTCCGACAACTCCTCCAGCGTGGCACGGGCATCGCCACAGAGAGCTATACCCCTGTGCTTGCCGGCGTCAAACTCGGCCACATTGATGTTGATGAACTGCACCTCCGGATGCTGGAAGGCCGTCTTGCTGGCTGTGGTGAAGTCGCTGTAACGGGTGCCAATCCCAAGCACGACATCGGCTTCCCGTGCCCACCGATTGGCGGCTGACGTACCCGTGGCGCCCATCGCACCCAGACAGAGTTCATCAGCGTAATGCAGACTGCCCTTCCCGGCCATGGTTTCGGCTACCGGGATCCCGGTCTGGTGCACAAAGGCCGTTAAGGCTTCGGTGGCATCACTGTAGATCACGCCTCCTCCTGCAACAATAAGCGGACTGCGTGCCTGACGTAGAAGGGCGGCGGCCCGTTCTAGGCTCTCCCGGTCCGCCCTGGCCCGGGGCACCTGCCAAACTCTTGGGGCAAACAGGGACTCGGGGTAATCATAGGCCTCGGTCTGCACATCCTGCGGGATGCTTACGGTCACTGCCCCCGTCTCTGCCGGGCTGGTCAGGACACGCATGGCTTCCGGCAGCGAGGTGATGAGCTGGTCTGCCCGGTTGATCCGGTCCCAATACCGGCTGACGGACCGAAAGGCATCATTGACGGAGATGTCCTGACTATGTTCTGACTCGAGTTGCTGCAACACCGGTGCCACATTGCGGCGGGCAAAGATGTCACCTGGCAAGAGCAGGACAGGCAAGCGGTTGATCGTGGCGGTGGCAGCCCCCGTTACCATGTTGGTCGCACCGGGACCGATGGAGGTGGTACAGGCCAGGGTACGCAACCGGCGGCTGTATTTCGCAAAAGCTGCCGCCGTGTGGACCATAGCCTGTTCATTGCGCGTCTGGTAATACCTTAGTTCAGGATATTGCTGCAAGGCCTGTCCCATACCGGCCACATTACCGTGACCGAATATCCCAAAGCAACCCGCCAAGAACGGTTGGGCAACACCGTCCCTTTCGGTGTACTGCGCTGTCAGAAACCTGACGAGAGCTTGGGCCATTGTCAGGCGCACTGTACCTTGCCTTGCCATAGTTTAGTTCTCTCCCTCTTTAGTCAAAACGGGGATTACCATCCCCCATGACTTTCAATAAAGGCATGGACCTCATCCCAGGTCGGCATGAAATTGGCACATCCGTGTTTGGTGACCACGATTGCACCACAGGCATTCCCCAGCCGCGCGGACCTAGCCAGGGACCAGCCTTTGACCAAACCAAAAATAAAGCCGGCCCCAAACGCATCGCCTGCTCCCAGGATGTTGTAAATTTCCACGGGAAAGCCTGGTACTTCGACCGGTGGATTGCCCCTGGTATGCACCCGGGCTCCCAAGGCACCGACCTTTTCCACCACGTGTTCGGGACCTACTGCGTGAATGCGATCGATAGCCTCCAGGACATCGCCTTCTACCCGGGCATCCGATACCTGGGAATGAGTCACCGTCATCTGGGCTGGATCAGTCAGCACCGCCGCGTTAATCTCATCGTGGGTGCCTACGACTATGTGCACATTGGCCAGTGCGGATCGGGCGACGATACCAAAAGCCCGCGGATCATGCCATTGATCCGGTCGGAAATCAAGATCAAAGACCACCTGGTTGCCGGAGCCACAGGCCAGTTCGGCGGCGTACATAGTCGCGGACCGACTGGGTTCCCGCGAGAGGTTGGTGCCCGCAAATTGAAACACCCCCACGTCCCGCACGGGTGCGGCCAACACGTCATCAATGGTCAAGTTGATGTCAGCACAATTCTCCCGGTAAAAAACCAGGGGAAATTTGTCGGGTGGTTCGACTCCCAGGAGCACAGCACTTGAACGGAATCCCGGTTTGCGGACCACGTATTGGGTCTCCACCCCCTCCGCGGTCAGGAAGGAGTGGATGAAATCGCCCACGGGGTCTGCGCCCAGTCCGGTAATTAGGGCTGCCTTCAATCCCAGCCGAGTAACACCCACACTGATGTTGGTCGGAGACCCCCCCACATAGGCCGCGAAGGAGTCAATGCCTTCAAAGGGTATTCCTACGTCATTGCTGTAAAGATCGATGGAGGATCGCCCCATGTGCAAGGAGTCGTAGGCAGTCATGGATAAGGCCATAGAATTTGGTTCTGACTTCCTGGAGTGATGTCCTGTGGCATGGGCAGATTTTCAGGAGGTTCGGTAAAGTGGTACGTCAGTATTCGTACCTCTGTAAGATTCTTTGACCCAGGCATAGCGTGGATCGTCCTGATTGGCCAGACTCTGGGCGCTACCTGCCAGCACGTTCAGGTAGTACGTGATGTACCCGGGCGGGCTGACCACCGGATGATAGCCTTCCGGCACCAATACGACGCAGTCGTTGGTAGGACGTACCAAGGCGTCAATAGGATTGCCTGCCTGCTGCATGGGTGAGTTGCCATCGGTGTACACCCGCTGGTAGGCATAGCCATCGGGATCGTACCTGCCGAAGGCGGCCGGCCGGCTGGAAGTGATCTTGTAATAATAGATCTCTTCCAGGTCCGCTTCCACCAGCATGCCGTCTTCGTCTTCCAAATGGACGTCATGCTTGTGTCCGGGATAGCTGCTCCAGCCACCACTGGGAGTGTACACTTCCACCAATACGAGGCGGGAGACAGGTGATCCCGGCGGCAGAGGATCATTGATTTGACGGGTGGCATTGTCACCGCCCCGCAGGTTCATGGATACCTGGGACGGTAGGATAAGAAAAGGCGGGAATTCTTCCATAGCCGGAGCCCAAGTCACAGCGAATTCACCGGCAGTTTCACAGCGGACTTCCAGAACAGTCTGCAATGGAAGGTACAGCATATGGCAGGCGTCGGCAAACACATGGGGACGCCCACCGATGCCGGTCCATTGGCCGCGATTCGTGACAATGGAATAGGTCCCACTCAAATTAACAAAGGCCAGTTCATTGTCACCGGTCTCAAATGACCAAGTCTCTCCCTTTCCCATCCGCCGTGCTTCGAACGAAATGTATTCCCAGCCCGCCGTTTCCGGTGTGACGCGAACTATCAGTCCTGGGTCAGCCGTTGCGCACGAGGGTACGGGTTGCACCAGAATATTGTCGTTTGTATAAATCATGAATCAGTCCACAGATCCAGTTCGGCAGTAACAGAGGGTGGCAACAACCAAGAGTCTTGCCGGGACTGCACGACTATGGTTCAGAAAAGTATAGGGCCGCTGGGAGCCAGAAGCAAATGCCTTGGTTTCCCGATTGTCTCTTCTCCCGTGCCGTTGCCGTGGGTATTCTCTTTCTGTTTCACTTTCAGGAAAACCCTCCATCAGGAACAGGCATGCCACAGGGAGACCCCGTGCTGGGAGGCACCTGAGAGGATCAGGGGTTGTGGAGCATGTTCCAGAAACTGGGTAGACAAGCCAGAGGGATAGCACCCCGATCCGCGAGCTGGTGGATGGGGCTGCTCCCTGCAGGTTACAATAGGTGACAGTATCTACTTCCCCAGAGATTGGTCATGTTCCAATCATCCTTGCCGACATTGCCCACAAACCAATCGGAGTTTACGCCCTTGCGCCAGGCTGGAGCCATGTATATCGACAAGACTCGGCCTTTGGTAGATCTACTGGCTCCCATCTCTGCCGCATCGGACATGCTCCAGAATCAGTACGTCTTTTTTGCCCGTCCACGACGGTTTGGCAAGACCATGCTGGTGGCTACCCTTGAAGCATGGTTTCAGGGGGACCTGCCCCGCTTTCCTGTGTCTCAAGCTGATGCCAACCGCGTTCTAGAACAGGACTCACTGTTTCAGGGCACCGCTTTGGAACAGTCTGGAACTCCACGGGATTTCCACCCGGTAATTCGGCTGAATCTGGCGCGCCTGCCCGTAAACACGCCCGAGGCCATGGCCAGAGGGCTGCGACGCCGTTTGAGTCTACAATATCAATCTTGGCATGATCGGGGAGTCCCAGTAGGTTTGCCTGCTGGTGGCATGAAGCAAATGGAGTTACCCTCTCTCCAAGCGGGAGGAGTAGAACCTTCCGAGTATCTCGAAGAACTGATAGTCGCCCTTGTAAGGCACTTTGATGTGCAGCCTGTGGTGTTAATCGATGAATATGATGCACCCGTGACAGATTTGCGGAACAAGCAGGTAGATTACACACCTTACACCGACATGCTACGGGATTTCTTCGGGGTTCTCAAAGTGTATGGTGACTCTCTGCACTTCGTGTTCATCACGGGCATTAGCCGCTTCGCCATGGTCAATCTCTTCTCATCACTGAACAATCTGGAGGATCTTTCCTGGAATCCCCTGTACACAACCTTGTGTGGATTTACGGAAACAGAGATACAGACCCATCTGTGCCCCTGGCTGGAGGCCGGGGCGACCGGACTGGGGCAAACAGTGGACGAAGTAATGCAGGGTCTGCGCAATCACTACAACGGCTATTGCTTTGGCATTCCGGGGGAAGAGAATGTCTATAATCCCTTTTCCCTGCTTTGCTGTCTGAAGGGGATGTATACCTGGCATCAGGCGGGAAGCCGAGGGATTTGGCGCTGGCCCAACTACTGGGCAGAATCCGGGACGCCCGATGCACTCGTCCAGATGGTCCGGCGGAACCCGACCCTGCTAACCCAAACCCCCTCCGCAGCGGGACTGAAGACACGTTCTTACCAGCTGGACAACCCCGACTATGCCACGCTGATGCTGCATACGGGCTATTACACGTTGCGGGCAGGGCCTGATGGACAGGAAATACTGGACTTCCCCAACCGGGAAGTTTATAAAACCTACATGGAAAGTCTGCTGGCAGCATGTTTCGCGATACCTGACCGATCTGTCCAGCTGGAGTTTTACCGGGACTTGGAAGGCGGGCATTACCAGGCTTTTGCCCAACACCTGACCATTTTTCTGGGGAGTTATCCGGGAGAAAAAATCACACGGGAAACTGATGTCCATCTGATCCTGCTCTCGCTCTGCAAGATCATGCAATTGGATTTCAGGACTGAGCAACACACGATAGGGGGACGGCTCGATATATCGATCTTTTTCCCCAAACAAATTTGCATCATGGAACTCAAGTACAATGCCACAGCCAAGGAAGCCCTGCATCAGATCATCGAGAAGAAATATGGCCTTCAATATGCCAACGATCCTCGCCCAGTAATAGCAGTAGGGCTCAATTTCAACCACCGCATCCCCGACGGTCCAATTCTAGTGGAATGTTTGCAACAGGAACTTTGACCGGCTACGTGCACAGTAACAGAGGATCAGGTCACAGTGGAGACGTTGAGGACAGTTGCAGGCCTTCTCGTCCAGACTGGACGAAAGGATAGAATCCGTTCTTAAGTATTCGGTCGATACCGATCACAAATTGACAGGACTATGCGAGGGGTACAACGAGCGCAGTCCCAGTAGCACATCACCGGATACCGGACTGACCGAGGCCCAGCGGCAAGCTATACTCCTCCGATCTCCTACACATGGACCATGCTGCTACACGCAGGCAGTAACAGCCGACCATCCCACATCTGAACCGATAACCTGCCACTTCAGTTTGTGTCAGGACAGGGGGCGGAGTACACTGGAACGCAAACAGTCAGAAGGCTTCTTTCACTGGTTGTGGGGCCACACCACAGTGGAATATCTGCCTTGTTGTAGTTGACAAAGCACCCTTGCAGGAACCCAGGAACAGGATAAAGCGTTATGCCATTCAAGCTTGGCTTCTGTACTCTTCGCTGGCAGGAACCGGATCTGGAACCGGCACTGGATCTTTTGAAACAGGCTGGCTGGGACGGCTGGGAAGCCAGGCTGGATTTGGATTGGCTTGGGACTCCTGCGCGCATGCGAGGTCTATGTGAACGCACCGGCATGCCTTTGGCGGTGCTGACCGCCAAGGGAACTCCAGATGATGAATCCCCGCACATATTTGAGATCAACAAGCGACGGATGGAGTTTGCTGCCGAAGTGGGTTGTGACTGTTTCATGTACATGCATGCCCTGGCACCAGCTGAACGTCCTGCCAACCGGGAGGAAATCGAGCGGGCTGCCGACAGAGCTGACAAGTGGGCTGAATATGCAGCTACCCTCGATTTGGAACTCAGCTTTCATATCCACACCAACCATGTGGTCAATTCCCGTGAGGAGTGGGAAATCTACATGAATCGATTGTCCCGGGCCAAACTTTGCATTGATGTCTCCCATGCCCATCTATGGGGATGGGATCCCGTGGCTTCACTGAAACACTACCAATCCCTGTTGAATTATGTCCACCTGCAAGAATACACGTCTGTGGACATACAGGAAGGAAGGTGGTTCTATCCAGAATGGGTGGATGTCCACGTACCGGGCCACATGGATTTCCCGGCTATCCGAGCCACCTTGGTGGAATTGGAATTTGATCGGTGGGTTACGGCCTGCCCGGGCGCGCCGATCCCGGGCGCTGATTCGCCCTTGGATGAGGCTCGCAGGAGTGCAGAAACCTATACTTATTTGCGTTCCATCGGTTTTTGAATTGGGAACTATAGGCCTTGTTATCCACACAGTTTTAGGAAGCTGACTTGGCCGTTGTTGGGTCAAGGGTTTAGTGTGGGTTTTGCCGGGTTGTTGAAGCAATCCCAGCGGGACCCGGGTCCTATTTAATTCAAGGTTTAGAAAACCATTGAATGTCTACCTGACATGGTACTGTATCCTCTGTCCGCTGTGCCTCGCCGGAAGGGCCGCCTGATTGCACGCCGGTCTTGGAGTGTGGTCCCTCGAAAGTCTATCGCGCAGGAACGGAAGAGGATCTTCAGGGGTCTCTTGTCAGGGTATCCCGTGACAGTTGCCAGGAGGCCCCGGGCAGCTTTTGTGTTCTGTGACTTCCTTCGGTCTGTTGTCTTCACTGCCTTTCTTCTTCCTGGCCCTCGTGGCCGTGGTTCTGTTCTTCTTGGTTAGACAGTCATTCCGGGATGCCTGCAGTTGTCCACACTGCCGGCGTGACGTGAATGGGGAGGCGACCGTCTGTCCCTTCTGTACGCGGGACATTGTCCCTGACTCCCTGGATGTGAGAAAGGTCTTTGGTTACGGTTACCTAGGGGAAAGCCGTGTTTCTGTCTTTGGGCCTTCTGATTGTTTACGTGGTTTTTCACCGGGGGGCCGATCTCTACCCAGCGCGGTTACGTCTATGCCGTCTTTCTTGAAGCGCTATCCTGCCAAGCAAATCCGTCATCACGTAGGGCTGCGGCTTGCGGGCAGAAGGCACCCGCACGCTCTTGGACTCACACCTGGGGCCCTGAACTCCCTCGGGCTATTCCGCTTGCACAATCCATTGCGCAGGGGTGGGCGTTGTCGGGAAAATGGTCAAACAGCTCAAGCAACGTCATAATTTCGGCTATGGATACCTCCTCCTTCGACAGGAGGTTTGTATTGCGGCCGGATTCCGGTGTAAACGTGAGTCACAGGGTATATAGTCCCTTTTGAATTACAAGCAATCTCATAGTAGACACATAACAAGATGGGCTTCAGAGCAAGGATTCTGCGGCTAGCCATGGGTGACTGGTCCCTTCTTGGCCATGTTTTTCGTGCATGCCCAGGAAACAAGAACGGTAGGGGCAGGCTGAAACTGTAATCACCTGTCACGCAAACGACTGTGCGACACATTGTCTTGGCTTTGATGGCTAGCTGAAAGTGAGGTTGAACGATACTTTGCTGGCAAACTTGGAGACGGGAGGCCGAGCTTGCCACGACTGAGACTCCAGTGCCACTGGGCACCAGCGGGAATCGCTTGCACGTCGAATTCAGGAATGACTTACCAGTAACCCAGGACAGGCACCTGAATTCAGATTGAATTCAATAACCCAAATTTTTATTCACTACATTGCGCAGCGGCTGGCCTTCCAGATAACGCCGGAGATTATCCTGAAAGAATCCCACCATATTGTCGTGCCGGTCGGCTGAGAACCCTGCCTGATGCGGAGTCAATATAAGGTTGGGTGCCTCCCAGAGCGGGCTGTCAGCCGGTAATGGTTCGGTTTCCACCACATCCAGCCCTGCACCGGCAATCATGCCAGACTGGAGGGCAATACTGAGAGCTTCTTCATCAATGATGCCCCCGCGGGAGACATTCACCAGCAGAGCCGAGGATTTCATGCGGGTAAATTCTTCATGGCTGATCAAGTGGTAGGTGTCCGGGGTCAGGGGGCAGGCACTCACGACCAGATCCGCCCGCGACAAAAATGCATGCAGATTGGCGCGAGTTGGCGGGCGGATTTCCTGCACTCCGTCCACGGCTGTCTGTACCGGGTCCAGGGCCAGAACCGTAAGGTTGTAGCCTGCTCCGCGCTTCATGAACTCCTGGCCAAAGCCGCCCAAGCCCAAGACCAGGGCTGTACAGTCACTCAATTCCCGTATGGGAACCCTTGACCAGTCCCGTGCCGGGAACTTGGCCACCGTATGGTGAATGCCTCGGGCCAAGGCCAGGAGCAAAGCCCATGCCTGTTCCGCACCGGCCCGTGCATATAAACCGGCCATGTTGGTGACTTGGACATCAGACTCAATCAAGGCGGGAAACAGCACCTGATCCATGCCAGCTGACGAGGATTGGAACCACTTCAAATGGGTACAAACCTGAAATATCGTCTCCGGCAACCAGCCCAGGACGACCTCGCTCCCAGGTGCCATCTGTATGGCCTCGTCGGCCGTGCGGGCATGCAGGACTTGATGTCCTGCAGCCTCATCCGCAAAGCTCTGAATATCCCCCTCTGTCATGTTGGGGAAGTAAATCAATATTTGCATGGGATCTCTTTGCCCGCGCAGAGGGAATCTGGCACGCCTACGATTTGCCCTGGGAATCCTGACGGCCCGGTATGTCAACGAGGATGACTTGCTGATCTACTTCCACCGGAAATGTTTCCGCCATGTACGGTCCTTTTACGGGACCTTCATCCACAGTGACGTCGTATTGCCGCACACGTACCCTTTCCGGACTGTGCCAGGACTGGCCGGTGCGGATATCGAATTCCCACCCATGCCAGGAACATCGCAAGATTTCGCCTTGCCTTGTGTAAACCCGTTCTCCCGGTCTGTGGGCGTGCAGAAATCCTGTTATTCGCCCCGTACAAAGGGGCCCGCCCTGGTGAGGACAGATATTGCGCAGAGCGAAGTATTCCCCCTTCAGGTTGAAGATGCCAATCGACCGCCCCGCAACTTCCACGATTTTCCGGTGTCCGACAGGGATCTCGTCCACCGTTGCCACAGCGTATTTGGGCATGGGTAACCGGGTCAGACGCTAAGGTTGTAGAGAGCCAGAGCGTTCTCCCCCATGATGGCCTTTCTTTGCTTGGGAGGTACGGTATGCGGAATGGCTCGGTCAGGCGAATCAAAATCCCAATGGGGATAGTCAGTGGCAAACATAAGTCTGTCAGGCATATTGAGCTGGGCCAGCATCTCGTTGAATTGGTGCGGTTCCAGTGGTTCTTCTATGGGCTGCGTGGAAACCCAGAAGTGCTTGCGAATGTATGTTGACGGCAATTCCCGCACACGGGGCAGTTCATGGGATAATTTTTTGTACCACGCGTCCAGACGCCACATCAGGGGCGCCAGCCAGCCAAACCCGCCCTCAATGATTACAACCCGCATGTCGGGAAACAATTCAAAGATACCTTGGCTAACCAAACTGGTAATCTGGGACTGGAAACTCTGAGCCATGCCCGCATGATCCTCAATGTAGAAGCTGGGCCAACCTGCCCCTGTCATGGCATTGCCGCCAGTTCCACCAAAGTGAATGGCGATCGGCAAATCGTATTCCAGGGCGGCTTCATACATGGGCCAATAGCGCCGACTGCCCAGTGGTTCACGTGTGCGGGTGATCAATAACACTTGAACCATTTGTGGATGTCGACCCAGCCGATGGATTTCCTCAGCCGCCAACTGCCCATCCTCGTAAGGCACCATAATGGAGCCCCGCAGCCGGGGTTCTTTGGCGGTCCAGTCTTCAATCTGCCAATCATTGACGGCCTGCGCCATAGCTAGGCCAAAGTCCAGATTGATTAATTCCCCCACCCCAGTTAGGGGTGTCAACATCCCATAGGATATATCCCACTCGTCAAGCAGTTGACCTTGCATGAATTCCAGATTGGAACCCGGAATGGAGCCATCGGGGGGCCAGGAATCATGCCGGGCCGCATTGGGCATAGCACGGGGCATCAAGCTCCCGGTGTATCCAATCTTGCCGAAGCTGTCAAAATGATTGCGCCAGTACGGTGACAGAAAACGCCGCAGTGTTTCTTCTTCAATCGCACAATGAATGTCGGTATCGACCACAGTCAATCCCGTCCTGGTGGCCCGTGATTGGGTTTCACTAACGGAAGATGCTGGCATAACCATGATTTCGCTCCTAACGGTCTTAGCGCTCAAGAATGAACCTGCAGGGCAAATTGAGTGGAGGTACCTTTATTATAAATTATAGAACGATTGCGGATTTTCAACGCATATTTTTTGTCTTAGCTCGGGGGAAATGTAATCCGGTATCACATCCTCCAGCGAGTCGTAATGCCAGTGAGGGTAATCCGAAGAGAAAAAAAGCAGATCTTCTGCTCCTATCTGATCAAGAATCTGTTGCATTTCCTCTGGATTGCCACTTGCGTCCAAAGGCTGCAAAGTCCAACGGAAGTGGTGGCGTATGTATTCTGAGGGCCAGCGCTTGACCCAGGGAATAGTGTGGCGCAATCCCTTCCATTCCTTGTTCAAACGCCACATGAGGGATGGCAGCCAGGTAAACCCTCCTTCCAAGAGTACAACGTACAGATCCGGGAAACGATCAAATACGCCTTCGTACACCATGCTCATGACCTGAGACTGAAAAATCTGAGCCATGCCGGCATACATCTCAAAATACGTTGAAGGCCAACCTACACCGGTAGGTGGATTTCCTGTGGCCCCCCCAAAACTGATAGCCAGACGCAGATCATTGTCGACAATAGCCTTGAATAGAGGATCGTAGGTACGATTCCCATAGGGCAGGCGGGTTCTTACCGGGAGTACTACCTGCACGAAGCCGGGCTGATCTGACCATCGGGCAATTTCCGCGGCCGCCAACTCAGGATGTTGACTCGGTACGACCAGGGAAGCCCGGAACCGGTCATCTGCCTTCAGCCATTCCTGTACCTGCCAAGTATTCACGGCGGTGGCCATGGAAACCGCGAGATCCAGTGAATGCAAGGACTGAATGCGGTAAGTGGTATTGAGAATGCCGACAGAGATATTCAGTGGATCCAATATATGCTGGCGCATGAGTTCCACTCGGGTAGAGGTGGCCAGCTCCTCATCCTGGTAAATCTCCCGCCAATCCGGATGGATGGACGTAGTGATTTGAACTGGGTAGTCATTGGCATCAGGCCCTACGTAAGAAGACTCTTCAGAATAATCCACCCAATATTCTGGCATGTAGGGATAAAGAATGGTCTTGTTGGAAACTTCGTTATGCAGATCACAGTCAATCATTGAAGCACTGCCTTGATGCAATGAATTTTAGGCACCCTCAACCTTGCAATTATCGCCGTACTGTCCGCTATGCCCGATCGTGGAGTCTGCGGAAACAGTCAAACTGATTTTGACACATGACACGATCCGCGACGTTCATCGCGTCTGTTTCTGTCAATAACCCGTCCTGCATTTCCTGTTGTAGCGTTCGGGTAAGCCACCAACGCGCCTGCATGGCATAGGCATAAGCCGCAAACGGCCAGGATGTATCGCCCCCAAAGACAAACACTTTGTTGACGGGCACCGCGTGAATGGCGTGACGCAGTAACCTGCCGGCGTCGTACGGGTTGATACTCCAAGCCCAGCACATGTCAATGTAAACGTTAGGGTAATGCTTGGCGAGAGCTACCAATTCCTCGGAGTATGGATAGGAATTGTGCATCAGGACAAATTCGGTATCCAGATGCGCTGCAAGCAGACTGCAGAGGTGCTGGCAGGAAACGAAATGCAGTGGCATGCGGCTGTGGCCGGCATAGTAACCCGTGTGGATCTTGATCGGCAGGTCGTGCTCGTGTGCCAAGGCTGCACAGATATCCAGACACCAATCCCCCAATAGAAGCTTGTCGGCCGTAGACATGTCAGTGGGAGACGCCATGTATTTCTTCAGGACAATGGCTGCATCCGATCGATCCCGTCTGCGCCAGGCCAAAGTACGATCATACGCATGCTGGGTCTTGCAGGCTACGGCTTCCTGAGCATGAACGGCAAACACGGCTTCCATAGCTGTCTGCAAGTCATTCAGACTCCTGACGTCAATACCGGTCAGACGGGTAAGTTCCTCCAGATTAGGCGTTCCTGAAACCAGGTTGTGAAGTGAGATATCGTACAGAAAGAAATCCTGATCTTCTTCGTCAGGCCTGATGGCCATGGTGAAGTCGTCGATCTGTACATGATCCAGCAGCGCATCCTGCTGCAGGATCTGCTGGCGGGTGCATGTCGTCATGAGTTTCCCATGTTCCGTCTGGGCGTCTTCCAGGGAATCAGGAGTCAGTTCTGCCAGATCATAGAAATGTTCCGCGATCAGCCGTACGGATTCGCCATATCCTGTATACCGACATTTCTGCCATGCTGGGGCAATAGGGCGAAACCTGTCAGCGACGGTACCGGCCTCTGGGTCGGTAAGATTCGCGACGGCGACGGACTCGGCACCTGCCACTACCAGATCGGCTGTCACGTAGTTCTCAAATAGGGAGACCAGAACATCCAGTCTCTCCGGACGAAAGCTTTGACGACGCAACAGGTGTTCATGGGTATCACACAAGGGAGTTTCCAGAATCTTGTGCACCAGATTTGTGTCTCCCAGATCTGACCAGCATGCAGGGGGCATGTTGGTGGCTCTGTTCATGACTGACACCTCTTCTCTGTCCTTTCCTGTTTCAACTTCTGATCTCTTCGATATCAGGGCCAAGAAGAAAGGCCCCTGGCAAGTCTGCCGACCCAGTAAGACACCCCAGCCACCAGGAAGGCAACCCAAGTCGTCTACAGCCGTTAGCCGCTACGACAGGCAGCGAATACTCTCCGTTTCAGTTCGGTCCTGAACGGCAACGGCTGGCGAACATGGGCGAGAAGGAAATGTGCGCGTTACTTACTTTCATACGCCGGGATTCGTAGCTTCCCATTTCCGGCAATTTCTGTATGTATCACTTCAGGAACAACAAGGACACCCAAGAGGATGCGGAAATCCCCGGGCATCTTCCAACCCGTAGCTATACTGGCTGTAGAGAACGGTATTTGGCAGCACATCATCAGTCATAAAGATCCCTAGACGATTCCATAGACTGGTGGAAGCCAATGGGGTTTCCCGATGGGCTTGGGCCTTGACCGCAGCCAGAGACAGACCGGTTTGAGTACCCAGAGTCAGAGTCACCAGTCCAGTGATATACAAGAAATCCCGTCGGCTGAGCCCTCTCAACTTCTGTTCCTCCATATCGACCTCCCTATTCTGATGACTTACCTCATTGTACCAGCTTCCGCGTTCCCCTGAACCATGCAGTAATACTGGAAACGGTTGCACAGGCAGTCTTTGCCAAGTGGCATTCCTCAGGAAGACAAGGACTGGCTCACGGCCAGTCTCCATGCAAGGTAGCGAATCCAGACCAGCTTTTCCCTAGGGTGGACTCACCGACGGCACGAGGAAACCAGCCTCTCCAGACTCGATCCCAGCTGGAAAAGCCTTATTGTAATTCCTTCCGGCCCATTGTATGTGGAGAAGATTTGTCTGTGTCTATACCGGTGGACCGCATACTGAATTGATTGACCAGAGGTCCTCTTGAAGAACTGATGGAGTGGGGCACTGGGATTGTCGCGGCTCAGGGCTGGTTGCCGAAAAGGCTCGGGGTCGTCTGGCAAGGCAGTATAAGCTTAGCTCTCAGGCATCAGACAAATGACTCTCCATCAAGCGATTTGCATATGGGGAAGACACCTATGTCGACAGGGTATCCGAAAGAATTAGGCGGGTTGCAACCTGCTGACTTCACGATGCCGCACATTCCTGTCCAGCAGAAATCGTGCCAGACGCCCCGGGTGCAGCTCTAGGGTGACTTCGGGTATAGTAGGCAAATTTCCTAGGTGGCTGAATATTTATGTGGCGGACGACACTGGCCCTTTCCGTATCCACGAGAAAGGGATATCCTGGAACTACAGAGACCGTCGTTTTGACAAAATGAGATTTGGGTACGAATGGACTCTGTCTGCATGATAAGATTCGGGGGTGTTGACTTCGCGTGCGCCGTGCGGTGCCTGCAGCTGGCGAGACCTAGGAAGTCCAGGGATGGTCCGGCAGTGAGTGATCTGAACCGATTTCCAGCCGTATCGGATCTGGGCACATGAGAGAGGAAATCTCCCAAACTGCCTAGCTGAGGGAATACGGCCGATAATTTTGCCATTTCCGGCAGGACCAAGACAGTCAATATTGCTATTGGCCTTGGCAAGTTAAGCCCAACGGAAGCGTATTCCTGTCGGAACCACGACAACGAGATAGAGGCATTCATGTACAGCACGACTTGGATAATCAGTTACCGTACTACGACTGGCTTATGGCTGGTCCTGATTCTCATCGGGCTGGCTGTAGCGGGTTGCACGATACCCGTTCCACCTGCAGACGATGACACTTCCCAGACCGCTACGGCTCCAGTCCAGAACGGAACAGCAGCAGAAACCCAACTGGAAGATATATCCTCGGATTCGACCCAGGCCGATCCACCACCTGAGGCCGAAGATGCCCCAGCGGAAACTCCCATGGCCAGATCCGAATTCGTCTTGGACAGTAGCCGAACGGAAGCACGTTTTATTGTGGAAGAAACTCTGGGAGGAGCCCATGTCGTGGTAACCGGTGTTTCAACTGCAGTCACGGGTTCTCTCAAGACCAGTCCAGGTCAAGTGGCATCAACGGAAGTCTCCTCCATCGTGATCGACGCATCTTCCTTCGTCACGGACAACAACATGCGCAATGGGGCTATCCGGAGGTTTGTGCTCTATACCAACCTGTATCCGGAAATCGTCTTCACGCCCACCTTGCTGCGGAACGCTCCGGAATCAATTGCGATAGGAGAGACCTTCGACTTGGAGATAGAGGGCTCCTTGAGCCTTTTGGACACCACCAAAACCATTGCTTTTGCGGTGACCGCCCGTTTCGAGTCGGAGTCAGAACTTGCCGGCTACGGTTCCACAACAATTTTGCTGGAGGATTTCGGTGTAACGGTGCCCATGCCGCCTCGAGTGACTTGGGTTGCAGATGAGGTAATACTGGAGTTGGAATTCACGGCTGTCTCCTCGGGGCCCCCAGCCGGCGTTGAAAGCGCCCAAAACACTCTTGTACAGCTGATGGATCCCTTGGATGAACCGGAATTCTATTGTCTGGATATTCCAGGCTTTGGCTCATCGGTGCAGTTGCAAGCCCCGCTAATGGCCCATACTTGCAAACCCAATTCTCCTGCAGACGAAATCTTTGACTTTGACTCTGTCCTTGGGCAGTTCCATGTTCCCGCCTATACGCTGTGCATGGAAGCAGCAGGCGATTTGGCAGGCAGCGAAGTGAATTTGGCGACATGCTCGGCTGGTTCATTCCAGTCGTTTGGCATGGACCCGGAAGGTTTCATCCGCTTGGCTGACACGGATCTCTGTCTGACCGTCGCTTCTGGGAAAGGCTCCCCGGCCGGGGGACGCAGCCATTTGCGACGGGATTTGACCTTGGAAGATTGCACAGCGGTTGCGCCTGAATTGGCCCGGTGGCAATTGCCCGGCAGCACAGCCGGATAATTTGGGCAAGCAACAGTCATGGGGTCCCGACAGTTTGGCCCTGGCTATGATTGACAATACGCAGAGCATCGTACCGCTGTAAAGGCTTTGGGCTATCCCCCTTTAATGGGATCGGGGCACGGATAGACTGGGAAATGCCGATTAATGGCCAACAACTCCAAGACTACAACGTACTTGCACCCGGAACCACCCCTCGCCGTTTCTCTCCGGTATCCAACACGCTTAGGTCAGCTCCGCCACCAGTTTTACCCAGGGTGAGATTGGCTAATCCTCAAGCTTGTCCGTTTCCATTACGTGACCTTGCCATAGATCATAGGCGATAGCCCCCTGGGCTTGCCGCGGGGGGTTAATGCCAAGTAAATGGCAAATCGTGGGAACCACGTCAACGGCCTGGATATATCCCAACTGATCCGTGTCGCGCTCGTAGCTCTGCTTCAGGTCCGGTCCTTCCAGGATAAAGGCGCCGAAACTTGAGGAAAACCCATTGTCAGTAGGCAGAAATCCCCCGTGATGGGCTCCATATTCCAGAGGGGCTCCTACATTGCCTCCACCCTGGATGCCTTTCCATTGCGGATAATAGCCGCTGACATAATCATGGTCGTAAACGAACACCACATCCCCGCACTGCGCTCCCCACTGCCCCAGAATATAGGCATCCCGCTTGGGCAAGGCAATAGCCACAACGGTCTGTCCGGTTTCTTCATCCATCCATGTGCGCAACGCCGTCAGCAATTTCCTTTCAATCATCTGGAACATTTCAGAATCCGGTTCGGCATTGATTTTTATGTCAAATCCACGCCGGGGTAAATAGGCGGTGGTGTGGTCCCAGTCAATCTCGGTGTGGGGAATGCGATCCTGATCCTGGGCAACAGATGACTCGCCCTGTCTGAGCACCAGGAATCCCTGGTCGTACAAAAATTTGCGTACGTTGACGACACGTACATCTGGATAGGCACCGTGATCCGCCAATACACCGACATAGATCTCATGTTGGACATACTGCCGCTGGGTCTCCTGCATGCGCGCCACAATGGCATCACCAACTCTATAGGCCCGCCGGAAAAGATCCATTACCGCATCCTGTCGGGCCGGATCGAAACCGGGACACACGGGATCGACATCAGCCAGATGAATGTGATTCAGGTAATCGAACAGGTGCCAGTGGCAGGTGAAGTAGGCGCAGTCGCGCTCGGTCAGCATGTAATGTCCCACCTCTGCGAACCATTGGCCCTGGTATTCGCATTCTTCCAGGGCCGTATCGAAATCCGTCATGCCCGCGGTATAGGGGATCATGGAGGCATGTTCCTGATAGGGACCAAATCGGTCCAACAAGGTCTCTTCCAGTTCGCTGTCCCCATAACAAAAGCCGCGGATATGGGTGATCTGGCTACGATAGAGCTTGAGGTAATTGCCCTCCGGGTCCAGGGCCATAACCTTGAAGCGCAAAGCCGCCGGCACAGGGCCATCCGGCAATGCGAACTGATCTGTAATCCACTCTGTCCACTGTGATAGCGTAGCTGTAGCAAGTGGTTGACGGCCATTCTGGGACCGAAAGAGATGCACCCTGTCATATTGGGTGCCAGACGCGGTCACCAGCACATAATATGTCTGGGCGCAATTGCCATAACGGGAGGTAATAGCCAGCTGGGTTGCCAGCGGTGGCCGGCGGCTGGTGGGTAGGTTCTCCCAGTTGACTGCCAACTCCAGTCTCGGTATGCCTTCCAGGCTGCGAGAGCCGGGTACAGGGGCGCCATCATGTCCAATCATGAAGTCATTCCCACTACCGGGACCGGTTTCGTAGGCTTGACAAGCAGCAACTTCAAACTCGGTGTGGGCATGACCGGGATGGCCCAGACCATCGATGACCGAACTGCAGCGGTAGCTGGAAGGATGTGCACCAGGATAATGTAAGGCAGCTCCCTTGAGACCCGCGCGTTCCAGTGCATTCCACATACGTTCCGCCCGGTTGCTGCGACCGTCAAAGCTGTCAATGTCCCTGTTGGGTGCCAAGGTCGTTTCCCAAGTAGATACCTGATGGGTCCCCGTATGCGCTCCCGTGGAGAGTGTTGCCCAATTGGTAGGGGTCCAGACCGGGAAAGAGCAGTAGGTTTGATTGCTCGTCCCCTCTTCCAAGAGCCGGGAAAAGGCCGGCAGGGAACCTTCTTGGACAAAGTGCCTCACCATAGGCAAGATAAGCCCGTCCATTCCATAGGCATAAATTTTCTTGGCCATACGGTCTCCTCTGTAGTGTCACTTATGATGCAGTAATAACATCCCGCTGCATCATAACTGTCTTCAAATACTCAGCCCCGCCCCACCATCTACTTTGAGATGGGCCCCTGTAATCATGGCGGCTTCGTCCGAGGCCAGGAACAGGAAGGCCTGCGCAATGTCTTCCGGTTGCACCAATCGTCCCATGGGGGTAGCGTCTAATCGGCTTTGGTAATTCTCAGGCCTGTCAATGCTGGTGGAATCATCATTGGGACTGTGCGGTGCATTGTCCCGCAGGAAAGGAGTATCCACATGACCCGGGGATACGATGTTACACCGAATCTGTTCCTGGGCGAAGGACCGGGCCGTACTTACGGTCAGACCATGCATGCCCACCTTGCTGGCTGCATAGGCAGGATTCCCACCCGCTTGGCTGGTCGCTAGCGAACCCACGTTAATGATGGAACCCGATCCATGTCTACGCATTGAGGGTACGACAGCCTTGATACCCAGAAAGGCCCCGGTCAAGGCTGTCTGCACAATGAAGTGCCAGGCCTCTTCGGTCTGTTCATCAAATCCGTGCCGAATATTGGAACCAGCGATGTTGCACAGAACGGAAACCGGACCAAATGCTTCTTCCGTATGCTGTACTGTCTGCTGCCAGTCCGTACTCCGGGTTACATCCATATGCTGAAAAAGTCCTGACAACCCTTGCGATTTCAATTCCGCCAAGACCGCCTGGCCCTTCTCGTCGTTGATGTCCGCAATGCAAACCTGCGCTCCTTCCCGGGCGAAGAGAAGCGCTTGGGCCCTGCCCATCCCGCCGGCCCCTCCCGTAATGATCGCTACTTTACCCAAAAGACGGGACATGGCAAACCTCGCTACCTACATATCACTTAACCATAGACCGTTGGGGCCCCGCTAGCCAGGTAACAGATCGGATTGCCCCGTGTACCGGGCCACTAGGTCAGGATTGAGAGCCAAACCGAGGCCAGGCGAATCGGGGATGGGCAGCATGCCGTCGGTATCCAGTTGCCAGCCGTCCAATTTGAGCTTGTCTACATAGGGAGAACCGGCTATGTATTCCACCAGATCGGTATGCGGAATGGCCGAAGCCAGCTGCAAGTCGGCGGCCAGACCCACGGCAGTATTCCAGCCATGGGGAATAAAACGGATACCATTCTCTTCCGCCATCCAGGCAATTCGGCGTTCCTCGGAAATACCTCCCACCTTGGTTACGTCCGGTTGTACAATATCAAAGGCATGCGCATCCAGCCAGGGCTTGAAAGACTGCCGGCGCGTCAAGACCTCGCCACCCGCGATAGGTACCGGGGATCGTTTGCACAACTCTACGAAAGCCGACAGATCGTCGGGGCGAAGGGGTTCCTCAAACCAGGCCACCTCATACGCAGCCAGCATTTGGGCCGTGCGCAACGCCCATTTGTAGCCATGGGGCCAGTAAGCATCACTTGCCCCAGCATCTACCATCAGCATACATTCAGATCCTACGGTGTCACGTGCCACCTGGACGATTTCTTCGTCCAGTGCCGTGCTGTGCCGTCCAAAAGGCCCCCAACCCATCTTGAAAGCCCGATAGCCAATAGCTTTCAATTCAAGCAGGGCATCCCGCAGTGGGTCAGGGGTATCCATAAGCAAAGAAGCATAGGGCATCACACGACCCCGATAGCGCCCTCCCAGTAGTCTGCCTACCGGTTGACCGATGGCCTGGCCACATATATCCCACAGGGCAATGTCGATACCACTGATAGCGTGCGTAATGGCGCCTCCGCGCCCCATCCAGAATGTGTTCTGGTGCAAGGTCTCGGCAATCCGTTCCGGCTCCAGAGGATTCTCCCCTTCCAGGAGTGGCCACAATACCTTCATGGCCCCCTGGACCAGCGCTTCATGGGTGAACACACTGCCCACGCCATAGAACTCCGAGTCTGTCTTTACCACCACTAGGGTGTGAACACAATCGTCTTCCTGGATCTCTTCGCTCCAACCACCCTTGGGAGTAAAACCCCGCAAACCAGCAACACGAACTTCGGTGATCTTCATGAATATCCTGTCCCTGGCATCTGCTACCTCCAAGTAGTGTCGACGGTACAGGATAGAAATGGGGATTCACTGGTCAGATACACCATAGTTTTCCACCCATTAATCCTGCCTTGTGTGCACTTGGATAGTCTACCAGCCAGAAGGGAAACACCCGATCCTGTACTCTCGGGATCCGTCCCACATCTGAATTGGCGGAGAGCGCTTTTCTCGCAAGCAGACGTTACCGGCCGATATCCATGGCGTTAGTCCTCTCCCGATTCTTCCCCTTGATCTGATATTCTGGGAAGACCAGATGGATGTGATGCCAGGAAAGGGGACCAAGATGGAATTAAAATGGAATTCCGACACTGAACTGTTTGCATTGATGCGCAAGCACCTGTTTCCCGCGGTGGTAGGGGATGTGATGGATATTCAGGGGTTGCGGTTTCAATTTCTGCCGCCACAGATCCAGCCCATTGTTTCCTCCATGGTGGTGGTCGGACGCGCCATGACAGTGCTGTCCCATGATGTATATCGAGTTCCTGATCAAGAAGAAGAAACAGAAGTTGCCCCCTTTGGTCTCATGATGGAAGCGTTGGATAGCCTGCAACCTGAGGAGGTTTATGTATGTACCGGGGGCTCGCCGGATTATGCTCTTTGGGGTGAACTCATGAGTTGCCGCGCCGAACATCTGGGCGCCGCCGGAGCAGTTCTCAACGGGTACCATCGGGATACCCAAGGCATTCTGGACCGGCATTTCCCCACATTCTCCTATGGACCCTTCGCCCAGGATCAAGGCCTGCGCGGAAAAGTGGTGGACTATCGCGTACCCATCGCAGTCGGTCAGGTAGTCATCATGCCGGGTGATATTGTGTTTGGCGATCGAGATGGTGTGTGTGTAATCCCGCAGCAGGAAGAAGACACCATCCTACAGGCAGCCTGGACCAAGGCCACAGGCGAGAATGTAGTGCGGGAGGCTATTCTGAAGGGCATGAGCGCGGAAGAAGCCTTTCGTACCTATGGAATTCTCTGATACGGGACCATGCTGGATCCGAAGTTGATAGGTTGCAGCCAAATCACTTGGCAGGGGGCTGAGCCGCACCGCGTCTTGGCTGAGATCGCCCAGGCTGGATATGCTGGTGCGCCTTTTGCTGAAGCGGAGGCCACAACACCTCAGGCCCTAAACGCTCTCTACAGCCAATTTCATTTGCAGCCTGCTCCCGGATATTTCAGTGCAGCTTTGTGGCAGGCAGAGCGGGAGCAGGAAATTCTGGATAAAGCCCACAAACATGCCGCCTGGGCCCAGGCCCTGGGCTTGACGGAGACGTTTGTGGCCGCGGTGGGATCGTCGGAAACGATGCCTTCTGGGCGAACCCGGCGGCAGGCAGCCGGACATGCTTCCACCAGTGATCAATTGCCCCAGCCGGATTTTCGGCAACTAGTGGACATGACCAACCGCATTGGCGAAATCACGCTGCAATACGGGGTTCGATCCTGCTTCCACAACCACGTAGGCACCCCGGTGGAAACGGGGGAAGAATACACACGATTAATGGAACAGTCCGATCCTAACCTGGTTTTCCTGGGCCCGGACACGGGCCATCTGTATTGGGGCGGTACCGATCCCCTGCCTTTCCTTGCGCAGCATATCCATCGCATCAAGGCTCTCCACATCAAGGATGTGGATCCGAAAGTGGTACACCGAGGCCGCCAACACAAGTGGGATTACGCGACCACAGTTGGGGCTGGTCTGTGGCAGGAACTTGGCCAAGGCTGTATAGACTTTCCTGCCCTGTTGGCCATTCTGGAGGCAGTCACCTACACTGGATGGCTCATCGTGGAGACAGATGTCACCCAATTGGCTACACCGCTGACCAGTGCGATAAAGAGTCGCCAGTACCTACATCAGTTTGAGACACACTAGACAGTCTAATGCCAGGATGGGACTGTGTCTCCCCAAGCCTCTCCGTAATGGCCAGCCAATAGGTGCGTCAGCTACGGGAGGCCGGCTCTGGGGGAAGGGACTCGATACACAGGAGAGAGCGGCAGAATTCGAATTCAGTGAACATGCCTGGGTGTTTCATGCACGATACCCGTAAGTTCATGGACGTCTGGCATGTGAAATGGTCGCCGTTCCTGACTGCTAACAGCAAAGCCGGACTGCAAAGTACCGGTTTGCTTTGCCCGAATTCCGTATAGGGGTAAGTCTCCTGGCATTGCCTGGACGAACCCAACCCCTAGGCTGTCAGCCATGCTTCCTGCTCCTGCCGTTGGCTGAATTTCCTTTGCGTTAACCTAACCCACGAACTTTGTGTGCTAGCCAACAATCCGTGGTACTTGCTACAGCTGACCAGATCAAGGGTACCAGTACCGATGACTGAAGGGCTCTCTGGATATGTTGTCCGCCGTGGCATAACGTCCTCGGTTCCCTCCGGCATTGTCACCACTCATGCAGGCATTCTGTCCACCTGTTACCGTCCGGTAGGTCAGATGGATGCAGTACTCCCTGGCTCAATACAGGTCATAATGAGCTGGGCTGGCACCTCTGGGTTGCCGTTCACCTTGGGGTTCCAAGTCAACCGAGGTAAGAACGGACGCCGGCTTCCTGTATCTCTGGCGTAGCCACCGGGCACATAGTTGAGCCAATGAAGTCTTTTCCCTTTCCAGGAACTTCACGTACAATAGGTTTTTCTGTATGGAGGATTCATCAGAGCCACAGGAAAGCCCCTACAAGGAGGAACACATGGCGTATTCACAGGAAAACAAAAAGGGTGTAACCTACTATCTGCATGCCAACGAACGACAATCCAAGGACGGTAAGACAATTCGCATGTATTTCTTTGCCCGGGACATTCGCGATAATGCCCTGGATGAGCTGCCTGAAGGGTACGAAGTCGCCGAAACGGCCACCGGCATGCTGGTACTCAAGAAGAAATGATCTCCGTCCCGCTAGCCGGTTCGTAGCGACGTTGTAACTGTGCCTCTTGGGCCACGGATTTGGATTTCAGACCATGGGAGGCAGACAGGCGACATCCCTGCACCTATAGGGGAAATCCCAACTTACTAATTCATCGGCGTTTGCACCTGATAGTCACAGTCACGGAGCCAACGGACAAGCCATTTACTGTCTGGAATGTCCTCCCATTGTGGCAACTACAGGCTGGAAGATCGGGAGTGTCGTCGCGTAGCAGGATTCCCAGACCCAGAAGGTGAAACTGACGAGTAACCCGGACCAGATCAGTTTGGGTTCCCGGGATCGGCGAAAGGCGGGATGTCACTTCCTGCATCGGTGCCGATGTCGATTCCCACCATTCCTGTGGCCCTGAAGACTTGGGGGTTATAGAGGCCGACCCAGTGTCAGTCGACTGCATGTCGGCGAAGTTCACTCACAATGATTGAGATGGAATTCGCCGTCACTTCATGGCAAACCCACGAGGATCCTCGCGAGGGTCCTCGTGGGTTTTATGGGAACGTCACTTATAGATTACAAAGCCGCGCTCAGCGCCTGGTCCAGATCGGCAATGATATCGTTAATGTGTTCAATCCCAATGGAGAGTCTGACGTAGTTCTCATTAACCCCCGTAGCTTCCTGTTCTTCCGCGGAAAGCTGGCTGTGGGTGGTCGTTGATGGGTGAATGGCCAAGGTACGCGCATCCCCTATATTGGCCACGTGGTAGACCATTTTGAGAGCATCGATAAACTTGCGGCCCGCCTCACGGCCGCCTGTCAATTCAAATCCTACCAAGGCACCATAATAGGTACCCCCCATATAGGTATCTGCCCGGCGCTTTTCTTCTCCTTTAAAGAAAGAAGGGTAAATGACTTTAGTGATTCCTTCCCGTCGTGCCAGGAATTCCGCCACGGCCTGCGCGTTTTCGCAGTGTCTTGCCATACGCAGGGGTAGGCTTTCCAGGCCCTGCAGGAAGAGGAAAGCATTGAAGGGACTCATGCAGGATCCCAGATCCCGCAACAGGGTTACCCGTGCCTTGAGGATATAGGCAATCGGTCCCAGGGGTTTCACAGCCTCGGTCCAGACTGCTCCATGGTAACTGGGGTCTGGCTCGGAAAGAAGGGGAAATCGATGGGCATGTTTTTCCCAGTCAAAGGTGCCGCTGTCTACCAGAAGACCGCCAATGGAATTCCCGTGTCCTCCTATGTATTTGGTGCTGGAATAGACAATAATGTGGGCCCCATGAGCAAAGGGCTTGCAAATGATCGGGCAAGCGGTGTTGTCCACAATCAACGGGATACCCAGATCCTCACCGATGGCCGCTACTTCGCTGATGGGAAAAGCCTGCAGCTTGGGATTGGGCAGCGATTCTGCATAATAAGCTCTCGTCTTCTCATCACTGGCCTTCCGAAAGTCTGCAGGGTCCGCAGGATCGACGAACCGCACTTCAATGCCACAAGTTTCCAGGGTATTGGCAAAAAGATTCCAGGTCCCGCCATATAGATCCGTAGAACTGACAATGTTATCCCCGGCGCGGGCAATGTTCTGGATAGCAAGGGCAGAAGCAGCCTGCCCCGAAGACAGGGCCAAGGCACCGACACCACCGTCCAGGGCAGCGATGCGTTTCTCCAACACATCACAGGTCGGATTCATGATGCGTGTGTAGATGTTTCCCAATTTCCTGAGCGCAAAAAGGTCTTCGGCATGCTGCGTATTCTCGAATTGATAGGATGTCGTCTGGTAAATGGGGACCGCTACCGCCCCCGTGGTGGGATCGGAGCGGTAACCAGCATGCAGGACGGCAGTTTCGGGATGTGTGTACTCGGACATGTAAGCGATTCCTTACTTTGCGGTGAAACAGTAATCTGAAGAACGGCAACCCATAGAGGCAGACTCGAGGCTCGACAGGACCCTGTAATATTCAAAGGCAGGCCCCCCGGGACACCTTGGTGTCAGTTCTTCAGCAAACCGCCATTATAGATTTGCCTCTTGGTAAAACTCTGAACTTGATCCGACTGTGGGAAACAATCGAGGACATCCCTGGTTTGCCTCTGGGTACCGGGTCCAATCCAACCAATCCGTGGTACAGTGTAGAAGGAAGTAATTCGCCGCTTGGTCTAAACCAGGATTGCTCATGTGTCCGGCAGGCATTTCTATAGCCCACATTGATACACCTGCTCTGTGGGTTGACCTGGACGTAATGGAACGCAATATTGCCCACCTCAAACAACACTTCCGCCAGGCCAGAGTGGCTTGGCGTCCCCATGTCAAAGGCATTAAGGTACCTGCGATTGCCCAGATGGCTATCAAGGCCGGAGCCATTGGTGTGACCTGCGCCAAAGTCAGTGAAGCGGAGGTCATGGTCCAAGGGGGCCTTCGCTCAGTATTGGTGGCCAATCAGATCGTTACCACGCCCAAAATCCATCGGCTGGCAGCCCTCCAGCACAAGAGCGAGGTCATGGCTATCGTAGACGATACAGAGGTGGTACAGCACACGGGCCAAATTGGTATAGAAACTGGGGTGTCCATCCCCTTATTGGTTGACATCAATACCGGCATGGAGCGCACCGGGGTCGCACCAGGACAGGAGGCGGTGGATCTGGCACTCCGGGTAGCGGCTACGCCTGGCGTAACTTTACGTGGAGTTATGGCGTATGAAGGGCACGCCATAGAAATCGAGGACGAGAAGGCTAAATCCAGAGAGATCCACCGTGCCGTGGGGGAATTGACCCGCACGGCCGCCATGTGTCGGGACGCAGGACTGACTATTGACATTGTCAGTGGAGGGGGCAGTGGTACCTACAAGGTTATGCCCTTTCAGGAAGGCGTGACCGAAATCCAAGCCGGGGGGGCCATCTTCGCCGATGAAGCCTATCCAGAGTGGGGTGTAGAAAGCGAACCCGCCCTTTTTGTTCGTTCCACGGTTACCAGCCGCCCTGCCGCCCGTCGCATCGTGTTTGATGCGGGATGGAAAGCGCTTCCGACATGGGCGAAGACACCTCGTCCTTTGGGCATAGACCACGTAACTTCCGTGGTTGCTTCAGCCGAGCACGGTATTGTCACTTTGGCTAGGGATAACCAGACTATCCGTATTGGCCAGGCATTTGACTTTGTGGTGGGATACAACGACAGCACGGTGTTCCTGCATGACACTCTGATTGGAGTGAGGAACGGCATCATTGAAACCGAATGGCCCATCCTGGGTCGTGGCAAAGTAACGTGATGATTGACATGAGGACAAACAACACAACATGGCTTTATTAGCCTGATGTGTTAATTTAATGTGAAATGGTGCTGATACCTGCACCAAGCTGTGCAAGTGGGAATCGGCTTTCTGACCTGGTTCCAGCACCAGTCCCTACGAATCCCTGCCGTATCCACGTCGCAGACGGTCCAAGAACCGGTTTCCCCATGGAATCCAAGTACATGTCAGTGACTTCTACCTATCCCCATCTGATGTATGGGAACACTTGGCTATTCTTGTAGTCTAGGCGTCTCTTGATTTGATAGAGACCTAACCCATTGCATGCAGTTATGTCAACCCGCATGGGCTGGCCCTGAAATGTCCGGGTCCCGTAGCGACATGGCCATTTTCCCGTCTAGCCACATGACGATGGCGCCGAATCTGGAACTAATTTGTCTACTTCGTGTGGCCAGGTCCCTGCAATACGTTGGCCGTACTCGGCTTCGCCGCCCGTAGCCTGCGGACCCGTAATGGGGACTAGAAATGTGGCCTGATCAGTGGCCAAACGATAATCCGTGTTGAAAAAGTGATAGGCCAGTCCTGCCCTTTCCTGATTGGACCGATTCTGCTTGGTTGCATGGGCGGTACCGTAGTTGAAGAACACGGCACCACCTGCCTCGATTTCTATCGGCACTTCCGTACCTTCAATGTCCTCAATGTGGATATGATGATCCGAGTCGGGATCCCTTGAATGCTCAAAGGCTTGAAGGTGACTGTTGGGAATTACATGCAATGTGCCATTTAGAATATTGGCATCGTGCAGCGCAATCCACATCGCCGTGCCTTTCGTGGGATCTTCCAACTTGAAGTACGCATTGTCCTGATGCCAGTTGGTTCCAATGCCGATGCCTGGCGGCTTGACAAAGATCTGATCCAGATGCCGCACAAAGGGATTTCCGATCAGGGAGCTGATACACCGAATGACTTTGGGAGCAAAAGGCAAAGCCCGGAACAGGGCACTCTTGTTGTGCAGGGGAATGATTTGGTAATTGACCTTGGCTTCAGAATCAGGAGACACATTGCGCCCCAGCCCTTCGGCCTGAAATCGGTGCAATTCCTTGATCATGGCCTGGACCTCCCGCTCCGTGAACAGATGGGGAACGGTTGTAAAGCCGTAATCCCTGAAGTGTTGCACTTGCTCCACCGTGATCATGTCAGGGTCCTTTCGTGTATAAGCGAACTGGAGAATTCTTGCCTTTTGATTGTAACGTGAAAGTCAAGTAAGAGTTCCCTGCAACTGTTCTCAGGAGGAATTGTCATCCCGGGTCTGGAACAAGAGCGAGCTCGTATCTGTCCAGGGCAGGGAGGCCACATAGGGTATCCCTAGCAGGGCAGCGCAAGGACATGACACCTGAAACTTCAGGAGGAACAGAATATGAGCGCCCTTGTATTCTCATACCAGCCAGCTGTTCCCGATGGGCCCAGCTCAGTTGCCAGTCTGCCTGGCAGGATACGCAAACGGAGGGTTATCCCGTCCTGCAGACGACCGTTCCCATTGGCACGAAACATGATGGGTGCCCGTGATGATGCAACCATCCCCTCTGCGCATGGCCGGGCCTGGGTTCAGCCGTAACAAGGCCAGAACAGGTCTGAAGTACTATGCGGACCATTGAGCCGGTGAGGTGGACCCAACCTTACCGCCTACGGCAAGATGGGCAAGCCACCATACCTGTACCGATCGCCTGCATGGGCGACCGGTAATAGGGCAGGAATCCGGAAGTCCCGCTTGTCAATCCATGGGATACAGACTGCAGCCGCCGTCTACCAATAACACAGACCCTGTCATGTAGGATGCCAAGTCGGAACACAGAAAGAGAAACCCGTGGGCCACGGACTCAGGATTTTGCAACTCCCCCAAGGGAATGGCTTTGCGGGCGCGGGCCTGATAGGTTGGATCGGTATCCCATTGCCGCTTGGCCATGCCGACTCCCACAATACCGGGGGCAATGGCATTGGCCCGAATCCCGCTTGGAGCCAGTTCCCGGGCAAAGCCCCGCATGAGAGTCCGCATACCTGACTTGCTGACGGTATAGGCTGTAATCTCGGGCCAGGGCACATCCTGTACCCAAGAAGTCGTGTAGATGAGGTGGCCATCCACTTGGCGACGTTTCCAGTATTGTACGGCAGTCCGGGAAACCAGAAACGCAGAACGCAGGTTAAGGTCTATCGTTTCGTCGAATTCCTGCAGGTTGAAAGTGTCAATGTTTCCCGGATGGACCAGACCGGCATGGCAACAGACCGTATGGGGCAAGTGATTCTCCCGGTCCAGCTGGGCAAAAAGCTGCTGTACCGCTTCGATATCCCTGCAGTCACACTGATGGTAGCTGACCCCCTGACGGGTTATTCCCGCCTCGGACATCACAGTATGTGCCTCTTCCTCGTCCAAAATGTCATTGGCCATAACCCAGGCACCGTGTTCGGACAGTACCCGGACTACAACGCGGCCAATCGCCCCCAGACCGCCTGTGATCAAAATGCGTCTTCCCGTCAAATCAAGCAAGTCCATCCCTGTTCCTCTACCTGTCTCATGCTTCCCAAACCTCTGGGGCCTGTCCGGGCCGGCGGACTACCGCCGCCTCCGTTGTTTCCCGATGTTGGCCCGTCCAGCTGATCCGGCCAGATTGCGCAAGTTCACCTGATCCGTGCAACATATTCAGAGCTCGCGTGCTTATGCCCAAGGCTGCAATATGACCTTGCCACACCTGCCTGCACACTGCGTCTCCCAGGCATCCCGGACTTGCCGCAAGGGGAAACGATGGGTAATCATGCGGTCCAGCTGGCTTCCTACCTGGGCAATCTGTCGCATCAGTTTGGCGGTGGAACCCTGGTTGTAGTGCCAAGAACCCTGAATCGTCAAACCCTTGAACAGGATGTCGGTGCCCAAGGCAATCGCTGCCTTTTCCTTGGCAGAGCCGACGATGGTGATATGTCCCTTGATCCTGGCGGCCTGCACACAGAATTCCTGGGCTGCCACTATGCCGGCGCACTCAATGGCCCCGTCTACCCCGTGTCCTGCGGTCCAGTCCAGGATCTGGGCCAAAGCCCCTTCCTCTGTCGGATCCAGAACATGATTAGCTCCAAGGGACAGCGCCAATTCACGGCGATAGGGATTGGGATCGCTGCCAATCACAGTCGCCTGGCGAAACGTGCAGTTGATGACAGCGCCCAAGCCTACAGGTCCCAGTCCCGATACCAGAATCGTATCGGTATGACCTAATTGCATCCGTTCTGCGGCACCAAAGGAGGGACCCAGCCCACAACAGGCCATGGCGGCATGGTCCAAGTTGTAGCCGGGGGGCACAGGCACCAGCTGTCGGGCCGGTTTCAGCATGTACTGGGCAAAGGTAGCCGTGGCCGCATCTGCGCCCAGGAGCAACTGGGCATCATGTAGACTACGACAATGAATGTACTCTCCCTGATAACACAGTTCGCAGCGGCCACAGGGCAGTTGTGGCATGACTACTATGCGATCCCCTGGCTTGAAAAGACTGGACTGCGCGGGATCTTCCACTGTGCCTGCCGCTTCATGGCCTATCCAAGGAATGGGCAATCCCTGTGCATATTGATGGTATTCATTGCACATGGGCGCAGACAGAATCTTGACCAGTACCCATTCATCCCGGGCTTTGGGCACTGGTCGCTCCACATATTCAATTTCCTGGTTGGCCCCAAGTCTTATTTCAAGCATACCGATTCCTGTTGGCCGTCATGACCATGCGGGGATAGTGAAAGTGGGGTGAGCCAGGGATCATGGTGCCGGTGGGAGGTGTCCTTGCCAAGATACCGATCAAATGAAGAAAGTCTCCACTTCAGTCTCTGGGTACCTCTTCTTCCGCCCGCCTGAGCAGTGCCTGCATGTAGCCTATCGAGAAAGCCGTACCGATCCGGGGATCATTGGCCATGTTGGGTATGTGATCTGGGATCAGGACACCATCAAAACCCACTTCTTGCAAGGCGCGCATGGCCCTGTACATGTCAAAGTACCCGTCATCGACAAAGGTCTCGACAAAATGTGGCAGGGGCGCGTCCACATTGCGAAAATGAACCTTGAAAATCTTGTTTTGCCTGCCGAAGTCGTGGATAGATTCTTCGACTCCCTTACCCATAAGCTCTCCTCCTTCCAGCCAACAACCCACACAGAAACAGATCCCCACATTGGGACTGTCGGCCACTTGCAGGGCACGGGCATAACCCTGATAGCTGCTGAAGATGCAACGGGGTATATCAGCCAGGTCCAGAGCCGGCGGATCATCAGGATGGATTCCGATCAGCACCCCCTCCTCTTCGGCCACGGGAGCGACCTCAGCCACAAAGGACTGGTAGTTGTCCCAGATTTCTTCTTCCGTGTAGGCGCGTCCATGGGACTGGGGGAGGGGATACCTCTGATCCCGCCAACGCCCAGCAGTAGCTGTATCCAGATTAAACGCCCTGGCATCCGCTCCCCCGCGGGTCTTCTCCCGAGCAGTACTCCAGATGCCATTAGCCATATGAGCGTAGGTGGTGTACGGGATGCCTGCCTTGCCCAAAGCCCGCAGGTGGGATTTGTATTCTTCCACCTTGGCGTCCCGATTGGCCAGCTTCAGGACAATGGCATCCTGGTTGTGCACATCAGAATTCCCAAATCCGTAGATCTTTAACCCATGATTCTCAAACAGTTGGCGGCGGCTGGCATAGTAATCGTAATGGGCGTTTTCCCCCGTGGTCCACAGCACTACATATTCCACCCCCATTTGACGAATGAAGGCCAAGTCCTCCGCGGTCGGTTCCGGGGATACCTGGGCGGCAATCTTCATTCCCTTCGTGATTTCAAGCATGCTGGCCATGAACAACTTCCCTTGGCATGGTCGGGCAGAGCCTGACACAGTATGCCCCATCTGGAGTCAGCCCGCAATCTGGCCTGATACTGCAGGGGATAGTCATTCTGACCCACAGAACAAAAGGACCCAGTGAATGTTGTGCGCTACGGTTGAACGCAGCCCAGACAGGGGCACCAGCTGTGGGCAATACCATAAACATTGGCTGCCAGGTTTTTCTGCCCGGTCGTTGGCCGATGTCCAAATCCCTCTCGTCCCATATCTGTTTATCCGGGGGTAAAAGGTAGAATGAATGATAATGGTCATGGGAATTGACCTTTTGTATCCCCTCCCGTGGAATTGGAGTTATGCCATGAAATTGATCACTTTTTCGGCTCAAGGGCAACAACGACTAGGTGTTCTTCTCGAGGACGGAAAAATCGGGGATGTCTGCCGTGCAGACAGTCAAATTCCTGAAGACATCATTGAATTCCTGGCCGCGGGTGAAGCCATGCATTCCCGTGTAGCCCAGACAGCCGCTGGCATCGCTTCCGAACATGTCTTGGACATGGAGGCCGTGCGGGTGGGACCGCCCGTACCCCACCCAGACAAGATTCTCTGTATTGGGATCAATTACAAGGATCATATTGAGGAAACCAATTCCGAAACGCCAGAACACCCTGTGGTGTTTTCGAAACACAGCAATACCATCATCGGCCCCGACGATCCCATTCATTTGCCGACGATTTCGAAAGCCGTGGATTATGAAGCTGAATTTGCCGTGGTCATGGGCAGGACCGCACGCAATGTAAGCCAATCCGAAGCGCTGGACTATGTAGGTGGTTACACCGCTCTGAACGATGTCAGCGCACGGGATTTCCAGCATCGGACCAGCCAATGGGTGATGGGCAAGTCGTTTGACACTTTTGCCCCCATCGGTCCTGTATTGGTAACCGCCGATGACATCCCCGATCCTCATACCTTGGATATTGTGCTGCGCCTGAACGGCGAAGAAATGCAGTCCTCCAATACCCGGCAATTGCTATTCAACGTCAATGACCTGATTGCCGACATCTCCTCCGTTATGACGCTGGAACCCGGTGACATTATTTCTACAGGTACGCCCGGTGGCGTAGGCTTCGCGCGGGACCCGCAGGTACTGCTTAAGCCGGGAGACATGGTGGAAATCGAGATCCAGGGTATTGGCATTCTGCGTAACCCGGTGATTCAGGGCATATAAGATATCCGGTATTGACAGGGGAAACCTCCTGCCGCCCGCACTGGTCATGAGGCTGGGCTAGAAACCGGTGTAAGAACCACGTTACGATCCCCTACTTGCCACCAGGTAGACTTGAGCCAAGGAGTTAGATATGTACGCTTTTGCTGCCACCGAGGAAGTGACCCAGGAACAGGTAGATTTCTTCCAGAACAATGGTTTCCTGGTTGTGAAGAATGCCTTGCCGGCTGCCAAGGTGGACGATTTGATGGGGGTCATTGAGCGACTGAAATTCGATTTGGAGCGTTCTGAACACCGCGCTGCTACATATGGCCTGAATATCAGGCCCATTGTGGACAAGGACGATACATTTCTGGATTTGCTGGAATGGCCCTCCACCTTTCCCAAGGCCGTTCGTTTCCTGGAGCACTTCAACCTGCAGTTGTGCACTTCACATTTGATCATGGTGCCTCCCGATCCGGAGAGAAGGAACATCGGCTGGCATCCCGATGGAGGCAAGCCGGGCATCGGCTTTTATGGTCGCCGGGCCTTGGCAAGCCTGAAAATCGGATACTTTCTGACCGATCTGCTGGAGAGCAATATGGGATCGCTCATGGTCGTGCCCGGCTCCAATCGTATGGACGGCGGGCCGTCCTTCCTGAATGGCGCCGGCGATCCCGTGGGGGCGCTGGAACTGAAAGTCCACGCGGGCGATGCCGTCATCTTTGGACAGCCCACATGGCATGCCGGTGCCCCTAACTATTCGCATCAGGATCGCGTGGTGCTCTATTACGGGTATAATTACCGGATCCTGCGTCCCATCGATTACGAAACTATGCCCGCGGAGCTGCTGGCCAAGTGCTCCCCCATAGGCAGGCAACTGCTGGGGCACAGATCAAGCCATCTTGGGTACTATCTCCCACAGGATGAGGATGTTCCCCTGCGCGCCTGGTACCGGGATCGGTTCGGGGAAACCTGGCAGGATCTCTAGGGGATCGGGCATTTCAACCTTGCCCGGACTCCGTCTAGCCTACTGAATTATACCTATGCCTAATTCCATTAAAGCCCTGACCTTTGATGTCTTTGGCACCCTGGTAGACTGGTACACCTCCATCGCGGACGAAGGGCGACAACTGGAGGCGCGTACCGGGATCACTACGGATTGGTCCCAATTTGCCCTAGACTGGAGAGCCGGTTACAGGCCGGCTATGCAACAGGTCAACAGCGGGGAACTGCCATGGCAATCCATGGACAGTCTTCATCGGCGCATCCTGGATGACTTGCTCCCCGCTCATGGCTTGCGCGGCCTGACCGAGAGCGAAATCTGCCACTTTAATTTTGCCTGGCACCGCCTCCGAGCCTGGCCTGATGTGCAGGAGGGTGTGGAACGACTGTACCCCCATTACCTGGTTGCCCCCTTGTCCAATGGCAACATCTCCCTGCTGATCGACCTGTCCCGATTCAATCACTGGCATTGGGATTGCCTCCTGTCCAGTGAACTAGCCCGTACGTACAAGCCTCTGCCGGTTGTCTACCAAACGGCTGTTCATTTATTGGGATTGAAACCCCAGCAGGTCATGATGGTAGCCGCCCATGTACATGATCTGGAAGGCGCACGTCAGGCAGGCTTGCGTACAGCGTACGTTTCACGTCCGGATGAATACGGACCGTCCTCGACTCACGGTCAAGACGAGTACACAGCCCAGTCCCATGCGTTTGATTTCTACGTGCAGGACTTGGTGGAACTAGCCCACCTGCTAGGGGCTACGTAGTACAATTCCTGCCTTATCCGCTGAGAGGCAAGGAAGCCAGCAGTCGGCAACTGCTGGTAGGGAGAATGCCAGCCAACATGGAACGAACGCAGATCATGGTTTTTTACTGGGCCAGGGACAGGAAACCCCTTGCGTTTCATTCGCTACCTTCGTCCTGCTTCAGTTCTGCTGGCCGTCCCCACCAACCTGAAACAGTGTGCAGAGGGGTTCAGAAAGCAACTTTCTGTAAACTTTCTGTAGTCGAGTGCGCTTCCGTGGAAGTGAGCGCCTATGACTTCGCCAGGAGCCATTTGCGCCATGCAGAAAGCGCCTGTTCAGATCGATGTCTGTACCGGGAACAGGATCCTGACGGTAGCCCAGTCCCGACTGGAACAGGCCCATTGGGGACCGGCTGTACCGCTGGCAGCAAGACCAGGTCATTTCACAGGTTTCCCGTTCGGGAGAAATGTTGTTCAAGAAGCCTCTTGTCATAAAGCATTGCCTGGAGCAGAAAGCAAAGTATGCCTCCATGGACAATGCCAGCGAAGCCTTGAAATAAGGCTACAAACAGGACATTGATTTGGCCAGTGTCAAAAAGAACCGCAAGCATGTTGCCTTGGCGGCTCGATGCCTGTTGGCAGCGGCTGATCTGCTGCCTCCCAGGAAAGCAGAACAGAAACACCAGCAAGTCCAGCGGCTGCAAAGGCGGAATGAAATTCAGCTCGACACAAACTTGACTTTGAGTTGCATGCAGTACAGATTGATGCTGTGGGACCGTAACGATGTTGAAGCGGCGCTGCAGAAAATGACGGCTGCCTACGAAGCACATCTGCATGCAGCGAACCAGACTGATCCCATCGCCATCTCCCACAGCCTGATTAGGATCCTGCAAAACCTGGTCTTGCTGCCTGCGGACGTGGGCCATTGGGACCAGGCAGCGAAATTTTGGGAAAGCCGGTTGCGGTCCCTAGTGCAACATTTAACCAGTAACTCCCTGCCCAAACGGTTGTCCCTGGATACGATCAACGACCAATGGAATCTGATGCAAGGCTTCCCTGGCTGAGAGGGAGTGCCATATAGTCCCAGTCAAGGAACTGCCCCAGACACTCTTGACCGGATGACTGCCGTTGCCCTGCTGCAAATTCTCTGCAACAGATGTCTCCCTGACCCGTCTCCAGGCTTTCCTGGAAGCCAAGGGGCGAAAGACTGACGTTGGGGCGAACGTCTTATTTACCTTCCTGCTCTTGCCACCTCACCCCGATCGGTCTTGCCCTCTGTCCATAAAGGGACTTGCCCAGGCACTGGGAGGACTGAGAATCGTCTCTTGGCGTGCTGTCAAGTCGGGGTAAGCGGCGGCATCATAGTAGGTTTTTGCCCAAGAGAGTGCGGGCGGCGAATACTTGAAGAACAGGGTTCGCCTTTCCTTGCCTTTCCACGGCAGCGTGCCGTGGGTCATGGCTTCCGTAAAAAGAATCGCTGTACCTGCCTTGCCCGTCACCTGTGTTACAAACGGAAACTGCTGACTTTCTTCCAGCTCTTTCCACTGGGCAGGAAACGGAAAATTGCTCTTGTGACTGCCGGGCACTGCCGCAAATCCGCCATCACCTGGATTGACATCGTACAGGTTATAGGCCACCACAAACAGGCCGTTCCGCATTGTGCTATTCACACAACGGAAGTAATGTGTGGGGTGTAAAGGCCATGCCCCTCCGTGCAGGGAAGTGCCAATCGGTCCTTTGCCGGCCCGTATAATGTCCAGGTATTCATGATCCAGGCGGAATGGGTCTCCCAGCAGTGTCATCAGGTAGGGCAGGATGACGGCATTGTCTATTAGCTGCCGGTAGGGCTTGCCCCACGTCAGCAGATTGTGGGCGAAACGGTGGGTATGGGCATCGGCAGGCATTTCCCGCACGATCTTGCGATCCAGAATGGTATTCAGGGCCTGCAATTGCTCCGGGGTCAGGGCATTCTCTACCACCAGAAAACCTTGCAGATCGAACAGATATCTCTCTTCTTCTGTCATCATGGCGTTCCCCTGCAGGTTCTAAAGGATCGGCTGGCTACCAGATGGGGTGGCCGCTAGGCCAGGTCCTCGGCTTCCAGGTACACCCCTACCAGATGGGCATTGCCAGCCGGGTCCCCATAATTCGTGTAATCTACCAGGTAGATCCGTTCGTCGTCCAGCTGTATCCAGGATGAATAGCCGTGATCGGGGGCCGGCGGCTGATCTGGATGGTTGCCGTGAATCTGGATCAGGCGATCCTGCTGGTACTGGTCAGGGTACTCTTGCGAGGAAGCTGTCCAGGTCCAGGCAAACGGAGCCAGGGAGCGATTGCGCACCTCGTAGGACACCTCGCGCCAGAAACTCCGTCCGCCGCTACCGGCTTGGCCCCAAGCGGAAAAACCCCTGAAAGGTCCGGCACGGCGCACATCGCCCAGGGGCACTGATTCCCGGAATACACACTGGTTTATGACTGTCTCATCATCCACCTTGACTTGCAGCCACCCACGTTTGTGGTGCACGGTCAATTTTCGTGTCTGGGTCATGTCCACCTGATGCAGGAAATCGACACCGGAGCGGGTCCAGATACCGTTGGCGGCAATCTGCACGACGGCACCAATCTGGGCCACTGACATAAAGGCACTGGCCTGGTTGGCCGCCCCTTCCACCCGGATGTGGGCTTCGAACTGCACTTCGCTGAACGCATTTTCGGGCGGCAAGAGACAGTAGCGGCATTCGTGCCCAGGAAGATTGTCAACAACCAGCTCATCCCCTTCAAGGCGGGCGGAATACTTGCGCCGCGGACCACCAATCTGATATCCCAGTTCCTGCCTGAGGTCACCGCACCAGCCATAGGTACCCAGGGGCCCGTTTACGTGACGTCCTGTCACGAATACCCGACCGTCCGGCAACTGTTTGCCATAGGGCCGATCCAAGGCGAAAGGACACATTGCCGGAGGAGTCCAGGTACGTCCCTGATCCGAAGAGAATGAGACAAAGCTCGGGGTGCCCGCATGATGGTTTTCGCGCAAAATGCAGGCCAGTTCCTGGCCTGCATCCAGGATCACAACCGCCCCTTCGCAATAGCGATAATGGCCGTCATGCGCGACTACACCGCGGCGCTGCCACGTCCTCCCGCCATCTTCTGACACCGTAAGGATCTCCCCTAATTCCTGCGTGTCCCCAAACATGATATGGGTACCCACTCCCAGACTGCCATCGGGCAGATCCATGATCCGATCCGGTTCGAACCCCATGACCCCGTAGTTGAACGGTTCGCTCCAGGAATACCCCTCGTCGGTACTCCACCAGGTCCAATTCCCGGCCGGCTGGTCCTCATGAAAGAAGCTGTGGTCGTCATGGTCACAAATTACCGCCAGCCGTCCGTCACGCAACAAGCTGAGCCGGGGTGTTACCAGACGGTGATCACCGTTGGCCATCACGGCCTCTGCCACCTCGGCCCGTTTGGACCATGTCCGGCCGCGATCCTCACTGGCCAGAATCGTCAACACCTGATTCACCTGTGACCAATGGGAATCGGTATCGGCATAAACCAGCAGGAAAGTTCCGGAAGGCAATTCTACGATATCGGGATTCTTGGTAAAGCGTCCCGGACTGCGCCAAATGTCAAAGACCTTGTGGGCTACCGAGCGGGGATGAATATGCATGAGGCTCCTCTGGATGGATTGTTCAGGCCGCTGAGCGGGACCGAGCCAGATTACTGCGCAACTGATCCAGTGCCCTGTGCCATTCAACGTAGGAAAGGCGTGGTGTCAGCCCGTGCAAGGCAATGGGCACGCGTCCGGTGTTATGCAGCTTGTTGCGCATGAAGTCTTCACTTTCTCTGACTTCATTTGTCAATTGATGGTGTTCAGGGATGCGGGCGTACCGAATATCAATACTCCACCGCACGGCATCGGTAAGATTCACGGTGCTCTTGTGGAAGGTCAGATTGGAGAACAGGAAAATATCTCCCTTGCGCATGGGCAAGGGGATGGATTCACCTCTTGCATCCACATCCTCGAAAGTCCGCATGTTCTGATCGGATCCTCTGGCTCCCTGCAACAGCCCCCACTCCCAGCTGCCGGGCATGACCTGCAGGCAACCATTTTCCTCGTCCACATCCACCAGGGGGATCCACACCGTAATGATCCGGGCGTGCTGGCTTGCCGCACCATAGTATTGGCTGTCCTGATGCCAGGGGAATGCGGTAAACGTGCTGTTCGGCAGCTTGGGACGCAGATGATAATCCCCATTGAAACCGTAGTCGTGCTCCAGTAGGGGGGCCAGAGCCTCAACTATGGCCGGGTAACAAATCAGGTTGTACAGACCTTGGCACATGGCAATGTTGTTCCAGCTGCGCAGACGAGCCTCGGTCCCCCGATTGAGAGCCACCAGCCGGGTCTCAAAGGGGAGGTCCGCATGGGTATCCGCAATTTCCCCTTTGTCATACAAGCCATCAGCATATTGCCCAATGGCCCCACTGATGTGTTCAATCAACGGATCCAGGATCTCAACGGGTACGGCCTGCCGCAGCAGCAAACATCCATCGCGCTCGAAATCAAACTGGGTATCCACGCTACACCCCCAATTCTTGTGCCGTGGGCAATTCTGACAGTCGGTCTTCCTCGATCTTGAGATGCAGTACCCGATTCCAGCCCTGGGGCATAAAGAGATGAAGGAAGGGAGAATCGGCAAACCCGTCCACATAGGAACATTGGAAGTTCAGGAAGGCATTGGCCTCAGGCACCGGCTTCCGGGCCATCGTACAGAGAAAGCCGGGCTCGCTCCAGGTGCGGCCGCCGTCCTGTGACAGTGAAGCCCAAAGCTGGCCGCGATCCTTCATGCCTTCCATCTTGCCGTGCAGTCCCTCATACGTGGCCTGGGAATGCACATTGTGGTGCAGGTTTACCCAGGTCTGGCCATCGGACAAGGGAAACAGCATCGGTGGGGCATCAGGGTTTATCATGGAGGTAGGTTTGAACTCGGACCAAGTCCTGCCGTCGTCCAGGCTCCGGGAATCCCAAAGGCGACCGGTAGGGGTCCGAGCCAGCAGGTACACCTCATCCCCTGCCACGGCGAGGGGACGCCCCTCATCCATGCGTCCTAAGGCCCCCGCGTGCCAGCCTCCGTGCCGTTTCCCGGGCACCAACTCCCACGATGCCCCCCTGTCTTCCGAACGCAGGATGTATTGGCGGGTCAGAAGCGGTTTGTAGCTCCAGTCTCCTTCGTGCGTACCCAGCAACCAGGTTCCGCGTGCGGTTTCGCACATACGCATCACAGACATCCCACGAAATTCCGGATCGTTGTCTGGCCGGATCAGGCGCACTTCGGACCAGGTCCTGCCGTCATCATCGGAATACCGATAGCCGATGGGGGCGTTTTCGTGCAGGCCGTCCTCGCGGTTGTACATATCCCAGAGAGGCTGGGTGCCAAAGGCATACAGACGGTTGTCCCCTGCCGGTTGCAGGGGAATGAAGCCGTGCTGGTTGTAGTCGATGTCAAACGCCACTGTAGGCCCTACCCAGGTATTCCCCTTGTCCGGGGATCGGTAAGCCATCATTTCATTGACTTTGGTACCGGCATGCCCGTAATGCAGGCCGTCTGGAAACATCAGCAGGTAATCGCCACCCGGCGTAATCGTACCGCGCGTCTCGTAGAGGCGCGCGTGTTCGTTGCAGGCGACATGTACGACTTGGCCCGTCAGGGCAGGATGCCGGGCCAGCGCCAGTTCCTCATCGATCAACAGGCCGCCGGACAGGGATGCATGGGCAATTTCCTGCATGCGAATCCGTACCGTCTCGGCTATTGCCATAAGGGCCCTCCATGCCATTGTCGGTTCCGGGCAAAGGGGTTCTTTAGCCCTTCAGTGGGTCTTCATGTAGTGGTTAATAGTATCAATGATTAACTTGACATCATGGCGCACATCCTGCAAGGGCGTGCGGCATTCAGCCCCTTGCACGATACAGTTATGGAACGCCTTCATTTCCCCTATAAAGGCACTGTGCCAGTCGACGGCCGGTGAACGGGCCACGGTAATTCCCTGGGCATTGATTTCCTGGATGGTAAGCTCGGACAGCTGGCCCTTGGAGAAGCCGGTAGGATATTTCAGCGTAATCCGCTTGTCATCACCACAGACTTCCAGTGTTTCCTTAAAATCCCAGAGATGGGGAAGATCAATCCAGGTACTGTTGCAGCGCCCCCCATTGGGGTAGGCCAGTTGCATGGTAACCGCACGTCCTTCCTGCCAGATATCCACACTTTCGACGCGGCTGGGTACTCCCATGATATGTCTCAGACCATAAAGGTCATGAATCATACTGCCAGCCAGCAGAAAGAACGTCCGCTCCACCGCTGCGGGTACCTCACCAATTGCCTGTATCCGGGCCTGGCGCCGGGCCTCACTGGTTGCGGCCATGACGGAAGCCGGGATGTCATGGAACCGCTGCACGTCAAATTGCGTGAGGTGCAGGTCATTATTCGGGTGGAGATGGTGAATCTGGACAAATCGGACCTCCATGTCCGCCGCTTCCACCGCTGCGATTTCAAACGCAGGATCATAGACTTTCATATAACCTGCCTGTCCGACCGTTCCTGCCTGGGCTTGGGCTTGGATCAAGGCATCAATCTCCTCCAGGGAAAAACAGACCGGTTTTTCAATGAATAGGTGTTTTCCGGCCTCCAGGGCCGCAATGCCATAGGCCGTCTTGGGATCCGTCTGACACAAGACCACGGCATCCAATCCTGAGTCCAGGAATTCGTCATAATGGGTGAAATGGTTGGGTACATCGAAACGGGATGCGACGTGGGCTGCAGCCCCGGCAGAGACATCACATACAGACACTACGTCGTACAGATCCCAAAGTTCCTTGAGATTGGGGAGGTGGTGCACTTGGGCGATGGCGCCACAACCCACCACGCCGATTCGGATCTTGTTCATGGATACAGTCCTGGTTACTGACAGAATGTTTCGTCAAGTGTACAGCGGATTCCTTCCTGCATTCCGTCAGTCTGGTCAGGGATTGGCCCTTGGGGCCAGTTCGTTCCAGTTGTCATCCAGGTCTGCCAGCGTGATATGCAGGGCGCGCAGGACCTCCCACATCTGTTCCCTGGCGGCTTCGTCAAAACTGTTCTTCTCCAGGACTGACAGATTCACCTGGGCTACCTTGGCAGCGGCTTCGGCCAACCGGTCAGACAACGCCGCCTGGCGTTGTAGCAAATCCTGGACAGACAGAGAGTCGTTGGCCACGACATCATAATTGGCATTGGGGGCAAAACGGGGAGGCATCTTCGTGCCGTCATCATTCCAATACGTATGGGTAGGTTGCACATGGGGTGTAACCGACAGATACATGATCATGGGTTCGTTTCCTACCACTCGCACCGAGTGCATCTGATCCACCAAGGCAATGCACATTTGGCCAGGTCCCAATTCTTCCGTCTCCCCATCAATCGTGAACTCGCAACGCCCAGAAAGTATCAGGAAAATCTCTTGTCCCAGATCGTGGGTATGGCTCTGGGCCGAGGTACCTGGCTCCATGCGCACGAAGCGGGACCGGATCTGGGGCGTTACCAGCATGTTCTGGATGTGCTCAGGATGGCGGAAATCGTAAACGGGAAAACCCATGAAAACCCCTTTGCACCATAGGTGCAGACAAGCCGTCGAATGAATTGGTTTAGACCAAGTGACTGGACACCATCATACTATTCCCGGCAACCAAACTGCCAATGAGACATGTCTGTTTGAGCTGCAGCGATCAGGGCGAACCCAAACTCACGGGCCGCCCGTCCTGCGAGATCTTAACGTCACCGAACATGGCTGTTACTTAGGCTGTCCACAGTCTCTTGGCCAGAGTGATGTCAAAGAGGTATATCCATTTCCCTGTGGTTGGTTCCAGCCGGCGCGCCGTAACGAATCCCCGATCCCCAGTAGCCATACAGGAATCAGGGGGTAGTCCCGATGTAGCCGGGAAAATGGCTTTGCCATCCCCTTGGCTTGTTGGCAGGATTCTTTCGGGCCAGGTGCGTCACGAACTCCTTTTCCTGTTACCTGTTTTGCCTTCCTCCCACAGATTTAGGCCCGATGTTCCCTGAGACCCCTCCCCGGTAGATCTCAGCAGGCCATAAAGGTGCGGTCCCCTCCCCTGAGTTCAACGGGACAACCGAAGGGAGAGACCTGAAAGGAGAGGGCAGATTTCTGCTCAACGGAGGTAAAGTCTTGGTATCCTGCACAAGTGTCAGGCCGCGAACTCCGAGAATTTCTCCGTTTGCTCCAGCCAATGGTGGCGGGCCTGCTTGGCTTGGATATAGAAATGTGTCCTGGGCGGCGCGATATTGCCTTGAGACGGATAGTGGGCAATGGCATCCAGCACCAGATCGACGCCCAGACCAGGGGCATCCGGCACCACCATGTGGCCCTTCCTGATGGTCGGCTGTGGAGCCATCACTTCATAACGCTGGGGTACATCATCTTCCAGGTGTTCCAGAATCAGAAAGTTGGGCAACGTAGCACAGAGATGGACAGCCGCGATCTCCGCCACAGGCCCCAGCGATCCGTCGTGGGGCGCGAAAGTTACATAGTGGGTGTGGGCCAGCGCCGCGATCCTGGCCATGGCCAAGAGGCCGCCTGCCCGGCCGGTATCAGGCTGTACCACATCAATGATATGGTTCTCAATCAACTGACTTACGCCCCAGGTATAGGAATGCCGTTCCCCGGCGGCGATGGGCAAGTCGACCTTGGCCGCTACCTTGGCCAAGGCTAGGGGATTATCGGGTGCGATGGGATCTTCATAGAACAGCAGCTGGTATTCTTCCAGCGCCTTGCCCAGTTGAATGGCATCAGGCACCGTGAGCCAGGGGGGACCATGCACATCGGCCATAAGATCTATAGACGGATCAAGTGCCTCACGCAGAGTCCGGATCTTGACCAGCGGATTGGTGACGCCACCAGTCTTGAAAGCCGTGAATCCCCGCTCCATGTATTGCTGGCACTGCTCAGGCGTATGGGCATGGGTGTAGAGGCGCAACGAATCACGCAATTTCCCGCCCAGCAAATTCCATACGGGCACGCCCAGGGCCTTGCCCTTGAGATCCCAAAGCGCCATTTCAATACCGGACACGGCACCACTGCCCACGACGCCTGTCATCCCATGCCCCATCATCGCCACCTGCATGCGCTGGACCATGGCCTCGATCAGGAAAGGGTCCTGTCCCAGCAGGACCGGTGTCAGATCCTTGATGGCCGTTTCCACTACGCGTGGCCAGCCACTGGATTCCCCTACACCATAAATGCCCTCATCCGTCAGAACCTTGACAAACAGCCAGTTCCGGGCTCCCCAACCGCCGCTTTCTGGTACGCTGGCGTGCACCAGAAACGTTTCAATGCCTGTAATCTTCATCTTGGCCTCACTTCCCTGGATTAAGGCATGCCAATAGGCGTACCGGAGTCGTCAATCGGTGGTGGCGGCCAGTGATCACCCCGCTGCCCGGACAGGTTGCGGTTTTCAGTATAGGTGAAATCGGGTTCCGCCAACCCCACCAGCTCACCCTCCTGGATCCAGGCCAGATCCTGTCCATACAATTCGGCCATAAGCTGCTGTGTCATGCGCTGGCGCTGGGCAGCATATTGCGGGTTCGTGGAGAGATCCCGGGTTTCACCGGGATCCTCTTCCACATCGAATAGTTGCACCTCATTGCCACAGGGATAGTAGATCAATTTGAGATTGTTGGTGCGGATCATCCGGCTGGCTTTGACTCCTTCGCCACATTCGCCGTAAAGATAGGGACGGGTTGCCTCACCGAACATGTTCATCCCATCCACGGTGGAAGGGATATCCAGTTCCGCCAGCGACAGCAAGGTGGGCATGACATCCTGCCAGCCTACAAGTCGTGCGGACGTGGTGCTGGGTGCCACGCGCGCATCTCCCTTGACACCCAGTACAATCATGGGGACATTGGCTGCAGCCTCATAATACAGGCGTTTGGCGAACAGGCCATGAGAACCCAGCATGTCACCATGATCCGATGTAAACAGGATGATGGTGTTATCCAACAAGCCTTCCTCGCGCAATGTGCCCAGTACCAGACGCAGCTGATGGTCAATGTGTGTGCAAAGAGCATAGAAAGCCCGCCGAATGCGCAGGATTTCTGCTTCCGTCATATGGAGCCATTTGGACCGAATGACCTTGAGGTAATAGGGAAGATCTTCGGGGACGCGGCACCAGTCCCCCTGCCAGGTGCCGTCTATTTGGATATCCCGGTACAGATCCAGATAGGCCTGTAGCGGAATAAGAGGAGGATGGGGATGGGGATAGGAGAGATACCAAAATCCCGGTCGCGTAGGATCCCGGCGCCGGATTTGGCGGCACATGTTCCGCGTAATCCAGTTGGTTGCATGTTTCGCTTCCTCCATGTGAAAGGAACGCCAAGCATATTCATTATTGCTCATGCCATGCGCGAATCCCTGTCCCGGATCGCCCTGTTCTCCCAGCCACAGATCATAGTCGTCAACGGCACCTAGAATAGGTCGTCCTTCCTCAACCAGCAGGACATCATCGAACCCGATGCGATCCCTCTGGGGATATACATGCAGTTTGCCAACCGCCATGGCCTGGTATCCGTTATCGCGAAAGGTTTGGGCCAGGGTAGGCAATGGCGGCATAGGTTCACGGACCTTGAACTCCCTGTCACCATGGGTACGGCAGGAGGTACCTGTCATCAGTGTGCGTCGCGCCGGGATACATACCGGGCATTCACTGTAGGCGTTGGTGAAGCGGACCCCGTTGCGGCACAATTCATCCAGTGTAGGCGTCTGGATTGCGGGATGCCCTGCAGCCCCCAATAGGTATGCAGGCCAATGGTCGGTACAGACAAGCAGGACATGCGGCTGGTCAGACATGCAAAATCTCCTTGAGTTCCTTGGGTGTGCGGCTATCCCATTCGCCTGCCCATCGCAAGGCATCCGGATCCCAAATCGGGTTCAGTATTTCGACAGTTGGGTTCTCCTCTATAATACGATACCAGGGAACTGGCTGCGGAAAGTCCCCCAACAGGTTCGGCAAGAGTCACAGTTTGCGGACTGGCCAGGCCAGGATTTCTTGACAGGTGAATTCAGTCCGGGAGGCTTTCCTCATGAGTAACGTCGAAGTACGGGTCCCTATCCACGCGTTGGTAGGGGAAGGTCCTATCTGGGACACGGAAGAGGATGTCCTGTGGTGGATAGACATACTTTCCAGCAAGCTGTATGCCTTCGATCCCGCCACCAATGAGAATCGGGAATGGGATACGGGCCAGCATGTGGGAACAGTTGTGCCCTGGCAGAAAAACACCGTCATGCTGGCCCTGCAGAACGGTTTTGGCTCGTTCTGTCTTGAGACGGGTACTGTTACGATCCTGAATGATCCCGAGTGCAATCTGCCCGGTAATCGCTTCAATGACGGCAAGTGCGATCCCACGGGGCGTTTCTGGGCCGGTACCATGGCGTATGACAATCCCATCAACCAGGGTAGTCTTTACCGCCTGGATACGGATTTCACGGTGACCAAGATCCTGGGCGGAATCGGCATTTCCAACGGCATCATCTGGAGCCTGGATCACACTACCATGTACTACATTGATTCGACCAGTTACAAGGTGCGCTCCTGGTCGTACGATCTGGACACGGGCTCTATCGGGGAGGAAAAAGTCGTGCTCAGCGTCACGCCGGATTTCGGTTTGCCGGATGGCATGACAATCGATGAAGAGGGTATGCTGTGGATAGCCTTTTATGGCGGCAGCAAGGTGTGCCGGGTCCATGCCACATCCGGGGAAATCCTGGACACCATTGAATTGCCTGCCTCTGCCATCACAGCCTGTGCCTTTGGGGCCCCCGGCCTCGACACGCTTTACATTACCAGTGCAGCCCAAGGCATGTCGCCTGAGGAATTGGCCGCATCACCCGAAAGCGGGAACCTATTCTCGGTCCAGACGGGCTTCAGGGGCGTACCGGCGGATCGGTTCGCCGGCTGACTGCGTACGCCGACTGACGTACCAAGCGACACAGTGGCTTGGGGGCCAGTGGCATTGGTACTCTGGCGCGGGACTATCGTATCGCCCGAGTGGACACATCGATGCCATAGGATTGGTTTGGTATGGCAAATCACCCCGGAACCCCTGGGAAATCGCCGCATCCAGCGGCATGGGAAGGCCTGGAACTACCCAACCTGACAACCCGCAAGTTTCTGACTGGGAACGGTGCCCGGATGGGCTGGAATGATCTTGTTCCATTTGCCCGGAATGGAACAGAGGCTATGGGCCGCCCTCAGCGGGGCAACGGGGCACGTACCGGGGTGTCGTCCTGAGAGTAAATCAGGCAGTAGGACTGATCCACTTCATGAATACGTACCCGGTCTTGGCGGTATACGGGTCGCAGATAAGGATTCTGGTCTAACTGATCGGCCCTAAACAATAGTCGAGCCTCAAATCCAACCGCGCCCTGTTTCTGGCCCAGGTAGACATGCGTATATCCCTGCTCACACAGGAGGCGGGCTGCCAGGGGGGAAGATAGGGGAATCCCCTCCAGTGAGGCGACCAGGTTGACCCAGTCCTCTACCTGCCCGTTACGGACCGGTCTTTCCAGCAGAGCATACTGGGGTGGCACGGAGTTCCTGCGCTGGGTCAGGAGGGGTATCCACCAGCCGGCATCGGCACCCACAATCGTGCGACCGCCATAAACCCGGAATCCCGGTACCAGGAATTTCGCCTCCCTGTCGGTATTGGCTTGAATCCAGGCCATGGCCTGCATATCAGCGGGTGTCACCATGTTGAACTGCTCATCCAGGATATCCCGGGTTTTAGGCATAGCAAGGATAGTCACCAGAAGACACCCAAATACGCCGAGTACCGCCAGGCTCTGCTCCCACGCCGCACCCGTCCGCTGCACCGTCCAATCCACCAGCCAACCGATCAGCCAACCGATCAGCCAACCAGCCAGAATACTGAAGGGAATATACATGGCGATGACAACGGCGAAGTTTTGCAGTTCACTCATGAGCGGAACGCGCAGCAGACTCAGGGCCACCAAAGCTCCCAGACTGGCCCCCCAAACCCCGATGAGAAATGCCTTGCGCTCCGCAACAATGATAGACCAGATCCAAGCACCTCCCGCCCACTGCTGGAGCCAGCGGGGATAATAATCTGGCAGCGACCGCCAAATCTGATAATCCCGCCAGACCCAATCCTGGGGTGCTCCTCCCAGGCTGATGGAAGCACGTCCCACCAATATGCTGCCCCACAGCCTGCCGAACTGGGGGGATATAAGCACCAGGCTCATGCCGGCGGCGCCCAGAAGATTGGCCATTCCCCGGCGCCACTGCACCATGTCCCAGCCCCAATTCGGTATCAGCCAGACCAGACCCAGAAGCAGGACGAACACGGCAAAAAAGAGGGGCATGCGGTAATAACACAGGGCCATGCCCCCAACGGCCAAGGCCGTAATGCCTGCGTCCTTGAAGTGAAAGCGGCGCATACGGGCCAGCATCCAGAGGAGCAGCACGGCCACAGGCAGGACAGCTTGGCCACTGAGCTGGGCATAGCGTCCCCAGTTGACATACATGGCGGGCATGGAGGACAGCAGGCCACCCACAATCAGGGCAGCCACACCGGCCCACCTGTTGCCACCAGCCACAAATACAGTGATGGGATACAGGACCAGGATGGCAATCACGTTGAGTAGCTGGCCCCCCACAAAGGTCGCCTCAGCACCCGAAAGGTTAATGAGAAAGCCCAGCGCCGCTACATTGGCGTGAAACCCGAAGTGATTCGTGAAAGAAAGGAAGTCTGCATACGGTTGCCACGAGTCGAACATGCCTCCCTGATCCAGCATCAGTTGCGCGATGTAGGCGTGCTGGACGGAATCGCCCCATAAGGGCACCTGCACCGAACCAAATGCCCAGAAGCGGGACAGCAGCAGGCCGGCCAGCGCGATCAGAAACCCCCAGTCGGCCGCTGCTCCCGGTTGTAAGGCTGTCATGGCCGGCAGGCCATCGGGTCCCGGGTCCCGCCAAAGCCGCAGGGCCCGCCAACCCAGCAAGGTCAGACCCAGAACTATCGCAGTCAGCGGAATTCCCCTACCCGGGTGTAGACCCAACAGATCGAACCAGACGAACAGCAACGGATAGATGGCCACGGACAATCCTAGCGCCAGGCACAGTCTTCCTGTCCAGTGGTGCAAGGGACTGGCTGCCTCGGTTCTTGCAAGCCAAGTCACCAAACCCCAACCGGGAACCGCGAATACCAGAAAAGCCACCAGCCATAACCCCAGATGCCTGAACACCCACGCGCACCGGTTCAGGATTATGGCCCGACGGGAAAACACAGGTTTCATGGCCAGTTGCCCCTGTACCGGAAGACCTGACAGGTACAGACTGCCATTGACATAGGTATGGGGTTGCCCTGTCCCTAGCCGCAACGATCCAGTATCCGGCGGCTGTATTTCTACATAGAAAGAGCGATTGAACGACTCCACCTGGTTTGGCCAAGACATACGAACCCAACGTCCGCGGTCGAAGTCCGGCACAGTCCACAGGACGGTTGTGACTGGCTCTCCTTCCGTATGCGTAGAAAGCCTGACAGGCACAGTCAAGGTGGATTCGTTCCCTTCTACCCACACTTCCAAGGCCTGAAAACCCGCGCTCTCCAGAAACATGGACTGGCCCACCGGTTCGGTAACTTCCAGTATCTTGGCCGTTACCGGCTGGTACGCAGGAACATAGGTACCCAGACTACAGCCCGTTAGGAGGCACCCGAACACCAGATATCCCAAGCGCAAGACATATCCCCAAGCCGAGGTGCAATGCAGAAAGACAGGTTGAGTTGGCATGCAAGGTCCGATTTCACTTCCTTGGTGTTACGGTCTACACTGAGTCTAGCGATGTCCAGGTGCCTTTCTCAAAGCAGCGGACCTCGCGCAAGCACCAAATTCCTCCGCAGAGTTTCCCGAACATGAGCCGGATCGAGGGCCAGGCCACTTACAGGGCGCACGCCAACATTGCCTTTCTCAAATACTGGGGCGTTAAAGATCGGAGACTGAATCTACCTTATACCAATTCACTCAGCATGACTTTGAGCCACGCGCATACTACCACCTCTGTCAGGTGGCTGCAGGAACAGCCCGGCCATCAGGATCGGGTTATCCTCAATGGGCAGGAATGTGTTGGCCCCGCCTTGGAACGGATTACCCGGCACCTGGATCGAATTCGGGAGTCTGTCAATCCGACCCTGAAAGCTCATGTTGAGAGCTGGAACAGTTTTCCGGCAAGTGCCGGTATTGCCTCGTCCGCCAGCGGCTTTTGTGCACTTACCCTGGCGGCCCAGGCCGCACTGCCAGGCGAGACTGCCGCAGATTCCATGCCGTCATTGGCGTGCCAGGCCCGACTGGCCAGCGGTTCCGCCTGTCGGAGTTTCTTTGGCGGATTTGTTGAGTGGGAAGCAGGCCACGATCATGCCTCAAGTGTTCCCCGCCAACTTCATCCTCCCAGCCACTGGAACTTGTATGACATTGTGGTTGTCCTTGATTCCCAACCCAAGAAGGTAAGCAGCCATGATGGTCACCGTCTGGCAGATTCAAGTCCCATCCTGTCCCCACGCCTAACCTATATTGGGGAGCAACTGCCCGTAGTAAAGGAGGCAATCCGACAACGTGATCTGGCCCTGCTAGGCCCCATTGTCGAAACGGATGCCCTGTTCATGCATGCCGTAATGCTGACCTCAAAACCACCGCTGCTTTATCTTGACGCCATGTCCGCACAATTAATGGAGATGGTGCAGAACTGGCGCGATCGGGAAGGACTGCAGGTGTATTTCACAGTTGACGCCGGACCCAATCTGCATCTTCTGTGCGAAAAGACAGAACTGGAAGAGATTGTGAAGAGGTTAAACCAGCTGGATTTTGTACAGTTTCTCATTCTCAACCGTCCGGGACCAGCACCTGTGCAACTCACTGAAGATGCCGTATCAAGGCAATGGCTGACAGGAACTTTGTCTCATGTACAGGATGTCTAAGCCAAATGATTGGAATCTCTTTGGGTAGGTTGGAGATCCAGTAATTCAGAGGCGCGCACTACCAACAGAATCTTCCTGTTTTACCTCCCCGATCGGGAAAGTGGCCGTCCTGCGCAGAGTAAGCTAGACCTTGATGGTTGCTGGGGATGTCAGGGCATATTGTGCAAGTCACATGGTACGTGACCCATCGCCAGGTTGGCGGTGGACAAGACACAGGGGCGTGTGGTCGCGGCCCGTAGGACAGGACAGGACCTACGACCGGGTGACAATGCCGGCACCGCTGCACGTCCGGGACGGGATGGCAACACACCAGCCCTGTTCATGTCGCAGGTAGCCCATCCTGCCTTCGGTGAGGGCTGCTCCATCCAGACCCCGGTTGCAGGGGCGTGTCGCTGTGGCCCAATCAACAGAGAGGGAAATACCTAAGACCATCAGGCGTTGCGGAACTGAATTATAAATAACCTTGAGGATACAGCTCTTCCGTCTCGAGCCATCGACCGTCCAAGAGGTTTTGGGGATAGGAAAGAGTTCGCGGCAAAGTGCCAGCCACCATTTCCAGGACCAAGCCTTTTCCCGCCAGGATGTTAGGCAGAATAACGGTACGTGACCTTCAAGATAGGTCCAGGAAAGTTGGAGCACCAGGAATGTCAGGATGGGCAAGGCATTTGGCCCTCCTGACCAACTCTGGACGAGAAGAAAATCAGGGGATATTGTAGGTCCATTAATGATAGCAGCAACGGAATGGCATCTGCCTGCTGCGCTATAATCGGGCCATGGACATTCTCTATATTCATCCAGCAAAACAGGAAGTCGAGGCTCGTTACGATAGATTTCGGGCCAGTCCCTACTATCCTCTCATACCCGTGGGTGTAGTGGGCATGGCCAATCTCTTGCGCCAGGAAGGCTGGGATCTGCAGGGTCTGAATTTGCCTTTGGAACTCATGCTGAATACACGTTTCAGTCTGGATGCCTGGCTTGCGGCCTTGGATGATCCCCCCCGGCTAGTCATGATCGACTTGCATTGGTACGAACACAGCTTTGGTGCCATTGACGTAGCGCAGCATGTCCGACAAAATCTGCCCCATGCCCAAATCGTGGTCGGGGGTCTCACGTCTACGTATTTTGCCGAGGAAATCCTGCGTGACCATGCTGCTATCGATTACGTCATTCGGGGAGATGGAGAAATTCCCCTTCTGCAACTGGTCGAGCGGATCTGCGGTGGTGTAAATCATCCCTTGGATGCCATACCGAATCTGGTCTGGCGTGACGGGTCCCGTGTGCGTAACAGTCTGGCTTTCTACACGGCTGATGCAGCTATGCTGGACAGTTTGGATTTTGTCAGCATGGACTGGTTACATCACGCGGCCGGTAACGGTGCTTTGCAATACACTGGGGGCGGTCGGATCGAACCCTATAAACCCGTAAACCGCGGCCACTGGCTTACGATTGGTCGAGGCTGCGTTTTCAATTGCATTTACTGTGGAGGTGGCAAGAAATCCCACGAGGAACTGGCAGCGCGTAACGGGTATGTAATGCGGGATCCCACCGTGGTAGTTGCCGACATCGAACGACTAGCGGCTGCAGGCTACAGGCAAGTTTCCCTTTCCTTGGATCCAGCCACATTCCCGGCTCGATGGTGGCGAACCTTCTTTGCCGAAATGCAACAGAAGGCAATTCGAATTGGCATTTACAATGAATTTTTTCAACTCCCCTCCCCGGAATTCCTGCGTATGCTGGGGGAATCCGCCGATCTGGACCATACCGAAGTGGCTATCTCACCTCTATCGGGCAATGAGGAAGTACGCCGACTGAATGGCAAGCATTACACGAATGAACGTTTTCTGCAGATGTTACAACACCTGCAGGAATACCAAATTCCGCTCTTCGTTTACTTCAGCCTGAACCTGCCCGGAGAATCCATGGTCACGTTTCGTGAGACCATCCGCTTGGCCAAGGATGTTGGCCAAGCTTATCCCAGCCATCTGCTACGCATGCTCAATCCTTGCCATACCCTCGATCCCATGTCACCTATGAGTCGGCTACCTGGCAATTTCAAGATTCACGTGGAATACACTACGTTCAAAGACTATTACGAATACTGCCGTACAACCGGCTGGGAGCCACGCCAGGTAGTAAGGGGAGAAAAACGAGGATTTGCCATGGAAGGCAGACCCACCAAAACGGTTGAGCAAATGGCCAGAATTTGGGATATGTTCGCCAAGGTGCAGAAATTCCAGTGCTTTCCCGTAGCCCGAGTCTGGTAATTCGTTCTTCTGACTCTGTAATAAAGCCAGTGAGAAAACTGGATTGGGGGAGGTAGCAAGTCGTGGCTCAGGACTCGATCAAGGGACAGTTCAGGTTTTCCCGGCCTGTAAAGATTATTGGGGAATCGCCGACATTGCAGTTAACTTGCCTCTTGGTCAGAGATTCGAGTTCCTGAAGGACAAGATTGAAGCCCCTTTCGAGACTTCGCTATAATGATGCTTTACGGCGCGCTGCCAGGTTACTTAGCTGTTCAGTAGATTGTTTCTCTTGTTCGAATTGGATGAACAATGCCTCCCAATGCCCATAACAATACCATCATCCGCGTAGATGATTTCAGCCAGGCCGACGACAGTCAAGGCGATATCATTGCTCGTGATGAGCAGGGCATGGTGGTCACAGAGGTGCTGCGTGAACGAGCTGTGATTGTGGGAGCTGAAATCCAATCAGATCCTGGCGTGCTGCCCCTGGACGATTCTCTGAACGAACTGGCGTTACTGGCTCATACCGCTGGCCTGGACGTCACGGCTCGTATTACGCAACGGCTACGGGCACCTAATCCCGCCTCCTTCATCGGTTCAGGCAAGGTACAGGAATTGGTGGCCACCGCCAAGGCATGTCAGGCCCAAGTCGTAATATTCGATATCGAACTCTCTCCACGGCAACTGCGGGTTCTGGAAACTGCCTTAGGTCAGAATACCAAGGTCATCGATCGGACCGCTCTCATTCTGGATATCTTCGCCAAACATGCCAGAACCCGCGAAGGTATTGTCCAGGTGGAACTCGCGCAGTATGAGTACCGTTTGCCCCGCTTGACTCGGGCCTGGACCCATTTGGCGCGCCAGGCAGGGGGCCAGGCCGGAGGTGGTGTTGGCCTGCGTGGTCCGGGTGAAACCCAATTGGAAATGGACCGGAGACAGATTACCCGCCGGATCGCCAAGCTCAACGCTGACCTTCAAGGCATTCGTAATCATCGACTGCGCAACAGTGCGCGACAGTCCCGGGATCCTGCGCCCCGCCTCGGTCTGGTGGGATACACCAATGCGGGCAAGAGTTCGCTTTTGAATCAGATCACACGGGCCGGAACTTATGCCGACGACCTGTTATTCGCCACTCTGGATCCCATTACCCGCAAGTTCATCCTGGCCAATGGTCAGCAGGCTTTACTCACTGATACCGTAGGATTCATTCAGAAGCTGCCCACGGCTCTCGTCGCTGCCTTCCGGGCTACCCTGGAGGTAGTAAACGATGCACAGATTCTGTTGCATGTAGTGGATATCTCTCAGGCCAATCTTGAAGAACACATTACGGTGGTGGAGGAAGTACTGGACAATCTGGGGGCTGGACAAACTCCCATGATCCTGATTCTGAACAAGATTGATCTGTTGCCTGCCGGTTGTGAACCCCTGTCCCGCATACCCGCAGGTTGCAGTGAACCGTATCTGGCTGTAGTGTCCATAAGTGCCACTCATGGAATCGGCATCCAGGAACTGATCCAGATTCTGACCCAGGCCCTGACTGCACAAATGGATCGAGTAGCAGTATTAGTTCCCTACAACCGTGGCGACCTCGTGTCCCTGATTCATCAGTATGGGTATATCGAGCGGGAATCCTATAGTGAAGAAGGTACCTGTATTCACGGCCGCGTACCGCACCAGTTGGCTGTACAGCTCGCCACCTTCTCAGTAAACTAAACCACACCCGGCGTACTGAAAGGAAAATGGAGTCATGTCGTCAAATACCGTATCCATTACTGATAACCGTACGGGAATGACCTACGACTTGCCCATTATTGATGGGGCAATCGAAGCCAGGTCGTTGCAGAAAGTACGGCATGTTCAGGAAGGTACGGGATTGGTGTCCTACGATCCGGGCTATCTGAATACCGCAACTGCCATCAGTCGGGTCACTCTGGTGGATGGACAGAAGGGGACATTGTCATATCGAGGCTATCCGATCGAGGAATTGGCCCGGCGTTCCAATCACTTGGAAGTGGCTTACTTGCTGATTAATGGGGAATTGCCGACAGCGGCTGAAGACAGACACTGGCGCACCAGTATTTTGTCCCACGGGGAGGTGGATGCCTCAATCCGGAACCTGATCCGGACTTTCACTCCTGAGGCCCATCCCATGGCTATTCTGATCAGTGCGCTTGCAGCCTTGGGGAATCTTTATCCTGACAGCAAGAATGTTCTGGATCCGGTTTCACGGCGCCAGCAGGTGTACCGCTTACTGGGACAGGTCACTTCCATTGCGGCCTACATTTATGGGCACACCAACGGCTTTGACACGCCAGACCCTGATCCGAGTGTGGGTTACATCGGCAACTTTCTGCGCATGTGCCGTTATTTCGGTCTGGATTCGCTGGAACGAAACCCGATCATCCAGAAGGCTATGAATGCCTTATTCATTTTGCATGCTGACCATGAACAGAACTGCTCTACCAGTGTGATGCGAGCCATTGGTTCGTCTCACGCAGATCCTTACAGTAGCATGGCAGGTGCTACCGCGGCTTTGTATGGTCCTTTGCACGGGGGGGCCAATGAAGCAGTACTCAAGATGCTAGGCGAAATCGAGACGAAGGACAACATTTCTTCTTTCCTGGACAAGGTCATGAACCGCCAGGCTCTACTCATGGGCTTTGGGCACCGCGTCTACAAGAATATGGATCCTCGTGCCACGCTCATCAAGGAATTGGCATACGAGGTATTTGAAGTAACCGGTGCCAATCCCCTGATTGACATTGCCAAGGAGTTGGAGCAGGCGGCTCTGACCCGCGACTATTTCAGGGATCGCCGCCTGTATCCCAACGTAGACTTCTACAGCGGCATCATCTACCAGGCCTTGGGCATTCCTGCTCCGTTCTATACGGTACTATTTTCCGTGGCCAGAGCCGTTGGCTGGCTGGCTCACTGGAATGAATTGGTGGAGGATCCGGCCCAGAAGATCGCCCGTCCCAAACAGATTTACCGGGGTCCGAACGCACGGACATTCATCGCCATGGAAGAACGCTGAAGCGTCCTACGCCATTTCTTACAGAATTTGCCCCAGTGCCTCGTTTGGCGACGGGAGCTGATATCCGATGTCTACGTCTTGCCAGGGAGTTCTTCCATGACAAAACCCACAGTTTTTGTAACCCGCATCATTCCCGAACCGGGGATGCAAATGGTGAAAGACTTCTGCCATGCCTCCATTTGGCCCGATGATCTGCCTCCACCTCGGGACGTTGTCCTGGAAGAGGCCAGGAACAAGGATGGCATTCTGTCTCTTCTTACCACGCCCATTGATGCTGATGTCATGGATAGGGCAGGGGCTTCACTGAAGGTTATCAGCAATTATGCCGTAGGTTTCGATAATGTAGATGTGGTCGAAGCCACGCGACGGGGAATTCCCGTAGGACATACCCCTGATGTCTTGACCGATACCACCGCTGATTTTGCCTTTACCCTTCTGATGGCCGCAGCACGGCGGGTGGTAGAAGGAGTGCAATATGTCCAAGCGGGAAATTGGCTTACTTGGGGACCTTCCCTGTTGTTGGGCGAGGATATTACAGGCGCCACTCTCGGCATTGTGGGCTTTGGCCGTATTGGTCAGGGCATGGCTAGACGGGCGGCTGGATTCAATATGCGCATCCTGTTTCACGACGACTACATTCCGGATGATGCTCCTTTCATTGAACAGTTACACGCCACCAAAACCGATCTGGGCACCCTTCTGGCGGAATCGGACTTCGTCTCAGTGCATACGCCTTTGACTCCCGAAACCCATCATCTTTTGGACGCCGCTGCATTCGCGCAGATGAAATCCTCGGCCACAGTCATCAATACCGCGCGGGGTCCGCTCATTGATCCAGAAGCTCTCTACACGGCTCTAACCACAGGTCAGATCCGATATGCTGCGCTGGACGTAACAGAACCAGAACCCATTCCCCAGGACAGCCCATTGCTAGGCCTGGACAACATCATCATCGTGCCACACATTGCGAGCGCCAGTGTCAAGACACGCAGTCAAATGTCAACGATGGCGGCCAACAACCTCATCGCGGGATTGCAAGGGCACAGAATTCCGCATTGTGCGAATCCAGAAGTCTATGCAAGCTGAAAGGTTGAGCAAGGTATTTGACACATGGATGCCTACGCCGCTGATGGCAGAAGCGTTGGCCGGTCGTACCACAGTCGCGAGGTTCTCTAGAACAGTTCTCCTGGAGGAAGAGAGGGGCCTTGGGCCGCGCTGCGCCGGGTATGTGGCACCTGAGCGCCAAAGTAGGCTTCAATCATGCCAATGACCTCTTCATCCAGATATGATGCGTAGGGCAGGTCAGGCATACCGCTTTGTCTCATGCCTAGGAATTCTCCCGGGCCACGTATGGCCAAGTCCTGTTCGGCTATGTCGAAACCATTGTCGTAATCCAATAGGATTTGGAGCCGGTCCCAGGCTGCTGGCTCCTGGCTGCAGCACACAAGCACACAGGTACCCGGAAATGATCCCCTCCCCACCCGGTTACGCAGCTGGTGCAATTGCGCCAACCCAAATCGCTCCGCATTTTCAATGAAGATTGTGGTGGCGTTGGGAACATCGATCCCTACTTCAATGACAGTCGTGGATACCAATACGTCGATTTCGCCGTTCTTGAAAGCCTGCATAACATCATCCAGGTCATTCTTGGGCATGCGGCCATGTACTTTGCCTAACCGCAGATCAGGGAAAATGTCCCGGTCGAGCCATTCGTATTCAGTCTCAACCGCACCCACCGTCATGAACTCGTCTTCCAGGTCAATCTGAGGATAAACAATAAATGCTTGGCGTCCTTGTGCAACCTGGCGTTTCAGCGACCGGAACATTGCATGTCGTTCTGACGGTTTGGCGAGAATGGTTCTCACTGGTAGACGTTGCGCTGGCCGACTGCGGATTTCAGTTACGTCAACAAAGCCGGTGAGTACCTGGTTCAGGGATCGTGGTATAGGTGTGGCAGACAGGGTGATAATGTGGGGCACAACCGGAAGCTGTGTTGAATCGGCGGACGCCTCTGCCTCTTCTGTCTTGGGTTGAGCTAACGCATTGCGTTGGGCCACACCAAAGCGGTGCTCTTCATCCACAACGACAACCCCCAAGTTACGGAACTTAACCGTCTTCTGGATCAAGGCTGTAGTACCTACCAGAATCTTGGAATGACCACTGGCAATGCTTTGTCGTATTGCCTGCTTCTCGGTCTCACTTTGTGACCCCACCAGCAGCTGTGGCTGAAGTTCTGCTAAGGCCGAAGAACCTTTGACGGCCTGCAGTACGGAGAGCATTGAATCCATATGCTGCCGGGCGAGAATTTGTGTCGGAGCCACCAGAACAGCCTGCCATCCCTGTTGGGCAGTTACCAGCATGGCGGCCGCGGCCACTACCGTCTTGCCACATCCCGCCTCTCCGCGGATAAGTCTCTGGGCCGGTGTAGTATGGCTGATGTCCCGGAGAAGGTCGTCGATAGCTGCTTTTTGTTCCGGGGTCAAGGTAAAAGGCATGGCTGCGGTGAATTCCTGCACAAAGAAGGGATTGCTGTCCAGTTTTGGCGCATAGAGGGCCTGCCGCTCTTCCCGGGCGCCCTGCAAACGGAGATGAAAACGGTACAAGCTCTGAAACACCATGCGTCTACGACCTGCCTGCCAATCTTCCTGGCGGGTAGGTTGATGCAAATCTTGTACTGTCTTCCTGATAGAAGGCAGGTCGAATTGCTGACGCAGGGAAGCACTAAGTTCATCTTCCAACTGCTGGTGCAGCCGGGCGGCAATCAGGGCACCAATCACTTTCCTGAGGAAAGGATTGGTGATGCCCTGGGTTAAGGCATAGATGGGAATTATCGTATGGCGAGGCCTATTACCATCCGCCGCTAAACGCAGATTCTGCCTAACGGTCGCGGTGTCAATGGGCAGGAATTGCGGGTTGTTGAGGAAACGTTTACCGCTGAATTCATCCACCGCGCCATAAAAGACATACAAGGCTCCTTCACGCAAGGAGGAGTGTACCCACCGATTCCACCAAGTTATGTCAATTTTATCTGTGCCATCGCCGATGCGAGCCCGCACACCACTCTTGGCAATCTGTCGGCCAAATCGAAAATAACCCAAAGAGCCCTTCTGGATGCGCCCCATGACAGACACAATTTGACCCGCCTTGACCTGGACCAAGGAAAGATTCTCAAAGGCCTGATACCTGCGCGGAAAGTGAAAAAGCAAGTCGTGAAGGTTCTTAATCCCCAGGATGTTGAGCCTTTCCGCCACTCTAGGACCTACGCCTCGCAGTACATTCACGGGGTCGGAAAGAGAGGCACTTCCAGGCAAGATAGCCGACGGATCTTGGCCGTTGTTCATGACTTCATAAAATTCGTTGGATTCAGGACTATGGTCAAGGTCCGGAAGCAACAGATCATGGCCGTCACACCACTGCTCCAGAGCAACCATGATCTGGCGTCGCTGGTACCATTCGCAATGCGGATAAAGGCTCAATAATTCAGTTATCCCCTGCACTATCTCGGCAGGCAAGGATTCCTGCACTGCCTCCTCGGCCCAACTCAAGCTCAGATTCTGAAAACCGCCCAGAACACTGCGATTGGCATAATTCTGCCTGACCTCCAACTCCAAGGCCGGACGTAACAGGGACTCCCTTGCGCTCCGGTTCGGTCCGGCAGAACCTTGCTTGCTCAAAGATCCCCCTCTTGAATGACGACTCCGATCATATCGGGTCCGAGGTGAATCGCCAGTGATGGAGGATAGGGAAGGTGTACTACCTCCAGACTGGAGTCGTGTTTCTGCAGGCAACCTTCCAACATATCGACCACCGGCTGATAGGCATGGTGGAGAATTCCAACCTTCCGGATGGAGGCAAACTCCACAATGTGATTGAACAGCTTTTCCACCAATTGCTCATCGGTCTGTACTTTCTCGACCGTCTGCAACTTGCCGTCCTCCATGGTCAGCATGGCTTTTATCCGGAGTAATGACCCCAGCAAGCCTTGGGACAAGGGTTGACTGGCACTACGTTGCACATAATGCATGCTTTCGGCAAAGAATGAGACAAATAGGGCAGGGATGGTTCGGGTGACCTGCCGGCTCACTTGCGTTAGGGTGGCACCTTGTGATGCAGTATTCACCGCCTCTTCGACCAAGAGTCCCAAGCCCATAGACACGCTATGCGAATCGATGACACGAACGGCCACCCCCTGGACAAGCTGCGCTACCCGCTCTATTTCTCTGAACGTAGGACTGAGATAGCGGGTCATCGTAACGGCCATTACATCCTGACTGGCGGCTTCAGCATTCTGCAGCACCTCAACAATTCTCTCTCTTTGGGGGGGAAGAGGTCGAGGAACAATCTGACTGAAGGGGCGCTCCACACGGCGCAGTCGTTCAAACATTTCGTCGGCAGTAATATCGCCATCTTCCAGTTCATCCCCCAACAACCAAAATCGGTTGGGGATTACCTGAACGGCATGGCTTTGACCGATGAGTGGTGCGAGACAGGCATTGCTATCTGTGATAATGCGAATATTCATCATGGCCAAGACGCACGGCATTCCCCGTCTCGTTCACTCCATAACCAACCAATAGGCATGATGTGGCTGTCCCGTATCAACCCACTCTACGCCGAAGTCACTGGCAATTGCAGAAATGATCCTCCCAAGCTCCCGGTCTTGCTCAGAACAGGCTTCTTCGCCCCGGAAGATGGTGAAGAGGTCGAATGTTTCCTGCACCTGCGACTTTGCTGCAGGAAGCAGAAAATCCTGTAGCAGACTGCTTGACACTTCATGGAATACGGAACTTCCGGAAATAACCTCCCTACCATGGGCAAGGGCCACCCAGTCACCCTCCTCAATCCGTACATTAGAGACCTCCAGAGGTCGGGAGGATCGTGCCAACGAGCCGTGTACGATCCGGTCCGCCTGGACCTGCATATCATCCAACAGTTGTTGCCATGGCCGTGAAGGCTCAAATCCGTACATAGCTGTGATACCGTTGGGAATGGCAGGAGTATTCAATACTGCGATTGTTCCCTCCTTCAGTTCCCCTCGAGCCTGTTTGGCAGCGGCGATGGCGTTGCTGTTGTTAGGTAACAGAATTGTTCGTGCACCGCCAGCTTGGACAATAGCCTCCTTGAACTGGCCCACACTGGGATTAAAGGTGTGGTCACACTCGACCAGGCAATGGACCCCCAGCGATTCAAAGAGTGCCGAAAAACCTGCCGTCGTGGAAACGGCCACGACGGCGGTTTCGCTCTCTTGGACCGGGACCAACAGGCGAATCTTGCCTTCGGCTGAACCCGATTCGGTGCTGGGTTCAGCCCGGAGTCCAGCCACTTGGGCCATGGCATCCATGTTTTCCACGACAACATCCGTAATAAAGCCAGTCCGGCAGGCCCAGCTCAAGACAGGTCCCGGATCCAGAGTGTGCAGATGGACCTTGACCAAATCGGAGTCGCCGTCGACCAAGGGGAAATCTCCCATGGTGGCGACTTTCGCGCGCAACGTCCTTACAGCCAGTTTGGGCTGATGAATCAGAAACTGAACGTCAAATCCGTGGACCTGTTCCGGCAAAACTTCAAAGCGGGCAGGAACAGATGTTACCTCGTCCTCCGTCTTTGCCATCAAGCTGTCGCTGAGTGTTTCGCCACGGTATCCCTTGAGCAAACCTTCCAGAAACAACGCCAGTCCCCATCCCCCCGCATCGACGACGCCGGCCTGCTTCAGTACAGGCAACAGGTCGGGCGTTCGCGCAACCGATAATTTGGCTTCTCGTACGAGAGAAGCGAGGAAGTCTTCAAAGAGCACATCATCCTGCAAGGAGTCAGCCCCCATAGCAACATCCCTGGTGACAGTAAGGATCGTACCTTCCTGGGGATTCTCCACAGCATTGTAGGCGCGTTCATAACCTGCTGGCAGGGCCCGTTTGAAGGCGGCCACGGAGAGATGCTGCTCATGTTGCCACATCTCGCCCATCCCTTTCATGAACTGGCTCAGGATTACGCCGGAATTGCCCCGCGACCCTTCCAGTGCGCCCTGTGCCGCCAGCTGCCATAGGATGGCTGCACCCCTGTGCTTGCTGTTTTCTATTGACTGGCAGGCCGATTTTAGGGTTAGCCACATATTAATGCCCGTGTCACCGTCGGGCACAGGATAGACATTTTGTCGATTCAATGGCTCACGGTGGATGCCAATCCAGTTCAGGCTGGCATGCAACATGGTCGCGAGTTTAGGCCCGGAGACAAGCGAAACAGTTGTGTCCATAGGTAGCGAACCGACTGGAGATTCGGAAAGGATAAGCAGGTCCCGGATGATCGAAGCCCTGTTATTCTACTCCTTTAGTTCCAGACAATCCTGAATACAGGTTTCAGTTTGCACCGATCAGACCCTCTTATGCCCCTTTGTTCCAGGACACAAGACAACCTGCTGGCTACCGGGCAGCCAGCCAATACTTGCAAAAAATATACCACTCCATTACACTCTCCGCTTGAGTAGGTCTTCCTAGTGGTGGGTTTCGTGTTACCCATCAGTCCGTGACTCCTGCGCTTCGTTCTGAGGATTCAAATGCCTAAATGTGATAACTGCACCAAAGGTCCCCTGTACGGCAACAATCGTCCCTGGTCCAAGAAAGCTACGCGCAGACGCTGGAACCCCAACATTCAGAAGGTTAAAATCTGGGAAGACGGTCGATTTGTCTCACGCAAGCTCTGCACCTCTTGCCTGAAGTCACTCAGCCGCTAAACAGTCGAGACTGCAGCGTTCCCTAGGCAATATTCCTACCGTCACTTCCTGGTCAGATCGCGGTTTAGGGTCCGCATTTCAGGCCACACATCGCGAACCACGAAAGTGAATCTGGGGTGGATCCATCGGTTCTTGCGGATCAAGTTCTGACCTGCAGACAGACCATGGTGTACCCCGGCACGCATGAAGGCCAACTCTGTCTTGCCCATTGCCTTTAGGCCGCGGCATGGCCAGCCTTCCTTATTACGGATCAAGGAAATGAGAATCGTCCTCTTGAGGCACGGTGCTCACGAAATCGCTAATAGGCAAGGGTTGTCCGCTGCTGAGTTTGGCACTTGGATTGATGCCTTCAATCAGGCAGGCATACGCAGTCGTAGTATACCAACCCGATCGACGGCCAATTTGGCTGTCTCGTGCCAGACAAAAGTGTGCAGCAATCTGCGAAGATCCATAGATTCCATGAAGAGGCTTTGTCCGCAAGGCGACTTCACAGTCTACGGGCTGCTGCGCGAATTTGAGTTGCCTCACGGCAATTGGAAATGGCTCCAATTAGGGGCTTTTACCTGGTGTGTCATTTTCCGTTTGCTTTGGTTCCTGGGGTATTCATATGGGGCAGAATCCGTGAGCCAAGCAAAATGCAGAGCCAGGCACGCCACCAGATTGTTAACGGACGAAGCGGTAGAAAATCAGTCCGTGCTGTTTGTGGGGCACTACTTCATCAATCGACAGATTGCCCAGAATCTCATACATAGTGGGTGGGTGGGCCCTGCCAAGCCGAAGCGCGGTCATTGGGAAATAAGCATTTATAAAAAACGAGCCTGTACCCGCAGTGCCTGAAGCGGATGGCCCATAGCATAAACCCATGAGGAAGCGGCGGTAACCTGTCTGCGGGACCCAGACTTGGCAACTCAGCGGGAATGGATTGATTCCGCCTTCACCAATTGACCTTCCCTGCGCAACTGGAGTTGACCGCAACCCGCCGCCATTTTGACCCCACGGCGCACCCTGATGCTGACCGGAAGTCCAAATGCCCGCACCTGAGCGGCGAAGTTTCGAATCTGATCATCGGAAGAGGCACGGAATGAATCGCCGGGGATAGGATTGAAGGGTATCAGATTGATGTGACACAACATTCCGCGCAACAGCCGGCCCAGTTCCTTGCCGAGAGCGGGATCGTCATTGACTCCCTTCAGCATCACATACTCAAACGTAACGCGGCGGTTCGTGGCGTTAAGGTAATGTCTAACCGCATCCATTAACGTATCCAGCCGCCAGCGTTGAGCCGGAGGCACCAATTGCTGGCGAAGCTGGTCGTTTGGTGCGTGCAAACTCACGGCCAAACGCACAGGGATGGGCTCCTGCGCCATGGCCCGTATCTGGGGCACAAGCCCAATCGTGCTCACGGTGACATGACGGGCCCCCAAACCGTAGTACTGCTGCGACACGAGTGTGCGGATGGAAGACCAGACAGCCTCGTAGTTGTGCAGGGGTTCTCCCATGCCCATATAGACAATGTTGCTGACGCGGGTTCTTTGTGTCTTGAGCTTGACGTGAAATTGGTGGGGACAAGCCAGGATCCGGGACAGAAAAAGTACCTGGCCGACGATTTCCCCGGCAGTAAGGTTACGGGAAAGTCCTCCCAAGCCTGTGGCACAGAAACTGCACCCCATGGCGCAGCCGGCCTGACTGCTGATGCACAAGGTCTGGCGCCGGTTATATAGCATCAGTACAGCTTCGATGAACTCTCCATCCTGAAGCCGAAACAGGGCCTTCAGCGTATCTCCTGTCTCGGAGACGGAATATGTCTCCAGTTCCAAAGGCAGCACCGAAAACTCTTGCTCCAATTCGCCTCGCAACGCCGGAGGCAAATCGGTCATGGACGAAAAGCGATCCGCAAATTTGCGGTAAATCCAGTGCTCAATCTGGGCTTGTCGAAATCGCGGTTCCTTACGTTGTCTCAGCCAGGCAGCCCACTTGTCATGGTCCAAGTCCAACAGACTGGGTCCTGGGTGAAATATACCCGGGTCTTCCCGCGAGGCCGTCCCTCGGGAATCGGTGTCGCTTCCAGGAGTCCGGGTCAGGGGAATCGGATCGGCCTGCATAGGTTTCTTCATGGTCAGGCTATTACGTAATCAAAGGCCTCGTCACGGGGTTCCACCCCCAGCCCCGGTCCCTCAGGCAGTTGGAAATATCCTTGTCTACAGGCCATCCGCGTACTGACCAGTGACAGATTTCGGTCAAAGATCGAATGCTGGTACTCGTGCATGGCGAAGTTGCGCAGGGCCGCGGATACGTGCAGGCTGGCAGCCTGGCCAATACCAATGCCTACAGTCGCATGGGGCATGACCCGACAATGGAAGGCATCGGCCAGCAAACACACCCGATAAAAGCTGGTTATGCCCATATGGAGCATCTCCGGCTGGATAATGGACATACACTGTGCCTTGAAACGAGGCAGATATTCGTGGACCGTGCGAAGTTCCTCCCCTGCTGCGACCGGAGTTCTGACGTGTTGGGCTACATGCCTGAGTCCCTCGATATCCTCAGGCGGAACAGGTGCTTCGGCCACGGCCAGGCCGTAGGGTTCCATGGACGTGATGAGGGCCACCGCTTCCTGTCCCGTGTATCGCCAGTGGTAGTCAGCCAGGATCTGGGGTTCCGGTCCCAAGGCTGAACGGAGCGCCCGAATTTCCGCCAGTTCCCCTTCCTGGGCCACGGCTGCCGCAAATTTGACGGCGGTGAAACCTCGCCTGATCCAGGATTGTGCCAGGGCGGCGCGGGACGGGAGATCAGGTTCCGGCAATCCGGACACGTAAGCGGGCAACCTGGCAACGCGCTGCCCACAATCATGGGTTCTCCCAGTGTCTCTACTACGGTAGAAACGATTTCCGGGGCCACCACACCAAAGCATTCGCCCCACCCCACGCGGCCTTGCCGTGTCGTAAGCTTCACCAACACCGTGTGATCGTGAATGCTGTACAGCGTACGATTTCCCGGGCGTACATAGATCCCCTGATCGTTAGGGACAACGTCCTCTTCCAATTGGCCGAGGTACGGGACGTCCCGCGGAATACGAAGAGGAAATACTTCGATGTGTGACACCACATCCATATCAGGAATCCGCGACTCCCCCATCGGCGTGGAACGCACCGTAATGTTTGCGGGCAAGGGAGCCAGCTCCGCCGGGTGTGAAATCGGGAATCCGGCGAGCACAGGCCTGTTCGTCCAGTTCCACACCCAGCCCGGGTCTTGCCGGAGGATAGATATAGCTGTCTGATACGGGCAAGGGTTCCTGGACAAATTCCTGGGCCCACGGGTCCGCCTCAGGATCTATCATCTCCTGAATCAGGAAATTCGGTGTCGCCAGATCAAGATGAACGCAGGCAGCGGTTGAAAGCGGACCATATGGATTGTGGGGGGCAATACCCGCGTAGTATACCTCCGCCATGGAAGCAATTTTCTGCAGTTCAGTTATGCCTCCAGCATGGCAACAATCAGGTTGCAAAACACTGGCGGCATTATATTCGAGAATTTCACGAAATCCCCAGCGGGTAAAAAGCCGTTCACCGGTCGCAATAGGCGTTAGCAGTTTTTCCCGTACCCCCGCCATAGCCTTGGGGTTTTCGGCCTGACAGGGTTCCTCCAGGAAGAAGGGATTGGAGTCAGCAAAAGCATTTCCGTAAAGTACCGCCATCTGGGGGGTTAGCCGGCCATGCAGATCGAGAAGAATATCTACTTCATCGCCCACCGCCTGCCGTACGGCCCGTAAACGGGCCGCGGCTTCCTTGACCTTGACGGGACCCGAAACTATCTCGGTGATAGGCACAGGCACGGTTTTGATCGCATTCCAGCCCTTCTCTACCATGGCCAGGGCACTTTGCACCGTTGAATCCGTATCGTCGCCGCCGAAATGAGTGTACATACGCACTTTGTCCCTGACCGGGCCATTCAGCAATTCGTAGACGGGTCGGCCATACACTTTGCCCTTGATGTCCCACAGCGCCTGGTCAATTCCTGAGATTGCAGTGAGGCCAATCACACCTTGCCGCCAAAAGGCACTGCGGTACATGATTTGCCAGAGGTATTCAATGCGCAGGGGATCTTCCCCTACAATCATGGACTCCAAATCCTGAATACAACCCGCCACGGCCCGGGGCTTGCCTTCGAGGGAAGCTTCACCCCAGCCGACCAGCCCATCCTGGTCTGTTGCCACCTTGACAAAGACGTATATACGACTGGCGCCGGCCGCCAGAATAGGATCGACATGGGTGATCTTCATGGCGCAGTATCCTGGATTGAGTTTCAATACTTGTAATCTTCCCGTACAGGACTAAAGATGTCCACCACTTTGGCCCGGCCAGGACTGGATACCGTTACGGCATGTTCCACCCCGCCCGGAATAACAAATATCTCGCCCGGGCCGACCTTCCGGGTTTCACCCTCCATTTGGAATTTCAGTATGCCTTCTATTACATACCCGGCCTGTTCTTCCGGATGGCTGTGGGGAGGTACCACGGAACCGGGTTCAAGGTCCACCAGCGAAATCATAATGTTCTCGCCCCAGAAGGTTTTGAGGGAGGGGCCATCTGGGCCAAAGGGGGTCAAAGCTTCCCGTTCTGCAGGAATGAAATAGGGCATGTGCCACTCCCGATATTCAATGAAGTGAGCGGTGATTACAGCAACCTCTTGCCTTTGGCGCTGAAGGCGTCTCTGGAAGGACTGTCCGCTCCCCATGTGCTGGTTGATGACCTATTGTAACGTACCTTCCCGCCGCCAGGACGTATAGGGGTATAGGGTCCCGTCCGTGAAGATCCCTGGTCTTCGCCATGCAAATCCGAGTGTGTTTCCAACCCTTTTGATTCGTGGCTGGCGTGGCAGCGGTCCCGGGGTCTGGTGGAATTTACATGTCCGCAGGCTTTCGTGTGCGTGGGCGCCAGCGATGCCACGGGTGGACTAGCGTGGGCCAATTTGCATAACGATCCAATTCGACAACCACCCGTCCCCCACAACCTGCGTCAAGATGGATGGCTAACACCGAGTTGTCGCCGGCAGGATGCTTGACCGTGGTATGCAGTTGTTCATGCCGCACTTGAACGACTCCATGTTCTCCGTAAGCACCCGGTTGCAGAAGCACGGTACGGGATTGGCTCTGGTGTAGGTTCACGAATTCGACTTCGATCCCTTCCGGTTCGATTCGATGGACGAGTGAGGCCACATCCGGAGGCAGTCCAGCCCGGCGCTGTTCAGGATCGAAGTAGCGGGCCTGGCAATGCAAGGGATAACCTACGCGTCCCGTCGGCAACCCACCGAGCATAGTCGCAATCAGAGCGTCAGTGATAGCCGGATTGAACCGGTTCATGTCATCGGATAGCCGGGTATCAGGTGTGCTCGTATCCTGGTGCATTCCGCTAATGCATTCCCGTACTTTGTTGAGATCGGTTTGCAGGATTTCAACAGGCCAGTCGGGATCCTTACCTTCCAGAAAATCCTTCCATCCCTTGCTGTCATATGGAGGCAAGTCGCCGCCATCCTGAGACCAATAGAACACTTCAAGGGCACCATCACTGAATGGTTCCGGACGAAAATCGTACCAACCCTCATCGCCGTGCATGCGTGGATACATCATGATCCCATTCTCTGGGCGGCCTTGGGCGTTCACAGCGCGGATAACGTTGCGCCAGACCTCCACGTAGGAGCGATCTCCTGTCAGTAGTAGGGCGTTGCCGAAGCCATATTGGGCGCGATGCGTGAAAAAGGGCCGATGTGCCGGTCTTCCGGTCAGGGGATCAGTTACGGTAAAACCCCAGCCATAAACTCCCCCATACCAGCGGCCACCACAGGGAGAACCGACCATGCCGTCTGAACCGACAATGGTAGGAATTATGTCGCCATTGGCCCGGGTCCGCTTGACCCATCCATTCATGTATCTGACAAGCCAATTCCTGTATTTTTCTTCGCCCTCCAGCATGAAGGCATTAAGCATTAACGTTGTGATACCGAAATTGAGTGGGCTGTCACCATCCACATCCCTGTATTCTTCAAAGTGCGCCAGCATTTGTTCATAGTTGGATTCGCCATGGCCAGGTCGAAAACGTCCTGCAATCTCTATTGAATCGCCGGCCCAGTCCAAGGCAGTTGCCTTTCTCAAGAGAGGTCCGCGACTCCCATTGAACATGCTCCGGACAAGACACTTTTCGGCGTCGAAATTGTCGGCCTCGGGTTCCTCACCCAAGTAGAAGCCGGCAAATCGGCGCGTTCGACGTCGGAATTCCCGATTGTCTGGATCACTTAAGCCTTCCAGGAAGAAGGCACTGTAACCCTCCCCGTTGTGAAACCAGTCAAACATTACCGGGAATTCCTTGTAATACATGCCATCCCGCGCAAATGGGACTTCCACCGTCTTGGCTTCGGTGTACTGGCGCAGGTGTCCTTCCCAGCCGTGGCGGTACAGGTCAAGCATATAATCCGGAGCCCCCAGCGCGTGGAGCATGGTCCAGTTCAGCAGATTCTCGGCGGCGTCATCGGGACCGTCGTTGCCACCCCAGCGTGGTACACAACGCAGGTAACCCCTTTCATCAAAGTATTTCGCGTGGAAGCGGCGACAGGCGGTGCTGGCTTCCTGAAGGAGATGACGTTGTAACAAGGCCCAGTAGGGCACAGGTACTGGCTGATCCATTACTATCCGCATAGAACAACCTCCAAGGCGTATGGGGAAGATTATGGCCCTTCAAAAGATTCGATCCAGCTCACCGACGGGAATCTCTATGAGGGTATGCCGGTCAAGCCGAATTGCCCGTTCCAGCGTCTCTCGCAGTTCCTGATCATCGCGCGCCCGGAATCCCAAGGCCCCATAGGATCGGGCCAGCGACGGGAAATCCGGATTGTGGAGACGTGTGCCGATTATCCTCATATCGAACTGTTCCTTCTGGGCTCGCAGGACGTTGCCATAGGCATTATCGTTGAATACCAACACTATGGATTTAATCCCGTGTTGCACGGCTGTCGCCATGGCCCCTGAACAATATCCAAAGCCTCCATCTCCCGATATAGCCACAACGGGACGCTCGGGCGCCGCCAGTTTGGCGCCCAATGACAGAAGATAGGCGGCCCCCAGCGTGATCTGGGACGACGAGGTAAGCAGTCGGCCGGGAGGATCCAGGAACAGATAGTTGCGGCTGTAGTAACCCATCTGATTCATGCCTTGAAGAAAGATCGTGTCAGGCGGTGTAGCCTCTCTGATGGCCTGCATGAATCCCCATTGAGGCTGCAATTGCTTTGCGGGTTCCCATCGGCCAGCCTTGAGATCCTTCCAATCCTCCCCTTCAGCCTGAGAACCGGATCCTGCTGGACTCCCCAGGCACTGATCAAGAGCTTCGATAGTCTTGTACGCATCACCCTTCAGAAGCAATATGTCCCCTCGGGATCGAGATTCAATCTGTTTATCCACGTCGACCTGGATAAGCCGCATAGAAAAGTCACTGAAATCCCTCCTACCAACACCCACCGCCAGTATCAGATCACGTGCGTGAATCCATGCACTCAGCGGCGGATAGCGCATCTCCGCCGGACCCAATCCCAAGAGTTCGCTGTCTCCCATAATTCCCTTGCCCCGGCGACTGGATATCACGGGTATGCTTCGGGCTATGGCGAACTCGCGGACAACCTCCTCTGCCCCTGACTGGAATACACCGGAACCCACCCAAAGCAGAGGCCTTCGGGCCGTTCGCAGCCAAGAGGCCGCTCGTTCGATCCCTTCTGCAGTTTCTCGTTCTTGCGCGGTGGGACTCCTAGGCAACTCGACTTCATCTACTGCTGCCAAAACACTTGAGGGTACGACCAATCCTGTTGGTCTGGGACGACCTGATAGCATTTGGCGATAGGCTTCCTGCACTGCGCCGGGGACCTCTGCTACGGAATCCACCTGTTTAGACCATTTGGTCATGGTCTGCAAGGTACGAAGCTCCAGCTGCCTGGAGCCCATCACCGGATCAGAATTGGTACTGGTCACCAACAGTACAGGAGAGGAATTGGCAAAGGCTGAGGCCAGACCGGCCCCGGCATACAGCAGGCCTGGGCCGGGTACCACCAAGGCCACTGCTGGCTTGCCTGAAATCTGGGCATAGGCGTCCGCCATAAAAGTGGTTTCCTGCTCGTTCCGTGTGGTCACGTAACGAATAGAACGGTGTTCATACAGGGCATCTACAGCCTCATACTGGCCGGCTCCAGGCACTCCAAACACAATATCTGCACCCATACGTTCCAGAGAATGCATCAATGCTTGTCCACCATTCATTCTTGGCATAATGACAGTTCCTTTCAGGTCCTAGCGGCGGCCGCCATTTTCATGATAAGGTTGAACCCCCAAATCCGCCTATTGGAGGATTGATACACAAGGTGGGATGAACTGGATTATGTAAGGAGGTCGCTCTTCCTCCTTACATAGAACCTGTCGCCTTACGCACTCTGAAATCACAACAATACCAGGTGTCCCATTGACATAGCTCGCCCAGCTCTTATGGTTCCCTTCCCTATACATTGCAGGGTTCGTATATGAGCCAGTCAGGCTTGCGATGCCAAGCGCCAGTTCAGACCATATCCATAGCGGGAAGTCCAATGAATGATGATCGACTTCAGCATCTCAACCGGTTCTATGACCTGCTGTCGGTACTGGAAGCGAAACTGGGCGGGCCAAGAAAGCTGTCTGCCTGTACAGGCTATATGGAATGGCCTCAACGGGGAGTATATTTTTTCCGAGAGGCAGGGGAAATCCGGTCTTTTCCTCCCCATCAGCCCCGTATTGTCAGGGTTGGCACCCATGCGCTGACAACTGCCAGCAGCTCCACCCTCTGGTTACGGTTGAAACAGCACAGGGGTGCCGCAAGTTCCCTCGTAGGGAATCATCGAGGTTCTGTCTTCCGACTGCTAGTCGGTTCCGCCCTGATCGCTCGCGATGGCGGAGAGTATCCTTTGTGGGGCTCAGGGAACTCGGCAGCTCCGGCAGAGAGAAAAAAGGAAAGGAATCTGGAGAAGACAGTTAGCCAAACTATTGGTGAAATGACGTTGCTTTGGCTGAAAGTCAATGATGAACCAGGTTCTGACAGCTTGCGGGGCTTTATTGAAAAGAATGCGATCGCCCTCTTGAGCAATTTTGAAAGGCAACCACTTGACCCACCCTCGGACAACTGGTTGGGCAACCTGTGTCCCAAAAATCTTGTTCGCCAGTCCGGCCTCTGGAATCAGAACCACGTTGATGAATGTTACGATCCCACCTTTCTTGATACGTTGGAAACGCAAATCAAACTCTTGTGTGACCCGTGAACGTAGTGATCCAATGTGCTAGCCGGAAGAGGCACCAGGCAGGTTGCCTGTCTAGACGAAACGGAGGCCGGGTGCTATTCGTTGCGCATCCCGAAATTGCTCCCGAGGTTCAGGACTGTGAATTTGCTCATCCCGACGACCAGGCAGATTCGGGGTTGTCCTGGCGGCATGAGCTACTCAAATACAACTCCCAACCTGGTAACAATCCACTTAAGCTTTTGCCGGCCTGGCAGCTTTACGAAAACAAAGTCTATACATCCTTGAAGATCAGATTCGGTATAGAGCGTCTTTTCATCCTGTCGGCTGGCTGGGGTCTGGTACCTGCCAACTTCCTACTGCCATATTACGACATCACTTTCAGTCCGAGAACTGCAAGATACAAACGAAGAGGCAAACACGATTTATACAAAGACTTTTCTATGTTGCCACGTAGTACTGAAGAACCTTGCGTATTTCTTGGCGGCAAAGATTATGTGAGACTTTTCTGTGAATTGAGTAAAGACGTGATAGGTCCGAGAATTGTCTTTTACAATTCCTTGACGGCGCCGGAGGTGGACAGTTGCACGCTGCAACTGTTCAAGACTCGTACCAAGACGAACTGGCACTATGAGTGTGCAAAGGCATTAGTGGAAGGTGAGCTAGAGGTTTAGCGTCAAGTAGTGTGACGCTAAATGATCGAACCAGATACCTCGCCAGTTGATGTCGGGGTACCCATTGCAGGCATACTCCTACCTTGGTCCATTTCGGAAACTCCCATTCCTCATGCCGTCGAAGAAGACACGCCAGGTAATCCAGGAAACTGTCGAAAACAATGTCTTCCAAAGCAAACGCGTAATCAAGGAAGTACCAAGAACCCAGTTAGCCCAGGTTGATTTACAATGGATTTCAGTTCATTCTGTACCAAGCATTCAGACGAATAATATGACAGCTACCAGACTGACCACGGCAGTCGCACTTGCACCAACATTGTATGCCGCCCTCTTTCCCAAAGAAAATCACGAGGCGCTGGCCGATTTGGCCGTCCTTAAGTTCCAGGAACAGGATGAACGTCTTTCCCAAGAAGATCTGATCGAGCTCATCCAGGATTGTGAAACAGTGATCTCCGGATGGGGTACCCCATCCTTCAATGCAGCAGTGCTAGATGCCGCTCCGAATCTTAAAATGATTGCGCATTCGGCTGGTTCCATCAAGAGATTGCTACCCCGGGTCGTCTTTGAACGCGGTATCAAAGTGGTGAATGCGGCCGGAGCTATTGCACCTGCAGTTGCCGAAATGACAATTCTGCTGATGCTCATGTGTCGTCGAAATATCCACCGCATGGATCAACAAATGAAACAGGGCGTTCAGTGGCCCCGACAGTCCGAACTGGGTCTCGAATTGAGTGGGTCCCGCGTGGGTGTCATTGGTGCCGGGCATACGGGTCGGAATGTCATCCGCCTATTGCACGCGTTTGATGTTGAAATCTGGGTTTATGATCCCTATTTGCCTCCAGACACAGCACGGGAACTGGGCATAATCGCCAGATCCCTGGAAGATATCATGTCCCAGTGTCCTATCATTACGGTCCAGGCACCACCTACGGCGGAAACTCGCAACATGATCAGCCGTGAGATGCTGGACACGATCCAAGATGGTGCTCTCTTCATTAATACGGCTCGCTCCCACGTGGTAGACGCTGATGCCTTGTATGAATCGCTACGGGAAAACCGCTATCAGGCTGCCTTGGATGTCTTTGATACGGAACCCTTGCCCGCCGATAGCCGTCTGCGCAACTTGCCCAACGTAACGTTGACACCGCACACAGCAGGCCAATCTGCCAATGCCCGTATACGCCAGGGTGCATTGGTCGTCGAGCAATTGCGTCTCTATGCCTGTGGCAAACCTCTTACTGCCGAAGTAACCCAGGAAATGCTCTCAACCATGGCATAAACCGAAAGGAGATCGTGACTCTATGAAAATCTCCCTCAAGCACCAGGTTTTGGAAGCCAACCCGCAAGGAATGGCCACATGGTATTCGCAGGTAAGGGATCTGCAGATAGAGCCTAGTCGTTGCGCCATCGTAATTTGTGATGTGTGGGACCACCACTGGTGCCGGGGAGCGGAAGAACGCCTGAGTTCCCTGATCCCCCGTATGGAGCAAACATTGGCTGCTGCCCGGAAGCACGGCATGCAGATAATACATGCCCCTAGCGACACTATGGAATTCTACGCGGGTTCGCCGGCTCGCGACCGGATCCTGGGCACCCCATCTGTTACGCCACCCAAGGATTTGGTGCTATCCGATCCTCCCTTGCCAATCGATGACTCTGATGAAGGGGCCGATACAGGGGAAACCGAGTCCCAAAAGGTATGGTCACGTCAACATCCAGGTATTTCCATTGACCCTAACTGGGACGTAATCTCTGACCAGGGCCTGGAAGTCTACCGCTGGCTTCGTTACAAACAAACAGATTGGGTCTTCATTATGGGAGTGCACACCAACATGTGCATATTGCATCGCACTTTTGGCATCAAGCAGATGGTCCGGTGGGGAGTCAATATTGCCCTGGTACGAGACTTGACCGACAGCATGTATAATCCCGCCATGGCGCCTTACGTCCCCCACATGGAGGGAACCAATCTGGTTATCGGCTACATCGAAAAATTCTGGTGTCCTACCACCCACAGTCAATACTTACATGGTCTTTAGTATTCGTCTTGTCCAACCCTGATCTGTAAAGATCATCATTCGCACAGGGATTTATATGCCTACAGGAACTACCAATCAGATCATTGCCGGCTGTGGTTGTCACCATATTGCGCTGCAGACCCGCGACTGGAATGCGTCGCTCAAACTATACAGGGATGTACTAGGCATGCCTGTTGTTGCTCAGTTTGGTACACCCGCACGCAGGGTCTGGCTCCTGGACATGGGAGATGGCAGCCATATGGAGCTATTTGAACCTACGGCCGATACTCCGGCCCCAGATGCTTCGGCTCCCAACGATCCGATTTTTCATTTTGCCTTGTCCACAACAGATACCCAAGCTAGTACGGAGGTAGTCCGGAACGCTGGATATGAAATAACGGTGGAACCCAAGACGGTGGAATTGGGAGACCTAACCGTTACCCTTTCCTTCTTCAAGGGACCCAGTGGCGAAGAAGTGGAATTTTTTCAGGTACATTGAATTCTTGGCGGGAGCCCGAGCACGACGCGCCGAAAAATGGTTTTTGCCGATGGCCTGACTGGTAGACAGACCCATCTCAAGAAAATCTGATTGCAGAGGGAGCTGGACTACCAGGGGCCACATTCCCTCGGCATCCAGCCAGGCACCCGGGATTCCCGAGGTGGCCAAATGCAAATGCATCACCTGCATCTGATTCCAGGTACACCACCCCTTGAAGCCTGTACACGGCTCTACATTCAGGGCCCTTATGGTACAGGGAAGACCGGCATGGCCCTGCAACGACTGAACTGGTTAATGGGTCACATTTCCTCTGGCGGGATGCCGCCGACGGTCATCGTACCTTCCCACTATATTCAGCAGGAGTACCAAAGACGCCTGCTGCCTTTCCCGTCCCGAACGGGGGTGCCCGTGCGCATATTGACTTTCAATGCATTGGCACGTCAGGCCGTGGAACTGGCTTGGCCGGAAATCGCGCAGCCTAGTGGATATCAGGAGTTGGGCCAAGAGCCGATATTCCTGAACCTGGAGACTTCACAATATGTCCTGTCGGACTGGGTGTTCGAAATGGTACGGTATGGCAAATTCGAGGCTCTCTCCCAGAATCTGCACTTTGAACCCAGTCGGTTAATAAGCCAGATTCTTGACAATCTGTCAAAGTCCTCCCTGTACCAATACACGCTGGAGGAAGCTTATGGGCGACTGATGACCGCCCTTCCCGCAAGCAACAACCGGCAGGGCCTTGTAAATTCGTATCGAAATGCCTTGCAAGTCAGTCAACGCTTTCGTCAACACTGCTTGGAAAACAGTTTGGTAGACCAAAGCCTGTTGTATGAGCTGTTTTATCAGATCCTGGGGAGCGAAGCGCTTTTTTCCCAGTTGCTTGCGGAGCCCTGTCGTCATTTAATTGTTGACAATTGCGAAGAGCATGTCTTCGCCTGTCATCGTCTTTTGCAGACGTTGATTCCCAGTACCGATTCGTGTTTATGTCTCTCTGACTCGGAGGCTGGCCTGCGGTACTTTCTAGGTGCCTATCCCGAGGGAGTCGCAACAGTCGCCCAATTGTGCCAGCACCGTTATGCGCTCATACGACATCCAGAGTCTGGACGAGTACGACTGGAAAAAAGTATTGGGCAAATTATTGTTCCCCGTCCCCTGTACGCAATCCCTGAAATCCACTGTGAGCATACAGCGCACGTGTATCGTCACGCTCCGCTGGATCTGACTTCAGGATTCCCGGACACCTTTCTCGACATCACTTTGAGGGAGCATTATGCGGAAACCCTCAGCTGGATTGCGGATCGCACGCAAGACCTGATTCAAAACGGCAACGTACCCCCTTCGCAGATCATATTGTTAGCTCCCAACGTTTCTAATGCCTTGCGTTTTACGCTACAGCAACTACTGCGACAACGGGGCATTGACCTGTATTCCCATCGTCCCAGTCGGAAATTGGAAGAAGAACCCGCTGCCGTTGCCTTGCTTGGGTTCGCATGCCTTGCGCACCCACATTGGGATAGGCCCTTGGACGAAATTCAGCGTCGCATTGCCTTATTGATGTCTATTGAAGGCCTAGAAGGCTGGCGCGGGCCGTTACTGTCCAAGGATTGGGGGCAGCGCAAGTACCTCAGATTCCTGGAGAAGACCCAATCGTTTCGGGATAGGGTAGAACAAGCCAATGGTCTCCGTTACGATCTGCTGCGCGATTGGCTGCGATCCTACCAGCAGGAGGAGCAGCATAGTTCGCTTGACCTTTTTCTGGCCCGGCTCTATGACGAACTGTTGGGCAAGAAAGGTTTTCGCTTTGCCCGGGATGCCGATGCCTCACGCGTGGTTCGCCAACTGATACGGTCAGCGCAATCATACCGGCAGATTACTGAGGCATTCGGTATCCCTATGGAAAGTTTGGCTATCAGTCATGATCCAGGACAGGATTATGTAGACCTCGTGCGGGCTGGTCTGATCGGAAATCTGTTCTTGCCCCAGGAAGGACCGCCGGAGGACGCAGTAGAACTGGCTCCGGTTCACTCCTTCATCATGCAGAATCGAACGGTTCAGCATCAATTCTGGTTAGACGTAAATAGCCCGTCATGGGGGCAACGTCTCCATCAACCTCTTACCCAACCATTCGTGTTGGCGCCTTCCTGGCCCGGCGGAGAATGGACGGATCTCGAGGAACAGCGGGTTCTGCACTGGTATCTGCATATTTTGATCCTGGGTCTGCTACGCCGAACCAGAAATCAGGTACACATTGCCCTTAGCACGTTCGGTCCCAAGGGAACCGAGCAGAAGGGGACATTGCTCCGCGTACTCAACCAACTGTATATGCAAGCTTCCAACTTCCGGAAATTGCCCCAATTGAAATAGCGAAGTGGATGGGGTGTATTTCGTTCAGGAGCGTGGTCAAGCCCGAATCCTGCCCTTGCTGTCGTGGTCCGTGCCTCAGGTCGGGACACTGTCGTAGATGCTTGAAGTGGCTTTAGGCGGGAGTAGAGCAGGTGGTGCTGGCGGGACAAGGGGTAAAGCTGTCAGACCAGGACGTATCCCATGTGGGCCAGGCAGATCAAGGCCTCTGTCTCAGGGTAGAAGCCCCAGGTCTGTCGGTATGGCAACTTGAACCGTCCCAAATGGCCTTCCTGCCGTTTGGTGATGGGCGGCACAGTGGCGCGTCACAGATGCCAATCCACTAGACACCAGCCCTCCCGAATCTGCAGGGTTGCTCAATGTCCTTTGCCGTGGCTCAGGTCAGTCACTCAACCCAAAAGTGAGGGTTCCATGAAATTTCCCAAAGGTAGCCTTCTGGGTCGGCAAAGTAACCAGAGTAACCGCCCCAGAAAGTGTCTTGGGCTGGCTTGATCAGCGTGGCACCGGCAGCTACCGCTACATCCAACAGGGCATCTACCTCCTCCTGTGTGCGGACGTTGTGAGCTAGGGTAACGCCAGCAAAGCCGCTACCCTCCGTGGCCACACCCACGTCAGCGGCCAGGGCCTGCCGGGGATATAGGGCCAACCAAGTGCCCCGGTTCTGGAAAAAAGCGATAGACTCGGTATTTTCGTCAAAGAGGGGTAGCCCCAATCCGTCCCGGTAAAACTCCACCGCGCGCGGCAAGTTGGTAACGCCCAAGGTGATAATGCTAATACGCGGTTCCATAGGAAGTCCTTTCTTATTCCCGATAGGACACGAATATTCATGAACAATCTGAGGGGGACTCGACTCCAGAGACCCTGTCGTCCTGAAAGATTGTGGTCAACTCCACGACACACAACACTGCCTCCAATTGTCCCTTGTCGCACATTATAAAGCGGGGGCATCCATCAGTGATCACCGTCTGCCCACCTCGGAGTCCTGGCCCGAAAGTTAGCCGACAGTCTGGCCTGAAGAGGGTAGCAGCCTCCACCAGATAATGGACCGAGATGTGATCCCGATACCCACCCAGGACCGAACTTTATAGCCCCCTCATTGGACAGTCTTAGCTTGTATTCCGGACCACCGGAAGCATCACCCTGTCTTGCAGGTGCAACCCCTTTCTGCACCATCTTGCAGGCGACGTAACGAGCTCCCACACGATCTGCAACAGTGCCCTCAAATCTAACCTGTATTGTCGTCCTGGAAATTGTGCTAAACTCGGTTGGTTGCTGTTAGTTCGTCTGTTGGCGGGAGAGGCCTTCCTGTTTCTCTACGCTGAAGATGATGCCATGCCGGTCGAAGTACGGACAGGTAGTATTGTATTCTTCAACGGATACCTTTTGCATTGCGCCTTTCCCAACCAAACCCAGAGTGGGCTATCGTCAGGTACTGGTCAATCAATACATGAGTGCCGAGAGTCTCCTGCCTTGGTTCCTGCCTCGAGAGCGTGACTATCAGGGCATCAATGATTGCTGGGACATTGTGATGATCAGTGGTCAAGATCCCTACGCCTGGAAGGGCCTTGAAGTTTGCACGGTGTCGCGAGTCCGGCCCAACGGTGAGGGAGGTTGTGTGAAGAAATCTGCCAGGAAAAGGTCCTAATCTTGTCTGAGACAGCGGAATACTGGAACGAAAGGTACACCAAGGGTTCCACACCTTGGGATACTGGGATCACGCCGCCTGAAGTCGTAACTTTCTGGGCGAATCATCGATCGTGCTTTGAGGCCAACGATGTGGTTTTGGACTTGGGCTGTGGAACCCTGACCAATCTGCAGTTCCTAGCTGACCAGTCCCTGTGTGCCTTCGGGTTGGATGCCTCATTTGTGGCTCTGCGGCGCGGAGGCAAGAAATTGGAACGTTGCAAGGCGGAAGGACGTTGCGTAGGAGCCGTAGTGGGAGATGTTTCTCACTTGCCCTACAAGAGCCAGTTGGCGCGGTATATTCTGGATCTGGGCTGCCTGCATACCTTGGATTGGCCGCAACGGTCCGAATACGTAGCAGAATTGACTCGGATTTTGGTTCCCAAGGGTTATTTGCACCTGTTTTGTTTTCAGAGAGTTTCCTCGGAACAGCCTGCCCCGACAGAACGACGTTTCTTTTACCCGGGCGAATTGGACAAGCTATTCGCAGAGCGATATGACGTAATTTCCGAAGATATAGATGAAGAAGCCGAGGAAGGACGAGTCGGTGTTTGGCGCCTTATGCAGTTGCGATGACCTATGGCATGCGGGCCATTCAGACTTATACCAGGTCTTGACTCCTCCCTGTGTGCCTATCCATTAGCCAAGTTTCTTGGGAGGTTCCTGCGTAATGACCAGTTCGGATCCCCGATTTCTCCTTGATCGCCATCTGGACACCCTCTATCGCGACACATCCCGGCAATTGGCTTGCGACACCAGAGATCAGGCTTCTTTCTCTCAGTGGCGCAGTCGCGCCTTGGCCCAAGTACACGATTTGTTGGGAATAAAAGACTTGCCCACTCCACGTATTGTGGGTAAGTCCTTGCTCCAGAGCCAGAACTGTGGTTCCTATACGGAGGAGAAATGGGCGGTGACTACCGAGGAAGATGTGACGATTCCCATATATGTCCTCGTGCCCCATGTCCCGGGCCCGTTCCCAGCCCTTCTGGTTTTCCACGGCCACAATCCTTCGGTGCAATATATTCTCGGTCATTACCCAGATGAGCAAACTGCCATCCGACAACGGGCGCTGGATGATAACTATGCCCAGCGGTTTGCCCGCTTGGGATACTTGGTATGCGCAGTGGAACAACGTGGATTTGGAGAAAGACAGTCCAAATCATATGCCAACCGGGTCCAACCCCAATCCTGTCGTCATCAATCATTCTTTTATCAGATGATGGGACGAACGCTAATTGGGGAACGTTGCCGGGATGGTATGGTGGGACTGGAACTATTGCTGAGCCGCACCGAGGTCATGGCCGATCGCGTTGGGGTCACGGGTTGTTCAGGGGGAGGGACGGTCGCCCTGTGGCTGGGCGCGATTGAACCTCGACTGCAGGTTGTGGTACCGGGCAACTATTTTTGTTCTTTCCGGGCATCCATCATGGATCTCCGGCATTGCGAATGCAATTATGTTCCCGGAGCAGCGCGTTACTTCGAAATGGGGGATATTGCCGCCCTGACAGCCCCGCGTCCCTTCTTGGCCATTCAGGGCGTATTTGATGATATCTTCCCGGTTGAGGCTGCACGGCAGGAGTTTGAAACAGTTGCCAACGCTTATGCATTGCTGGATGTTCCCGACCAATGCGCTATGGCAGAGAAATCTACAGGTCACGCCTACAACGTGGAAGTGGCCCATGAATTCTTCTCCCGATGGCTCTAAATTCCAAGGCCTCGTCATCCCCATGGGAATAACCTGAAGGCACTGACGAGACCCGCCACTGGCAGTAATTGTCCCAGGACACAAAGCCTGCAGGAAAGGTAGATTCCATGTCGACCCCAGATCCCCGCTTCAGCCTCAACCCTCACTTGGACCATTTGTACGCAACTGCCACCCGCCCCTTGCAACTACAAGCTACCGACGTGGAATCATTACGCCTCTGGCAGATCAGCGTTCGGGACCGCCTGGGTATTCTGCTTGGTATAGCCGACCTGTCGTATCCGCAGATTGCGGAACATGAGTGTCTGGGACGCTGGGAGTACGACAGCTACACGGAAGAAAAGCATGCAGTCAAGACGGATGAAGGGATCGTTATTCCCTTGTATTTGCTTGTACCGCGGTCAGGGCTGACTGACAAACTGATTCTTGTCTTTCACGGCCATACCCCTTCCGTACAATATGTCCTGGGACACTTTCCCGACTCGGATACCGCCGCCGATTATCTCGGTCGTCACGGCAATTATGCCCAGCGTCTGGCGCAGGCGGGATATCTGGTTTGTGCCATCGAACAACGCAGTTTTGGGGAGCGGCAGTCCAGTACTGAGACACGGCGGCAGCAGGCCAATTCCTGTCGGCACCAAGCCTTCTTCTACCAGATGTTGGGCCGTACCATGGTGGGAGAACGTTGTCGGGATGGCATGGTCGCGCTGGATTTCATGCGGGAGCAGTCTGGCTTTGCCATTGACCGGGTGGGCATTACTGGCAATTCAGGCGGAGGCACCACTACCCTGTGGCTGGCGGCCATCGATGAACGATTTCAGGTGGCTGTACCAGGCAGTTACTTCTGCAGCTTCCGGAAGTCTCTGATGGACATTTATCATTGCGAATGTAACTATGTGCCCGGTGTAGTGGCCGTTATGGAAATGGGGGACTTGGCCGCGCTGATCGCACCCAGGCCATTACGGTTCGTGCAGGGAATTGATGATCCCATTTTTCCTTTTCAGGACACAAAACAGCAATTCCAGACTGTGGCGGCAGCCTACCGGACCCTGGAAGCCGAAGAACAGGTGGATTTGGCCGCTTTTCCGACTGGCCACGCCTACCAAGTACCTTTTGCCGTGGAGTGGTTCGATCGCTGGCTTTGACGGTTATGCAGAACGAAGCCAGGGATCCGGCCTCCCAAACGGGGAAATTGTCTGTAGCCGTTTGGAACCTGTTAGCCTATCTACACTATACTGGTAAAGCCATGCCAATTGTGCGGCAGACAATCTTCCCATCTGGCCCTTGTGCCGATTTTCCCCTTGAGCCATCGAAAGAGTAACGGCTGATGTCAAACTCCCGAACTTCGCCCAACATCATTCTGATGGGTATTGATTCCATTAGAGCCGACCACATGAGTTGCTACGGCTATCCTCGTTTGACCTCGCCTCACCTGGACCGTTTTGCGCAAAGCGGCACGTTGTTTGAGAACACCATCAGTGCGCACATACCCACGACCAGTGCCTATGCTTCCATGCTGACGGGTCTGGATACATTCGGTACCCAGGTGGTAGCACTGCGTCACCGGGGCGGATTGCGTCCAGAGATCAGGACACTGGCGGAAATCCTTAAGGGACACGACTACGACACCACTTGTGTCGGATTCACGGGAAATCCCAGTTCCCGAGGTTTTGACCGGTATCTGGATTACGCAGGTTGGGGATTGTGGGCCGAAGGGCGCAGTCCCAAAGCTCAGAACCTGAATGAAGTGGCTATTCCTGAGTTAAAGAGAATGGCCAGTAACGAAAGACCGTTCTTTCTCTTTCTACGCCACATGGATCCTCATGCTCCCTATCTGCCCCCGGAACCCTTTGAACGCATGTTTTATGACGGCAATGAACTGGACCCGGCCAATCGGTCCATGGATCCTGTGATGGCCTTCAAGCCCTTCCGCGACTTCTTCCGGCTTTGGATGCCACCAGGCATAACCGACAAGGATTACGTAGTGGCCCAGTATGACGGTGCTATCGCCTATATGGACGCCTGTATCGCCAGCCTATTTGAGGCCCTACAGGTCTTGGGATTGGAAGAGGATACGCTGGTGGTTATCAACGGTGACCATGGGGAAACCCTCTATGAACATGAATGTTGGTTTGACCATCATGGCATTTATGACAATGTCCTGCATGTGCCTTTAATCATACGCTTTCCCGGTCGTATTCCCGCTGGCCATCGCGTAACGGGCTTTAACCAGCACAAAGATCTGGTGCCGACAGTTCTGGACTATCTTGGTCTGGAAGAACCCGGGATCGACTTCGATGGCCGGAGTCTGCGCGCCCTAATTGAAGGCGAAGTGGAATCTTTTGAAACCGGGATCTACATTACGGAATGTACCTGGATGAGGAAACACGGATGGCGTACTGCGTCCCACAAATACATCCATGCACTGGAGCCAGATTTCCATTTCAAGCCCGAGATCGAACTCTACGATCTGCGGGCAGACCCTGAGGAAAACCACAACATAGCGCCTGAGCAACCAGAACTCTGTGCCTGGATGGAATCGCAGGTACAGAACTGGATTCGCAAACGGGAAACTGAAACAGGATTGTCTAACCCTATCCTGAACCAGGAGGGATGGCACGGCAAAGAAGGAATTGGTTATTTTTCGTCCTCCCAAGAGGCATATGACAATCTCTATATTGGGGATACCAGTTCGGCAGTTCGCTTGCAGGCCCGGGACGCTCCGCCCCGGGACGAATAGCAGGAATCAGCGACCAAATTCCTATAGGAACCAGTGTTATGTTGACGCAAGAGCAGATCGAACAGTTTCATGCTAACGGATTTCTCAACGCAGGTACGGTATTGACCAAAACGGAAGTACGGAATCTGCGGGAAGAGGTATTACGCACGATCGAAGATAGGGACAATCAAGACATTCCCCAGCCCGTGAGCTGCCGCAATCTTTCTCCCAAGGAGGAAGAACCGATCTGGCAGATCGTAGATATTTGGCTCTGCAGTGAACCGTTCCAGAAATTGATTTATCATCCTGCTGTAACGAAGGGACTGGCCCAATTGACTGATGCCCGGGAATTGCGCGTTTGGCACGATCAGGTGCAATACAAACCACCGCAAAAGGGAGGTGTCAACATGTGGCATCAGGATGCTCCTCTTTGGCCCATCATCGCCCCCATGACCGAAGTGACCGCCTGGATTGCCCTGGACGATGCCGATGAGAGCAACGGCTGCATGAGCATGGTACCAGGTTCCCACTTATGGGGTGACAACATCGAATTTCTGCAATCTCTTGAATCGTACGAAGCCATGCCCACAGAGTTTGAAGGGCATGCCATTCGGGTGGAACGATGTCCCGTCAAGGCCGGTGAGGTCCACTACCACCATGCGCTGACCTGGCATGGCAGCCATGCCAACACCAGTTCCCGGCCGCGCCGTGCTATCGCTATCCATTACATGACTCAGGATACGCGGTATGTGGCCAGTGGACAACACATCATGAAACCGTATGTCGCAGTCCAGGATAACGAAATCCTGGAAGGGGAATATTTTCCGCAGGTCTATCCATCTCAGGCCTAACGCTTGTTTCTGATTCAGATGAAGGATTTCTCTCCATGTTGAATGTAGCGATTGTCGGTATAGGCAATATTGGCAAGACCCATGGCCGTGTATATCAGGAGCATCCTGATACCCAAATTGTCGCTGTCTGCGACGCCGTAGAAGCCGCCGCCCAAGCCGGAGCCGAACTGTTTGACGTGCCGTATTTCCTATCGGTTAGGGAACTGGTCAACAGTGACATCGGGATTGACATGGCCAGTGTATGTACAGCGGGAGTTGAGAACGGGGGCGACCACTACGAACCTACCATGGATCTGCTCCATGCAGGCATTCCGGTACTGGGAGAGAAGCCGATCTCCAATGAGATTCCCAAGGCCCAGGAAATGGTCGCCTTAGCGCAGGAAAAAAACCTTCGTTATGGAATCAATTTGAACCACCGTTTCACCCCTGCCGCCTTGCGGGCCAAGGAATGGGTCGATAGTGGTCGGCTGGGAGAAGTGAACATCATCAATATGACGATGTGGATCAACAACCCGAATGAGACATCGCCTCATTTCCATATGCGGGCTTTGCATCCCCATTCATTGGATGTCATGCGGTATTTTGCCGGTGATGTCACCCAAGTACAGGCATTCTTCAAGAAAGGCAGAGGCCGGAAAATCTGGTCCAACGTTCAGGTCAATCTGCTTTTCGCCAACGGGGTTATCGGTCATTTGACAGGCAGTTATGACGCCGGGGGCAGCTATGGATTGGAAACCCTGGAAGTTGTGGGTTCAGACGCCAGGTTCGTGTTGCGTGAGGCTTGCCAGCACCTGGAATTCTATCCTCGCTTCAGCATGGAGACGGAAACGTATGATTTCCTGGGGGGCATGATGGCCTTCCCCGAGACTTTCAAGTCCCGCATTACCCGCTGGATTGAGCAGAATAAAGCGCAAGTGGCACCCGAGGAAATTGACGCCTCTGGTGCTGATGCTCTCAAGGTGCAGACTATTATCGAAGCTGCGATCCAGTCCTGGGCAACAGGCAAGATTGTAACCCTATAACGTAAAGGTGACCCTGGATTGGCAAGGGAGAAATTATGAAGCTCGGTTTGAATTCAGTTCTGTTTGGTGATTTTGACATTGAGACTGCCTTCCGCTACACGCAGATGGCCGGTTATGATGGCATTGAAGTCGGGGCCATTCCCAGCATGTGTGACCATTTGCCTCTGGATAGCTGGAGAGAACGGGCCGATACCATCAGGACTTTGGCCGCCAGTTACGACCTGGAATTGTTGGCCATGGAGCAGCCACTGCAGGACAAGGATGTTATGGAAGTCGCGTTTCAGGCGGCCGTCGAAATTGGCATCCCGATCGTGAACTGCGGTCCCGGTGGAACAGCTGACGATGAAGCAAGCCTGCAACAATCACTGGACAATCTGGGCCATCTGGCGGACAGGGCGGAACATTACGGCATCACTCTTTGTGTAAAGGCTCACGTAGGATGCAGTATCTACAATACGCCTACTACATTGCGGGTTATGGAAGCCATTTCCAGTCCCGCCTTTGGAATTGATATGGACCCCAGTCACATCCATCGGGCTATGGAGAATCCGGTGGAGGCGCTGGGAGCCGTCATCAAGAGGGTCAAGCATGTCCATATTCGGGATTGCAAGGGCCGCCAGGAAGGACCGGGTAATCCTGAGGACCAGGCCAATGGACGTGGCGAAATTGATTTGCTCGGCTATATACGGGTGTTACAAGACTACGGATATTCAGGTCCTCTGAATCTGGAAGTCATCGGTACAAAGGCCGGAGGATATTCCCTGGAACAGTGTTGTGTTATCGCGGCTGAAGCACGGGGACACATGCAGGCCTGCCTGCAGGCCTGTGGTGCCCGATGAAGCCAATCTGTTTCCACTAGAAGGTCGCTAGAGGTGTAAATCCCCTATCTCCAGCAAGATTTCGTGTTCTAATACTCTTCGGGTTATTCGTCTGGACAGACTCGTGAATCTTTCGCTCATGGACCAAGAGGCTTGAAGAACAAGCCATGGGCGTGATGGCTGCATCCAAGCATCGAATTGCGTTTCCACTGCAGGCATCGCTCGCTACGTTATTGCAACCCTGGCAATTTCTAAAAAGATATAGCTGGCGGGATTTGCCGTCGGATGCCATCGCAGGCCTTACAACCGGTGTCATACTGGTGCCCCAGTCGATAGCCTACGCACACATCGCTGGACTGCCTGCTACTACCGGCCTCTATACAGCCGTTATCGCTGCCATCACGGCTGCCCTCTGGGGCTCTTCTCGGCACTTGCATACCGGTCCCACCAACGCCGCCTCACTACTGGTCCTGGCAACAGTCGCTCCCATCGTAACCAGCAACAATGTACAGGAATACCTCATTGCTGCAGGGATGCTTTCGGCCTTGGTAGGCGTCTTACGCTTGGGCATAGGCCTACTGCGCCTCGGGTTTGTAGTCAATTTCGTTTCTGATGCTGTCATGGTGGGGTTCACGGCCGGGGCAGGGATGCTGATCATTACCAATCAGTTGAGTGGTCTGCTGGGCATGGAGGCGCAGGTAAGTGCCCAGTTTGCCCAGACCTTCCAGAATCTTTGGGCCCAATCTGGTCCAGTCCATGTCATCAGTCTATTGCTGGGACTGGCCACGCTCCTGCTTATTGTGGTCTTGCCCCAGGTTCACAGGCGGATTCCATCCCAGTTTGTGGCTCTGGTGGTTACTTCTCTCGTGATCATGGTATTCCGCCTGGATCAGGTGGGAGTCCGTCTCATAGAGGAAATACCGCGGGGATTTCCCCCTTGGCAAGCCCTGCCCTTAACCAATTGGGACCTGATCCAGAAGCTAATACCCGGCGCAGGTGCGATTGCGATCATCGGCCTGATTGAAGCCTTGACCATTTCCCGTTCACTCGCCACTGAATCAGGGCAATACCTGGACAATAATCAGGAGATTGTGGGACAGGGTATAGCCAACATTGTCTGCGGTTTTTTCTCGGGCTACACGTCATCCGGTTCCTTCACCCGCAGCACGATAAACTACACGTCAGGGGGGCGTACCCAGATGACAAGCATTCTGTCAGGATTGTTTGTGATGGGGGCCGTACTGGGACTGGGTTTCTTCATTCAGTTCTTGTCTCGACCGGTCTTGGCTGGTTTTGTGATCGCTACGGCTATTAGCATGATCAGCTATAAACGGGCCAGACAGATTCTGGAAACAAGCAAGTCCGAAACTTTCATCATGCTGGCCACTTTCCTGTCGGCCTTTATACTCCCCCTGGTGTATGTAGTAACGCTGGGAATCATCACGTCTCTTGTCGTTTATGTGTATAAGACCAGCCGGCCACGGGTCCTCAACCTGGTTCCCACTACTAATTTTCGGCACTTGCGGGAAGCCAGTGCGATCGAGGACAGCTTGTGTCCCCAGTTGAGCATACTCAGTGTGGAGGGTGACCTCTATTTCGGAGCTGCCAATCATGTGGAATTCCTTTTGCGCAACCACTTGCCACCACCTGATACACGACGCTTCGTGCTTCTTCAGTTACAGAATACAGTCCGCATTGACGTGAGTGGTGTACGCATGCTGGAGAACTTCGTGCGCAGTGTTCGTCAACGGGGAGGCGATGTGTATTTCTTCAAGATCACTGATCTGGTATTCCAAGTTTTCCAATCTTCAGGCTTTATTCAATACGTGGGAGATGATCACTTCCTGCATGAAGACACTGCGATAGACTTCCTGTTCCACCAAGTCTTGAATCCCAAAGTATGCATATACGACTGTCCCCACCGCGTATTTCAGGAGTGTATCAACCTCCCCAAAATTGCTATTCCATTCCAGGATATCCTGCAGCGAGAAGAGGATTCCATTCCCGTTGATATGATCAAGGTAGAGCAGGTGGAACATCGACTGATGATCCAGGATCGTTCTCTGGCTATTATTGACGTGAGGGAACGACTCGAATGGGATCGGGGGCATATTCCCCAAGCCCATCATTTGCCTTATTCGACTTTCAATCCGCTCAATCACACCTTACAGCGGGAAGAAATCGTGCTGGTATCCAATACCAGCCGCCGGGCCCGCAATATTGCGCGCGTACTACAACACAATGGATTTGACAATGTCAAGGTCCTGGACGGTGGAATGATTGCCTGGAGCAAAACCTCTAATTTACTGGCACTGACGGAATACAGGAGTTGATGACTCAAACAACCTTTCTTACTGACTCCCATATCAATCTGGGCTTTGAGCTGGTTCGTGCCACAGAGATGACCGCCCTGGCTTCGGGTCGTTATGTTGGACTGGGTTTGCGCAATCGTGCAGATGAAGTGGCCATGGAGACCATGCACCGTGAATTGGCGCAGATTCCCTTCAACGGTTTCATCGTGGGCAGTGCTCACAAGGGGCTCTTGGACATTGATCCAGAGGCTCAGGTTTTACAGATAGGTCGGGGCCAAGGTTCTCCCATGGATGTCGTTTTTGACGCTGTGGATGGGGCAAATCTATTGGCCCAGGGCCGACCGGGGGCCATTTCGGTAATTAGTGCCACCCCCCGTCACACTTTGTGGTCTCCCGAACCCGCCTTGTACATGCAGAAGATCGTGGTGGACAGGCGAGTCGCTCCAGCCTTGGTTCCCGAGTGTCTGGATGCACCCCCCGGTTGGGTACTCGCACTGGTGGCCCGGGAACTCGGGAAGGATATCAGTGATCTGGTGGTATTTGTACTGGACCGTCCCCGGCACATGAACCTTCTGGTGGAAATTCGACAAGCAGGCGCCAGAGCGCAGATTCGCTTTGATGGAGACGTAGCCGGCGCACTCCAGGCAGGAAATTCCGACAGTCGCATAGACGTGTTGATGGGAACCGGAGGTGCCATAGAAGGTCTTATTGCCGCAGCTGGCGTCAAGGCCTTGGGAGGAGCCATCGTCGCCCGACTGGCGCCGCAAAGTGAGGAAGAACGTCTTGAGGTTATCGAAGCGGGACATGAACTGAACCAAATCCTTACGACAGACGAATTGGTGCAGTCCGATCAGATATTCTTTGCTTCTACCGGTATCACTGATGGCGAAATTCTGCGTGGCGTGACCTATGCCCGTCGAAGGGCTTATTCCCATTCTCTTATCATTCGTGGGGAATCGGGCATCTTGCGCTACGTCCAGACAGAACATCCTATTGCCCCTGAACCCATATAACACTTTAGGGAAAGGGAACCTGGCAATCGTTTCGGAAAGAGCCAGGTCCGGTGCTGGACAAAGGCAATTGGGGAGCGGGTCAATTAGCTTTCCTGAAGCCAACCAGGATTGATGGGATTGGCCTGAAAACCATTTGCCCTATCAGGGGTAAATGAGTGCACCAGTACAGTGGTCGGAGATGTACTCCCAGTCGTAATTGACACCTAGGCCTGGACCGTTCGGTACCGTTACACAACCATTCTCGTCCAGGGCCTCTGGCTGGTCGCTATAGCCGTTGGTATACACGGGGGGTACACAGTTGGGCATTTCGGGACCGATCAAGGCCATTTCGTACATATGCGTGTGGGGGAGGGCAGACATTAACGCTCTATGTCCTGGCCCACAGGCATGAATCTGAATGTCGAAGCCAAGGGCCTGACAGACGTTGGCTATTTTCAAGGCTCCTGTGATCCCCATATCGTATTCAGGATCTACGTGAATCATGTCGCAGCCGCCCTGAATGAGAAAATTGGCCTTTTGCTCAATGCCACGGACGTGTTCGCTTATCAGCAGAGGTGTTTTCAATTGGGAACGCAGGCGATTGTGAGACATAGCCGACACTCCACTGTCGCGATACGGGTCCTCATACCAGAAGAAGCCCGCCTCATCGCAGGCACGCCCCACATGGAGGGCATCCATATAGGTCCTTAGCTGACAGGCAGGATCCAACATCAGACGCCAGTCGTCGCCCACGGCCTCGCGAACGGCAAAGATATTGCGGATTTCTTCGTCCGCAATGCCTTCATGCCATCCATGAATCTTGAAACCTCTGAAACCTTGCTGCTGGCAATGAAGTGCGTAGTCCACATAGGCCCGAACTGAATCCAGCCCACCTGGTTCTCGCTGCCCGTGATAGGTGCTTGCGTAGGTAGGCAGATGAGTGCGAAATCCTCCTATGAGAGAAGATACAGAGGCATTCAGACGCTTGCCCGTCAAGTCCCACAGGGCCAAGTCGAGAGGTCCGTGCCCCATATGGTCGTATGCTCGTACCTCTCGTTTCAAGTCATCCCATATCGACTCGCGGTGGCTGGGATTGCGGCCTATAAGCAGAGGTGCCAGCATCTGCATCTGGCCGAGGGTGGAGGGGGTACCAACCCAATGGGTAACATACTCTCCCTGTGCACCGTCGTCACACTGAATGCGTATCGCGAACCGCGTTGTTCTGAGCTGCGAGTCCTTCTGATACACCATATTCCCAACGCCCGTGGCTGAATGAGAGCCTAGCGCCAAATTAGGGACTTCAAATTGGAAAGGATGAATTTCAACTCTATCGATGAGGCTCATGGCATTGTGATGGCAGGTTCTTCTTGCAAGGGATTCTTCCATTGTACAACCTGAAGTCTGGATCGGAAGCAGGCAGGCGGGTACAGTGACCGGGACTTTGTAGTTCCATTCCCCTTATGCGGGGAAGAAATAAGCCATATCTCCATATTTGACTTTGGACAGTAGGCCACACCCGGTTCCAGATAGTTGATTCAGCGTCGGCCAAAGAATATACTGGACTACGGATATGGAACTGGATTGCACTGGAGTAGTAGGCGGCAACCAGATCCCAGAGAGGGAAGCCCACGAGCTGGAAGCTAACCGTTCTTCTTCCGCCGAAGTCGCCAGGAAGCCAGGACAGGTGAGTCGCAAGATCAGCCTGTTTCGGGTAGGCCCGTTACAGCCTAATGAGTGATGTCCCGGTTTGGGGACATTAAACAAGGTGGTACCGCGGAGACCGTTTCGCCCTTGTGCGAAGCGGTCTTTTTTATGGGAGGATTGCCATGGCCAAGACTGTCAGCCCCACGTACAACCCACAGGAGCATGAGGAGAAACTCTACTACTGGTGGGAAGAACAAGGCTTTTTCTGCCCGGAAATCCAGGAAAACCTGGGTCAATCCGATCCGGCGAAAGACCCTTATGTTATTTCCATGCCACCTCCCAATGTTACCGGTGCCCTGCATTTGGGCCATGCGATTATGGATGCAGTGGAGGATTTCCTGATCCGCTACAAGCGTATGCAAGGCCACCCTACTCTCTGGGTACCTGGAACGGACCACGCGGGGATAGCCACGCAGAGCGTGGTAGAACAGCAACTGGCAAAGTCAGGTTCGTCTCGGCATACACTAGGCCGTGAAGCATTTGTAGAGGAAGTTTGGGCCTGGAAAGACGAATACCATGCCCGAATTTCGGGCCAACAGCGACGCATGGGAGTTTCATGTGACTGGAAGCGCGAGCGATTCACCATGGATCCAGGTCTCTCCCACGCCGTGCGCACTTCCTTTGTCCAGCTATATCAGGAAGGTCTGATCTACCGCGGCACGTATCTCGTAAACTGGTCGCCCCAATTGCACACGGCCATTTCTGACTTGGAGGTCGAATACGAAGAGGAAGCAGGCACGCTCTTCACCTTCAAGTACCTGCTTGAGGGCTCCAATGAGTATATTCCCGTGTCAACCACAAGACCTGAAACGATCCTGGGAGACACCGCAGTGGCCGTACACCCTGAGGACCCACGCTTCCGGCACTTCATCGGACAGCAGGTTAGAGTGCCGCTGATGGACCGACTGGTGCCTGTCATCGGCGATCAGGCCGTGGATCGGGATTTTGGAACCGGAGCCCTCAAAGTTACCCCGGGGCATGACCATACTGACTATGAAATTGGCCAGCGGCACAATTTGCCCATAATTTCTGTCTTGGACGAAGATGCCTGTCTCAACAAGGAAGCAGGTCCGTTCCAAGGATTGACCCGCGAGGAAGGCCGACGCCAGATATGGGAAAAAATGCAGGCTTCGGGCTTAACTCTGGATACACAGCCTCATACCGTTCGTGTTCCCCGCTCACAGCGCAGTGGCGAAATCGTTGAACCCAGGATCAGTACCCAATGGTTCTTGCGGATGAGAGAAATGGCCGATGCGGCGATTCAGGCGGTCCGTGCCGGTCATATCGAGATAGTGCCCCGACAGTTTGAAAATGTCTATTTTCACTGGTTGGACAACATACGGGACTGGTGTATATCACGTCAACTCTGGTGGGGACACCGTATTCCCGTCTGGTACGGTCCTGACAGTCACATGTTCTGTGCTTTGGACGAGCAGGAGGCGTATGCCCAAGCCCTCGCTCACTATGGCATGGACACAACGCTGACCCAGGACCCTGATGTTCTGGATACTTGGTATAGCAGTGGTCTGTGGCCCTTCAGCACGCTAGGATGGCCAGAGAAGACTGAGGATCTCAGGCGATTTTATCCCACTTCTGTTTTGGAAACCGGCTACGACATCCTGTTCTTTTGGGTAGCCAAGATGATCATGCTGGGACTCAAACTGACAGGAGACATTCCTTTTCGCACGGTGTATTTACATGGCCTGGTACGGGATGAAAACGGTCAGAAGATGAGTAAGTCCCTCGGTAACATCGTAGATCCTCTTGATCTGATACGAGATTTTGGGGCTGACACCCTCCGTTTTACGTTGCTGACGGGTACTACGCCGGGCAACGATCTCAAACTGAACCGGCAGCGTATGGAGAGCAATCGTAACTTCGCCAACAAGCTGTGGAATGCATTTCGTTTCCTGGAATCCCACACGGCAGATGTCGAATTGAAACTATCCCATCAGCCCAATGAATTCGCCACTGCCTACCAGCTTCCTCCCTTGGCGCAACTCACCCTGGCGGACCGCTGGATATTGGCGAGGTTGAATCAGGTCATCGAGGAAGTAACCCGGCTGATTGAAGGTTGGCAGATCGGTGAAGCCGGTACACAACTCTATAACTTTCTGTGGCATGAATTCTGTGACTGGTACCTGGAAGCAGCCAAAGTGTATCTGCATGGGTCATGTGTGGAAACCAAAACAAGAACGGTTACCACTCTGGTCTACACCATGGAACAGAGCCTACGCCTGCTTCACCCTTTCATGCCTTTTCTGACAGAGGCTATCTGGCAGGAATTGCCGGCGATTACCCAGCCTGTTCGGAGCATCATGATGAGCCGCTGGCCTTGCCTAACAGCTACGGCCAAGCAATCCCTTGACGACTTCTTGCTGTTGCAGCAGATCGTGCGGGCCATTCGGAACGTTCGCGCTGAGCACAAGATTGACCCTGGACAAAGGCTTACAGCCTGGCTGCAGGCCCCCCAAGATCTTGTTCTTCTGCAGGAAAATGAGAATCTGCTTTGTACCTTGGCGCGCCTGGACGAGAACCAATTGCGTATTGAGACCGACATACCTATTACTACCAAGTGTGTCTCCGCCAATGTGGAAACCGTAACCGTTTACTTGCCGGTGGCTGACTTCCTGGACCTGCAGGCCGAACTCGATCGCTTGAACAAGGAGATTCGGGAGACGCATGCCCGGTTGGAGCAGTCCTGTCATTTGATGGAAAACCCGCAATTCGTAACAAGGGCTCCAGCGCAAGTCGTAGAGCGGGAACAGACGAAAATTAGACAGTTGGCACAGGAAATGGAGCAACTGCTTCGGCGATTGGGTGAAGTGGAGCAAGAGGTTCAGTGAATTTGAGTACCTCGGGAATCAGCTATTGGCTACCATTTCGTACTCCCTTCATTCCATCCCAATTGGCGTTCGTGTGCTATACTCACTGCGTTCGTAGGATGATCAGCAGATTACTGTTCGACACGGGAACCAGCCGCGAATTCAATCAAGTACTGCCCTTGCCCATATGTACATCGATTCCGTGGCATGTTTGAAATCTATCGGGTCTCCTTTCCGCGATTTGCGCACCGTTGTGTATGGTGCCAATACGGTCAAGCACGTTCCAATATTGGCAAAGGACAGTAGATAGTGGCTGAGCTATCCCCGGCGGAGAAATGGATACAGGAAGCCAAGAGGCGTGTAGCCGAAAGAAAGGGCGAGACTTACGATCCTGAATCGGAAGCGGCCGCTCCGGTTGCAGTTGAAGAGGCGACTGTAGCTAAGAACCCGGTTTCAACCACTTCCTCCGAAGCCATAAGCTCCGAACCGCCTCCTGTTGAGGAGACGGCATCTAGTCAAGCTCCACCCGAAGAAGAGATAGTTGAGACTGAATCTGTCCCTGCGGAGGTAGTGACTCCTCCTTCTGCGCCTGCCGCACCTACTCCCGTCGCTGCATCTGCTACCTCGCCAGCGGTCCCTGCCTCTCCCGGTACGGCGGCCGAAACTGCGGGAACGGAGGAAGAGACCTATCTGCGGACGAACGTACGCAAACTGAACAGACGGGAATTCCTGGCTTATTCCTGGTCAGCCGCCATTGGCATAGTAGCGGTCCAGCAGTTGGTGGCCACGGGTCTGTTCATGTATCCGCGGTTCAAAGCTGGTGAATTTGGCGGTGATTTTTTCTTGGGTGCGGCCACAGCGCTTCCGGACATGAGCGCATCCCCTCAGGGGGACCCCATTGGCAAGTTTTGGATTGTCAATACCGAGCAAGGGCCCCGCGCGCTGTATATGGTTTGCACCCATTTGGGTTGCTTGTATAAATGGGTGGAGGCAAATCGCCGTTTTGAGTGCCCTTGTCACGGGTCCAAATTTACCCGTGAGGGAGAGTATATTGAAGGCCCTGCCCCAAGAGGACTTGACCAATTTGTAGTTGAAATTCAAGAAGGTGGTGCGGTCGTAGCTTCTACAGAATCCACCGCTGACGGCATTCAACCCCCTGGTGTGCCCAGTGATTCAGCCGAAATCGTGATCAAGACTGGACGTAGAATCCAGGGCCCGTCCCACTCATAGCAGAAACTGATTCGGTAACGACTGAAACACCCTTTCTTGCTTTGCGAGTCTTTATTCCCCTAGGCAATGCATGGGTTCTAGCTGATGGCAGTACAAGAAAAGACGACCAAGCGCAATTGGTTAAGTGCCCTCTTCTCGGCCCTTGATGGAATTTTCACCTACTTGACCGCTGGTATTAATTCCAATGAGTTTCGAGGTATGCTACGTGGCGATCCACCAGGCCGACCTAATACCCGTCTGCGCCCCCATGCAGACACCTTTCTGTTACATATAAAACCCTCCTATTACCACGAAAGTGTCACTCGTTTCACACATACCTACCGACTAGGTTTGCTTTCCACCTATTTATTTATTTTGGAAACTATTACCGGCATCATTCTCATGATCTGGTATGCCCCCACCCCTGAACGAGCCTACGTGGATATGATCCGCTTGCTCAGCGATGTGCCTTTTGGTCAGATCCTGCGGGATCTGCATCGTATAGGGGCTGAATTGATGGTGGCCATTGTCACCTTGCACATGGTCCGTACTTACCTGACTGGCAGTTACAAACCCCCAAGGGAATTTACTTGGCTCACCGGTGTCCTTCTCTTGGTTTTTACCCTTTTCCTCAGCTTCTCCGGGTATCTGCTACCTTGGGATCAATTGGCCTTTTGGGCCGTTACCATCGGTACTTCCATGGCGGAAGCAGTCCCTCCTACGTTTGTGGGAGAGATTATTAATTTGCTTGCGCGCGGGGCACCCGATATCGGGGCCAACGGTTTGATGCGCTTTTATTTGTTGCACGTATTGTTCCTGCCCCTGCTTTTGATTCTCTTCTTTTTCGTCCACTACTACAAAGTGGTGTTGTATGGCATCAGCCTGCCTGCCCAAGAAGAGGAAATAGGAGAAGATACAGCGAACCGCGTTCCGGCCAACCGCCGTGTCTATTACTTGCCGGACGTCTTGATTGATGAAGGCAGTTTCCTTTTGGTGGTCACAGCCATCATTACGGCTGTGACAGTTTTTTTGTTCCAGGCCCCTCTGGAACACATCGCCAATCCGCAACAGACTCCCTTCCATACGGTTGCGCCATGGTATTTCTATTGGTTACAAGGCCTGCTCAAGATAGCAGACAAAATGTGGGCGGGAGTCATAATTCCGGGTGTTTTGCTTGTCTTGCTGATGGCAATCCCTTATCTCGACCGCAATCCGAGTCGCCGCGGTTCCGACCGCCGGGTTGCCACCATTTCAGGCATAATCGCCGGTGTGCTGATGATCATCCTCAGTTGGATGGGAACACCCCAATATGCTGTTCAGGGAGCGCCACCTCTGGAGGTCGTGCAGGAACTCATGCCTGAAGAAGGGTCGGGGATTTCCCGGGAGATCGGGTACGTACACTTGCCACTTGGCACCTACGATACCCGGGAAGAATATGAGACCCATGACCATGAATTTGATGAATTACTGGCCGATTTCCGCCATGCTTTGGTGGTCTGGGAAGAGAAGGTGGATGAATTCAATGCGCCGTACGGAATCTTGACCATCAGTCAGGATCAGGCCAACCTCAAGAAAGTTACGTGGGAGATCTTTTGGCTGAATTCCGAAGGGGAGGAAGAGGACTTTATCCAAGACTTTTGGCTACACCGCGATTCCTATTATTGGGAACAGTATGGTGTCAAGAAATACGGGATTCCTGAATTTCTGAACATGATGAACGGAACTACTGATTCCCAGTAGGGTCAAATTGGGATTTCCTTTATGCGCAAATTATACGTCCGCAATTTTGGTTCCAAATTGATCACAGGTTTGGTGGCATCCTTTGTCCTCGTGGTGTGTGTGGGCCTGACAGCCCAGACGGAAGACACGCGCATGGAGTTGCAGACCCGCAACTGGGAAGGAAGGCGTATAGAGAATGGAGCCAAGATTTTTTCAGACAACTGTGCTACTTGCCATGGGGGTCAGGGCCAAGGGCTTCAGGGTATAGCCCCAGCTCTCAATAGCCATTACTTTTTCGCCCGCAGACTGGGGGATGTGGGTCAAGAGGGCACAATGACGCTGAACAACTATGTGCATCTTACCGTAACCGCAGGCCGGCCCAGCAAAGAAAATTCCCAGTGGGTGAATCGTATGGTGCCCTGGAGTTCCGAATTCGGTGGCCCGTTGCGACCCGACCAAGTAGCTGACGTTGTACTGTATGTGATGAACTGGCAAGAAACTGCCATGCAGCAAACCGCGGAGGAAGATCCATTTCAACCTTTTCTCGATGTACCCAAACCCCCGGAACTGCAGAATATTGACGTGGCATCGGACGTAGAATTTGAGCCAGTGCAACTTACGGTGAGTTCCGTCTTGCCCAAGGGTGATCGGGCTCCAGACTATCTTTTCCAGGCCATGGCCTGCATCGGGTGTCACAGCTTGGACGAAGTCCAGACGGAAGATAATCAGGGGGAACAGGGACCTCATTTTGGACGAATACATGCCATCGCCGAATACCGGGAAGGCATCACTGATGCGGCTGCGTATCTAAAGGAAAGCATAATGTCGCCTAACAACCGTCGCGTTCCTGATTACGACGACACTATGCCTGATGATTTTGCGACTCGAATGGCCGAAGAAGAGATCGACCGCATGGTGGCATGGTTGCTCGACGAAAGCCGGGTATATACACCCGATAATCTTGACGACTGAAAGGCTGAATCCAAACAGCTCCAGAATTCCCCCGCAAGTATTTGCCCCGCTACTTCGGCGGATCAAATCCTACGGGATGGACGACAGGCGTCCAGAATGTCCTGGACGGAACCGTCGGCTGAGTAAGCCTGTACCGCCGCGGCCTGTCCAGGAGCTAGGATAGGTACCCGATACATTGGCTCTTGGTGGCTGTTCCTGATTACAAAGGGTCCGTCACAAGATTGGCGATGGACCGCAAGGTTGGCGGGAAGTCAGGGGCAGAGTTGCGTGGCCGTGGCCAAGGGGGCGGGCCGATCCTCACGACAGGGTGCCGGTGCCCAAGCCTTGTTGCCCGTCGGGGACGGGACGGCGACACGGAAGCCCTGGACATGCCGCGGGTAGCCAATCCCGTTAGCGGTGGGGGTGGCTCCACCCGGACTCCAGTGGCAGGGAAGATCGCGGGTTCCCTGTCAACGGAGAGCGAATTACGCACAAACTGCCAAGTCTTGGGGAATAGTGAGATCAAACCAAACCGCTTACCATGACCTCGGCCGATTCCCGGCCAGCAATACAAAGTTGTAGGGTGGGAATGAACCCCGTAGTCTTTATCAGGGTCTGGCCTGATCACGGGCCCCGGAATTTCGGGTGCGGTGCCGGTCGTCAGAGTACTCCCGATGATCAGATAAAGTCACACCTGAGCGGCCCTGATCCCTTCAATCCACTTTCCTCGCTTGCAATCCGACTTGACTTCAGCTAGGATCACACAGGCTGCAAAGTAGCTGTACTTATGCGGGTGTAGTTCAGTGGTAGAACGTTAGCTTCCCAAGCTGAATGTCGACGGTTCGAGTCCGTTCACCCGCTCTAGCCCAGAGAATGTCTTGAATGTCCTGTGCCTTGCTTCCATTGTATAGGAAGCCTGTGTTGCCGGTTTGGGTTGTATCCTCCCTGATGGGAGGATATGTTTTTCTATGCCATGTTGTCTGTGTGTAATGTTTGCCACTGTCGTCTCCAGTGAATTCATATATCTGGCCATTTTGCTGGGCGCAACAGTTCTATTTGTCAGCAATTGGCTAAGTATCGAACTTACGGCCTTGCTCATTGTCGTGAGCCTGACCGTTACCCAGGTGTTAACCCCAGGGCAGGCCCTTTCCGGCTTTTCCAACAGTGCAACTCTGACCGTAGCCGCCATGTTTATCCTCAGTGAGGGTCTTGTGCGCACCGGAGCCTTGGAAAACATCACCCTCTATCTCGCCCGTTTCTCCCAGGGCAGTCCCCGGCGGCTGCTCATCCTGTTGGGTATGACCGTCCCGATTGTCAGTGCATTTATCAACAATACGCCTGTAGTGGTGTTGATGGTCCCTGTCATCATCTCCCTATCCCTCCGGCACAGACTATCTCCTTCGAAATTGTTGATACCGGTCAGCTACTTCGCCATTTTGGGCGGCACCATTTCCCTCATTGGTACCAGCACCAACATACTGGTTAACGAACTGAATCGTGCCGCTGGCAATGAACCTTTTCGCATGTTTGCCTTTGCCCCCCTGGGTCTGATTTTTTCTTTGGCGGGCGGCCTCTTCATTGTCTTGCTGAGCGACAGATTCCTGCCTGATCGGACCGGTGCCCAGCAGGGCGAATCGAGCTTTAGTCGTGTATATCTGGCCCAGTTCCAGGTGCCCAGAGGATCATCGCTGGTAGGCAGGGCCGTCAGTGATGCTTTCCGGAGTGTGCAAACGGCACCCATAATGCACCAACGTGTTTCAGGTTTGCGTCGGCTGTCTCCTGCCCTGGTATCGGACGCTGCCGACCCCTCCGATCTCAGGTTGTTGCACCATCGGCGCCAGGAAGATTTGCTTCCTATCGGACCCTACGCCAATGAACTAATCACAGCCGGAGACATTCTCCTCTTGTCAGGTACAGCCAATGACCTCACGAGGTTCAAGAGCCGGTATGAGGTGATTCCCCATGTCGTCGATACCGCACCCGAGCATCTGCAAATCGAACTCGATCCCAATCGCGTGGTCGTGCAGGCAGTAGTATTGTCCAACTCTTCCCTGATCGGCTTACCTCTGCCGGACCTGGCTTCTCTCGAGGCGGAACAGTTTGCCCTGATTGGCATCATGATGCCGGAACAGGGCAATGTACAGGCGATGCCTGTACGCGAAATCCGCAGTGGGGATGCCCTCCTGATCGAAGGTAGCCGGGACGCGCTGGCGATGCTGCGGAGTACGTACCGGGTGATTTTCATTGAGGGCATGGAATTGCAGGGCTCTCAGTTTCAGCGGAACAGCATCGCCCTCTTGATCATGGCCGCCGTGATTATGGGAGGGGCTTTCACTACCATTCCCATTTTCGTCCTGGCCTTTGCGGGGGTAATGGCCATGATACTGACAGGCTGCTTGAGTACGGATGAGGCGTTTCGCGCCCTGAATCCGCGTACGCTGATGCTGATGGCAGGTACCATTCCCCTGGGCGTCGGTATGCAGGCCTCTGGTGTGGCAGATTACATCGTCGCCTTTCTCCTGGACGAAAACCTCCTGGCCAATCCGGTGGTGGCCGTCAGCATCCTGTACCTGCTGACGTCCGTCCTGACGCAGCTGATTTCCAATGCCGCGGTGGCCGTCTTGCTGGTGCCCATTGCCCTCGGTCTGGCTCAATCGCAGGGCTTTGAACCTACTCCCTTGCTCATGGCCATTGCTTTCGGCGCCAGCGCCAGCTTTATGTCTCCCACCGGATACCAGACCAATGCCATTGTTATGGAACCCGGTGGGTATCGCTACACAGATTACATGCGCATGGGGGTGCCCCTGCAGATTCTCATGTGGGCCTTGGCCAGCCTCTTGATACCGCTGATATATCGGTGATCCGCCGCGTCTCTGTGAAGACACTTGGGGCAAAGCCTTGCCTCTCCGCCGCCAGACAGAGACCCCTCAGTCCCGAACCTTGTTTTCGGAACTGGGTACATTCCTACATACAATACGGCAGTCGGGAGATCACTGGATCGGAAGTAGTGCCTCATGCCAGTCTATGAATACATTTGTGGCGAATGTGAAACCCGCTTTTCCCACCTCTGGAAAACTATGGCGACCGCGGCCGTCGGTGAAACTCCTCCCTGTCCGGATTGTGGTGCCGAAAGTCCACGCCGCGTAATTTCCCAGACTACGGTATTGAATCAGGTGGGGGGTCTTACTCCTCAAGAGACTGAGCAGGTGAAAGCAGCGGAAGAACGGGCTGCTTCTATCACGCCCAAATCCCAGATCGAAGCCCTGCAAGCCAATCGGGCTCCGTCGGAAACACCGTAGAACTTTGGATTCGATTCTTCTGGCGCTTTATGGAAGTTGGCGGTTGGCTGTTCGGCCAAGACCCCAAAGGGGCAAGTTCGGTACCGAAACGCAGTCTGCCGCTCGGTGTCAAGGATCACCTATGGCAGGAAGCACGACTGCGGCAGGATCTGGAGGGCCAGGCACGAACCTCGTTTCGCGCCTGGGGTTATAACGAAATCATCCTGCCCATGTTCGAGTTCGCCGCTACCCTGCATGCGGCCATCTCCACCTCCGCCTCCATGCGCCTCTACCACTTCTCGGATCAGGAGGGGCAGACTCTTGTACTGCGACCGGACATGACAACGGCAGTGGCCAGATTGGTAGGCACACGTCTTCCCGCGGCGCAAGGCCCCTATCGCTTCTGCTACGCGGGCAGTGTTTTTCGTCACGAAGAGTCCTCCGGTTTGCAATATCAGCAGGAATTCCGTCAGCTGGGCATTGAATTGATTGGGTGTGCCGATCCCCAAGCTGATGTGGAGGTGCTGGCCTGTCTGTCCACAACCTTGCACGAGTTGCATTTGCATGAATTCAAGACTGTTCTCGGCCATAGTGCCTATGTCAACGGTCTGTTGGATGCCCTAGCCCCTGATCCAGACACGGCCTTGCAACTCCGTTGGGCCCTGCACCGCAAGAGTGAATACGTCCTGGAAAGAATTCTGGATCAAAGCGCCATTGCTCCCCGCCTGCGGCGTGCATTGGAGGCCGTGCTTAGCCTTTACGGAACGGATCCCCTGGATGTGATTGATCGGGCAGCATCCTACTGCTTGAATCAGCGCATGGAAGCCGCTTTGCGCAACCTGAGTGATGTCTGTGCAGGTTTACAGGCTTACGATGAACTCAATCATGTGATGATCGATTTGGCGGAAATCCGTGATCTGGATTATTACACAGGTATGACTTTCGAAGTCCTTCTGCCCGACTCGGCCGTGGTGGCGGGCAAAGGTGGCCGGTACGACAACCTGGTTGGGTGTTTTGGGCCAGACCAACCCGCCGTGGGCGGCACTATCCAATTGGACCAATTGGTCAAGGCCTTTACTGCCGGCCAAGAACCGCATGCGCTAACACCGGTCGCTCCCTCCGTGCTTGTGCAATTTACCCGTGAACCCGAGTGCTTGCAGTGGATTAAGCGGATGCGCCGGACCGGGATTGATATTGTGCTGGATACGGTGGAGAGACCCCGTGACCAGTTCATGCGTTACGCCCAGAACATGAATGCCCGCTACATTGTTCAGTGGCGTCCGGACCAGAGAGAATTCCATATCTTGCGTTCCCCTCTTGACCAGATGCTAACTGACATGAAGGCCCGGGAACTCGAGACGTTGCTGCGGCAGGCAAGGTAGGACTTCATGCCTTCGATACCAGGCTGGCGACAGGAATCAGAAAGCGGAATTCCTTGTCCTTATGGCTGAATCCCGATCTCTGCGCGTCGCCATTCCCAAAGGACGTCTGGAAAACAAGCTGTTTACATATCTGCGCCAAGCGGGGATGCCTGTCGGGCAGTTTGACGACACACGCCAACTGACTCACACTACGTCAGATGGCCAGTTTGAGTATATCTTGGCCAAGCCTACGGATGTACCCACCTTTGTAGCCTATAGGGGTGCCGATGTGGGTTTCACGGGTCTTGATACCCTCCGTGAAGAGGAAGTAGACGTGATAGAGACTTTCGTGTTGCCTCTAGGTCATTGCCATCTGGCCTTAGCCGGACCACCGGAGTGGCAGGGCCGATCCCTGCATCTGTCTGACAAATTGCGCGTAGCCACCAAATATACACGACTCGCTTCGGCTTACTTCACAGCTCATGGCATCAACGCCGAAATCATCAAGCTTAATGGTTCCGTGGAACTGGCCCCCCTTACCGGCATGGCGGATATCATTCTGGATTTGGTGGAAACAGGCAACACCCTGCGTGCCAACGGATTGGTGGAACTGCACCAAGTCATGGATAGTCAACTGATTGTCATTGTCAATCGCTCTTCCTATCGCCTGCGGGTGGAGTGCATTGATCGGTTCTTGCAGCTCTTGAGACCACTGTCCAGAAACCTTGAGTCTGGCCCCATTGGAAAAGGTACAATGCATGGTGAACAGCGGTAGGATATCGAGACGGGCATTCATAACGCGGAAGGCATTTCTATGGCAGACATCAGGGAATCTCTTTTTATCTCGGGAGTGCAGTGGATTGCTCCTCGCTGGTATGAAGACTCCCGTGGCCGCTTCTGCGAATCTTTTCGCCTGGAGTGGTTTCCCGGTCGGGCTTGGGGTGCGGTCCAGTGTAACCGAAGTGAAAGTAATGAAAATGTCTTGAGAGGACTTCATTATCACTTCCACCAAGTTGATTATTGGCAGGTTCTGACTGGCTGTATTGAAGTTGGCTTAATTGATCTGCGTTCCCAGTCCCCAACTTACATGAGGCAGGAAGTTCGCCGTCTGAGTGCTGAATCTGCCACCGGACTGTTTATTCCGGAGGGAGTGGCCCATGGATTCTATAGCCTGCAAGCCACCACCCTCCTGTACCTGGTGGATCAATACTACGACGCTACCGATGAATTTGGTGTCCAGTGGAATGACCCAGACCTAGGGGTTGCCTGGAACTGTATCCAACCCGTTCTGTCTGACCGCGATGCCAACAATCCACGTTGGACAGACATTCCCCTTGCTCAAAGACCCGTTTAGGAAGGCACTATGACAAAACAAGCGCGCATTGGCGTTATCGGGGGGAGTGGCGTCTATCAGATCGACGCTCTCGCTGACCTGGAAGAGGTGGCTTTGACCACGCCTTTCGGGAATCCTTCGGATTCCTACATTATGGGCACGATCAAGGGCCAACGTGTGGCCTTTCTCGCCCGGCATGGACGCGGCCACGTAATTTCGCCTACTCGCCTCAACCACAGAGCCAATATATATGGCTTCAAGAAACTGGGAGTCGAATATTTGATCAGCGCCAATGCCTGTGGCAGTCTGCGTCCGGCGTTTCAGCCCGGGACCATTATGGTACCCAGTCAACTGTACGACAACACACGGCTACGGACCTTGTCGTTTTTTGATGATCCAGCCGTAGGGACCGCCAGGATAGTGGTGCACATTCCCTTTGCCCAACCCTACTGTACCTGGCTCAGTGCGATCTGTGTTCAGGCCTTGCAAGACACGGGAACCGAAGTGCACGATGGGGGCAATTTCATTACCATTGAAGGCCCACGTTTCAGTTCCCGCCTTGAGAGTCAGACCTTCGTCCAGTGGGGCGCCGACATTATTGGGATGACTACATCGCCTGAAGCCCAACTGGCGCGGGAAGCCGAGATGAGTTACGCCGTCATGGCCCATATTACCGATTTGGACACGATCGACAACGAAGAGTCGGTATCTGTGGAAGTCGTGCTCAGTCGGGTCAAATCCAATGCAGCCAAGGTGAATGCGGCGGTAATCAGGGCTGTGGAGCTTTTGGCCGACGCACCCCGTTCCCCCCACGCGGATGAACTGCAACATTCGATACAGTCTGACACTTCGCGCATCACGCAGGAACAGATTGCCTTACTGCCAGAACTGCTGGGCAAGTACTTTCAGGTTGACTGAACTGGTATACCGATATGATTTCGGAGGTGCAGGCCGCTGATTTGCTGGAAGGTCTGGTTGCCATCCCTTCCCTTAGTGGTCATGAAGGTGAGGCCAGCCTGTGGCTGGTTGACCAGATGGCTCAATTGGGTTTTGATCGTGTAGAAGTGGATGCTGTCGGCAATGCCGTAGGTGAATTGGGTTCCACCCATGCAACCAACCTAGTCATCCTGCTTGGCCATATCGACACAGTACCCGGGGCAATACCCGTTACCCGAGAAACGACGGCTCAAGGCCTGCGCCTGAACGGGCGCGGTACGGTGGATGCCAAGGGTTCCCTTGCCAATTTCGTGGTGAGTGCGGCTAATGTCAAGGAATTCATTCCTTCCGACTGCCGCCTAATGGTGGTCGGTGCGGTGGAGGAGGAAGCTGCTACTTCCAGGGGAGCCCGTCATATCAGAGATCTCTGTAATGGCCTCAAACAACCTGTACCACGTTACTGTATCATCGGGGAGCCCAGTGGCAGCCAAACCATTTGCCGAGGGTACAAGGGACGTATCCTGATTCGCCTGGAGGCCAGTCAACCTACGGCTCATACCGCTGGGCCAGGCCGGGAAATCGCTGAACTAGCGGTAGCCTACTGGAATTGGCTGCAGTCCCTGCTTGACCTCGCCAATGCTGGGACTAATCGCATATTTGATCAGGCTTCCTCCAGTCTAAGGGAAATCGGAACAAGGCTTTGGGCTTCATCCCAGAACCAAGTGCGTTGTTTGATCGGCATCCGGTTACCTCCTGGTTTCAACGTCGAGGCACTCATCCAACAGAGTCTGGCGTGGCTGGAAGTCCAAGCCCAAGCTACGATTGGCGGTTCTGATGTCCATATTGTTCCTGACGTAGATCAGTCATTTCCCTTTGCTGGCAACCTGATCCAGGGGACACTGCATTTCAGTGGGTTGGAGCCAGCCTGGATTACCCCGCGGAACAACGCCCTGTGTCGAAGTCTGCAGAGGGCTATTCGCCAGGAATTTGGTCATCGGCCCCGTTTCTCGGTCAAGACTGGGACCTGTGATATGAATGTGGTTGGACCCGCTTGGCAGTGTCCCGTCGTGGCCTACGGACCAGGTGACAACCAATTGGACCATACGCCTCATGAGCACATCATGCTACCCGAATTTCATGCGAGTACCCGGGTGTTAACCCAAGCGCTCATGTCACTGGTAGCTTCTTTGTAGACATATGTATCGGGCGTCTTCAATGACCCACGAGGGAACCCCAGCGCCAAGGCGATCACGCCTCCTTCCGCCAAACTTCTGTGGGTTCATTGGTACAGGGGCAGGACTAGCCCCTGCGAATCCGTGCAAACTGGTTTGGAAGCTACCCTTTCATGCCTATAATCTGCACGAAGGCCGGGAACAGACCATTCCATACCGCAACAGTGCCAGTTTAGGTCGGGTCTTCTACCCCGCGTCATTTAGAGCGATTCTGAAGTCAGCCCAATGCCAGCGCAGTTCCGATTGATCCCACTGTTCTTCCTCCTGGGGATAACCTGGGCGCTCTTGTCAGGCTGTACACATCCTGATGAACCCAATCCTGTCGTTTTCTGGAGACACCGTCAGTTTTTTCAAGGCATGGAACTGGTTGCAGAGGGTTCGTATGAAAAAGCGATAGCCAAACTTGATTCTTATCTTCATCGGTATCCCAGTGATGACGCTTCCCATTTCTTTCGGGGCCAGGCAAAGTACCATACCTGACAGTATGAGGGAGCGCTTGAGGACTTCGATCAGGCCCTTGCTCTGTATCCAGGGGGAGATGAACACTATCGAACACGGACCTGGCGAGGTCTGGCCCAAAGTGCCCTCGGCCAACACCAGGAGGCCCTTCAGGATTTCAACGATGCGTTGAACCACTACATGGGGGACGACGCGCGTGCCTTCGCCTACCTGGGACGTGGATGGACCAGGCATGCACTCCGCGAGTACGAAAAGGCAATTCAGAATTTCGAGGAAGTCATCCAACTGAATCCGGATTTAGCCTTTTGGGGTTACTTGGGAAGAGGAGATGCGCGCTACTGTCAAAGAAAGCTAACAGACGCAATTGCAGACTATGACGCTGCCTTGCAGCTGAATCCCAAACATGCCAATCTGTATTACAAGAGAGGCACTGCCTGGTACGGAATTGGAAGATATTCCAATGCGTTGAATGACCTCAATGCGACCCTTAACCTGGACGATGAACAGGGTAAAGCCTATCATGCACGGGGCCTCGTCAAGCATAGTCTTGGGGACTTGCAAGGAGCTGTTGCAGACTTCGATGACGCACTAATCTTGACCAAAGACAGGGAATTCACATATCTGACCTACTTCAGGAGGGGCAACGCCCTCTACGACCTGGGGGACTACGTAGCAGCTGCTGCCGACTACGACCGAGCCTTACAGCTGAATCCGGATTGCCCCAATGCCTATTACAGACGAGGTAATGCCTACAACGCGTTAGGCCTTAAGGAGGAAGCGCGTGCTGACTACGAGACATATTTCCGCCTTAAGCCTTCTCTGTCGTCTCAAGGCTATGACTGGAACTCTAAGGCGTACTATCGATATGAGGAAGAACGAATTACTGAAGACGATCAGGTAAACAATCCCGTATTTTCCCAATTCTGCCGTAGCAAGGGTGTTGTATAGCCAGAAACAGGGCTTTCTTGGTTGGGTGCGGACTTGTCACTGGCAGGGCGAACTGCCCCCTCAGCCACACTCCATGTATAGATATCCAAAGTCTGTGAACCGAGAGTCGTTGGTTGGTCAAATGAGATCGATACAAGTGTGCCTTGTCTGTTTGAAGATCAATTGGACGCGACCAATAAGAAAGTAACGAAAGATTCTGGAGTTTTACTCCTGTCCTCCTTCCCGCACACAGACATCCTGGTACTTCATGACTGAAACATTATTTTGAAGAGAGATAATTTATAATTACTTGGACAAAGATGCCATGAAATCCAAGAACGCAGGAAGCTGCTGGATTACTTACCACTGGGAAGCAAGAAGGGAACCAAGGCTGAACTATTTGGAATCCGATATACTTCATGCCTGTGTCCAATGAGAGTCAAGAGCCGTCCTTTAGCTCATAGCCCTCAAAAAACAGCTGGCATTTCTTCCGGTCTTGGACGTTGCTTTGCCTCTTGATACTTCCGGTTTCCACGTCACAGGACCCTTGTTATTGAGTCGGTTGCAAGTCCAGCAACCCTTCTCATCCCATAGATTCAAGAGAAGACTGCCACTAACTTCAGTTTCTGGAATTTCTTTGCCAGTTACATAGGCTGAATCAACATCCGTGATCATATACCGGCAATAATGTCATCGTCCGGAGCCCCCATGATATTGTACCCGCCATCTACATGAATCACCTCTCCCGTAATTCCAGCGGCTAAATCACTCAGCAGGAACTGGGCCATGTGTCCAATGTCCGTTTGTGAAACATTGCCACCCGGGGCGACTCTGCCGATATATTCGCGACTCTTCCGGAATCCGTCGATTCCAGATGCAGCCAGAGTCTTGATCGGACCCGCCGAAATGGCATTGACTCTTATATTGTCTGTCCCCAGGTCCCAAGCCAAGTACCTTACGGCCGCCTCCAACGCCGCTTTGGCAACCCCCATTACGTTGTAGTTGGGTGTTACTTTTTCGGAACCGAAGTAAGTCATAGTGACCATACTCCCCCCAGCCGTCATGAGTTCACTGGCCTGCCGGGCCAGCGCAATCATGCTGTAGCAACTTATGTCAAGAGCAAGCCGAAATCCACCGCGAGAAGTGTCTCTGAACCGTCCTCCCAAATCCTCCCGCGGCGCAAAAGCAATGGAGTGAACCAGAAAATCAATGGTTCCATAGACCTCCTGGGCACGAGAGAAAACATCGGCAATAGCCGCATCGTCGGTCACATCGCATTCTTCCACGAACTGGCTACCGACGCTTTCGGCCAGAGGGTATACGCGCTTGGCCAGTATTTCCCCCGCAAAGGTAAAGCCCAGCTCAGCCCCTTGGGCATGGAGAGCCTGGGCAATTCCCCAAGCGATGGAATTCTTGTTGGCAACGCCGAAAATCAAGCCCCTTTTGTTCTGCATGGTACTCATGGCGGTCATCCTTGGATTGTCTTGGAAACGAGCCCTGTTGTGATGTCACAATAAGAGTCGTGCGGCAACTCACAAATGGGCGGGGTGTTTGTGTTTAACTGTATGGTCTGCATAAATGTATAGCGGCGATGAGACTCCGACCTGTTTATTCTGCACTTCCGGTGCAAGCCGGTCCTGTCATGGGAACAATGTCGCATCCATGAAACGCTCAAAGGATAAGTTTCAAGAAACGTCTTTTCCCGACCTGGAGAACGTGTTCTTCACAGTCTTGGACGGACATGGCCATCTGCGGGTCAGCTACCGTTGTCCCGTCCAGCTTTACACCTCCCTGCTGCACTAGACGTTTGGCTTCACCCCGGCTTTTGACCAAACCTGCAGATTGCATAACATCCAAGATCGTCATGTCTCCCTGGACCGAGAATTCAGGGGTATCGCTGGGGGCACTGCCATGGTGCATTTTCCTGGCATCCTGCGATGCGATGCGGGCCGCTGCATTTCCGTGAAATGCACTGACGATTTCAGAGGCTAGTTCGTGTTTCACCCTCATCATGTCGTTAGCCATCCGGCCTCTGACAGTTTGTATCTGCTGGATATCCCAACGAGTGACCAAATCACAATATAACGGAATCACCGTGTCCGGCAGGTTCAACACTTTGGTGTACATGAGACCCGGTGCATCATCAATGTTGATGGTGTTGCCTGCTGACTTGCTCATTCTCAATACGCCATCTGTACCTGGCAGGATGGGATAGGTCAACACGGTCTGCGGTTGCATGCCCTTGGCTTCCATCAATTTGCGGCCAGCCATCAAATTGAAGAGTTGGTCGGTACCCCCTATCTGGACATCCGTCTCAAGAGCTACGGCATCATAGGCCTGCATGAGAGCGTAAAAGAACTCGTGGAGCCAGATAGCATCACCACGGGCGTATCGTTGCCGGAAGTTTTGCCTAGCCAGGAATTGCTGAACGGTAAACTGGCTCGCCATTTCGATCACATCGGCAAAGACCAGATTCTGCAACCACCTGTGATTGTAGTCTACTGTGGTACGTTCCCGGTCCAGGACGCGGAAAGCCTGGGTGGCAAAGCTTTCAGCCTTTTCCAGTGCCTCCTCCAATGTCTGTTGATCCCGGGCAGTTTCCTTATCACTGGGATCCCCTATGGTTCCGGTGAATGTGCCGATCAGAAAGACAACGTCATGGCCCAGTTCCTGAAATTGGCGCAGTTTGCGCATGGGAATCGTATGGCCCAGATGCAAGTCGGTGGCAGAAGGATCAAAGCCGCAATAGACACGAAGGGGCTTGCCCGTGTCCTGGCACCGTTCCACTCTGGCGGTCAGCTCTGACTGCATATGTAGTCGGGTCTGTGCGTCACCACAATCCACGCCACGCATCAGGATTTCAATTTGCTCTGGCACTGGTCGGAACGAATGGCTCATGGGATACCATTTCCTTGTTACTGGATGGTGCTCCATTATAAAGGGCCACGTGGTTCGGGAATGGATTCTTGACGGATATTCCCTGTTAGCTGCCCAACCAGGGTCTGAAAGGAGCCACCTGCTCCCCGTGGACTTGCCAGGCATGCCTGCCTGGCCCACCAGACTCGTGCAATAGGGGGGATGTAAGCTCGGCGCGAAGTGGTTTCATTGTCCTCTACGGACGACCGGAATCAGAACGTTCAGAGATGGCTGGTGTTAGAATCGGTCTGGCTGTCTTCTTCGGGCATCTTTTTTGGGCAATGGCTGATCCCAACTTCACGTTTTCAACCCGCGATACGTTTCAGTTTGCTGACCTCAGGGACTTGGTACAACGTCTGGCAGGGACACCGGAGTCCGCATTGGAGGATCTTGAAACCGAACTCCATACATGCAGGGCGATCCAAGACCAGATGCGTCAGGTCAAAGCTGTCTTGTTGGACATGGATGGTGTCATTTACCGGGGAGATGAACGGCTTGCTGGTGTTTTGGATTTCCTAGATTATGTCAATTCTGTTGAACGCAGAATTCTGTATGTTACCAACAATGCAACGCGGACTCCGGCCATGTTCGTGGATAAGTTGCAGACCATGGGCATTGAGGCCCGAGAAGACCAAATCCTGACCAGTGCCGAGGCAACGGGTGGGTGGATGGCCCGCCACCTGCCGACAGGCAGCAAGGTACAGCTTATTGGAGAAGCAGGAGTTTGGTCGGCTATGCTCTCTCGTGGTTTCAGGCCTGCCAACAAGCCACAAGATGCTGATTGTGTCGTGGTGGGCATGGATTTTCATCTTGACTACCGCAAGTGTGCTTTGGCTACCCTGGCCATTAACGCAGGTGCCTCTTTCATCGGGACCAATGAAGATCCCACTTTCCCTTCGGAGGAGGGCGAAATCCCGGGGGCCGGGTCTATCATTGCCTTACTGCGCACGGCCACGGGGAAGGATCCCATGGTCATCGGCAAGCCATATCCAGGTATGTTTGAAGAAGCCATGGCTCGACTGGGATTGGTTGCGCACGAATGCATAATGGTCGGTGACCGTTACGAGACCGATATTCAAGGGGCTCAGGAACTGGAGATGTGGACGGCAGGCATCTGTACCGGTGTAACTACATTCGAACAGTTTCAGGCCCTGGATCGCAAACCGAACTTCATCTTCCGTGACATGACAGAATTTCTTCACGTTTTTCGGGACCTTGATCTGTTTTGCGCAGACCACAATGTAGACTCACCGAGAAAATGAACTTCCCTAGGTCCGCCGTCTATCCTGACTACTGGGAGTGCCTGAATGTTGGCAATTTGCCCATTCAAGTTACCAATATCTGATATATTCAGGTGGCTGATGCCCCATCCAACGCAACCCGGTTAAGCGACTCTGACATAATTGACTGTTTCACTGTTTTTGAGGAAGGAAGTATGCGTAAACTCGCCAAGTTGCTGGTTTTCCTGCTGTTTGTGTATCTGATCGTCAAGGTGGCCAAGAAGCTGCTGACACCTGCCGATGTAACCACAGGCTCTTTGCCGGACCAGGACGTGGATCCCTATGACGAAGCTCCCCTGGGCGGCGAAGTCAGTCCGGACCTGCTGGAAATCCTGGTCTGTCCTGATGACAAGGGTCCTTTGGAACTGGTGGATGAAGGCAAATTTCTGCTCAATCCCCGCAAGGGCTACAAGTACCCGATCCGGGCTGGTGTTCCGGTGATGCTGATCGACGAAGGTCGCAAGTACAGGGACGAAAGTTTCGTGGCCAACGGCAGCACCGCCACATGAGCCAGTAAATCCCATTCATAGCTTATAGGCAGGATTAGATTCTCATATGCTGTATCCACAAACCAATCGCTGCCGTACCGTAATGGATCTTGGGGGATTTTGGTCCTTTCAGATCGATCCCGCTGGCATAGGGGAAAACGCGGAATGGTATAAGGGACTTCCGGCTCCCCGGCTCATCGCTGTTCCCGGCAGTTGGAATGAGCTTTGGGCGGAATACCGCGACTACCTGGATGATGCGTGGTATTTTCATCGGTTTGAGATACCCCAGAAGTGTATAGGGAGCCGACTGGTACTGCGGTTTGGTTCCGTCAATTACCACGCCCGGATCTGGCTCAACGAAGTCTGCCTGGGGGAACATGACGGTGGCCATCTCCCCTTTGAATTTGAGGTGACATCCCACGCCCGGACCGGAGAAAATGTTCTGGCGGTAAAGGTCAACAATACCTTGTCCCCCCAAAGGGTCCCTACAGGCAACAGTCCCGCCTCACCCCTTGCCGCCTTCATGAATAATCTGCCACCCGCCAACTTTGATTTCTTCCCTTATGCTGGTATTCACAGGCCTGTAACTTTGTACACCACGGACATCACATATATCAAGAGCCTGAAAGTTCATACCAGCTTCGATGCGGATGATACGGCAGAGAATGTCATAGGTTGGCTGGACTTGGAGGCGGCAGTAAGCTGGCCTGACCAAGCCGAAAACGGGGTCGTGGTTTGCACCGTTCGCGATGTCTCTGGTGTCATTGTCTCCCAGCAACTTGACAGGGAAGGCAATCGGGCCCACGGCCGATTAAGGATTTCCCCTGCCCATCTGTGGTCGCCTGATTCACCCTATCTCTATCGTTGCGACTTCACGCTCCTGGATGCCGGGGAAGAGATTCGGGATTGCTACGGACTGGATGTGGGCATCCGCACCGTGGAGATCGCGAATTCGGAAATTCTCCTCAACGGTGAACCGATCGAACTCAAGGGATTCGGCAAACACGAAGACTTCGCTGTGCATGGCCGTGCCATAAATGTGCCCCTGATTGCCAAGGATGGCGCACTGTTTGATTGGATTGGCGCCAACTCCTACCGTACTTCGCACTACCCGTATTCCGAAGAGTCCATGATGTACGCGGACCGGGCCGGGATTTTGATCATAGATGAAATTCCTGCCGTAGGTCTCATGTTTGACGATGGGGAGGAAAACGTAGCGATACGACGGGAAATCTGCAAGAAGCAGTTGACGGAACTGATCCAGCGAGACATCAACCATCCGAGCGTTATCATGTGGAGCGTGGCCAATGAACCCATGCCTATCAACATGATGCAGCGATTCCGTGGTCAAGAGATAGATGAAGCTGTGGACAAACCGGCGACCGAGTTTTTTGATGACTTGATTGCTCACGGACGATATCTGGATGCGACACGGCCCTTTAGTTTGGCTGGTGTTATGGGCGGGCCAGTGGCCTGGCTGGACCTGTGTGACGTCATAATGGTCAACCGCTATTGGGGTTGGTATCGACATGGAGGCTCATTGGACAAGGCGCGCGAAGTTCTGGCCCAGGAGTTGGACAGTCTTCATAACCAATTGCAGAAACCTATCATAATTTCCGAATTCGGCGCCGATACCATCGCGGGCCAACACAGTGATCCTCCTGTCATGTTTTCCGAGGAGTATCAAGTGGAAATGCTGCGGGTGTATCTGGATGTTGCCGCTGCCAGACCTTTCGTGGCGGGTCTGCATGTCTGGAACTTCGCGGATTTCAAGACGGGACAGAGTCCCATGCGCTTCAACGCCATGAATTACAAGGGAGTCTTTACCCGAGACCGAACGCCCAAGATGGCAGCCCACTTTCTGCGCAGCCGTTGGGCACCCTCCTGATCTGGTGCAGACTGGATTGAACACGGGTCGGCGGGGGCGGAAGTCTTCGGTTGAACCCGGCAGGCATTGGTGGCCCTAGCTCAATAACGGTATAATTTCCTAGCCACTATAACCAGTCGTAATTCACGGTCAACAAGAAGGAAGGACTATTATGCCAAGACCTGTAACCCTGTTTACTGGTCAGTGGGCTGACTTGCCCCTGGAAACCCTTGCCCAGAAGACAAGTGAGTGGGGCTTTGACGGCCTGGAACTGGCCTGTTGGGGAGACCACTTTGAAGTGGACAAGGCACTGGAGGACGATGCCTACGTCCAGGCTAAGAGAGAGCTGCTGGAAAAGTACGATCTGGGCTTCTGGTCCATTTCCAATCATCTGGTAGGCCAAGCCGTCTGCGATCCGATTGACGCTCGCCATCAAGCTATTTTGTCGCCCCAAATTTGGGGTGACGGTGATCCCGAAGGCGTGCGGCAACGAGCTGCGGAGGAGATGAAAAATACGGCCACCGCCGCCAAATTGTTTGGCGTTGATGTGGTCAATGGTTTCACGGGCAGTGCAGTGTGGTCCAAGTTGTACTTCTTTCCCCCAACCTCGCAGGACGATATCAATGCGGGCTACGAGGATTTCGCACAACGCTGGATCCCAATTCTGGACCACTTTCAGGAACAAGGGGTTCGCTTCGCCTTGGAAATTCATCCCACGGAAATTGCTTACGACATTATTACGTTTCAACGGGCACTGGATGCTGTGGACGGACATCCAGCCTTTGGGATCAATTTCGATCCGAGCCATTTGATCCACCAGTTTGTCGATCCGGTAGAACTAATCAATGCCTTTCCGGATCGCATCTATCATGCCCACGTCAAGGACAGTAAGGTTCAGTTGACTGGACGCAACAGCATATTGTCCAGTCATTTGGATTTCGGTGATAACCAGCGGGGCTGGGACTTTGTGTCGCCAGGTCATGGCGATGTGGAATGGGATCCCATTATCCGGGCCCTGAATCGGATTGGCTATGACGGTCCACTGTCCATCGAATGGGAAGACAGTGGCATGGACCGGGAATTCGGCGCCCAGGAAGCGCTGGGCGTGGTGCGACAAAATGACTTCCCGTCATCGGACGTCGTGTTTGACGAAGCATTTGCGGATTGACCTGTGGTATCACACCACCCAAATAAGGAAGCAGAGCTATGAGTGATGGAAGCGGCTTTACCGCCATGGCCGGTGCCCGGGCCGAAGGCGAAGTACCGGAAATTGGATTTGGCATGTTGGGATATGCCTTTATGGGCAAAGCCCACTCCAATGCCATGCGCAAAATCCCCTACATGATGTATCCACCTCCCGCCATTCCGGTCCTGGAGGCAATCTGTGGTCGCAACGAAGAAGCCACGGCGGAAGCGGCCCGCCGTTTTGGCTATCGGAACACGTACAATTCGTGGGATGCCATGCTGGAAAACGACAATGTTCACGTTCTGGACAACGGTGGCCCCAACGATGTACATGCAGCGCCCTGCATCGCAGCCGCAGAAGCTGGCAAGCACATCCTGTGCGAAAAACCTTTGGCCCGCACGGCAGAAGAAGCCAAGGGGATGCTGGATGCGGCCACCAAGGCGGGTATCAAGGCTATGGTCGCCTTCAACTATCGATTTATCCCGGCTATTCGCCAGATCCGGCTCCTGATCGACCAAGGTTTGCTGGGACAGATCTACCATTTCCGTGCGGTATACCTGCAGGAATGGATCATGCCCCACTACAACCTGCCCATGATCTGGCGCTTGCAGAAGGATAGCGCCGGTAGTGGTGCTTTGGGCGATCTGGGAGCCCATATCATCGATCTGGGACGATATCTGGTCGGTGATGTCAAAAGCGTGTCTGGCATGACCCGGACGTTTATAGAAGAACGTCCCAACGACGACGGCACGATGGGCAAAGTAGACGTCGACGATGCCTTTGCCGCCCTTCTGGAATTCGAGAATGGTGCCTTGGGCACCGTGGAGGCTACCCGCTTTGCCGGGGGCCGCAAGAATGGCCAGCGTATTGAGATCAATGCGGAAAAGGGTAGTGTGGTTTTCAATCTGGAACGCCTCAACGAGCTGGATGTGTTTTGGAACGAGGGTGATCCTAATGTCAGTGGTTTCACCAATGTACTGGTCTCTGAACCCAGTCATCCCTGGTGGGAGAACTGGTGGCCACAAGGACATATCATTGGCTGGGAGCACACATTCGTCCATGAAATCACACACTTGCTGGACTGCATCGTCAATGATGGAGATGTCGCTCCTATAGGTGCTGACTTCGAAGATGGCTATCGCAACGCCGTGATCTGCGATGCAATTCTGGAATCAGCTGCCAGCGGACGGCAGGTCGATTGCGTTTACTAGACGCCATCGGCACTTTATTTCAATACAGGGCCGTATGTGACGTACGGCCCTTCTAGTTTAAGGAGGCAGTGCATCATGAGTGATGCCTATATCCCCCAGCCAGAACACAAGTTCAGCTTTGGCCTCTGGACCGTGGGCAATATTGGCCGGGATCCCTTTGGCGATCCGGTCCGGGAAGTGCGCAGTCCCGTCCAACTGGTGCACCTCATGGCCGAGGCAGGTGCCTGGGGCGTGAACTTTCACGACAACGACCTTGTCCCCATTGATGCCACTCCCCGGGAACGGGATCAGATCGTGGCTGACTTCAAAGTTGCCCTGAAAGATACCGGTCTGGTCGTTCCTATGGCGACGACCAACCTGTTCACACACCCTGCCTTTCGCGATGGTGCCTTTACGAGCAACGATCCGGAAGTTCGGGCATACGCCTTGCAAAAGACCATGGCCGCCATTGATCTTGGGGTGGAATTGGGGGCCGAAACCTACGTATTCTGGGGTGGCCGCGAAGGTACAGAGACCGATTCAGGCAAATGCGCGGTCAGTGCCGGTCGCTGGTTTCGGGATGCCATCAATTTCCTTTGTGAATATGTCCAGAACCAAGGGTATAACCTCCGGTTTGCGCTGGAGCCTAAACCCAATGAGCCCAGGGGAGACATCTACCTGCCCACGGTAGGCTCCATGCTGGGTTTCATTGCCACTTTGGATCACTCTGACATGGTAGGGGTAAATCCGGAAGTAGCCCATGAACACATGGCGGGCCTAAACTTCATGCATGCCATCGCCTTGGCCTGGGACGCCGGGAAATTGTTTCATATCGACCTAAATGACCAGAATCTGGGCCGCTACGATCAGGACTTCCGGTTCGGTTCCCACAACCTCAAGCAGGCCTTCTATGTCGTGAAATTCCTGGAATCCGTGGGCTATGATCAACCCCGCCATTTTGATGCCCACGCCTATCGCTCCAGTGACTATGATGATGTACGGGAGTTCGCCAAAGGATGCATGCGGACCTATCTGATTCTCAAGGAGAAAGCAGCCCAGTTTGACTCAGATCCCGAGATCCAGACTCTACTGGCCGAGATTAACGCCGATGATGGTTCCATGGCTGGTTTCCAAGGCGCCTTCAGTCCCGCGAAGGCTAAGGCTCTGAAGGACCATCCATTTGATCGGGATGCTCTGGGCCAACGGAGCAAACCCTATGAGCGCCTAGATCAGATCGTGATAGACCTATTGTTGGGAGTCCGATGACGACTCCTTCCTTCCAGATTCCAAGAAAAGCACCTCACACGGCTTTCAAGATTCGGGGCAAGTAACCCACAAGGAGCATTTGCCCCGAATACTTGCCACTGTGTAGTTGACCCAGTAGCTTGGATATTCTCCCTGGCTGAGCTCTGGGTATTCTCTTGACAGTACCGAGCTCTTGGCCTGTATCTTGGGCCCGTGAACGTACCAACTCTTGCAATAGCGCTGTCTCTAATCTGCTGTATTGGTGAAGCGTGTCTCAGCGTCCGCCGTTTGGATTGACAGGCAGGCTTAACCAGTGAAAGGCGTCAAAAGCAGTTTGTCAGAAATCCAACGTCTACCTATAATGCAAGTAGCCTTGCCGGATGGCACAGCGCCGAGGTTGCCACTCTCTGATCACCTGCGTCGCTCTTTGGGTAGTTGTGCGTAACACCCTTTTGGCATTCTGCCGTTCTGCCGTCCAGCAATTCTGGGAAGCCACATCAAGAGGAGAATTTCTATGTTTGATTTGAAGAGATTAAAGGGCATCGCGATCTTAGTCCTGATTGGTGTGCTCTTGCTGGCGGCCTGCGCGCCTGCCCCGGCTGAACCTGAAGAGGCCATGGAACCTGCTGCAGAGGAAGCAGAAGCTCCCGCAGAGATGGAAATGATGGGACAGGAAGCCCCCATGCTGGCCGAAATGGTGGCTGCCGGAGAATTGCCACCCTTGAGTGAAAGGCTACCCGCTGAACCGCTCGTTCAGGATGCGCCTGAGGGCATAGGACAGTACGGCGGTACACTGCGCTTCGGCAACGTGGAAACTGGTCTTTGGAACCTGGCGACTCTGCGCACGGTCGGTCTGTTTCAATACAACCAGGAAAACTCCGTAGTCAGTGTGGATGTAGCCAAGGACTTCTACTGGAATGACGACTTGTCCGAACTGACGATAGTCTTGCGGGCTGGCCACAAGTGGTCCGATGGTGCACCCTTTACCGTTGATGACATTCTGTTCAAGTGGCAGGATGTAGATGGGAACGAGGAATTGACACCCAGATTCAGCAGCTTCTGGTCGCCTGGTGGGGAACCGGTGCAGTTCACCAAGGTTGACGACATGACGGTCAAGATGAAGTTTGCTGTGCCTTATCCGGCGGCGGTGGACTTGCTGGGACGCAGTTGGTTCAGTTCGGATCCGGGTTTCATGATGCCCGCCCATTACCTGAAGGACTTCCACATCGAACACAATCCAGATGCCGCCAAAGAGGCTGAAGCCGAGGGATTTGACGACTGGGTTGGCTATTTCCGTTCGCACTCCAATCCGTCAGGCAACGTCCTGGTAGGCCGGCCTTCCCTGTGGGTCTGGGTAGCGGAGGAACGAACTTCAGACAGGGTCGTGTCTGTACGTAATCCCTACTTCCACCAAGTGGATACGGCCGGCAATCAGCTACCTTACATTGACCGGGTCGATACGGTGATCACGGGAGACAAGCAAGTCCAGATTCTCAAGGCTACTACCGGGGAATTCGATTTTGAAGGCTGGTACCTGTCCCTGAATGAAATGGGCACCTTACAGGCCAACAAGGAAGCCGGAGACTTCGAGGTGCAAACCGCCAAGAGCCTTCGTTCATCGGAATTCGCCTTGATGCCAAACCGCACCGCACAGGATGATGTATTAAGGGAATTGTTCAATTCCTTCGATTTCCGGCGGGCTATGGCAATTGGCATTGACCGTGAAGCCATCAACCAGGCCATTTTCTTCGGCTTGGGTACTCCTTATCCTGCCATTCCTCTGCCCGCCAATTCCTATGTAAGTCCAGACTGGCACACTCTGCATACGGAATACGATCCCGATACGGCTAACCAACTGCTGGATGGTTTGGGTCTGAGTGACAGGGATGGAGATGGATATCGTCTACGTCCAGACGGGGACAGACTGAGCGTGATTATCGAGATTGGTTCTGCTGAGGGTCCTAAACTGCCCATCTGTGAAATCATTCAGCAGCAGTGGGTCGAGATTGGGATTGAAGTTACCTGCAAGGTCACAGAGGGGGGTCTGTATGTCCAGCGAAACATCGCGAACGAATTCGAGATCGCTACCTGGCATCTGGATCGATCCGGGCTATTTGGCCGGGCCAATCCCCTTTGGTACAGCTTTTTCAGCGCGTCCCAGCAACGCTGGGGGGCCCAATGGGTGATCTGGTTCAACTCGGACGGCGCGGAAGGAATCGAGCCGCCTGATGAGATCAAGGAATTGCGCGCACTGTTCTCAGCTTGGCAACAGACGGAAATTGGTTCCGAGGGTTTTGTGGAACTCGGCACCGAGTATTATCGTTACTTCGCCGAGCAGCTGCCCATGATTGGCACTGTGGGTCTCGGTCCCGTACCTCAAGTGGTCAGTAACCGCCTGCACAACGTGCCTTCGGAAAACATCTGGTGGGGATCAGATACCAACTTCTACGCACCATATAAACCTGCCACCTGGTATATTGAGGAGTAAGAACAGTATTAGTGGCTTGACCGGGGGGAGGCTTCCAAGTTTTTCCCCGGTCGCCTCTTAAGCTGTGTTTAAGAGGACGTACCAGACAGCCAGAACCAGTCTGTTCACCCCCATCGACGACGACGAAACCAGCCGATCCTCGTGACCGGTGGTCAAGTCGATACTGAACCCAATTTCTTCTACAACCACTGCCTGCGATGTCAACATACATAGCCCGTCGGCTTATCTACATGGTGGTCACCTTCTTCGCGTTGACTGTGGTGGTCTTTATCATTATTCAGCTGCCTCCAGGAGACTTTCTGGATACCTATCTGGCCGCCTTGGAAGCCCAAGGCGCTTTTGCCGATGAAGCCGAACTGGAGGCGATTCGGCGCCAATTCGGTTTGGACGGATCTCCGATTGAACAGTACGCCCGTTGGCTTTGGCGTTTTATGCAGGGGGATATGGGCCGCTCCTTTGAGTGGAATCAACCTGTCAAGTCCCTGTTGGCCGAACGCCTGCCCTACACGCTGCTCGTATCGCTTATTTCTCTCTTCTTTACCTATTTTGTGGCCATTCCGATTGGCATATTTGTGGCCACGCATCAATACCGGTTCTCCGACTATTTCTGGTCTGTGGTCGGATTTGCGGGGCTTTCGATTCCTGATTTCATGCTCGCACTGCTCCTCATGTATCTGTTATTCCGGTACTTTGGCATCAGTGTAGGAGGGTTGTTTTCACAGGAATACGCTACGGCGCCTTGGAGTCTGGCCAAGGTATGGGACCTGATGAAGCATCTCGTCACACCGGTCATCGTGATTGGCACGGCCGGTACAGCAGGAATCATGCGCGTCATGCGGGCTACATTACTCGATGAGTTGGGCCGACAGTACGTCATCACAGCGCAGGCCAAGGGTGTACCGAATCGCACCCTGCTTTTCCGGTATCCCGTCAGGGTCGCCATGAACCCGATAATATCCACCGTTGGCTGGCAACTGCCGGCCATCGTATCCGGTGAAACTATCGTCGCCATCGTTCTCAGTTTGCCGACAACAGGACCATTGCTCTTCCAAGCCTTGCTCAGCCAGGACATGTTTATGTCAGGAAGCATTGTTATGATCCTGGGTGGGCTTACCCTGGTTGGTACTCTCTTGTCTGATATCTTGCTGGTGTGGATCGATCCGCGCATTCGATTCGAAGGAAGAGGCGGGTGAGTGTAGAAGCTTTGCCTTCACCGACCTTGACTGAGGTCTCACATGAGGAGATCAGTGCGGAGGAACGTTTGTACTTCGCCTCCCAATGGCAATTGGTTTGGAGGAAGTTCCGGCGTCACCGACTGGCCATCGTTTCGGTCTATCTCTTGGTTGTGCTGTATCTCTTGGCCTTGACTTTCGAGTTCTGGATTCCCTACAACCCGCTGACTCAGCACTCCGATTACCTGGATGCGCCCCCTTCCCGGGTCCATTTCAGGCATGAGGACGGACAGTGGGCACGTCCCTTTGTCTATGTCCTGGAGCCATCGATAGATTTCGAGACTTTCCAGCGCCTCTATACGCCCGACGAGACACAACCCCGGGTAATCCGTTTCTGGCAGAAGGGGGAACCTTACAAGTTCTGGGGTCTGATACGGGCTGAGCGCCGCTTTATGGTGGTGGAGGAAGGAGGCGTCTTGCTGCTGTTTGGGACAGATCGATTGGGCCGGGATCAGTTTTCCCGCACGCTGGCGGCAGCGCGCATCTCCCTATCCATAGGCCTGGTAGGTGTAGTCATCAGCTTTGTAATGGGCTGTCTTCTCGGAGGACTGTCCGGTTTTCTGGGCGGATGGACCGACATTGTCATTCAGCGCACAATCGAGTTTCTGATTTCCATTCCGCGCACCCCTTTGTGGATGGCGCTTTCTGCGGCAGTACCTACACGTTGGAGCCCCGTGAAGGTTTACTTTGCCATAACCATCATTCTGTCGGTGATCGGATGGGCCGGGCTGGCCCGGGTCATCCGGGGCAAGTTGCTGGAACTGCGGGAGTCGGATTACGTCATGGCCGCCAATACGGCGGGAGCATCAGAAATCCGCATCATTCTGGACCACATGCTGCCTGGCTTCATGAGTTATCTCATTGTGCATCTGACCCTGGCCATTCCCGGCATGATTCTTGCGGAGACTGCGCTGAGTTTTCTGGGCCTGGGTATCCGGGCGCCTGCCGTAAGCTGGGGAACACTATTGCAGGAAGCGCAGAATGTACGTACTCTGGTAAGCCACCCCTGGATGTTGATCCCTGGCGTCTTTGTAATATTAACTGTCCTGCTTTTCAACTTCGTAGGCGATGGCTTGCGGGACGCAGCGGATCCCTACAAGTAACAGCGACTCGCCCTCATGTCCCAACCCGTACTGGAAGTAAGCGAATTAAGAACCCATTTTGGCTTGGAAGAAGGCACTCTCAAGGCTGTTGATGGAGTTTCTTTTGACCTGCATCCAAACCAGACCCTGGGGATAGTCGGCGAATCGGGTTGCGGCAAGAGCGTAACCGTGCAATCCATTATGGGCATCGTCACGGGCAAGCCCGAAATCAAGGGGTCTGCCCTGTTTCATACTGAGCAGGAGAGTGTGGATCTGCTGGCCCTTGACTGGAACAGTGAAACCTTCCGGGAAATCCGGGGGCAGGAAATCGCCATGATCTTCCAGGAACCCAAGACGGCCTTTTCGCCCGTACACACAGACGGCTTTCAGATCATGGAGGCTATCCGTGTGCACAAGAGTCATACTTGGCAGGAATGTCGTGAACAGGCTTTTGAATTGTTGCGGCAAGTGGGAATTCCTAATCCCGAAGTCAATATTGATGCTTTTCCCCACCAGTTGTCAGGCGGCATGCTGCAGAGGGCCATGATCGCCATGGCGTTGGCCCTACACCCCCGTATTCTCATCGCGGACGAACCGACCACAGCGCTGGATGTCACGGTTCAGGCCCAGATCCTGCGGCTCATGAAAAACCTGCAGGCGGAACTAGGTATGGCGATCCTGTTCATAACCCATGATCTGGGGGTCATCGCCCACATGGCTGATGAAGTATTGGTGATGTATCTGGGGCGTGTAGTGGAACAGGCAGATGTAAAAACTATATTCAAGGAACCCAAACATCCCTACACCCGTGCCCTGATGACCTCAATTCCTCACGTCCATAAGGCCCAGGGAGAACGTCTACAGGTTATTGAAGGATCCGTGCCGATCGCCCTCGATCCCCCCGCTCGCTGCGCGTTTGCCCCTCGCTGTCCCGATTTCATACCAGGTCTTTGCGATACGCAGGTACCAGCATTGCAGGATTTATCTGCCGGCCATAAGGTTCGTTGCTTTCTGTACACGGAAGAGGCGATTTGATGGATACGAATGCTACACCTCTCCTGCAGATCCGGAGCCTGAAGAAATACTTTCCCATTGAGAAAGGCATTTTTCGGCGTATTGCGGGTTGGGTCAAGGCGGTAGACGACGTCAGCTTGACCCTTTATCCAGGGGAAACCATGGGCCTAGTAGGAGAATCAGGTTGTGGCAAGACCACCTTGGGCCGTTGCACCATCCGGGCCATCCCCCCCAGTGAAGGAGAGATTTTCTTGCAAGTTGATGGTGAGGAAATAGCTATCCATGAACTGGACCGGAAGACACTGCGCACAACCCGGCGGCACATGCAGATGGTGTTTCAGGATCCCTTCGGCAGTCTGGATCCCCGCAAGACGATCCTGGACATAGTAGGTGAACCGCTGCGGATACAGAAAATGGGGGACAACCGGGAAATAGAACTGCGCGTCCGGGAACTGATGGAACTGGTCGGCCTGGATGTGAAGTATCTCAAGCGCTACCCCCATGCGTTTTCCGGGGGACAAAGACAGCGTATTGGGATTGCCCGAGCCCTAAGCCTGCATCCGAGACTGATCGTGTGCGATGAGCCTGTGTCTGCCCTGGACGTATCGGTGCAAGCCCAAATCCTGAATCTGTTGCAGGATTTGCAACAGGAGTTTGCCCTTACTTACCTCTTTGTCGCCCATGACTTAAGCGTGATCCGGCATATCTGCAGTTCGGTAGCCGTTATGTACCTGGGGAAGATTGTGGAACAGGCACCAACCGACGCTCTGTTTCGAAATCCCAAACACCCCTATACGGAAGCCTTGCTCTCAGCTATACCGGAACCCGATCCTGAAGTATCCTTCCAGGAAATTCTGCTGGAAGGGGACGTTCCTTCCCCAGCCAACCCACCTCCCGGCTGCTCCTTCCACACCCGTTGTGCATACGCAGAACCAGTATGCAGCCAGGAGGAACCACCCTGGCAGGAAATCACAGCAGGTCACTACAGCGCGTGCCATTTTGCCACCGAGCTGGAATTGCGAGGCGTACAGGACTGATGGATCATGAATCCCTGGTCATTTGGGGCTCACTGCTAATCTGGCTGGCTGCCATCACCCTGTTTTTTATCTTGATGCGTTCACTGTTGGCCCGCCTTTCCCGATTGTTTCATACCCGGATGAGAACCAGCATGGAAGCCGCCGAGATCATTGTACGTACGGGCCAGGCCCCTGCAGCCTGGCGGCAAAGGTTTTTACCTACCGATCCCTGGCCCAACCAGTTGCAAGCCGTTTGGGATTGTTTTGCCCCTTCAGAGCCGGATCTGGAGGCTCTATGTCTGGACCGACTGGAACATCTGATCCGTTTTTTTGAAACTTCCCCTATTGTGCAAGGACCAGACGCGCGTTCGCTACTGTTGACCGAATTACGGGCCCGACAGGTGTACTGGAAGCGACACGGCGTATCAATGGCCTCAGCCCTGGAGCCAGGTGGTGACAGATCAGAAGACAGTCGCATGGACGATAAAGCAATATGAAGATAGGGATCATCGGTGCAGGCAATATTGCCCGCCGCCATGCGGCCAATCTGCAGTACCTGAATAGTGTGCAGGTGGTTGCCGTGTGTGACCTGGATGAATCCCGAGCCCGGCATTTGGCCCAACCCTTCCAGGCCTCGGTTTACAGACAACCAGGCGAGATGTTCAGAGTACAGGCTCTGGACGCAATCCTGCTATGTGCTCCTCCCACCGTGCGCAAGTCAGTTTTCGCCCTGGCGGCGGCCAAGGGAATTCACGTATTCTGTGAGAAACCCCCAGCGGACTCGGTCAAGACCGCGGAGGAAATCTCCGAATTGATCGAAGCAAGCGGGATCATCTGCAGTGTGGATTTCCATAGTCGTTACTCTCCTGTCTTGCCTGAATTCTTTGCCCTGACCCAAGGGGAACCTATCAGTTCAGTGCAAAGTACTCACGTATCAGGCAATGCTTTTAGCCCTACTATGCAGCCCTGGTTTTTTCTACAGGAGAAGTCAGGTGGGCATGTCATGGATCAAGCAATTCATACCATTGACCTACTGCGGTACCTGGTAGGTGAAATCGCCGAAGTCCATACTCTGGCCAATAACCTGTCAGTCCCCGTATCGACTACCTTCGACATTGCTGATACCACCTGTACCCTGCTCCAGTTCGAAAACGGAGTAACAGCTTCCCATCTTCATTCCTGGGGCAGCCACATCCCCAAGCATGACATGACGTTCGTAGGCCGAAATGTGCAGTTGCAGCTACGACCCTTTACGCCACCACGCCTGACCGGGCGTCGGTGGGATGCCAGTGGCCAGCCTGAGGATATTAAGATTCAGCATGAAGAGGGTCCTGGCATGGGTCGCGAAGGGGCTGAAGTACAGCTGGACAGGTCCACACCGCCTGATCCTCCCCATTTCGGCGCTCTCACGACATTCCTGGAAGCCATAGCGACCCAGCAGCCTAGCCTTATCAGAAGTGATTTTCCCGATGCCACCCAGACCCTGTCCGTAGTGCTGGCCATGAATCAGTCAGCATTGATCGGCAAGCCGGTTCAATTGGCTTGAATGCCCTGTAACTGCAAGAATTGCCGAGGGAAATTATGTCCACTCCTTTCAGTCTTTCCTATGCCGTTGCCTCCTCCATGTATGGCTGTCTTCCTTTGGCTGAGGTAGTTCAGGCCGCCCGGGAAGTGGGCGATGGACGTATCGATCTCTGGCCTCAACGTCATGCCGACCATCGTGAGCAAGCGGATGAATTGGGCCGGGAAAGATTCCAGGATCTGCTGAAGTCCCATAATGTGCACCTGACATTGACCACGCGCTATGATTTGGGTCCTTTTGGCCTCCGCGATGAATTCGACTATATAGCCTCGTTTGGTGGTTCATTGGTCGTATCCGGCAGCCAGAAGGAAGGTAGCGAACTACAAGGTCAGGACTTAAAGAAGGCCGTGCAGTCTTTCGTCGAACGAATGAAGCCGGAAGTAGCAGTGGCAGAACAAAAGGGCCTTACGATTGGTATCGAAAACCACTCTTCCGCCCTGGTTCATTCGGTCGATTCGATCTTGTGGCTGGCGGAATTCAGCCCATCTCCTGCCTTGGGTGTGGCTTTGGCCCCTTACCACCTTCCGGATGATGCCAATTTGATCGCACAGCTGATTCGGGATCTGGATGACAGACTAGCCCTTTTCTATGCCTGGCAACACGGCATGGGATGCATGGAGAAACTGCCCAAGGAACAGGAATTGCTGCAGTTGCCCGGTCGGGGCAACATGGATTTCAGCCCCATCTTGCGCGCCTTGCAAGCTATCCAGTACGATCGTCTGGTGGAAATCTTCATGCATCCTGTCCCCAGAGGTATTCCCATTCTGGATGACGCCAAAGGTACCACCCGCTTGATTCGTGAGGCCCGGTACTACCTCGACAATCAAGTTTCACGACTTGAGAGTGATTGAAGAAAGACATTGGCCGGTCTTCCTGCCTGTGAACTTGGCAGACGCTGGGAGGAAGTCATGGTCCCAGGTCGGCACCATGTACCTTGAGTTACAAGCCATGAGTGCCGTCTTGGTTCAGAATTCTACCAGTTCCGCGTTGAAGCTCTTACTGCCAGGCCACCGACTAGACTCTACAGGCTGCGCAAGGCCTCAGAAGGTGTCACTTGTTGGGTCTGAAGGGTGGGTAGGATATATCCTCGTCAGCGGTCCTGCCGTCACATGCACGATCAGGGCCAGCAACACGATTGGCAGGCTGAGCTTGGCCAGGATGTCGGCCAATAGAAATGAGCACTACCCCATAGGCGATAAGGAGACTCCCATCTTGCTGCCTATACCACAGGGATAAGGCTCTCCAGCATGCACATGACGGTGATGTCCCTGACTCTGGCCCCGACCGCATGTCGCAGGCCAATCTCCCTTGTGCGTTCCCCAGGCTAGCCACATGATATTGGTCACGTCCACCTCGCTGACAAACAGGCTGAAGGGGGCCATGGTGATCAAGAAAAGAGTCATGCTACCGATAATGTCCTGCACGGTTTCCTGACCTGCCTCTGTGGCAGTGATCGGGAATTTGCGTGGTTGGACTTAGCCTGGATCCTTGGTTAGTTCTCATTAAGAGCCGCGTGATGGATAGTCAGAAATTTCCTGCGGTCACTCCCCAACATGTAGGAAGACCCATGAACTTGACTTGGAGCAACAGGCTTCATTGGGCTTACGAGAGTGAGCCAGGTTGTACAGTCACTGGCACCCACTTCAGGCAGCAGCAAGACTGGAAGGTCGCCCCTTTACCTGGAAATGGCTTTCCCAAGTATCTTGGAAGCTGATGCAGGCTAGTCAGGGAATCATGCCCCAACCTTCTCCTTCACGCATGCGCAGAACGACTTCCATTCGTATCCTGTTCCGTTAAGCACCTTGCTATCCCCAAGACAAGCTGCGCGGAGTCCCTGGTATTGCCCAATATGTGCACAAATTTATTGACTCGGCCTGGGTCCTCTGTTACAGTTTGCAGTCTTGACTATGGTTGTGGAGTACCTAGTTTGATGATCAGAGTAGCTTGGCACGAGATGCTTTTCATGTTTATAGGCCGGCCCTGACTGCCCCACCTCATGACAAGGGGAAGCCGTGAAGGACTACATGCGTGGAACCTGTTTCTCGTTTGCAAGCCACAGACCCGTCTGTGGCTCTTTTTTTGAGGTGTAAGTACACGAATGAAAAGTGGATTTGAACGTAGCCAGACGCTACTGCAAAAACCCGAATATGATCTGAAGAATACCCTGCACGCCAACCGGGCCGTAAGTCTGTGGCGACTTATCTCAGGGTATCAATCCATTTACGCTGTAGCTACCGTGTGTTTGGGTTTAGCCGCCCTTACCCGTGCGGGATCCCTTTACCTGTTGCGCTATTTTGTAGATACCGTTTTGTTGACCTCCAATCGTATCCTGGAACTGGCCCCTTGGTATGCTCTTGGTTTTGTCCTGCTGGCCGTAGTACAGGGCGGCAGCAGCTTCTGGTCCGGTAAACTGGCATCCCAAGCGGCTGAAGGAGCCTGTTGTCGCATACGCAATTACCTGTATGACCATCTGCAACACCTGTCGTTCCCATTTCACGACAAAATGCAGACAGGTGACTTGCTCCAGCGCGCTACATCCGATGTCGAAGCCATCCGGAAGCTGTATGCCACCAATCTGATAGGCGTTGGGCGCATCGGGATGATGTTGTTGGTCTATCTCACGGGCATGTTTATGTTGCATTGGCAGTTGACCCTGATGTCCCTGGTGATCATACCGGTGGTAATCGTCCTGTCACTGCTGTTCTTCCCCCGCATCCAGGAACGCTATGACGAATTCCAAAAACAGGAGGCCCGGCTTTCCACGCGCTTGCAGGAAAACCTGAGTGGGATCCGGGTGGTGCGGGCCTTTGTGCGCCAGGAATTCGAAGAGGACCTGACGAAGAGGGAGAACCTCCGGTTCTTGCAGACAGGGCGTCGTCTAGTCATGATGCACGCCCTTTATTGGCCAGTTTCTGACATCCTTACCTTGGCCCAGATCATAGTGACAACGTTTCTGGGTGCGCGCCTGGTCATGACAGGAGACATGACCTTGGGCACTTTTCTGGCCTTCACGGGCATGCTGGGCCAATTAATGTTTCCGATACGTAATCTGGGGCGTCTCATCACACAGTTTTCCGTCGGATGGGTGTCCTATCAACGCATTGCCGAGATACTCGCGGCGGACAGAGAAACCATGGCAAGTTCCCAGACCCATGTACCGGCTTCCATCGCGGGTGATGTGCGGTTCCATCGCGTGGAATTCGCGTACGAGTCCCGGACGCAGGCCGATGGCAGTCCCCAGGCCGATACCAGACGTACACCTACCGTGTTGAATGGAATTACGCTTCATGCTGCACCGGGACAGATAGTAGCTCTGTTGGGTCCCACTGGGTCAGGAAAGTCCACGCTGGTGTCTCTGCTTCCCCGATTCTATGAATATACGTCAGGGCAGATTCTGCTGGATGGGATCGAACTCCGGCAATACCCCAAGGCTTTTATCCGGCGCAATGTGGGCATTGTCCAACAGGAGCCTTTTCTTTTCTCTACCACGATCAGGGAGAACCTGCTGTTTGGCGTCACCGACCCCATTGCTGATGAGGAAATGTATGCTGCGACCCGGGCGGCCTTCATTCACGATGCCATCTGCAGCTTTCCCCAGGGCTATGACACGGAAGTGGGAGAAAAAGGTGTAACACTTTCCGGCGGACAGAAACAACGCATCACTATCGCCCGTACACTCCTCAAGAATCCGCGCATCCTGATTTTGGATGATGCCCTGTCGGCGGTTGACATGGCCACCGAAACCCAAATCCGGGCCGCCTTGAAGACTCTGATGAAGACCCGCACCACCTTCATCATTGGTCACCGTATCCAGTCCATTATGCATGCCGATCAGATCCTGGTCCTGGACAAGGGCCGCATTGTCCAGAAGGGGATCCATGAGGAGTTGAGTACTTCACCAGGACTGTATCAGGACGTCTACCGCATCCAGTCCCGGATTGAAGATGAATTGCAAGCTGATTTGGCACAGAGCGTACAGCCATCCCTGCCGGTGAAAGGCCCGTATGCCCCGCCGGCGATTGCCCCGCTGCCGGTCTGAAGAGAGGTAAATTCATGGACCATCAATTCCGTGAGGAAGAAGAGTACGAAGCGTCCTTCAACCGCCAGACCATGCTTCGCCTGCTGAAGCTGAACTTGCCTTACCGGTGGCTGCTGGTGCTGTACATTGGCTCAATTATAGGCATTGCGATCGTGGACTCCTACTTCACGTACTTGTCCAAGCGTCTGATCGATGAAGCGATTCTACCCGGCAATATAGCCATGCTGAATCAGCTGATGATTCACTATGGGCTGGTAGCGGTCACCATGTCAGCCACTGTGTTTGGCTTCATCTACGGTGCGGGATCCTTGGGCGAACTGATCCGTTACGACCTGTGCCGGCGCATGTTCACCAAACTCCAAGGCCTGTCACTCTCCTATTTTGATCGCACACCTGTCGGCTGGTTGATGGCCCGTCTGACATCCGATTCCCGGCGGGTAGGTGAAATGGTCTCCTGGGGCTTCCTGGATCTGTTCTGGGGGCTGGCCAACATTTTGATTGCCCTTGCCTTCATGGCCGCTATCAGCTGGCAGTTGGCCCTGATCATGGTAGCGGTCATCCCCGCGCTACTGTTCCTGGCGATCCGTTTTCAGCAAAGCATTCTGAGAGAGTATCGGGTCGTTCGACGTACCAACTCCCAGATCACCAGCGAATTCAATGAAAGCATTACCGGCATCCGTGTCGTCAAGGCCCTGGTACGGGAAAAACCAAACTTTGCCCGTTTTCAACGGCTGAGTGCCGAGATGTTTGTTTCCAGCTATGGTGCTGCCTGGCTGTCTTCCCTCTTTCTGCCCGCCGTGCAACTCCTTGCATCTTTTGCGGTCGGAGCCATCATCTGGTTTGGAGGTTGGCAATTCACTTTAGGCGATATCACCATCGGCGGCGTCCAAGCCTTTGTATCCTATATCACGTTTATGCTCTTCCCCATTCAGGAAATGTCGCGCGTTTTTGCCGATATGCAGCAGGCTATCGCATCGGGCGAACGTGTCTTTAGTCTGCTGGATGAGGAACCGGACATTGTGGATGCACCCCAGGCGGAAGCTCCGCCCGATATGCGGGGTGACATCCAATTTGAGCAGGTCCACTTTGCCTACGAAGAAGGCAAGCCGGTTTTTGCCGATTTGAATCTCTTGGTCAAGCGTGGAGAAATGATAGCTCTGGTTGGACCTACAGGGGCAGGCAAATCCACCCTGGTAAACCTCGTAGCCCGGTTCTATGAACCTACGGACGGCACGATAAGCATCAACGGTCAAAACCTGAAAACCCTCACCCAGAAATCCATTCAGTCACGCATAGGCATGGTTCTCCAGGTACCACACCTGTTTGCCGGTACTGTCCTTGACAACATCCGTTACGGCCGACTTGAGGCGTCCGAGGCAGAAATCCTCCAGGCTGCCCGGCTGTCAGGAGCCTATGAATTCATCCAGGACTTGCCGGACGGGTACCAGTCACAGGTGGGGGAAGAAGGCATTACGCTGTCGGTAGGACAGCGGCAACTGATTAGTATTGCCCGGGCTATCCTGGCGGATCCCGATATTTTCATCATGGACGAGGCCACTAGTTCGGTAGATACTTTGACAGAGGCCCTGATCCAGAAAGGGATGGCCGAAATCCTGAAGGATCGTACCAGTTTTGTGATCGCCCACCGGCTTTCAACCATTCGCCAGGCCGACAGGATTCTGGTAATTCGCCAGGGTGGTATTGCAGAAATGGGTACACACACCGAATTGATCCAGGCCCGAGGGTATTATTACGATCTCTACTCCCGCCAGTTCCGGGAAGAGAAGGCGCGAGACCTAGATCCTTTTCACGATATCCGTAATCCAGTACCGGCCCTGAACTGAGAGAGGGCAATTCGATGCAGTTCCTGGGAGCATATCTCTGGATGTCCTGCAGAACGGCTCCGTAATTCAGTAGGTGAGAATTAGTCAAGTAAGATTGTCTCAACCCGAAAGATTCACCGGCATGCGGAAGACCTCTGGCCTATAGCAAATCGCGGCGGACTTGATCAGGAATTCCAGAGAGAGACATTAAGCAGAGTGAGTGTTATAGCCCTCACTCTACTTACGGAATTCCAGGTTCATTCTATCTTCCTTGGTGTGTTTCTGGCTCGTAAAGACACTCTGAACTGACTACGGAAAAAGGAGAACTGGACTTTCCAGATGCCAGAATTAGCCGGCAAATTTCTCATTCCCTGACAGAATCCAAGTAGGATAAACAACGTGCAGACTGGCAAGCTTGCCGCACTGCCCATTTTTTGCGAGGGAAAACATGTATAAATCGCTGAATGTCGGTGTCCTGGGACATAGATTGCCTTTTGAGGCTGTTTGCACGTTGGCATCCCGGCATGGGTTTGAAGGTGCAGATTTGGCAGGACCTGAACTGAATCAGAACAACCTTGAATCATTCGGTCAGATGCTGGAATCGCACAACCTCCGGCCCGGACTCGTAAGCCTTCCCCTGAATTTTCGCGATACGCAGGCCAAATTCGAAGCCTGTCTGGAATATCTGCCTGCTCAGGCAGAGTTGGCAGTTGCATTGGGTTACACCCGTACCACGACCGTAGTGATGCCTGGCGACAATCTCTTGGACTTTAAAGACAATTGGTCATTACATGTTGAACGTCTGCGACCCATCGCCGAGATTCTGGATTACCACGGAATTCGCCTGGGTCTCGAATTCATTGGTCCCAAAACACTGCGGCATCAGTTCAAGTATCATTTCCTGCATACCATGGACGGTGTTCTGGGCCTCTGTGCCGCTATTGGCACGCCCAATATGGGTTTGCTGGTTGATATTTTCCATATGTTTACTTGCCATGCCCATAGGGAAGACATCAAATTCCTGCGCCAGGAAGAAATCGTCCTGGTACATCTGAATGATGCGATTGCCGGGCGGGGACCTGACGAACAGATGGACCTGGAGAGAGACTTGCCTGGCGCCACCGGTGTGACCGATTGCGTTAGTTTTCTGCAGCAACTTGATGCCATCAGTTATGACGGCCCCTGTACTGTCGAACCTTTCCAGAGGCGTCTGCATTCGCTGACGCCGGAAGAGGCGGTCAAGGAGACTGCTGCAAGTCTGGATGCGGTCTGGCAGAACGCAGGTCTCTAGAGGCCTGACTGTAATCGCATCAGTTTGGTCCGGGCTGCTTCCCAGTCCTCTGGGGTATTCAGGTTCTGAAAGGAATCTCCTCGCGGGTCCAGATGATCCAGTTCTGCCCCCGATACCGTATGCAGACGAATAGAAGGCCAGATGGACGTCATTCGTCTTTCTCCCCTGTCCAGGGCCTTCTCGATCGCAGGCAAACAGGAAACATGATATAAGGCATGCAGAGTTTGGGCCTTGCCTTGGACCACAGGTATGACGGCTTGTGGCCTGGTTAAGGCTACATTCCGATCGGACACCCCCTTGCATGCCATCAAATAGCGCAAGATTTCTGGATTCACGAAAGGCATGTCGCACCCAAGCACGATAGCCCATCCAGTTGCCAGAGAAAGTCCAGTTGCCAGCCCTCGCAGCGGACCTTGGCCTAATATCTGATCCGCTACCACCGTCACATCTGCGGCTTCTGGCAGTGCCCGCGCCACAACTGGTTCATTTGCCACCAGCACGACCCGTGCGAGTGAAATTTTCGTGCGGACACGGGCCACTATAAAAGCCAAGAGCGGTATATTGTGATGGGGCACGGGGAGCAGACCTTTGTGTTGCCCCATCCGTCTGCTTTCACCTCCCGCCAGAATTACCAAGGAAGGAAGCATAAGATTGTAATGTCGGTCTACACTTGCGGAGAATCGTCTTGACCTCTGCTCAGGTCCCAAAGCTACTGGGGGATTCCGCCCTGGTTCTATTCTCTGGAATCCAGGTAGGAAACTACATCACCCACCGACCGCAGTCCCTGCGCCTCTTCATCACTGATCTCACTTTCGAATTCTTCCTCAAAGGCCATGATCAGTTCCACAAGATCCAGGCTGTCGGCGTTAAGGTCATCGCGGAAGCTGGCGTCCATAGTTACAATGTCACCATCAACGTCCAGATTCTCTACGATAATGTCCTTGACTCGGTCGAATGTTGAACTCACGGCGCCTCCTCCTGGAGCAAAACGGATTCTTTGATGGGGACGAGGTATTCACTCCAGTGGACACCTCAATGTTGGTCGAATTTTAATGGGTGATAAAGTCAGAGTCAATAATGATGCATCCCCGCCCGAGGCTGCGGCGAAAAGCTGGCCTTTTCTCACGATGCGAGGGGTACCAGGCGGATTTACCTTTCCTTGCAGGGAGCGCGTGCCCAAATGAAAATTGCAGAGCGCAAGAACGATCACATACGCATCAATCTCCAAGAGGACGTGGAATCAAATCAGGTTAAGAATGGCTTTGAACGATTCCGTTTCCGCCATGTATCTCTGCCAGAACTTGACTTGGGAGCCATAGATACTTCTGTCACGTTCTTGGGACGGAAGCTCGTTTGCCCATTGCTCATCAGTTCCATGACCGGTGGTACTGATCACACCAATCACATCAATCGGCGTTTGGCCGAAGCTGCCCAGGAACGTGGCATAGCCATGGGAGTAGGTAGCCAACGTATCATGATCGAAGACCAACGAGGTAAATTGCAGTGGAAGTTCCTGCGGCAGACTGCTCCAGATATTCCCTTGTTGGCCAATATCGGAATCGTTCAGCTCAATCATGGTTTTGGTTTGCAGGAATGCCAAGGAGCAGTTGAAGCCATCGAAGCCGATGCCCTTATTTTCCACTGCAATGCGCTCCAGGAGGCGGTTCAGCCTGGGGGCAATACGGATTGGCGAGGCTTGCTGAGCAAATTAGAGTCCCTTTGTGCAACCTTAGAGGTTCCTGTCATCGTAAAAGAAGTAGGCTGGGGCATAGACGGTGCTATGGCCAAACGCTTGTTGGAGGCCGGAGTGTGGGGAATTGATGTAGCTGGTGCTGGTGGCACTTCCTGGTCCGAAGTAGAAAGTCATAGGGCCTCAGATTCCAAGCAGTTTCGTGTTGCCGCTTCATTCCGCGAATGGGGTATGCCGACAGCACAGTGTCTTGCCGAGATGGCTCAAGTCATGCCTTTACACGACAGTTCAGCCACCTGCTGTCTTATTGCGAGCGGTGGTATCCGCACCGGAATTGATGTAGCCAAGGCTTTGGCCTTGGGAGCCCATATGGTGGGAATGGCCGGTCCTTTTCTTAGGCTAGCCATGAATTCCACTGCCGATGTCATCGAGGAAATCGACGTCATACGCGAAGTGTTAGCCATCACGATGTTTTGTACTGGTTCCGGTTCCGTGTCCGCTCTTCGATATGCGCCGTTGTGCCGGGTCTGAAGTGAGAGTTTCCATGAATGAAGAACCATGACTCATACCCCTTCTGCGTCTGCCGGTAGTTACCAGTCCCTGTTGCGAGATTGGCGCACCCCTGTCGAGTCATCACTGCGCAGCTATTTGGCCAGCCCTGAACCCGCTCTGAATTCCCATTATGGGATGATGGAATACCACATGGGTTGGGTCAACGAAGAGTTCGCTTCGGCCCAACGTCCTGCTGGGAAACGCCTGCGGCCCATGCTGGTCTTGCTGGTCTGCAATGCGCTGGGAGTAGATGCGTTGCAGGTTCTTCCAGCAGCCGCCAGCGTGGAAATCCTGCACAACTATTCCTTGATACATGACGACATTGAGGATTTTGATGAAGTTCGTCGCCATTACCCTACCGTATGGAAAGTGTGGGGACATGGCTTGGCCATTAATACTGGTGATGGAATGCAGGCTTGCGCCTTCAAGGCCATGCAGGATCTGGTCCGAAGCGGATTTGAACCGGATGTTGTGTTGGAAGCCGTGTCAATGTTAACGCGCACTTGTGTTGAACTGACTGAAGGTCAGTTTCTGGACCTCAGATTTGAGACTTTTGATTTTGTCACCCTGAGTGACTACTTTCAGATGGTCAAAGGCAAGACAGCGGCCCTGTTTTCTACCTGTCTTGAAGTCGGTGCTCTCTTGAGCGGATGTCCAAATGAAACGCGTCGAATGTTCGGCCAAGCGGGCCAGCAAGTGGGGTTTGTCTACCAGATGCAGGACGATCTAGCCGGTATATGGGATAACAGTGCACAGACTGGCAAAACGGCCTACAAAGACATTGCCCGTCGCAAGAAGAGCTTTCCCATTGTAACCGCCATGAGCCATCATGAATCAGGACCAAGAATGCGTTCCTTGTACGCTCTGGATCAGGAGGAAGATATTTCTGAAGCTGTTATTGATCTGCTACGCGAATTCGACATTCGGGCCCAATGCAGGAAGATTCTGCGACAACACAGGGACATCCTGAACTCTCTCCTTGCCGAACTGGAAGAGCAGATCGCTCACAGGTGCGCTTCTCTGGACACATTGACTGATTATCTCGACGCCCTGCTCTTCAAGCCAGAAAGAGAATAATGGCATTGGCATTTGCCGTGTAGCCCGGGATCCGGTAGCTGGTGCTTCGACAGTATTGATGTTGAATTCGGTTGCCAGCGCCTCATACTTTCTGTATTGTCTGGCAACTACTCGGGACTATCCGTGGAACTGAATTGATGCGAGAGGGACGAAAATCTGGATTTCCTTTCTCCTCCAATAGCCCCTCACAAGCCAAGGAAGAAATAGAGCGGTCCATTGAGATCCTTCAAGCTGGCTACTTTTCCTGGAAATGATCCTTCAGAGAAGCAGAGCCACCATAAGGATTCTGACCGAACCCAGGGTTTGCCATCCATATCTCCTCGGAACTGCTTGAAGTAGTCCCAACCCATTACGCAAGACTTCTGGAAAGCCTTCTGTACGTCAATAGCTGCTCGTATCACAGCTGGTCAATTGGATGCCTGTCGGTCGGTAGCACTCTCCTGAATCTTCTTCATTTTCTATGTTCGTTCTGGCAGATCTCTGCGTTATTTCATAGTAAGTTCGCTTCGGGCTCGGGAATCCCCTTTTCAGATGGGAGTAAACCCAGTTCATTTCTGAACTGTCAAGTTGCTTTACCTACGTCCTCCTGGTTAGGAACATTCAGTCGTTGGAGGGGCAGTTTATTCTGATCACCCTCACTTCATAGGAATTCGACCGGCTTCGATCGCTGAAACCGTACTCAGCTCGCCTACCTTCGGCTAAGCCGAGAGCAGTCCCTCAGAAGTCGTTTGTCACAAGTACTCGCCTGTAGTACCATGGCTTACACTTTAATCTCTGGCTTGAAAGGCCCAAGCTAATCCGTACTTTCTCTTTCCACGTTATTTCCTTGCCGGGGTTTCCTGGCCTTCTGGCCAGCAACCTCTGTCAATCGGAATATTTCAGGATTAGTCATCAACGATTCTTTGCCGAGGAGGATCACCACCATGAACAGGCTGAACAAGAGACTGAATAGAAGAGATTTCTTGCGTGTATCCGCTGTGGCTACAGCGGGCACCTTGGCGATAGCTTGCGCTCCCCCGGGGCCGCCTGCAACCGAAGATGCAGGTACGGCACCACCCGCCCAGGAACCAGCGGAAATCTCTTTGTTGCTAGTGGACTGGAACGAAGCAAGTCGCCAATTGTATGAAGACGAACTGCTGCCTCAATTCGCAGAGGCCAATCCTGGCCTTACTGTGGCCGCTGACTGGACAGGTTGGGGGGAATTGGATGCCAAAGTCATGACTGCCTTTGCCGGAGGACTGCAACCGGATCTCTTTCAGGCGGATAACGTCGAATTTGGGCCGAAGTACTACGCACGGGATATTATCATTGAATTGCAGCCCTTTGTAGATGCAACGCCTGACGGCGATGCGTTGATTGCGGATTTCTACGAGAAGGCTATTTTGGAAGGCGCCTCCATCGGGGGCAAACTGGTGGCCTTGCCCTATGTTCTGGACAACCGTGGACTCTTCTACAGAAAGGATTTCATCGCCGAAGCTGGACTCGACTTGGAAGAGGGACCGCAAAATTGGGATGACTTCAGGGCCGCCGCCATTGCCACAACCATCCGTGACGGTGATGTATTTGAAAGAGCTGGGTACCATGCATGGCACGGCCCTTGGTCCATGCAGGAATATGTACCGTTTCTTTGGCAGAACGCAGGAAGTATCCTCAATGAGTCTAACGATGAAGCGGTGTTCAACTCTCCCGAAGCCGTGGAGGCTCTGGATCTTTGGGTGAGTCTGCTGAGGGAGGACAGAGTTGGACCACTGGAAGACATGCCTTCGGTAGGTGACTTGGGCCACATCGCCGCGGGGACGAAGGCCATGTCATACGGCGGGTATTGGACACTACAGAACATCCAGAATTATGCGCCCGATGTGTGGGACAACGTAGGTATCACCATTATGAACCAGAAACAGAAGGCTTCTTTGTGGTATGCCAACACCTTTTTCCTGTCGGCGGGTGACCAGACTGATCTTGCATGGGCTCTACTGAGTCACCTGGTACTCGACGATAACAATTTCAGGCGCTACCACGAAGCCACAGGTGGTTTGCCACCGCGCCAATCCATCATTGCCCAAGCTTCCCATATCACGCCTTTGCATCTGATTCTGGCCGAGGAAGTCATGGCGGCACCCGGTTCTCATACGACACCGGCAGTGCCCTTCACCTTGGAAATCATAGAACGTATGGACGAAGCCATCGCCAAAGCCTTGCTGGGGCAAGCCACCCCTCAAGAGGCGTTGGACGTAGCCGTGGCCGAATCCAATCAGATCATTGAGCGCCACCTCGGTGGCTGACGAATCTTTGGGGTTCCCCCCACAATAAGGAGCGAAACTGTTGGTGGATACCGGATAGAGGTGTATAAGGAGATAGCTGGGCCTTAGCGGTACGGCTATCTCCTGCAACTGCTATGAAATACGCAGAAAAGCGGGAAGAAGGGTCCAGAGCAGTTCGCAGAGGAAGGTCCAAGATATCATTACTAGTCCTGTCTTGTAGCGTACCGTTACCCCTAGGCCAATTTTCTTGGGACCACAACCAAGATTAGGCAAGGCAGGACTTGCTTCGAGCATCTCCTGCAGTTTTTCAAGGCTCTGTCCTCTTTGCACATCATCACCGGAGAGCTCAAAACCAACATGGCAGTATTTCCTTATAGGCAGAGATACTTCAAGCCTCTTATTGTTAGTGGCAGGCAATCCGAAATCCGGAAACACGGATTGTTTCCTCTTACGGATAGGGGTTAGCCCTGAATGTTAAGGGCATGAACATCCTTAGACTATCCGGAGCCCACAGGCGATCCCATAGTGCCGTCATGGCGGCGGTTTTTCTGGCTCCCTTCCTGCTCCTGTTTGTTGCGTTTAGGGCGGGACCGGTATTGGCATCGTTGGTACTGAGCCTGACAGACTATGATGGTCTGAGTCGACCGATTTGGGTCGGGTTGGCTCACTACAAGGACATACTCACGGGAACGGAAGCCTCTACCCGACTCTTTTGGAAGTCAGTAGTCAACACCCTATATTTCACAGTGGGCCAAGTAGGATTTGAAATGACAACCGGGTTGGGCCTGGCTCTGCTCGTCAATGCGCGTATTCTCAAGGCCAAGTCCGTATGGCGCACTGTATACTATCTGCCCGTTGTCACTTCTCTGGTCGCCGCCTCCATGATTTGGCTTTGGCTCTATCACCCGCAGTCGGGACTGCTCAATCTGGTGCTGCAGAGGCTTGGCCTGCCCAGATTGACATGGCTCTCGGACATCCGGCTTGCCATGCCTTCCATCATCTTGATGACAGTATGGCAGGGGGCCGGCTGGAGTATGGTGATTTATCTCGCCGGACTACAGGGAATCCCTGAGAGCCTTTATGAAGCCGCACAAATTGACGGTGCTGAAAAGTGGCAACAATTTCACCACATAACCCTCCCTCTCCTCGCACCAGTGACGCTGTTTGTGGTAATCATTAGTTGCATTTCAGCCCTGCAGGTGTTTTCCCAGATCTTCGTCATGACCGGTGGAGGACCCCTTAACGCCACTACAACCGTAACCCATCAGATCTGGACCAATGCCTTTCGCTTCTTTCGTCTGGGTTTTGCCTCGGCTATGTCCTTCTTGCTGTTCTTGGTCATCCTCATGATCTCGATCTTGAACAACCGGCTGTTTGGGAGAAGCATTGAGTATTAGGGAAATGGGAGGCAATCCGGCCACTTGGGGTGGCACTTTCGGGGTCAGGCCGGTTTCAAGGGCGGTTCGCATGCGCGAATTACTGGCCGTGGTCGCAATTCACGTTTGTGCTCTTACCATCAGCGTGATCACGTTATTCCCTTTTCTGTGGATGGTTTCCTCTTCGCTCAAACCAAAAGAGGAACTGTTCATCTTTCCCCCGCGCCTCATTCCCACCACCTGGTTTGTCGCCAACTATACACAGGCATGGGAAGCCGCCCGATTTTCTCGTTATTTTGTTAACAGCCTTTTTGTTACGTCGATTGGTACTGTGCTGACTCTTGCTGTATGTGCCATGGCAGCCTACGCCTTTGCCAAACTGTATTTTCAGGGACGCGAAGCTATCTTTTGGCTTGTCCTAGGCTCTCAGATGATTCCCGCCATCATTACCCTCATTCCTTCGTTCATCGTCATCAAGAACATGCCCTTCATGGGCGGAAACGATTGGCTGGGACGAGGAGGGCACGGATTGATAAACACATTTGCCGGTTTGATCGTGCCAGGGGCTGGTGGCGCCTTTGGCGTATTTCTGCTACGTCAATTCTTTCGAACGATTCCCAATGATCTGTCGGATGCTGCCCGCATCGATGGTGGTGGTGAATTCGGTATATTCCTGCGAATTGTGGTTCCCTTGACCAAACCTGCACTAGCCACGTTGTCGATTTTCACCTTCCAGGCCTATTGGAATGACTTCATATGGCCTCTCGTCCTCATCTCTGATGATCGTTATCGGACGGTTCAGCTCGGGCTGACCGTATTCCAACAGCGCTTCACCACAGATTGGGGTCCCATGATGGCCGGTGTCACGATCGCTACAATACCCATGATCCTGTTCTTCTTTTCGGCCCAGAGATACTTCGTCCGTGGGATCGCTCTCACCGGATTGAAAGGGTAAGCCATACACCTGTCGAGTCGGCAACAGTTTGGCTGCGTACAGCAACCGGTTCAGAGCCCAGACCATCAACTGAATTCTGTCACAACTGACTAGGTGGCTTAGACGCAAGTTGCGAAGGTATGAATCCAGGGCAAACCCCTTACAGGACAGGGTCTTAGTCACCACCAAGCCTTCCTGACTTTACGGTCAACAAACAGCCGAACTGGACCCCGATACCTTCGGCAGTCAAAGGGGCGAAGAGGTTTATCCGTAGGCAATGTCATTTCATGCCTTCTGGTGTTGTAATTTGGAGACGCCCAGCGGACAAAAAAGAGGAGTTGCTTTGGTTATCTTCACCTCACTAACCAGAGCAACTCCGTCGTTTATCTAAATTTTCCCGGTCTCAAGGGTTCCAGGAATGCTCCGCGAGACCGACCTTGATTTCTTCTCCTCAGACCACCACCTCGCCAAAGCTGGGAAGTCCAGAGAAAGCAATACCCGCTTAGCCCCGAATACCCGCCATTTCCTGGAGCATGTGCCAGTTTGCCAGTCGATCCTCCTGGGAACGCAACAATGTCTCGGAGGGATTCCCCTCACGATCAAACTGTTTGGCAAAGCGACCTTCGGTACGGGCGAAACTGATGAAATCGATCTTCTCTCCGGTCTTGGGTACAACGTACCAGTCTTCCTTGGCGGCAGGATTGCCCTGCAGGCTGAGCCGTTCCTTGATAGTCTCGCCCTTGTCGGGATTGTAGATGAAGACCGGGAAGGCACGACTTTCGACCGCCAGTTTGGCCTGGTGCCGGGCCATGTCATCCGCCACACCGTGTTCGGGCTGGCACGTAGTAAAGGTGTTGATTACCGCTGGTCCTTCAAAGGCTGCAGCTTCCAAAATGCATTTGTAGAAATGGTTGGGAATGGACTGCACCGTCTGGGCCACATACGTGTTCGGGTGCATCATGGCAATGCGGCCAATCTCCTTCCGCATTTCCGTCTTGCCCGGCTTGACTTTGCCAAAGGCATACATCTTGGAGTCCTGGCCAGTATAGGATCCCGTACTGGTCTGGCCACCCGTATTGGAGTAAACCTGTGTATCCAGAATCAGGACCTTGATGTTCATGCCACTGGCCAGCATGCGACTCAGGGACTGGAAGCCGATGTCCAGCATAGCGCCATCGCCTCCCATGACCCACAGCTGCTTGTTTTCCCAACCTTGCTGGTCCCAGCGCATGCGGATACCCATCGCGAACGCTGGTCCGTTCTCAAAGAGGGAGTTGCTCCAGGGCACAATGTAGGGATTGTAGGGATAGGTACTGCCGTAAACGGTGTTGCACCCCGTACTGGCGGCAATGCCGATGTTTTCGGCTCCATAGACATAGCCCAGGGCCGAAAGCCACATGCGGATGACCGTCGCCTCCCCACAGCCGGCACAGGAGCCAGCGCCCCCCACATAGAGCATGCTCTGTTCTGCCAACATCATATCGACCGCCACCCGTTCGTTGATGAATTCCTCGGGCGTAGGGGGCAGCTTGCGGAAGAAGTCAATGCTCTTCTGATAAATGGGCACGGTCTTGTCGCCCTTCTGGATCATCTTGAGGGCGTTGTAGCCTAGGTCGGCACAGGCCTCAACGCATTCGGCACAGCCCTTGCATTTGGTCGGATCGATGAAAATCCCGAACTTGCCCGGATCCTTCTTGCGCTTGGCTGGCACCTTGAAGAATTTGTTGGTCTCCGCAAACTGATTCGACATGAAATCCCGTTCTGCGTCATCCCCAATTTCGCCCAGGGCCTGATCAAGCGCATCAACTTTGACCACTTTGCCCAAGATGGCCGTGTCAGGACATTGGTTGACACAGCTCATACAGCCTGTACAGTTGCCTTCAATATATTCCGGAATTTCCGGTGCAATATAACTGAAGTCCCGTGCGACTCCCGTTCCTGCAGGAATCACGGAACGAGCCACCCCTACATCAGCGGGCAGCTCCTTTTCACCCGTACCCTCGTTATAGCCAGCCACAATACGGTCGAAGAAATCATTAACATCCACAATCGTGGTGTCAAAACCCTCCGTTGTGCCATTCTGGCTCTTGCTAATCGAAGTAATGTCAACCAAATCGGTGGTAACACCCATCACTGTCTCCTATGTGCGTTTGCACAGAATATGATGATATGGATTCACTGAAGCCCACGGTACCTATGCGAACAGTTCTATGACCGCGCCGGGATCAAACTTCGGTGCGGCAATCTCCATCGCCTTGACGTCATCGGACAATGCAATCACTGAATCGTAACCCCGCTGTACCGCCCTCAGATTAGCCTGTACGACTTTCTCGCCTCTCTTACCGAAATACTTGCGCAAGGCACTCTCCGCTCTCTCCATGACGCCGGAGTACGTGATATTGGCTTCGTCGGCAAACGGGGTGATCTTCAGGAAGATCCCCAGCAGGACGATACCCTGCATACGCACCGATAAATCGGGTATAGGCGCTTCTTCCCGCGCAATCAGGGCGGCATCGGCCGCGAAGACCCGGATATGCTTGGTCCGGATCACATCCTGGGACTTGGGGGGGATATCAGCCCAAATCTCTACGGGATCGGTCTTGGACGTCTGCACGAAAATAGCCCCTCCCTCCAGAATCCCGCTCAAGGGATTACTGGTAACAAAGGCATTGACATCGTTCATGGGCACAAAGTCCACATGATTCAATTCGCAGTGGGTCAAAATGGGCTCATCGGCGACGGTAAGATAATAGGTCGTAGGCAGTCCCTTTTTCTCGGACCCGTACTTGGGGTAAGCCTGTACCTTTTTCCCAAAAACATCCCCGGCGATCGTGGCAATCACTTTGTTGGTTGTGACAGAACCAAATCCACCTACTGAATGCCCTCGCATGGAAAAGGCGCCAGGGGGCCGCAGGTCGGGATCCTCCTCTGGGGGCAAGGTGTGATCACTTTCGATACCCAAGGCGAAGAAATACTGGTTTTCTTCCAGCATATTGCGGACCAGCGCTGCAAAATCGGCGGGCCGGACATCGCGACTGCCCAAACCGGCTATGCCGCTGAATATCTTCGGCATCTGCGAAATTGCAGGGTAGTCGGGATGGCCCATCAGGGCATCGCTGAAAGCCGCCTTGATGTCGTTGGTCAGGGGATTGTTGGGTGCCAGGGCATCGTCCATCCGTTCAATGACACTGAAGGCTTTCAATCCTTTCAGGGCCTCAACCATCTGTACGCTCGGGAAAGGACGGTAACACGTCACATGCACGATGCCCAGCTTGATACCAAAGGTATCCCGCAGGTAATCAATGGCCGCCCGGGCGGTTTCGATATAACAGCCAATGCCTACAATGGCATATTCGGCATCTTCCATGCGGTACTGTTCGATAAATTCGTATCGGCGCCCTGTATATTCATAGAATTCGGCAAAGGCCTGTGCCACGGCCTCCGGTACCTGGTCGTAATAGTAACGCTGGGCTACGATGCCCTTCATATAGCTGTCCTGATTCTGAACCACGCCCGTCATAACGGGATTCATGGGATCAAACAGGTTCGGAATTTTGTTGCTGGGAGGCCCGACAAATTTCTCCATCAGTTCCGGTTCCAGCAAGAGCACATCTTCCACGGTATGGGTTGTCAGAAATCCATCTTGTACATTCAGGAAAGGCGTATTGGTTTCCTCGGCAATACGACGACTGATTAGAGCCAGGTCACCAGCATCCTGGGCATTCTTGGCAAAGAGAATGCCCCAACCACAATCAGCCACGCACATGACATCATCGTGGCCGGCATGCACGTTCAGCCCTTGACGTGTAATGGCCCGTGAACCAATATGGAATACCACAGGCAAACGCTTGCCACTGATTGTGTATAGCACCTCCTTCATGAGAACCAAGCCTTGGCCAGAGGTGAAATTGCTGATGCGGCCACCAGCCACTGCGAATCCCTCGCAGGCCGTTGCTGCGCTATGTTCGGACTCGGGTTCGAGGAACATCAGCCTGTCACCCCATATATTTGTGGCACCGTTGGCCACGGCAGCCCCATATCCACCGCCCATTGTTGTAGTAGGGGTGATTGGATACGCGCAGGCACCTTGCGTGATATGGGTTTCTACCCATGTCACTACTCCCGCGCCATCGGATGTCGTGGCAATACCGGGATAGGGAAAGGTTGGTCCTGCGCCGTTTGCACCTGTCATGCGGCCATTGGGACTCATATGCCCGTTGCTTAAGCTCTTTTCAGTCATTTGACTCAATCCCTCCTGCCATGTCCATGAGCCTCAGGCCTCGACCCAAACCCTAATGCAAGTTTCTGCTTGACGTTGCCCAGCGCACCAGGGAAGCTCCCGGCAACACAGGACAGCGATCTGCCTGCATCTGATGATAACACAGTGTACAGGACACATTCAATGGTATGACCTATTAGAAATCACACCAATGAGTCTGAGTCCAATAGTGGCCGAGTGCCCAGATGGGAACTTCCTTGCGAACGGACTACCAAGGCCAGTTTCAGTCAGCTGGGTCATGGAGCAGTTCAGTTGCTTTGTGGCCGGATCAGGCAATGAATCCGCCAGTGGGAGGATTGGGGGGCAGGGGCGCACCGGGTTCGATCCCAAGTTGCGACAGATGCTCCATTACCTGCCAGAGAACCTGATCGGACGACAGATTGCTGGTGTCTATGTACAGGTCTGCGTGTATCCGGGCGTGTTGCAGGCGACATTGCTCTGTCGTGTACCAGCCCCGCGACCAGCTGACATCTGGTCTTCTGATCCCTTGTTGCTCAAGCTCAAGGGAAAGGAATATAAGTATGTCAGGTGGATGTAGTTTGCGCCACATGTCCGGAATCTGGCTATGCTCCTGGCTGGCAGCCCGGGCATTGTAACCCCGCTTTCTCAGGGCAGCCACCAACGTGCTCTTGCCGGCAGCGCTGAATCCCACGACTTTGAGTAAGGTTCCGGAGGCCTTCATGGTTTGGAGCGAAAAGCGTACAAGACGGAATATCGAACACCTAGGCAATAGGGAAATCAATGGTCATGTATCGCGCCTCGGATCTCTGGCCCCGGGGAACTGTCTTGATCACAACCACAGTTAGATCGTCCTGCGCTCGTCCGTTGTCGAGGTCAAGCGCTACCTGGAGAATATGGTGTGACAACTCCTCAGCCGACAAATGCTGATCGGGGTCATAATCCAGAACCAGTTTCGGTAAATTCATTTTGTTGGTGGAAGAACGACCAGCCTGCCATATGCCATCGGAGGCTACAACCACCGTGATGCCTAATTCAATGAGAAATTCGGAAATGGCGGGTCGGGTATTGCGGTGTATCCCTATTGGTTGACTGACTTCATTTAGCAGGACCACATCGTTAGCTGTGCGAAGCCAGGCTGGGCAGCGGCAGTTGCGACTAATCAGCAATGTATAGGAGTCCAAATCCAGGCTTACTATTTGCAATTCAGCGCTCACCTGGCCTCGGCGATACGTTCTCAGATAGTCGTGGGTAGCCCGAGCAACGGCTCCGTCACGGACCCCCTCAGCCAAAAGGGATATAGCCTTGCGTACAACCAAATTGCTGATCGTCTTGGCACTCTTGCCACTGCGTTGGCCATCGGCCAGCACGGCGCTAAGGCCGCCGTGAGGCCGTTCCACGATTTCAACTGTATCGCCACTCTCGCGGGTAGCGTACTTGTGAATCTTGGAAACCGCCAGTTGTACAAGAGGGGGAGGGGTCATACCACTCTTGTCCCAAATTCAGGGCAAGGTGTCCTGCTCGTCTCCAATGGGGGACGGTGGCATTGGCACAGGCCTCTCTCGGAAAATCTCATCGACATTCATGAAAGGGGCCGGATTGCAGTATCCTCCCCAACCGTCGCTCCTTCGATAGGGCACTATCCTTATACCAAAGTGGAGATGAGGTCCTGTGCTGCCACCCGTATTGCCCGAAAGACCCAGGTGTCCTCCTCGAGGAAGTATATCCCCCACAGCGACCGGGATTTCATTCATGTGGGCATAAACTGATTCACCCCACGCATGTTCCAGCAGGACATACTTTCCCAATCCGCCGGCATTGAAACCCACGCGATGCACCTTGCCTGCATCTGTGGCCAGAAGTGGGGTACCTTCAGGCATGGCAAAATCGAATCCGTTGTGTCCTTTTAGCTTAACGCCATCGTAGTGAAAGCGTTGATAGTAATCAGGATTGCTGCCCCAAGCCTGTGAGAGGGGAAAGAAACCGGCAAAGGGTTTGGCGACGTGAATGTGGTCTGCCAAGAAATCATAAACAAGCACACGAATGCCACCCCGAGTGCTATCGGCCACCCAACCCTCCGGTTGGGGGGTCTCGGGAAAACGAATCAAGACTTGCCACCAGCGGAGGCCATCCACCATTTGCGGTCCACCTTGAATTTGCAAGACGCTTCGCCGCGGTACGCGTGCCAAGATGTCTTCCGAGGGCTTGCCCACATTGCCAGGACTGACGCGAACGCGAATGAGATCGGGAGACACATTCATGAGAGTATCATCCACGGCGAAAATGTCGCGTTCCCGAGTTGTAGGTTCCCTCGCGGGAACAGGTGCAATCTGAACTGGCAACGGGTCCTCGGCCAACTGTAAGGCGCCATCCGCATTGGTGAGTGATATCCAACCCCAGATTCTTTCCTTTGTAAGCGATGTGGTGGTGACTTGCCACCACATCAGATTAGATACATCCTGAGGTCCACCCAGAATTCTGCACAATGTATTTCTTGCCACCTTCCCCAGCACGTCATACCCAGCTTTCTGTTCCAAGCCTGGCGTACGACGAATTTCACTCTCAGCAACTACGTAAACATCGTTGCTGGGTTGGAATGGATGTTGATCGAGTTCCGGCAACTGCGGAGATTCCTTGCCCACCAGATCGTAGCCTGTGGTCGTTGATTCTGCCACCCAACCCCGTAGCACTGGCTCCGTATCGTTCAGGGTTACCACCTGCCACCAGATGAGTTTGTCCTCATATTTGGGTCCTGCCTCGATGGTCATGGATAGACCTGCTGCCAATTGCATTACGATGGCATCAGGTGCGGTGGATTCGAGTCCGGGTAGTCGGCGCAGAAAAACTTGGCGCAAAGCATAAACAGTGTCCCCCTTCTGGAAGTTGGGGGTGGGCAGAGGTGGTGTGCCCGGCATAGCAATGACCTGCAAGTTCCTTTGATCTGCTTCGACTACTTCCTGTAGCCAGCCATGGGTCTGACTGTTGGGAGGAAATGCGCAACGCACCCGCCACCAGATACCATCCTCCACGAATTGGGGGCCTTCCAGGACCAGGCCAGGCGTATCAGCCGGAATATCCCGTACAATGTCACTGGTATCCTTGGCCTGAGTACCCGGAGTATGGCGCAACTGGACATCCTGCAATAATAGGAAATAGGTGCCGGGGGCCATCGAATCGTCATCCAGGATGGGGGCAGGTTCAAAGGGTTCACTGAGATCTGGGGCCCCCATGATTCTTTCCAGGTGAGGCCTACCATCTACCCCAGCCTGGGTAACCCACCCTTCAATTGGTTGTTGTTCAGCATCTGTGGTATGTACCCTCCACCAAATGAGACTATCCATGAGGACAGGTCCGTCGGCCAAGAGGCACTGCTGATTCAGCGGCAACTTGGCCACAAGGTGGTCAGCAGAAACCCCGACGTACCCTGGTATAGCTCGCAAATTCAAGATTCCGAGTGTCTGCACAACCATTCCTGGCACCAAGGATGTGCGTTTCTCTGGGTTGTCGGGATCAGTTAGGGGTACCCGGGAGGGATTCCACTGGTACTGGTGCTGCAACGCCTGCTTCAGGTCCTGCACTACCCCCGGCCGTTCTGACAGGCGCCAGCGGTCTCCTGGACTCTGCGCCCAGCGATATAAAGCCAGAGCCCGTATCTGCTGATTCCCTTCGCGCTGATTCCATTCATCGATTTCGGCATAGACACGCTGCACCCAGCCGGAAGAATGGTCTGGCCATCCCTCAAACTGATCACATTCCACCAGGTAAATGGGTAAATGCCGCATATGGTAAGGGATACCCAGCATGAAGTCCTGGTAGGTCCGGAATCCTCTTCGCCGATTCTGGAAATTTCCTGTTAGCCATTCATCCCGGGTAACGGCTTGCGGATCGGCTTCTACGGTAAAAGCATGCAAAGCAATGCCATCACATCCATGGGGACCCAGACGCAACAGAATGTCCTTGAGATAGGTGACCCAGTCTCCTTCCTCGTTACCTGCATACCGCGTCTGTGTGTTCCACGGCGTAACTGCCCCTACCAGGACCTTACCATCTGCCTGTACATCCAGTATCGCTTGTCGGCATTTCTGGTAGCAAGCTGAATACCGATCTGGTGTGATGGCGTTTCCCCTTGCTACCGTGTTGGAGGAATGAGAAGAACGATGGAGGGCTTCGAATCGCTCAGGCAGGGACCGCAAAATCGCCTGCATCTCCGCAGGATCCTCAATGTCGGCCAACAGGGGCACATAGGTCTTGGCGTACGCACCTGGCCTGGAGGGCCAATAATTCATTTCATTGCCGATCACCCAGATCCGACATCCTTCAGAAACAGAAACAAAACGAGCACATCGTTCCGCAAACTGTTCATACTTAATGGGTTCGGGCAAAGTGCCACCTGGGTTGAAGGCATGTTGCAACTTGACAATGACCCCGAAGCCCCGATCCGACCATGCACTGTAATCAACCCCTGAGTTATCAGCCCGGTCCAGACCGATGTATTCGTTGAATACGATCCAGCCCTGTACTCCCGCATCCAGAAACAACTGTTCCCCACCGGAGTCGTGTAGACCGTAAAGTGACGTGGGCTCGCTGTTCAAGGTACTGGCATCCCTGGACCACATGACTTACAAAACACTGGCGGACACATGGGCATCAGCCAGATGGCCGCCCTTGCAATTGGGCCTTGAGCTGTTCATGATATGTCCGCGTAATCGGATACTTGCGGATGACTATGAGCGACGCTACCACCATCAAGGGAGGCAGTACGCCGATAATGAATCGCAGGGCCACCACGACGGAATCAGGCTGGACAATGTCGGTACCAGCCGTCCCTTCAATGATACCGGCCAGAGCCAGAATCAGGTTGACCACAAACGCCGCCAAGGCAGCACCCAATTTGCGGAAAAATGTCATATAGGCGGTAAAGATTCCTTCTCTGCGTTCCCCCGTGTACAACTCGTCGTATTCCATGACATCGGGCAACATGGCCCAAGGCACGGTAATCCCGGCCCCGTAGATGAAACCCAGCCAAACGCAATAAGGCAGGAAGGCCGGTATCGCTCCGGACGGGAAGACAGCGGCAATGGGAATGGATATGATCCATGTCGCACCGATAACGAAATAGGCCTTGCGTTTGCCCAGGCGGGTTATCAGCCAGTTGACCAACGGCATGGTCACCAAAGCCGACAACAGCAACAGACCCGTCAGATAGTTGTCCTGGCCATCGGGCGTCTGCAATACGAACTGCAGGTACCAAACAAAAGTGACAACCACGAATTCCAAGCCGGTAAAGGCCAGGAAGTAAGCGGTCGACAAGATACGGAAAGGCTGGTTACGGAAGACAGCCCGGAAAGCCGTGAAATGATTGAGCTGTTCCGGAATGGGGATATGGGTGGGCTCGCGGACTTGCCAGAAGATGAGGACAGGCGCGATCATCAAAGACACACCGAATATCCAGCCGGTAATCATGTAGCCCTGCAGATGATCACCAGCCCAACCCCAAACCTGCGTGAGGTCTTCGGCCAGCCACTTGAACATGGCAGCTGTGACCAAAGCCCCGAGCAGGAAGAAGGCATTGCGCCAGGCCACAATGGAGATGCGGTGACTGTAATCCTGCGTGATTTCAGCCACCAGCGCTGTATGTGGCACCGAGAAAACGGTATAGACCGTATCCAAAGCCAAACTCACGACGACGAAATACACGAACAAAGTGGCGTGACCGGCCATGGGGGGACGGTACCACAACAGGGCAAAGAGAATCCCCAAAGGCAACGCGGCTATCAGCATCATGGGCCGTCGCCGTCCCCAACGAGTACTCAAACGATCACTGATGACCCCCACCAGAGGATCATTGATGGCATCCCAAATACGCCCCAGAAGCAGGATAAGGCCCACCGTGGTCGGGACCAGACCCACTACACTCACCAGAAAATAATTCAGAAACAGCGAGCGCGTAGTACCGGCGATGGCCGAATTCCATTCACCGGTCCCATATATCATTTTGTACAGAAACGGCAATCTTTCTTCCGAAGTCATGTTGGGCCCAGGGCTCCATGCTTACGGGACGGCTTGGATTTTCTGTCCATGCCGTCTAACCAAAGAATAAGGGATGCAGGCTGCCAGTCCAATATACCATCACAGGCGCCTTATAAGCTGATGACTGGTCAGGAACCCTCAGGCCGGGGGTGACTGGGGCCACTCCAGTTCCACCCGGCCAACTGCCCTGTTTTGGACCTGCAACACCCTAAATCTTACCTGCCCCACTGTGTCTTCGTCCCCCACTTCGGGGATACGGTCAAGATGAGCCATAATCCAGCCCCCTACCGTATCCACTTCAGTCATATCCAGTACCAAGTTGTAGTGCTGTTGCAATTCCTCAAGCAACATATCACCTCGTACCCTGATATGGTTGCCCCCCAGTTCCTCCAACAGAGGCGGTTCCCTGTCACTTTCGTCCTGGATTTCGCCGAAGATATCCTCCAGGAGATCCTCCATAGTCACCAGGCCATGGGTACTCTGAAATTCATCCTGCACAATGGCGATGGAGGTCTTCCGGCGCCGGAACCGCTGTAGCATTTGGCGCAAGGACAGGGTCGCGGGTACATAAAGGACGGCGTCTGCAGAGTCTTCTAGCCGGAACGAGTCGGCTTGGCTTCTGCGGGCCAAGGTCTTGTAGTAGACGACGCCCCGGATGTCGTCAAGGTCTTCGCCGTATACCGGATACCGGGACTTCCGGGCCTCCCGTATCGTGGCCCAGACGTCCTCCAGCGAGGTGTCTACCTGTAAACCAACCACCTGGATGCGGGGAGTCATCACCTGTCCTACCGTACGATCTTCGAAATCCCCAATGTTTTCCAGGAAGACAAACTCCTCTTCTTCGATCTCTCCCCCTTTATAACTTTCCTGAATGAGAATGAGGATCTCCTCTTTGGAGTAAGTTCTGCTGGAAACTTGATCGACGGGGACTCCTACCAAACGCATCACGAAATTGCCCGAACCATTCAGGAATTTCACGAAAGGTTTGAGGACTATCTCACAGACCCGCATGATCCCTGCCACGCGCAGGACAACACCTTCAGGGATCTGCACCGCCATGGACTGCGGTACCATTTCCCCCACCACAACATGCAGGAACGAAAGAACAGTGACTGATACTATCAGGGCCAGGGAATCCACGGTTCTCACTGGCAAAGAGGCCCATCCATGCATCACCTCCTGAAGCCAATGAGCCACCTTTTCCTCAGCATACATACCTAAGCCCAAGCTGGCGACCGTGATACCAATCTGGGCTGTGGCAATGAAATCATTTCTGCGATTGGTATCTCGCAGCACCTCAAGGACATAGCTGGCCTGCCTATGCCCTTCCTCCATGCGGCTGGTAATACGAGGATAGGGAGTCAACATGACAGAGAATTCCGCAGCCACAAACAATCCGTTGGCTGCCACGAAGAGACAGATCAGGGCCGTAGGTACCAGGAATTCCATCAGGGGAGTCGCAGATATTGAATGCGGTCAAGCAATAGGGAATCCACTTGCACCTTGTAAGCCGTAACCTGTCTGCCCCTCCGTTCATGCACTAGGAGTTTTCGCTGGTCAGAACCCGTTGAAGCGGGGATTCCAACCCTGGTGCGGTGAGGTTGCTGCAAAAGGGCTATTTGGCGTTGTACTTGCCGGGCAGGCAGATCCAGGAATTGCGCCAATCTTCTTGTCGGTACCCTGGCATCAATCCAGAGCCATTCTTGATCCAGAAAATGGAAGGCCGAGACTTCGGCATCAAATTCATCTTCAATTTCCCCTACCACGACCTCAACGATTTCTTCCAGCGTGGCGATACCGACCGTGACATCATGAGCGTCCGTCATGCGGACCAGATGCCTCTTTTCTTGCTGCATCGTGCGCAGTCCTTCCTCAACCGTTGTATCCGCTGATAAGGAAGGTAGGGGATGTATCAGGCCATTCTTGGTGTCTTCCCCTTCAACATGGCAAAGCAGATCGAGCAGATGTACGGTTCCCGTCATGTGATCCAGCGACTCTCTGAAAAGCGGCATACGGGAATAAGGGGAGTTGATCAGGAGTTGGGTCCACTGGACCACCGAGAGTGAATCAGGCGCGGCGAAGATCGCGGAACGAGGGGTCATGAAATCCCGAATAGGTCTTTCGTCGATACTGAACGTACTCTCAATCCATTGCAGTTCCTCTTCCTCGTCCTCGTCTTCTGCCCCACTTTCGCGGGCAATGCGCCGGATTTCTTCCTGGGTAAGAACCAAGTCGTGTTCGTGGGTTACTTTGAAACCCAACAGGCGGAGGATCGCAGAATTAAAGAAATTGAAGACGGTCAGAAACGGCTTGAAAAGCGCATAGTAGGCGATGAGGGGGCGTACGGTGCCCATGGCGAGTTGCTCGGGAATGCGAATTCCAATATTCTTGGGAATCAGCTCGCCAAAGAAAACCTGGGCCAAGGAAAGAGCCAGAAGCACGAAGATTACGGATAGTGATGAGGCCGCCGTAGGATTACCTCCTAACCGCAACACTATGGGTTCGAGTCGATCGGCCAGAGACCCCTGTCCTACAAAGCCCAATACGATGCTGCAAATCGTGATACTGATCTGACAGGTAGCAATGTAATTACTCAGACGGCTAGGGGAGTTGATAATGCCAGCCACCAACCCCGCCAAGTCATTCCCTTCCTCATGCAATTGCTGAATGCGAGAGCGACGCGAACCGGCAATGGAAATCTCCGCCGCCACATAAAAGGCTGTCAGTAACACTATGCTGACGACAATAAGCAGGACCGGAATTAGCCCCATGGATTTCCTTGTGCCACTTGAGGACGGACTAAACGCTCGAACAATGGGGAAACGGAATATCCCTACAAGCAATTCTACAATGTTTCTTCGATAAAACGTCGTGCCTCGTCAGGTGTAGAAACAACCTGTTCAGCCTGCGCTTCCAGCAGAATGTTCAGCAGACGACCAATCTGGGGACCTGGTGGCAAGCCAAACCAACGTTGCAAATCGGTTCCGGACACAAGGGGCACCGGTCTTCCCAAGCCAGTCTCGGACAGCACATCCAGGATTCCCTGGCATATCTCCGGAAAACGGTCATTGGTTCCAGATCCCTTCAATGAAACGAAGTCCGCCACCGCGTCCAAGATCGAGATTATGTCAATTAACACAGAGATTTCCTTCGTCCAGCCAACTTGCATAATTAATCGGTGCAAAAACTTGCGGTCGATAAGTTCAGATTCCTGCCGAACTATATGAATCAGTAGCAATCGACAGCCTGCCAGGAAAGCCTGGGAGTGCCTATTTTGAATCCGGCTCAACCCGCTTACTTGCATGTACCGTTCCAAGTGAACTTTCCCTTGAAAGTTTTCGGTTTCCAGGAGAGAACCAGTATCACCAAGTTCTCCGGCAAAGATCCTGCCCACTATGTAGCCTAGAAATATCCACCACTGTCGTCTGCTGATCCCGGCAACGAGGGCCCCCTCTACCGCAGTTTGCAGTTCAGCCGTCAAAGACTTGGTTACCGAGTACTGCAGCCACCAGAAGGATGCTTCAGTTGGCCTGTGACAAGAGAGAACCTGGATCTGATCCATGAGTGCAAGGAATTGAGATGGGGAAAGGCGAAGGTTGTTATCTGTGCTTCGGCCCGGCAAGTAAGGCAGTACCTGTGCCAGGAGACCCGATTCGGCAAGTTGCTGTAGGGCGTGGCTGACAGGACGGTAGCAGAAAGCCAGCAAGCGCCAAACTTCCTCATGGAGCCGGACGGGATTTACCTTATTGATTTCCCGGTAGTGATACTTGATGAAGTGCAACACCTCCTCCTCTAACATCAGGTCGCGGGTATGACCCAGTCGAAACATGCGCAGCATACGTAAGGGATCGGTAAGCAGATTGTCCAGGGCTACCGGTCTTAGCTTCCGGTCCGACAGATCCTTGCGCCCACCGAAGGGGTCGAGCCAAGTTCCGGCTACCCAGCAATCACCCACCTCCAGGATTCGTAACGCCATGGCGTTGGCCGTACATTCTCGCTTGGCCAAATCCGCCTCGATCCCATTCTCTGCCAGGGGTACCAAGTCAATAGTCAATCTCGCGGCACCGCGGTTAAGTGAATTGGACTCTGACAGTAAACGAATGAACGAGCGAGATTTGTCAAGTAGGAAGCCCTGCCATCCGCGTCGTTTGGCCATTGTCAGATAAGATTGGTTGTTCGTTACCTTCGGTACTACCAGATCGATATCACTACCTGGACCGTACCCTAAGCAGGCATCGCGAAGGAACCCGCCAACTATATAGATGACACCAGGGCTGGAGACAAGCAATTCGGATAGCATGTTCTGCTGCGAACTACACAGCAATGGCAAACGTCCAAACTCAGAACCGGTAGGTTTCATAACGCAATAGGTAGGTGTCCTCCTGTTTCAGCAGAGAAATAACCTTCTACACCTATGAGTCTCTACATTGGAATACCCGAAACCAGGACAACCAGCCCAGGAAGAGATGTCTGTGTTAGAATGCCGTTCGACTTCCTTCGGCTGGCCTTCACCCATGAATTCCTCACTGCTCAAGATTAATGTTGACCAGATCCAACGTATGTTGGCGGATGAATTATACATTTCGGAACGAAGCTTATCAGTTGCCATCTATCTCTCCCTCAAACTGCAGAAGCCGCTGTTTCTGGAAGGAGAAGCGGGAGTTGGCAAGACCGAAGTTGCAAAGACCCTCGCTCGCATTCTCCGGCAACCCTTGATCCGTCTCCAGTGCCATGAGGGCTTGGATGTCAACACAGCAGTATATGAATGGAATTACACGCAGCAGATGTTACACATCCGAATGCAGGAAGCATCGGGCCAAGCTGATACTCAGAGTCTGCGTTCTCATCTCTTTAGTCCTGACTTTTTGCTCAAGCGACCGCTTTTGCAGGCCATCGACGATCAAGCCGACACTCCCTGTGTTCTGTTGATCGACGAGCTGGATCGGGCCGATGCTGAATTTGAAGCCTTCCTGCTGGAATTGCTTTCAGATTTTCAAATCACCATCCCGGAGATCGGCACCGTCAGGGCTCGACACGTTCCCAACGTTATTATTACCTCTAACCGAACCCGTGAAGTTCACGATGCCCTAAAACGTCGATGCCTATATCACTGGATTGACTATCCCAGTTTTGCCAAGGAACATGCCATCGTCCTGGCCAAGATACCCCATGCCCCTGTCCAGTTGGCTCGTCTGGTAGTTGGGTTTGTTCAGGACTTGAGAGACCAGGAACTCTACAAGATTCCCGGCGTTGCCGAGACTCTGGATTGGATGGAGGCTCTCATTGCCCTAGATGCAGAAGAACTGACTGAGACGGTAGTGCAGGAAACTCTCGGTGTCCTACTCAAATACAAGGACGACATCGAATTTATGCAGATGGCGGAAGTCCGGCAATTGATCGAGTCTCTTGACGTGCACGAGAGGTTCGTACATGTCGATGCCGCCGCCTAAAGATGGTCTTACCCGACTTGGTGGTCGGGGACACCTGCTGGGAAATACTATTCTGTTCGGACGTTTATTGCGTTTCCTGGGTCTTGAAGTGACTCCGGGACATATCATTGACATCGTCACCAGCGCTGATTTCGGACTCATTCGGCACAAAGAGGATTTCAGGAGTGCCTGCCGTGCTCTGTTGGTCAAGCATCCAGATCAGCGTGGTCTGTTTGAACTTGCCTTTGATCTCTTCTGGGTCAAGTACCGCGATAAGCCATTGGATGCCCTAACTCTGGGCCAGCTGCTCCGTCAAGTACAGCAGCAACAGGAGGAAGAGACTGAGGTACTGCTTTCCGATCCCGAGTCAGGCAACGATGTGGAGAACCGCGAAGGCGGAAAAGCAGAAATCGTCGTGACGTACAGTACGTACGAAGCATTTCGGCAGAAGGATTTCAGCAGAATGAATGAGGATGAGTTAGAGCAAGTCTTCCAACTCATGAATGCATTCCATTGGGATTTGACACGTCAAACCAGAAGATATCGAGTACAGAACCGCGGCCGCCAAGTGGATCCTCGCAAGTCAATGCGTCATAATTTGAAATACGGTGGCGAACCGCTGCATCGAATTATGCGTTCTCCTTCACAGAAACCCCGCGCGCTGGTCACGCTTTGCGACATAAGTGGATCAATGGAACGTTATGCCCGCATTCTGATTCAGTTTGTGTACGCTCTTTCGCATCGATTACAAAGATGCGAAGCCTTTGTTTTCAGTACAGATCTCAGTCGCATTACCCGCCAACTGCAATTCCGTTCAGTGCACGATGCTTTGCAACGATCTGGCAGGGAAGTTCACAACTGGGGGGCTGGAACTCGCATCGGAGAATCTCTCCGGCAATTCAACTTCCACTGGGCTCGACGCGTGTTGGGAGAAGGTGCCGTAGTCATGATCATTAGTGATGGCTGGGACCGTGGGGAAATCCCTCTGTTGCAGAGAGAAATGGCTCGGTTGCAACGTAGCTGCCATCATCTGATCTGGCTCAATCCGCTGCTTGGCTCGCCGGACTATGAACCCCTTGCCCAGGGTATTAGAGCAGCTTTGCCCTTTGTCGACGATTTCCGTCCCATTCACAATCTGGTAAGTCTGGAACAACTGGGGAATTCGCTGGCACAATTACATTAGGATTGGCAGGAGACAAGAGACAGATGACTGAGTTGCTTCCATACATACAGTCCTGGCAAGAGCAGAGACACAAGATCGCCGTGGCCACACTGGTCAATGTATATGGATCGTCCCCAAGGCAACTCGGGGCCAAGATGGTCATCACAGATCAGGGACAAATGATGGGATCGGTCAGTGGCGGCTGTGTAGAAGGGGCTGTAGTCCAAGAGGCCCTCGAGGTGCTGGCCAGCGGCCGGTCCCGGTTGGTGGATTACGGCATCAGTGATGAACTGGCTCAATCCGTGGGCTTGACCTGTGGTGGCACCATTCAAGTCTACATCGAACCACTAATCGCGTAAACCGGTTCCAACTTGGCTGTTCTCGTTTGTGCCCAGATTCACATTCAGGCCACCCGTGCCGCCGTGTGGCAGGTGTTTGCCAATACTTCAACTTGGCCTTGGTGGCACACCCAAATCAGCCAAGTCACTTGGTCAACAGGCGATCAGTGGCAAGATAACGCAATCTTAATGCTCAGAGTCTCACCACTTCCCCTACCCGTAACCATTCAGGTGGAAGTAAAAAGCATCGTACCGGAGAACCTTGTTGTGTGGGAAAGTCGGATACTGGGCCTCACCGCCGTACACGTATTTGAATTCGCTGATTCGCTGGGAGGCTGTCGAGTGCGAGAAAAGGAGACTTTCCACGGCTTCCTGACCACCGTACCTTACCTGTTGCGCCGCCGGCAGACGGAAGCCTATGCCCAATCTCTGCGCAACCTAAAACATTATGTAGAGAGTGGCCAAGCCAGAAACATTTCACTGGTTACCTAGGTAAAGATTTCACTCACGCGAATCGGCTGTTCCAGATGCGCGGTCCAGCCGATACTGCCACTTTCCATCATCCCTCTCTGATGCCTTTCCCATGCGGCGCGGGTAGCCAAGAGGTTTGGGTATCCTGTCTGTCAGGCGTCCTGAAATTCTTCTTCTGCAGACACTAGCTTCAGGACAAGGACCTTTGCCGATTCGTCAAGGAGATTCCATTACTATGAGAGACTGGCCCGAACTGAACATGGAAGCATTGCAAACTTGGAATAACATGGCCGAGTTCTGGGACTCTTACATGGGAGAGCAAGGAAACGATTTTCATAACCAGCTGATTCGGCCAACGGTCACCCAGTTGTTGCAGCCAGTTTCCGGAATGAAAGTACTGGAACTTGGCTGTGGCGCGGGACTGTACTCGCGCGATCTGGACACCCTGGGAACAGAAGTGGTGGCTACCGATGGCAGTACTCGGTTCCTGGATATTGCTCGCAGACGCAATGCCAACACGGGCATAATGTTCCAGGAACTGGATGTGACCCGTCAGGAGCACTGGAACCGTCTCCGCCAAGATCACCCCGCCTTTGATGGTGTGGTATGCAACATGATGTTCATGGATGTGGCCTGTGTTTCGGTCATGTGTTCGAATGTTTTCCAGCTTCTCAAACCTGGCAAGGCATGGGTACTTTCTCTTTTGCATCCGTGCTTCAGTACTTCAGATATGCAACAGGTAGCGGAACAAGCGGAGACTGTACAGCGCAATGCGGTTAAAGTTTACCGCTATTTGAATATGGAACCGTTCCTTGGCTATGGCATACGTACGCAGCCAGAGCGGCACCTATACTTTCATCGCCCTTTGCAGGATGTGCTGGGGGCCTTGTTTGAAGCGGGTTTGGTAGTAAACGGCTTTGCGGAACCTGCCTTTGTAGCCAACCCGAATGACAGGGCCTTCGAGCCCCTATCCTTTAAGTCCATGCCAGATATCCCTCCCGCAGTCGTCATCCGCGCCCAAAAACCCTGAAGGTTCACTCCAACTTTCTCTAGGTCGTAGCCGACTTAGAGAAAGTCGATATAATGGAGGATGCCTTGCGAATGTCAGCGAATGGAAATGACCATGGATCTCCACTTGCAGGATCGTATTGCCGCAGTCGCCGGGGCCAGCGCCGGTCTTGGGTTTGCTTCGGCCTTGACCCTAGCCCGAGAAGGATGCAATGTAGCCATTTGTGGTCGGCGGCCAGACAAACTGGAAGATGCTGCATCCCGAATTCGCATCGAGACTGAAGTCGAAGTGCTGGCCATCCCCACTGATATGGGTACTTCCTCAGGTCCAGTGAATTTCATTCAACAGACCGTACAGCATTTTAGTGGCCTGGATATAGCAGTAGCCAATGCAGGAGGGCCTCCAAGTGGCTTCTTCACCGCCAAGTCAGACGTAGAATGGGAATATGCGGTCCAATTGAATCTGCTGAGCACCGTACGCATGTTTCGGGCGGCCCTGGAAGCCATCGGGCAAAGTGATCAGGGGCGGCTGGTGGCTATTACTAGTGTCAGTGCCAAACATCCCTTGGAAAACATGGTTTTGAGTAACGCCACCCGGGCGGGAGTCCATGGTGTAATCAAGACACTAAGCCGGGAAGTCGCTGCATCCGGCATTACGGTAAATGCCGTGTGTCCAGGTGTCACCAGGACTGATCGCCTTGAGGAATTGGCCCAGCAGGAAGCCGACCAGACTGGAATTACTGTATCTGAAGCCCATGCCAAACGGGCAGCCACCGTGCCCATGGGACGGCTGGGTGATCCCATGGAGTTTGGGGCCGCCGTAGCTTTCTTGTGCAGCAAACAGGCGGCCTTCATCTCTGGCGTAGGTTTGACGGTTGACGGGGGCTTTGCGGCAGGTATGCCGTAGAAAGTTATTGGGTTTTTCTTATGTCCCCTGCTTACGAACGATTCCTGCAATGCATCCAAGCCCAGACACCGGTAGTCCTGGTCACCAAGCTAACTGAAACTCGGACGCATCAGCATCTGGTTCTTGACCATGATGGAAACACTTTCGGTTCCCTGGGACAAGCATCCCTTGATCAAGAGGCTTACAGGCTGGCAGCGTCGGGCTTGAACACAGGGGAGTCACGGCGCGTTCAATTGGAAATCGATGACACCTCCTATTTACTATTTGTCGATGTGCAATGGCCGCAGAATCACCTGATCATCGTCGGTGCGGTCCACATTGCCATGTGTCTAGTGACTTTGGCCAATGCTTTGGGTTTCTATACAACTGTCATCGATTCGCGATCTGCCTTTGCCACTCGTGAACGATTTGGGCATGCTGATGAATTGAAAGTCGAGTGGCCAGAGGACGTATTGAAAACAATGCCACTGGGACCAGCAACATACCTGGTTTTTCTGTCGCATGATGAGAAATTGGATTATCCCGCTTTGCAATTTGTACTGGGCTGTGAAGTAGCGTATGTCGGGGCTCTGGGGTCGCGCAAGACTCATGCCAAGCGGTGCCGATTTCTTGTAGAGAATGGGGTGGAGATATCTGCGCTTGAACGAATCCATGCTCCTGTTGGACTAGACATTGGAGCCAGAACACCTGAGGAAATTGCCTTGTCCGTCCTGGCCGAAATCATCGGAGTCAAGAACAGGGAAAATTGAAAGAATTCTGGTTGAAGGCATTTGCCCGCTAAAGTTAATATCCAACCGCTCCGTCCTGAAACTGGGAGGACTGGGAACTTAACTTCTCTTGTTCCTGACTTAGCTGCTCAGGTAGTAATGCACCTGCCCCTTGGTGAAAAGTCACCATGAAACAAAAACTGGCTTCTTTCAATCATGTTTCTACCGCCTATTTCGATCAGCGAGTTCTCGAAGACATTACTCTCACTTTCTACAGCAACGAAACCGTCGGTGTAGTGGGCAGGAACGGCACTGGCAAGAGTTCCTTGCTCAGATGCCTTTGGGGCGACCTGCCAGCGGATGAAGGCACAGTGGTCAAGACCAAGAACCTGAGTATCGGATACTTGCCACAAGAGTCAGCTTTGGCTAGCGATAAATTGGTCCTGGAGGTGATGCGGGATGCTCATCCAGATTTGCACAGAGTGGAACTTGAGTTGTCAGCAGCTGAGAATCTGCTGGAACAGCCCGAGATTTACACTGATTCGGTTCGGCTTGAGCAAGTTCTGGCCCGGCAAGCCAAACTACTAGAGGAATTCGCTCTGCTAGGAGGACCTAGCCATACTAACACTATTCTGGCTACCTTACGCAAGGTAGGCATTCATGATGAACTCCACCAACAGCCTGTGAAAACGCTAAGCGGTGGCCAGAAAAAACTCTTAGCTCTAGCCCATATCCTTGTAGGAAAACCCGATCTCCTCTTACTTGACGAACCAGACAACCATTTGGATATTCAGGGCAAGCAGTTGTTAGAGCGAATTGTTGGTGAGTTTGACGGAGGGGTCGTGATCGTCTCCCATGATCGCTACCTTCTGGATTTCATCACAGACAACATCATCGAAATGGAACGCCATAAAGCTCAGGTCTGGGTAGGCAACTATACCGAATACGTTGTCCAGAAAGAGCAAGCGGTTAATCGGCAAAGACAACAGTATCGGGCCCAGCAAAAGGAAATTCGGCGTCTGGAAGAATCGGTTGCCCGCCTGATGCAATGGGGGTCCACTTTCGACAATCCCAAATTTATAAGCCGGGCTCGCAGTATGCAGAAGCGTATAGAGCGCATCGAACGTATCGAAGAACCGCTGGCCGAAACCGAATCCATGCAGCTGTCCCTAGCCAACCGGCGGAGTAGCCAAAAGGTTTTGGAGTTGCAAAATATGTCATTCAGATTCGCCGATACCGATCATGTTCTGCTAAGAGATCTCAATGTGACCATTTGGCGTGGAGAACGGGTGGGCCTCGTGGGACCGAACGGTGCGGGAAAGACCGTCCTGCTAAACTTGATTATGGGTAAGTTGACCCCTTTCCGAGGTCAGGTTCTGCTGGGTCCGAATGTTACTATCGGATTCTACGATCAGGAACACCAGAATTTGGATTACAGCAAGACCCTTGTGGAGACAGTACGCCATTATCACAAGATGGCGGAATCGGTTGCCATTAGTTTTCTGCGTACGTTCCAGTTCGACTACCAACAGTGCCTGGAACGGATTCAGAATTTGTCGGGAGGTGAACGCAGTCGGTTCCAGATGGCGCTGCTTATGCTCCGACAACCCAGTTTCCTCCTTTTGGATGAACCCACAAACAATCTGGACATTCCATCCGCCGAAGTACTGGAAGAAGCCCTGTTAGAGTTCAAGGGGGCAATGTTGCTTGTGTCACATGACCGCTACTTTCTGGATCGGCTGGCAGATCGTATAGTGGTTCTCGAAGAAGGCCAACTGGAGGCCTACAGCAGTTCCTTTACCGATTACTTGATTGAACAATCAATTGCCAGCCTTGACATACATGGTTAGGTTCTCCCAGGATTGTTCGGAGAACTGAATTTTGACTGGGCTCGCAAGATTATACCTATGTCTGACTACACCAGTATTCTGATAGCTCTGGCAGGGGAAGATCAGATTCTATCTCTTGCATGGCACCATGAAAACGCTACCTTGGAACCGACAGGAATATCGAAGACCGGACCCCGCCCCGCCCCGATGGCAGCGTCCAGGGATCGGAAACACATTTATGTCGGCTTGCGCGGTACCAATCAGATTGCGTTGTATCAGCTGTCGGCTCATCCCGGTTCTCACAAATCAGTCTTGGCATTGGTACCGTTGGCCATATATGACTTGGACGCAGATCCTTGTTACCTTGCAATAGACCATTCCGGCCGCTGGTTGATGGCAGCATATTATGGGGGCGGTGCAGTCACGTTGCATGCCATCCAGCCGGATGCTACATTGTCCGCATCACCGGTCACCCATATACAAACAGGGCCCAAGGCTCACTGTATCCGTTGCAACAAAATTAACAGCTTGATCCTCGTTCCGCATGTGGGTGAAGAAAACAGCATCCATCAATTTGTACTTGATCCGGAATGGGGCCACCTGTCTCACCTTTCTACCTACACCGCCGAGTCGGGCCCAACTGGTCCCGAAGGTCCAAGGCACTACGTGTACCATGAACCCTCCAACAGTGTCTATTTTGCCAACGAACACGCCTCAACTGTGACGCATTATCGATTTGGTCCACTTGGGATTACGAAACGAGTTGCTACACTCTCCACCTTGCCTTTCCCGGGAGGACGTGCTAATACGTGTGCCCAGATCCACCTTACTCCCGATTACCGATTCCTGTATGTCAGTAATCGGGGCCACAACAGTCTGGCTATATTTGAGGTACAAACCGAAACTGGAAATCTGACCACCATCGGTTGGCAGGAGACCGAATCTATGCCCAGAGCATTTGCTATTTTTCCTGACAGTTCCCACTTGCTGGTGGGCGGGTTGGATAGTGGATCCATTTCGGTCTACGCCATCGATCCTGAGAAGGGAGAACTAGAGTTTCGAACCCGTCAATTCGTGGGATCCGAACCCATGTGGATCTTGCCCATAAGCATAAGCTGACCCCCTACCCATACCGGTTAGTTACCTTGCTGGACAGGAGTAAACTTGCGGTCAGCATTCCCGGCACGAGGTGTGTTTTAGGCGGGATTTCCTGAACGGAAGCTGGCCGAGAATCAGGACAGGACGGCGTTGGAATTCAGAACTTTAGGTCCGCACTAATCCTCATAGATATCTTGCATAAAGCCCATGATTTTTCACAGAATCAGATTTGACCAAGAATGAATGTTCTATTACTATAATGTCCGCTAGACTTGTAACTGCCAGTTTATCGTAGCTGTATCACACTGTGTAAGGAGCACAATATGCCAAGAACGGGTAAAAGAGGGAAATATAAGCTTCGAGCTTTAAGTCCCAAACAAAAGAAAATGTTCAATTTTCTGGTGGAGTATATTCAAAAAAATGAATTTCCGCCCTCCATACGCGAGACTGGTGATGCAGTAGGTATCGATAGCACGTCAGTTGTAAACTACAATCTCAACAAGCTGGAAGAACATGGCCTCATTTCCCGCTGGAAGGAAGTGAGTCGTGCCATTAAAATCAATCGTCCTCGAGCTCGGGAATTGGGCTTTGAAATAGACGATACAGAAGACGAAAAAATGATTGCGGTCCCCGTACTGGGGAATATCGTTGCTAGCAACCCTGTCGATGTAGGTCAAGCCCAGACCTGGCAATCTGCAGAAGAATGGGTCAATGTTGCGGCAGATCTGGTTGATGATCCCCGTTACGTATTCGCCCTGCGAGTCTTGGGCGATTCTATGATTGATGCCAATATTCAGGACAATGATTTGGTTTTGATGCAGACCACCACCTCACCCCGAAACGGGGACATGGTTAGTGCCTGGGTAGAAGGTGACGACGAGATGACCCTTAAGCGGTATTATCTCGAAGGAAGTAACGTACGGCTGCAACCCTCTAGTCCCGACCCACGCTACCAGCCGATAATTCGGCCGGTGGACAGAGTGAAGATCCAGGGTAAGGTATTGGCGATTATCCGGACCCTCTGACCCAATTCAGCAACAGGAACAGTCCTGTTACCTTTCAACTCAATAGCATTTCGCTGAAATTCCGGTTTCGGGCCAGGAATGTCTGATTCTGTCTCGGCTTCAATACCTCCCGAGGATTGGGTGGAACCGGTCCTTTGGCCTTCGACAACTTGGGGCTTGGCAATTTCGGGGCTGGTATTTCTGTTGGGAATCCTCTGGTTGTGGCGGGTACCCCATTCCCGGATGCCTACAAGTGTGCCTATCATTGCTGACGCACATGAGCTACAACCTCATAGAGGAGTATCAGCTACCGCTCCAATCCTTTCCGGTATTTCCTGTGTATCAATTACAGAAGATACCCACGAGGTCCCACTCAATACTTCGGGAGCATGTCCTCCCCAAACGATATGGCGGGGCCAGTTTCAGTTTACTGGCCGTCACTTATGGTTCAAACTGAAACGAGGTGACCTGCCTGGATATCTTACTGTTGCTGTTGCCGGTCAACCTGCATCAGAACTTAACAGATTGCTTTCGTTCCAATTGACGTCGGGAGAAAAGGCAGGTTATCTGCCGTTGCTGTCACCGTACGAACACGCTTACATGCGTCCTGAACAGGAATGGTTCCTTGTCCACAAGGCACCCGGAAGCGGTCCCCACCATGTGATCTATGAAATAGTCGCAGACAGGGCCATAGGCAAGGGAGATTTCATCCAGGCAGCAGGGGTTGATCTTGTCTCTATTCCTGGCTGGTCGCGTAGCCCCGGATTGCTTCTATCACTGGGAGGTCTCTTGGGAATCGTAGTGCAGTTGCTGTCAATCTCGCTATGGCCTAGGATTTTGCAAGTTCCGGTGAACGCGACCGTAGTAATTCGGCAAATCTGGTGTCGTCATATCCCTGGCTCCATGCTCATACAGAGTGTTTGGGTTACTTGCGGGCTTATTCTGGTGAGTGCCGGCATCCGCGAGCATAGCTGGTGGTTGTCTTTACCAGGAGTTCTATGTCTGGGATTGCTCGGTTTAAGACGCCCTGCCTGGTGGCTGGGTTCTGTACTCTTGGGTCTGCCTTTCTATCTTCATCCCATCCCGTTGTTGCCTGGATTTGCCCTCAACCTGGTTGAAATTGGCGTGTGGGGTGGCGCGGGTTTGGCCCTTCTGCACTCTATCCGAAGTCCGTCGGTGGATGTTCCCACCACCCAGTCGCAGAGAGTCCAGACTATACTTCTTCTTCTCTTGCTGATCGCCCTGTTTTCTGCCGTCGAATCTTCTTATCCTTTACAGGCATTCCGTGAATGGCGTACGGTGTTCTTGGCAGGTTTTGTATTTCTGCTAGCTCTGGTTTCGGTCTTGCAACATTCCAACCAGAGGGATCAGGATGTTGGTATCCTGTTAACCATGTGGCTGGCTGGGGCTGTTGTCATTGCCCTGTATGGCTATTACTCTTATTGGGTCGGCACCAACATTACGGATGTAGAAGGAGTAAGGCGTATTCGGGGAATGTATGGTTCTCCCAACAATCTGGCGTTGTACTTGGAAAGAACCGTCCTAGTTTGTCTGACCCTCTTTATTTTTGCTGCTAGCTGGCGGCGGCGCTTACTTTGGGGACTTGCACTGGTCATTCAGGGAGGAGCGATTCTCTTGACTTTTAGCAAAGGGGCTCTGCTTCTGGGGTTGCCGACCGGCATGCTTGTCGTGCTGTACATTACGGTCCGTCAAGCTTCACGGTGGCCTGGTACACGACGGCCCCTCTGGCTCTTGATAGGTGTCGCTCTAATAGGCTTCTTGCTACTTATCCCATTCTTGAGGACTCCCCGCTTTGATGGGCTCCTGAATGTGCGCCAGAGTTTCCCGAACCTGGTTCGTCTTCACCTCTGGCGTAGTGGCCTTCATATGTTTCTGGATCATTGGTTCCTCGGCGTGGGACCTGACAACTTCCTTTATCTGTACCGCAGTTTCTATTTGGCTCCAGCGGTCTGGAATGAACCCAGTCTAAATCATCCTCACAACATCTTTGTCGACTTGCTGTCACGACTGGGCATTTTGGGATTCTTGGGTGGAATCGTTTTCGTGGTGACTGGCTTGCGCCAGCTATATGGACGCATCGTTGACATTCAGCCGAATATGCCGGCATTGGGTTGTCTAGCCGCGGTAGTCGCAGGCATCACCCACGGTCAAGTTGACGCCAGTTTTGCCTTGCCTGACATTATGTTAGTGTGGGTGTTCCTCTTTGGCATATGGTGCTTCCCTTATCCGGTTCAAGGCCCAGATCCCTTGCTCAATTAAGAATACGGGAAATGCCTTCCGTCAACACCGCGGAATTCATTTCCCCTATTACCCGGGCTCGCACTATGCCTCGCCGGTCAATAAAGAAAGTGGTAGGTAAGCTGTAAACCTCGTAAGTAAACGAAGTTGATTGATCCGGCTTATCCACAGCCAATTCGTAATTGATGGCAAGACGTTGCGCCATGGATTGGGCCGCAGACAGGTCACCAGGTTCCACCAACCCCAGTATTCTCACGTCCTGCCCAAAGCGACTCGTAGCTTCCATCAGCTCAGGGATTTCGCGTTGGCAGGGAGTGCACCAAGAAGCCCAAAAATTGAGCACCAGAGGTACACCTTCGCTACCGTCCCACACGATTGGGTCTCCGCTGTAGAGGTCGCGAACAACCAAGGCTGGCGCTTTGTGTCCAATCAGTGGTCCTTCAGAGCCAGCCAAGGATTCGGTGGAAGCAGGAGTTGAGATCCATATCCAACCCATCCCAGCCAGCAGAATTACAATTGTGACAACATACCAGAAGACCGCGGCCCGGCTGTGCAATAACTCCGGGGTTCCAGGTGTGACCATTACCTCTACGTCCAATTTGAATGAAATGTGCCTTCTCGATCAACGCGTTGATATGTATGGGCGCCAAACAGATCCCTTTGAGCCTGTATAAGATTTGCAGGTAGCCTCTCGCTGCGATAGGCATCATAATAAGCCAAGCTAGCACTGAGGCCAGGGACAGGAATACCCCACTGCACCGCTGTTGCCACAACCTGACGCCATGCAGGAAGACGAACTGCAACAGCGTCTCTTATGTTGGGATCCAACAAGAGGTTGGTCAAATTAGGATTCTGAGTATATGCCCGGGTGATATCTTCAAGGAATCCGGCCCTGATTATGCACCCGGCCCGCCAAACTGACGCGATGCGCCCCAAGTCCAGTTCATACTCATATTCGCGGCTAGCCAAGCCCAACATGGACATTCCTTGGGCATAGGCGCTTATCTTGCTGGCATAGAGAGCTTGCCGAATTGCTTCCTTCAAAGAATCGGGATCGCCGTCGTAACGGTTGGCTTTCGGGCCCGGCAGATGCTGTGCTGCCTGTACTCTTTCTTTCTTCTGGCTGGACTGAATGCGTCCCACGACGGCCGCGTTAATGGTAGGAATTGGGGCACCAATATCAAAGGCATCCTGGCTCGCCCACTTGCCCGTACCCTTTTGGGCGGCCGTATCCAACACGACATCCACCAAAGAATTCGAGGTCTCTGCATCGGTGGCCCGAAAAATCTGGGCCGTAATCTCAATCAGAAAACTGTCTAATTCCCCCTCATTCCATAGCGTGAAAGTATCAGCCAAATCGGTATTGCTCATGCCTAAGCCCCTATGCATGAGATCATAGCATTCGGCAATCAGTTGCATATCCCCATATTCAATGGCGTTATGCACCATTTTCACGTAGTGGCCAGCGCCGCGAGGGCCCATGTAATCTACACAGGGGATTCCGTCGGAGGGAGCCTTGGCGCTAATGGCGCCAAAAATTTCTGCTACTTGTCTGTAGGATTCGCGCGACCCTCCAGGCATAATGGATGGTCCCCACAGAGCTCCTTCCTCTCCTCCACTTACGCCTATCCCCATGAATTCCAATTCACGGCTTCTAACGTAGTCACTTCGCCTGTCTGTGTCCTGAAAATGGCTATTGCCGTTATCCAGGATTAGATCGCCCGGTTCCAGGAGGGGGATTAGCTGGTCAAGGACTTTATCTACAGCTGGACCCGCCTGAACCATAATCATGACTATGCGGGGTCGTTGTAGAGATGAGACCAGTTCTTCAAGCGTCTTGGCCTGCACGAGCCTTTTGTCAGGATTGCGGTGGACAAATTGAAGAGTGCGGGCGGTGGTTCGGTTGAAGACCGCTACGGTGTAACCATTGCGTTCCATGTTGAGCACCAGGTTCTGGCCCATGACTGCCAGACCAATGAGGCCAATATCAGCTTTAGACATACTGGAGGCTCCAGGGGTTATGGTGGGTACAGAATTCAGTTCAGACCTGTGGCTGCGATCATCCTCTTGGCCGGAAGAATCTGAGTATCAGGTATCTCCTGCCACAAACATGGGCTTTTTGCCTCCCAGGTGCAATCCGGGGGTGGGAATCGAATATTTTCAGCCACGTCGTGGATTCAGACCTGTCACACCACCGCATGGTACATGTAAGCTTTCCGGAAAATCTGGGTGACTGGCATAGGAATGTACCTGAACGTTGCGGCCAATCTTCACTCCTGCCGGTAATCGGGCATGCTGCCCTATCAGTGTAAGACCCGTATTCAAGACGTCTGGCAAGATCTGATTTGGACATTCGTCAGGTCCATGGCCCACTAGCGCTTCACTTTCTATCACTGTGTTTTCGTCAACTACACAGTTGTTTACCTGAGCTCCTTCCTCTACGACAACGTTGCGCAGGATGACACTGTCGCGCACCTGTGCGCCTTCTTTGACATTCACCCCTGGCGAAAGCACACTCTGGTGCACATGACCCTCAATGACACAGCCATTGGAAATCAGGTTGTTGCTGACTTCGGCATGGGGACCGACAAAGACAGGGGCGAGTATTTCACTGCGGGTATGAACGACCCATTGGCGATTGTATAAATTCAAGGCGGGTTCATCGGCAATCAGACCCATATTGGCTTCCCAGTAGGCCTGGACAGTACCGACATCCGCCCAATAGTCGGAGAACTCGTAGGAATGGATCGTAGCACCTTGGGCCAGCACATGCGGGATAAAATCCCGACCAAAATCATTGAGCTGCGGGTCATCTGTCAGGGTCTGGGCTAGATCCTGAACCTTGAATACATAAATGCCCATGCTAGCCAAAGTGCGAGCACTACGTCGCGGTTTTTCTTCGAATGAAAGAAGACGCTGCTGATCATCTACCACTACCATGCCATAGCGAAACGCATCCTGGGGTGAGGAAACAAAACGGGTGGCTACCGTGACGGTGCTGTCGTACTCCAGGTGTTGCTGCAACATAGGGCGATAATCCATGAGATAGATATGATCACCGGCGAGTATCAGAACATGATCCACCTGCTGGTTGGCGATGTAGTCCAGATTCCGGCGAACCGCATCAGCGTTGCCCCGTTGCCAGCCCCCATACTTTCCGCCCATATAGGGTTGCAACAACCGAATACCGCTGGAGGTCCGATCCAGATCCCAAGGCTTGCCGATTCCGATATGATCGTTCAGGGTTCGCGGCATGTATTGAGTCAGAATCCCAACATTGTAAATCTGGCTGTTTGTCAGATTGCTTAGGGGAAAGTCGATCAGACGGAATTTGCCTCCAAATTGCAACGCCGCTTCTGCACGGCATTCCGTCAAGGCCCCCAGAGTCTCACTAGACCCTCCTGCCATAATAAGTGCCAAAACCCGATCCATGAGTATCTCTGCCTAGAGTTTCCTTCAGCCTGCAATGGTGGAGCCGTGAACAACCTTGCCGTCCGCTGGGAAATGACTCTCATTTACAAGACTACCAATCAATACATTGCCTCCAATCTGGCACCGACTGGGGATGAAAGCTTCCTTTCCTATGACTGTCAAGCCGGAATTCAGTTTGTCAGGTGTTTTCTGGTTAGGTTCGTGATCCCCAATCGCTCCAATGTGAGCCCCCGTTCCAACAATCACAGATTTGTCAACAACTGCATTCTCCAGTCGAGCGCCGGGTCCGATCCAAGAATCATTCATGATTACGCTCTGGTGGACGACAGCTCCTGCGCTCACATGAACCCCCGGTCCCAAGACACTCCGTTGTACCTTCCCCTTGATCACAGAGCCATTACAAATCATGGATTGGGACACTACAGCCTGCGGTGACAACTTAACTGAAGGGAGTTCCGCTGACCGGGTAAGCACTGGCCACTCCCGGTCATAGAGATTCAAGGGCGGGTTGGGTTCCAAAAGATCAAGGTTGGTAGACCAATAAGAGTCCAGAGTACCTACATCCACCCAGTACCCGTCAAATCGATAGGCGAAAACGCGATCCTGGGCCTTAATCATGGCAGGAATAACATCCTGACCGAAGTCGGACCGCGGATAACCGTTAGTCTCTTCTGTCAGCCGCTGCATTAAGCGAGACCGGGAAAAAACGTAAATTCCCATGGAAGCCAGATTACCCTTGTCTTTATCCTTGGGTTTCTCATGGAATTCCACCACTCTGTCCTGTTCGTCTACCTGCATGATTCCAAAACGGGATGTTTCCTCAAGTGGCACAGACATAACGCCAACAGTCAAGTCTGCATCCTTTGCCTGATGCTGCTGCACCAATGGCTCATAATCCATTTTGTAAATGTGGTCCCCTGAGAGAATCAACACTAGCTCAGGGTCCTGATCTTCAATAAAGAATCTGTTTCGCAAGATGGCATCTGCTGTACCCGAGTACCAGGCCTGATTGCCAGGGGTTGTATAGGGTTGCAATATACGAATGCCACCTTGGACTCGGTCCAAGTCCCACGGTTTGCCAATCCCAATGTGATCCTGCAAACTGTGTGGCTGGTATTGGGTTAGCACACCCACGTTTGAGATACCACTGTGTACGCAGTTACTCAGGGTGAAATCAATGATGCGAAACTTGCCGGCAAAGGGCACAGCCGGTTTCGCCCGTTTATCAGACAAGGTCATTAATCGGGTACCGGCTCCCCCGGCCAAGATCATGGCTAAGGTTTTCACACTCACTCCTACCTGGCAAGTCCCAGCTGTCCTGAGTGTAATCAATACAGTTTGCTCTGCCAAAACACCAGTCTGATAACGAACCGGGAATGGAGTGCGAGATCTCTAGCCACGTCAGAGCATCAGGATGGGTCACTGTTTCTTGGGAGAGGTTGCCGACAATTGGCGTGGGGCTTGAACTGGCTCAGTTTATCGTCAGAGTGAAATCGCGATAGTTCGATAGTTTGATGCTATACTCAGGGGCTGGCAATACTTGCACTTGGCCCTAGGCCGGGAATAACAGTCATAATCCTTCTTCTTTACCGCAGGACACGGAAAATAGGAGTATAGGGCTGATGTTGCATAAGACCCTTTCACCGCACTACTGGACCCACGAATTCTCTGTTGGCAGCCAGAAGCTGGATTTCCTGTACAGCGAATTGGCGGAAGGAACCTTGGGAGTACCAACTCCTTTCGACCAGTTGGCCATCAGCCTGATCCGGGAATGTCAGGATACCGAGAACCGCCAGGTCCAGAACTTGCTGGAGCGGGGTACCCTTTATAAACCCAGTGAACAATATGCCGTTGGTCAAGTTCTGGTATTTACTGCGCTGGACTTTCGGGCCGGCACGATTCTGGATATTCGTCCTGGATACAATCCGGAACACGGGGAATTTGATGTACTGCAAGTGGCGATGGAAGAACCGGAAGAGATTCTGGAATTTGCCGCCTGTCTAGCGACTGACCATTCACTTAATGCCTTGAACACATCGGAACTGCATGCCGATTCGTTAATGACCGCCAGCGAGATTCATGAACAGTTTGGTGAAGAGATCGAGAACCAGATCCGTCTTGCCTTTCAGCAGGGGGACAGAGCCGAAGAGTTCCTGGAATGGCAGGGCGGCTGGTTGCTGAAAGATTCCTTGGTCATCATTGACGAATTCAGTCGAAATGTTGCCGAAGCGAAAATGTTTGAAGTAAATCGTCCCGTATCCAGCCAGGAAATTCTGGACGAAATTAATCTGGATATAAGGGATATGAATCCTGTCCTGGTGGATCTGAGTCTGGAGATCGGATTGGCCCAGGATTCCCGCTTTGCCCCCGTATCAATAGCAGGGGAAACCCGATGGTTTACCCGAAGCCTGCTACCGGCTGCAGCCCAGACGCAACCTCAGCTACTACAGCCTGTACCCATCAACTATCAGTTTTCACCTTTGGATGGTACTTTGCTGCAGTTGGAAGATGACCTGCAGGATGAATGGAGTGAGCGGCAGAATGTGTCGGAATCACCTGGATTTGCCTCCGTGCATCTTCTTTATCCTCACTGGCAGAACGGGACTCTGCCTGTGACCTTCCAGGTGGAACAGTTGCTGGAATTACCCAATTCTGCTATGGCTCAGTTCGAAATCCGGGACCCGTTGCACGGCAATCATATGTCCTGCTGGTATGTGCCTGCCGGACGTTACATTTGTGGTTTGGCGGAATACTATCGAGCACATAACATTCCAGTTGGCGCCCGTTTACGTCTGGAGCGGCAGGCAGACGGCACACTTGACTTGAACTTTCACCGACGGCGTGGGCGCCGGGAATGGATGCATTTTCTGGATGTTCAGAATGGTGTCTTGCAGTGCCTTCTCGAAAAGAGCAAAGTCAATATCGGCTGTGAATACCATCCGCAGTTGCTGGTAACTACGGAGAGCGAAGAGGCTCTGGCCCAGTTCCGAGACGAGAACGCCGATCTAAAACTGTTCCTGCTAGTAGAGAATCTGGTAAGGGAACTCGTTAAAATTCAGGGCCAAGTGCATGCCGCCACCGTGTATAGTGCCGTAAACGTTTTGCAGCGACATGCGCCAGGACCGGTTTTTCACGCCTTGATTTCCAATTCAAGGCTGCAACAACTGGATGATCAGCTTACCTTCAATCTGGCGATCGTCTGAACGATACTCTGGGCCCATTGTCCTTATAAGAGAATACATGCGCGAGGTATCCAGAATTCATGTCTGCTCTGGGCAACTTTCGAACCCTGATCGGCCACTTTGGCACAACCGAGGACACAAAGTTTCATATTGACTACGACTGGTGGGAGAAGAGCAATCTCGACTACCGTATGTATCTATACGCCCAGTTGTGCGAAGAATGCCGCCAGCGTTTTCCTAGTTATCTCAGTACTGACCAGGTGGATTGGGTAGATCCCGATACTGGAGAGGTTCGCAAAGCCGATGCCCTGGAAGAATGCCTTAAGGCAACGTGCCAGCATCAGGATGGGTTCATTGACGATGGTTTGCCTTTGACTACGGCCTGTTTTCGAGTGTTTCTTACCAATCAGAACATGCCGCTTTCCCCCAACGAACTTAGTAAGATTTTTGACCAGATTCCAGCCGTAGTCAGTAGTACCAAGTGGACCTCCAGCAAAATCCTGCGCACGCTGACAGGAAGACAGGTGTATCTTGGAATACGGCCGGTATCGTGAAACTCAAGGAAAGTAGTTGCTTTACTGCGGTCAGCCAGCCCGTCAAGAAAACAGGTTGGAAGCCATGTGACCCAGGTGTAAAGAGGAATGCAAAGGTACACCTGCGTAAGGCAGATCTGCTGAATCCAGACTGTCTTCTCGACTGCTTTGGGGTTTCTAGTCCTTGGTTGTTTCTCTGAGGCCGGTTGATGTATATTGGGGAACTTATATGCAGCTAGACCTTTAGCAGGTTGTCGTGGGACTCAGTTTCTCTCGAAAGGGTCAAGATTGAACACCCATAGCGTGGCAGTCCCTATTCATACTGCAAGCCCGAATTCCATTATCAATTGATTCACAGATTTCATATTTCCCGCGTACCCAACCCGGGGTAAGGCTCTTGATCTGGTAACATGGACGCCCAACCGGCTCTCGCTACTCACTTCCGCTGTTTTGAGGAGTGTGGTACGGCACAACAGCATGACATTCATGACGTAATCTATCGCTGTCCAGCATGCGGTGGCTTACTGGAAGTACACCACGAACTAGCTCCGTTGCAGGCTGTACGCTCAGGCAACGAGTGGAAATGCCTCTTGGACCAACGCAACGGTACTACCCGATTTCCCTATGGCAGCGGTGTCTGGAGGTACAAGGAATGGGTGATGCCGCATCTGTATGATGACAACATTGTCAGCATGTATGAAGGCAATACCAATTTGTTTCATGCAGATGTGCTGGGTCGTAAGCTGGGGTTGGAGGATCTCTGGATCAAGATGTGTGGCAACAGTCACACGGGAAGTTTCAAGGATCTGGGAATGACGGTTCTCATAAGTGTTGTCAAAGAGATCATGGCTACGGGAAGAAACCGGATTGCAGCCGTCGCATGTGCCAGCACTGGCGATACAAGTGCCGCACTGGCAGCTTATGCGGCCGCTGCGGGAATTCCTGCCATCATTTTCTTGCCCCGGGGCAAGGTAAGCCGGGCCCAACTCATCCAGCCCTTGGCCAATGGCGCCTACGTGATGGCTCTCGATACGGATTTTGACGGCTGCATGGAAATTGTTCGGGCAGTCACCCAAGATCAGAATATATATCTTGCCAATTCCATGAACAGTCTGCGCATTGAAGGTCAGAAAACTGTTGGCCTGGAAATTATTCAGCAGTTTGACTGGGAAGTGCCGGACTGGATCATCGTACCGTCCGGGAATCTGGGTAACGTCAGTGCAATCTACAAGGGCTTTAAGCTCCTTCAAGACCTGGACATCATTGAGAGGGTACCGCGACTGGTAGCGGCACAAGCGGAAAACGCCAGTCCTCTGTATAAGAGCTACCAGACGAATTTCAGCCAAATGATCCCTGTAAGGGCCAAGCCTACCGCAGCATCTGCGATCCAGATTGGCCATCCTGTTAGTTATGTTAAAGCTGTCCAAGCGTTACAGGCCAGCAATGGCTTGGTAGCTTCAGTTACGGAACACCAGCTGGCCAACGTAGCCGCCTTGAGTGATTTGTCTGGATTGTACGCCTGTCCCCATACCGGCGTTGCCCTGGGAGCACTGGTGCAATTGGCGGAGAGAGGCAGAATTCGTAGACATGACCGTGTGGTCGTTATCAGTACTGCCCACGGCCTGAAATTTACGCAATTTAAGCTGGATTACCACGCCAACATGCTGGATGAGGTAGAGAGCAGCTTGTCCAACCCTCCCTTGGAATTGCCCGCCGACCTTGCTACAGTAAATGCAACTGTCGAGAAAGTCCTTGCCCAACATAAGGACAATCAGCATGCTCCTGATTTCCTTGCTAACCGATCCGGGTGAGGACAGTCTGACGAAACTGTTTTGGGATCCATTTCATTTGCTTTATGGCAGTTAGCATTCCTAGTGTGACCCCGGATCCGGTACCGTTCTCACAAGGACGGATGGACTTCGCGTGGGAACCACCCACTGCAGAAGAATTGTGCTTGATGCAAGCAAATTGGAATCGGGGCAAAGGCATGATTGGCGGGAATCCCTGGAAGCGGCCCAATGTGCACGGGATACCTGCCTGGGCTCACAACCGCCAGTTTGTGCGTTCTCTGATGCATAAGACGCCTAAAGCCAAGAACAAAGCGGAATTCGAGCGGAAGCTGCAAGAAATGCCTACGTGCGAAGTTGAAGTGGGTGTGGGGAGGGGAGACTTCCTGTTGGCTCGGGCCCAGGACCTGTCGGACCGGTTTTTTCTTGGATTCGAGGTCAAGACCGGGGTCGCAGCCAAATTCCTGGATCGGGTTGAGAGGAACAACCTCTCCCATCTGTGGGTCAGTGATGATGATGCCCGGTTTGGATTTGGTCGCTTGCTGCCCGGAGTGAATCTTGTCGCTGTCCACGTATTGTTCCCGGATCCTTGGTGGAAACCCAAGCATAGACATCGACGTCTTATGGTTCCTCCTTTCATAGAGATATTGGCTGCCCACCTTGCACAGGGGGGGCTCTTGCATGTAAGAAGCGACGTTGCCGAATACATCAGTTGGACGGAATACCTTCTGCAGCGTTCTGGGCACTTCCATGTTCCGGACCCCACTCTACTCGATGCCTTGCATCCCTACCAACCAACACATCGCGAGCAATGGTGTAACCGGCAGGAACTGCCGGTCTATACTTTGTTGTGTTGTCGCCGCTGACTCAGCTCTCCCCACTGCTATTTGCAAGGTCATCTATTATGCCCGTAATTCCTGTCTGGTATGTCCCCGCTGGTCGAGAAAGGAAATCATCAGTCCCACGCAATCCGGATTTCCCCTTGCCTTATACGGTCATAGTTCCCGCTCGAAATGAAGCTGACACTCTTTTCCCGATTTTGCATGAGCTGACAGCTTTGGCGGATGAAATCCTGGTTATAGATGGTCATAGTTCTGACGGCACCGCAGAGGTGGCTCAATCCTTGAACATCAGAGTCCTACGAGACAATGGTCGGGGCAAGGGTGCCGCCGTGCGCCAGGGCATCCTTGAGGCACGTAACGAATTGTTGGTTTTTATGGACGCAGATGGTTCTCATGATCCCAATGACATACCAACCCTGATCTCCCCCTTGCAAAGCGGAAACTTCGATCACGTTTCGGGCTCGCGCATGATGGGCGGCAGTGACGAATTGCATTCTACTTGCCGCCAAGCTATTCGTTTGATCTGTACTCAGATCGTCACCCTGATCATCAACTACACACTTGGGGTACGACTGACGGATTGTGAAAACGGGTTCCGAGCCATTCGGCGGTCAGTTGCTCTAGACTTGGGATTGACCGAAAATATCCACACCATAGAGCAGGAGATGATCATCAAATCTCTCCGGTGTGGTTATCGCGTTGGTGAAGTCCCTACCCATGAATACCCTCGTGCCAACGGTGAATCCACTCTTCTATTGACTAAAGTCTGGCACAGATTTGTTATTACTCTTTTTTATTATCTCTTCTTTTGGAACCCCAAACGGCGATCTCCGACCACTGTCTGATGTGCACTGTCTGTATTCATGCGCCAAGGCCTACCTGACTCCAAGAAACCGGAAACCGCTTGCGGCACCGTACCAGATTGCCCCAGCAGACAACAGCATCGGCAGGTCGCAGTCCTTCTAGTGCTATTTGGCTTGGTAGCCGGATATTTTAGTATTCGCGTTCCGGCCTTTGAAACACCGGACGAATTTCAGCATTACGCTGTCGTTCAACATATCGTTACTTGGTACGACTTGCCCAAATCGGAACCAGACACACCCGGTCTATGGCGACAGCAAGGGGTTCAAGCCCCACTTTACTATATGATGGGAGCCTGGTTGACGTTCTGGATTGATCAATCCGAATTTCCTCTTACGGCACACCGGGTCAATCGTTTTGCCCGTCTAGGCCAAACCTACGCCACTGACAACCGTAACTTTTTCCTGCCCCATACCGACGATGGCTGGGTCTGGCGACAAGAGTTCCTGGCCTTGCATATATTACGTTTTTTTTCTGTTTGTTTGAGTTGCCTCGCCCTTTACGCAGTCTATCGCTTCTTACGCCTCCTCATGCCCCATGACCTGGCCTTGGTCAGTACTGCTGTCTGTGCCTTTATTCCCCAATTTGTCTTCATCTCAGGTGCCGTTAGTAACGATAGTCTCATCACAGCGGTTGCCAGTTTGCTGTTGTGGCGTCTTGCGGCATGGCTACGGGAAGTCCAGTCGGAAAGCACCGGATTCACGACCTGCTTTCACCGCCGGCCATGGGAACTGGGAGGTCTTCTCGCTATGGCCTTGTTAGCGAAGCTGAGCAGCTTGGGCTTGGTTGCAGTTACTGGCTTGGTGGTGGCATGGGTAGCTTGGCAACGCAGCAGCTGGAGGATTCTTTGGACTGTGGGTTGGCGGCTGGCAATCTCTGCCTTCCTTCTGGCTGGCTGGTGGTTTGGGCGCAACATATGGCTCTATGGGGATCCATTGGCATGGAACATATGGGAAAGCAACATTACGTTGCGGGGGGCTCCTCTCCAGATCGGGGACTTACAGCGAGAATTGCCGGGCATGTTTCAGAGTTTCTGGGGCCAGTTTGGGTGGTTGACCGTGCCATATCCTGATGGGATCTACGGAATTTTCGCTACCTTCGCTCTCTTCCTGGCAGCCGGGATTGCAATATGGCTTTGGCGTACCGCCCGTTCACTGGATCCAGATATGTATCTCCTCGAGAATCCACGGGTCTTCCAAGCCCTTGTTACCACCACGTGGTTTTTGATTCTGGGAGGCTCTTGGTTCCGCTTCATGCTGGTTGCCCCTGCAGCACAAGGTCGATACTTGTTTCCCGCCATGTCGGCCCTCGCCTTAGGGGTCAGTCTTTGTCTCGCCCTCATTGCCCGACCCTATCGCCAATGGACCTGGTGTCTACCGATATCTTTGGCTTGCCTGTGTTTAGCCACACCTGCCTGGATTATCAATCCCGCCTATATGCCACCATCCTTCATTCAACATGCCGATCTGGAAGTGGCTCCCATTGAAGCCACGGTTGGACACGACTTGACCAAGCCATACTTCCTTCTTGAAGGCATTAAAATCGACCAGACGTTTGAACCTGGTGCTCAATACCCGGTTTATGTGCGTCTCACAACTCTTAATCCCGTAATGGAGGACTATGCCATATTCTTGCACTTGCGCGATGAGGCAGGTCAAGTCCTTGCTCAGTACGATGGTGTACCTGGAGGTGGTTTGTGGCCAACCAGTCAATGGCCTGTAATGGAAACCCGTACGGAGAGATTCACGTTGACCATTCCCCGGCAGGTGGCAGTGGATTCCCAAGGTACGATCGTGTTCGGCTTCTACAATCCTTGGACCTGGATGCGGCCCCTGTGGTGCAATTTGCCAAGCCAGTCGGACTGTAGGGACACTGAAAACCTTCCCAATGAATACGAAGTGGGTTCGTTCCGTATCATAGCCAAGGCAGACTCCGGGACCTTGCTGGACTCCATCTCACACCATCCCTTTTAGAGATTCTCGACTGCTGGCCCATTTCATTCGGTTTGGGCAAGGGAATCAACCCACCGTACCAACATGAATCTACAGCCCAAGAAAAACAGAGCTCTTGAATCCCATGTCAGAGTGCTCTTGCCAGATCAGACTGCCAAGTAGGCTGGAAAGTCCTGGTATTCTTCTAGGCAATTAGTTGGCCGGATGAACAGTGTGGCATCGATCATAGGGTTTGTGGTTCGAACCACAGACCTCCGGGGTGACCCTGATCTAGATATAGTACCTATTTCCTCTTCAACTATGTAAACCGTTAATGGCGCAGTTGCAGTTTATTGCGCCACAAGACTGATTTGACTTACATAGCTATCATAATCGTGACCGCTCGCGTGAATACGCACGTAGTTGATAGTTTCGGGACGGGTCAAGGCTAACAGATGAAACAGGTCAGGGGATTCGTAGGCAAACCATGTGCCTGCCGGAACTTGCTCGCCGTTTTCGATCCAATAGCCCGGAATCTTGTCCTTATAGTAGAAGCCATGTCCCCAAGTCCGTTCCTGACCATATATATCGGTATAGCCAATTTCGACCCTAATAGGGAACTCGACACTCAGGACTCCCGCCCCCGGAAGACTCTGATGATCGATCCTCAGATTGAGTCTGAGAAACAGTGCTTCGTTGAGTGCCACATTCCGGCCGATTTCCTGCCGTAACTCGAATTGGTTGTGGGCATTATCACCTACATCACGCCGAAAGTGGACGACCCAGCGCCCATCCTGGAATTTCCGTTCCATTGACGGAGGAGGAACATTGTTAGCTATGGTCCGCTGCTTCCAGGTGTCCGGTAGTGGTGTTTGAAAAGACCCATTGATAACCAGTTCAGCAGCAACATCCTGGGATCTTATGGCCACGGCTTCGGATGTGAAACCAATCCAATTGCCTTCTTCCAGCGTAAATTCATCCCCTGCCTGGTTGTACCCCTGGGCCATACCATCAAGAATTGTTATCTGCGTCTGCTGCGGGTTAACAGATATTCGATAAATACCATCAGCCAACGTCACCTGACCATGGGGCGTTTCAATCTGCATATTGACTGTCAGGTCTTGGGGCATCAGGGTCACCACCCTAACTTGGCCCTGCCTCAGCACGAGGTGTACTTCATGGGGTTGGTGACTACGCAAGAATAGGGGGCGACGAGCCTTGAATACATCCAGAACCGTATCGGAGGACAGTTGGACCGAATTGAGCATGCCACCGGAAACATGGGAACGAAATAAGCCGAGCACTCCCTGCTTTCCTTCCCCTTGTGTGATAATCCGACTATTTTCGCCAATATCAGTAACGGGCTCCGTAACAGCTATGGGTTCGGTATCCCCTCCGTTGTATAGGTAGACGGTCCCAATCGTGGACTGCAGTAACATTTCACCGGGCACCTTGGCATGGTAATACACAAAACGGGCACCTGTTATTACCAACACCAGAAGCAAGCAAAAAATCAAGAATGCAGTGAGTATGACGGTCCACGCCAATCGCATAGGATCGTTACGCAGGCCAGCCAGTAGAGAGTGATCTGGATCTATCACCTGACCACCAGTCTCTGAAGATGGAAGGGATGTTTCTCTAGGCGATCGAGAATCCATTATCCTTCCCTTCTTACAACGGGCAGGCGTTTAAGACCTGGCCTCCCTTGCAAATGTGACATACGGGGATCAATCCCATTCAGTATCAGTAAGATCGTGTCCCTCGTCGTCCAAGCCAGAGAATCCGTCCAAGGCAGCCTTGGCGGCGGTTACCTGTTCTGGATCGTCTAGCAGGGTGGCTGCGAGTAGAGCCCTATAGGCGACGGCGCTGTCCAGACAGCCCAGGGTTCTTATTGCTTCAAGTCGCAAGGCTACAGCCCGTTCATATTCAATGATAGTCAGGCAGATATCCAGAAAACTCTTGAGTTGCAATTCTCCCGCGGCCCTCAGGGCTGCTATCTTCACCTTGAGGGTAAGGTCATCAAAAGCCTCCAGCACATAACTTTCCCAGTTTTGATCCGAACTCTTGCCCATGGCCTTAAGAGTACTGACACGTATGTCATCGATTTCCGAAACAAAAGAGTGCTCCAAGGCATAACGGGCATCAACGTCACTGCTAAAACCGATGCTTTCAATGGCACAACACTGTAGTTCTAAGGGTTCTTGAGACGATTCCAATATTTGGAGAAGTGGCAACAGCAAATCTCGCTTGACTTCGTTGCTCCACGATTGCAATTCACTGGTGAGTAGAAACTGCCCTATTGTTCGAACCGCCGCCTTACGTACTGTCAAATTGGTTTCGGCGATGAGAAGTGACAGGATTTCGGAGATTACACCAAGATTCACGTCAATCCCTAGACCTTCCAGTGCCGTCTTGCGTACCAGAGGTTCAGGATCTGCCAGCAAATATCGAAAAAATGAGTTGAACTGCAGCGCTGGCGTGTTTCTCGACATTTCCAGGCAACAACGGGCTGTAAAACTGCGGCGTCTGGTGGGAATGAGCAACCAGAAAGTTGCCAACTCATCCTTTTCCGGTCCTTCCAATTCAGCCAGACAGTGCAAATTGTACCGGTCAGGGAAAACTGTCCCAGTCACGAGTGAATACAACAGGTCCTGAACCGTGAAAATGGTCTGCGGCATTTCCATCCTGATTAACTGCCAGTGAGATATCTGTCACGAGTTCAACAGAACGAACAGCACTACTAGGGTCAAGAGAAGAGGAATAAGCCAAGGGATAGGACGAGGTACAGGCCTCATTTCGCAGCCACATTGGCTACACACAATGAGGACTGCAGGCTGACGTCTACGACAACCAGGGCAACGAACAGTTCGCGAAACGTTTCGCAGTAATGTACCGCATACCCGGCATTTGGTGGCCGAAGCGAAGTTGTCAGCACCACACCATGCACAGGGATGTCGGCGTCCCAAAACCCGCGTAGAACTTTCAGACATAACCTGCTTGAGATTTCATCCCAAATTTCCAGAAGAATCCGTGGTCACCGTCCTAGGATTCCATACCAGTCAATTGGTTGTTGGGGAACAGTCAGATCCTGTACGGTAATCGCAACCATGGCTACTAGAAGCAGGGCCATTCCCACCAAGTGTACGACCTTCTCCTTGGAGGGTTCGATTCTCTTGCGTCTCACAATTTCAAGGAGAACAAACAGTATGCGGCCACCATCGAGGGCAGGTAGCGGGAGCAAGTTAATGACGGCCAGAGCGGCACTCAGGGCGGCAGTAAGTCGCAATACTGGTAGCCACAATCCGGTATTGCTGGTAACCTCAATGGCATCCCCAACCATGGTTGCGATTCCAACCGGTCCAATGAAACCCGCGCCTTCAAATTCGGCTTGCCCTCTGATCATTTGGGCAGGCAGACTCAAAGTAGCCCAAATGTACCCCACCGTATCTACGAATCCCAACCCGAGCGCCTGGATGGCCCCAATGTATCCAATACTGGTGGTGTTGGCGATACGAATCCCAATGGGCCCCTGTCCAGAGGGTGGGGTAGAACGCGGCGTGACCATAACCGTGATCAAATCCTGACCTTCCCGCAACAGTACAAGAGGCACCTCAGTATCAAGATTCCGGTGGGTTTCCTCTATAAGACTTTGACTGCCCTGGGTCAATGGCTTGTCAGCGATGGAATATACGCGATCCCCTGCTTCGATTCCGGCCAGGGCAGCTGGACTATCTTCCGCTATACCAGTGATGACTGTGCCAAGCACTACTTGGTAGCCAACATTAGCCAAAAGTTCTGCCACAGTCTGGTTATCCGGAACAGGAATATCCAATAACTCTCCCCTGCGTAGTATGGTTATTTGCCCTGACTTGGCCCCAGCCCCTACACCCTGGTCCTTCTCCGCAATACGAACCCCAGCAGGAAGCGCAGGAACTTCAATTGGCTTCCCGTCAACGTACAACAGAATATCGCCCCTCCGAACTTGAAAATCTGAGTTCACGGCGGCCGCTGGCACTTCCATCAATTCGGGGCTTCCTGTTGGTACGGGCACGCCAGCACGATAAGTGACCGTAAAGCAAAGTAACGCCAGAAGGAGATTCATACCAGCTCCCGCTATCAGGACTAGCAACTTGCGCCAGGCTGACGCTACCGCAAAAGAATCTGGGGCCGGATCAAGTTCGTCAATCCCCTTTAGGCGGGCAAACCCCCCGTAGGGTATCCAGTTCAGAGTAAAATCCGTACCTTGAAACGAAAAAAGCTTCGCCAGGCGGGGAGGATACCCTAGGCCAAACTCCAAGACTCTGACTCCCGAAATCCTTGCCGCCAGATAGTGGCCAAGTTCATGGACAAAGATAAGGAAACCCAAGACGAAAAAAAAACCGACAAGCCGCAAGATCATGACAGACTGTACATGTGACATCAATTCAGAAACCAGCCAAATAGGAACTGTGTAGTCAGTCCTTCCTTTGCATTATATCGATGAATGGGTCTCCGTAGTACAGGAGCGACTACGGATACGGAGCCCCTGCCTCTAATTGCCAGGGAAAGCTGTAATCTTCTTCGGCCAGATCCCAATCCGGGTACCACCCTCCGCATCCGGATCCAACATCACCCGTTGCAGAGCACCTGCTGGTTGACCATCAAAGATATGTATGGTGGTCGAAGGATATGCCTGAGTGATTTCAAGACACTTCATTACTTTGGCTGCCATCCCACCAGTGACATCTGTTCCCCGGCTCTCACCCAAAGAGGATCTCAATTGTATCAAGTCACTGGCCTCCAACCAGGGTATGACATTGACGGGAACTGAGCCCTGACGCGGGTCCCGCAAGACTCCCGGCACTTCTCCAGCCAGCAAGATTCGCGACGGTCTGAGGTGAGGAACCAAATGGCGGAAAACTTCCTCCGTACTAGCGATCGCGACTTCCTGGCGGGAATCCAGCATGACATCTCCATGTACGACTGGCAGCAATCCGTTCAATACGGCCTGAACGACAATCCAGTCATCTGAACTTGCGATGCGCTTCTCGGATGTAGTCCAACGAGCACCCGGCTGGAGGCACCAGGCCGGCAGATCAAATTCAAGCAACCAAGCGATAATCTGACGTACGAGTCGAGCGGCGCTGTCCGCCGTCAACGCAACGCCATACCAAGCATTTTTGTGCTGTGCCCCTTGACTTAGATCGTATTGCTGCGCAGGGAAATGCCCGAAACTTCCCGAGCCAATGCCAAGAAGCAGACGCATCCCTGGCTGTGAATGCCACACCTGGGCAATCTGTTTACAAAGATCCCTGGCCAACTCTGCTCTCAGGGACTCTGGTTTTGTCTTGTCAGTCAGCAGAGATCCACCAAGTTTCAGAAACAAGCAGTCCGTCCCCTGAGAACCCAGACTATCCATGGGACGAATCCGACAGAGCCAGAACCGCCTGCAAGAGTGGGAGATCCTGTTCCGGCAACACGGTACGCAAATCCAGGAGCAATTGGCCGTCCGCTATACGGGACACCACAGGGGGCTGACCGGCCCGCAACTGTGCTGATCTGGCATCAAGTGGGTCTAGTTCCAATGCCAGAGCCACAGATTGAATTGGCTGTTGGGGTAGACTACCGCCGCCGGCGGCCGCCTCGGCTTCCACAACACTGACAGGAATTCCTGCCTTTCGAATTGAATCCGCCAGTTTGACTGCTCTGAGTCGTAGCTGTGAGACTGTAAGGGAACCCATGGCAAGTACAGGCACTTCCTTGATCTCACATTCTCTGAGATAAGACTCCAAGGTAGCTGATAGTGCCGCCAACACCATTTTATCCACCCGCAGCACGCGCATCAGGGGGTGATGCAGCAGACGCGCTATGAGCGCCTGCTCGCCTGCAATAATCCCGGCTTGTGGTCCCCCCAAAAGCTTGTCACCGCTAAAGGCGGTCAGGTGCGCCCCTTCCCTTATACTCCGTTCTACTGTAAATTCGCCCTGAAACGCCAGACATTCATCCCGCAACAGGCCACTTCCTAAATCATGAATGACCTTCACTCTGCCATCTGTATTGCGATTATGGTCTGCCACCATGGTAACCAGTTCGGACAAGGAAGGATGATGCACAAAGCCTGTCTGGCGAAAATTGCTGGCATGGACTACCAGAATGGCAGCCGTTTCTGGTGTTAACGCCCCTTCATAGTCTGATACGTAAGTTCGGTTGGTGGTCCCAATTTCCACCAGCTTAGCACCACTTTGGACCAGAATATCCGGGATGCGAAAGCCTCCGCCAATTTCCAATAATTGGCTCCGGCTAATGATTACTTCCCGTTCACGGCAGAAAGTTGCAAGAATAAGCAACATGGCAGCCGCGTTGTTGTTGACGACAGTTGCATCCTGGGCCTGAGTCAACTGTTGAAGTAGGACACGACAATGCTGATAACGGTTGCAGCGGGTGCCCCGTTCCAGGCTGTATTCCAGAGTGCTATATCCTTGGGCGACACGGCTAACCGCGTCCAGGGCCTTGGCACTGAGCGGGGCCCTGCCCAGATTGGTGTGTAATATCACCCCCGTGGCATTAATAATTGGAACGAGGCTGGGGACAAATCGTCCCTCCAGAGCCGATGCCAAGATTCTTGCCAGATCCTTGGTGCTACCTGACTGGTTCTTTCCCACCCTGATTTGCTGTCGCAGGTTTGCCAAGACTTCTCGAGCGCACTCGGTCGTTGGAGCAACGCCGTATCGGGTTGCAAGTGTCTGAACTTCTGCAGTACGCAGGAACTCATGTAAAGAAGGCAAGTCCCGCAACTGAGATAAACGGACGGAATTCATCGAAGAGGGTTCAATTAAATCCAGGTAGTAATCGACTAGGTGAGCAAGTGTTGTAGTGTGCCACACTCATCGGTCTGACAGGCATTTCCAACCTTCGCGCTAGAAGCCTATATGGTGGCATATGCCAGTGCCCTATATAGACATGGATGGAAGGGAAAACTCATGAACTGGTCCTGGGAGAGCAGTATGAAAATGATCCTGGTGTGATAATTATCAGTAGACCTGTGTTTGCAGGTCTAATTCATCTCCCTGCTTATACAAACCAAAATTGTGAGCAACGGCAATGAAATCCGCATCTGCCGCTGCAGGCCATCCTTGGGGCTTTAAGACTATCCCCTACACGATCAGATGAGAGAGTAACCGTACAAATGCGGAATAGCGCAAAGTGGCCAGGAATCATTCTTTGCAAAGCTGCTACGCGGCCTGCCGCGCTCCGAATGGCTTATTTCAGGTTTTGCTGTGGGCAGAGAGGGACTCGAACCCCCGACCCCTTCGGTGTAAACGAAGCGCTCTAACCGGCTGAGCTATCCGCCCCCCAGTGTCGGCTAGGAATGCCAACCAGACAGAGAGTATACACTTATTGCGTTCACAACAGAGAATCGACCCATAAGATAGCCTTAATCTTAGCTTCGTCCGCATACTGTTCAAAGGCTGGCGTCAATTGCATCCAGTCAGTTTAGACTCAGCTTTCAGCTTTCTCAAGCGAATCGGATGACAAGCCCGAATCTCAGGTATGACAGGAGACAACTTAGGATTTATCCTGAACTCCATGTCCGGTAGCGAGGCCAGTACTCTTTTCGGCAAGCAGTCCGCGCCAGGGCTCAACCTGCTCTTCGGCGGGGGTTGCCCTATGTTGCTTCTTCCAGTAATTTACAAGTGCCTGAATATCGCTGTCGCTAATCCAGCTACCCTGAACTCGTACATTCTTGCCACGTTCGTGGTCTTTGAACAGCATATCGCCCTTTCCCAACAGAGTTTCAGCTCCTGGAGTATCGAGGATAACCCGACTGTCTGTGTTACTGGAAACGGCAAAGGCAATGCGCGTGGGAAAGTTGGATTTAATGAGACCTGTAACAACATCGACACTGGGTCTTTGGGTAGCCAACACAATGTGAATTCCAGTTGCGCGGCACTTCTGGGCCAGACGGCAGAGCCGTGACTCAATTTGGCTGTCTCCCATCATCATCAGGTCTGCGAGCTCATCAATGACTAGGACAATATAGGGTAAAGATGCTTCTTTCGATCGCTGCAAGACTTTCTTGTTATAGCCAGAGATATTGCGAACTCCTGCCTCACGGAAACGGGTAAAACGAGCCTCCATTTCCAACAGCAGCCAAAGCAATAGGGTAGGTACTATCTCCAGCTCTGTGGCTACCCGTCCTACCAAATGAGGCAAACCATCAAATGGAGTTAACTCAATCTGTTTTGGATCCACCAGTATCAGATTGAGAGTTTCCGGACCATGTTGCATAAGTAATGAAGCCAGGAGAACATTGATACAGGTAGACTTCCCTGTACCAGTGGCACCACCTACAAGCAAATGGGGAGCCCGGCCCAGATTAGCTATGATGGCTTCACCTGAAGTAGCACGCCCCAGACCAATTTTTAGAGGTCCAGGATGATTCTGGAATTCCCAACTGTCCAGAACATTCCGCAAATCCACGATATGCCGGTCCGAATTGGGTACCTCAATCCCCACATAGGGCCTACCGGGAACAGGGGCCAAATACCTTAGGTTTTCCGCTTCCATGCCCATTGCCACATCATTTCGTAAAGCTAAAACATCCCTTACCCGAACCGGGCGCTTCTTGCCATTCTGTTCCCTGTGTAAGGGCTTCACGCCATATCGGGTAACGGCTGGACCTATTTCGATATTGACCACCTTGACGGGTTGGGCAAATTCAGCGTAGATCTTTTCCAGAGCCTGGCCCAAAGCCTGGGCCTGTTCCTCATGCCTTTTAATGGTGCTCTGTGAGAGCAGGTCCAAGGTAGGTAGGTCACTTCTTCCCTTATCTGAACCCAGATTTTTTTTGCGAACAGACCTTGTCGTCGAAGCAGGAACGGCGGCAGTTGACTGAGTCAACGCTTTGCGTTGCTTAAAACCCGAGTTGGGATTTGCCTTGGCTCCTGACTGGGGAGAAACTCTCTTGGCACTTCGCCTTCCCGGCGAAATCCTAGCTTGGTCCCTCTGGTCCTGGGCCTTTGTTGTAATTTTTCCTGAGAACAAGTGGCTTTGGTTCGAGGATTCAAGATGCCGGGCTTTTCCCGAGGCGGCTCCAGTGTCTTCGGGGCTGCTTGATGCCACCTTGACAGCAGGCAAATCATGGTGAGGCTGCCAGTGTATCATCGAAGTTATGCGTCGAAATACCATCAGGGGGCCGAAAAAGAGAGGAGAATAACGAATCAGGAGAAAGAATCCTGTCCAAGCCATGGCATGGATCGCGACTCCAGCCCCTGTGCGCCCCATAAGCGAAATCAGCATATTACCCAAGGCCCGACCGAACATTCCACCATGACTACCATCGACTACCACACGCCAGTCTACGACATAGTGGTTCCAGACAAAGGATCCAGCGATCAGGGCCAGCCACAGTAAGTAGGCTCCTACCATGGCTTCCATGCGCCAAAAACGTAGGCGATATCCAAACAGGGCAATGAAACCGACTCCCAGACAGAGGCAACCAAAATAGGGCGCTGTCCACCCCATAAGAAGGGTGAGCAGAGCCACTTCCTGGGCCACAGCCAAATGCAGGAAACTGAAGATGCCCACTGTGATCGCGCTCAGTCCGAATATCTCTTCGAAACTGAGGCGCTTGATTGGCCGGGGTCCCGTGCCGCTGGTCGTACGGGAGGTCACTCTTGGATTCCAGGCAAGCTGTAACGTCTGGCGAAACGCGCCTGGATGGACTCAAGACAAGAAAGCTTTCTTGTTCGCGTTCATCTGGCGTTCCTACATCTATATAAGACGAATTAGAACGCCATTCGTTATGCAATGATGTTGCTGTGCCCGGTAGAGTTCTGAACCCTGGTTTCTTCAGCGCGTTCCATTTCCTGGATTATGGATGCGACATGATCGATGGCCACACGCTGTTTGCGATACAGATCACTTTCGCTCATAGCCAGCATCTCAGCTATGTCACGAACCTTTTTGCCTTGGATGAAGCGCATTTCCATGATTTGGTACAGGAGGGAATCCAGATGCCCCAACTCGGTTCCCTCTTTGGGACGCATGCGTTCAATCGCTTCTCCCAATACAAGGCGCAGGGCATGGCTGGGATTGCCATTGGTTTTTTCCAGGCTTGTCTCTACTACCTTCAACTGAATTAGAGGACTTCGTGTTAGTCTCGGTCCCCCCCAAAAATCTCGCAGGGCATCACGAACCCAAGAGGTGAAGTTGGGATCTTGTGGTTCGTCCGGTACCAGCAGGTCCGGAATGGATGGTCCCGCCGGAGTTGCATAGGGAACTTGACTTCGCAGTCCCTGAATCTTGTCAATGTCTGGAATCAGATGGCGTAATCCATTCAAGACGTTTAACTGCAACTGTCGATCCCACAGGGCTTCTGCCATCTTGTCACGCATTGAATGTAGTATTGCAGCCTGTTGATCATTGAATTGGGTGTCTTGATCCAAGACCTCAACCCCAATAACACCCAGAAAAACAGGATGTCGTTCTTCCTTGGTACGGCCATACAGAGGCCAAAGATGCAACAGGTCCATGACCATGGGTTCGTTCCCTTTCCGGCCTTGTCCAGTTTCTTCCAAAAGCTTCCGAAGCATTTGTGTCCAAGCCGAGCCGGCCATGATACTGTCAGGTTCCGGCCACTCTCCCACAGTTGCCTCTACAATCAGGCGCGACTTGGATACAGCTGCGACAAAGCCGCGGGGAGCCTGCAGGAATTCACAGAGAGCCGTAAGATGGTTCTCCATGAATTGCTGGATGTCCACAGGGGTTAACAGCCTGCGGTCCAGCTCCCGAATCCAGGTGATTTCCTGGGTATCATCTCGATAGATCAGATAATCCAGGAGCGGCTTGGAAAAACTCAGGGCCAATTGACCTACTACAATGACGCCTGTGACCACCGCAAAGACAACGACATTTCGTGGAAGACCGAGTATCTGTTCTACCTTCGGCAGGGTCTGTATGGCCAGAATTACCAGAATGGCTATTGTCGGTCCCCGAAAGAGGAACTGAAAGAGCCGATAGCGAACCACTCTATCTGGGAGGCGGACACCATAATAGGCTACTGACAACATCATGAAACCCAACAGAGGTGCTACGGCTAGATTAGTCAAGATGGACAGGATTAACACCGTTAGTTCAGCTTGCGCTCCGCGAACACCAATGACCAACAGGTAAGGAAATGAACCCAAGGCAGGTGCCACAAGGCCCAAAAGCAGATAGGTCACACGGACACGGCTGATCACCGTAAGGCATCGTTTTCGAGCCAGTAGAACATCGCGAATCGCATGTCCCAGAGACATCAGAAAGACGATGGCAAAAAGCCAGAATAGCGGCTCCGCTGCCAGATAATGAAGGGAAGCCGGAATGGTAGACGGAGCTACCACCCAATCAGTCGCATTAGCCCCCAAGGCAACCACCAAACCAAAGGTAACCAACCCTATTCCTACCACATTTCGATAACGGGAGACTACCTGAGTAGCCTGAAGAACTGAACTGGCGAAACCATAATAACTGGCAGGCAGAAAGGCAATGCCAATCCATTGCAAGCGCAACCAAGTTGAAGCTAGGGCAGGGTCGGAAAGACGAATCAGAACAATATCGATGGCTGCGACAACTAAAAGACACATAGCGATGTAAGAGAAGCGCCGGGCCACCTCCGAGCGCACGTTGTACGCAATGGCATATGCCGCCAGAGAATACGCCACAATGGCAACGATAGAAGTCGTGGCAACGAATAAGAATCGAAGGTAATCAACAAGCGTCAGATCAAGCAAGAGCTTCATCTATCGTGCCCATTCCATTTCTTCTTTGGTGACGATCCAGTCTTCTCCAAATCGGCTGAAATGCAAACGGAATCCCGCTCCAATCAATAGGGAACGATAGATCCGAATCTTCATCGAGGCCTTTTGTAGACTGTGGAAACTTATAGGATCAAGTTCCACCATGGGGCCGTCGGAGACTTGCGGTCTATGCTCCGGTTTCAGCCAGTGGATGCGTCCCGCAAAACCCAGTTCTCCAACGGGTTCCTGTCCGTCTGTGAAAACCAGCAATTGGGCCATGGCCTGATCAGGTCCCCGGGGTAGAGACCGCCGTTGGCCCAGTTTGTAGATTAAGGCTGTCCGCCTAATTCGTATACTTGCCGGTTCCGAACGGTCCGTACAATGATAATACGTGGTCAACGCATGGAAAGAGGCAAAGGCATGTTGTGCGCTGAGCAGACGCAGAAGCTCTTCCCGCACAGGTGCCCACTGGCTGTTCCACCCCGGATCTTCAACGGTATCACCATATTCCAGTAACTCTCGCGTTCGTTCGGCCCCCATGCGTTGCAACATGGCCGCCGGGGCCAAACAGGCTGGATCCTGCTTGGCGCTTTCCAGCAGGGCTTCGGGACGGCGGTCCAAGTCTGCGGCAGTTCCACCTCTGCGTTGTGAACGCAAACTGAAAAAGCTGCCCAATACAACGGAAATCAATACAATCAGGACCATGGCCCAGGCAACGGGATCCATAGCAGCTTGCAAGGTATGCCAAGAGGGGATGTTGTCCCACCCGCTTGGATCCAGGAGTTGGTCAAGGAAGTCCTGCAATGCGTCCATGCTACTTTAGCCTTTGGTCATCGGTCTTGCAGTTGATTTTCTCGGACAAAGAAGATGGCAAGGGAATCTGTCGAGCCGTTAAATTCAACAGGAATCGTGTCTGGAGTTTCCATTTCCGTACAGTCTCCCGGTTGTTCCGCTCCCTTATTTCCTGGTGCCCCCCAAAGTGATCCAAGTTCAATTGTCGGAATTCATGCATTTACCCAGGCAACTTCAGTACATGGCTTGTTCAAAGCCTTAGAGAGTACCAGGGGTTCGGTCGCTACCGCGTGGATTCCCTGACCGTTTCCTGTTCAGAATCTAATACCTGACCTGTGCTGACATGTTGGCCTCCCACCACAGTTCCATTGGTTGGAAAATCCTGCTTGCATCACTCTTTTACAACAAGCGACTCTGTACAATACGCATTAAAATCAATACTCCCAACGCGACACCCAGCAGTATTCCCGACAATACTAACGAAACCGCCAAGTCGATTTCGAATCCCAAATATACCACCACTGGCATAGTCTGTGTACGGCCAGGATAGTTGCCGGCGAAGATCAGGGCAGCACCAAATTCACCCAAGGCCCGGGCCCACGTCATGACAGTCCCCGTCAAGAGTGCACTGCGGGACAGAGGAAGTGAAACAAATCCCAATGTTTGCCAAAAGGAGGCGCCGTCCAGGGCACTGGCATTTTCGATTTCTGGATCCACCTGCTCCAAACCAAGAACTGCAGACCTTATGTAAAGGGGACATGCCACAAACAGTTGGGCGAGGACGACGGCAACACTGGTAAAGGCGATGGGAATTCCGGCCCCGTACAATACGCGGCCCAACCAACCGAAACGCCCAAACAACAGTAATAGCGCGACCCCTGCTACCACAGGAGGAAGAATCAGCGGAACCTCGATCAGAACCATCAGACTGCGTTCCCACCATAGAGGAAGATGGCCTTTGGCCAAGACATAGGCTAGAGGTGTTCCCAGCAGAACGGCCAAGAACGTAGCTGTACCTGAAGTACGCAATGAGAGGACGAGGGCTGTCAGGACTTGGTTGCCAGTCAAAGGAGAAACACGAACCTCCCCCAACACGCTGTGCACAAGAAGCGTGGCCACGGGCAGCAGGAGGAACAGTACCATGGGCATACCCAGCCAATACATTATATGCAGCGAATTCCCTGCTACAGGCCTTTTTGAGGCCAAGTGAGCCTGTGCTGGAACAGGAGACATCCATTTACTCTGATCCATACACCCCAAATCCATACTGTTTCAAAACGTCTTGTCCTTGTTCACTAAGAACCAATTCCATGAAGTCCTGGCTCAGTTGGCGGCGAGGAGAGGAACTTACAGGCGCGATGTATAGTTCAGCTCTCACATTGAGGGAAGGATCTAGCCATATGACGTTAAGACGATCCTGTACTGCCAAGGCATCAGAAACATAAAGAATGGCTGCATCGACTTCTCCTTGCAGCAGGCGATTGCGAACACTACTTGCGTTGGCCTCGTAGGACAGCACATTCGCAGCAATCTGCCTTTTTTCCGTTTCTGTCAGGCCCCACTCAGACACCGCCAGCAGCTGCGCAGTATAGGATGCTAGTGGCACCCCAGGACGAGCCCATGCCAATCGAACCCCCGACTGAGCCAAATCCTGAAGACTTGCAATTGCAAATTCAGACCGGGGATGAACAGCCAAAGCCAAGGCATTGTGAGCTAGAGGTGTCACGTCTCTGGCCTTGATAACACCCGCCTCTATGGCTTTGTCAATCTGGACCTGATCTGCCAAAGCCAACAGATCACCTGGAGCCCCCAAGATCAATTGCTGGACCAAATAATGTGAACTGGCGAAACTGAATTCGACAGGTTGTCCTGGTTCTTGTTGCTCCCAGAGTTGGCCCATGACTGTAAAGGGCTCTGTCAAGGAAGTCGCTGCCAAGACTAGCACTGGTTCTACCGGAGGTTCAGGGCCATCCCGATCTGGGTATAGGTAATATACGCAACCAATTAGAAGCAGACTCCCTAAGAAGGCTGCAAGCAATCGGAATGTCATGGCTTGGACTTTCTTGTCGTGACTGCACCGGCACCATTTCCTGCTCCACCCAACGCTTCCAGAATAAGAATAAGCCTTGTGTCTCAACAATCAGGGCAGAAACTCCTAGAAAAGGTCAGCTGATGGGCAGATGTCGTTCATATTACATTGGGTACATTGGGGACGGCGGGCCTTACACACCGCCCGGCCATGCAGAATAACCCGGTGAGAAAAATCAATCCACTCGTCTTCAGGAAGCCGTGAAGCCAGATCGATCTCCACCTTTTCGGGATCATTTTGTCTTGTAAGGCCCAGGAGTTTGGAAATGCGTTTCACATGGGTATCCACAACGACACCAACTGCAATTCCGAATGCCACTCCTAGGACGACATTGGCAGTTTTCCGGGCTACACCTGGCAAAGACAGCAGATCTTCCATATTGGTCGGTACCTCACCGGAAAAATCCCGCACGATAGCCATACTGGCGTTCTGTATGTTCTTTGCTTTGTTGCGAAAAAAACCCGTGGTGCGAATCAGTTCCTCCAATTCCTCGCGGTCCGCTGTTGCCATGGTCTGCGGTGTTCCAAATCGTGCAAACAGAGCAGGCGTAACCATGTTTACTCGCGCATCCGTACACTGAGCAGACAGGACCGTAGCCACAAGAAGCTGGAAAGGAGTTTCGTGATTTAGCGCACAATGGGCATTGGGATAAGCTTGCCGTAGACGGGACACTACCAGAAGGGCAAAATCCCGTTGTCTAGAGGAAGTGCGTTTCTTCTTGACCATGGCAAATCGCTACCTATTAATCTCCCACCCTGAAATTCGCTCTGCTAATGGAAAAGGCGCAGGTACGAAAGCCCTGCTTCCAAATAGTGGACTATGCTGAATCGTCGGCATTGACGTCCAGCTGTGTTTCCAGATCTTGCTTAAATCGACGCATAACAGAATTCTTGACATCCTTATGTTTGGTAATCTGATGGACGAACTCTACGATTTTCTCTCCCTGCAACACCGGTATATCGGGATCCTCTAGCTCCAATTGAACTTGAGGATTTATAAAGGCAACAGCACCTGTAATAGGGATCTGGGCATATTCTCTGGCGTGTGGATAACTCGATGATTGTTCATCCAGATAGCGCTGAATTTCCTTCATATACTCATCTATTTCTCGTGACGGATTCCCGATTCCTTCCCGGGCAAAAAGGGTGAACAGTCGGGCCGCCGTAAACGGTTCCCGCCAACGGTTGCCCTGAACCCGGATTTGACCCTTATCACTCCGCACTACAAACGCTACCATACCGCAAGGTCCCACCAGAAGATGGGAAACTCCGGGGAAGATCCAGGAAAACAGGGCAAAACGATCATCGAGTCCCTTGAGCATTCTCGCCAGAACTTGGTCCGGTCTTTCCAAGAGTTTGGAATTGGGCCAGCGTCGGGGCGCAAAACGGTTGATGAAATAGCTTCCTATACTGGCCGCCATAAAACCTACAATCAAGGTGGCAAAACTGACAATAGCATAGTTGGTACTGAAAAAAGCCAAGATAGGGTTAGTTCCAGCGGCTTCTTGGATGGCGGGCATGTTAGGAGTGAAACTCACAACTAAGCCACCGGTCAGGGACAGGACTGCCACCATGAAGAGCCGTTTACCTAGGGTTTCTCGCTTCGCGATGTAATCTGGATTTAGATACACCTTCATAAAACACTCAATGCTATGTCCGCTCTGAAATTGATTGATGCTGATGGTATTCCTTCAAACTTCGCGTCATACGCCCCACGATATCCTGCTTTACTCCGTCTTTGGCTTGTCTCAAGACGCTATAGATCGACTTTGCGTTGCTGTTGCCATGCGCAACTATAACAATTCCATTGACACCTAGCAGGATTGCACCACCATATTGGCGGGGATCTGCCCTTTGGCGTACCTTTTGGAGATCCTTGCGAGCCAGCCAGTAACCCGTGCGGCCACGCCAACTGGATAAGAAGGCCTGTTGTAACCCCGCAGTATACAGTTGACTGGCGGACTCCATTCCCTTGACCAGAAGATTGCCACTAAAACCATCGGTTACCAGTACATCAACTTCATCCCCTAACAGATCGTATGGTTCCGCGAATCCATGGTACTTCAGATGCGGTAGGGCACTCAGTTCAGCATGGACCGCCCGAATTAGGTCATTGCCTTTGCTATCTTCTCGGCCATTACTCAAGACAAAGACACGAGGTTGCTTCAATCCCATGCAGTGTTGGGCATACCGGGCCCCTAGTAGAGCGAATTCCACCAAGTGGAATGGCTGGCAATCTGGATTAGCCCCTGCATCCAAAAGCAGAACGTATTTGTCTGGCGTCGGCAAAGGCGCTGCCAGACACGGGCGGTGTACACCTTCAATACGTCCTGCGAACAGAATGGCTGCGGCGAGGATCATGCCTGTATCACTTGCTGACACCAGCGCATCCACCTTGCCGTCCCTAAGCAGTCTGGCTCCTACAGCCGGTGCGGTCGTCGCCCTGCGCAAACCCATCCCTGGTACTAGCATAGTTTCATGATCTGATACAGGTTCAATATTTATGTCAAACCCATTCCAGGCATATTGTTTCAGGATGGCTTCAATTCGTTCCGGAATGCCGAGGAAAGTGATGGCCAATCCAAATTCCTCAGCCGCCCGCAACGCGCCCTGGATCATAGGCCTGGGAGCATAGTCACCACCCAGCGTATCGACCGCCACGGAGACTTTCGACTTCCCGGAACCAACCATGGCCTTGGTGATCACAATGGACAGAAGTGTTGACAGGCTAAGGGCTGGAGGAGACTCTTGGCCACTTTTCGCCCGTAATCAACACTTCCAAGCAGAAATTTATGTCTGACAGCTACAGAAAAAAAGTGCCTGTATTGGGCACCAGTCAGTTCGGAGAACAGTCCCTGCATACGACAGGCCTGCAAGCCACCTTTTCTCTTCATTGAAATCTGGTTATACCAGTATGTTGTCAAGGTTCGAAATGGTGTGGAATACCGGTTAACCAGCTATCTACCGGACCAATTAGGTAGCCGACAGACACTCTACGCCTGCCGTAGGAATTCATGGTGTCTTGTGGCTGGCAAGCCCCAAGACACCTCGACCACCCAGAGCAATGATCGCCGGATCCAATTCAAGTAAATGACTTTCCACCACTTGGAACTCTCCTTCTACCCGTTTCAGAAACTCAGCGGCTTCTTCTGCCACGTCTGCGTGGGACACAGCCACAACCACAGAATCTTTGCCCATGGCCTGGCGCATTCGCGTGATGATGTCTCGCTTGGCTTTCTCCCGTCCTCGCACTCTACCAACAGGAATTACCTCTCCCTGTTCTACGGCAAGGACAGGTTTAAGGTTCAGCACATTGCCCATGTTCTTTTGCAAGGCATTCACACGACCGCTACGGGCTAAAGTATCAAGGTTATCCACTGTCAAGAAACCCTTGATCCCGGTTCTGAGTTCTGCCAACTGAGCCAGACAAGCACTGAGGGTAAGGCCCTGTTCCAACATCCGGGCAGCGGCCAAGGCCTGCATTCCGCTGGTGATACTGACACCTTGGGAATCCCACACGTGTACAGAACCTTCAGTAAATTCTGAAGCTGCCAGCCGTGCCGAATTGTAAGTCCCCGACAATTTGGAACTTACTACAATACAGAGCACGTTTTGGGCACCTTCCTCAAATGCCTGAGCATAGGCTTCGGCAAACTGCTGCGGAGTCGGTTGGCTGGTGGTGGGATGTTCTGCTCGCCTATCCAATTCCTGATAGAACTGTTGCAGATTTATATCCCGTTTCAGACGAAACTCATCAGAGCCAAACAGGACGGAGGTAGCTACTTCAATCATAAGATGCTTGCGAAGCAGCACCTCAGGCACATTGCTGCTTGTGTCGACCACCAGCCGGACAGGAGAGGTTTGCGTGTCAGTCATGTTTGCTTTCTTACTCAGCTTATTCCGTTAAGATCTCTTTTGGATATAGGCCTGCTTTATGACCCCGGCAACCTGGGCGAGGACATCAGAAGCTAATGTACTTGCCGGGCCAATAATGTTGGCACAAGCCAATCCCGCCTGGGAGTGAACCAAGGCTGCGGCCCGACTTGCTTGTGACGGTGCAAGTCCTTGTGCCAGAAAGCCAACCATCAACCCTGACAGGACATCACCAGTGCCGGCAGTCGATAGAGCAGAATTGGGCTGATGCAGTACGTAGATCCTTCTGTCGGGGGTCCCAATCAGTATTCGGTATCCCTTTAATACAACCGTACATTGCCAGTCTGCAGCCTTTTGGGAAACCAGGTCCCAATCTGCATCCAGCATATTTGTCACGTCTTGGCCGCAAAGCCGTCCCATTTCGGCCAGATGTGGTGTCAAGACAGTGGCCGCCGGCAACAATGAAGGCCAGTCGGCAATGTGGGCAAGGCAGTTGAGTGCATCGGCATCCAACACAAGAGGAACTCCCTTCATCTTGCCCTGTCTACGATAAACGTTCAGGAACTCACCCACAAAGGCAATAGTGGCCTTTGTACAAGACAGTCCACATCCAAGTAATACCGCATCATAGGCAGACCATTCTCTGCTAAGCAGTTCAAGTGCGTTCGGAACCAGCGTACCTCCCTTGTGAGCTAGGGGCAGAAAGGTGACATCCGGTATCGCAGAAACCATTCCGGTCTGAATATTTGAAGGTACAGCTGCTGTAACCAGTCCGGCACCGGTCCGGGCAGCTGCCATTACACTGAATACTGCAGCCCCCGGATAACGCTTGCAGCCCCCTACAAATAGAACCTTGCCGAAAGTGCCCTTGTGCCCCCAGTCGGCCCTGGGAGGCAAGAGGGAGGGCAGGTCCTCTGCCTGCATCCCCTGCACCGGCAAGTCCTCCATCCGGGATTCAGACAACCCGATTTCCCCAACGGCAATTGAGCCGCAGGCAAGAAAAGCCCGTGGACCATAGATGCCCCGCTTGGCTACGCCAAACATGACGGTCAGGTCAGCCGCCAAGGTACGGGGATCCATTGCTCCCGTATCACAGTTCAAACCACTGGGACAATCCGCTGCACAGATATGAAGCAGGCCATTGCGTTGGCTATGGACGGTATCCAATATTCGGGCCAAGGAGCCGACAATTGGACGATTGGTCCCTGTACCCAGTAATGCATCTATACACCATGCCGCTAGCCGCAACCATCTTCGAAGTACTATCTGGTCGGTATCGTTCTGTACGCTGACTATGGTCACATCACGTTCCTTCAGTTCTGTGACCAACGGGTCCCCTTCAATCTGACGATCCCACAGGTAGACAGATACTCGTTCTCCGGCGTCATGCAAGTATCGAGCAGCAATCAGCCCGTCACCACCGTTATTGCCTGGTCCTGCCAACACGACTACCGGGCCACGCGCCACTCCATGATTTGAAGAAAAGGACACCAACCTTTCGTATAAAGCATGGCCCGCCAAGTCCATCATCTGCATCTGGGTGATGCCGTCTTGCATTGCCTGCTGTTCCAGTTCAATCACCTGGGCGATCGACGTTATGGGAAACATGAACGACCTTTCACCTTTAACTTACTCAAAGCAAGCCGGAAACCTTCCAGAATCCATTGCAGGACCACAAAATACTGCCCAATTCCGAACAGTTTCCCCACCCAAGGGATGCTATCCGGTGCCTGACTGTTCCAGATTGTCTATTCCATCTTGTTGTTGTTCACTACCAACCAGGTAGACCGCTCGCCAAGGCCTGTAAACGCTGTGTAGCGTCTCTGTGTGCAACTTACCCCCTTCCTCGATATGGCGTTCCACGGCAACGGTAACTCCCAGCTTTTCGGATTCAACCAGGCGTTGTTTCCCGGGGGCCAAGGAGCTGTCTTGCAAGTATACGGGTTCGGGTGGATCTACCACTTGGGAAATAACAGGATCGGAGATGGTCACGGTACGATCTGGTTTAGTGCCATACAGGTTGACCGTCAGTGTGCCCTTCTCCGAATCCAAGTCCGGTTGCAACAGCAGATAGGCTGATGTGTCGTTGCGGAACTTGAAGTCCACAAAAGGTGAATATATGGTCGCATCCAGACCGGGTTGTCCATACCACGAAACGACATAGCCATGGTTGTACCTTTCGACAATAGGCAAGCCGGACGTGAACGCTGCTCTGAAAATTGTCGTGCTCACCTGGCATACTCCTCCCCCCACACCGACGGCGGTGCGGTCTCCCCAGATGATGGCAGACTCCGTAAAGCCTGCTGCCGTAGTTATTGGACCTATATGTTCATTGAAAGAAAAAATGGCATCAGGAGGAATCAAGATACCTTCAAATTGGGCTGTTGTTAGTTCAATGTTGTGTACCCGGGCCGCACTGCTTCCCAGGAAATAGGACGTTCCCCTGCCGACAAGCTCTCTTATACCGAACTGATCCAGATTTTGCCCTTGAAAACCAGGTTTACTAAATTCCAGGTGTAAACGAGTCTCGGACAGCCCTTGGTGCAATGCGTCTACAATGGCTGTAACTGTGCTTTCAACATCCAGTGCAATGCCCATCCGACTTGGCTCGTGAACATACAAACCGCCGGCGTCTTCGTCAAAACGTATCTTGGCATCACTGGGAGCACGCTCAAACAAGGGTTGCCAGATTCTGACCCAAGTAGCCAGCACATCCTCATTCAAAACCAGAGGATCCTGCTGCAGGATGGCGGCTGAAATCATTTGTGGATCCAGTGCCACACGGTTCGTGGACTGAGGGTGACTTAGTAAGAGAGGTTCCCTTAAGACCAACGTAGGATCCAGCCAAACCCTGCTATTCGGTAATTCCTCTACCTTAAGTCTGATCGGAATATCCTGTTTGTCCCGAATGGCCTGATCGATCTGGGCAACCAGTAAACTGGCGTTGACTCGTCTATCACTCGGATTGGGTATCGCAAACAGTCTTTTTGCTTCCAGATTCGCTGGGACCGTACCCACATCTTGCATTATCTTGCTCACTACCTGATCGATCTCTTCAGCCCGGTACACAGCTCTTGCTTCGAAATGGACGCCGCTCCCAACGGCCTTTACCTGAGATTGCAGGTTTTCTAGCCAAGTACCGTTGCGTCCCATCTGGTAGGCTTGATCAATTAAGCCAGACATATGGTGGGAAGAATCCGGGAGATCACTTCGTAATACCCAGCTTTTGTCTTCATACAGAATGCGAAGTGGCTGCTGACTCACTTGCAATCCCTGTTCCTGCAACTGGGCCAGCGCTTCCGAACGGGTCTTGCCAGACATGGGAATGCCAGAAATGTACACTCCCGGATAAATGCGATCAGCGTACCAGTAGTACCAGACTGTGGCCAACATCGTACCGATGGCCGCCAGGAATAGTAATAGCAACCCGGCCCAGACAGCCAAGGCTGACCATCCGGGTAACCAATGCCAGAGCGAAACCGTCGGAGGTCTCTGGTTCATATCCATCTGTCTCTGCGTGCCATTACCAATACAGTCCTCTCGGGGCAAAATCCAGGCATACGCTACATGGGCCAGCCTTCAAGCGGATACGGGTTCGGTCTCATTCGCCAAAACAGTCTGAGCCTCCAACTTGTGAAACAGAATTCGGGGAGTCCTCAGCTTTTGTCCTACCGGCAACTTGCCTGCTGTCCACCCCCCCGTAGCGTTACTGTGATCGTATCGCAAGACCAAGTGTTCACCTCGAGCATCCCTAACACACTCAGTAAATTGGGTTCCGAACAGGCACCCTTCATAACCCAAGTCTTCGTGCAGAGTCTGGGAAGAGAAGGGCAAAATGGGCGCCCACATCAATTTCAACCAGTCAACAGCCTGCAACGCCGTATAAACAATGCTATGAGCCTGAACAGGATCCCTTTTGATTACCTGCCAAGGTTCCCGTACATTCAGGTACTGGTTTACTCGCTGGCTCAGTCGACGACACGCTTCCAAAGCTCCCTTAAGCTTTACTTGCTCATAAAGATTGCCAACCTCGACGAAGCCGCGCTCTGCCTCAGCCAACATGGCATAGTCTTCGCCCTGAAGGGAATTGGGTTCTGGTACGACTCCACCGCAAGCCCTGTAGGCAAATCCCAGTACTCGGTTCACAAGATTGCCCCAATTGGCAACCAATTCATTGTTTACGCGTTCCACAAAGTCATCCCACGTAAAATCTACATCTGCACTTTCAGGGGCCATAGCGGTCAATACATATCGCCAGGCATCGGGTTGGTAGCGTTCCAATACTTCATTGATGGCAATGATAACGCCGCGGCTCTTGCTGAATTTCCGGCCCATCATATTGAGATATTCGTTGGCAGGTACGTCAAAGGGCAGGCAGAAATCGCGTCGCCCCATTAACATCGCGGGCCAAATTATTGTGTGGAACGGTATATTGTCCTTTCCTATGAAATTGTAGATACGGCTCCCCTGCTGGGCGCCGGTTTTCCACCAATCCTGCCAACTGTCCGGTTGGCCGTTCAGGTACGCGTATTCTACGACCGCACTGAGATAACCGATCACTGCATCATACCAGACGTAAATCCGCTTGTCTTCGTAACCTTCCAGCGGAATGGTAATGCCCCAATCAATGTCCCTGGTGATCGGACGGCCACGCATTTCGTGCCGTTCCAATTCGGCCAGAGTGAAGCGATAAACCTGGGGACGCCAAAAGGATTTTTCTGACTGAATCCAGGACAGAAGTGCATCATTCATCTTGTCCAGTGCCAAGAAGAAATGCTCAGTCTTCCTGATTTCCAGAGCAGTACAACCCGAAATGATGGAACGCGGTTTGATCAGTTCAATCGCGTCGTATAGACGGCCACAATTATCACATTGATCACCGCGGGCATCGCGGGCTCGGCAGTAGGGGCAGATGCCCACGACGTAACGATCCGGCAGAAACTGTTGGCTTTCGGGATCGAATAGCTGCTCTTGGGTATCTTGATATACCAGTCCATTCTTCAGATGTTCCCGAAACATCTCCTGGGTAACATCCCAGTGTATCTGTGTATCTGTGTGTGTAAAGAGGTCGAAAGTCAGGCCCAATTTCAGGTAAGCCTCAATAAAGAGTGGATGGTAGCGTTCGACAACGTCCGCTGGGGCAATGTTCTCTTGTTGGGCCAATACTGTAATCGGGGTGCCATGTGTGTCAGAGCCACTGACCATTAGCACTTCATGTCCGCGCATCCGGTTGAAACGTGCGAAGATGTCGGGAGGGAGATAAGCACCTGCGATGTGGCCGATGTGTTGCACGCCATTGGCATAGGGCCAAGCCACACATACCAATACCTTGCTCTTGTCCATCACCCATTCTCCCTCATACCTGTTCCTGGAATCTGCCCCTGACACTGGTCTCGTCAAGGCGCCCTATGACCTGAGCATGGCTGACAAGCCTAGGTTTGCTTGCATTCTAGCCCATTCTTGTTGCCTACGAAGTATAATGTCTGTGGTGCAATCCCCTCGTATCAGGAAGTGAACGGCTGGCTGGACCTGTCTCCATTACCGTCCGACTAAGGCGGGAAGATCTTTTTCATTCGACGTAACCTTCATGACCATTCTGCAAGGTATCAACGATTCTATTTCCCGGTCTTTTACGGTCTTGTGGAAAACCATTCGCTCCGTGTACGAGGATCTGTTTCTGTTCGTATGGATGAGCGTTCTCTGGTGGTTGGGTACCGTTACTGTGGTCCTGGCCCCACTGGTGCATATGGGCCTAAACAGGGTGGCCCATCGCGTGGCCAATTACAAACGTATAGATAACGATTTTTTTTACACTGGCGTACGTATGAACGTGCGAGAAGCCTACTTGTGTTACGTATTGAACCTGGTGGCCAGCGGTGTTCTGTTCTTCTGCATCTGGTTCTACAGCAACGTGGAACTATTCTGGGTAAACCTTATGGTTATCCCACTCCTTTGGATTGCCCTTTTTTTTGTTCTTCTGACGCAGTTTGTCTTCCCTCTGGTCTGGGAACAAGACGAGCGTTCTCTGCAGTTAACCTATAAGAATGCGATGATACTGGTCCTCCGATATCCTCTCTTTTGCATACTGGTACTTGTCTTAAAAACTGCTGTCTTGGTATTGTTCTCGTTGCCAGCAGGCATTCCGCTCTTTTTCTTTGGTCCTGCCTTCTCTACCGTGATTTCCAACTATGCCCTGAACTACCTATTGCAGGATATGGATCTGGCGCCTCCCCCTCCCGACTATGCCCGTTGACAGGGCCGTTCACTCTGATCACTGACGTGCCAACAAGCCGGTTGCCAGCAGTGGGATCTGAGGCAGAGGGGCTGCAAGACGGTTGGGACGGGGCAACTCTCGCCTGTTACGGGACTGGATAGTCGTGGGCACTTTTGGGTAACAGATGTTTATGGCCAGAACCTTGGCTTGCCACCAAGAGGAGCCACGGGAAATGGGATCCAGGCATCAGTATTCGTGTACTGATTGCAGCGCTTGGTTCGACCAGCATTTCTGATTCACTAAGACGTTGCCTTTCCGCCCAGCCAGCCACTTTGTGCCGCAACCAAAGGGGAAACTCGCCCTACGCCCAGATTGATGCAGGCAATCAGGAAAACGGTACGTTGCATTGGGAGGACCTTGCTGTCGTTTTCGGATCCTCAATACTCTCCTTTGCAACGCTTACCTTAGGATCTGCGTCGCCGCCTGCGTCTTGGGGGATTTCTGATGCGTTTTTCAATTAGCTCTAAAGCCTGCGACAGATCCAGGTCGTCCGGGTCCATATCTTTCGGTAAGGATGCATTGATTTTGTTGTGTTTTATATAGGGACCATATCGTCCGTCAAGCAGAAGGACAGGATTTCGATCTACAGGATGCTCTCCTAGTTCCCGTAGCACCGAGGGTGTGGAACGACGCCCCCCCCTCTTCTCGGACAGAAGTGTTAGAGCCCGTTCCAAGTCAATATTGAAGACCGTATCGGAACCGGAAAGGGTAACCGACTTATCTCCGTGTGAGACATAGGGACCGTAACGTCCAATATGGGTAATTACCTCGTTGCCATCGTCAGGATGATTACCCAGTATTCTTGGCAACGTCAGCAGTTGCTGAGCTTCTGCCAAGGTGATGTTCTCTGGCTGTATATCTTGCGGGACAGAGATACGTTTAGGTTTGGAGCCGTCCTCGGGATCTGGACCAAGTTGCAAATAAGGACCAAACCTTCCAGATCGCAAGTAGATTGCGTTCAAACCCTCCTGATCCATGCCAAGGAACTGGGGTTCCTGTGTCTTTTGGTTGAAGAATTTATCAGCCAAAGCCGTGGTCAAATCGGCCGGTGCCAGATCGTCAGGCAACGAGGCAATCAGGCGTTCAGGTTCCCGCTCATGGGTAGGAAGATCCTTTTGTATGTACGGTCCGTATCGGCCAATGCGAACATGGTACGAGAAATTGGGTAAGTCAATGGACCGAAACAAGCCGGGGTCGATACGGGCTTCCTGTTCTTCCACCTGTGTTTCCAAGCCGGTGTCGCCCAAGTAAAAGCCGTTTACATATCGCAGCCAGTCAGTTTCACCCGCGGCAATCTGATCCAGAGCTTCCTCCATACGGGCGGTAAAACTGAAATCCACTAAAGAAGGAAATGTCTTTTCCAGCATGTTTACGACGGCAAATGCTGTAAATGACGGTACGATTTCCTGGCTCCTCTTAAAAGCGTACTTGCGGTTCTGGATAGTTTCAATGATGGTGGCATAGGTGCTGGGTCGACCAATGCCCCGATCTACCAGAGCCTTGACCAAAGTGGCCTCCGTATATCTGGCCGGAGGTTTAGTTTCATGGCCTTCCGGGGCCAGGCCATGAAGATGAAGAGATTCATTGATCTGCAAAGAGGGTAAGGGGGCTGAGAGAAAATCCGGGCCAGAGCCTTCCTCTTCTTCCACTTGAGACGGTGCCTCCGTATAGAGATGCAAGAAGCCTCGAGACAGAATCGTAGTGCCTTTGGCACGGAATTCTGCGTCTTCAACAGTGAAGTTGCCCGGCAACTCATTACCAGCCTGCTCATGTGGGTGTCCCTGTGCATGGGCAACTGCAATTCGGACGGTAATATTGTTCAGACGCGCGTCAGCAAGTTGAGTTGCCAAAGTGCGTTTCCAGATGAGGTCATATAGACGGCCTTCCTCACCACCAAGTTTCTTCTCGCGCGCGGACAACATAATCTCCCCTGCAGGCCGAATGGCTTCATGGGCTTCCTGGGCGCTCTTGCTGGTGGTTTTGTAAAATCGTGGCTTGGGGGGCATCTGCTTCGGGCCAAACATGGCCCGGACCCTTTCGCGGGCTGCCTCCATGGCTTGATCCCCAAGATGAACAGAATCTGTGCGCATATATGTGATGTGTCCGTTCTCATAGAGTCCCTGGGCAATCCGCATGGTCCTCTCCGCGGTAAAACCGAACTTGCGATTGGCTTCTATCTGCAAGGAACTTGTGGTAAAGGGCGGGGGAGGACGTCGCAGGGCTTGGCGTTCCGTCACATCCAGAACCTGCCAGTCCATTTCTGGCAATTGCGCGGCGACGGCCTGGGCCTGCAGTTCATTCAGAAGACAGGCTTTGTTACCGGCGGCAATTTTGCCCGTTGTCTTGTCAAAATCCTTGCCCGTAGCTAGGCGCAGGCCGTTGAGGGCATGCATTCGGGCTTGAAAACAAGACTCTTGGCTTATCCGGTCTGCCGGTGACAACTCAGCAACAAGATCCCAATAAACCCCCTGCACAAATGCCCGGCGTGCTTTCTCTCTGTCCACGATAAGGCGGACCGCCACACTCTGCACCCGTCCTGCTGACAGTTTGGGAGCCACTTTTTTCCAGAGCAGGGGCGACAAAGAGTACCCAACAAGACGATCAAGAATCATACGAGCCTTCTGTGCATCAATCAGGTCGTAATTCAGCTGACCCGGATTCTCGAGTGCTTGGAGAATAGCCTTTTGGGTAATTTCATGAAACACAATGCGCTTAACCGGAATATCGGGCCGCAGAACGTCAAAGATGTGCCAACCGATACTCTCTCCTTCCCGGTCTTCGTCTGTGGCAATGATGAGTTCATCCGCATTCTTGAGGGCCTGTCTCAGATCCTTTACAACCCCCCTCTTTTCAGCCGAAATTACATAGATGGGCTGAAATTCATTCTGAACATTTATCCCCAAATTTGCCCATGACTCTTTCTTGATCTTGGCCGGTATTTCACTTGCCGACTGAGGCAGGTTTCGAATATGTCCCCGGCTGTCCAGTACCACATAGTCGTCCGAAAGAAAGGCCTTGATGGTGCGCGCTTTTGTCGGAGATTCAACAATAACTAACTTGGTCATGTATACCTCATGCCAATCCGTCGATTATGCCATGCTTACAGGCCTTGACTTTGAGGTCATGCTGGCCCTGTCGTAGCATAGAAATGCACAACGTTATACATCATAGTTGATGCGAATTCATCAATTACGGACCCGAGCTGCCATGAAAATGCCTTTTCTTCACCGTTCTATCCCACGAGGAAAAGCCGTGTTGCTTGTTTGGGTATGTCTTGCCTTCGGATTGGTATCCTGCCAAGTCATTCCCGTATCACCAGCTGGGGCAAGTATAGTTTCCGATATTTCCGTAACCTCAGAATTCAGGCCGTTTCAGGACGGGTCCTGTGATCATTCCTTCAAATTGCATGTATTGAGCCATGAAACCACAGCTGCAGGGTTTACGGTACGGGGCTTTGACAGCAATGGCTCTGGTGTGTCTGCGGGAGATCTGGATGGGGATGGCGACCTGGATTTGGTTCTGGGAGGGTACGCCCAACCCAGTACGGTGTTGTGGAACGACGGCCAACTGCGTTTTTCGTCCCAGGCACTGGGAACGGGGCAGGTCCGGGAAGTCCAGTTGGTAGACGTTGACGGAGATGGCCTTCTTGACATTGTTACGACCCGGCGTGGTGCTGGCCTGGAGGTTTGGCAAAATCGCGATGCAGAGGAACGCACTCAGCGCTTCACACCGTTGGTTTTGGTGGGCGTGGCAATTCCTCTTTATTCAATCGATTGGACAGATGTTGAGGGTGACGGCGATCTGGATTTGGGGGGAGCCACCTACGATGCCGAGTTACTGGACATGTTTGGCAGCGAATTCATGATGGGTAATACAGCGGGTGTCTATCTGTTTCAACAGCAAGACGGCAGATATAACATGACCAAGCTGGCAACGGAAGCGCAGGGCCTGGCCAGCATGTTCCTAAATGTGTCTGGAGATTCACGGTTGGAACTGTTGGTGGGCAATGACTTTGCCGTACCCGACATGATATTTACGCCAGATGAACAGGGCTGGGTTTCTGTCTCTCCCTTTGTCGTAACCACCCATTCCACTATGAGTTTGGCGGCCGGAGACATCAACAACGACGGTCGGCAGGATCTCTATGCAACTGACATGAAGCCGCCTTCCCAGACACCTGAGGTAGTAGCAGCTTGGAAACCTCTCATGGAGGCCATGATGTCCAATACCATGGAGGAACATGATCACACCCAATTGATGGAAAACACCCTCCAGCTGGCAGGTGATCAGGCGCAGGGCTGGATAAACGTCGGCCAGGACTTGGGTTTGGATGCTACAGGCTGGAGCTGGTCGGGTAAATTCGGGGATCTGGACAATGATGGGTGGCTGGATCTCTATGTGGTCAACGGCATGATGGAAGAGAGCATCTTCAGCCACTTGCCCCAGCACGAATTAGTAGAAACTAATCTGGCGTTTCAGAATCAGGGGCACGGCGCTTTTGTGCTCGCCCCTCACTGGCAATTGGACTCGACACATAGCGGACGTGGCTTGGTCATGGCCGATTTGGACATGGATGGTGATCTGGATATCGTGATTAACAATATGAGAGGACCTGCCCAACTGTTTGAGAATCGTTTGTGCACCGCCAACAGTTTGGAACTCGATCTGCGCTGGCCTGGCACGCGCAACCCTTTTGCAGTAAATGCGACGGTGGAATCCATGACCGCGGAAGGATTGGTAACCCGACGGGTCCACGTGGCAGATGGGTATTTGTCTGGAGAGGCACCCCGCCTCCATCTAGGCTTGGGTATGGTGAAACCCAGAACCTTGAAGATTACCTGGCCGGATGGATTGCAAACCTGGATCCACGGTCCTAATGTCAACGGACTAATAACGCTCACGCGTACGGAGTAAGACTTGCAGGACGTTTGGCTGAAACAGGGTGGCCGAACATTTTATTTCCGGATCTGGATTAGGAAAATCCAGATCCGGTCGCCAATGATCGCATGTGGCGATCACTCCATACCGGGCATTTGTGATCACGCACGCGCTGTCCACGACTTCGTGTAAGACACAATCGCAGTCAAAGCTTTGGTTGATGCGGAGGCTGACCTCGCCCAATTTGGACAAGCGAGCGCGCAGGCTCTCTACTTCCTGAATCAATTCATGCCTGTTTTTCAATGTTCCAACCCGTTTGCCATATGGTTGATGCCCAACGGTCCTCTCTCCGTGTGCTGAATCATGATGACTTCCATGCGGACCGGTCATGCCTAAATGAAGACATCAGCCCTGTATGAGTAATGGGACTGCTCTTGTGGAATTAAGTCCAGAAAGATCGAACCAACCTGAATAGCTGAACCGAAATTCGAAATCACCGTGTCCGGGGACTCTAAGCCATGGCCTAGTTATTCAGTCAGTGCCAAAGAGGACACCAATCCGACTGTCATTTGGCCTTCCAGACGATCATACGGCTCCCGGATTCACCCCTCCGTGACAATATTCCCAGAGGCTCCCGCATGCTCTGGGACCAACAGTTCAGTGGGACCAGGCCCAACTGGGTGGGTTCAACTCGTGCCGATTTTCGGCACGACAATGCCCATATAGACTGCGCCCCCTCCAGAGCGCTGTGGTTAGCAACAGACACAGTCCAGCCAGATTCTCAACCCATGTATTGTGAAGTAATTGGAATAAGATATGACTATTAAAAGAACATTAAAGATATAAATATGATATTATTGTGATTATTGTGTACAGCATATTGGTCACTAGTTTGGACAGTTTTTAGCCATAAGAAGAGGACACAGGACTTGCTCTCCTTGATGTTGTAGACATCAACAATTCAAGGTGAGGCTGGTTCCGTGCCCTGTGGCCCATCGTACTCTCATCGCTCTCTCTGCAATCCGCAACGCAAGTTTGTGACCCATTTGTTGCCTTTGCTCTTGGCCCAGCCGGGACGTACCCACTGCAGTGATCTAAGCCGTTTTGGGGACCCGCGCGGACGTATGCCCGTGGGTATGACCGGTTCACTGGACTTTGCGGCTCCTGAATCTGGCGGGCCGGCAGGCCGTGCTCCCATCGGGAGCATTTGCGGTGCAAGACCCTCCGCGGCTTGATCACCCATGTCGTGGCCCAGATGGCCAGCCATACCCTTAAGCTACTCTTGCGCCGTGGGGCCGGGATTGAGGTTTCGTGACTGCTAGTCTGAGGTAAGAATAGATGAAAGGATCACTCCGCAAGAAGGTGTTCTGGGCATTGTCTGTAGTGGCCATTATCGTGGGTCTCTCTGGGGTTCACCTGGCCGAGGAGATCAGCGCCCAGGAGGCCCGTGAACCCTGTCCCGAAGGCCAGGTGTGGTCCGGTAACAAGTGCACGACGGTAGAAGATCGCAGCTGCAGCCAGGGTTTTACCTATGTAGCGGGACGGGGCTGTGTGAAGGAAGATTCGTCAGGTGCGCTGTGCGGCAGTGGCCAGGTTATGGTAGGCGGCCGCTGCCAACATCCCAATCGGGCCTGCGACGCCGGGGAAGTATACCGTGATGGGGCTTGCCAGCCACGAGACGAAACCAGCTGTCGGGCCGGTTTTGAAAGAGTAGAGGGCTATTGTCGCCGCATCATTGAGTCCGTGTGCCCCTCCGGTCGAACCTGGGACAGCGCGCGCAATCGTTGTATAGAGGAGGAGGATGAGGTACCAACCCCCACACCCATCCCGACCGCCATACCCCACACTGAAGCCCAAGAGGACAATCCCCCACCGCAGCGGGTACCGGTGCCAGAATCGCCCCCGCCGGCTGAGGAGCTGACGTTGACACGCACGGGGTCCCGCTCCAGCGCAGGAGCCGACGTGCGGGTCACCTATAACCTGAGCCAGACGGCCGCCTGTCAGAATGTGAATGGGTACAATCTCGCTCTCCAGACCGCCGACGGCAACAATGGGGAGACCGTGGCCGTCACCGGCAGCGGCACCCTGACCCGGACTGGAGCATTCCGGGGCCTGGGAGTACAGGTCCAGCTTTGGTGCGGGGCCGTGGGGACCGGCACCAAACTGGCCGAAAAGGTCATTCCCGGCGCGACCATCGACGCCCTGCGACGGACCCAGGCCGGGCGTCCCCAGTTATCCTTGAACCTGTCTGGCACGTGCGCCGATGCCCGGAACTTCAACGTTTACCTGAGGCGCAGCGCGGCCCGCCAGCAGACCCCGGAAGGAAACTACCTGCAACACACGGCCGAGACCCATGAGGCGGGGGGCACCGCGCTGACGGGCGGCCTGGCCGGGATGGCGGCCAACACCTATACGGATCTGGAAATCCGGAGCGACCACTACCAAGGTCGGGGCGTCTTTGTGTATGTCCATTGCGGCAATCGGATGAGTGGCACCCTGCTGGCGCAACATGCGCTGGGCTTGCCCCCTAGGGGCCAGATCGTGCGCTGGGACCGCCAGCTTACCGGAACGGACGCCGGCAGCGTGGTAGCGAAACTGGTCCAGTCAGGGCCATCCTGCGACGCCGGGCACTACCTGCGGGCCCAAGCGCAAGGGACCAGCAGCTGGACCGGGCAAAGCGTAGCTTCCGTCAGCAGTAATACTGCCAGTCCCACCAGCGTCACTGTGCCGGCCACTGACCTGAAGAGCACCCCCGTGACCATGGAATTCTGGTGTGGCAATCCAACTAATACCACCAGCCTGAAACTGGACACACAGCAGCTTCCCTACGCCACGGTCAGCCTGGCAGGACGGGCCGCCGACAACGATCCCGAGCTGAACTTCACCTTCCGCGGCACTTGCCGGGCCACCCAGGGCTTCTCGCTCTATTTCCAGGAAGCGGGCGGGTCCTACCGCGCCTACAGCACCAACAGCGGCAAGATTTTCAACAGTGACAGTACCCCGTTCAACAGTGGCCGGAGTCATGACATCACCGCGGGTTCATACACCAGCATCCGCCTGGACGACAGTACCTACCACGGCGCCTTTACCGTCAAAGCCACCTGTGGCACCAACTCTGATACCGCGGTCAACGGTAGCTACCTATACCAGATTGATATAGCGGCACCGACTGAGGAGACTGAGACTGAGGAGACTGAGACTGAAGAGACTGAGACTGAGGAGACTGAGACTGAGGAGACTGAGACTGAGGAGACGACGTCCACACAACCCGTTCTCAGCTTCAACCAACGCAGGCATGACCTGACCGAGAAGACGGGGCAGCAGACTATTACCGTCCATCTCTCCGCCCCGTTGCAGCAAGCCAGCCACGTGTGCATCGAGACAAGATGGTCCACGGCGACCAAGACGACTGACGCCACGGTGGATCTCCCTGCCTCAGCGGTGGATAGCGAGGGTCTATCCACCCAATGTGGGATCGCGACGTTTCCTGATCTGCAGTTGCTCCAATTGCCAGCGGGGCAAACGGAGGTTGAACTGAGCTTGTCGATCAAGCCCGATAACCTGGCCGAAGACCCAGCAGAGTATTTTACAGTCAGAATGTACAATAGGTTCAGAGACCTATTTGGACGGAGAACCTACCAGATCCACGAAGACAATTTTGCCACCACCATCTATATCCAGGATCCTCAGTAGGGATTGGGACAAGACAGGACCAGAGAAGAAGCAGAAATCAGGATTGAGGTACACGGCAGGATAAGCAAGTCTCACGGGTATGTTGGTATGAACGCTGCCCAGGATGACCTGAGGGTGAAGATAGCGACGGCGCGGGTGTGGGATCGAGGCGCGGTGTGCGTGTCCGGTCCCGCCCCGGATCATGGTGGAAGTCACGGGCGGTCTGCCGTTGCCATTGATGCTGGCCCCTCTTGGCTGAATTTGTGGTTGAGCCGGAACCGTATGGCCATTGCTCGCCCATGATCCCCATCTTTTCAAGATACATAGAGGCGGTGTTGACCGCCGCCCTGCTGTTCAGAGGATCCAACAGCCCACAGTATCATGGTGGTCTTGGCACCTGGAGGACATGAACCGGCCTAGGTCTGAGGATCGCGGCTTTTGCCCAAACTTGTGGCCCCTCATTTCCTGGGCTTCTTCCACATTGCGTGTGCGATCAGACAGAGAAAGAAGGAGATGTGGGGCATGGGCGACCTGTGGGCTCGGGGCCAACCGGCCCCAATAGCCTTGAACTGCGGCCCTGCGCCAATGCCTGATCATCCTCAATTCCCTGCTCAAGACCCATACTCCCTGGCAGGCTGTCCGCCACGGACTCTCGGAAACTAAGCATCCTGAGGACTCAGAGGGCGTCTGAAAAGGGATCATGTAGCGGTTAGGCGGTGCAACATGCGGTCAATCATAGCCATGTAGATCCACGCTTCCGAGGTGGCTGGCTGTCCTTCGCAATTTTTGCTCAGTCGCCGGTAGGGGCCTAACCAGGCAAAGGTGCGCTCCCCGAGCCAGCGTTTGGGAAGGACCGGAAAACCCGTGGCCCCGGGAGGGCATGGGAAGATCACCAGGACCCAACTCATCAGGGCGAAGACCCAGTCCCCGAGTTGGGGACCCTGATAGCCGCCCTGGTCGGCCCAGATCACTGGAAGACGGGGAAAGCGGGGCGACAGTGGGGTCAGGACCAGATGGGCCCCGTCCCGGTCCTGGCTATCCGCCGGCAAGTAGCGGCTGGATGGTGGAGGTTTCTTGGGGCTGGTATCCTGGAATCCTGTGGGAACAAGTGATTGCACCCGCCGACTGCCACATGATGCCCACTGCAGTACGGTGTCTGCGGATTGAAACAGGGGCTCCGTATCCTGCTGGTGGATACGGGTCATGGCGAAAAAATACGGAAAACTTGTGAAAATGTCTGTTCGGACCTTCACTTCACGCGGGTATAGTCTTCATCAAATCCAAGGCCCATTCAAATCTTGCCAGCCATTAGTTCCTGCTGAGAGAACCCTGTTCTCATCGCCCTCCCATGCCGGATAAGGTTATTCCTCGCTGGAACCAGTTCTGGCCCAGCATGTACACCAACAGGACTGGCAGCAAGGCAATTACGGACCCTGCCATTAGCAGATTCCATTGGGTGTTGTATTGGCCCTGAAAGGCACTGAGACCTACGGGTATGGTTCGCATATGCATGGATGTAGTGACGACGAGAGGCCACAGGAATGAATTCCAGGAGCCAAGGAAGACAAAGATAGCCAGAGCTGCCAAGGCCGGACCACTCAAAGGGAGGACGATCTGCCACCAAATGCGGAAGCTGGTAGCCCCGTCAATGCGGGCAGCTTCATCCATTTCCAAGGGCAAGCTGCGGAAAAACTGCCGCAGCAGAAAAACACTGAAGGCCGAAAAAGATGTCGGCAGGATTAAGGCGTTGAATGTGTCGTACCAGTCCAGCACCCGGGAAATAATAATGAAATTGGGAATCATCGTTACCTGAAAAGGAATCATCAAGGTGGCCAGGTAAAGAAGAAACAGGGGATCCCGCCCCTTGAAGCGGAGCCGAGAAAAGGCAAAAGCCGCCAATGAAGCGGAACTGATCTGGATCAGACTGGAACTCACGCTGACAAAAATGCTGTTGAGATAGAAACGGCCAAATGGCAGGGCCGTAAGGGTGTCCCTGTAGTTGGACCAAGCCCACTCTGTCGGGATTAGCTGGGGCGGATAGGTAAAGATCTCACGGGGGACCTTCAGGGAGGTAGAGAGCATCCACAGGAACGGTACTAGCATAAAGACGCTGCCGACAAGCAGAAGGCCATGTAAGAGCCAGTTTGCCTTTCGGCGAGACCGGGCAACCGTTGATCTGTCCAGTTGGACTGGTACACGCTCAGTCATCGGTCTCGTAGTGGACCCAACGATTCTGCAGGCGGGTCTGAGTGAAAGTGATTATGAAGATGAAAGCAAACAGGACCCAGGCCACCGTGCTGGCCATACCAAAGCGCTGATACTCGAAAGCATTCACGTAGACGTAGTACACAATAGTGGTGGTGGCCAGAGCCGGCCCCCCTCGTGTCATGACAAAGGCCTCATCAAACAACTGGAAGGCCCCAATCATCTGAATGATCATCAGGAAGAAGGTGGTAGGACTAACCATGGGCAAAGTGATGTACCGGAAGCGGCGCCATGAAGTAGCCCCATCCACCTCGGCCGCATCGTAGAGCTCTTGTGGGATGGCCTGTAATCCAGCCAAATATATCACCATAGTGAATCCAACGTTTTTCCACAAAGTGAGAATTACAACTGCCGGTTTGGCCCAAGCCGGGTCATTGAGCCAGTCCGGTGGTTGGATTGGGATTCCCGTTGCTTCGTTGAACCCCCAGATGGCCGCGCTGACAATGCCAAAATCCTTGTTAAAGATCCATTGGAAAATCAGGGCGCCGGCCACGATCGTGGTCACGACTGGCATGAAATAAATCAGACGATAGAGAGAATTGCCACGAACCGCTTGGTTCAGGGCAATAGCCATTAGTAGCCCTGCCAGCAACTGCAGAGGAACGATCGTAACCGTGAAATACAGGGTGTTGCCCAAAACCTGGAAGAAGACAGGATCGCGGGTCAGCAAATGCAGGTAGTTAGCCCCCCCGACGAAATCTGCTGGCGATAGCAGGGTCCAGTTGTACAGACTGAGGACGAGGGCTACGATGACGGGAACTAAAACAAATAGCAGGAAACCCGCCAGGCTAGGCAGAAGGAACAAATAACCTTCCCACTGCTGGTCTGCCCGGTACCGCTGCCACCGGACAGGCGAAAACAAGGAGGAACCAGAGGACGACACTACAGGGACTACAGGGGTAAGAATAAAAAAACGGATGTCGTGTTGCCACGACATCCGCTGGTTGTCAAAGCCGAAACGTTACTTGGGGAATCCCTCATCGGCCAAGTACTGGTCGACCCCTTCGCAGATAGCTGCTGCTGCTGCTTCAGGGGTCATTTCTCCCGTCCATATCCGGTCGATATGTGGCGAAACAAAATTGCCGCTAAGATATCCCCATTCAGGGAAGTACCCAAACCGTCCCACGGTAGCATTCAGCCCTTCAGTTAGGAAAGCTTGGCGATTCGCGGGGGATTCATCCGGTTTGAGGAAGGCATCAGACTGGGCTGTGGACTGCAAGGCCGGGAAAATCTCGCCTGACGCGGTGTAGATCCGCTGGCCACCGTTGGTACTTTGCAGCCACTGCAGGAATTGCCATGCCTCTTCCTTGTTGTCACCTCCTGAACTCATAGTCCAGGCTGCCCCGCCTGCGCTGGCAGCTCGGCGACCACCTTCCGGAATGGGAATCACAGAAACGTCATAGTTCATTTCGGCAGCATTAAATGCACTGACCCGGCTGGCATTCTGAATGATCATAGCCACCTGTCCAGACTGGAAGACGGCCGCATCACCCCCAGCCTGACTCAAATTGGAACTGGTCATGGCTGCGTTGCTGGCCATTAAATCGGCAAAGAACTGGAGGCCAGCGACGGCTTGGGGTTCGGTCATGACGCATTTGGAAGGATTCCGGTAATCATCCAGAAGTGCGCCATTGTTCTGGAGGACCCAGAGCATATACTTGCCACCTTCCATGCCTAGGCCATATCGGGCCACCCGACCACTGTCATCTACAACCTTCAGCTGATCTGCTGCTGCTTGCAGATCAGCCCAAGTCCAGGTGTCATCGGGATAGGGAACACCGACCTCATCGAAGATGTCCTTGTTGTAGTAGAGAACCTCCAGTCCAATATCCCGTGGGAATCCATACACATCTCCGTTGTACTTAGCGGATTCCAGAAGGGCAGGCCAATAGTCATCCAGATCGTATCCGTCTCGCTCAATGTAGGGCTGCAGGTTTTCCAAGACACCCTCCGCAGCATATTGTGGAGTAGGCCAGAGGAACAGCACATCCGGGATGAGCGCCTCGTCTCCACCTGCCCACAGGGCTTGTATCTTGGTAAAGTAGTCGCTCCACGGTTCAGCCAGGATTTCAATACTGATATCAGGATTCTCGGCCATGTACTGATCTGCTACTGCCTGGTGTGTAGCAAGCTCGGCGGGACTTCCCCACATGGCCCAAGTCACGGCGGTCTGATCCATAGGCGACGCCGAATCAGAAGGGACAGCACAACCGGCTAACCCAGCCGTCAATATGAAGAGCACCAATAAAAGGGTGATCGATAAAGTCTTGCGTACCTGCATGAAATTCGCTCCTTAATCGGTTGGAAAAATCCGGAAGTGATGGGTGATCGCGCCCCATTATATACCAGAACCAGATGGACAAGGGGCCCTGCTTAAGCAATCAGTTTTATTCGGGTCCGAGTCTATAAGAAAAGGCTGTTGAATGAAGTTACGGTTACCCCGTGTGCAAGTTTCAGATAGCGGCTAGTATGCATTGGAAAATCCAGGCCAAAGTGTCTCTAATGGTAATGGGTATTGACAAGTCACTCATGGGAGAACACCATGGACCTGGACCGCTTCCTCCTAGCCACTTTCTGCCTTGTGGACGACATCCTGAGCGACATCCTGAGCCACCGACGACTTAGACAGCGCGGGCCTGCCCCTAAGCTCGCTGACAGCGAGGTCATCACCATGGCGATCGTCGGGGCGTATCTGTCTCTCCCTCAGGACCAGGCGCTCTGCGCTTACTTTCGACGTCACTACCGCCACGTTTTCCCCGCTATCGGGCCGCTCCATCGCACCACGTTTGTCCGGCAAGCAGCTAACCTGTGTCCCCGCAAGGAGAGGAGCGGGCACCATCTGCTCGCCCCGATCCGTTGTGATCCCTCACGGCACCTGGTGGACAGCTTGCCGCTGCCCGTCGGCCCGTTCGCACGTGCCTCCCGTTGCCCACGTTTCCGGGGGGCGGGCACCTTCGGCTACGACCTGCGGCTGCGACAGACCGGCTACGGCTTTCGCGTACCTGTGCTGGTCGCTGGGCCGGGAGTCATGGTCCGCTTTCGCCTCGCGCCGGCCCAGGTCCCTGAGACCGCGGTCGTGCCGGAATGGGTCCACGGACCCAGGGCACGGGCGTGGGGGACCGCCACTACGGGCGTCCTCGGCTCCCAGAGGAGCTGGCGCCGCAGGGCCTGCAGCTGGCCAAGCATGATCCCTGGCCTGGACGCAGCGCGCTCCTCAGCCGCTTCCGGTATCGGCGCGACACGGTGTGCGGTCCACGCGTGGACCGCTGCCTCATCCAGTGCGTGTGGGCCCGAGACCTGTGGCCTCGGAGCCATCGGCTCCTCCGCAAGGTGCTCAGCCACACGATCGCCTTCCGGCTGAACCAAGTTCAGGGCCATCCTCCTCTGCAGCTCGCCAAGTTGGTCACCTGAATCTAAACTTGCACACCGGGTTACGGTTGCTCTTGAAAGCGCCCGCTGGTAGTGACATAACTACCTGTACATGCTTAGCAACCCTTGGCCTTCATGATACCTGGATACCAGCCATGATTGCGCGGAATCTGTTGCGGCGGTAGCACCCTATCAGGAACTGATTATATAATTCGTGATACTAGGCGTGCTGATCGTACATCTGGCATGCCCGATCACAGAAGCCCAATTCTATTGATGGCAGTATAGACTCCTGCGGGTGGGGAAAAACAAGAGCGAGGATCCTTCCAGTGTCACAATCACCATTCTCAGAGACGCGCAAGACCTTCCGAACCAGTCAAGGCCAGTTTGCCTTGCATCAAGTACGTGAATTGGAGAGGTTGGGAATTGGCCGTGTCGATCACTTGCCTTATTCGCTCAGAATTTTGCTCGAAGCTGCCCTGCGGCAGTTTGATGGGTTCAACATTACCGAAGAGCATATCCAATTGATCACCAATTGGAGTCCTGAAACAGCCGGCAAGGTGGAAATCGCCTTCAAACCAGGTCGAGTCATTCTCCAGGACTTTACGGGCATTGCCAGCGCTGTGGATCTGGCGGCTCTACGTAGCGCCATGCAGAGAATGGGTGGACAGCCGGCCAAGGTGAACCCGCGAGTACCGGTGGATCTGGTGATTGATCACAGCGTCCAAGTAGATCAGTTTGGCTCCCGGTTTGCGCTCATGTTCAACGCTGAAAAGGAATTTGAACGAAATCGGGAACGCTACGAATTCCTGAAATGGTCCCAGAATGCCTTTGACCATTTCCGGGTGGTGCCGCCGGCCACCGGAATAGTCCATCAGGTTAATCTCGAGTTTCTCGCCCAGGGCGTCCTGACGGACCATACAGACGAGATTCCCGTCGCTTTCCCGGATTCTCTGGTAGGTGCCGATAGCCACACGACCATGATCAACGGCCTGGGCGTTTTGGGTTGGGGTGTTGGCGGTATAGAAGCTGAAGCGGTAATGTTAGGTCAACCTATCTACATGTTGCTACCCGAGGTAGTAGGGGTTCGGCTGACAGGTGCCCTCACTGATGGGACCACGGCCACTGACTTGGTATTGGCCGTCACCGAAGTTCTCCGGAACCATGGTGTTGTGGACAAATTCGTTGAGTTCTGCGGCCCAAGCCTGGAGCTGCTTTCGTTACCCGATCGAGCAACCCTTGCCAACATGGCTCCGGAATACGGTGCTACTATCGGTTTCTTTCCGACAGATGCCGAAACACTGCGCTACTTGCATCTGACAGGACGATCCCCAGAACAGGTTGAGCTTGTGGAGGTTTATTCCAAGACAGCCGGTCTTTTCCATACCGCTGAAACACCTGAGCCTACATTTTCCGATGTGATTAACATCGATATGTCGGCCATCAGGCCAGCCGTCGCCGGCCCCAAACGCCCCCAGGATCGCATTGAACTGGAGCATTTGCCCAGCGAATGGTCAACCATCCTAACGGCCCCTACCGGACCCAAGGGGATGAATGTTGAAGCTGAAGAGGTTACGACGGCAGTACCGGTAGAGCACGAAGGGCACGAGTTCGAATTGAAACACGGCGACCTTGTACTGGCAGCCATTACCTCCTGTACCAATACCAGCAATCCTTCCGTCATGATCGGTGCTGGCCTCCTGGCGAAGAAAGCGGTTGAAATGGGACTGCGCACAAAACCTTGGGTCAAGACCAGTCTCGCGCCGGGCAGCAAGGTAGTTACTCGCTATCTGGAAGCCAGTGGCCTAACACCCTATCTGGAAGAACTGAATTTCTTTACGGTTGGTTATGGTTGCACGACCTGTATAGGAAATAGCGGCCCTCTGCCACCACATATTGTCGAAGCGATTCACGAGGGAGACCTGGTGGTATCCAGTGTACTTAGCGGCAATCGGAATTTCGAAGGCCGTATCAATGCAGATGTGAAAGCCAATTTCCTGGCATCGCCTCCCCTCGTCGTGGCCTTTGCCTTGGCAGGAACTGTCAACTTCGACATGGCCCATGATTCTTTGGGTCTTGATCCTTCAGGCAATCCGGTATACCTGCAAGACATCTGGCCCTCGCAGGAAGAGATTCGGGATGCTATTAGCCAGTCTCTGGATCCAGAAATGTTCCGGTCCCAATACAGTAATGTTTTTACTGGTAACGAGACTTGGAACGAGATCGAAGGGGCACAGGGAGAAATCTATGCCTGGGACCCCACCAGCACGTATGTACATGAACCTCCATTCTTTCGCCAACTGACGCCGAAACTACCTGATTTACAACCCATCCTGGGAGCCCACGTTCTGGCCATCATGCCGGATTCAACGACTACTGATCATATTTCTCCGGCCGGTTCCATTGCGCCTGAAACTCCGGCGGCTCATTATCTGGAGGATTTGGGTATTCCTCGATCCGAATGGAATACCTACGGCACTAGACGTGGCAATGACGAGGTAATGTTACGTGGAACTTTCGCCAATGTACGAGTGAAGAATCAGATGCTTGATGGCAAAGAAGGTGGCTACACCATACATGTGCCTTCGATGGAAGAACAGAGTATCTATGATGCTTCAATTCGCTACCAAGCTTCAGACACACCTCTAATTGTATTGGCCGGAAAAGCTTATGGCACGGGCTCAAGCCGAGATTGGGCCGCCAAGGGTACACAGTTGCTGGGGGTTAAAGCCGTAATTGCTGAGAGCTTCGAACGCATTCACAGGAGTAATCTGGTTGGTATGGGGGTATTGCCCCTACAGTTCAAGAGGGGGGAGAACTGCGATACCCTGGGCCTGACGGGGCTGGAGAAATTCGACATTCTGGATATCTCCAATGACATGCAGCCAGGTCAGACTTGCCGAGTGAGGGCTACCGCGGCCAATGGCACGATCACAGAGTTCAGCGTAGACAGCCGAGTGGATACTCCCGTGGAAGGCGAATACTATCGACAAGGTGGGATTCTCAATACGGTCCTGCGAACATTTCTGGACCCAGCTGCTACAGGTGCCTGACTTTACAGGAATTTAGGGGCCAGAAGCCTATACCAAGCGTCTCCCAATAGCCAGACAACTGGTCTTTTCAGGAAGACTCTTGCAGGTCTACTGGAATGATCAGGGCTGGTTCATCGGGTTTCACACCAAAACCGGCGTTGTCCGTTACCGGGAGCTTGTTCCAGGTAGCAGGTTCATAAATCATGACATGGAGAAGGTATCGGCTATCTGACCGCAACTGCAATGGCGCTTCCACATGACTGAAATCCAGGAAAAGCTGTCCCTGCGCATTGGATTGGGTTGGAAACGTATCAAGCTGTTCCGTATGCGGTAGCTTTTCCCTTTTTCCGTCCGCACGTTCTTCGACCAGCCAAACTATGTACCGGAAGGTTTGCTCTGGCACATCCAGCACTTCCCAGTATGTGGTCAGCGGCACATCACTAGTGCTCCACAGGCGCTTACCCAATTCAACATGTGTCAGGCGCAATGTCTGACCGAAAGTGGCCCCAATTGCGGCATTGGGCAAATCAGGCACGTTCGTCAACGGGTTCGGATCTTCTGGCAGAAACAGATACAAGTTCAGGCCAGCATTAGGATGGAAGAAACCCCATTTTCGTTCGGTGTGCATGTTTTCCTGAAACCAGGCCAGAACCTCCTGCCGGGGATCTTCATAAGGAAGCGTGAGATCTTCTACCAGCCAGATGCGCGCATAGTCGCGGGTTACTTCCTGCAGGCGGTCGGGAATAGTTACAAGCCAATCCTCCTGGCTTCGAATGTGTGGCATGGCCTTCCAGTCGACCTGCACACCGGACGTTTTGGCCTGTTCCAGTTCCTCTACAGGAAAGTAGTAGCGAAACAGTCTCCAGCTGTTGGGCCCCTTAAAAATCACCAAGTCTCCTTCCCGCAATGCATCTTCAAGATACACATCGCTCACATGGCCATAGTCCGGCGCCTTGGAGAAGATGGGGGCTTCGTAATAGCGGTAGGAACTGTAGATGGTTCCCCCAAGTATTAACAGTCCACTGACGACAGTGGCTCTGCGATGAAAACCCGTCAGCGCAGCCAGGCCAGAAGCGACGAGAATCACATAGACGCCGGCCAGCTGGGCGTGGTGGCGAGCCGCCATATAGTTGGGTTGCAGCAATGAGGCCGCAAACAGACCTGCCACGGGAATAAGAAGGAAGGCTCCCAGAAACCAACCGTGTTTTCGTCGTTGTTCGGACGTGCGGACTGCATACCAGATTCCGTAACAGGCCAATCCCTGAAACAATATATCCAGCCACCCTACCTGCTCAATTCGAGTACTCAAGCCGGTACCAAATGCATGGAATATCTCTTGCAGAATGACCAACGCTCCCAAAGGCACATAGTTGGAACCTGCACCTGGCTGGGACATGATGTACCGATACACCATAAAGGCCAGTGATCCCGTCAGCAACAGAAGAAAGGTCATTAGCTCTACGGCCAGCTTGCGGTCCCGGCGATGGAGATAGATGAATACGAAGACCCCGTGAATCGGAATCATCATGATGGAATAGAAATGTGTCATAAGGGACAATGCCATACAAAGCAGATACAGCCCACACCAGCAACCTGAATGCCGGAAGGCTTTCTGCTCCATACGCCAGGATTCCAGCCACTCCCAGAGAAACCAGAAAGCTGTCAGTGAAGACAGAATCCACAGGGCATAAGGCCGAGCTTCCTGCCCATACCAAAGTACAAAGGGGTTAAGGGCTGCTAGACCAGTAGCCCAATATCCAGTGTGGTGCGGGACCAATGACCTGCTTTCCAGAAAACGGGCGAAGCCCCAGACTGCAGGTACCAGAAGTGTGGCACACAGCAAGGAAATGAAGCGCAGAACAAACACACTGTCCCCCGCCAGGCGCAGAATCAGGCCCAGCAGGATGAAATAGCCAAATGGATGCTGATCCCAAGTCAGTCTTTCATTGTCGCCATCCCAGAGCGTCAGCTTCCCGACCAGAAGATCACCCCAAGCCTGTTCGGACCGTTGCAGGCTGAGACTTTCGTCCCACCACATTGGCTTCGCATCCAAATCGAAGAGTAATCGGGAAAAGGCCACTAGAATACAAGTCACCACAAACCAGTGTGACCATTGAAAGTGTGGTTGCCGCAAAGAAAGTACGATTCGATTCATAGCGAAGAGCAGTCAAGGTTAGAGTATCTGTTCACGAGGGCTGGGCAAGAGCACTGATCTGTTACCGGCAGGATATTGTACTGCAAGGTCCAGTATTCTCGTTCCCACTGACCAGTTCTGCGACAGCCAATGTGAGCTCTGTTAAGCACAGACTGGCAAAGTACAGCCCTCGGTGTACACATTGTTCCCGCTGTTGCGCGCGTATTTGACTGTAGCAGACCTGTTTCTGACCCGTGTGGGAATTGGACAACTGGCTGTCCTGATGGTGTCTCTCATGGCAGCTCTGTCCGTCGCGGCAATTGCTCAAGCTCAGGATGTCAGAGAGTACTTCATCGATGCTCTAGTCGTCGTGCTTCTCATGGCTGGTGTGCTGGTTTATTGCAAGGATAATAAAAAAGGCTCCCCTTGGGACTGCGTCTGATTGGTGCCATTATCCGTTGGAAAGACGACGTCGCAGTTACACTTTTCCTATGTCCATAGCCAATGACCTGACCGTATCTGCCCTCGGTTTTCGTCCGAATCGCTCTTAACTGTAGTTCCCCCGAATGTACCTTTGAGGCACTGCAGGGGGGTTCCACTTGCCTTTCCAAGACGAGGGAACGACACTATTTTCAGTGTGCCTTGCGATATACATTCCGGATATTGGGCAACCGTTCGATTTGAGACATGACTTTGGACAATTGCCTGACGTCCCGGATTTCCAACTCCACCTGTACCTTGGCAATATGTTCCCGAGCATCTACCCTGGCGTCAGCTCGGCGCATATTGATTTTTTCGTCTGCCACGACACTGGTAATGTCCCGTAGCAGACCGGCCCGATCATAGGCCTCAACCTCAATTTGCACATTGTAGAAATTCTGGCTCTGTTCTTCATCCCACTGCATAGGTACAATGCGGGCTGCCTCAGCCGGATTGTTTTGGCGGGGAGCCAGATTGGGACAATCCACTGCATGCATGGTGACGCCCTTGCCCCGTGTAATGTAACCCACCACCTTGTCTCCAGGTAAGGGTTTACAGCATCCCGCTGGTTGAGCGTATAACCCGCTTTGTCCCAAGATGGTTACACCAGAGGTTGTCCTGATGGAGGTAGCAGGTTTTTTCTCAGCAGAAAGCAGATTTTCCAATTCCTGCTCTTTCTTTTCCTGTCTTTCCCGATCCAGTATTTTCTGAACGAGACTGTGGACACTAATGTCCGAATAGCCAAGCGCAGCCAGAAAGTCATCCACTTCGCTGTAATTGAACATCTGGGCAATTTCTTCAAATCCGTATTTGACGGAGTATCGTTTCAGTTCGCGGTCTACCACGATGCGGCCGTGCGCTACAGAGGAATCACGGGCCTGGCGCCGAAAGTAGGACATGACTTTGCTTCGGGCCCTTTGAGTATTGATGTAGCCCGCCTCAGTATTGAGCCAGTCACGGCTCGGCCCGCCCCTTTTGGCCGAAATAATGGTCACTTGATCGCCGTTCTGTAACTGGTAATTCAGTTGCACAATGACGCCATTCACCTTGGCCCCACGGCAACGTTCTCCCAATTCGGTATGAATGTGGTAGGCAAAATCCACGGGCGTGGCACCGTTGGGTAGGTCAATTACATCCCCTTGGGGAGTGAAAACGTAAACCCGGTCCTGAAATACATCTGACTGCAGTCGATGCAGATATTCTTCAGCGTCAGTATCATCCTGTCTCCAATCCATCAGGGCCCGCAGAAGGGCAATCTTGTCCGTCAAGTCCTGATTAGGGGACCTTCCCTTCATCCCCTTTTCCTTGTACTCCCAGTGAGCCGCAACTCCTAGTTCAGCCACTTCATGCATCTCTTGTGTCCGGATCTGGACTTCCATGGAATGGCCGCCAGGTCCAATTACCGCGGTATGCAGTGACTGATACATGTTTTCCTTTGGACTGGCGATATAGTCGTCGAATTCCCCTGGTATAGGTCGCCAGGTTCCATGAATCAGGCCGAGTGCGGCATAACAATCCGTGACTGACCTGGTGATCACACGAAAGCCCTGGACGTCGTAGATTTCGCTGAAAGGAACCCCCTTGCGTTCCATCTTCTTGTATATGCTGTATATGTGTTTTGGGCGTCCAACTACCTTGGCCCTAATGCCAGACTCCCGCAAACGGCCCTGAATCCTGGCAGCCGTCCTCTGAACCCAGTCTTCTCTGACCCGCCGCTTCTGGGCCATAGCCTGGGAAATCTCATCGTAGACCGGCCGGTCCAAATGGCGAAAGCTGAGGTCCTCAAGCTCCCATTTAAACTGGCCTATGCCCAGACGATTGGCCAGAGGGGCGAAAATTTCGAGTGTTTCGTGGGCGATCGTCTTCCGTTTCAGAGGAGGCTGTCCATTCAGGGTACGCATGTTATGCACGCGATCGGCCAGTTTGACAATCACCACTCGAATGTCATCAACCATGGCGACAAACATCCGGCGCAAAGACTCAGCTTTTCGGTGCGACTGTTCCTGTTCCTTGAATTGGCTAAGCGAATCAATTCGCTGCAGTTTGGTCACCCCATGCACCAGCTTGGCAATAGACGGAGAAAAGAATTCTTCCAGAACTTCCAGCGAACAATCAGAATCCTCAATTACATCGTGCAACAACGCGGCGCAGAGGGTTTCCGTGTCCATACTTAGTTCGCGCAGAATGTCTGCCACCGCCAAAGGATGCAATATGTAGGGTTCTCCTGTCTTTCGTGTAACGCCATCATGGATGACATGCGCTGTCACAAAAGCCTTTGTGATTAGCCCTTTGTCATCTGACTGTATGGAGTCAGGCAAGGACAACATGAAAGAATTGAAAGCGTCCAGGACGAGGGGATCAAGAATAAGGTGAAACGGGTCTTCATGCACTTCCGTTGGAATGTGTATAGGGTGCGCCTGTTTGAGCCATGTGCGCATGGCCAGAGACAGTATTTTCGGGCTCTGATAAACGATGGCAGGATTGGTGCCATCCACTGTGGAATCAGAATCAACGGAGAACTGATAGGTCCTGGCAGGACCTTCCCCACTGACCGATGGCTCTACAGACATCGACTCCGAAGCCAATAAAGCTTGCTTCTCATCCAATGGTTGAATTGGAACCTGATCTGTAGTGGCCATGAAATCCTAGTCCCTTAGAACGCTGTAACAGACTGTATGTCCAGACCTCGATCCATCGAAGGGAGGCCCCCAAATAGGTAAGGGGAAAACTGATTGCCTTTCCTATAGTATAGCCGAGACAGAAATGCTGCAGCCAGTCAGTATAATTGTGGCGTAATTGGCCCCTTTGGAGGGCGTCTTACCTACCAGATGTTCCATACCCTAGCAATCAGACCGGGGGCTTGCCTTGCTCTTCAGTTCTTGGTTGTTCTCACCTTCCATTCCTGCTCAACAAATTCCTGAACCTGTCCTGCGACTCTATCAGGATCAGCGAAATCCATTTCGAACCATCTGATGTTGTGCCACCTTCTGAACCAGGTGTACTGGTGCCGGATGTATCTGTGCGTCTCAGACTTAATGCGTGTTACAGCTTCTTCCAGCGTCTGGGTCCCTGCCACGTAAGGCAGCAACTGTCTATATCCCAGAGCAGACAGAGCCGGCAAGACAGCATCGTAACCAGCTCGTACAAGGGATTTTACTTCCTCGGCTAACCCGCACTTCATCATGTCATCCACCCGAACATCCACCCGTTCATGCAGGATTTCGCGGGGACAGTTCAACCCTATACTACAGATGGGCCATTCTGGAGCGCTTTGTCCTTCCAACTGGACTTTGGACTGACCAGTCTTGATATACACCTCAAGGGCCCGAATAATTCGGCGCCCATTATAGGGATCTACTGAATTGGCCGTAGCTGGGTCAAGGGCGGCTAGACGGTCAAACAGCACCTGGACGCCCTCTTCCTCAAGGACTGACTCTAATTCCTGCCGCAAGTCTGGATCGGGAGCCACTTCTGGAATCCGCAGATTCTCACGTATGGCCCGGAGATACAGTGGAGTTCCGCCCACCAAGATGGGCAGGTTGTTTCGCTCCCGTATGGCGCGAATGCATTCGTGGGCCCTGGTCTGGTATTCTGCTAAGGTAAGCGTTCGATCCGGTTCGCATATGTCATATAAGTGATGGGGTACTTGGCTTCGCTGTTGGGGGGTAGGTTTTGCTGTTCCCACATTCAAGTATCGATAGATTTGCCGGCTGTCAGCATTAACCACTTCGAGGGGCCAAAAAGCCGCTAGCCGCAGGGCCATATCTGACTTTCCCATCCCTGTGGGACCCAAGAGGATCAGTAATGGCCAGGTCTTGGCTTCCACGTTTACCACAAGAGTCAGGCCGATGTGCGAGTGAATCGGTCAGACAGGGGCTTGAAACTGAAACGATGCTCGGGACACGGGCCGTGTTCTTTGATGGCTGCAGCGTGTTGACGAGTCAGATAGCCGCTGTTAGAACCAAAGCCGAATGCAGGAAAGCGTTGGTCCAATGCGACCATATATCGATCCTTGTACACCTTGGCCAAAACAGAGGCCGCGGCAATTGACAGATGAAGTGCCTCTCCCCTTACAAAACGCAATTGCTCACCAGGTGGCTTAAGACACTCCAGATCCAGAGGCCAGATACGTATCCAGTCTGTCAATACTACATTCACGGCTTCCGGCAAAGCCCAAACAGCCCTTTCCAAGGCTTCTTTATTGGCCCGATCAATACCCAGGGAATCGATTTCCTGCGCCGACACCATACCGTAAGCGAAATTACGCGTGTGATTTTTTAAGTCCAAGGCGAGTTGCTGGCGACGACCCTTGGACAGCCTCTTGCTATCATCGACGCTGCGCCAGAAACCTGTAAAACGCATCCCTGGTTCCAGAATTACCGCTGCCGCAACCAGAGGCCCCGCGAGAGCTCCTCGTCCTGTTTCGTCCGCCCCAGCCACCAGTAGGCCTTTTTGCCAATATTGTCTCTCTAACTTAAGACGCGGACCTATCCCTGCTTTTGAGGTCACTGGACCAGTTCTTAAATAAGTGATAACCCCTGACTATTTCTTCCGGGTAATGACCTTTTCCTTCAGGCGAGCAGATTTGCCCTGGCGTTCCCGCAGGTAATATAACTGCGCCCGACGCACTTTGGACTTTCGCAACACCTCAACTTCCACAACATTGGTACTATGCAGGAGGTAAGTACGCTCAACTGCGACACCGTGCGCGGCTACCCGCCGGACTGTATAAGTTGCTCCCGCTGAAGTTCCACCCCGGCGGGAAATTACATCCCCTTCAAACCTCTGAATGCGCTCGGAACGCCCCTCGGTAATACGTTGATGCACGCGTACCCGGTCGCCGATATCGATTTGTGGGGTTTTCTCCGTTACAGGAGGCTGGAGTGAATCCAGGAGCGCTTGGTTCATGATACAGAGACCCTCAACAGTCAGTCGGTTCGCGACAGAGAAAGTGATGGTAGCACAAGTAAGAGAGTTTCCAATAACTGCACTGTCCATCTTTTTGCTTTCGAAACCGATCTTGCGCTAACTGGCGACAACTTGATTCAGAAGATGCCAAGTCACGTCTGTGTAGGAATTTCATGTCCATGCTCCTGGAGCATTTGGCATTCACGGTGACTTAACTGCGCCTTCAAAAGCAACTCCGGTCGACGTTCGGCAGTTCGGAGGAGAGACTGATCTCGGCGCCATTGGGCTACTTTGGCGTGATGGCCGCTCACCAGAATTTCAGGAATTCCCAAACCTCGAAACTCTGAGGGACGTGTGAAATGGGGCCCTTCCAAGAGCCGGTCCATAGCCTGCGTATGGCTGTCCAAGCGGATGCTTTCTTCCCATCCCAGCACGCCCGGCATGAGACGACTGACAGCTTCTATTAGAACCATAGCTGGCACTTCCCCTCCACCGAGCACAAAGTCCCCTATGCTGATTTCGTCGGTGACCAAATGCTTCCGGACCCGCTCATCCACACCTTCATAGCGCCCGCAGATCAGAGCCAGGCGGGATGACTGGCTCAGTTCTTCTGCCACTTCTTGGGAAAAGAGGCGACCTTGTGGGGTAAGCAGGACGATAGGACAAGGCGGTTGTGACGAATGCGATGACTGGGACAAGGCCTCGAACTCCAGTACTCGCTCAGCGGCAGCGAAAATAGGCTCAGGTTTGAGAATCATGCCGCCTCCACCGCCATAAGGGGTATCATCGCAAGTACGGTGGGGATCTGACGCAAAATCCCGAATATTATGCACTGCAATCTTTATCAGACCCCTTTCCAAGGCCCGGTTAAGTATACTTTCGGAGAGGAATCCCGAAAATATGCCGGGAAACAGCGTAAAGACTTCAAATCGCAGACTTTCCCTACTCTCTTCCATACTGTTGCCTCCTGTGATCTGAACTGATTTTACCTTGACAATGAAGCACAGATCGGAAGCAGCAAGGGTACGTAAGCGCTTCGTCCAAGTTTTGCAAACCTGCATTACCTGGTGGCAGCGGATTCAGCGTAGATGCTTTGGCGACTCCGGTTCTGTCAGTTCCGAGATCGCTGGCCTACCTAGGCATTGGACAGCCTTCAGACAAAACACGTCAAGGCCCATACGGCATGTGTTACGCGTGTTCCGCAAATCAACAGAATCCTGGCAGAACACTTCTGTATATCCTTACTTGGCGCCAGCTAGCCTGATCATGCTTAGCCTTGTCACGCTTTTCCTCTTGAATCGTACCCCCACCGCATCCTCCCAAACACGATACCAGCTGGACAGCGCTTCTTTCCTTTCCGGTAGGCAAGAAGCTTCGGATTCAGGACCTGGCTTCCAGGGAGAGGGTACACCTGTATTTGCGGCCAGAGCTGCTGCTGTAACACCTTTGTTTCTACCTACAGCTACTATGCCCCCGACAGATACACCTACTCCTACGGCAACACCGACCCTGACTCCGACCCCGACCCCGACGTTTACGCATACTCCAACCCCAACCCACACTCCCACACCTACGTGGACTCCTACACCTACACCCATTGTTTATCCCTACCGCAGCCATACCTGGGCAACTTTCCGTCCCCAGCTGGGAGACCACCTGTGGATCAATAGCGGATTGCTTTTTGGACATACGGATTTCAATTATGAACGCGGCTTTACCTATGGCACTGACCAGGACGGCAAATTCATCCTCCATAACGGAATAGACTTTAGAAGCACGGCAGGGGAACTAATACGGTCCGGCGTGAACGGTGAAGTCGTCTTTGCCGGGGAGGATTCCCAGAATCAACTGGCCTACCCATTTGAGGGCTCCTTCTATGGAAAGGCCGTTGTAATTCGCCTGGATCGCGAATTATCCTTGCCTGACGGTGACCAGAAGGTATTTCTGTTGTTTGGACATCTCCGGGATATTCATGTAGAGACCGGTTCTACGGTAACGGAAACGGATATCATAGGCACTGTGGGCCAAACAGGCATTGCCATAGGTCCTCATCTGCATTTGGAAGTACGGATTGGCGCAAATCGTTACCAGAATGCGGTTAATCCCCTGTTATGGATCAAGCCGACATCAGGTAAAGGCATCCTCGCTATCAGACTGGTTTCAGCAGACGGCCGAATATGGGAAGGTGCCCACATTTATCTTGTTCATTCAGAATCCAATTACACTCTACGTGCCGTAAGTTACAAGGTAGAAAATGGCATTCAGTACGATCCTTATTGGGGGGAATCCACTGCCATTTCCAATTTGGATCCTGGGGTCTATACCTTGAGAACCTCCCTACGGGGAGAGCAACTTATCACTCAGGTTACCGTCGAGCCTGACAAGACTACCTTTGTAACCATGGTGAGCCAACAGTGAATTCATCAATGGCGAAAGTGACGCATCCTGGTGAACATCATGGCCAGTTCGAGGTCGTTGGCTGCCTGTATCACTTGCCGATCCCGCATTGAACCGCCCGGCTGAACTATAGCCGTAACCCCAGCACGAGAGGCCCCTTCAATGCCATCCGGGAAGGGGAAGAAGGCGTCTGAGGCCAACACCGATCCCTGGGCTTTTGTTCCCGCCTTGTGGGTCGCCAAATGGACTGCATCCAGACGGCTCATTTGTCCTGCACCAATACCGACTGTGCCTGTACCCTGTACCAGTACTATGGCATTGCTCTTGACAAACCGGGCCACATTCCAGGCAAATTCCAGCGACTTCAACTCCCGGGTTGAGGGTTGCCGTGCTGTTACACAAGTCCACCCAGTTGGATCCAGATCCTCCGTGCCATCGTCGAGGTCCTGAACGAGCACACCCCCCAGGACGGTCTGCAGGCGGAAAGGGCTTTGGGGTCCTTGGTGAGATCGTAACAGACGAATGTTCTTTTTTCGTTTTAGTCGCGCAAGAGCTCCGGGAGCGAAATCGGGGGCTGCAACTACCTCCACAAAGAGTTGGGACATGGATCCTGCAGTGTCTTCGTCCAAAGTTTGGTTGCAGGAAACTATTCCCCCAAAGGCACTGATCGGATCACTTTCCAGAGCTAACCGGTAGGCTTCATGTAAGTTTGTGGCGGACGCAAGGCCACAGGGATTGCCATGTTTGACGATCGAGACTGTGGGTTCACGGAAAGCATGTGCCGACCGCCAACCGCCATCCAGATCCAGCCAATTGTTGAAGCTCATAGGCTTACCATGTAACTGCTGAAAGGGCAGGCCAGTTCCGCCTGTACTATAGAATCCGCCTCTTTGATGCGGGTTTTCTCCATACCGGCATTCTTCCAACTGAGTCAGGCTCAAAGTAATCTGTCCAGGGAGTCCAAGTGCCGATGTAGAGGCTTGACCTTCGAGGTAAGCAGCGATGGCAGCATCATAGGCTGCCGTTCGCCGAAAAGCCTTTAGCGCAAGTCGGTACCTCAGTTCCTGGTTGACCTCTCCGGCCTGAACAACTGACGCAACCATCCCGTAGTCCTCTGGATCCACTACTACGAGGACATGCTCATGATTCTTGGCAGCAGCTCTTATGAGTGCGACCCCCCCAATGTCAATTTGCTCCAGGGCATCGGCTAGTTCAATTCCTTCTTGAGTCACCGTTGCTTCAAAGGGATACAGATTAACTACGACCATGTCAATCTGTCCGATGTCGAGTTTCGCCAGTTCCTGCTTGTGTTCTGGAGTACGCAAGGACAATATGCCGCCATGAATCTGTGGCTGCAATGTCTTAACTCTGCCGTTCAGCATCTCGGGATACGCCCCCAGGGCATCTATCGGAGTTACAGCCAGGCCCGTCGCGGCCAATGCAGCAGCTGTGCCCCCGCTGGCGATGAATTCCTGCGCTTCGCTGGCCAGGGCCTGGCAGAAATCCGCAAGGCCGGCCTTGTCAGCAACTGATACCAATATACGCAGCTTGGACATATTGTCTCCTAATCTGCAAAAAATCGGGGTGACTGTCTTCAACGTCCACCGACACGATTGTAGCTATCGTGCCAGTTCCATTCCACATTCCGGTGAGGTGTTTTTGAGCGCAGGAAAGTATTGGTCTGCGGTTGACCTATGAATCTTGACTCTCTGTCCAGGTAAGCGTACACTGTCCCCGGACGACTGTGACGAAGACGAGTAGGCCAGAGCAGCGTTTACAGAGAGGCCGGAATTGCTGAGATCCGGGCATCGTTAACTGGCTGGAAATCCCTTCCGAGTCACGGCCCGAAACAGGGTAAGCTGGAGTAGGCGCCGTCGGTTTCGTGTCCCGTTATCGACACTCCCCTGCTTGCAAGGCGTTGCGGGGGACGAAGGTGCCTGGTCTTATACCAGGAACTGGGGTGGTATCGCGGTTTTGGCCGTCCCCTGCCGGGGACGGTTTTTTGTTGCTGTAGCAAGGGAGAATGGTCATGGCAATCCAGAAGGGAATTCAGAGTTTCTCGCCGGTTGCTTCCAAGATTGATTTCCCTGCCCAGGAAAAAGAGATCATGCAGCTCTGGCAAGAACGCTCCTTGTTGGACCGTACACAGAGCGAACGTCTTGACGGCAGGAACTTCACCTTTTATGAAGGTCCCCCTACGGCGAACGGTCCTCCTGGCATTCACCATGTATTGGCCCGGGCTTTCAAAGACATGTTTCCCCGCTACCGGACTATGCAGGGCTATCGTGTGCTGCGTAAGGGAGGCTGGGACACCCATGGTTTGCCTGTGGAAATCGAGGTGGAAAAGGTGCTGGGACTCGGAGGCAAGCGAGAAATCGAAGAGTACGGCATAGAACGGTTCAATCAGTTGTGCCGGGATTCGGTTGCTGAATACATCGGCGAATGGGAGGCCATGTCCGAACGCATGGGATTTCTCGTTGATATGCACGATCCCTACGTCACCTATCACAATTCCTATATCGAATCACTGTGGTGGATCCTCAAGCAACTCTGGGACAAGGATCTCCTTTATCAGGGGTTCAAGTCTGTCCCCTATTGTCCCCGTTGCGGAACCCCTCTATCCAGCCACGAACTGTCGCTGGGCTATAAGGAAAACACAGAAGATCCGAGCGTTTATGTAAAATTTAAGGTGCGGTCGGCTGAGAATACCTATTTGTTGGCCTGGACCACTACGCCCTGGACCTTGCCCGGAAATGCAGCTCTGGCCGTTGGGACAGAACTGGATTATCTCAAAGTGCAAGATGTATCCGGGGATGTCCTGATTGTCGCTGCTGAGTTGGCGGAAAAGGTCCTGGCACCTGGATATACATTACTTGAACAGATCAAGGGGCAGGAACTGCTGAATATAGAGTATGAGCCACTCTACAGTTTCCTGTCGACCCCGAAGCGCTATGCTTATGTGCTAGCCGGAGACTTCATAACTACCACGGAAGGAACCGGTATCGTACATATCGCTCCTGCCTTTGGCGCTGATGATCTGAACGTGGGACAGGCCTACGACTTGCCTGTGCTGCAAACAGTGCGACTGGATGGGACTTTTCGTTCGGAGGTGATGCCCTGGGCCGGTCAGTATGTCAAGGATGCTGACCCTGGTATTACGGAGGATCTGCGCCAACGGAATTTACTCTATAAGGCAGAAACCTATCTACATACGTATCCTTTCTGCTGGCGTTGTGAATCCCCCCTTCTATATTACGCCAAGGAAACCTGGTACATTCGCACCAGCCAATGCAAGTCACGCCTTGTAGACTTGAACCAAACCATCAACTGGTATCCAGAACATATCCGAGATGGCCGTTTCGGTCACTGGCTGGAAAACAATGTGGACTGGGCTTTGGGGAGGGATCGGTTCTGGGGTACACCCCTGCCAATTTGGCGCAGCGATGCCCCTGACAGCACCTATGCGGTCTGCGTAGGCAGCTTGGCAGAACTGGAGCAACTGTCGGGTCAGGGCCTGAGCGACTTGGACCTGCACCGACCTATGGTAGATGACATCACCTGGCCTGCTCCCGATGGCGGTACCATGCGCCGTGTGACAGAAGTCGCGGATTGCTGGTTCGACAGTGGGGCCATGCCTGTTGCGCAATGGCATTACCCTTTTGCGAATCACGAAACCTGGAACACACACAGACAGGCGGATTACATTTGTGAAGCCATCGATCAGACACGGGGTTGGTTCTATACCCTCCATGCACTGAGCACACTTCTGTTTGATCGTCCGGCCTTCACTAACGTCCTATGTTTGGGTCATATCCTGGCCGAGGACGGCAGCAAGATGAGTAAGTCCCGGGGCAATGTGGTGAATCCCTGGGAGGTCATGGAGCGGTACGGTGCGGATGCCACGCGATGGACCATGTATACATCAGCTCCTCCTGGCAACAGTCGTCGTTTCAGTTTTGGTCTTGTGGAGGAGGCGGTGCGGAAATTCCTGAATCGACTGTGGAGCACCTACAGCTTTCATGTGACGTACGCCAATTTGGCCTCGTGGACTCCGGGAAAGACAGCCCCCAAGCTGGCCAACGAATTGGACCGCTGGATTATGTCCGAATTGCAGTCTTTGGTCATAGGTATTACCGATGCCTATGAATCCTATGATGTGCTGGGATGTACACGTCCCCTAGTCCGTTTTGTGGAGCGTCTTTCCAACTGGTATGTCCGTCTCAACCGTCGTCGGTTTTGGGATGGAGATGCCGAAGCCTTGTCTACGCTCCACAGAGTTCTAGTCACCGTAAGCCAACTGATAGCCCCTGCTACCCCTTTCCTGGCAGAGACCATCTACCAGAATCTTGTGGTGCGTCAGGACTCTCACGCTTGTGACACCGTACATCTGAGCCAGTGGCCAGAGGCAGACCTGTCTCTGCTGAACGAAGAATTGAATGGCCAAATGGCGCTGATTCAACGCATTGCCAGTTTAGGACATGCGGCGCGCCAAGGAGCCGACCTCAAGGTGCGTCAGCCTCTTTCCGAAGTTATCATCCAGCTGGCGGAGCCCACTGAGCGGGAAACCATCGCCCGGTACGAGGAGATGTTATGCCAGGAACTGAATGTCAAGAAAGTGACACTAGACTCGGCCAGTGAACTGATCCAGTATGAGGTCTTCCCATTACCGCGCCAGCTCGGACAGAAGTATGGTGCGGGATATCCCAAGATTCGGGCGGCCCTGGCCCAGGGGGATCAGAAGCTCTTGGCTGAGACTATCACGCGGAACGGCCTGCTGCAGGTGCGATCAGGGGATATGGAGTTTCCCATAGCGCTAGAGGAAGTGGAAATCAGGAAAACTCCGCGCCAGGGATTCAGTGTCGCTGATATGCAGGGCTACTTGGTCGCCATTTCTACGGAAGTATCCCCTGAACTCTTGCGCGAGGGCTATGTTCGCGAGCTAGTCCGCCACGTCCAGCAATACCGCAAGGATCTGGGACTGGATATCTCAGATCGGATCAAACTGCAGTTCCAGGAACGGTCGTCCCTGCTAGAGATGGTGCTGGCAGAACACAGTCATTATTTGCAGAAGGAGACGCTGGCAGTGGATATCACATTTCTGAATGGCCAAGTAGATGACCAATCACTTCTGGTATCCTTGGGCAATGAATCGATTTCGCTCCAAATAGAGAAAGTCTAAATCGAGGGGAGGACAGGACATGGGTGTGGAAACCATCACGTTGGGCGGAGGATGTTTTTGGTGCCTTGAAGCCGTCTATCTGGAGATGGAAGGAGTGACCGAGGTCATATCAGGTTATGCTGGTGGGCACAAGCCAAATCCCTCCTATGAGGAAGTCTGCACAGGTGCCACAGGGCATGCCGAGGTTGTACAGATTAAGTTTGACAACAAGGCGACAACTCTGACCGAAATCCTGTCAGTCTTTTTCACCATTCATGATCCAACAACCCTGAATCGCCAGGGAGCTGATGTGGGCACCCAGTATCGGTCAGTAATTTTTTTCCATGACGAACCTCAGAGGGACACCGCCAAGACAATTTTGGATGAAATGACGAACCAGGGGATCTGGCACAGTCCCATTGTGACTGAGTTACAGCCTGTACCCGAATTCTATCGGGCTGAGGAATACCATCAGAATTACTTCTCCCAGAATCCTTACCAAGGATACTGCCGCGCAGTCGTAGCTCCCAAGGTCAGCAAATTCCGATCCAGATTTGCCCATAAGTTACGTACCAACGTTGCGGTTTGAATTACCTTGGATTCCGATTTGTAAGGGATTCCGTGGCTAACAGCCTAGCCTAATACTACAGTTGCAGATTTATGTCACCATGGTCCTGAGAAGCCGCCAGGGCCTGTGGGAGTCCTGATGACCGCCCCCGCTAGCGCCCTGTCGGTCCCCATCCCAGAACCGGTCGACCAGGCCACGGTGGAAGCCTGGCAGGGGTACCAGGAGGAAGTCCATGTCCGTCTGGGGGCCTGTCTGCCGCGAGTGGAGACCCGGCAACGGGCCCAGGCCGACCTGGCAGGGGCTGCTGAGTGGAGCGCCGCGCAAGAACGGCTGGCCGTTGGCGGAGGCCCACGGCGACGCTGGGGCGGGTGGCCGGCCCCCGCTGGTGTCTCGACAACGCCTTCGAAATGGCGAAGCAGGAAGTCGGCCAGGCCGACTATGAAGTGCGCAGCGCCACGGGCGGGGCCCGCCACATCACGCTGGCGAGGTGGGCGCGGGCCCTGCTGAGTGTCGTGCAGGCGTTTGCGCGTGGCCGAAATCCGGGGCCTGCGGGGGCGCCTCGTCCGGCAGGTTCCCGTCACAGCCGAGCGGGTTCTGGCTTGGTCCTACTGGCGTTGCTGCCACCAGGGGGTCGCGAGGGGCTGTCACTAGCAACGGCAACCAAGGAAACTTTCACAACTACAACTGTAGTACTAGGCCCCCGCATTGAATCCGGTAGCGCGCTTCTTTGCAGAATTGCGCCGCGCGATCGAGGGGCGGCCCTACCGCTCCCTGCGGGAGCAACAGCAGGCCGTCACCGTGGTGTTGCGCCAGTGGCGGGACGATCCGGCCCGGGTCCGTCAGTTGTGTGGCTGGGCCTGGATCCGGGAGGCCCTGACGGCCTTGCCGGCCCGGGAAGCAATAGCATAATCATACCCAGTTGGTATAAGACAAAGTAAGTACCAGCAAGGCAAAAAAAGGGAGGACAGATGAGAAAACAGGTGCGACCCCTCACCCGGCGGGCCAGACTTGACGGTAGGCAGTACCATTATCGAGCTGTGGCTGGGACTGTGGCCTTGCATCTGCGCTACTCTCCTTCCAAGTCTGTTGGCGTAGCGAGGGCCCAAACGCGTCGGGCAGGACCAGCCGAGTAGGCCACCCCGACACTGACGGTGCAGTGTTGGACATCGACAATGCCGCCAAATGCGAACTCCCACGGGCCGATGGATCCATTATCTGCGTCAACGGCGCACTGAAAGCCCTCGTCTTTCTGCCCGTGGGGAATCCCATCAACCACTAACCGCGAACAACTCGGGAAGTCCTCGGTGGGTACAGTCCACCTCTGCGATCTCATCTCCGAGGCACAGCGAATCCGGCTGCCCCACCAAGTCGGATGATATCAAGACCCTTCGCGTTGGGCGCAAGATGCCAGTGACGGGCAGGCTGACATGTACCGCCACCCTCAAATCTATACTGCCAGAAACCCGCATCGATGACCTGCTCCGTGGCCCGGTTGACCGGCGGCGCCCTAGTACCGGCCGCCATGCAGGCGATCGTAGAGGGCCTGGAAGGCATCTCGCTTTCCTTCGGGCACGTTCTTCAAGAAAATGTCGTAGACCCCCTCCTCCGAGGGCCAGGGGTCGCGGTCCGTTGGAGTCCACAGGTAGATGTCCCGCAAGGTGTCGTGCAGGATGTCTTCCCCGATCAGCAGGCGCATTTCGTTGAGGAAGTTCTCGCCCATGAGGTAGGCGCACTGATGCGTGTCTCGAACTGGGTCGAATTCCTCGTGGAGCTGGGTGATCGTCTCGAGTCCCCCGCAGATGAAGGACTTGACGTTCTGGGCTACGTTCGCCCGGCGCCTCTCCCAGGACAGGCCGTCGCCCACGGCATCGCCGATGTAATTGGCCGCGTACTCGGCGGCCCCCTCTCTCAACCAAACGTGGCCGAAGTAGATATCAAAGTAATAGTGGGCGATTTCGTGCCGGATGGTATCCGCATTGGCTCTAGCGTTCCCTGCAATCCCATCGCCCAATGTGATGTGGGTGTCCCTGTGCTCCCCGGCATAGCTCCCGGGAACGTCGGCCAGAATGATCAAGTCGCTGGTGGGGAAGGGAGTTCCCATCATGGCTTCCACATGGCGGACGGCTTCCTCTGCCACGTCAAGCAACTCCTCGCCCCCGGAGAAGGGCTCGTGGCGGAAGGCCCACAGGTGGACCTCCCCGGCCAGGGGCAGGGTGACCGACCGGTCAACAGCGAACCTCTGACCCAGCAACTCTCGGTAGAACTCCGGGGCTTGGTACGCCAGCGGGACCAGAACGGCCATGAACGCCGCGTCCTCCAGGTCAACCCCGTCGGCGAACCAAGGGGAACCGGTCACTGCCCTGAGGTCCTCCGGGAACTCGCCCAACTGGCTGGCGGTGGCCAGGGCGGAGGTGGCGGCGTCCCTGTCCACCGCCATCAGTCCTTCCATCTTATCCAAGACGTCAGAAGCAAGGGTGGACTGTTCCGAGTATGCCAATGAACCCAAGCCGAGGAGAGCAACCCCCTCGTTCCTCCTGATCCCGTCCGCCACCCACGGCGACTCCAAGACCGTCTTGCCCAACTCATTGTCGCTCCACCAGATGAGGGCCAGGCTCTTCACCGCCTCAGCTTCAACCGGGGTAACCCCATCCAGGACCCATGGAAACCCCAACACCCGGTCCAGCAGTTCCAAGTCGACCCGGCCTTCCCGGGACAATCCGCCGATGGCGGTTGACTCGTCCTGCGAGACGCCATCGACGACCCACGGCAGGCCCAATATCCTTCGGGCTGCCAAAGGCTCCATCAATGCCAGGTATTGAACGTGCCAGAAGAACAGGCCGGAGAACCCGTTGGCCGACCAGAAGGATTCCAGGTCTCTTGCCAGGGCCACGTCAGTCTCAACTATATCCCGGATGTGCGACACCGTAGCGGACTCCTCCCCCCCATCAATGCCGTCGGCGGCCCAGGGAAGCCAGACCAGGAACTCAGCCATAGCCGGGTACGAGAGCCACAACGCACCCAACGCCTCGCTGGCGGCGGCATGGTCCGGTGTCCTTGGTTCCAGCATCCACGGCGGAAGCGACCCCTCCGGGGCCGCCAGCGGCCAGACCGGCGCGTCCTCCACATACCCTGGGCCATCGGAGATCTCCCGGTAAACCTCCGTCAATTCCCGTTTGTTGTCGTCGGAAATGCCTTGCTCGAAGGTGGGGTGGGTCAGAATGTAGTCCAGTTGCTCTCCGGACTCCCGCGCCCGCCTCGCCAAGAACTCCCACGCGAAGGAGTCGGGGTTGTCGTATCGGTCCAGGAAGGGCATCGCCAGTAGCCTCAGAGCCAACTCCTCATCCTCTTGGGCCAGGGCGATGATTCCTTCCATCAGGGTCATTTCCACTGTATCGTGGTGCCTCTGCATCCACGACTTTCCGGTCAGGGACCAGAAGGTGTCGCGAACGCTTACCGCCGTCTCCACCAGGGCCAGCACCTTGAGCGGCTCCAGGGCCGACGGGTCGATGAAAGCCGGCGGCGCCTCCCCCGGCGCGTGGTGCGAGATGCCGTCGGCGACCCACGGCAGCCCCTCCAGCCGCGCTCCTGCGTCGGCATCCACCATGCCCAGATAGGCCACTGGGACCAGAATAGCTTCCTCGTCCTCGATTCCATCGGCGAAAATCCGGCGCGACAGCAGCCTCGAGATGGCGCCGGGTTCGGCCTGTCCCAGCCTGTCCAGGTATCTCACGGCCTCCAGGTCTACCCACTCTACGCTTTCAAGAAACGGCATCTCCAGCAGGGCCAGGGTTGCCGCTTCGTCGCTGCTGCTGATGGAAACGATGCTGTGCAGCGTCGCCAACTCGGCCCCCGAGCGGGGCGGCAGCCACTGCCTGGGCACGCTCAATAGCTCCCCAAAAGCCGCCGGAGATCGGCGCTCCAAGTCCCGCACCAGCTCAACCGCCTCAGGCTCGAACAGGCCGGTCACCCCATCCGCCAGCCAAGGCAACGTTTCCGTAGTGGGCATGGACGTTGCCGGGGGCGGCGTTGCAGTCAGCTTCGGAGTGGATGGGGCCCCAGCGATTTTCGTGGTTGCAGGTACCGGGGCGGCGGCATCGGAAGCACGGCTGCCGAGTTGGGTTGTAGCACCTGGAGTGGCGCGCGGCTCCGGTCCGACATCGCATGATGCCAACACGGCCACGCCGACCACCAGTGCCATGACCCACCACACAGTCTGGTGCATAACGCTACTGCGCCAAGAAGTCAGGAACCCGATCGTTGGGAATCTGGCTGGCCGGGATCTCTGCGTGGGACATCCGCGAATCTCCATAAGACATTCTTGCCCACCAGAGGTCATAAATGCAAGTTTTCTATATCTGGGGAGAAGGGTGTTCGAACCCCTGAGTCCTGTGGCTACCGAATTTACAGTCCGGCGCTTCCAACCACTCAGAGGGTGTTTTAAAAAGGGAGATGTATGGGGGAGATGTATGGGGCTAAAGGGGGTCAGAGGCAACTGTCTTACGAGCGGATCTTTCCTCCGCTCCCCTCGCACACGGTAACGGATGAAACTATGAAACGCAAACGCCGCTTCCGCGGTTATCCCAGCGATCTGACCCGTGATCAATGGCATGGGCTGCAACCCTGGTTACCGGGGCCCCAAAAGCGCGGACGGCCCCGCCAGGTCGCCTTGCGCGCGGTCCTGAATGCCATTCGCTCTGTGTTGCGCACGGGGTGTGCCTGGCGCTACCTGCCGCGGGATTTTCCCCGCTGGCAGACGGTCTACGGCTATTTTCGCGCCTGGCAGCATCTCCATGAGGCCCTGCGTCCCCAGGTGCGGCGTCAGGCAGGTCGTCCGGCCCCCCAGCGCGGGCATCCTCGACAGGCAGTCGGTCAAGACCACCGCGGTGGCCGGACCCCGCGGCTACGATGCCGGCCAGAAGGTCAAGGGCCACAACGGCCTAGCGTAGTGGACACGATGGGGTGGCTCTTGGATGTGGTGGTGCATGAAGCCCACATTCAGGACCGAGACGGCGCCACATTCGTCTTGGCCCATCTGCGGAACCGCTTCCCGCGACTCCAACTGAGTGTCGTGCGCGCGGTCGCCCCCCCCCGCCCGCGCCGGGGAAAAAAGCCCAGACCGCGGCCGCCGGGCAGCCTTCAAGCGGGCCCGCGGTCTGGCGGGCGTTTGCGCGTGGCCGAAATCCGGGGCCTGCGGGGGCGATTCGTCCGGCAGGTTCCCGTCACAGCCGAGCGGGTTCTGGCCTGGTCCTACTGGCGTTGCTGCCACCAGGGGATCGCGAGGGGCTGTCACTAGCAACGGCAACCAAGGAAACTTTCACAACTACAACTGTAGTACTAAGCACAAGACCGCTGCCGCTGTCGAATCGTGTATCTTCCAGAGCCACACTGATACTGCTTGAAGACTTCCTTAAGACAAAAGCGGGGGAGCTTAAGGAAATAGGATTGGGGTTAAACTCATTTCCACCTAACTCTTGTCAGAGGAAAAGGTGCAAACAGGCCCTTGTCCAATGAAATTCAAAAGAGAGTGTAGATGAAAGGTGCCACCGCAGTGCCTGCAACAGTTGCCAGTACCCCTATGATCAGGAGCAAACCAATAATCGGTGCCATCCACCACTTGCGATTAGTACCCATGAACTCCCACAGTTCTGCCAAGAGTCCCAGCCTGCGTTCGCGTCGCATCTCGGTCATAAATGTATGGTTGCTCTGGCTGTCTCTTCGGTCTAACTGCCGCTGTTTCATTTCCAGCCCTCTGCCTTTACTGCCTTATTGATTTCCAAAATTCTTAAGCACTTCAGACTGTGCTAACTCTTCAAAACACAGACGATGACCTCGCGGGTTCCAATGGGCGTCGTGGGGATATTCGAAGAATTCCCGATGCTGCTTGAAATCTTCTGTGAAGACAGGATGCAAGTCTATTAATTCGTAGCCCCCCGCAGCCGCGCCTGCCACAAAGTGTCGTCGCATCAAGTCTATGTAGCTTCCTTCTGTCTGTGTCACACTCTTTTCATCATATAACTGGGGTCTCATGCCATCCATAACGAAAACTATCCGGCCAGGTTCAATGCCTGAATACGCAGGAAGTAACGCAAAAAACTGGTCAATTGCCTCTCTGGATTCAGCGATTCGTTGTACATCTACACTTCCTACTGTTGAGTCGCCAGGCAGAGATTCTGTTGAGGTAAGGCTGCGATAAACTCTTTGCAAGGTATCTACCACTTTCAGGTTGTGCATTAGATAACGGGCAAGAGCTGAATTGCGGAATATCTTCTTCAAAAGGCTTACTTCGTAATCTACTCTTTCCAGAACAAATTCCCCATCACTACCTCTGGCAAAATGGTGGTTGCCAGGCAACCATCTGTATTGGAGGAGACTTTCGTCATAATCGTTGTCAATGATAACCAGTACCAGACTTTCTGGATGGAAAGTATCCCTGGCATATCTGGCATAGGCCAAATATTGACTCAGAGGGGCTCCTCCCACGGCAAAGGTGTAGACCCGGCCCTTCTCCGCAACTTCACTTGCCACTCTACCGGCGCAGGTTTGGTTAAAAGGCACCATTAGCGCCTCGACAAAACTGTCACCTATAAAGGCCAGAAGTGGATCCGTTGCTTCAATCTGATAGTCGATATCATTTACAAAGCCAAAATTGTTAACATTAACCTGGTTTACTATGGAAAAATTCCAGCCTTGAGACCAAACAAAACGTCTATTGGGTTCGAATCTTACAATCGGCTGTTTCTCGTTTACTGGCAGTCTGTGAGTACCTTCATGCACAGGCAATATATGCAACATAACTTCCAGCAGGACTAAGATTCCCATCAGCCCAATCATTAGGGACAGTACCCGCAACGTCCATTCCCGCTTCCTGGTTCGGGGAAAATCGCCAGGTCTAAGGGCAATCTTTTCGGCGTTAGCTTGACCGTACAGGGTCATTGTATTCCTTGCTTTCTACTCGATGGCTAGAACTGCTTGAAATACTGGAGGCTATCCTCCCTTTGTTTCCGCCGTTTCCAATAGCTATTGACTGCAAAATCGGGTTTCCTTTCCAGCGGATCTTCCCTGAATAGACGCAAGATAAGTCCAATAGGGGATAGCACAAAATAGTACGCCAAGGCCAGCAGCAAATGTGACACTGTCCACCCAATGGGATAAACCGCGTAAATCCATCCAACATAAATTCGGCGCCGAAGGCGGGGAAAGATCCAGAAAACGGTAGCGAGCAAGCCTCCAGCACACCATATTGTCAAAGCCGTTCTGGGAGCTTCCCAGTGTTCGCGCACCAATATCCCAACTAGAATGACGAAGAGAACAAGCAACCTTCCGAACCAATGAAGAACCCTTGGAGAGGGATTCCTGTCAATTTCTATTAGTCCCGGCATTGTCAATCAAGCTCGAAACTTTCCCTATAGTCTTCGAAACAGGCAGTATTCCCTTGTTGCTGTGCGGACTTTAGCACTACACATCTTTCCAGGACGAGAACATCCATGTGCGTCGCCATAAAGCACCGCCAAGCGTGTTCAGGAGAACATACAATCGGTTCCCCCCGAATGTTAAAGCTTGTATTGACAAGAACTGGACAATCAGTTTTGGCCTCAAAAACCCGCAGTAATCTAGCATACCGTCCATGCCGTTCATCGTCTACAGTTTGCACACGGGCTGAGTAATCGACGTGCGTAACTGCTGGCAGTGTTGAACGGACCACTCGTAATTGGTCAAAACCATGCAGGTCGTCCGTCTCAACTGCCAACTGATCACGTACGGGTGCAACAAGCAACATGTAAGGGCTATCTGCACCCCCTTGCATAGCAAAATAATGATCCACTCGCTCCCGGAGCACAGAAGGTGCGAATGGCCGAAAGGATTCCCGAAACTTTATTTTCCTGTTCATCACCGACTGCATCTCTGGACTACGGGCATCTCCGAGGATACTGCGGGCACCTAATGCGCGTGGCCCAAATTCCATACGGCCTTGAAACCACCCTACTACCAGGCCCTTAGCTACCAAGTCCCCTACCGCCTCACAAAGCGACTCATCATCGGGGAATTCCTCAAAAACGGCGCCAGCCTCATTAAGGAAGGAACGGACTTCATCATTGGTGAAACTTGGTCCCAGCAAGGATCCTTGTTGGGCGTCCTGTGATCGGGGTCGGCGAACATTTCCGAATAGCTGATACCAAATGAACAGAGCTGTACCTAAGGCTCCACCTGCATCGCCGGCTGCGGGTTGAATCCAGATCCTGTCGAATGGACCTTCCCGTGAAATCCTGCCGTTGCCGACACAGTTGAGCGCCACGCCACCTGCGAGACATAGGTTGCGCATCTTGGTTTCAGCATACACGTACCGAGCCAAGCGCAACATAATCTCTTCGGTAACGACCTGAATCGATGCAGCGATATCCATTTCCTTTTCAGTAATTGGAGATTCTGGTTTTCGTGGAGGACCACCGAAGAGATCATGGAATTTCCGAGAGGTCATCTGGAGACCATCACAAAAAGAGAAATAGGACATGTCCAGACGAAATGATCCGTCCTCTTTCAAATCAATTAAATGGCTTAGAATTCGTTCTGCCAGCTTGGGTTCTCCATATGGGGCCAAGCCCATTAGCTTATATTCGCCAGAATTGACCTTGAAGCCAGTGTAGTAAGTGAAGGCTGAATAAAGCAATCCAAGTGAATGAGGAAACCGGAGTTCACGAATTAGCTCTATGCGATTGCCCTTGCCAATGCCGATTGTTGTAGTTGCCCATTCACCAACTCCATCCATGGTGAGAATAGCTGCCTCTTCAAAAGGTGAAGGGAAGAAAGCGCTGGCAGCATGTGACTCGTGATGTTCAGTAAAGACCAACTGTCTCCTGTACCGCATATCAAGTCCCCGCGAGATCTCGCGGGGCAAATGGATCTTTGTTTTGGTCCAAGACGGAACAAACTTCAGAAAAGAACGGAAGCCTCGCGGAGCGAAGGTCAAGTAGGTCTCTAATAGGCGGTCAAGTTTGAGAAAAGGCTTCTCATAAAATCCCACCATATCCAATTGCTGAGGCTCCATCCCAGCTTCTTGGAGGCAATAGTGAATAGAGTTGATCGGAAATGAAGGATCGTGTTTTTTACGAGTGAACCGCTCTTCCTGTGCTGCGGCAACAATTTCACCATCCACTACCAATGCAGCAGCTGAATCGTGATAGAAGGCGGAAATACCAAGAATGGCTGACATCAATGAATTGGGCTACACACCGAGATTGCATTGGGTGCCTTGGTCTTAGCCAGATGCAAAGTCTGCCAAGTCAACAAGCACAAATTCGCTTTTCCAAATTGTGCCAACTACATCAGGTCAAGAACCGAACAGCCTTAATGCACCATTCAAGGGCGATTCCATTATAACAGAGGGTAGTGACTCCGTTTCAGTTTAGCTTTTCAGTTCAAACGGAGTCACTACCTAACCAGGAACGGCCACAAAGGTTCAATTTATCGGGTGCTTATCCTAGCTCCTGCGGTTGGCTGTAACCGGAACCCATCTTGACAGGATTGCCAGGCTGGCCACCCTGACCGTGTGGAGAGTAGAAGCCATGGTGATCACTGATGCCAATATATACCATCCTGCACTGGAGGTTCGCGGTCTGGAACGACAACATTATCTGGTGTACATGCAACGGACTTTATGGTGGAACCACTGCAGTATTGACCCGGAGGTCAAAGTCCATTTCAGTATCACATTGGACACCCTGACATTCGTCTTGGGGGGGCGGCCAGCCAATGAGGTGGTACAGCTGCTGTCTCGCCTGGAGACAGCGCCAGACCTAGTCACCAAGGAATCAGATGCTGTGCCACCTTTTCCTGGATTTTCGGGGGCGCAGGGTGCAATTAGGTTGGCATCGGCGATGCGCAGATGTCTCTGCCCCTTCCCATTACGTGGCAAGACGCTTTGGGGCGAGCAAAGCCCAGCTTTCGGCAATTCCAGAGCTTGCACTCCAAAACAGGAGCTCTCAACTTAATGGCCCGCACCGGGCAAGTCCTGCCCTGAAGGTCAGCGGATCACCGAAGATTCCACAGTTTCCTGCCAATTGACCCGGCTCTCCTCTACGTGGCACGCAATCTCACGTTTTCCCATCCCTTCTTCTACAGTCCCCATTGGGCCTCCAGTCAAATTGTGGACTAATGGTATCATCACATTTGCCTTAGTCCGTTGCAACTTGAACAGCTGGAGAATTCCTTCCTAGCACACCGGGACAGAGTAGTGCCATTGGAGTAATTCCTAGCAATTCAGGATGGCCGAATTAGTGGGGTATCCCTAGCATAGCTATCGGTCCCGATGCCAACAGGATTGAAAGTACTTTCCAGGAGACAGATGCAGGACGAAGCCACAGTAACCCCAGTCCCGAAATTCTCTTCCTCCCAGGCTGGAACCAATCGTGTGCTCTTTCTGACCACTGCTCAGTCCTACCGGGCTGATGCGTTTCTAGAGGCAGCCCGGTATATGGAGGTGGAAGCGATTCTGGCTATTGACATGGATTCAGAGCTAGCCACCACCGGGAAACATGGTTGGGGCCTCTCCTTTGCCGATATTGATGCTTCTCTGTTGCAGATCCGAAGAGTCCACCAGCTTAGTCCTCTCAAGGCGATAATTGCCTTGGACGACGCTGGTGCCCTCTTAGCCGCCAAGGCCTCGGCGGTCCTGGGTCTGCCCCACAACACTCCCGCAGCTGCCGTTGCAGCCCGCGATAAGAACGTCATGCGCCAGAAGCTGGTTTCACATTCGCTGAATTGTCCCCGTTTTATCCGAGTTACTGCTCAGGATTCAGTCTCGGAGGTTGCTACCGAGATCGGATATCCCATTGTGATCAAACCCCTAAACCTGAATGGTTCCCAAGGGGTCATGCGCATTGATTCAGAAGCTGAATTGCCCTCCAAGGTTCAGCGTCTTCAGTCAATACTCCAACCGTATCCGGGGTCGCCTCCTAGTGACTTTCTTATGGAAAGTTACATTCCAGGCGATGAATTTGCGGTAGAAGCTATCATTGTGGATAACCAACTTGAAATCCTGGCGATTTTTGACAAGCCAGATCCACTTGAAGGTCCATTTTTTGAAGAATCTTTATATGTCACTCCCTCCAGATTGCCCGCATCGGTACAAAAGGAGATAGGCGAGGTTACGTGGCAGGCAACCCAGGCCCTGGGCTTAGGGTTTGGCCCTGTTCATGCGGAGCTCCGAATCAACAACCGCGGCCTATGGATTCTTGAGGTGGCCGGACGTTCTATCGGTGGGTTGTGTTCCAACACGCTTCACTTCGGTGCGGGTGATTCCCTGGAGACTCTCATACTGAAGCATGCCTGCGGTATGCCAGTCCAGAACGTAGCTACTAACAGTCAGGCCCGGGGCGTGATGATGATTCCTATTCCTCAAGCGGGTATTTTCAGGGGAGTGGATGGAGTGGACTTGGCTCTTCAGGTACCCGGAATTACTTCCGTCGAGATAACCGCCGTGGAAGGCTACAGTCTCAAACCTCTACCGGAAGGTAACAGTTATCTGGGCTTCATATTTGCTGAAGGGGCTGATCCGGCCACTGTGGAACAAGCTCTTAGGTTGTCCTATAAGCAACTGGAAATCAGGATGATGCCAGAGTTTGAACTGGCGGTACCAGACTGACTATTTGTCCCGGGAATAGTCCGGAATCCCAGGGTCCTGTCCTCACTTGGGATAACGAGTCAGCAGTTGGTTAAAGGCCAAAGAACAGCTACTTTGTGCGTTGGCCCTTGGCTTGCTGCAGTCCTAGGCCGGGTACACCTTCAGGTGTCCAGCCTTCGGGCATCTGGGCATCTGGGCCAAAGAAAAAGTCTTCCATCTGCTGCATAAGGAATTCGTGGGCCTGTATATCCCCCAGACTCAGACCATAGTGATTGATAAGAATCACAGAATGACGCATCCAGAGTTCCCAAGCCATCTGGGAAACATTATCGTAGATGCGTTGGCCCAATTCCGTCTTGTAGGGCTGTTTCTCTAACCCGGGAAGTTCCCGATTTAGTTTAGCGCATTGCACCATGCGTGTCACCGGAACCTCCCCGCCGCCTGAAGCGGTCTTTGCCTTATTGCCATGACAGATATCAAGTCAGATTGACTTTCAGAGCCGCTGATCGGACTCGAACCGATGACCTACGCTTTACGAGAGCGTCGCTCTACCAACTGAGCTACAACGGCTTGCCTCTATATTACCAGATTTCTAAACGCGGGTTACGTAACGTCCTTCCCGCGTATCTACCCGCAATACATCCCCTTCCTTCACGAACATGGGAGCCTGAATTCTCAAGCCTGATTCCAACTCCACCGCCTTGGTGGGATTGTTGGCTGTGTCACCGGCAATGGCTGCTTCCGCCCAGGCTACCTTGAGGTCCACCGTAGTGGGCAAGGTTACGCCAAGCGGCTCATTACCATAAAACTCCACCTCAATGGCTTGATTGTCCGAGAGATACTGCATGGCGTCTCCCAGCGTCTCGGCCGTTAAGGCAATTTGCTCGAAAGTTTCGGTATCCATGAAAACGTACTGATCCGCTTCTGGATACAGATATTCCATTTCCCGGCCCTCCAGGCGTACATCGTTCACGCGTGCACTGCTGTTATAGGTCTTTTCCACAAGGGATCCCGTGCGCACATTGCGCACTTTCAGACGCACGGTAGCGCCTCCCCGCGCCATTTTGATGTGGCTGTAATCCACGACCCGCCACAACTGTTCCTCTTCCGTGAAAATATTTCCTTTTCGCAAGGACGTTACATCGGCCATTTTCCTGTGATGCTCTGCTGCCAAACTCTCATGGAAGCATGGTAATGCGGAGGCAATGCTCCTGTCAAAACCTCTGTTTTGATACTACCCCAGTTGCACCAGTGCCAGACGAATCCGCTCCCCCACGTCTTCCACATCGCCAGGCACTAACCGGAGGGCTTGTTGGGCCTCTGCCACGCTGAATCCCATTTGGGTCAGTGCCATCAGCACATCTTCATCTTCCTGGACACTGGCAGACACGGTCTGCAGTTCAGGATCAAGATCCTTGACCTTGTCCGCCAACTCCATGATGATCTTCTGGCCTGTTCGCTTGCCAATGCCAGGTGCCCGCGCAATGATCCCCGGTTCGTTTTGGGCAATGGCCTTGAATAGAACTGGAATGGACATAGCACCTAGTAACCCGCTAGCGGCCTTGGGCCCCACACCACTGACCCTTAACAGCAGCAGAAACAGTCGGTATTCAGCCGCCGTGGCGAATCCATACAAGCTTAGTTCCTCGGCCCTTACATAGAGATGAGTGAACAGAGTCACAGTTTCCCCTTCTACCCACGCTGATGCCTCTGGATTGGCCACGAATACTTCCAGGCTCAGGCCGGGGTTGTCGGCCAGGGCAATGATCAAGGACTGACTCTCTTTGGCCTCGATGCGACCTGTAATGCTGCGTATCATCCCTTGCTCCCCGGCCATTCGGTCTCGAGGCCTCGAAATGCTTGCTGATACCTGCTTTGATACAGATGGCACAAGGCCACTGCCAGCCCGTCCGCGGCATCGTCTGGCTTAGGCACATCTGACAGCTGGAGCGCGAGGGTAACCATTTGCATCACCTGCTGTTTGTCAGCCCGGCCTGAACCTGTCAGGGCCTGTTTGATGGTAGCAGGACTATATTGAAAGACAGGGATTCCTGTTTGGGCCGCAATGAGATTCACGATCCCACAGGCCTGACCCACGGCGAAGGCGGTTGTGCTATTGCGGCCGAAATACAACTGTTCTATGGCCAGAACCACGGGAGAATATTCCGCCATCATCTCCCTGAGGTCGTGAAAGAGGATATTCAGACGTGCGGGAAGTCCCTCCTCCTTGGGTGTGGTCAGAATCCCGCAGTCCCGAAAAACCAGAGCCTGATCCTCGGCTTCGGCCACCAAACCATATCCCATACGGGCAATGCCCGGATCGATCCCTAGTACCAGGTTCATCGTTGGCCAGCTGATATCAGGCTACCATAGCCTCCAAGACATCGTCTCTGAGTTCCATATTGTGGAAAACCCTGCGCACATCATCCAGTTCTTCAAGCGTTTCAATCAGACGCAATACGTCCAGGGATGCATCCTTTTCCAGAACCAGCAGGTTTTGGGGATGCATTATCAATTCCATCGAAGTGTATTCCAGGCCTGATTCGATCAGGGACCGAGACACTCGGGCCAGATCCGTGCCAGCTGTGTAGATCTCAAGGGCCTCCGTTTCGTCCTGGATATCATCGGCCCCTGCCTCCAGGGCCAGCATGAAGACCTCTTCTGTCAGCTCTGCTGTGTCAGTCGTAGCCGATGCCAGGTCAATGACAATCAATCCCTTCCGTTCGAACTGCCAAGCCACAGCATTGGGTTCAGCTAATGTACAGTGGGCCCGGTTAAAGACACGGCGAATCTCGGCGATTGTACGGTTACGGTTGTCGCTCAGACATTCGATCAGTAAAGCCACTCCATGCGGGCCGTACCCTTCATAGAGGATTTCTTCAAAGCTGTTGGCATTCTTGTCCTGTCCGGAACCCCGCTTTATAGCCCGGTCAATGGTATCGCGCGGCATATTTTCCGCCCGGGCCCGTTCAATAGCCAAGCGCAGTGTGAAATTGGCCTCTGGATCAGGACTGTTGCGAGCCGCTACCTGGATTTCCCTAGTTAGACGGGTAAAAATCTTGCCCCGGGCTGCATCCACTGCCCCTTTGCGCCTCTTTATATTGGCCCATTTTGAGTGTCCAGCCATCTCCACGTATTCCTGTCTTGCGGGTACGATTATCAGTATCTCAGGAAAGTGTTTCCAGTTCTTCCGGTGTCTCCGACAGAGACTGGCAGGACACAAACATCTCAACTTCCTGCACGGGCCCTTGGCGGGACCGCATTACGGCCGCTTCCATAAAGCCCAGAAACAGAGGATGAGGCTGTGTAGGACGACTCTGGAACTCTGGATGGAATTGACAACCTACCATAAAGGGATGATCCACTAGTTCCACTATCTCAACCAAGCGGCCGTCAGGAGACATACCTGTGTAACCAAGTCCATGTTTGGCCAAGACATCTCGATACTTGTTATTGAACTCAAATCGGTGTCGATGCCGCTCGTGGACTATATCGCTGTAACCGAGAGTCCTGTAAGCCTGAAGGACCAGAGATTCCGGTTGCAGGACGCAGGGATAGTTACCCCTTCTCATGGTACCACCCAACTCTGATACCTCTCGCTGGTCCGGCATCAGGTCGATGACCGGATGAGGTGTATGCAGATCAAATTCTGTGCTGTTGGCCTCTTTGAGTTCGGACACAGAACGGGCCAATTCAATGCACATGACTTGCATTCCCAGACACAGGCCTAGATAGGGAACGTGGTGCTGTCGCGCATAAGCAGCTGCCCAGATTTTCCCTTCAACTCCTCGTTGCCCGAAACCACCAGGTACAACAATGGCATCCAGATCTTCAAGATAGGAAGCGGGATCGCCCTGTTCCAGTAATTCCGAATCGATCCAGCGCAGATCCAGTTGTCTTTCCAGAGCTACGGCTGCATGTACCAGGGATTCCTTGACACTCATATAGGCATCTTCCAATGAAGTGTACTTGCCTACAAGGCCCACAGTTACCGGCTCCGTAACCGTGGTGTAGGTCTGGACGTACTCCTGTAGGCGGGTAAGTTCGACTCCCGGGGACTGAATGTAGCGCAAACGAAAATGATCCTCCATCCATCTTCCCATGCCGGAAGATTCCAGAGCTAAAGGCACGGAATAGTGGGTTTCCGAAGTTTCCAAGGGGATGACTGCGTTACGGGTTACATCACAGTGTCGGGCCACTTTGTCCAGAATGTCTGACTGTATTGGGTAGTCACTGCGCAAAACGATTACATCCGGTGGCTGACCGTTGCTACGAAGTACGCGCACGCTGTGTTGCGTCGGCTTGGTTTTCAATTCCTTGGAAGATTGGAGGAAGGGCAACAAGGTAACGTGTACATACAGGGAATTGGAGGGTCCGATTTCACTGTATAATTGCCGAATGGCTTCCAGGAACGGCAACCCTTCGATATCCCCAACGGTTCCGCCGATTTCCACCAAGACCACATCGGGATGACTGTCTTCAACCGCTTTGTAGATGCTCTCCTTAATTTGATTGGTCACATGGGGCACAACCTGGATGGTCCCACCCAAGTATTTTTCTCCCAGCCGTTCCTCGTTGAGCAGATCGGCGTATATCTGGCCACTGGTGACGCTGCTGAGAGTTGACAGATCATTGCCAATGAACCGTTCGTAATGGCCGAGATCCAAATCTGTTTCTGCCCCGTCAGCGGTTACAAAGACTTCCCCGTGCTGATAGGGAGACATGGTGCCCGGATCAACATTGAGGTAAGGATCCAGTTTGAGCGCAGCCACTGTCAGTCCTCGGGCCTTCATTAATAGCCCGATAGAGGCAGCAACTACCCCCTTTCCGATTCCAGACACGACCCCACCGGTGACAAAAATGAATTTCGACACGACTGTTACCCCTGGTCTGCTAGGCTCCCCCGCCTTCCATGCCTCCTATACCCTATCCACTCCAGACGGACGGATAGGCAACTACGAAAGCCAAGACATATTGACCATCGTGAGACACACTGATAGACCAATGATCAAGATGTTGATCCCGGGCAATCCGGGCCGCAGCCGCATGCAACAGCAGTTCCGGCTCGCCCGTAGAGGGATTTCGTAGTATCTCGATGTGTTGCCACGCAACTCCTGACCGCCACAGCCCTGTACCCAAGACCTTGGACACTGCTTCCTTGAGGGCAAAACGTCCCGCCAGCGACGGAAGATTTCCCCCACATTCTTCCTGCTCTCTTTCAGTGTACACCCGGGTCCGCAATCGGACTGGATGACGTTTCAAGACACGGACAAATCGGTCCAGATGGAGGAGATCCACTCCTGTCTTCAACATCCTACGCACTCACTTCACCCAAGACATGGCCGCGCCCTACACCCCGATAGATGAAACCCAAAGACTTCATGGCCGCCGGATCGTAGATATTGCGACCATCAACGAGAACGCGTCGGCGCATATAGGATGCCATTTGCACCATGTCCAAGTGCTGGAACTCATTCCACTCGGTACAGACTACCAGACCATCGGCCCCCTGGGCCAATGCATAAGGATCCTCCACTGTAATGATGCAGGAATTTTGCTCGTTAGCCTTGGCCATGGCAGCTGGATCGTATGCTTTGATCTGGGCACCCTTTGCCTGCAACCGTTTGATGATCGCCATGGAAGGAGCCTCCCTCAGATCGTCTGTACCGGGTTTGAAGGCCAGACCCAGAAATCCGAAGGTACAACCCGACAGATCAGGACCCAAGGTGTCTTGAAGCTGGGTTACCACCCAGTTCTGTGATGCCAAATTCACATCGAGAACACTTTGCAGGAAGGAGGCATCCACTGCGCAGGATTTCGCCAGCTGTATCAGCGCATTGACATCCTTGGGAAAGCAACTGCCACCGAATCCTAAGCCAGCGTTCAAGAACTGGTTGCCTATGCGCCTGTCCAGAGACATGCCACGTGCCACCATACCGACATCAACCCCTACCGCCTCGCACAACTGGGCCATGTGATTGACGAAACTGATGCGAGTTGCCAGATAAGCATTGCTCGCATATTTGATCATTTCTGCAGTTCGCAGGTCCGTGATCACCATCTCAGCCTCCATCGGGCGAAACAGTTCTATCACTTTCTCAGCCGATTCCTGGTCCATACAACCCAGAACAATGCGGTCCGGATGCATGAAGTCCTGTACTGCAGAGCCTTCCCGCAGAAACTCCGGGCAACTCACTACATCCATCCGCTTGCCACTTCCGGCAGCGTTTTCCAGCCAGCCTTCAACCCAGTCTCCTGTACCTACAGGCACTGTACTCTTGTTAACCAATATTACATCTGACCCGACATGGGTGGTAATGCTGGACAATGCCTTTTCCACCCTCCGCATGTCCGGGTTCCCGTCACCGTCGGCAGGTGTATCCACACAGACAAAGACAAACTCGGCTGCGGCCAGAGCCGGACCATAGTCCGCATAGAACGAAAGCCGGCCTGCTTCCTGATTGCGTTGGACAATTTCCTGCAGGCCAGGCTCATATATAGGTACGCGTCCCTTTTGCAGCTTGGCAATCTTGTCGGCATCAACATCTATACACCGAACCTGGTTTCCTAAATCCGCAAAGCAAGCTCCGGTTACCAAACCGACATAACCGGTACCAACAATCACTATTGTTGCCATTTGGAATGCAGGACTCCCACTTTCCAGGCTAGATCCAGTTTCATTTGCCTGCAGTCTCCCACCCCTTTTCTGGACTCTCTCAGCCCCTTTCGAACTATTCGTTCCAATGGGCAACCAACATACTGTGAGGGATGATGGGATTTACAGGATGTCACGCCTTGAGATTGATGGCAGGCAGGTATTCTTGAGCTAACCTGTCTTGAACCAATCGTTCTTTTTAATTGAAGAAATTAGACAAGCAAGCAAGAAATTAGACAAGCAAGCAATATAACCTGTCTTGTTCAAAAGGGTCCCGAGAGCAGATTGCTGGCATCTGTCTTGGCCATTGTTTACCTACGTGACTGATCCCACCTGGGTTTCGGGTATCAAGGCAGGGGTCACTCCTTCTCCCATGACTTTCTCGATAGCCATAACATGAGCACAGACAAAGGTAAGTCTGAATTCTTCGCAATCGCACTTCCAGCTCTGATCGCTGTACTCGATGATGTGGTCTGAATGTTCTCCCGTAAACCGACACCTAAATGACTCGATGTGTATGCGTTCGTCGCGTTCATCGTAATATTGTCGGGCCTTTATGATTCGACTCTCGGGGGAGTACATGAAAGTGGTACCTCCTTCAATGCCTGTCACTTATCAAAAACCTGTACAAGAATAGAATAGCAGGCTTTGGCCACACCATTCGTGTATTTAACCGTTTGGAACAGGAAGCAATTGCAGACCGGGGCATCAACCGCACCGGCCAACCGCCCCTGAACAAACCCATCACTTGCTCCAAGCTGCGATCACCAGATTTCCCTCCGCAGGAATTCTGGACCAATAAGTGCATGGTGGCACGCCTCGGCCTAAGTCGCTATTGCATACAATGAATCGTACCGTAATCTGCCCTGAAAGGTGGTACCCTGATTCTTTCCTGCCTTGTTCTGTAACAAAATTTATATAATAGGCCTATGAGCCGCCATGGTGTTTGCGGGGCAATGTGGCTCTTTGGTTTACTTACACCATGTGTCTGGCATGTGGAACAGAATAGGATCCGCACGATTCTTCTTGCTCGCTCTTGCCGCTTTCATCGACGCTTACAACAACACCGGCCAAGTTACCCACATCGTGACCACAGAATCTGCTATGCTCCTCCAGAATCCTAAGTATGTTGGTGGCATCTTTGTCTACCGGCCATACTCTCTGATAGCCCTCATGGGCTCTTGTGCTGCCTGGAACACTAGAGATATCTCTCATCTCTTCCACTTGTGAGACAAGCCATGTTGCGTACTTTGTTCGACGGTTCTCTCAAGCACCTCACTTCTGTTATTCTGGTGCTTCTTTTGATCCTAGTGCTGGTTGTACCTCCCATCAGTCTGTTGGCTCGCCTCGGCCTGCCAGATCTGCAAGAGATTCTGGTCGTGCCTCAGGGAGGGGCAATGATCGAGGCCGGTGCAGGAGGGATGGTCAAGGATTCAGCGGGGGTGGCTGTCATCTTCTATCCCGAACATGTATCCGAGGGTTTCCAAATCTCCATGAGCCATATTCCTCAGGAAAATCTGGAGAATCTGCCGTTAGCCAACAGGGCCTGGCAAACGGCAATTGAAGCCTTGCAGCCTGCAGGCCTGCTACCGCTGGGCCATCTGGTGGAACTCCAAGCGGACGAGGCCGGCTGGCAAACCCGGGTGACCATTCGCATACCTCTGCCAGAGGCACCCGGAGAATTGGAAACATTGAAATTGGTTACGTGGCGCAATCAGAGATGGGAGATCCTGCCAAGCACGTTTATCCGCCCTGAGGTATTGTTGGAAAGTTCCTTGGATTACTTGCCGGACAACATTCTGTTGGTCAAGGATAACACTTCACACTTGGCCACCGTGGCGGTCCTGCTCGAAGGCGACCAAGTACCTGCTCCCAATCAGGGGGAAGCACATGTAGATTACGTTGGCATCCGCTACAGTTGGCTGCGTGGTGACGGAGGACTGGATGGCGTCATCAATCTCCTTGAGTCGGAGACAACACCTTTCTACCTGACTGTGAGTAACGTGGAACCGGATGGCACAGAACGGGCTGATTTGCTCATTAACATGCTCCTGAGTCCCGGCCAAATAGAGAATCAACTGAATGCCATTCGGGAAGCCGTAGAAAACTATGGCTTTCAGGGCGTATTCCTTGATTACAGAGGTCTTTCGCTGCAACCTGGGGCGGGTCCACAATTTACTGAATTCGTGCAAAGGCTTCAGGCAGAACTCAAGGAAATTGAGTGTTCTCTGGTGGTGCGGGTAGAAGCTCCTCGCCCGACTTCTGCGGCCGCTTGGGATACGCATGGATATGAGTGGACAACGTTAAGCCAAATTGCCGATTCGTTAGTCGTTCCTGCGCCAATACATCCTGAGGAATATCGACTGGGGGACTATCCCTTCGAATCCCTGTTACAATTCGCGGCTGGCCGGGTTGAGCGCCATAAGCTTGCCATAGCCCTCGTTCCCAATTCGGTCGCTTACACCGGAAATGAATTTATCCTGCGTCCGTTCACGGACGCAGTGTTGACTATGATGGGCAGACTGGAAGTGAAATCCTCGGACAATGCACTCCTAATGCGGATGAACCGTGACAATCTGAAGTCCGCCCCCATTTACGATTCGGTTCTGAATCAATATCGATATGAATTCGTCGATTCCGAAAATATGGCCTACGTCGTCCACGTCAGTGATGGGGCTTCTCTGCGGTACAAACTGGGCATTTTGCATCGCTACAATATCCCGAACGTAGTACTGGACTTGACCGGCTATGTGGACGTTGATCCCAATGTCTGGAACACCTTGGCCGATTTCAAGGAAGCTCGCATCGGTGGCGATATATTGCCGGCCGAATATAAGATCCAGTATGAGGTGGAACTGGACGGCGAACGCAAAGCCAGTCTAGCTGTTCCCTTTGCCGAAACCGACAAGAGCTTTCCCTTCCAGGACAGCGGCACATTCAAAGTGGATGCCACTGTCTTTGTTGATGGTGCCCTGCAGGAGAACCTGAAGGATTCCCAAGAAATCCGGGTAAGGCTGGTTTCTTCGCCGGTGACGCCGCCTCGGGAAAGCCCTGTGTCCACCGACCCTGTCTTGATACCCGGCCCCAACTCCAACATGGTCGCACGCAACGGGCCAGGCAATAGTCATGCCCAGACCGAGAGTCTGGTCAAGGGCCAGACCTATGACATCATTGGCCGCAACAACGACACTACCTGGATCCAGATTGAGGATGAACAGGGACTGGTAGGTTGGGTCACCGTTATTGAGGCAAGTACGTTTATTCAGAACCGGGATCGGGTCAAGGATCTGCCTGTAGTGGCCTTGCAACAGACTGAAGTTACTACGAGTCCCGCGCCGGCGCCAGGCTCCACTGCGTCCCATCTCTGGGGATATGGGGTCCAGGCCCATCTGTTTGGCGGTAATGCGGAACAGGCTTTTCTGACAACCCGCCAGTTGGGTTTTGGCTGGGTCAAACAACAGATTCGGTGGAGTAACTACGAGAAGACCCAGGGGAATGTCGATTGGTCCGGCATTGACGCTATTGTGGGGGTGGCAGGCCAACAGAACATTTCGTTGCTTTTTAGTGTATTGGCCACCCCCAACTGGGCCCGGGAATCCAATTTTGATGGGAATGTAGTGGGGCCTCCCGCAGACTACGCCGTATTCGCGAATTTCCTGGGCAAAATGGCGGAAAGATACTGCAACCGATCCCTAAAAGCCATTGAGGTCTGGAATGAACAGAACCTGCACTATGAATGGGGCAATCTTCCCTTAGTGCCTGCAGATTATGTTCGCATGTTGAAGATGGCATCGGAGAGCGTCAAGAGGGCCTGTCCATCCATGCTGGTGATCAGCGGTGCGCTTACTCCCACTGGCACTAATGGGAATGCGACATCCCGAGGTGGAACCGTATCCATTGACGACTTGGAATATCTGAGGCAGATGCTGCAGCAGGGAGCCCTGAACTATGTTGATGCCGTTGGCGCCCATCCCAGCGGATACAATGTTCCACCTTATGTCACGGTCGAAAATTACTGTGCCGTACTTGCCCAGACCGGAAATGCTCACTTTGGGGCCGGCTGCGAATCGGGCAATCCGCACCGTTCCTTCAGCTTCCAGAGTACTATGCTGAGTTACCGCAATCTTGTAGCGCAATACGATGCGTCCAAACCCATTTGGCCCACAGAATTCGGGTGGGCTGTCAATGCTTCAGGGGCTTCTCATCCCGGGTATGAATATGCGCTGGACAACAATTACGCGGAACAAGCAGAATGGACGGTACAGGCCTATACCCTCATGAAGGATTGGGGATGGGTAGCAGCTCCTATACTGTGGAACCTCAACTTCAGGGTCGTTGCACCCAATGATGAGAAGGAACAATGGGGGATCGTCGATTCCAACTATAATCCGTTGCCTGTCTATGAGCGGTTGCGGGCTATGCCGAAATAGTGTTTCGGATTACCAATTAGGAATTCTATCCGCTTGTTTGTCCTGCGAGGAAGAACCTTCAGACTATGCCTAATCAGTATCTCATTTTCCGAATAGGCTTCTCGATTGTCTTGACTCTTGCCTTATTCTCACTGGCAAGCTGTAACCGAGATCCAAGCCCGGAGCCTCCAGCTCAGACAGGCACTGAGGACCAGGCGCGGGCCCCCGATCCGACCCCGACTCCCGCACCAATACCGACAGACACTCCTGTGCCAGTTTTGGCGACAACCCGTTTCGACATCCAAGCGGTGGAAGGACCGGAGTACGGTTATCCGCTCGTGGCGCGGGTACCTGGCGGTACAACCGTATCCATCACAGGTCGCAACGCCAACGGGGCCTGGTTACAGACAGACCTTAGTGGAACCCCTGCCTGGATTGCCCATTGGGCCCTGTCTTACGGAGAAGATGCCAGGACAGTCCCGGAAACAAGATCCAATGCCCCCATTCCTCAGGAATTGCGGAAAGAGGCACGACCCAGTTCACCTCCACCCATAATATTCGGGTATGGGTTGCAGGCGCACATGATCGGCACCAATATTGAACAGATCATGATCGCTACCCGCGATCTGGGATTTAACTGGCTCAAACAGCAGATCCGGTGGAATACCGCAGAACCGGAACCGGGGCAATTTGCTTGGCGTCGATTGGACCTGATTGTGGAACGGGCTACCTATAGTGACGTTAATCTCATGTTCAGCGTTGTTACCTCGCCGGATTGGGCACGGGAAGTCAATTTCGATGCGAGCGTAGAAGGGCCACCGGCTGATCCCCAGACCTTTGCCAATTTCCTGGGATCCTTGGCATCGCGATACTGCGGAACGTCGGTCAGGGCCATTGAAGTCTGGAATGAACAGAATTTACACTACGAATGGGGCAATCTGCCCTTGGTTGCAGCTGACTATGTGGAGCTATTGGCACCCTCAGCCGCCGCGATTCGCAATGCCTGCCCGTCTATGTACATCATTAGCGGTGCTCTGACACCGGCGGGGAACGTGCCAGGCGCTGCGGTGGATGACTTCATTTATTTAGAGAACATGCTGATTGCTGGTTTGGCCAATTATGTGGATGCCATTGGTGCCCATCCCAGCGGATACAATGTACCTGCTCAGACCGTCTGGCAGGATGCCTGCGCTGCGATCATCCAGTCTGGCAACACATTTAACGGGGCCTGTGACAATCCCCATCATTCCTGGAGTTTCCGCTCCACGATGGAAGGCTACCGTTCCATTGCCCAGCAATACGGGGTGTCATTACCCATTTGGCCCACTGAATTCGGCTGGGCGGCCGGAGGAGCCTACCATGAGGCATACGGATATGCCAACGACAATGACTTTGCCGAACAGGCTCTATGGACCCGCCAGGCCTTTGAGTTGATGCGGGGCTGGGAATGGGCGGGACCACCCATCCTTTGGAATTTGAACTTTCGGGTCATCGCTGACCAGACAGAGCGAGCACAATGGGGAATTGTCAACAACGATTGGTCACCCCTACCTGTGTATGAGGAACTGAAAGCCATGCCCAAATAATGCGGGCAGTTTAAGGTGACGGAGTAATCAGATTGAAGACGATCCAGATTCCCGTTTCAAGGGTTTCTGTCACAAGGCCGAAAAGATCCTCGCTCATGGGGATAGCCTGCACGTAGGCTTGGGGAAAGCTGGCGGCCAATCTTTGTGCCATTAGCCCCCCGCCCAAAGCCGATAGGATTATGAACAGAAAAACGGCACGCGGTCCCACATACGACAACTGAGGGTATGACGGGGCTTTCTGGATATTGTTGGATGGCTCTGTTCTGTTGCCCCGAAGCAGGAACACCGGTTAGGTCCTTGTAGTATGATATGCACCAGTTATGGCGCGATGATATTATAGCAACATGGGTGAGTAGCTCAGCTGGTTAGAGCGCACGGTTCACATCCGTGAGGTCGGGGGTTCGAGTCCCTCCTCGCCCACTTGACAATGACACCGACAGTTCGTGCCCAGCTCTGCAATCGTAGGCTCCAGGGAATCTCAGGCATGTCGGCAGGCGCGAAAATGAACTTGTAGAACAGCATCTTGACCCTATGGCTCCGACATCACAGCAATACGCCGAATTGACACATCTCTTGGATCAGTTCAAGGGCAATGAGATCAGTTTAGCCCGCCTCGAGAGCTTTTGTGCCCAGACTGATCTGGATCTTTACCTGGAAGACAAACTCTTTGTCTGGCTCATGGACGCACTCCATGATCGGAGTATTCTCCTGTCTGACGCAGGTTCCCAAATCGACCCTGAATTGCCTACAGACAACGCCACGGTGGAGGACATTCAGCAAGACATCGAAGCTATTGTATCTCTGCAGGAAAACGAAGAGGATAGGCTGCTCAACGAGGCAGAAACCAAGCAACTTCTGGTCGCAGTCAAAGAAGGAATTGCGGCCATGGAGGAATTGGAAAGAGAGCCAGATTCTCCCCACCGGGAAGAACTGGAACTGTTGGTACTGAAGAAGACTGAAGCAGAGACTACCCTGCTCACCCGCAACCGGGGTCTGGTCAAGAGTATCAGCTTACAGTTTCAGTCCTCCCTCCATTCTCTAACTATGCTCGATTTGGAACAGGAAGGCAATATGGGTTTCCTGAGGGCCATCGGCAAGTTTGACCTCAATCGAAACACCCGCCTGTCCACCTATGCGGTTTATTGGATTCGGCAAGCCATTCAACAGGCCATTGCCAGCCAGGACCTCACGATCCGTCTCCCGGTACACAAGCGCAACGAGATCCGTCAGTACAGGGCCGCAGTCGAGGAACTCCGGGATGCGGCAGGTCGGGAACCTACGATTCGTGAGATTGCTTTGAGACTGCTGGAAGCAGAGGAGGGAAACCAGGAACACCTTGCGCGTCTGCGGGACCAGACCCAAAAAGTACGCCCTCTGGATCGGGAAGTGCTGCACCGAATGGAAGAGCATGTAAAACAGCTTCAGTCGTATCGTCAGCAATATCCCACTAGCCTTGATCAGTACATGGATGTGGATGAACCAGATCGATATGAAATCCTGACAGATGAGAATGTTCTATCCCCTGAAAATCTGATGCTTAAGAAGGATCTCATTGGAAACGTGGAAGAGCTCGTGTCTGGACTGAAAGAACCGGAACAGACAGTTATGCGGCTGCGCTTTGGGTTTGGAGGACGACGTCCACTCAAGTACTCCGAAATAGCTGAAGTGCTTAATCAGAATCCGGATATGGTTAACCTGAACAACACCCAACTGTATACTGGCGCCAAAGTGAAGAACTTCGAGGCTCTGGCTCGCCGATCCCTGTCCCGCCAGCAGAAAGCCAACAACCTGAGTCCAGACGATTAGACGTAGGGATACTCGAAATTCTCTTGTGCAAGAAACGGTTGGTATTCCCTTTGGGACTCGCCGATTCTTGTTGCCGTCCCTTTCCAGAACCTGCCATAGGAGTGCTAAACCCCCCATGCGACTTAGCCAACTAGGGAAGACCGATCTGAAAGTTTCCGAATTCGCCTTGGGATGTTGGCCCTTTACAGGCGGAGAATTCTGGGGAGAGCAGAACCTGGAAGATTCGCTAGCCACCGTTCACGCGGCACTGGATGCTGGCATCAATTTTTTTGATACCGCTTTGGGTTATGGCGAAGGGGAATCGGAAAGAGTGTTGGGGCAAGCCTTAAGAGGCCGCAGGCAGGAGGCGATCATTGCCACCAAGCTTGGTGGTCAGCAGTTACATCCAGACAATATCCGCCAGGCTTGTCAAACCAGTCTGACCAATCTGCAAACAGACTACATCGATCTTTACCAGATTCATTGGCCCAATTGGGCCATACCAATTGAGGACACAGCAGGGGCCCTGCAGGAACTGAAGACTCTCGGGTGGATACAACATTTTGCTGTCTGCAACTTCGGACCGCAGGACTTTATGGAACTTGCCCTACATGCTTCAGTGCCGACCAATCAGCTGCCCTACAGCTTGTTGTGGCGAGTGATCGAACACCAGATTCAGCCTCTCTGCCGGCAACACGGTACTGGCATCATTTGTTATAGCCCCCTAATGCAGGGGTTGTTGACGGGCCGGTATTCTTCCTTGGCGGAAGTACCCGACGGTTTGGCTCGTACCCGTCTGTATGCACGGAATCGAGCATTGGCTGAACACAACGACCCTGGATGCGAAAACCTGATCATGGATGTATTGAAGGACATCAAGGACATTGCTGTTCAGATGGAGCAGTCCATGGCCACCTTGTCGCTGAGGTGGGTGATGCAGCAGCCCGGCGTGGCTACAATCTTGGTAGGAGCTCGAACTCCTGGAGAACTGTTGGACAACCTGCCGGCCTTAACTACCTCTATGCCTGAGAGTGTAATGGCAGAACTGGACCAGTTGACCCGACCGGTCATGGATTACCTGGGTCTCAATCCAGACATGTGGTTCAGTCCGGGCCGCATGAGGTGAGATTGCCTAGGGTCTGTTGACAAACTCCCGTAACGGAATCGGGCATACAGCATTTTTATTTGGGAGCCGGTGACGCCAGGATTTATAAGCTGAAAATATGACTTGGGAAACAGCAAACCGATACAAAGTAGCGATGATTATGTCCCACAAGTATAGTTTGACAACAGGCCCTGGCAACCAGGTAGCAATATGACAAGAACCATTCAGATTGCCGTTGGCGACCTTGTCTTAACTGGGTCCTTGAACAAGACCGAATCGGCCAAGGCCCTTTTCCAGTGCCTGCCCATTGAAGGCTTGGTTTCCCGCTGGGGGCAGGAGATTTACTTCAATGCTTCAGTCCCGGTCAATAGGAAGGATCCCGCTTACGAAGTCGTAGAAGTGGGCACTGTGGCCTATTGGCCGCCAGGGAACGCACTGTGCCTTTTCTGGGGACCTACGCCGGTCAGTAAGGATCACCGGCCCTGCGCAGCCAGTCCTGTTATCCTGCTGGGTCAATTCCAGGTTGACACGGAGGCGCTGAACCTTGTTCGGGATGGCGAACTGATTCGGGTCAATCCGCTTCCTGCGCCATAGCTGCTCACATGATGAATCAACTTGCCTTACTTCATCAGCCAGAATCGCTGCCGCGTGCGAGTTCCTGCAACAGGTGGTAATACGCTGTCTGGCTGCGACGGAAGCTGGCTAAACGGAAAAACTCGTTCGGGGAATGAGCTTGTTCGTCGGGCAGTCCAAAGCCGAAGTTGACCGTATACACCCCTAAATGATCCAGGAAAGCACCGCAAATCGGAATGCTGCCACCTGAGCGGGTGAAATACGGCGGCTTACCATACAATTCCTGTAATACTTTCCGGGCTGCTGCATTGCCCCAGTGTTCTTTGGGTATCACATAGGGTTTGCCGTTCATGGTCAGGAATTCGACCGTAACCTCGGCACCATCAGGAACGTGGTTTTGGACATACCGCTGCAATAATTGGCGCACAGTCTCAGGGTGCTGCCGGGGAACCAGGCGGCAAGTAATCTTGGCATGGGCCAAGCTCGGCAACACTGTCTTTATGCCTTCCTGCTGAAATCCTCCCCAGATCCCGTTGATTTCCAGAGTAGGTCTATGCCAGGTTCGTTCCCGGGTGGTGTAGCCCATTTCGCCATAGACTGCCGAAATGCCCAGTTCCTCTTTGAAATCATCTTCACTGTATGGGATTTGGGCAGTATCTTCGCGTTCTGCTGCGGTAATGGGTTCTACCTCGTCGTAGAAACCGGGAATGGCCACCATACCATCAGGACCGTGCATACTGGCCAGCAACTCAGTCAACACATGAATAGGATTGCGAACTGCCCCGCCATAGCTGCCCGAGTGTAGATCACGGGATGGTCCCCGTACATTAATCTGAATCCCGCAGACCCCCCTCAGGGCAACAGTCAGGGAAGGGGTCTCTTCACTCCATTGACCGCCGTCAGAGCTTAGGGCCAGGTCGCTTTGAAAGCGGGTCTGTTCCTGTGCCAGAAAATCATTGATCTGAGGGCTACCAATTTCCTCCTGTCCCTCAAAGCAGAACTTTATGTTGACAGGCAATCTGCCCTCGCTGCGCACTATACTTTCCAATGCAACAATAGGCGCCAACATATTCCCCTTGCTGTCCGAGGCACCTCGACCCACGATCCTGTCCCCATCAATCCAAGGCTCAAAGGGAGGCTCGGTCCAGAGATGCAGAGGATCTACGGGTTGAACATCAAAATGGCCATAAATGAGAATCGTGGGTTGATCCCCTGCATGCAACCAGTCCCCGTACACGACAGGATGCCCACCCGTCTCCAAGATCTGGACATGTTCCATGCCTGCCTGTTCAAGCCGTGCCACTACCCATTCCGCTGCTCTACGAACATCTTCGGCGTGTTCCGGCAAGGCGGAAATACTGGGAATTCGTACGAATTCCCGGAGTTCCTCCGTATACTGCGCTTGCTTTGTATCTGCACATTGGTCGAAGCTCATGGTGTTTCCCCTTCTCTCACCTGCAATCCAGTTCTTGAGTGAAATATACCCGGGTTCAGGCCCTTGACAGAACTACTCCAGAGATGAATTCAACGAGAAAGGGCGCTGACTCGGAAAGTCAGCGCCCTTTCGGATTTGCCTTGAAGTACCGTGGCTTATTTGGGAATAGCTTTCAGGGCAGTATAGGCTGGAAGCGGGGTCCAGTCATTATTGACTATGCCCCATTGGGCCTGCTCGGTTCGGTCTCCCACAACACGGAAATTCAGATTCCAGAGGAAAGCGGGACCTGCCCAACTCCAATTCGACATCATCCTGTAGGCCTCGACTGTCCAGTCAGCCTGTTCCTGGTAACTGTTATCATTGGCGTAGCCATAGGCATGGTGGTAACTACCTCCTGCCGCCCATCCGAATTCCGTGGGCACAATGGGGAGGTGCCCGGCTCCAGCTTCCACGGTAATCCGCCGATAACCTTCCATCGTCATGCGGAAACTCCAGGAGTGATGGGGAGTGTCACATGCGCCGTTAAAGGAATTCCCCGTTCTCCGGATAGTCTGACAGGCCTCCTCATTCGTCTGGACATGTGGAGGCACGTTATAGCCACTAGGGTGGGCCCCGACGCCATCTACATATTGGGCCATGCCGGCCGCTAGCATCTGGCGGAGGTAGGTAAAGTCATCTACCGCGATCGTGCCATTGTCTGCAGCAGGGGTTAGGGCGCCAGAAATGACGAACATGGTGGGACAGGCCGCCTTGATGGCCACTGAGGCATCTCGCAGTAGTGCCACATAGTTACTGGCAATAAGCGGATGATTACCCCATTCATAATGCAGGTTCTGTTCGTTCCACACTTCGATGGCCTTGAGGGAACTATTGCAATAGCGCGTTGCCAAGGCTCCCACATAGGTGGCAAATGTGCGGTTGTCCACGGGTGGGCCGTGCTCCACGGCACCGGCCTCCCGGGCCCAAGCCGGAGCCGCCACGACACTGAACAGAAGATTCACATTGGAGCGACGGGCCCGATCAACCAAGTCGTCCAATTCGTCCCATTTATAATTGCCCTGACTAGGTTCCATGTGTTCCCAGCGTACCTGCTGCTTCAGCCAAGTGAAACCCAAGTCGTTCACGTGTTGCAAGACAGGTCGGGCGTGGCGACTGCCAAGGGCATGGGCCTGGATGCCGTAGGCGAAATCCAATGTGGCTGCTGCCTGTTGAGCGGTCGGGCGTGGCTCAACCGTCGGTGCCGGAGTAACAACTGCCGGTGGGGGCGTGGCTGCTGGCGGAACTGGGGCGGTTACGTCTAGTTTCTCCCACCTCAGAGAAATCAGAGCCCGTTCCGTGCGGTCAAAATAGTCTACGCTGATTCGGTGTGTTCCCGCCGCAAGCGACACATCTGCGAAGTATGTCGTAGCTGACTGATCATGCCAGGCTGACTTAACCATCTGATTATCCACAAACAGCCGGATGCCATCGTCTACGATTGCCGTAAACCGATAGGTACCGGCCTCAAACGTGAAATCACCCTGAAAACGGACACTGAAACCATCGGCATTTACTCCCGTGCCCGGTGATCCCAGTCCCCAGTTCTGGTTAAGCGGAGCCACCACTGCCTGGGTCAGGACTGGAGTCCCCTGCAGCGTCAGATTGTTATAGTACGAAGCGGTGTAAGCGTTGGTAGGAACGGCAGGAGCAGTAATGGGTGTTGGCGCGGGAGCAGGTGGAGGTGTTGCCGCGGGCACGGGTGTGGGTGATGGGAGAGTTCCTCCCGACGGAATGATCAATACTTGCCCAACCCGCAAAGCCGTCACGTCGGTGATCCCGTTCGCCTGTTTCAAAGCGTCTACAGTTACGCCAAAGGCCAGACCTATCCGGAACAGATTGTCTCCGGCCTTGACGGTATAGGTCTGAGTCTGAGTGGCTACAGGCGCCGTAGTGACGGGAGTTGAAACTGGCGTAGTGGAGGAAGTTTCGTGGGGAATGCAAAGCCGTTGACCTATTTGCAGAATGTTTATGTTAGTGATGCCGTTGGCATTGGCAATGGCCGAAACGGAAACGTCATATCGGGCGGAAATGCCGTACAGTCCTTCACCTGCACGCACGACATGAGTATAGGCACATTGGGAACCGCCACCAGCAGTGGTGGTTGAGGGAATGCGCAGAACCTGTCCCACGTTGATAAGATTCGCATTGGACAGACCGTTGAGAGCCATAATGGCATCCACGGTTGTACCGTACCGTGCTGCGATAGAAGATAATGTATCCCCTGTAGCTACCACGTGTTGAGTCGTCCCCTGACTCTGGTTCAGGGTTCTTGCTTCTACACTACGGACAGTGAGGATTGACAGTCCCAGCAGCAAGATAACCAGTAGGACTCGCAAGGGAATTCTGTGTTGGACAAAAACCTCAGCCATACTCTTCACCTCTTCCTTGAAACCCGGCTGATGAGCGGACTGCTCTGGACTGGAGCCAGTCCTGCAATGAGAGTTGACTGAACCTCGTAGCGGTTTCATGTGCCCTTGCCGACTTGGGAACGCTGAGCAAGCACCAACCCAGGGCACGGCCTTCCCCTCATCTGTATAAGACGATTCAGCGGGAGTTTCGTTACGGTGCAGGCGGGAAATCTCCGGCTTTCTCATCCCTGGCATGTTTCGGTATGATGGATAATCTCTGGCCCTGCTCTTTCTGGCTGCCTGCCTTATGAACATCTCCGCTATCAAGACGGTCGTCGTAAATGCTCAGATGAGGAATTGGGTCTTCGTCAAAGTAGAGACAAACCAGCCAGGTCTGTATGGATGGGGGGAAGCTTCACTGGAATGGAAGACCCGCAGTGTTGTCGGAGCGGTGGAAGACTTCGCGCCCATGCTTGTGGGTGAAGACCCACGTCGCATAGAGTTCCTCTATCAAAAGATGTACCGACAGTCCTTTTGGCGATTGGGCGTTATTGGCATGTCGGCCCTGTCAGGGATTGAGCAGGCTCTATGGGATATCAAGGGCAAGGATCTCGGGCAACCCGTATATCAATTGCTGGGAGGAAGAGTCCGGGATCGGGTGCGCATGTATACCCATTTGGGTGGGGGAGACATGCAGGCCGTATATGCGACGCAGTATCAGGAAGAGGCTGAAGCTTTCGCGACCAAGGCTCAGGAAGTAGTGGAACGGGGTTATACGGCTGTCAAAGTATTGCTGACTCCCTATACCGAATCGTTAAATCCAATCAGGGACTATGATCGGGCCGCCAAAACCATGGCGGTCATCCGTGAGGCAGTAGGAGATGACATAGACATCATGGTGGATTGCCACGGTCGACATTTCCCGGCTAATGCCCTGGAATTCTGCCGCGCGCTTGCACCAAGTCGACCATTATTCATTGAAGAACCAGTTCCGCCAGAGAATGTGGAAGCCATGGCTTAGGTCAAGGCAGCCAGCCCGGTTCCCATTGCCACAGGGGAACGCCTTACCTCCCGCTTTGGATTCCGCGAGGTGTTCCAGCTGCATGCCTGCCATGTCATCCAGCCGGATCTATGTCATTGCGGGGGGCTGTGGGAAGCCAAGAAAATTGCCGCGGTGGCCGAGACCTGCTACATGGGTGTGGCCCCCCACAATCCGCTTGGTCCCGTGGCCAATGCTGCTGCCTTGCACTTTGCCTTGAGTACTCCCAACTTTCTCATTCAGGAAGACATGCTGACAGATGTGCCTTGGCGCTGGGATGTAGTACAACATGATCTTGAAACTCAGGATGGTTACTGGCTCCCGGTAAATACCCCTGGCTTAGGTATTGAAGTCAATGAAGCGGAAGCGGCCAAATATCCCTTTCAGCAGGAAGTATTGGCGCAACTGCATGCCCGGGCAACTGATGGTGCCATCCTTGACTGGTAGCGCAACCAACTGGTTCTGTTTATGTCAACCACCGCCGGCTCATTCAATTCGTTGGTTTGGTGAGAAGGTAGTTTGGGGCTTTCCGGTTAGATTTCCCAATCCTCAAAGTCACGCCAGTCAAGTAGGGGTTGCCATTTCAGCAAGCGCTCCGCCTTGCGAATGTCAAAGACCGAGGCGTAAGGATTGTCCCTGAAGTATCCCGCATCTTTGATGGGCGGACAGGATCCGTATATGGCTTCCATCACGTCCAGGGTGGGCAAAGAGAAGAAGGTATTACGAGCCGCCAAGAAGAATGTCTCAAACGGGTTGCCTGCGGTAGGATCGAATTGGTAGCGGACCGCCGCCGCACATGCCCGGGCCACATCTCTGACAGCAATGTGGCCTCCCAACCAGTCTTTATCATGGAGATTGGCCAGGTCAGTCCCTTGGCGAGCCTGTTTGACTATGGAGCGTACAGCCTCAATATTTCGCCGAAGCCATACAGCGGTATACCGTAGTGAAATCACCTGCAGGCCAAAGACCTTGGCATAGTTGGCCCCCATACGTTCACCAAAGTACTTGGATAAGCTGTATGTTTCATGAGGCCAGAGTTCATGTTCCTCGTCAATAGGAAGATATTCCGGCGTGAGCTTAATGTGATGGATACCGAACCCAGTACTTGACTCGCTACAGCCGTATATCACACGTTGGACGCCTTCTCGTCGCGCGGCTTCATACACGTTGAAGGAAATAGCAGTATTGAGGCGCATGATTTCCTCCGGTGCCTGCCCGCCAAAAGGATCGGGAATCGCAGCTAAATGGATGATCTGTTCACAGTCCCTGATTGCTTGGCAGGTGTCCAGTAAATGGGAAAGATTGACCTGACGGAAATGCATATCCTGGTGGGGAGGCACGATATCCAGGCTGACAACCCGATGTCCCTCCAGTCTCAGTTCGTCACATACGTAAGAACCAATTGCTCCACTACCGCCTGTCACACCAATAAGCATTCGTCAACTCCTTTACCTCATTCGCCTGCGTATGCCACATGAGAATCATGTCATCCAAACCCTATTCTGCCACTGCTACGGCTGGACGGGAGCTGCTGACAGGCAGACTGCAAGATGCTGCCGCGCCAGTTTCATTTTTAGGTAAGTCTGTCTAGTTGCCCCGCTCGGGTCCACTCCATCTCGAAAAAGAGTGAGAACATACCAGCCGTTCCTAGTATTACAGTTGTAGTTCATAGAGTTTAAGGGCTTGACGCCGGTAATGACAGGCCATGGCCTGCCCCTGATGGTGGCAACGCCCGTAGGACCAGGCCAGGACCCGCTGCCCCTCGCCCGGCACCTGCAGGACCAGACACCAGCACAGACGCCGGATCTCCGGTACACTCAGGGGCCAGCCAGGCCGCGGGCCTGCTTGAAGGTCGCCAGGCTGTCGTGGGGCGGCCGCTTTTTTTTTCGGGGCGGCTGGGGCACCGCGGCGGCGCGCACCACACTCAGCAGGGCCAGGGCCCACCGCGCTAGGGTGATGTGGCGGTCCCAGCCGGGGGCACTGCGGACCTCATAGTCGTCCAGGCCGACCTCCTGTTTGGCCATCTCAAAAGCCTGCTCGATACGCCAGCGGGTGCCGGCCACCCGCACCCACGTGGCCAGGTCACAGGCCCGGGGGGCCCAGACGACATAGGCCCGCCAGTCGGTGGGGTCCGTGAGGGAGCGCCGGAAGAGCAGGGCGTGTCTCCGGTGCGCCGCGGCGGGGGCCGTCAGGAGGAAGCACTGCCAGTCGTACCACCGTTCCCCTTGGCTACCCGGCCCGGCGCGGAGCCGTTGCCAGTCCGAGGCCGCCAGTTGCGCATACACCTCGGCCACGACCCAAGCGTTCCCGCCGGCCTTGAGGGTCTCGTTCCGGGGGACCGCCAGCACGTAGGACAGGTGCTGACCCTCCCGCCAGGCCCGCCAGTCCCGGGAGTGGCCGTAGACCGTATCCCCCACCACCCAGGCCCGCGGCCGGTCGGCTCCCACGACCCGGGCCAGCATCCGCTGGGCCAGGGCCGGCTTGGGGGCAAAGGGCGCGTCGGGGGCCAGACCGACCGCCTGCAGGCGCGCCGGGTCCTCGGTCCACGCCCGCGGCAGATAGAGTGCCCGGGCCCGCAGCGTGTGGCCCCGGGGGCTGGCGTAGGCCAGGAAGACGCCTACCTGGCCGTTCGCCACCTGGCCCGCCGTCCCGCTGTACGGCCGCGCCACCCCCGCGGCATGGGTACCCTGCTTCAGACACGGGGTCTCATCGACAATCCCGATCCCCGCCGGATCCCCCAGATGGTCCTGCACGTAGGCCTGCAGTGCCGCACAGGCGTCGGCCGCCGACCAGACCGCCCGCCCCAGCAGGTGCGGCAGGCCATAGGGCGTGGCGTCCCCGCTGCCCGCGGCCCACGGCCAGCCATTCTTGCGTTGTGCCCCACTGAGCAGACCGTCCACGTAGGCCTGGGCCCGCTGCCGGGTTTCCACCCGGGGCAGACAGGCCCCCAGCCGGGCAGCCACTTCGTCGTGCTAGGTCTGCCAAGCGGTGACCGTGGCCCGGGCCACGGGTTCCGGGGCGGAGACAGGGAGGGGCGACACAGGGGCAGAGGACATCGGCACTCCGAAAACAGCCCGACCGATACCCGCTACCGTATAGCAGAAAAACTACAACTGTAATACTAGGCAGTTGCAGTTGGATGGTTCTCTGGAAAAAACACGGCTATGAAGCCCTCCCGACCCAATAGATTCGGAACCTGTTATCCTGATTGCACATTATTCTGCACGTTGTTATACTCACCCATTATCCACACACGTGATCGACCGAAATGCGCGATTTTTCGGCTGGATACCCGGTTGGTCAAGGAGTTGTTATGAACGGCAGGAATTTTAGTCGTCGTGAATTTCTACGTACAGGAACCATCTTGGTAGGTGGGCTCGCGTTGGCGGCCTGCGCGGACCCGTCTGCTTTGCCGGGAGCAGAACCGGCCAAGGAAGCCATTCTCCTTCGCTATCACCATCGTTTGGGCACTGAATGTGACAACCATTCGCATTGGATACAGAAATTCAATGAAGACATGCATCCGGATGTCTTTGTCAAGACGGAGTGCTTCCCCGGTCCCGATTATTTCAAGAAATTGAATACCCTTATTGCCGGCGGGACCATTGGTGATGCTTTCTGGATTTCCTCCATTGAAGGTTATTACCGCTTGGCCGCATCCGGAGCGAGTCGAGCGTTGGATGACTTGGTAGAGTCCAGCGATTTCAATCTTGACGATTTTTATGCGCTCAACATTGAAGCAGCCCGTTTAAATGGACAACTCTATGGCTTGCCTCAGTTGGCGCATCCGGGTCGCGTAGGTCTTTTCTACAATGTTGGCATGTTCGATGAAGCCGGCATGGATTACCCCGACGATTCCTGGACATATGATGATCTGCTGGCTGCAGCTACCGCGCTTACCAATTCGGAGGAGGGTATCTACGGATTCCTCCCCTGTACGGGCTATTTCTGTCTGCTTGTCTACCAGCGTTCTTGGGGTGGAGACATGCTCAACAGTGAAGGCACTCAGGCGACTCTGGACTCAGAAGAGTCAGTCGCCGCTTTGCAGTTTGTTAGCGACCTGTTCCATGAACACCAGGTAGCACCTCTTCCCGGTACCATGGAGCAAGGTACTTACCAGACTTTCGCCGCAAACAAATTGGCCATGTATCAGTCGGGTTTCTGGGGTGAGTATATTAAGAATTTTGTGTTGGCAGATGCCTGGGCTGTTGCTCCCATGCCCATTGGTACTGATACAGGTGTCAGAGGCAACATGTTTGAATCAGATCCCGTGTGCATTTCCACAAATTCCCAGCATCCAGCGGAAACGTTTGACTTCCTGACATATTTCACAACGTATGATGCCCAAATTCGCAACTACCAGCAGATGAGTGCACCATCTGTCCGCCCCGATGTCATGGCCTCGGACACCCTACAGTCCTCGGCGCTCATGAGGGTCTTTGGCAGCATCATGAGCGAAGCGTTGCCTCTCGTCCTGCCCGCCAATTTCCGGGAAACTGAGTATTTCAAGACCATCAATGAAATGCTGCAGGTGGTTTGGCTGGGCGAGAGTTCACTGGAGGAAGTCATTGGGGATGTACAGGCTGCAGGGGCAGAGATTTTAGCCAAACCGTCCTTGGAGGCGTAGCAGAAACCAACTTTATCGAATAGGTCCTTATTGCCTGCCTGCTCCCATTCATGGCAGTCTGGGGAGCAGAATTCCAATTTGCCTGCTTTGGCACGGTATCGCTTTTGCCTGGTACCGTGTCAAAGCGTAATACCTGACATTGGCGTCGTAAACGACGTCGGAATAACTGAGCCGCTCCGAGGATTTGGTTCTGCTTATGGGTGGAATTCATTGCCCTGGCATACTTGGGAACACACCGTTGTGACAGTTTTCCTTGCATAACCTTCTTCCCCCTTGGCGAGATTCGAAAGGAATATCCTGAAATGCAAACCATCAAGGCCGCCGTCTGCTATGAATATGGAGCCCCTCTAGTCATAGAAGACGTGAATCTGGATCCTCCGGGGCAGGACGAAGTGAAGATTGCCATGAAGGCGTGCGCCATTTGCCATAGTGACATCCACATCATGGATGGAGAGTGGCACTATGAAGCGCCCCTGATTGCAGGACATGAAGCCGCCGGCACGATTGTGGAGTTGGGAGCAAACGTCGTGGGTTTTCGCCTAGGCGATCGCGTAGTGGTCTCCCTTCTTTGGTCTTGTCATCAGTGTCGTCATTGCCTTGAAGGGGAACCCTACCTGTGCATTGGGGATTTCCCGCTGGAACAATACTCCAAGCTCAGGAACCGTAATGGACAGGAACTGAATCGGGCATTGCGAGTGGCCGGGTTTGCCGAATATGCTGTCGTTCACAAGACCCAGATCGTAAAGATACCCGATGGCGTTCCCATCACTTCGGCGGCCTTGGTAGCCTGCGGTGTTGTCACTGGGTTGGGCGCCGTAGTGAATACGGCGGGTTTCCGTTTTGGGCGTTCCGTGGCGGTGATCGGTTGTGGAGGCGTCGGCCTGAATACTGTGCAAGGGGCAAGGCTGGCAGGGGCAAGGCAAGTCATAGGTGTTGATATCGAAACCTTCAAGTTGGAGATGGCCGATGCCTTCGGTGCTACCCATCTGGTGGATGCCAGCAAGCAGGATCCCGTGAAAGCAGTACTGGAGCTTTCCGGAGGTGGCGTTGACTACGCCTTTGTGGTGGCAGGAGTACCCCACTTGCTGGAAGAGGCTTCAGAAATGATTTGCAAGGGAGGTCGTGTTATCCAGGTAGGCATGCCTCCCCAACATGAGATTTTCGCATTTCCTGGTCAGAGATTCATGGGCCAGCGTTCGCTGAAGGGGAGTTCCATGGGCGGTACCAATTTTCTGCGGGAGGCACCCGTGCTGATGGAACTCTATCAACAGGGTCGTCTCAAGCTGGACGAATTGATTTCCCGGACTTACCCTCTTGATCAGATTAACCAAGCTATCGCAGATACGCTAAAAGGCACATCCCTGCGGAATGTCATCACTTTTTGAGATTTCCGATTCCATCCTGACTTTAGGGCTGAGTCAACAGATCATCCTTTGATACCTGACATCACAATCCCCTGAATCCAATATTTCTGTAGCAGCAGGAATACAAGCAGGCAAGGGATGGTCATGACCATGGAAGCTGCCATCATCAGATGCTCGGTGGCTTTACCGCCAATCGATACTACCCGCTGGAAGTACGTCAGCCCTAAGGCCAGGGTGTATTTCTCAGTGGTATTCAGGAAAATCAGCGGACCAAAGAAGTCATTCCAGCTACCGAGGAAAGAAAAAATCCCCATCGTAACGAAAACCGGTACGGACAAGGGAACCAGAATGCGGAAAAAAATCCAAAGGGAATTCGCCCCATCAATCTTGGCAGCCTCATCAAACTCCCGCGGAATCGTCAGGAAAAACTGGCGAAAGAGGAAAATAGCGAAGGCGCCACCCCCAAACCAGGGCGGAATATACAGGGAACGCAGTTGATCGAGCCAGCCGAGCAGTTTGAACAGGAGAAAAGTGGGAATGATCGTGATCTGGGGGGGCAGCATCAAGGTGCTGAGCATAATCAGGAAGAGTATGTTGCGACCAGCAAAGCGAAAACGAGCGAACCCATAAGCAACTAGGGAAGAAGACAGGATTTGGCCGATACCTGTCAGTCCGGTTACCACCAGGCTGTTCCAAAAGAAGAGTGCCAGAGGTGCCTGACGAAAGATTTCGATGTAATTGGCCCACTGGGGATCCTGGGGAAACCATGAAGGTGGGAAAACAAAAATTTCGATGGGCAGTTTGAGTGAAGTCAGCAGGGCCCAGAAAAAGGGAAGGCCAAAAGCGGCAGCCAGAATCAGAATCACCAGGTAGCGAACCAGTTGTTGGAAGACAACCTGAAACCGTCTTGACAACGGATTGCTGCCGGCTGCCGTAACGGAGGATGTAGTAAGTTCTACCATCTTTCGCCTTGCTCAAATTCGTAATAGACCCAGGAACGTGACAGACGTAGTTGCCAGTAAGTGAGCGCCAGCAGAATCAGGAAAAAGAACCAGGCCAAGGCCGAAGCGTAACCCATTTCCCAATAATCAAAGGCATGATTATACAGGTTGAGAACATAGAACAAGGTGGAGTAGGCGGGACCTCCTGCAGGTCTCGTCTGTCCTGCCCCGCTCGTCGCTACGAAGGCCAAGGTAAACATCTGCATTGCGCCGATCAGGCCCAGCACAAGATTGAAAAACATAGAGGGGGAGAGTAACGGTAACGTTATCTTCCAGAACTTGGCTTGATTACCTGCCCCATCAATCTCGGCTGATTCGTACAGTTCGTTAGGGATATTCTGCAGACCCGCCAAGAAAATCAGCATTGCCCCACCTCCAATTGATCCCCATAGGCTGATAATGATGAGGGAAGGTTTGGACCACTGAATATCGTCCAACCAGCGAGGACCATCCAGACCAAAGAGAGAAAGCAGGTAATTGGCCAGGCCGACGTTTGGCTGGAATATCCATAACCACAGAAAGGCAGTAGCGACAATGGGAGTGATGGAGGGCAAGAAATAAACAGCCCTGAAGACAGTACGGCCCAGAAGCCGTTGATTGAGGAGAAGGGCACAGGTCAAGGAACCGGCAATAGATACGGGTACGAAGACGACTGCGTAATAGACCGTATTCCACAACGAGCGCCAGAACAGATTGTCCTGAAACATCCGTCCATAATTGGCAAAACCCACCAGGTCTGGTGGGGTAATTATTTTGTAAATGGTCAGACTAAGGTAGATGGAAACCAGCATCGGACCAGCCGCGAAGATCAGGAATCCTGCCAGCCATGGTGCAATATACAGATACCCCTCAATAGCCTCGCGTCTGGCTGAGGAGAGCTTCATAGATATCTTCCTCACAAGCTGCTGAATGTCTAAGGGCAATATGCAACAGGCTATCTGTTTTGGCAAATGCCGAAAATTCAATCGCTCCTGATCGTAAACTCTTTGAGTCTGGTTTCAACTTATGCTCTCGTACCGGAGGACTTTTCCCTAAAATAAAGATGGGCAACCACTCCCGGATGAGATCCTTGCCGGTGAGACTAGCACTGAATCGGAGAAGAACATGACCCACCAACCTTTACACATCGGGATCATTGGGGGTGGCATGATCGCCCAAGTGATGCATATTCCCTATCTATGTTCCTTGCCACAGCATTTCAGGATTGAGGCTCTTTGCGATCTCTCGGTGCAGACCGGCCAGGAACTGTCCCGAAAGTACGGTATTCCGCACACATTTCAGGATGCGGCGGAAATGCTGGAAAGCGTGGCTTTGGACGCTGTACTAATTCTGACGCCGCACCACTACCCCCTGGTGATACAGGCACTTCAGGCCGGGGTACATATCTTCGTAGAAAAACCCATGTGTGAAAATCTGGAGCAGGCGGCAGAGATTGTGGACATAGCCCGTTCCAAAGGCCTGATAGGTCAGGTGGGATACCACAAACCCTATGATCCCGGGTATGTCCTGGGATCTGAAATGGTGCAGGCACTACCCAACATCCGTTTAGCCACGATGCATATCGCCCACGGCCCCAACGAACCGTTCCTGGAGCACCACGAAATCCTGCGCTTCCAAGACATTGGCCCTGACCAACGGGATGCGATAGGGCAGGATATGCGCCAAGCATTGACCAAGGCGATTGGTGAACAGGCCCCTCATCTGACTCGGGCCTATGGAAGTTTATTGGGGAGTGGCTGTCATCAACTGTCAATCATGAGGGGATGCCTAGGTACAGTCCAGGAAGTTCTAAGCACTGAAGTGTGGAATGAGGGACGTTCCATCACCGCTGTCCTTGCATTCGATCAAGGCGTCAGGTGTGTGTTTTCTTCCGTCTTCATGCCTGATATTCGCCTATTTAATGAGACATTCACCGCCTACAATGATGCAGAATCCGTTGCTATTCGTTTCCCTTCCCCGTTTCTGAACAATGCTGTTACGACTGTTACTCGCTGTTCCATGGCAGAGGAGCGATTCCTGGAAACCGAAATGACTGCCAACTACACAGAAGCCTTTCGGAATGAATTGATACATTTCCATCATTGCATCGTGACCGGTTCTACTCCCCGCACGCCCCTGGAACATGGGGCCGAGGACACAGCGGTAATGATAGAGATCATCAGACGATCCCCGGATTTCATTGAACAAGGTTAGATGCCTGGCTCTTTTGGCGGATAAGGGCAAGTTGCCGGCAGTCCGGTATTACAGGTCAAACTTCATGTGTCGTAGAGTGTCCGGATGTGTTCTGCGCAAAGTGTTAGGCTGAATCAGGAGACCAGAACTCGGAAGTGCCATGGCCGCGGACTCTGCCTGTCATTTCTTGAACTGGTTTGACTCGCAGAGGAGATTTCCTTATTCTGAAAGCAGAAACGGGACAACAGAAGCTTACAGAGGTCAGTTTTAGCGGCACCTCCGGGAGGTTTGCATGGACAATGTAAGTACCAAAAGGGATGGACTGATGGACGGGATGCCCCGTGATGCACGGGGTTACTGGCAGCCTGAGCGTGGCACTGCGCCCCCCAACCCCATCTTTATGTGGCCCCCAAAGCCATTGCCCATTTTGAAATGGATCTACAGCTATCTGTTCCCATGGAACTTCATCTATATGGTTATTGGCACATTGACCTGGCTGTACCTCACCCCGGAACTTTCCCAGATGGTCCATTTTCGTTTCGACTGGATCCTGCTGGTGTTTCTGCGGAATCAGGTGATGCTTATCGTGATCGTGAGTGCATGGCATCTCTGGCTATGGTCAAAGAAATCCCAGGGATTCCAGTACAAATACACTCCTGATTGGATGGCAAAGGGCAAGCGTCAGTTCCTATGGGGTGATCAGCTTCGCGACAACATTTTTTGGAGCTGTGTCAGTGGAGGAACAATTTGGACTGCTTTTGAGGTCTTGATGCTTTGGGCTTACGCCAATGAGTTCATTCCCTACGTCGATCCAAGGCAACAGCCTGTTTACTTTGTTCTCCTCCTCTGTGCAATCCAGATGTGGCGACTCTTCCACTTCTATTGGGTACATCGTCTGCTGCATTGGCCTCCTCTATATAAGGCCGGGCACTATCTGCACCACAGGAATATCAACATAGGTCCCTGGTCGGGTCTGTCCATGCACCCGCTGGAACATTTGCTGTATTTCAGTTGCATTCTGATTCATTGGATCGTGCCCTCTCACCCCATTCACATGATCATGAATGGACAGCACGCCGCGTTTACTCCCGCATCGGGCCATGTAGGATTTGAGACCATTATGGTCAACGGCAAGCCGACTGTACCTGCCGGTTCGTACTTTCATCAGTTGCACCACCGCTATTTTGAGTGCAACTACGGCGAACCTGATATGCCATTCGATTCATGGTTCGGTACTAGTCATAATGGATCCCCTGAGGCACACGACGCCATGCGGCAAAAGAGGCGAGCCATCCATCAGGTCTGAATGCAGAGGTACCTGACGCGTTGCCCAGAGGCCATTGCGAATCAGTTCGAACTATCAGGGTTGTCTCTGTTGGGGCCGGTGATCCCTCCATAGGGAAGCTAAATCACAGCCCCATGAAAGGGTTTCCCTTGGGGGGCTTTTTCTCTGTGTTCCCGGAGACTCCTCCACCCACTGGAAGTCTATCAGATTTGAAGTTTCGGGACTTCCAGCTCGTTGTGCTGTCGCCATGTAGGTAATCAACATCGCGGCCGAACCTCATGCAAAAGCCTGCTACTTTGCTTGTTTCTGCAAGGATACAGGTTGATTCGACACACCCTATTCCAGGAGCTGAACGCAGTTCGCCCCTGACACTGTGACCCACGTTTCCTGATCGGTGTCGTCACCCTAAGTCAAAATTGTTCCTCTGCAGACTCGGCCAAAATCGCTTCCATTTGCTGTTGCACAGTATCCAGTGCCTCGGAAGCCGCCACGTGACCCAGAAAGGCCGCTTCAAAATGAGGAAGTACGGCTGTTCCTAGCAATTCATCATGATTCGTGCCAAGCGTGTCGTTGGCAGCCAGGTCTGAGTTGAACGCCACTTCCAGGAAGACATCACCTCCCCGTGCTACCAGGTCCTCCGTCAGGAAACCATCGGGACGGCCTGAAGGGATGGAAAATCCAGCCCGTCCCAAAACAAGGGCGCCGGCCCCGATTGACATGTGTTTGAGAAACGCGAATGCTTTATCTGGATAATCCGTGCCGTCCATGATGCCAAACCCTGATGTCCACATCATGGTCGTATGCGGACCCCCCTCGAAAGCCACTGGATTACGTACTACCTGCCAGTCCAGATTGTCCTGGTTCTGTAACAAGAGCACGGTATCAATGGTGGTACCCATCCACATGGCCAACCTTCCGGAAACCTGACGTGAACTGGCTCCTTCGGTCTGAAGCTGCTCGGGGGAAGGAGCAACCCCATGCACCATTATGGAGTCAATTAGCCACTGCATGGCTTCCTTGTTGCGAACATCGTTTGCCGTAGGTGTTGTAAGGTCCCCATTCCACCGATCGAAAAGACCCGGACCTTCGTTGGCCCAAAACCAGTGTTCCGTTGACCAAGGATGTGTAGAGATCCCTATTCCGAATACCTGATCTTGGCCTTTCCCCGTGGTGAGTTCCAGGGCTGTTGCCAGACACTCAGCCCAAGTCCACCCTTCCGCTGGATATTTCACTCCCATGTTGTCAAAGACGCCCCGATTGTAAAAGATAGCATGCGTTACATAGTCCTTGGGCATGCCAAAGAGGGCACCTTCAACCCGATAAAAATCCAACAAAGAAGGCGGAACCGGATCGGAGTCATAATCCGAGTCAGAAGCCAGGAATGGCTGCAGATCAAGCAGAATGCCCTTTTTGCTCCAGGTTCGCGGCGGGCCGTAGGTTGCAACGATCGTAATGTCCGGGGGATCACCAGCCGCAGTCCGGGCACTCACCTTGGCGAGCATTTCGGGCCATCTTCCCCTGGTCGTACTGAGCAGCAAATCCACGTCAGGTTCTACATCTTTAAATTTGCCGAAGGCCTCGGAATGTACAACATCCAAGTCATATCCCAGGTATTCCAACTGGACTACCTCGATACCTGGTTCACCTTCCCTAACAGCCAGTGGTGCCATTTCACAAGCGGCAACCAGAGTCACAATGCCCGTGAGGCCAGCAAGTTGCAGAAAACATCTGCGTCCAATAGGCAAGTCGGCCATATAAATTCTCCTTGTAACAAGGCCACAGACCAACGTACGCACTGGTCTGTGGCCAGGTCGGGCAGGTACATTCAACTTTGAATCATAGGCCAACTCGGGCCAGATCCAGACTCAGTGTCAGTTGACACGGCACCAACGAGAACCGCGGGAAAGACACTGATTTCCAGATCCGGTCGGGCAATTCCTTTGGCTTTATGTAAAGCAATCTGGTTGCCTTATCAGAACCTGTCTGAACTGTTATTCCCGATTCTGCCGATTACATGGCACTTCCAGCCAGGAACGGTGTCTGCGGCAAGGAATTACAGGTAGGAGACGTCCAGGTAAGGGAATGACAGATGACATTCAACTTTCGCCTATCCCTCCCATAGGACGATTTCCTCGGCAGTACCGCCTGTCTGGCTGTTGGTGACCATTTGCATAGCAATTGGCACAGCAAAAGCTTCAAGACAGGTGCAATGTTCCCGTTGCTTTCTCCCAACAGTTTCCGGTCTGTTTCTTTTTTCTCCTCCCTCCCATAGGAGACCTTGCTCAGAATTCAATGCGAGAGAGAGGTCTGCATTCCCACACAAGGCGGGTTGGCTGCTTCATGTTACGATTCAGGGTATTCTTCTCTTATGCCAGTAGTTAGGGTGTCAAGGACACATGAAGGCTGTATCCATTACCGGTGAGCGCTCGTATGAAATCAATTCCTTGCCTGATCCCCAGCCGGTGGATGACTGGGCGCTTATCCAGGTTCAGACTACCCCGATTTGCACGGAATACAAGCAATACGAAAGTGGGTATCCCATGTCCTCAGTTGGACATGAAGCCGCGGGAGTAATCGTGGAAACCGGCCGTACCGGCCGACTCGCTGTGGGAGACCGGGTCCTGGCCCTGCCTTTGATGGCCTGTGGATCCTGTGAATACTGCATGGACGGCGAATATATCTTTTGTCAGGTACGCCGAGAATACGACGGTTATACGGGAACCTATGCCCAGTACCATCTCAAACCCGATTGGATGTGTTATCTCATTCCAGATGACATCCCTTTGGACTACGGTGCTTTGGGAGTCTGTGGTTTGGGCCCCTCTTTTGGAGCCCTGCAGCGTCTCCGGGTTACAGCCTTTGACACTGTGCTCATCACAGGAATGGGTCCAGTGGGGTTAGGTGGTGTCATCAATGCCAAACATCGGGGCGCCTGTGTGATCGCTGTGGAATCCTTGCCCTATCGCAAGACCCTGGCCAAGACACTCGGCGCGGACTATGTGCTGGATCCCACCGCAGATGACATTTTGCCGGAAATCATGGATCTGACAGAGGGGCAGGGCGTCCCCAAGGCTATTGACTGTTCCGGGAATCCAAGGGCCCATCGTCTCTGCATTGACGCCGCCAAACGTCTCGGTCAGGTGGCTTTTGTAGGGGAGTGCTCTGCAGACACGATTATTCGTATCTCGCCTGACATGATCCGCAAGGGACTCACCCTGGTTGGCTCCTGGAATTACAATCTGGGGGATATTGGCCAGTTGATGCAGGTCATTCGGGCTGAAGGCACCAAGCTTTCCTCGTTTGTCACTCATCGTTTTCCCCTGGCTCAAGTTCAGGCTGCCTGGGAACTGCAAATGACGGGCAACTGTGGCAAGGTCCTGCTAAAACCCTGGGAGGAGGAAGTATGACAAAATTCCGATGTGCAATCGTCGGTGTGAGTGGGGGACGTGCCAACGGCCATGCCGAGGCATTTGTCCATATGCCACGGGGCGAACTGGTGGCGGTGTCCACCCGGACGCAAACCAATCTGGCTCGTTTCGCCGACAAGTGGAACGTAGCGGCGCGGTTTACTGACTACGATCAGATGTTTCGGGACATAAGACCTGATGTTGTCTTCGTCAATACGCCTCCAGATGTAAGGTTGGAAGTACTGCAATCTGCCGAGTCACATGGTGTTCGGGGCCTAATTGTGGAAAAACCGCTTGCGATACAGTCTGAGGATTATCTTGAACTTTGTGAGTTCGCCCAAACTGCCAAGCTCAAGGTAGCGATAAACCACCAGTTGCACTTTCATCCGCGGCGTCTGCAGTTACAGGCCATGGTACACGAGGGAGCCATTGGTACCATTCAGGAGATTCGGGCTAGTGCCCGCATGAATATGGCCTATCAGGGGACCCATGTCTTGCAAGCGATTCAAGGGTTTCAGCCCTCTGTCCCGACGAAGGCACACACCACCTTGTTGGCAGGGGCTCAGGGCTTGCAGGTTAATCCCAAGATGCATCTGGCACCTGATCAATGTGCAGCCCAGATCTCTTTTGCAGATGGGTCCCGTGGTTTATTCCAATGTGGGGTCAATGCCCCAATGAATGAACCCGATGACGATCGTATTAGTCACCACAAGCAGATCTCAGTCGAGGGTACCGAGGGAGCCATTCACTGGTCCATGACCTCATGGGAAACGGTCATTCAAGGCCAACAGACAAGGGGTCATCACGTATACCACGAAGAGGATATCCTGGGGCAGGCCCAAATGAGTGAGGCAATGTTTGACTGGCTGGAAGATGACCATGCGGTGCATTCGCTAAATCTAGATGCAGCCTTGCAGGATTTCCGCTTGATGCTTGCCATATACATGAGCGGACTGTCAGGCAATCCGGAAAACCTGACTGATCCGCCTCAGATGCAACTGTTGGACGCAATGCGTTCGCAGCTGTCCTAGGACTGCTTGTTTCCTTGTCCTTCCATTGGCAAGATTCTGGATTTCGCCGCTTTAAACCTACTTCAATTTAACTTTGGCTGTCTCTGGATTTCGAAACTTTGACCAAGACAGAAGATACCCAGCAATCCATTCCTCCTGCCAGTTGTAAGTGGAAGTAGCGTGCTTGTCAAATGCGGCATCTTAAACTTAAGTTTGACACTTTCAGGATGAAGCCGTATGGCTCTTCTTGCATTATCATAGACGAAGCTCTCGGAGTTGCCACCTGCCGTGTTACCAGCAAGAGTAACCGGTAACGAACCAGTGTCCGGAGCCACAAGAAAGTGGAGAACTGGATCTTCTCGTTCCGCATCCAACATTCTGAAGAGGCTAACTTTGCAAGTCCTACTCTCCAGAAAACTCCGCGGGGGAGGGTTTTCAGTAGTTTCCTCCAGTCCTGATGTGGAAAGCCCAGATTTGCTAACGCCAGCCGTTTGGATTTGAAAGCCCAGGAGGAAGAAACTCATGCTGGACACTTATCGCGAAGATCATGGCGGTTGCCTGACTGACGAACAGATCCACTTTTACGACATCGAGGGCTACCTTATCTTGCGCAATTTCCTGGATCAGAAAGACCTAAGCCCAACCATTGAGGCCATGGAGTACAAGGTAGACCTCATCGCGGCCGATCTTCTGGAGCACGGCAAGATAGACAGTTTGATGGAGAACCAGCCTTTCGAGCGTCGTCTGGCGGAGTTGTTCAAGAATTTGACTGATGAGGACTTCCTGAAGTTCGGTCGAGGCTGGCGGGATCGGTTTCCTGGCTACTACGAAATCATGGCCAATCCCAAAATCCTGGATGCAGTGGAATCTCTGATTGGACCAGAAATATTTTCTAACCCTGTTTACAATACCCGCCCCAAAGTGCCGAAGGTGGCGGCAGGTGCCGTACCCTGGCATCAGGACAAGTCTTATTGGCCGGGGGCAAATGCCAATCCGGTGATTACGGTGTGGATACCGTTTGTAGAAGCCAATCTTGAGAATGGCTGTCTCTTTATCATGCCTCGCACACACCGGCAGAGGGTAAAGTCCTGGCACAAGGAGTCCTATTCAGGTACAGGTTTCCTGGAAATCGATAAGGAACACATGCCAGAAGGCAGGGAGCCGATACCTCTGCTCGTGGATGCAGGAGACATCGTTCTGTTCAATGATCGCTGCGTTCACATGTCGGAACTCAACAATTCTGATTCTGTTCGCTGGAGTCTGGATGTCCGCTATCAGCCCACGGATCAGGACCAGATGCCTGAGCACGGGGTTGGCTTCCTGGCACGGAGCAAGCTGTTTCCAGAAAAAGTCGCTACGGTGGAGGACTGGCTTGCTTCACGGACGGAAAGGGAAACCCGCGGGTCAGGTCTTGTCGAGACGGTTTAGTTCAAGTGGCGGTCCAGCTCCTGCTTCCATCCTTCCAGGGAAAGCGAACCGGTTTGTATTCGTAATAGTTCACCTCGTCTGTTTTCTAACCTGAAGACCGGCGTGGCCCACCGAGATGGAAGCAGATCGTTCTCTGCGATTTCCTGACGTGCATAGACTGCTTCGCGAGCCCTGGAAATCAGGCACGATTCGTATCCAGCCATATCCACCCCCGCTTCTTCTGCCAGCACCGTAGTGAAATCCATTCCCTCCCTGAACCAGCGGCTGTGCGAACCATAGAAGTCCAGCCAGAATTGCCACTCTGCTTCGGCTCCTTGCTGTTGGCCGATGCAGTACCCCGCAAAGTGGGCCTCTTCTCCCCAGTCACTGCTCAGAGGCAGATCGACGAATAGGAATCGCACTTGACCCGCAACGGCAAATTCCTCGACCAGTTGTGCCAAGGTATTCGCATGATGGTGGGCGCAACCGGGACAGTTGGCGTTAAACATTTCGTAAACTGTTACAGGCGCCGTTGACCATCCTACATAAAGTAGGGATTCAGGCGTATAGCCAACAAATGGTTCAAGCTGCTCGGATGAATCGATGATTCTCTCGTGCGACTCCGTCTTAGCCTGAGTCGCGGAATTGAAATCAGGGGAAGGTTCAGCAGGCTGAATACACGCGCCCAGCAGGAAACCCCAAAAGAGTAGCGTGCACGAAAGCCATACTTGGGAGATGTATCTTGACATGCCGATCAGTTTCCTGTCCGAGTTCCTTCATTCACATGGCACATATTGCCATAGAGGACACCTTGAGACAGCCCTTTTGTCTGCTCTTTCCAGAATTGGACTTGTCCCTTCATAAGGATGGCCCGTGCTATAGTGCGTGGCAATGTTTAGTGTGATCGGAGAGAAGAGGTCCATTAGATCAACGGCGAAAGGTTGTTCTGCGTCCGCATGGGCAAACCTAAACCCTTGACTAACCAGCTTGACGAGCCGAAAAATGATTCAAAAATTCACAATCAGCCGTGACGATACCATTTATGAAGCCTGGCCTGATGTAGTCCTGACACCCTCGGGCAAGTTACTCTGTGTCTTCGCGGAATGTACGCATCATCACGATCGTTCATATACCCGCATAATGCTGACCGAGTCTGCAGATCGAGGCCGTACTTGGACACCCAAACGCCCTCTCACCGACGGTACGCAAGGACTGCCGTACTACAACTGTGGTCGCATAATGCAGTTGAAGGATCGTCGCTCCGTGATACTGGTTGACAAAGTATACGAACGTAACGAAGGTGGTGGCCGTATTCAGCTATATTTCAGTGAAGATGATGGGCAAACCTGGACAGATCCCGTCGAAACACCTGCCCGTGGCATTGTGCCAGATAAATTGCTGGAGCTGGATTCAGGCCGCTGGATTTTATCCTGTCATGATAGAGAAGTTGGGTTTGGCTATTTGGTCCAGCGGCTATGGTATTCGGATGATCAGGGCCAAACCTGGTCTGCGCCGATTATTGTTGGCCGCGAAGCAGGGCTAAATCTATGTGAGGTATCAATATTGCCTATTGATGGTCAGACCCTAGTGGCTTTTATGCGCGAAAATTCCTTTCAGGGATGGGATTGCTTTAAAGCAATTTCTCACGATAACGGCGAAACCTGGGGTGAGTTAATCAAATTCCCCCTACCTGCTTGCCACCGTCCTGTCGCTGGCTGGCTTCACAATGGACAGATTTTGATTACCCACCGGTTTATCCCCGGGGGCAAGCGAGGTTTCTTTGGCGGACATCAGAATTTCTTTGCCGCGTTAACCGATAGGGCGTCGGTGTTGGCACTCACCCGTGATGATGCCCATACCCGCATCCTGCCAATTGACTTTGATCGCTCTGCTGAAAGTGATACAGGTTATTCTGGCTGGGTGCAATTTGATGATGGCGAGATTTATATCGCCAATTATGTCGTAGATGATGCACCTAAAGGCCAGGTACGCGGATATTCTTTACGCATGGAGGATTTTGTACTTTAGGGGCAGGGGTTTACGGGTCCATTAGGGAAAACGCCTGATATGCGGCATCACAAGTGATTTGATCAGATAAGGGCTATTCAGAGCCAAGAAGTGCGACTGCAAGAGATGTCACTGGGCGAATATTGTCCAGAAAACTGCCTGGCAACACGCTGGAGTGTAATTGAAGGCAAGCCTCTTGAAACCACTTGGCATTCACAGTTTCGATTTTTCCGACTCACTGACGACTTCATGATGAACGTCTACGTTATCCCCAAGTAGCTGCTGGTCCGTTTCATCCCAGATTGTCGCAGTTCATTTCTGGTGTATGGTGTTAAGGTGGTTAAGAATGGCTTGGGCCGGCCAGCATGGATAGCTTGAGGACACGGCAACAAGCCAGCTAGACTCGTAATGGCTCAGCCGCACCAACAGTGATCAGACGGCATCGAAATTGGGATCATGTTCAAGTTTACCGATCCTGCAAAGAAGAAGATGTGGCCAGGAAGCAAACCAGAGATAGCGTGTCCAAGTCTGAACAGTATGGTATGAGGTACGACGGGAACCTGAACCTTGATGTCAGGGCCAATTTTGAGCAACTGTGAACTCAAGCATGGAAGAAGCTGGACCGTAATTGTGGTCCACGACCGAAGTTGCGTTCAGGATGACAACAGTTGGTTTTGAGGGTATTATTATTGAGATTTGGCAATGAAGAGATTGTGGCTTGTCTACCCGCCGGATCCAATCTGATTATTGCCTGTTTTGTGCTCCTCCCTTTGCACTCAAATTCAATGAGGCCCGTTCATGGCAGATAAAGCGTTGAACCAGACTGGCGTGCTTCTGGACGATTCGCGACACGATCATCTATGGGGTTACAAAGACACGTCTTTTCGGTTGAACGAAAGGGGCAATGTCGAATTGGTGGGTAACCGCTACCAACTGTCAGGTTATGAAATGCCTGCGTTTCGGCCTTTCGTTGATGATGTGTTTGGTACTGAACTGGATTGGGTCAACACCAAGTCTGTCAATGCCAATCCAGTTATCCCAGAACCGGTGGCGAACCCGGAATTCGACAGAGGATTGCCGTCGTTTCTGGCAGATCATCAATACTCGGATGATCGTCGCGAACGACTCGTTCACAGCCATGGTCAAACCTCGTCCAGCGAACTGTACCAGGTTGTATTCGAGAATCTGGAACGTGTAGCCGACTTGGTGGTGTGGCCCGAATCCACGGAGGATGTGCACGGACTGATTCGCCTTGCGGGGGAATGTAATGTCTGTCTTGTCCCGTATGGTGGAGGCACGAATGTCAGCAACGCCCTGCTATTGCTTCCTGCCGAAACCCGGAAAATCGTCTCAGTTGACATGCGGCGCATGAACAGGGTTCTGGAAATTGATGAAAAGAATCTGTGTGCGCGGGTACAGGCTGGAATTACAGGCAGCGACCTGGAGAAGACGTTGGGAGAGAAGGGCTATGTTGCAGGACATGAACCTGACAGCATGGAATTATCAACCCTGGGTGGATGGATTTCGACCAACGCCAGCGGCATGAAGAAGAATCGCTATGGAAACATAGAGGAGATCGTGGATAAGATCACTCTGATTTCGCCACTGGGTGAGATTACCCACCTGGATTTGGGGCCACGGCGGTCAGCAGGAATTCAACCGCGAGACTTGGTGTTTGGCAGTGAAGGCAACCTCGGAATAATCACGGAAGCTACGATCAACATTCACAGTGCTCCAGAACGCACCTTATACGGTTCCTATGTTTTTCCTGACTTCAAACACGGGGTGGATTTCCTATTTGACCTGAATCGATCCGGAATTCTGCCGGCCAGTGTACGCTTGGTAGACAATCTGCAGTTCCGCTTTAGCCAGGCACTCAAACCGGAAGCCACAGGGCTAAAGGCTACAGAGCAGAAAGTTCAGCGTTTCTTTCTGGAGAAAATCCTAAAATACAACTTGCAGGAAGTGTCAGCCGCCACCGTTGTTATTGAAGGGTCCAGGGATGAGGTTGCCCTACAACGCAAACACCTCGCTGCGATTGCCCGAAAGCATAGGGGTGTTTCCGGTGGCGCCTCCAATGGCCAGCGTGGTTATATGCTTACCTACGCTATTGCCTATATTCGGGACTTCCTGGCCCCTTACTACGTTTCCGGTGAGACATACGAGACCTCAACCACGTGGGACAGGATACACCCGGTGGTGGATGCAGTGATCGCGAAGGCTTATGAACTTCAAGAGAAACATAGCCTGCAAGGCAATCCCTTCATTTCCGCCCGGGTCACCCAAACTTACCATACAGGTGTCTGCATTTACTTCACGCACGGGTATTGCAACCGTGGGCTAACCGAGCCTCTGGCCGTATTTATGGATATCGAAGATGAAATCCGGGAAGCGATTCTCGGTGCCGGAGGATCCATTTCCCATCACCACGGCGTAGGCAAGTTACGTCAGAAATTCATGGATCGGGTTATGACGCCTACCAGCATGAATATGCTCAGGGATCTCAAACGCAGTTCTGACCCCGACAACATATTCGGCATTCGCAATGGCGTCTTCACCGACTCTGGTACTTGACTCTCAACGCTTCATCAAGGGTTGGCGGCGTGGCAACCCCTGGCCCCTGGGGTAACGCCTGGGTGTTCGTCCCCTCTTGCGAATCACCACCACAAAACGTTGCAAGTCTCTGTCTGGAACGATCACAGGGATTATTCGTTCCACATCCGCATTCAGGATGTTTAAGGCTGCATGAGCTGCCTGGAATTCTTCTCTGAAGCCAGGGCCCTTGTAGGCCAGACAGAGGCCTCCTTCACGCACAAAAGGCAATACGTATTCCATTAACGGAGCCCAAGGTGCAAGTCCCCGGGCTACCACTAGGTCGTATTGTCCCCGATGTACCGCGGAGTGGGCTAACTCCTCCGCCCTGCCATGGATAGCCTGTGCTCTGTTCAAGGGCAGTGTGTGAATCACATGGTCCAAGAAATGTATTTTCTTACGTGTGCCATCGATCAGAGTCAGACTCAATTGGGGGACCAGAATCTTCAGAGGAATTCCGGGAAAACCCGCTCCGGTCCCAATATCTGCCACCTGCAGATGCGGCGTCTGCAGAGTCAAGGCTCTGAGTTCACCAGCCAGTTCGGGCCATACAGCTACAGAATCCAGAAAATGCAGGCTTATGATGTCGTCCGGTTCCGTAATGGTGGTCAAATTCATCCGTTCATTGAACGAAACCAGCAGCTGGGCAAAAACATAGAACTGCTGCAGTTGACGGGAAGACAAGTGAAGCCCTATTTTCTGGGCTCGCGCGCACAGAGTCCCCTTGAAGGTCTCAGCCTCCTCCTTGGCGACTTTATTTGTTTTCATCATGGCCCAATCAAGGTATAATTCGTGCTTGTCTTGATGCGTAGCAGTTAGCCAATAGTTCTAAGAGGTGTGCCATAAGTGTAGATCTTCGACCTGGCGAAACCCAGGACAACCTTATCCGGCGTTTTCGCAAAGCGGTATCCGAAGCCCGCATTCTGCCACAGGTACGACAGAAACGATGGTTTACTTCCAAGAGTGAAATCAACCGAATTAAGAAACAGAAAGCGATTCGAAAAGCTCAGCGGGGCCTGTCTCGTTCCCGTTCCCGACCACGTTAACCCGAGAATTTCAATTACAGTTCTTTTATACTCCGACAAACAGCATGCGGAATGCACAGTAGGGAGGCAAGGCCAGGATATGAGTCGTGAAAAAGTGGAAATGGAAGGCAAGGTGGTTGAAACGTTGCCCAACGCAACGTTCAGGGTGGAACTCGAGAATGGCCACCGGGTATTGGCCTATTTATCAGGCCACATGCGCAAGAATTACATTAAGGTACTGTTGGGCGACAGAGTCAGTCTGGAAATGAGTCCTGCGGACTTGACCAAGGGACGCATCACTTATCGCCACCGAACCCCCATATCCCAATAGCCAGTATCTGAAATTGCGGGCTACAAGAAGGTGGTTTTATTAGTCCGGCAGAACGGTATCGCTGCTCGCATATGGCTTCCAAGCCTGGATTGCCTTAGATAAAACCAGGCGTTCAGCTTTGAAGGTCAGCATGCCTAAGGCCTCCTCAAATGACCGCCATATGGGCTGAAACTGGGCCTGGTCTGACGGCGGCCTAGGGACTTGCTCCCGGGAACGCAGGCGCATGAGGAAATAGTGCTCCGTACGCAAGTATTGTCTTTCCTTATACCGAAATGTAACTTCGGCAGCCCCCAAGTCCTCAAGAATCTCCAAATCAGAATATCCTGTTTCTTCGGCGGTTTCCCTTAGGGCCGTCTCGGCCGGAGTTTCGCCAGGATCGATGTGTCCTTTGGGCAACCTGACCTCGCGTCGACCTGGTCGATCCAGCAGTAGAACCAAGTCAGCATCAATAACGATGCCGCCTCCTGTCTTATACCTGATCAGGTTATTGGGCATTTACCTGGATCAATCTAACCCTTGGCCATCCCGGCCAAGCAGTAGCCACCCACCTCGGCCGTAGAATCGGCTCGGTGTCGCTGACAGGCTAGCTGAAACTTTCTGCGCTAAATCGTCTTGGCTCGTTCCTTCAATAATCTTCGTTGTAATCTTCTTTGTAAGAGAAGGAATCGTATTCCTCTTCGTCGCCGAAATAGCTGCCTTCCAGAGCCGGAGCGCCATAATCTCCCAATACATTGGCTCGACTTAGGGAGATCCTCTGGTTGGCTGCATCTATCCTCAGAATCTCCACTTCTACTCGGTCCCCCTCCTGAATTGTACTTAGAGGGTCGGACTCGGACTTGGGGGCGATCTGGGAAATATGAATCAGGCCTTCAACGCCTGCTTCCAACTTGGCAAACACCCCAAACTGCTTCTTTTTAGTAATATCCACCCACACAATGTCGCCAGTCTTGTAGCGACTTTCCACGGACTGCCATGGCGTGTCGGTCAATGCCTTAAGGCTCAGCTTGATGCGATTCTTTTCCATGTCGATGTGCAGGATTTTGACATCCAATACATCCCCTTCACTGAAGTGGTCGCTGGGATGACGGACCAGATCCCAATCTATTTCGCTGATGTGCAGAAGGCCCTCAATACCACCAATATCAACAAAAGCCCCAAAATCCCTGATATTGCGGACTGTACCCTTGACAACGTCCCCAACTTTCAGAGTTGCCAACCGGTTCCGCTGCACTTCCGCATTCCGTTCCTGCTCGGCCAGCCGATTCGACAAGACAAGCTTGTGTTTGTCCCGATTGACTTCAATGACCTTGACCAGCAACTCGTGTCCTTCGCGTACCCATTCCCGCAAAATCTCTTCTCGCTCTTTGGGATCGCGGGATGAGGGGAAGTTCCAAAGATGGGAAAGGGGGATGAAACCCTCTTCCACCTGCCCAAATCGAACTAGCAAGCCCCCCTTGTTGGACCGCACGGGAGTAGTCGTGAAAGTATCACCCGAGCGGAGAGACTTTTCTGCCAACTGCCAGTCTTCATTCCGCCATAGACCCGTTATGGTCAAAGTGTAAAAGGGCAACTCATCCTGATCCTGGTCACGCTTGGACTGACGCGGCATATACTGCACAAAGAAATCCCGGCTGTGACCCTCTTCCTGCAAGGACTGTTGTAAATCTTCTGGCAATTGGGAAATTTCCCGCTGGGTCACCTTGCCTTCAAATTTGGCACCATTGATCTGAACAATGATTTCCCCTTCCCGGGCATCGACTACAGTCCCATGCACTACGGAATGCAAACTAACATCCTCTAATTCATCGCCGTAGTCTCCCGTCATATGGTGTACTTGACCCGACTGGGCAAAGCGTGGAGAAGACATCGACTCGTCCCGATAACTCATTAGGGCACCTATTAGTTCCTCTTTAACTCAATTCGCTGACTGGACAGGTACTTGCGCCTGGCAATAACCAAGCTTAGGAGGGCAGGCCACAGTGCCTGCCCGTATAACGAGACAAGAGAAGGATGAATCCCTAGCCCTAGGCATTCAGGATATCTCATTCAAGCGCGTCTGTAATTCACAACTCTAGGCAAACAGAAATGCCTGATAGGCAAGTGGCTTGATGAGAGCGAGGTAATCCATGGAAAAGCCAATATACCGTTAAACGGGACTCTATCACTAAGTTCCAATTTATGCCAAATCAATTTCTGGCCTGACGCATGTGTCCCGGCAAACTAAAGACCCTTAATAGCGCATCCTCTTTGCACCGGCGGGACATCCAGGCAGTCCGCCCTCCACCCTCTATGAAGTTTGATACGGTTCTCGATCCTATGGGAGGCTGTAGGTAATCCACAGACTTGCGTGTCAATACCTGAGACGCAGAATGCTATTCTTTGACGGGATTGGACCCAGATTGTACGATGGATCAGGTGCCCCCTTAGCTCAGAGGATAGAGCAGAGGTTTCCTAAACCTCGTGTCCCAGGTTCGACTCCTGGAGGGGGCGCTGTCTGTCTGCGTTTCTGACCGTGGACTTGCTGTCCTATTGGTACGGGGGCAAATAGTCCGCATGGGCTTCCATGAGCTCATCTACCATGGCCCAGATCTGATCCAGGTCCAGCTCAGCAGCCGTATGGGGATCCAGCATTGCCGCATGGTAGACATGCTCCTTTTTCCGGGTTAGGGCGGCTTCCACCGTCAGGGCCTGCACGTTGATATTGGTTTGCATCAGGGCCGCCAGGTGGGGAGGCAATCTTCCTATGTGTGTAGGCTGGATACCGTTGCCATCCACCAGGCAGGGAACCTCTACACAACAGCCCTGCGGCAAGTTATCAATCAGTCCGGCATTGGCCACGTTGCCATAGACTATGCGGGGCACTCCCGTTTCCATACTGTGGATGATCATGGAGCCATATTCGTGGCTACGTTCCACTTCATAGGGGTTTTCAAACGACCGGCGCACGTAGGGCAGATGTTCCTTGGCCACCCCTGCGGCCTGCATGGCTGCCATGAAATCGTCGGCCAGATCCGCATCGGGATTTTCAATTTTTTCCTTCATGAAGCGCCAACCCGTGATTTGTACTTCACAACGCCTGAGATATTCATCCACGGGAATATTGAGGGATTCAATCAGATCCGGGCGATCCCTCTTCATGAACCAGGGCACGTATTCGGCAAAATGCTCACTGGATTCGGTTACAAAATATCCAGTGCGCTTCAGCATTTCGTAACGAACCTGATTGTCATCTGGAACACGACCATCCTCAAGCACCTTGTGAATCGCAGGATAAAGATCACACTTGCCTTGCCCCTGCTGGCGCGTGAAAGAAAGATAGAAGGCCATGTGATTGATGCCAGCACATACATAACTGATTTCTTCCATGGGCACACCAATATCGCGCGCCAACTGGCTGGCAGTGCCCTGTACACTGTGGCAGAGGCCAACAGTCTGAATGTCAGACGCCTCTGCCACGGCCCAGCAAATCATTGCCATGGGATTGGAATAGTTGAGTAACGTTACTGCTGGACACCAACGCTCCATGTCCTGGCAGAGGCCCAACAGAAAATGAATGGTGCGCAACCCCCGCATGATGCCCCCAATGCCCAAGGTGTCAGCGATAGTCTGTTTCAGACCATATTTGCGGGGGATCTCGAAATCTAAGACGGTACCTGGCCGATAGCCGCCAATCTGCACCATGTTGATGGCATAATCAGCATCCTGTAGTGTTGTTTCCCGGTTGGTCGTGGCTTCAATGACAGGATTGGCTCCCACTACCTCCGCCAGCCTGTGAGCCATGACCTCCGAGGTACGTAACCGATCCGGATCGATGTCATAAAGGGAGATGGTGACATCCTGTAATTCAGGATAGCTGAGGATGTCTCCGATAAGGGTCTTGGCGAAGACCGTACTGCCAGCGCCAATAAACGAGATTTTGGTCATGGAGCAGTCTCTCAAAAGAAAAACAGGGTTCTCTGTCCAGCCAAGGCCAATACCAGTCCCTGGTCATGGGGCAGGCCAACATGGTATCGCATTGCCAAGGGGTTTTTCAATGCTGCGGCCAACCGAATAGGCGCTTGGACATCGGTCAGAGCATCCACCAGCCGAACTACCTGGGTTGGCGCTGGCTACCCGCCCTTCATTGCCACAATTCTCGAAGGTGCTGTAACGTGTTTTCGGTGTACATCGTATAGACGCCGTAAAGGAAATATGCAACTATAGCCACGAGCAACATGGTTACAATCCATTCGCGCCGGGCCCATGAACGCTTCATTTCGGTCCATGCTTCCTTGGGTCGCGCCAGGATCATCACGGTTGCTACCAATAGCAGCAGCAACAGGAGCCCTTTTAGCTTCATGCCTTTGCACCCAGAGGATTCAGGGCTTATCCTTTTTCAACATTTCTCGGAATCCGTACGGTTGCGGATGCGTCAGATTACGAAACGGGCCAGACCGACAAAAAGAAACAGGACCACTGAGGTTCCAGCCAGCCACCTGATATCCCGCCCCACATAGGAGTAGGCTTCAGCTATAGAGGATTTCGCAGTTGAACGAGGGGTCGGCTTCTGCATAGAAACCGGGGCTTGTACCTGAGTTTCTGCAGGTTTTGCCGGAGCTGTCGGCTGGGGCCCAGCCGACTCCCTTAAAGGTGCTTTTTGCGCAGGTCTGCCTGAGGTTAGCTCCTGTCTTCGTCCCCGATTTCTCTGTCGTTTTCGCTTGGACATGACACCGCTCCCTTACCTCTACTATCAGTTGAACATTGTAGTTCTTCAAGAACCTACATTGTACTTTAGAGCCTCAAGGATACGCTTTCCCTCTGTAAGGTGGAAGTCTTTCATCTGCGCTACGGTTCCCAGGCAAATTGGAATACCGGACCCTCAGACGTACTATGAGCACAGCAACAAGAGAGACTTGGGCAAAGATCTAGAGGCTATATCTTCTCACCGATGCGCTGGAACCAGTGGATGACCAATTGAAGTTCTTGCACTCTGAGAATTCTCAGGCCAACGCCGTAGATTAACAGTCCCGCCAATCCACACACACAGACAGTCAACAGGTCATACACCAGGAAAAGTGGGAGCCAATCCGCAAGTCTTGTCTGCAAATAAAACACCGTCAGCGTAGCCACACCAGCAGCCAATGCAACCTTAAGAATCACAGGACCCAATACTCTTACTGGTTCACGCCATTCGGAGAATCCATATCGGCAGACCAGCAACAACATCACCAGCATATGTCCTGCATGTTTTATCGTGTCCGCCCAGACGAGTCCCATGTAATTGAGAGACGGCTTCAGGGATAAGGCGGCAATAAAGTAGAGGATGACACTGCCGATACCCACCGTGGTTGGCAGAACGGAATTCTTTCGGGCATAGAAGGCATTGTTAAGCAAGTGATCCATAGCAGCGAAGAAGGCCCCCAGCAAGTAGACCCTGGTGGCCATAAGAACCTGTTCTGCATCAAAATCCGTAAATTGTCCCCGTAGGAAGAGAATGCGAATTATGGGTTCACCCAGTACAGCCATGAAAAGCAATATGGGCACCATGAGCAGAGCTACATAGGTTAGTCCCTGTAAAAGCTGTCGGCGGTATTCCTTGACGTCTCCGCGATCAAAAGCACGGCTCAGAACTGGTAGAGTGGCCAAGCCAGCAGAAATCGTAATCAGACCGAGGGGTAGCTGCTGCAATGTGGTGCCTGTTCGCATCCAGGCAATACTGGAGACTCCCGTTTCGCTGGCCAATCTCCGATCAGCAAAGATCTGAACCTGGGACACCAGCAGCCCAACGACGATTGGAAGATAGCGCAGGAGTATCTCACGAAGTCCTGGATGCCAAATTACCTTCCCTAGCTTGAGACGGGTTCGCCTGAGATCTGTTGCCAGAATCAGTGCCTGCAAACCAATGCCAACCCAAAGACCCACGACCAGAGCATGGACCCCCAGTCTCTCCGCCCAGAGGGGTGCGATAGCCACAATGCCCAGATTGAAAATGGCATTAGCCACCGCGGGCCAGGCAAAGCGACGCATGGCATATAGGACGGCATTGAGAATCCCGGCCATACCCGTCAGCCACAGTACGGGCCCCATCATCCGGACCATATCGGAAGTGAGGGCAAGCAACTCCGGCTTATACAGGGCAAATCCCCCTACCATCCACCTGGTTATGAGTGGTGCCCCCAGAACCATAAGGGTTGCGGTTAGCAGCAGTACCAGGCTCATTACCAGCAGCAGAGAACTCACCAGACGACCGAAGGCGTCAGGTGTATCCCGCTCGTGCCGCGAAGCTAGTACGGGAATAAAGGCCGAACTTACGTACCCGCCCACGATCAGATCGTGGAGCATGACAGGGATTTGGCTGGCTACTGTAAACGCACTGACCTTACCCGTCTGGCCAAAGAGACGAGTTATCGTGATTTCGCGCAGCAAGCCGAGAATTCTGCCGGCCAGTGACCCTACGGCCAAGTACGCGGCATGGCGTACGGTGGCATCGTGATCCGGTGGCTCTTTGGGTAACTGGGAATAGGAACGCCCATGCATTTGGGCTACTCCCAGAGGGATACAGGAGCCTGTCCAGACAGATCAGGCTCCTGTAGGTCAAGGAACTTCAGGCCGGGAAAAAGGCGCGGACATCCTCGGCGAATTCCCGGGGATCATGGTCTTTGCCCGGGTAGCCTTCTTCGACCAACTCTGCCAAAAACTTCTCAGCCTGCATGGCTGCGGCACAGCCTTGCCCTACGCTTGTAGCCACCTGTTTGAATACCTTGTCCTGGATTTCCCCAGCCGCAAACACACCCGGTACATTGGTTCTCATGTTCTTGTCTGTCACCAGATATCCTTCATCATCCAGATGAAAATCCCTCTGGTACAGTTCGTTGTTGGGAATGTGTCCAATAAAAATGAATACGCCGTCCGTGGTCAGATTGCCAACTTCCCCAGACTGCGTATTCCTGACATCTATATTGGTTACGGAACCCTCAGGGCCGGAGTGGATGCCTGTCACCACCTGATTGAAAAGGAAGTCCACCTTTTCATGGGAACGGGCGCGATTCTGCAGAATCTTGCTGGCCCGTAATTCATCCCGTCGATGAATTATGCGTACGCGGGTGGCAAACTTGGTCAGGAACAGGCCTTCTTCCAAGGCACTATCACCTCCTCCAACTACCACCACGTCTTTTTCCCTGAAAAAGAAGCCATCGCAGGTTGCACAATAGCTAACTCCCTTACCTGTCAATTCCTGTTCTCCGGGTACTTGCAGATAGCGGGGACGGGCCCCGGTGGTGGCGATGATGGAACGCGTAAGGTATTCCTGGCCCGACTCAGTACGCAGCACGAAAGGATTGGCATCCACTACAATTTCCGATACATGATCAAACTCTACTTTGAGGCCAAACCGCTCAGCCTGTAGCTTCATTCTCTCGACCAACTCCGGCCCCCCCAGGGCCTCTGGAAAACCAGGATAATTTTCTATTTCGTAGGTCAGAGAGACTTGCCCTCCATACTCCTGTCCTGTGAAGAGGATGGGATTCAGATTGGCACGTGCTGCGTACAGACCCGCCGTGAAACCGGCTGGGCCACTGCCGATTATCAGTACATCATGAATCGGACTATCCTCCGAAGTCACTGCCTGTAAGACCCCATTGGATTCGGACATCGGATCGTTGACTCCTCTCGCTTTGCTTTTCCACATACCGGTACCGGTATCAGCACCAGGTGAATGTTCTTTTGGAACACTTTTATTATATGTTGTTCAAGCTTACAAGAACGGATGTTTGAACCAAATAATAGAGCAGGTACAAATCAAGGTCTACAGACAGCCATGACGAGCAGACCTACCGATGTCCTATTTCGGAACGGATGTTTGCCGTTCCCGTCCTGTCATGGTTGAGCCATTTCCTACCTATCCAGCGTTGGGTACGAAGAGATGGGACACTCCCCGATCCACTGGAATTCCGTTGCTGCCAAGACAGGTCGAAATTCTCCTGCGGGGCGATTTCAAGTCCTGACGTGGTATGAATGCCTCAAGTCGGAGTTGGAATCGCGACATTAGTCCCTTGCCGGTTGGGAAAGGCTCCAGCCCTGGTGTGCCCTCAGGTGAGAGCACAGTTTCTGTCCCCCGTCAATCTGAAAATACGCCTCCTGTTCTAGTCTTCCTGTTCGGTCTCCCCTACTACGGGTACTTCCTCTCTGGGCACAGTATTCAGAGTAAATCCCTTCCAATAGTATTGATACTGGTCAGACTTCCAGCCTTCGTAAACTTCTGACCAGGAGAGACGCCCCCCATCGGGATCCGCTCCATGGGGATTCATGACCAGCTCTGTGATTGGATCCGACGCTCTCTGATAACGATAATCTACAGAAAGCCGGAGGCGATTGCCAGACCGATTGGGCAGGCCCTGGTGTACGGTGTGGCTATGGAAGAACAATACATCTCCCAGGTTGAAAGGGCTGGACACCCATTTGTCCTCCAGCTCGTCTACATGCGTTCGCAAACCTCCGGCGCCGAGAGATCGGGAAACCGGAAGCACACCATGCTTGTGGGATCCAGCCAGCACACCCAACCCGCCCATTTCTTGGGGACATTGCCCTAGCGGAAACCAAGCGGTCCAGACGTCCGGTGCCCCCTGAATATGTATAAAATCCTGGTGCGCCGGTGTGGTATGTTCCAAGGCAGTCGGGAAAATCACGCGTGCAATAGTGAGGGGTAGCAACATGGTATCAGGCCCCAAGAGACTGTTCATCAAGCCGAGTATGGCTTCATTGTGGGCCAGGGTATGGAAAGATTCAAGCTTCTGAATCTCATCGTAGATTGGACGGAATTCCGGCGTACCATGGATCCGGGCAGGTTGGGTTGAAATTGCTTCCATCGGTTCAGTACCGTTGTCTAGCCAGCCGACCTCATGCAGGATCGAAGTGATGTCACAGCGCGTTTCAAGTATGGCTTCCTTGTCTACGAAATCCTGTACATAAAGGTAGCCATCACGATCAGCCCTCTGTTGCAAGGCTTCGATGTCGTTCAGAATGTCATTAGAAATTTCAAATGAATTCATGGCCTAGGGTTCCCTCACTGTGGACTTGACAGCAACAAGCTTAGCATTAGAATTGGCCATTGCAAGTTGTCCTGTTGGCAAGGTCGATGGCGATAGCATGGGCAGACTCGTTGATTGGGCCTGAAATTCGATCAAACCCATCGGGGAAACAGGAACTGGCTGGCCGGATTCAGGTTTCCTGTCAAGTCTGCATGCCATGCCATCTTTCCGGCAGCCGGCAGATCGATAAGGTAGTCGGATAGAGCTACTTGCCGTTTTCTGCGTGGGTTGATGTCGCTTGGGTGACGCTGAACTATAGGGAACCGTGCCGGGAACTAGGCTGTCTGGGCTACGAAGGCCACCCAATCCTCTTGGGTCCGTTTTTCCAAGACTGTGATGCCTCGCTCCTCCAGACAGACTTCAACTTCCGCCGCTCGCTCTTCGATAATCCCGGATAGAATCAGGATACCGTTATCATTCAATCTGTGCTCCAGCCCTTCGTGCTTCAGCAGGCGAACTATGACACTGGGCAATATATTAACCACCACGATGTCATAACCACCCACCGGTGGCAGGGAACCCTCATACAGTTCCCATGTCACTCCTGCCATTCTTTCAATAGCATTGTGACGAGCGTTCTCGGCTGCGACTTGCAAGGCCAGAGGGTCGGTGTCGGTACCTGTAATGAAAGACATACCCAACTTGGCGGCGGCAATGGCCAGAATTCCACTTCCTGTTCCCACATCAAGAAGACTGGTTCGTTCCGGGCCATACCTTTCAAGCAGGACCAGGCTGAGTTGGGTGGATGGGTGCAGACCCGTACCGAATGCCATACCCGGATTGAGACGTAACACAACATCGCAGGGCGTCTGCACAGGCTCTTCCCAAATAGGCTGTATAACAAGATTCGCTCCCACCCGGAATGAAGCATAGTGTTCTTTCCAGGCTTCCTGCCAATCTTTATCATCCAAGAGGGTGATCTGAGGTTCTGGCATGGGATGAAGTCGTGAGAGCCACCACAACCCCTGAACAATCTGCTGCTGCAGTTCTTCCGCTCTATTGCCTACAGGTACAAAAGTCTTGACCAGGATACTACGGGCCAAGGTCAGATCAATTGCGTCAGGTACCAGATCCGTATCATCGGGAAATCCGGTCCCTTCGATAACGGCCCCTCCCCCTGCGCCAAGATCCCTTGCGTCGGCATCCCAATCCCGACTGTTGAGGCGGTTGAACAGCTCGCAAACTGCTTCCGCCACCTCGGCATCCACTTCCACACTGATCTGAATAAGCCTTGTCATAGCTTGCCGTTGCAAGGCTACCTGCCATCTTGCCCGATATCTATTCGTTCTGGAATGGCTGGGCTGGACCCGGACTGTCAGGGGCTATGACAAAAAGTCATGAATACGGTCAAACAGACCTCGACGAAGTTCATGGTTTTCAGCGCCAATAGCCTCATTCAACTGCCGGAACAGATCCTTCTGTTCCTCACTTAAACGGGTAGGAATCATGACATTGACCGTGATGATCATGTCCCCTCGTCCCACCGACTGCAAGCGGGGAATCCCCTTCCCGCGTTTGCGGAACGTGGTGAAGGGTTGAGTACCGGGCGGAATCTCCAAGTCCTCTTCATTGCCTTCCAGCAATGGGACTGCGACTCGAGTGCCTAGGGCGGCTTGGGAAACCGTTATCGGGACTTCAAGATGCAAATCATAGTCTTCGCGGGTAAAGACAGGGTGGTCCTGAACATCGAAGACAATATAAAGGTCACCAGGTGGCCCTGCATTGAAGCCCGGTTCACCGCGCCCCGCTAGCCGTAATCTCTGGCCTTCGTTGACTCCAGCTGGGATGGAAACACTGATGGTACGTTGTACAGGAACCCTCTTGTCTCCATAGCATCTTGTACATTTATATTTGATCTCCTGGCCCACGCCCCCGCAGGCAGGACAGGTCTGTTCGGTAGCTACCGAACCGAACAGAGGTACCTCCTGATGATAGCGGACAGAACCCCGGCCCTGGCAATGAGCACAGGCCTCGGGTGGATGACCGGGTTCCGCCCCCGAGCCATCACACCGATCACACAATTCCATAGCTTCAATGTCCAAATCCTTGGTGGCACCGAACGCAGCTTCCCCGAAAGTCAGGGTCATCATGGCCCTCAAATCATTGCCTTGGCGGGGACGTCGGCTACGAGCCCCTGACTGGCCCATACCCATGCCGAAGAATTGCTCGAACAGGCTGCCAATATCCCCCATATCGACAAACGGAGAACTGCTCATTCTCTCCGCATCATGGCCATATTGATCGTACATCTGGCGCTTCCTGTCGTCGTTCAGCACCTGATAAGCTTCCGCTACCTCCTTGAACTTGGCTTCCGCATCCTCCGCCTTGTTACGATCCGGGTGGTATTCCTGGGCTAACTTGCGGAAAGCGCGTTTGATATCGTTTTTGGTGGCGGAACGATTGACGCCGAGAACTTCGTAATAATCTCGCTTGGCCATGATGATGTCAGCTTGTGAGTCTCCGCTGTGGCGTCAATCCGAAGGGCGTGCCAAGGCTATGAGCCAAACACAGAGGGCAGAAAGTATTAACATCAGACCGATGAAGACCAGCCACTGGCGCAGGGATTGAACGGAACCGTGGGACGTTACGGACAAGATAATGGAAAGCAGGACAGACAGAATCAGCCAGGTCTTGAAACGGGGATGGGAATGTAACCACTGCACCAGAACCCTCGCACGGGGAGATGTGACTTAGTATGTCGTGAAACCTTAATTTTACCCTCTGAATGTTCTTGTTCCTTAACTTGGAGGATAGCTAAGTCCAGTAACACTACAGGTCAGACCGTTCTGGATTTTCATTTGGGCCATACCGGCTATTCAAATCCCGCAGGAATCTAACCCAACTAGTGTCTGGCTCCAATCAAAATCACTAAAACCGGCCAGATTATTGACGAATCGCTGCCTCTCTTCATGAATCTGAGCTCTGTCACATAACTTTCTCTTGAGTGAAACTATATGTCCCAATAGTACCAGAAGGGATTTCACAGCTTCGAAAAGGCATTGATTGCCTAGTTTCGCCTAGCGGAAACCTTCCTACCTGAATTCGGAGTTAAATCAGGACCGGCAAGAGTGCCGTATCCGTGTCTGAGAGTGAGATGGCTGGCTTCCGGGGTTGCCCAGTGTAGGCCATCAACCCGGACAAGAGGTGGGCCACAAAACCGGTGACACGCCGATGGCGGGTGTGCAGAATAGGGGAGATATGCTTGAGCTGATCATGGATCGTTTCCATGCTCGCACGCTGGCGCACGAGTAGCTGGTCCTGAAGAACCAGGAGACGGTTTTTCCTGTTCGTGCGGATAGGCGTGATCAACGGGAGGCCTTGGGCCAAGAGCTGATCAAAGAGAGCCTGGGAGAGATCGCCGCGATCGCCAATCAGTTTGCCCCACAGATCTGGGGTCAGGGCCGGAACCGGTTGCCGGTCATCTACGTTCCCCGGGGTCAGGATAAAGGAGAGCAATGCGCCCTGGTCATTGACCACCAAGTGGAGCTTGAAGCCATAAAAATAACCCATACTGCCCTTACCCCGCCGGGCATAGGCCGCCCAGACGCGATGTCGGGCCATACGTTTGTGGTGACACACAGGCCACGGGGTGGAATCGATGAAGGCCATGCCCCGGGTCTGGCCGCATCGGCTCTGCAGATAGCCCCACAGGGATAGCAGGACCGAGGGGATCAACTCGACAAAGCGCGTGTAGCTCACCCACCGGGGGCATATGCCTGGCGCAAGTGCTGGGCCACGTATTGGGTGTAGTAGGCCTTGAAATCGCGGTAGTGAGACTGATGAAAGGGGATCAACAGCGTCATCACCTCACTCGGACAGAGCCGAGGGACAGGCCCCCGGCGGTGTCCCAAGCGGCGCCTCTCCGTGGACAGCGTCCAGGCTTGGCAGAAATCATCGACATCACAAAACAATTCCCGTATACTCATCGGGCGCACCTTTTCTGGCCCGTAGCTTGGTGGAGTTAGCCTATTCTACCCGCTGGATCAGGTGCTCATTAACTCCGAATTCAGGTTTCCTGAAATCAGTGGACCGCAGTTATGCAAGTTATTGGGGATGGATAGGTGAAAGGTGGTGATGCAACTCACTGAATCATGATGCGGAAGGGCAAAGAATACGCGTGAACCCCTGTTCCCAAGAAACACAAACATCTACCCAAGGCCGTACCCAGCAGAAGCCTGGGCAAGAAAACAGACTGGTATAGATCCGAAAGGGCTTCTCAATCTCAATGACAGACACGGGATGAAATAAAGGTTCTCTTCAGTACCATCTGCCTCGCTAAACTTCCTGTACCGTCTCGTCTTTGAACTACGGTCTATCCCCGGCATGTGCGGGAAACGCTATAGAGAAGTGCTTGGGCCGGGCTTTCAATCCCCCACAGGCACCAGGCAATTCACCGGGGAAGCACCGGGCCCATTGTCCAAAACCCCGCGCAACGTGAGGGTGTTGCCTTGGTTCATGCTGGACAGAACATTTTCATGGACTAGCCACAAGGGGATTTCGCATTTCACGGTAGGGAAAGAGAGTTCCTCATTCGCGATTGCTCCGGTTGGCCAGCCCGCCAAGGTATCATAACGGGCCATGCCGACGCCCATCAGAAACACTGGCACCAACACCAAGAGCAAGCAAGGCTTCTTCAAACTGTCAACTAGACTTGATACGTTTGGGCCAGGATGGAATCCTGATCCAGCAAATTCTTGTTCACCAAAGTGTGGTGTATGAGCACGGGAGATACAAAGAAGTGATGCGCAGCAGCAGCAATGATATCTTGGTCAATGGAGTCAAGGGATTCTTCTCCAATGTATTCCTTCAGGTCCTGAACTGGACACAGGAGTTCCCGGGCGAATGTGCGCTGAAATTTCTGCCGACTGGTCAATGCACTGGTTCCGGGCAAGAGCGTGTCTTCTTCACTGGCATCAATATGATCCGCGACCAAGCGCGCCAAGGCGAAGCGGCGCGAAGTATCATGTTGGCCACAAAGGGAAGCGGAAAACTGGTTGGAGTGCTCCGCACTTCGGAAACCTGCATTCAAATTGTGCAGGCTACTGGCGTACTCCCGTTTTTCCCATTGGTGCCTAAGACCGTACAGTTCGGTCAGTTGGCTTGTGGGTACAGGCCCTTGCAAATCCCATGTTTCACGTGCTATGGAGGCTGCCTTCTCTCCCCGCATCCAAGGAACTCTGTCCTTCCTTGTGGCATGCGATATTTGGGTGCGCAATTCGTCGCAATCAGGTACATGCACCACTAAATTATTCCCCTGTGCATGTTGCCTAAAGTTGCGAATGCGGGATGTGGCTTGATCCTTGCAAGCTGCTGCTATTTCCTGAACCGCATGTCTGCCATTCTCCTGCATCTGTTGCAACAGGCTTTTCACAAGATGGGACGATACTTCGTCAGGATCAAATCCCATACAGGCCTCCAAGGAGCGCCAGCGGGAAATATCCTCATCTTGGCGTTCCTTGGCAATTTCATCCCATAACATGTGAAGTTCCGATTTGGTTTCCCCCGCAAGTTGCAGCTTCTTGAGTGCTTCATGGCAAAGGTGTTCTAGCCCGGATTCAAATTCGCTCAGGGGAACCATTTTATCGAAGTGTTTCAAGTAGCGGACAGATTCTGCATCCCATTGGGATGTGGGGCGGGAAGTGACATGCACGGATTGCCAGTCTGAGCTGAAGGACAGGTTGGGCCATATATAACCATGGCCTGCACTGCCTATTTTGTGACTATAATCCCAACTGGGCGTATTCCCTTGCGGTTCCCACAACAGACGCCACCAATGGATCATGACCCACTGTACCAAGGGAAAAGCCGAAACATCTACAGCAGTATAAAACGCGTGTTCGCGGTTGTCCTCCACCCAAGTGGCGCACTCTCCCTGCACATATATGGATAGAGCCGCAAAAAGATTATGTTCCAAAGAATCAGTGACTGTGGGATTGTCCAACCATTCACATTCAATGCAAAATGACTGGTTCATGATTTGTTCCATTGCTTCAGGACTTGGAAACGAAAAAAGTCTTCGGAAGGCATAGGATAGCCATGGTAGGTGCCCTGTCCCTTGTTATCCAGCTGCGCTTCCAGCGGGACCCCATCATCCGTGACAGACCAGATATTTTGCGGGAAATCGCCCCTAGCCTGTTCACTTATCAATCCTTTGGCAATGCCTGCTTTGAACAATTTCTGGGCCTCGGCGCGCCTTGTCAGCCCTATTGTGTCACATAACGTCTTGCGGAGGCTTGGTAGGGCAGGCGGGGAAAGGTTGAAATCCCCAGGATTGCTCTTGTGCAAAGGGCTTCCTACATATATTGCGCAGGAAGCCAATTTTTCCAACTCACCCGGGTCGCAATCTTCCCGTATGCGGCGGGGTTGAACCTCTTGCGCTTCCTGGGTTGCTTCATCTGTGTTGCCTCCTCAAACAGATATAAACAAACAGGGGCTGCTGAATGTGGGAAGTCCCCAGAGACTTGCTGCTTGCAGTGATCATGATGGGTCTCTGCTGTTGGCCGGAGTTATGTGAACAAGGAGGACGCAATTCCTGCGTTGCAATACGTTTCATTTTACCAAGGAACGTCATATGTTGTTTGTATTGCGCTACAGGATCACGTTCACAATTCCTGCATGGTGCAACATCCCTCTGGCCCCCGAGAATTTCAAAATAAAGATACCGCGTGACCTCTGAGGTGGGCCGATCGGTGCACGTGAGACGTGACCGGTCATGACGTTGTAAGAGGCCATCACAGAAGCGGGGGCGGACGATGCCCCCTGGCCAGGCCACCAGGACAGGTACACGAAAGCCGTAGCAGATCGGGCACCGCAGGGCGTCATAGTCGAAGGCCCTCTCGCTGCGGAAGCACTGGCCGTGGCTGGCGCGGGCAAACTGACAGGCCAGGAGTGGGAAGCTGTCTACCGGGTGCAGTGAGGGGTCACAGCCAACCTAAGGGAGCAGATGCTGCCATATTCGCTCCTTGATCTAACACAGATGGGCCGCCTGTCAGACGAACGTGGTGCGGTGGATCCGTCCGAGAGCGGGGAAGAAGTGGACGTAGTGTCGTCGGAAATAAGCGCAGATCGCCCAGTCTTGGTGGAAAGACGGGTACTCCCCTTCCCAACGATCTCCAGGGTAAGTACCTCGCTGTCGGCGAGCTTAGGGGCAGGCCCTCTTTGTCTGAGGCGCCGGGTGTCCAGGAGCTATTTCAAAGTGTCGTCCACGAGGCAGAAAGTGGTTACGACGAAGTCGCTCAGGTCCGCCATGTCCTCCTTGGAGTTTGGTTCAACCCCATGAGAGACGCTGGGGCCTGATTTTTCAACTGTCATCTATCCTCTGTCTAAAACCTGCACACCGGGTTAGCTAATTGATTGGATTCTTCAAGACACACCAAAGTTTGTCTATCTGAATCTCAAGATCTTCCAGTTCATCCAGATTGTAAATAACTCTGTCAGCACGCTCCATTTTCCAATCCTGACTGGATTGATTGGCCAATCGTCGTTGCCCTTCCTCGCGGGACATACCCCGGAATTCCTGGAGACGCTCAAGTTGCAATTCGGGGTCTGATACTACTACCCATACTTCATCACATAGTTGTCGTGAGGTATTGGCTTCAAGCAGCTTGATTGCCTCAATGACAACCACAGCCGCCTGGGTCTGCGTCAAATCCTGAACGGCCATGTCATATACCACGGGATGAAGAATCCCCTCAAGGAGACGCAGTTGTGTTGGATCAGCAAATACAATACTACCCAGCTTTTGCCGATCGATTTCTCCAGAAGCGTTGAGCAGTTCCGGGCCAAAGGCATCCACGACTGGACCAAAGCCAGCGCCGTCCGGCTGCAAGGCTTCTCGAGTCTTGCGATCCATATCAATGACATGCGCGCCCCGGGCGGCCAGCATGCCAGCGACCAGAGACTTACCGGTGGCAATATTACCGGTCAATCCAATGACCCAGCGCGAACCTGATGCTCCCATGCTGAATGCAGTGTCTCCCATTCGTCCCATTTCCGGTCCGTCTGATCCTGCAGAAACTTGTGGACCTTTCTCAACTTCCGTATGGACTCCCCATCATTCCGGGCGCTTGCTTCCGCCAATCGGTCCAGAACCTGGCCTACCTTCTGTTCCAGCTCTTCGATTTCCCTTTCCAAATCCTTAATCCGGGAGTCATTGTGGCGTGAAAGAGGTCGACGACCATCAGGCTGGACTACAGTCAATTCCGCGGACTTCGGCTGTTCACGATGGGCTCTTGTCTCACTATCCCAATCCGGCAACCCAGCGGCCACCCCTTGTCTGTATGCCTGCCATGTTTCGCTACGGACCCTCAATTGAGCTGGTTCGCCCTCCTGAGGTCCCGTGATGAACCACAGCTGTGTTGCCAATGCATCCACCAGCGCCCGGTCGTGTGTCACGATTATAATGGTGCCAGCATACCGCTTCAAGGCTTCCTGCATAACCTCAACACTATCAAAGTGGCTCATTGGCTCATCAAGAATCAGGAAGTTGGTGTCAGCCAAAGCCAGTTTGGCAAACATCAAGCGGCTCTTCTGGCCACCCGACAACGTAGAGACCGGACGAAATACGTCCTCTCCCTGCAACTGAAATATTGCCAGATGGTCCCTTACTTCCTGATCCTTCAGCGGTTTCTGGTCCTGAATGAGTTCAAAAGGGGATAGGGCTGCATCCACCGTGGCATAGTCGTCCTTGACCTGATGTTGGGCAAAATATCCGATTCTGACATTAGCGCCCATGGTAACAGATCCCGAGAGAGGGCAGATCTGCCCAACCATGGTGCGCAGGAGAGACGACTTGCCAGACCCATTGGCTCCCAGCAACGCAACCGTAGCGGTACGGCGAATTTCCAGATCTGGCACTTGCAAGACAGGGCTGCCTGTCTGATATCCCACGATCAGACCTGAGGTTCTGACTACAATCTCGCCACTACGTTTGGTGCAGGGAAAAGTCAGTTTCCATACCTTGTCATGCTCCGGTCGGTCCAGACCATGCCGTTCCAGGTAGCGTTTCATGCGGGTCTCGCGGCCGCGCGCTTCCTTGCTGCGTTGACCTGCCTTGTACCGTCTCACGAATTCCTCGGTCCTGGCCACGTATTCCTGCTGCACCTGATATTCCTTCTCCTGTCGGGTGATACGGGCCGCCCGTTGTTCCCGGTAGTGGGCATAATTGCCCCTGTACGCCTCCAGGCGATGATGATTCAGTTCCCAGATCCGATTGGTAACTCGATCCAGGAAATGTCCATCGTGGGAAACCAGCACAATACTTCCTGGCCAGTTCTGTAGAGTCCGCTCTAACCAGGGCATTGAGTTTACATCCAGATAATTGGTGGGCTCATCCAGTAACAGAAGTTCGGGCTTTTGCAAGAGCAGATAACCCAGATGTACTCGGGTCCGCTGACCACCGCTCAGACTGGCCACAGGTTCCTGCCACGCACTTCGGGGGATGCGGAGATTCAATAGGGTCTCTTCAATACTGCGTACCGTGTCATAGCCCCCGCGTTCCAGATAGACCTCCTGTTTATGTCCATATTGTGAGATGAGGTTTTGTCGCCTTTCCGGCTCCGGACAGACTTCTATGGCGCGCGTTATCTCCTCCAGTTCTCGTCCCAGCAAATGAACATCATCAAAAGCTGTGTCCAGCAGGGCAAAGACCGATCGCTGATCTGAACCCAGAGGTTCCTGCTCCAGGAAACCGCGCGTCAGGCCTTTCCGGCTTTGCAGATGTCCCGTGTACATGTCATCCCGTTGCGCGATAATCCGCAGGAGCGATGACTTACCGCTTCCATTAGGACCCACCAAACCGATGCGGTCATTCGCTTCAATACGGAAATCCAGATAACGAAAGACGATTTGGTCTCCATATCTCTTTTCCAGTTCGCTAGCGATTACGAGACTCATGGTGTTCGATATCAGGAGAATGGGTCAAGACAAGTCCAAGTCCAGAACCTCGGCTACTACAATGCCAAGGTCTGATGACGAAAAGCAATTGGCTGACAGGACCTTAGCATAGACAGTCTGTATCGGACCGTAACAAATTCTGTATCTGTTCGTCTTATATGGTACGGCACATTGTGTCGTGCATTGGTGTTTCTATAGGGTACTTGAATTCCAGGTGGACCGTCACCGTGTTCAAGTGTATTGCGGACAGAAAGCAACATAGCATACCTGATCCAAGGAGCTTACGGCACTCCGTTCCAGGCATCCTTACATCTTCGGGATTCTTGGCCAAGTCCTGTCAGTTCCTGGACTGCATTGCGGCAATCAGCGCGGGGTTCAGTTCCTCCCTCGACTCTCCCAAGCAAATCGTTCGTCTTTCGTCACAGCAGACAACCTGGATCCCAAATCGCTACTTTGCATATTTAACCTATCGTTTCCCATCACAAATTTCATCTGTACCCACAAGCTCGCGAGGAGTCTTACCATGAACCGGAAAACCCTGATGAAGTTCACGCGAACTTTCCTCTTGGGCCTGGTTTCACTTGTATTGTTGCTGGGCATGATGGCAAGTATCTCCCTCGCCACCACGGCAACCGAAACCTACATAATCAGGTCGGGGGAAACATTGGCCAGTATCGCCTCAGATCACGGCATTTCCCTGGACGAACTGCTGGCGCTCAATCCCTCCATCACCAATCCCAACATGATCTATGTGGGACAGGCGATCAAGGTTCCCGGCGAGGAAGAACCAGCAGAACCTGGCACTTCTACGGCGATTTGTGCTAAGTCCTATACGACTCAAGCGGGAGATACCTGGGCCAGTATAGCTACTGCCAACAACGTAGAAGCCAACATTCTGGCCATAGTCAACAACATGGCAGTGGATGACACCCTGGCCACAGGCACAGAGCTTTGTCTACCGGTTCCTCCCACATCGGAGCCGGTTACGGAACCCAAACCGGCTCCAGAAACCATGCCGAAACCTACTCCTGCTCCGACACCTATGCCAGTTCCCACGCAGCTCCCCAAACCGGGAGAAGGACCTGGCCAATGGTATGTCATTCAACGAGGAGATTATCTGAGCCGTGTCGCCCTCCGTCACAGTTGCACCACACGGGTATTGTCGGAAGTCAACAGCATCTCCAATCCCAGTCGGATTTTCCGGGGACAGCGCGTCTGGATTCCCGCCAACTGCACGGCCCTGATTAAATTTCTGCCGGCCGTTCCGAGGTATGTCCCTCCTCCCGCTCCCAGACCAGCTCCGGCACCGGTGAGAGCTCCGGCACCGCCACCACCACCACCGCCAACTCAGCCTGCACCACCACCAACGGCGCCTCCTGCTCTGCCTCCTGCCCCGCCGGCACCAAGTTCAGGCCTGAACTACACAGCTCCTACCCATGGTCCCTGGACTGGCCAATACTTCAGCAATCCCAGCCTGAATGGGTCCGCCGCCGTCACCCGCCAAGACAGCAAAGTGGTTTTCAGTTGGGGTCAGAACAGCCCGGCGGCAGGCCTTCCCAATGACGGCTTCAGCGTCCGCTGGACCACCCGGGCCTTCTTCACCGGGGCCACATACCGGTTCATTGCCCTGGCCGATGACGGTGTGCGGGTTTGGGTCGACAATAACCTGGTAATCGATGGCTGGCAAGACCAGTCCCAGACTCTGTATCACGCGGAATACAGACCTCAGTATGGCAACCACGATGTGCGCGTCGAATACTACGATTCGCGCGCGGATGCCACGATCGTCGTGAACTGGGCACCGACCCGCTAGGGTGAGTGCTGGTTCTCCACGGAAACAACCATGAACTGTTCGCCAGACCTCACAGGAAATTGGAGGGAAATCAAGATGGCAAAATCGACTTCAAAACGACTCAGGGGCTGGCTGATATTGGCCAGTGCGCTTCTGTTGAGTCTGTTGTTCAGTGCGAGTGCATTGGCACAGACATCGACCGACCCGGGTGGTGACAGATTCGCAATTATGAATGAAACAACTGCGACAGTGGCCTATTTCACTATTATTGACGGAGACGACTGTGACGACACTGACGAGAACTGTACGGTCATAGTCAGATTGACTCCTGCCACCAGCGGACAGAACATCACCAACCATACAACTCCATCTGGGAATGGCACCACCGACCATGAGGACGCGTGGAAGGAAGTCTTTGAAGCCGCGTGTACCTTAACTGGTTCTGACGGTAGTGAAAATGAGGATTTCGAGGAATGCTGGAAATCAGCTACGGCCAGGGACACCGCTAGTTTCACTTTCGACGTCGAATGGCCCATCATCAAGCTCGGTGGCCGCAACCGCATGTTTGATGTACGACCTCACTGTGACGACAACGACGACGAATGTTCGGTGGAACTGGGTATCTGCTACAACCCGGAAGATTGTCGCGGTGGTGGCGATGTGGACGAAGCTACTGACGAGGACGAGGCTTCCAATCAAATAGCTGAATTCTGGTCAGATGCAGGATCCTGTCTGTACGATGACGATGAAGAAGACGTATGGGAGTGCATTGACGACGAATTCCAGGACTGGCTGGACGATGAACTTTCTAGCAGCGATGACTACGATGACCTTATAGACGAACTCGAAAGGTCTACCCATGACGATCTTGGTCTTTCCATTCTTGATTACGACGATGACTTGAGGAATGTATTCGAAGAAGACGAGGATGATGACGAAGACCCGGAAACCACGCTGGAACGCTACCAGCGCCTGTGGCGCAATGCACGTCCAGAGAGCATTTACAACAGCGAGGACGAGGTAGAGGAAGGCAGTTACAGTTTCCGTCCCACCCAGGACGACTATCTGATCATCAACTTCACCAATTACCTGGATCTCGAGTCTCCGGTACGGGTGTGTAATACCCCAGTTGGCTGTTTCACCCTGACGGGCAAGTCCACCGTATTCCGGCAATATATGAAGAGCTTCTTTGTATTTATTGCCGACCGCAAGATCATCCGATGCATGGACAACCGGGGTTGGGATACGGATGATGACCACCTCATCCCCTTCAACCATCCCGACTTGATCGCATGTGACGAAAGGATTAAAACGGCAGTGCAGCACTGTCCGGCAGAAAACATCGGCGCCAAGCAGATCCTGTTCTCTCTGTATGACGTAGGTCTGTTGAATGGCTTGGTGAACCCATCCTTTGCCCAGCAGTTGCGAAACGAGGTTGAACAGGCCCGCGTCCGGGCTCCCAGCTGTCTGTGCGCTGCCGGCTTCAAGGAGCGTGACATGATCATAAGTAACAGCAGATCGGGCGATCCCTGGGAATACTCGGGTGGAGCCCGCTGGCCCTTGGAGGCTTGCGACGTTTAGTCCAGATTCCTGACAGAGTACTATCCAAAACACCCCCAATGATTCTTGGGGGTGTTTTGTTTGGGGCGTATTGGCCGCTACGACCACTGAGTGAAGTGGGGGAAGCGACAGGCTGAATCCATAACACGGAACTGCCTGTCCCCTATGGGATTCATGCCCCAGGCAACAATCTGGCAGGCTGTGGCTGGGCCTACAACAACAGCAGGCAGGAAGCGAGATCAGGGCCCGCTGCCATTGCCGTCGCGAGGCGCGAGACGTTGGCTTTCAAACCCACCAGATGAAGGAATTGGGGATTCCTCTCCCTGTTTCTGTTTCTGCATTGTGTATAATGCGGATATTGAAGTCACATGGGAGACCGTCCTAGCATCCAAGTTCCGATTGAGTCCCGAATTGATTAGGTGGCATTTCCTCCTTTCACTGTCTGCTTGCGTTGTCACTGGTTCGCGTGCCCCCTCGTTGCGAACGTCGTACCTGACCTAGTCAAGTTCATGCCAGCGCCCCAGGCGCTGTAGCAGTGGAACCCTCTCGACACCTGAAGGATCTTGGCGCTAGGGCCGATCCTGAATACGGGGGAAATCATTATGACACTCACATCTTCCAATGCACAGAAGTGCATGCGGGTTGCGGCTGTGCTGGTTGCCTGCCTGCTCCTCATGGCGGTGGCTACGAATACGGTCTGGGCCCAAGTATCTGCGGCCTCTTCGTATATTGTTCGATCCGGGGATTCCTACCAGTCCATTGCCTCACGGCATGGCATCTCCCTGTCCCAGCTACATGATCTCAATACCGGAATCAATCTGCATGGCTATGCACCAGTCGGCCAGACGCTCCGGGTACCCGTAGGGGGCATATATAGTCCCTCATCCCGGTATTGTCCCTTATTGCACATTGTCAATCCCAATGAAACACTCGACTGGATTGGTGGCGCCTACGGCGTGACTCCCAATGAACTGGCCCGGCTGAACGGTCTGAGTGCGGGCTCGGCCATTTCCTCGGGATGGGCCCTCTGTCTACCTGCTTATGCGCAACTACGCCATATACCTTCCGCTTCCACGACGCCTGCTGCTCCCATGGCTACCGTTCCGGTACAGGTGGGACAACCGCGCATTCCGTCAGCCAGCATGTTGCGCGGACACACGCCTGTGGGGCCCTGGACGGGCTACTATTACAACAACCTGGGGGCACCGGTATACGTAACCCACAGTTCCAACAGTCACATCAATTTCAACTGGGGTACGGGTAGCCCAGCCCCAGGGGTATCGGCGGATTACTTCAGCGCCGTCTGGCAGGGCAACTTCCATTTCACAGGGCAGAACTACCGTTTTGTGGCGGTGGCTGACGATGGCGTTCGTATTTGGGTAGGTGGCACTCTGGTCATTGACGGCTGGAAGGAACAGTCGGCCACGCTGTATTATCGGGACTACGCTCCTCCGGCTGGAACGCACGCTGTTCGTGTGGAATTTTATGATGCCTCCGTTTATGCCCAGTTACTGGTGGATTGGGCGCCCCATTAGGGACGCCTCTCCACCCAGACCCATACGGGCCATAAATGACCTACTACTCTTGAGGAAGAAAGATAATGAACGTTTGCATTTCCCGGACCGCACGAATATTCGGTGGAGCCTTCAGCTGTCTGTTGTTGGCTCTGTTTCTGCAGTCTCCCGTTTTGGCTAACACAAGCACTGACATCAATCAGTTCGACATTATCAAGGCCAGAAGCTCCTATTCCCACTGGACCACGAAAGGCTGTACGGATGATGATGACATTGACGATGGCTGTTTTGTCGAAGTAACGGCCGACAGCGATCTGAGAGATTTCATCTCAGATCTGCGCGACGGTACTGAAACCCCTAGCGATGCATCCGGTTACGATTTGACAGAATACGATGAAGTTTGGAAGTACCTGTTTGAGCAGAAATTCTGTTCTTCGCTCAGTAACCGGGACAGCTACTCTGAACTGAACGAGGACTTCAATGACTGCTGGGAAGAAGGTGACTCGGATGGCGCTGCAGAGGTGGAATGGCCCCAGGTCGACACCAACAGCGAGTATTTTGAAGCCAGCGGTTTCTGCAAGGCTGGGGACACCGTGTGTGGCATTTCCATTACGATCTGCTACAACGCGGACGAATGTGATGGACGCAGCAGCAATGATGACGAATTCGAAGAGGATGATGGAGAAAAGGCAGAATTCTTCGATGACAATGAGTCCTGCCTCTTTGACACCAGCCGCAACGAATTCACCCAATGCGTGAATCGCGGTCTCAAACGTGTATACGATTTCCTGCAGGGCAGAGGCCGTTACTCCTACAGCGCCCTGGAAGATGAACTGGAAGATCAGGGCGTTGAAATCGATTCCTACTCCCGTTCCACCTCGCGTGTACGGGATACATCCTATTTTGGCGCTTATGGTCCCGTGGTTCCGCGACCGCAGAGAGCCCCCTACGTTCCCGTGCTCACCGGTCCTGCTCCTGTCCAGGGCCCTGGGGGCCGATATATCGTGGCAAGTCTGACTCAATATCTGGAGGCGCAACCTTATGCCAGCGTCTGCAGCACCACGCAGGGCTGCGTCAACGTGATTGGAGCATCCCGGTTCTTCCAGTCCTATCTGGGCAACCTGTTTGTCAGGATTACGGATTACTCTGTGTTGCAATGCATGGCGAATCGAGGCTATGCCCGCAGCGGCGGCTATGAAGTTGACTTCGGCAATACGGACCTGGCCGCCTGTGATCGTCGCATGGCCAGGGCAACTTCACTGTGTCCAGCCCCGGGTACGGGAGCCAAGTCAGAGCTCCTGACCATGTACAACCTGGGTATGCTGTCCAGTCTGGTTTCACCATCTCTGGCCCATTCCATGCAGAACGAACTGAATGCAGCCGCCAATACCACACCGGGCTGTCTCTGTAGTGCAGGTTTCCGGAACAGTGATGTCTTGACTTCCACGTCCAATACCGGTGATCCCTGGGCAGCAGGGGCTCAAGTGAGTTCGGCCCGGATCTGTTACTGATTCATGGTGACTTGCCTGGAGCAGGAATCTCAATCCTGCTCCAGGCAAGCTAAATCTGGGAAGCGTTTGCCTTGCAATCCTGAAAGACGGATGAAGGTATGCCCAATGCCGTCATAACGAATCAAAGGCATACGACGCCGCACCAGGCAGGGAAGAAGGCAAAGAGGGGAGACATTCTTGCCCTTCCGACCATATCTGGTACTTGACTTGCCACACATAGGCTGTCAGGGACGCTTCCCTGGGTTTCCCGAGAGACCGAGCAGGATGCACCCTGAGGCTACAAGGAACTCTCCTCACAGGGCAAGGTTGGGACCCTCAACATGCCAAAAGATCTGCCTTGCGTTTGCTCCAAAGCAGTTACTTTAGTGCTCCAGTCGGTCTAGAGTCGGTAAAGAAACGGCTGATCACTACAATAAATCTTCATCGCCAGCCAATGTCGGCCCAAATGCTACAAGGCACATTGACCGCCGACCCAAGGAAAGAGTCGATACTCTGACATCCAAGCCGATCGCGACATCAGTTTGAATTTGTACAATAGCCTGTGTAACGAAACTCTCGTCCTCAGCTATCAATACATGAGACCGGAAGCTACGGCAGGGAGGCAAAGTTGCTGACTCGTCTTCATTTATCCAATTTTCGAAATCATCGGGATTTGTGCCTGGATTCGTTGGGCAGGATCAATCTGATTGCAGGACGTAATGGGACCGGTAAGACTTCCCTTTTGGAGGCAATTTGGTTGTTTAGCGGCCCCGATTCACCAGTGCTTAGCGCAAGAGTTGGGGCTTCAGAGGCATGTCCAGCGTGTATTCGCAAGACGTATTTCGTGACATTTTCTACCAGTTCAATCCAGAGCAGCCAATCCGAATTTCGGCTCAGGGAGACTGGGGGCCGAACGTGCGGAATCTACATATTTCGATGCAGAAGATGCAGAAACGTAGGCAAGACCAACATATCGTGCAGCAGGGACCCACTCGGCCAGAATCGGCAGAACTAAACGTCTCCCTAACTGAAAGTGAGGACGAGATCGTTTTTCACTATACCCATGACGATGAACACAGTATTACTTCGCGGGCTTGGTGGTATGAACGCGTTATTTCACATCCTGTGCTCGGTTCCAGCGGCACGACCGAAACAGGCATTCATGAAGAGCCGCAACGGCTCACTAAACGGCCCAATTCAACGTTCATGGCAGCTGCCAACCGCGAGAGTGAACAAAGTGTTGCCTCTCGTTTGGGAAGCCTTCAGCTTCAGGGAACTGACCAGGAAATCCTTCATTTGCTCAGGTATCTGGAACCTGATCTGCAGTCATTGAGCTCCATCACCATTGGCAACAGATCTGTAGTGCACGCCTCCATTGAAGGTCTTGGCAGGCCCATTCCAGTCCGCTCGGTCGGTGAGGGATTCAATCGCATGCTTGAGCTCGTACTGTCTATGGACGCTGCAAGGGGTGGGCACCTGTTGGTGGATGAGATTGAGAATGGCTTGCATCACTCTGCCCTCAAGGATGTTTTCACTGTTCTTTCCGACTTTGCACAGCAACTTGACGTTCAGATTTTTGCTACAACACACAGTGCTGAATGTATTGAGGCTGCCCACCAAGCACTCTCTCACAAAGACGAATGTGAAATTGCCATTTATCGATTGGATAGAACTCAGGAACATACGAAAGCTGTGAGATTTGATCGAGAAATGCTTAACACAGCCATGAATTTCGACTTGGAGATACGCTAGTGAACACAAGGAGTCAGAGTCGTCGGCAGTCCATCAACTTGCCTAAGCAAGTGCTTGTCGAAGGAAATGACGAAGTTCGACTGTTTTCGGCATTGGCCAGATCCTGTGAAATTACTGACGTTCAGTTCCAGCCCTACGGCGGCCGACCACAAATGGATGCTTTTGTCCAGACATTCTTGATGACGGTTTTGATAACGTCGAGACAATGGCGACAGTGAGTGATGCTGATGCAAATTCTGAAGATGCGACCAAGCAGATATGCAATATCCTCAGGAAAGTTGGGTTACCAATTCCTAGCCAGCCCCTGCAGATAGCGTCATCGGACCATAGCAGAACCAAGACCTGCTTCTTGATAGTTCCACATAACTTGAAGGAAGGAATGTTGGAAGACGTCTGTCTGGAATCGGTCCATCACGATCCGGCCTTACAATGCGTTGATGAGTACTTGGCGTGTATTCACCAGCTGGAAATACCTCAACCCAGGAATCGGTCCAAAGCAAGGATACATGCGTTTCTTGCGTCTCGAGAACGACCTGATCTGCGCTTGGGTGAAGCTGCAGATGCCAAGATTCTGGAACTTCTGTGCAGAATCGTTCCAACCATTGAAGCAGTTACTGAAGCTCTTGTAACCGTTCCGGGAAACTTGGGGATTTCGGATCCTTCCCTCCCGGCTGACAGGTTCAGATAAGCATGTCCCTGCAACTCGAAACTGGGGGGAGTATCCCCTGTCCCTGTTCTATGGCTGGAAATCTCGCGGTTCGCCTACATGGATCTGGATGAACACTGCGCATACACAGTGAATATGCATCAGTCGTTCCCCGACACCAGAACCCGCCGGGACATGCCGGGACCGAGTCCGCCCAGGCGGCGGAGGCGATGGCGGTCACGCCACACCTGGCAATCTTGCAATGGCCGCTCACACTTGAATTCTCAGAAACGGACGTCCGAACCTGTGATACAATGCCCCCGAAATCCGCCTCTGCACCCCTTGGAGAACCACATGGCCCAGTCTCCCGTCCCGGACTCCCGGGTGCACACCCCAGTCCGAGACACCGACCCCACGGACAGGTCACGGTTGCAGAAGCCTCCCCCGCCCACGGATACTCCCTCCGCCCAGGCCATCGCCGAGGCCCGGCGCTTGGGCTACACCGAGGATCCTCTCATCATGGAAATGGATGTCTCACTGATGCAAGATCTGCGTCATGGTCTCCAATCCACCACCCACAAGTCCAATCTCCAGGAATACGTCTGGTACCAAGAACGCGCTTGTCTGCTGACCTATGATACGGGCGTTGACGGCATCGCCGCTTTCACCCACGGCACCCGCCTGACCAACCGCATAGTGCCGGACCTGGCTATCTGGGACCGGGCCGGGATGCCGGCCGAGAAGCTCACCCAGGGCACTGTGCAATACGCCGAACACGGTGCCCCCACCCTGGTATACGAGGCCTTATCAGCCACCACGGCAGATCTGGACCAGAGTGACAAACTGCTCATCTACGCGCGCATGGGCGTGACCGAGCATTGGCTCTATGACCTGCGAGCGGAAACTCGTGACACGCTTACCGTGCGCCTGCGGACAGAAGATACACCCTCCCTGGCCGCGGTGGCGGCGCAGCAGAAGCCCGACGTGTGGTGGCACCTGGTGCCGCCGAACTCCGACGGTTCCCTGTTCAGTCCCTGGCTGGGCACACGCGTCCGTCTGAATGACCGGGCAGAACTGGAAATTTGGGATCCCGCCAGACGAGACTGGTGGTTTACGCGTATTGGCGAGGCCCTGGCTATGGGCCAACAAGAAGGTCATCAGACCGGTCATACCGAAGGTCATGCCCAGGGCCTCATCGAGGGTCAAGTGCAAAACGCCATTGAGGCCCTGTTGTCCAGCACCGCCTTCTTCCTGACACCTACCGATCAGGAAACCCTGGCCTCCAAATGCCGACAGGAGCTGGCCTCTCTGCCCCCGGCACAGATCCCCCAGCCGGGCGATGTCCTGCACGCCCTGCAGGAGCAGCCGTCTGCGCAGCATCTGACCCTCTTGCTGACCCTAGTGGAGGCTGCCTCCCGCACCACCCCGCCGCCATAATCCTACAGGCCAGGCCCTTCCCAATTCGGCCTGTGACCCGGTTCGTCACCTCCTGATGACCTTTGGCTCGGTCTCCATCCCGACGGGCCGTTGTGGCCACCGTTGCGAGACGGCTAGTGCTCGTAACAGCCCTATGTAATCTGAACGGCTCAAAAGGTGCCACTTGAGGATCAAGGGCACAGATGGACAGGGATTCTCAATCTCTGATGTTCCTTTTCATGACTGACCGTGACCTGCCAGCACAGGCAACAGTTTTTGGCAGAGCGTCCCCGAAGTCCACCCTCCACCGCTCCACTGCATATCGGATGACTTGGGTACCAGTAGGTTCCTTCACCACAAAACGGACCGCTGCGATGCTAGCTTACTCCTCCACGCACTGGGGAATTTCCATGTAACGCCGTACGCCTAGCGATACGTGTGCTTATCCGGTCATGCTCAATTCGCGCCCACAGCGCTATCACTGGCCCAGCCAGCAGCTTTCCAGAGCGACGTCAATGAGAACATCGGCGTCTAGCAGTAACAACGGAGGTATTTCCTTGCCAAACGGCCTAACGCAGGTCATCTCGCTCCCCATCCGAAACTGGCCACAATACCGCATCGCGAAGGACATGTGTATTATCCTGCTGCGTCCCAAAGGGACTGCTCAATGAGTACTGAAAGGAATACGACCCGGACCGCTTGGCACATAGTATTAATTCAGCGTCTACTTTGAAGGCAAGGTTCGGCTTCATCGCTTCTTGGTGGACCGATTTCCAATGCACGCCAACGAAGCCTGCAGACGGGGCAACACACTCTGAAAAGTAGGGCAGACACACAGAAATTGTATGTGGCTGACTACGTATCAGGCTTTGCAGAGTCGCTCCGCGACCTTCTCAACTGGCCCTTCAGACTCGCTTGTGGAGTCCAGGCACGCACTACCCGGCGCCTGGGAATTGGCATGGAGTCCAGGCTGTTGAAGCGTCCTCTCAGTTCATGGCTTGTGTAAAGTTCCACCAGATTTTGTCCTTTTTCAGCTCATGGCCCAAGCTTGGCCCAACTACATGTCCTATTGACTGCGACTTGGAATAGTAATTGCTTTGGTCAGCGTCCAGAGAACTCCCGGTCGGTGGAAAGGGAGCTACGAGAACATGGCGCTGTCAAAGACCAGCCAGACTTGCCCTTCCCTTTAGGGCACAGGAAACGGAAGCAGGGGCAGATCGATGTGTGGATCCACATCCCATCGGGAATGCGCACGTTGAGACTAATGTCCTCAGGTGTGGCTTCGGTCGGGCTGGAGGACTGAGGCTAGGGCGATCGCCAGATTGCTAAATTCCCAAGACCTTCATCAGGGAGTCTGATCACGATCCGTGCGGAGGCACTTGCAGACGTAACTGACCAGTTACGTCTATCCTGGCGGAGCAACCCACAGGCCAGGCGGCGCCAATTTGCCCAATTGCGCGGCTCGTGGCTCCGGCGGACCCAGCAGTCTTCCTCACGGAACATCACAGCCAAGGCCTGATGCAGGGAGTTCTGAATCCCTCAGTGGGACCGGTACCCCACAATAAGCTGCAGGCTTCAGGGGGACGGCTGTTGCTGTAGTAGCGGCTGGAGGCCAGAACCATGTCGCTCTTGTAATTACCCTGAGACTGAGGCTGTGATCGCGTGTGATACACTATTGGCACTGGTACCCTGCGGCAAGTGAAATGCCTGATGTCTCCTGCCTCTGACTTGGTCGCCGCCACTGGACCAGCGACGACTGCCTCCAATCCGACCCATCCGGCGTGGCTGCAGGCCTTGCGGCACTACGATCCCGACTACACCTACGACCTCGACCGCTATGAGTACAGTGACTGGTCCACCACCGACCCTTATTACATTGAGGATGATGTAATCTTGGCCCCCTCCGTGGAACACGGCGAATTCCTCACCCTGGCCAAGAACAATCTGGACTATTTCCTCCGCCTCCAGGGCTGGGACTGGCCCTGTGTCCTGCAGGTCGTGATCCGGGATCTGGAGAGCCTTCCCGCGACCGCAGCCCAGTTCCGGGCCCGCCATCGCATCGAGCCGGATCTGGCCCTCTGGCCCGCCGGCACCGCCATTCACGGTCGCAAGTCCTTTTCCTGGCCCGTGGATGGGGCCCCTCTGCTGGTCCTGGAATGGTTGTCCGATTCCACCACCGACAAAGACCTGTCCGACAACCCGGATACCTATGAAGCGATGGGAGTGCAGGAGTACTGGATTGGCGACCCCTATCACCAGACGCCCCTGAAGGGATACCAACGAGCCGAGAACGGCCTGTGGGTCTTCCACGAAGTGGGTGACACGGCGACAGCGTGGTCCCCTCTCTTGCAGACGCACGTCCAGAACCATCCGGTACAGGGCTTTCAGTGCCAGCATCCGGCTACAGGCGAATGGCTCTATTTCCGGCAGGAAGGACGACGGGAAGAGAAACGGAGAAACTTGCTGAACTTGGCTTGCCTGCTGTGCGACATGGACCAGTATGCTGCCTTCGTGCAGGAACTGGATCGGACTCCTTGGTCCAAGTGGCCGGAAATCTCGGATGTTTACCAGCGCTTCCAGTCAGCTTCAGCCAGTGAATCACCCTGATGCACTCCCTCTGCCCGTGAGGGATCAGACCTAGCCCGGGACCATCAATATCTCCTACGCCACACGTAGGGGGAGGCAGCTCCATTCGGTAATCCTGCTGTCACCGGCATGGATAGGGGCAGGTTGAGTTTTGACAAATCTGCCAACATGGAATATGCTTGGCGCAACTGAAAAGTCATATAAAAACTGTGACTTGGATTAGTAGTCGCCTGGTCAGCGTCCAGAGAACTCCCAGCAGGTGGAAAGGGAGCTACGCATAAGGGCGATGAATGGACCAACGAGTTGTGCGCTGAAAGGGTTCCCCGAGTAGGCAAGCCGGCAACGCATCCGTTATCAGGGCGCTGGGAATCGGACTTGGATCCCGTTCCCGCAGAGTGAGTACGGTTCCCTTGGACACTGTACTAAACAGGGGTGGCACCGCGGTGGTCCCAAGACTTCGTCCCCAAGTGTTGCATGCACAGCTACACTTGGGGTTTTTGGTTTGGGAGGATTCATGACTGTTATTGCACCATCCCTGGACATTGTTCGTCAACACCAGGCAAAGGGCACTAAATTGCCGGTCCATTGTGAAATTCCGGCGGACATGGACACACCGGTATCCATATTCCTCAAGCTTTGCCGCCGAGCAGAAACGCGTCAGATCACCGGGAACCAAGTGGCAGAACCCTGTTTTCTGCTGGAATCCGCCGAAGCGGGAGAACGCTTCGGTCGTTACAGCTTCATTGGCCTCAATCCATCAAGAACACTTACAGCCTACAAAGACAAGATCACCATCGGCGAAGCGGATGGCACTCTAACCCATGTGAGGGGTAATCCCTTTACGGTCTTGCGGAGCTATTTGGACAGGGAGACGCCCGTACCCTTGTCCAACTTGCCTCGTTTTCGGGGTGGTGCCGTAGGCATGTTTGGGTATGACATGGTGCGTTTCATCGAAGTCTTGCCCGAGACAGCCGCGAACGAGATTGACACTCCGGACATGGTGATGTTGTTCACGGACGAACTCGTGGTATTCGATCATGTGAAACACCGTTTGCTGGTCATGGTCAACCTGAACCTGCAAGCCGATGATCTTGCAGCCGAGTACGCTTCAGTCTGTGAGCGAATCGCATCGATTCGGGATCGAATTCATGCGCCCTTTTCCGAACCTGCCTTACCAGTCCTGCACAATCCTGCCTCTTGGGAATGTTCCCATACCCGTGAGGAGCACGCGGCGATGGTGCGTCGAACCAAGGAATACATTGTGGCCGGAGATATTTTTCAGGGGGTTCTGAGCATGCGCCAGAACCGGGCTACAGAAGCGGATCCCTTCACCCTCTATCGTGCGTTGCGTATGATCAACCCCTCCTCCTACATGTTTTACTTCGACTTTTCGCAGGTACCTGGCATCCGGGGCAAGCCCTTGCGTCTCGTCGGATCAAGTCCGGAAATGCACGTTCGCCTGGAAGACGGCTGTGCTTCCCTGCATCCCATTGCCGGCTCCCGTTGGCGCGGCGAAACACCGGAAGAGGATGATCAGTTGGCGGAGGATCTCCTGCAGGACCCCAAGGAACGGGCTGAACACATCATGCTGGTTGATTTGGGACGCAACGATTTGGGGCGTGTTTGCACATACGGCAGTGTCCGGGTCGCAAATGCCATGCAGATCGAGCGTTACAGCCATGTCATGCACATAGTCAGCGATGTACAAGGCCAGTTGGCAGGCGCCATGGATGCTCTGGATCTCCTGTGCGCCACCATGCCTGCCGGCACCTTGAGTGGTGCCCCCAAGATCAGGGCCATGGAAATCATAGAGGAATTGGAAGGCCAGCGCCGAGGTCCGTATGGCGGTGTCGTGGGATATGTGGATTATGACGGCACCATGGACAGTTGTATCACTATTCGTACCATCACCATGCAGGGACGGACCTGTATTCTGCAGGCAGGGGGCGGTCTGGTGGCTGACAGTGAACCAGCGTATGAATACCAGGAAGCCATGAACAAGATGCGGGCTCTGACCGTATCTGTCGACTTGGCGGAAAACGCCCTGCAACACTGAACGGAGTATTAATTATGTCGAATCAACGCAAGCGCATCCTGACTGGTGACCGGCCTACAGGTCAACTGCATCTGGGGCATTTTGTAGGCAGCCATCAGCATCGTCTCAAGCTTCAGGATCAATATGAATGCTTCTTCCTGGTCGCGGACCTGCACATGCTGACCACTAAACCGGATGCGGAAAGCATTGCGGCCATTGCGGACAATGCTCGTTCCATCGTGCTGGATCATCTGGCTATCGGCATTGATCCCGATGCCGTCACTTTCTATTTGCAGTCGGCCGTGCACGAAATCTATGAGATGCAGCTGCTGCTGAGTAGCCTGATCACCATGGAGCGGTTACAGCAGTTGCCTACGATTAAGACTATGGCGGCCGATGCCAATATGGATCAGATTCCGTATAACCTGCTAGGGTATCCAGTCCTGCAGGCTGCTGACATCCTTATGCCCAAGGGGGATCTGGTACCGGTGGGACAGGACAATGAAAGCCACGTCGAACTTACCCGTCAGATTGCCCGGCGCTTCAACACGGCCTACGGGGAAGTTTTCTCCATTCCCGAAGCCTACATCATCGGCGGTACGCTGGTGGGAACCGATGGCGACGCCAAGATGAGCAAGAGCCTCAACAATGCCATCTTTCTGAGTGACGATACCCAAACCGTAAACAAGCGGGTAATGAGCATGTACACGGATCCCAACCGGATTCGGGCCGACATCCCGGGTACGGTAGAGGGGAATCCGGTTTTCATCTACCATGATCAGTTCAATCCTGACAAAGCCGAGGTAGAGGATCTCAAGACACGGTACCGTGCAGGTACGGTGGGGGATGTGGAAGTTAAGGAGAAACTGGCCAAGGCCCTCAATAATTTCCTGGATCCCATGCGCGAACGCCGGGACAAATATTCTGCCCAGACCGGTTATGTTGACTATCTGCTGGAGACCGGTACTGAGCGAGCTCGGGCAGAAGCCAGAAAAACCCTGCAGGACATGAAAAAAGCCATGGGGTTATCAGGCATCTGGAACCGTATTCGGCGCAGTTCTGAGAAATACACCAAGAGACAGAAGCAGTCGGCATGAGGGAATGATGATAGTCATAATCGACAACTACGACAGTTTCACCTATAACCTGGTGCAGTTCATGGGCGAACTCGGGGCTGATCTCAAGGTCTTCCGCAATGACAAGGCGACCCTGTCGGAAATCCAGGATCTGGCACCAAGTCATATCGTCATCAGTCCGGGCCCGGGTACACCGGAGCAAGACAGCGGTATCAGCAATGAATTGATTTTGTCCATGGGAGCCACTACCCCTGTATTGGGAGTCTGCCTGGGGCAGCAGTGCATTGGGCATGTGCACGGCGGCAAGGTGTCGAACGCACCTCGCATCATGCATGGCAAGACGAGCCTGATACACCACAATGGGGAGGGCTTGTTTAGCGGTATTCGTAATCCCTTTACCGCAACCCGTTACCACAGCCTGATTGTGTATGAACCAGTTCCGGAGGAACTTGAGGTAACGGCCCGGACGGCAGAAGGGGAAATCATGGGTCTGCGCCACAGAGACAAGCCTATTTTCGGGGTCCAGTTCCACCCCGAAAGCTTTCTTACGGAACAGGGACACGATCTCCTTCAGAATTTCCTCAATACCACTCCTTGACCGATATGGATGACCACCAGGCTTCTTTGACTGCAGATGTAGTGACATATTTGCAGGACTCATCCCAGAGCCCCTTGTATGGTAAGACCGTAGAGTCGGTTCAGGCCCTGTCCGGAGACCAGAATGCCCTATGGCGGGTATTATCGGGGGAGCAGGACGTAGTCCTCAAGATGTTTCTGGATGCAGGCCAGGCGAGAGGTCGCCGGCAGTTCAACAATCAGGAGGCGGCAGCCAGTCGGGGAGTGGCTCCACAGCCCATTTCTTTTGAGCGCTATCCCACCGGCCTATCCCGACAGATCATGTTATATCACTGGGATTCGGGAATTCTGCTCGATCCATTGGCAACAGAGCATCGGCGACAACTGGCGTTCGCCCTGGCAGAGGTGCATAGCCAGGATACGGTCGGACATGCCCGACTGTCACCCCATCCTGTAAGCCCTGACTATCAATGGAATCTGATGCAGGGAAGCCATCGGCAAGTGAATTCATGGCTGACTTCGCAGTCACCGGATGAATTGACTGTTGCTTTACGCCATGTTCTATCAGCATCCCAATCCCAGGTCAAGGCGGAATTGGAAGAAACGAGTCCGGCACTACCTGCCTTGGTACATGGGGATGTATATCCTGAACACTGTCTGGTCGGCAAGCAGGGACTGCGGTTCGTGGACTGGGAATTGGCCGGCCTGGGAGACCCGGCCCGTGAAGTGGCACACGTGCTGATCCATGTATTGCGCGGAGTCCCTGATCTGGCTCGTCAGTCATGGCAAGACCAGTATCTCGAATTGATGAGTGAACCTTCCTTGTCGGGCCGGATTCGCCTGTATGAGATGATGTTGCCAGTTGCAGCCTTCATGGACTTGCTGTTGCACCTTCTGCCAACCAGCGGACAATTTGCTTCAGAGCAGGCGGGGGCCAATACGTTACTGCATCTTGCCTTCGAGCAATGTCTCGCGGATGTCAACCGGACCCTGGATCTGGATTTCGAGAGCGGCGAAGTTACACATCTCGCCCACATTTACCATTCTCGGCTGGGATTTCCAGTCCCGCTTTTTACAGGAGCAAACACACCATGAGTACCGAAGTAAATTTCTCTGAGGCGATCCGGGAGGTCATGGCCTTTCAGGACCTGGATCGTCCCCGTGCCAAAGACGTCTTGAGCGCCATGGTGTCAGGCCAAGCCACAGACGCCCAGATCGGAGCTTTCCTGGTAGGCATGAACATGAAAGGTCCGACCGTAGAGGAAATTACGGGATTCTACGAGTCGCTCATGGCCCATGCTACTCCCTTTCCCGCCACTGGGGACCTGAATCCGCTCGTGGACGTGGTAGGCACGGGAGGGGATGGTTCCCACAGTATTAACATCAGTACAACGGCGGCATTGGTGGTCGCTGGTACCGGGATTAAAGTCGCCAAACACGGGAACCGGGCAGCCAGCAGTCGCAGTGGCGCAGCCGACCTGCTTATGGCTCTGGGTGCCAATGTAGACCTGACGATGGAACAGGTAGCTGAATGTCTGGCAGAAGTAGGTTTCGTGTTTCTCTTCGCGCCGCATTGCCATCCGGCCATGCGATTTGTGGGCAAAGCCCGGCAGGAGTTAGAGATTCGCTCCATCTTTAACTTGATAGGCCCCTTGTCCAATCCGGCTCCCACGACCAATATCCTGATGGGAGTATTTAGTGCGGATCTGCTCGCGTTCCTGGCCACCATGCTGAAGCAAGTGGGTAAACGTTCGGCATTGGTAGTGCACGGAGCGGAAGGCATGGACGAATTTTCACTGGCTGGTCCCAATGAGGTAGCACATCTGCTTAATGGTGAGATCCGTTCCTTCCGCGTGGACGCCGCAGATCTCGGCTTCTCCCGGGCGCATCTGGCCGATATCCAGGGCGGAGATCCAGAAGAAAACGCCCAAATTACCCGTCGCATTCTGGGAGGGGACTTAAAGGGCCCCATGAGGGATGTGATTGTACTGAATGCGGCGGCGGCTCTTGCCACCGATGATGGTGACATTGCTACCCATATCCCTGAAGCAGAGGCCAGCATTGATGATGGTGCTGCCTTGCATATACTTGATCAATACATTGCCAAGAGCCAGGAGTTTGTTGCATGAAATACTCCAAGCTGGATATTGCGAAATTTCAGGGCAAGGTCCTGGATGAAATCATGGCCTCCAAACGTCAGGAGGTCAAGGCAAGCAAGACCCATATTCCTGAAGCTGAGTTGATGGCTCTGGCGCAAGTAGCCCGACCGACTCTGGATTTCGCCGGCTTTTTGCGCCGTGACGCTGGCGCGAGTGTCATCGCCGAAGTTAAGCGTGCCAGTCCTTCCCGTGGACTCATCGCCCGGGAATGGGATCCAGCGGCAATGGCATTGGCCTACGTTCAGGGTGGTGCCATCGCCATTTCCTGTCTTACGGACAGGAAATATTTCCAGGGTGACCTGGCATATCTGGATTTGATAGGGAACAGGCTGGAGCAGGAGGCCTGCCGGGTTCCGGTCTTCCGGAAAGATTTTATTTTTCATCCATATCAGGTCTATGAAAGTCGGGCTGCCGGAGCCGACGCTTTCCTGTTGATCATGTCGGTGCTGAGTGACAGCGACTTCCGGCAACTGACTCAACTGGCCCATGACTTGGGCATGCAGGTTCTGACTGAGGTCCATGATGAAGTAGAGCTGGACAGGGCCCTTACTCTGGATGCCAGAATTATCGGGGTGAACAACCGCAACTTGCGTACCTTCCAGGTCGACATTGATACAACCCGCCAATTACGGGAAGCCATCCCTGCAGACCGGTTGCTGGTCAGTGAAAGCGGCATCAAGACGGCGGCAGATGTAAAGACGATGGCAGAAATCGGATGTGACGCCATCCTGGTGGGCGAGACTTTCAGCAACTTGCCCCAGTCACGCCGCGAACGCAAGGTCCGCGAATTCGTGGCAGCTGGGTCATTGGTACCTTTGGAACCTGCCTCTAATTGATGTGAAAGCAGATGGATACTTTCGACCCTGACCGTGTCATGAGAGTCAAGATTTGTGGCATCACCAATATAGCGGATGCAGTTTGCGCTTGTCAGGCAGGGGCCGACCTGCTGGGATTTGTCTTTTATCCCCCTTCATCCCGATACTTGCCACCTGCCAATGCTCGACGCCTGATAGGAGAATTGCAAGAGCAAGAAAGCTTTCAATCGGGGCACGTTCGTACCGTTGGACTTTGTGTAGGCCTTTCTCCTGAGGAACTGGCTCGCACCGCCAGTCAGGCGGGTGTGGACTTGCTACAGATCTATGGCACCTATTCGCCTGCAGTTCTCAGAAATTTGCCCGTCAGCATCTTCAAGTCCATTCGTCCTGCCAGTGAAGAAGCTGCTTTGGCGGAGGCTCAGCAGTTCGCTCCTTTGGGTGGCCCGGAAGGCCCGCAGTTGCTGGTAGATGCCTATGAAGAGGGCGCGTGGGGAGGAACCGGCAAACAGACAGACTGGGATCTCGCACGCAGGCTTTGTTCTCGGTACCCTCAGATTCTCTTGGCAGGTGGTCTCACCCCCACCAATGTAAGCAGCGCCATCCAGCAGGTCCAGCCCTGGGGCGTGGATGTTTCCAGTGGCGTGGAAGCACAGCCAGGACGCAAGGACCAGGACGCCGTTCGCGCTTTCATTGCCAACGCCAAACAAACAGGTTCTGAGTCCATAGAAACCGAGTGACGGACGGTTAATTTGCCGCAGGAGCAGAAAACGTGGAAATCCTGGGTGGACCTCTGTATGCTGTAGCAGGAGCAGGGGAATCGCATGGCCCGGCTATCGTGACAATTATCTTTGGTTGTCCCCCAGGCCTACATCTCGAACGGGAAACGATTCAGGCCTATCTGGATCGTCGCCGACCGGGTAGCAGTCGCCATGGCACCCCCCGCCGGGAAGACGATCAGGTCTATTGGCTGGCAGGACTGTATCAGGACGAGGATCTGCTGGAAGGTCCGAAACTGTTTAGCTCCCGGGATCCAGAGGATGAAGCTATTGATACTTACAGTGCAGGCTTCACTACCGGGGAACCCTTAGCCGCCGTTGTGTATTCCCGGAGCCGTCGGTCCGAACATTATGACCAGTTCAAGGGCCTGCGCGGGGAAGTCCGACCCGGCCATACGGATCTGGTGAAGCACTATAAATCCCGGGGATTTACCGATTTCCGTGGGGGAGGCCGTTCCAGTTATCGATCCACTGTCACGGATGTCATTGGAGGCAGTGTAGCCCGGATGTATCTGGCTCAATATTTCGGTACGAGGATTCTTTCTTCCATATGCCAGATCGGACCGTTAGAGACTGATATTTCTCTGTTGGAACAAACCCAATTGCTTCCTCATCCTGTGTCCCATGCGGATATCTTGAGCTTGGAGAACCAATTGGTGGAACACGAATTGCACACGCTGGACGCCAGTTTCGCCCGGCAGGCAGGAGAGCTAATCAAGGAAACGCGGATCCAGGGGGATTCGCTGGGAGCAGCGATCGAGGTAGTGGCTGTCAATCCGCCCCCGTTGGTCGGAGATCCTCTCTATCAGAGCCTAAAGCTACGCATGATGGGTACATTAGGGGGATTACATGCCGTCCAGTCCTGCGAGATGGGATCTGGCAAACAGGTAGTTTCGCGAAGGGGGAGTGAAAATAACGATCCCATTCGGCGACAGGGATACCAGACCAATCATCACGGTGGTCTGCTGGGAGGCATTACTACGGGAAATCCATTGGCCTTTACCGTAGGTTTCAAACCCACCTCATCTATAGTGCTGCCCCAGGAATCTGTGACCAAGGGTTTCGACGAGATCGACTTCCAACTGCGCAAGGGACGTCACGATCCCTGCGTGGGAGTTAGGGCCGGCATTACACTGGAATCCCGCATGGCCATTGAACTAATGAATGCTGTGCTGATGCACCAGGCTAGTTATACGGATCCTGATCTGTTTCGATTGTTCCCAGATTCTTGATGCCGCATGTCCCCCAGAGATAGCAATATCATTCTCACAGGCTTCATGGGTACGGGGAAGACGTCGGTTGGGCAAGCACTGTCCTGTGCCCTGGGGTGGCCATTTGTGGATCTGGATGATGTAATTGAGACCCACGCCGGCTGTTCGATTTCGGAAGTCTTCGAACGCAAGGGCGAAGAGTCCTTTCGCAAGTTGGAAACGGAAGCATGCCAGGAGGTCGCCCAGCGCAAGTCAGTCGTTATCGCAACTGGCGGCGGCACCATCGTTCAGCCCAGCAACAGGGCAATTCTCGAGAGGACTGGTATTCTGATCTGTCTTACAGCTTCGCCGCAACAGATTCTGGAGCGGGTTGGCACGGAAACTCACCGTCCTCTGTTGGAAAGTACCAGTGAATCCCGATCAGAACGTATTTCCTCGCTCCTGGCGGCACGGGCCCCCCAGTACAATGCAGTTGGCTTGCAGGTGGATACTACCCATCTTGACATTGCCGGCGTGGTCAGCGAAATCCGGAAGTGTTTGGAGCTGTGATGATTGATACCCGCCATGAACGTATAGGGACATGTGATGCCGCTTGTGAATGAAAACGTTCCGAAATTACAGATCCGTAGTCCAGAAAACGTCTATCCCATTTGGGTAGGGGAAGGCATGCTGCAGCAGACGGGCGCTGCAATGCAAGAATGTGGATTGCGCCAGACTGATGTGGGAATTGTCACAAATCCGCAGATTGCTGCTCTATACCAGTCCACACTGGAAGATAGTCTGCAGGAGGCGGGTTATACCCCGCATCTGTTTACTATGCCCGAAGGAGAACGCTATAAAGTCCTGGACAGCGTCAAGGATCTGTATTCCCAGTGTGTCAAAGCCAATCTGGATCGCTCGAGCGCCATCGTCGCTCTGGGAGGTGGTGTAGTCACGGATGTAGCAGGATTCCTGGCAGCAACGTATCTGCGTGGGGTGCCCTACTTTCCGGTCCCTTCCACGGTTCTCTCAATGGTGGATTCCGCAGTCGGTGCCAAATCCGGTGTTGACCTGCCTGAAGGCAAGAATCTGGTGGGGGCCTTCAAGCAGCCCATTGGTGTTGTGATCGATCCTTGCCTGATGGATTCCCTGCCTCCTGCGGAAGTCATTGCCGGATCTGCGGAAGTGCTCAAACATGCCCTGGTTAGCGATTCCATTCTTCTGGCAATGCTGGAAACGGATGGGCTGAATCGGAGAACTGAGGTCCTAACCCGGGCAATACAGGTCAAGATCGACATAGTGGAAGAAGATCCCTATGAACAGGGACGCCGATCAGTGCTGAATTTGGGTCATACTTTCGCCCACGCCCTGGAACGGGTAAGTGACTACCAGATACGGCACGGAGAGGCTGTAGGTACCGGTCTGGTGGCCGCCGCCCATATGTCGGTACAATTGGGACGATGCTCCCAGACGGTGGCTGACCGCATAGAGAGACTCGTGCGCAAAATGGGTTTGCCAACCCGGGTTCACCAGATTGTATCGGAGAAGGATAGGTTACGTTACGATCCAGAAGTACTGTATGATGCGATGGCAACCGACAAGAAACGGCAGGGCTCCCGCCTGCGTTTTGTGGTCCTGGACGATATCGAATCCGTCCACATCATTGATCATCCAGGCGATTCATTTGTTCTGGATGCCTGGTACTACATCCTTTCTGACGCCTGAGTTTCACCATGGCCCGCGTCTTCATTGTCAATGGCCCTAACCTGAACCTGCTGGGTACTCGTGAAACCCAGTTCTATGGCAACGACACTCTGGCTGAAATCGAGGCAGAGCTACAGAGGATGTTCGATCAGGAGCATGCACTGCGCTTCTTTCAGTCCAATGTGGAAGGCCAAATAATCAATGCTCTGCACGAAGTACGAAACTGGGCGGAAGGCATCGTCATTAACCCGGGCGCTTACACTCATTATTCCTACGCCATCCACGACGCCATCAAGGCTATCAGGATTCCTACGGTGGAAGTCCACCTGAGCAACATACATGCCCGTGATGAATTTCGTCACAAATCAGTGATCGTACCGGCCTGCCTGGGTCAAATTAGTGGCTTTGGGAGTCATGGTTACGCTTTGGCTGTCACAGCACTCCTTGGTCACTTGTCAACTTCAAAGAGCTCCGATGCCACCTAAGTCACGGAAATTGGACTCGTTGTCCCTGTGCCTTTCCCGGCCCAGAAAATGGGTCGGAACCATTGGTGTATGGCTCATCGTGATCAGCATACTTTCCGGTTGTGCGCCTCCTGCCATACCGGGAGAATCTGATACACCAACTCGCCAGACCCCGTCCCCCGGAGTGCCAGTTGAACCGGATAGCGAGGATACCCCTTCTTCAGGCACTTATTTGATCTGGCACTCCTGGACGGGGGAAGATTACCAGGCGCTCCTGGCCATCCTGGAACACATCAATACGGCCTATCCCCGGTTAGTATTGGCTCCCCAGTTCGTGGAGGCCCATCAGGTGCCCACCCAATTGCTTAATGCTATCTTGGCGGGGGATGGACCGCAGCTCTTGCTGGCCCCTGCTTCCTGGTACCCTGAACTGAAAGCCGATGAGTTAATTACCCCATTCAATGATGTGGTGAATGAGGACGACTTCGCCCGTTTTGTAACACCAGCCCTCTTTGGCCTTATCCATGACGGCCAGCTCATGGGTTTGCCAGTTTGGGCTGAAACAGTTATGTTGTATGTAAACACCGAACTGATTCCTTGGTCTCGTGTCCCTGATAGCACGGACCAGTTGCTGGAAATGGCCGAGTCGGCTGAACAGCCTCTCCTGGGTTTATATAACAATCTATTCCATCTCTCATGGGGTTTTCCAGCTTTTGGCGGAGTGATGTTTGACGCCGGTTTTCGCGTTGTTCTGGACCAGTCTGCGGGGGCCTCTGAATTCCTTTCCTGGCTCAAGGCCGCCCACCTTAGCCCCGGTATCCATGTCAGTCAGGATTATGAGGAACTGAAACAATCCTTCCTGGATCAGGAATTGCCCCTGTTCATAGATGGCCCCTGGAGCCTGGCAGAAGTCAGCCAAGCCATCGGGGATGCGTTGCGGATACGGGATATTCCTTCAGGGCCTGCAGGAGCAGCCCGGCCCTGGCTTACCTCTGAAGCCGTTTACCTGATTGCCGGCCAGACAGAGCAGCAAAGGCTGACCAGTGCGCACATTGCCTTGCTTTTGTCCGATTCAGAAGAGATTCTGATAGAGACGGCTCACCGTCTCCCTGCTGTCCAGCAGAACCTGAAAGTTGGCTCCGAACCGGTTCAGGAATTCCGGAAATTACTGCCGATGGCCCACCATATGGCCCATCGAGCTGAAATGACCAGCGTTTGGCGACATGGTCAGAAAATGTTACAGGAGGCCGCGGAGAGGGCGGAAGATACGGAGGCCCTGGTTGCACAATTCGTGTTACTGGTCAATGAAGAAAACGGCAAATAGGTTCCATTCCTGCTGTGTCTTCGTGTATGTCTGAACAGCAATGCCAAGTGCTGCTGGAAAGCAGTCCCTCACATCTATTTGCTGCCTTTTACGATCATTTGCCTTTTCCTCATTTTGCTGGACCACGGCAGGAACTGGTGTTCGCTCTGGGCGTAACGGCACTCAAGGGTACAGTCACATTGCAGGGCCTCGCCATCACCCTGTTACATGGCCATCAGGTCTTGGCAGAACAACGGTGGACAGCTGCCATGCTGGAGCAGCACACTGGACAACCTGACCTATCCATTCAGGAAGGCACTGGATTGGCTATTCAACACCTCTATTTCAATCTTCACAGTTATGCAAAATGCAGCCTTGTACAGGTTGTGGCCATTCTGAGTGAATATGGGTCGGAGAGGACTTGGAATGAAGTCATTCAGATTCCAATAACGTTTCCTGAGCAGGCAACTGACCTGCATTTCCCCCTAGTCGGGACCTGGTGGAATATACAGGGCTCCGACTGGACCGACCACCACAAAGCCGAGCCCATAAGCCAGGCTTACGCTCTGGATTTCGTAAAGTTGGGACCTGACTCCACCTTCTTCGCGGGAGAAGGTACCTGTGTGGAGGATCACTTTAGTTGGGGAGCTCCCGTATACGCCCCTGCTTCGGCCCGAGTAGCCCATGTGATATTCGATATGCCAGATATGGATCCTGGCCAGGTACCAAACCCCGCCATGATGCAAGGAGATGCCAGGCGTGTACTGGGTAATGCGGTAGCGTTAAGCCACCGCAAGGGAGAATTCAGTTATCTGGCTCACCTCCAGCAAGGAAGCGTGCAAGTCCGAGTTGGGGATCATATACGGCGCGGGACGCTGGTGGGTTATGTTGGCAACAGCGGCCATTCGCCAGGACCTCATCTCCATTACCATCTCATGAATGGCCCCAATCTCTTTCTAGATCAGGCCTTACCTGTCAAATTTAGTCACTTCTGGGCAAGTCAAGTTTGGCATGAGCAACCCACTAACATACCTACTCGTCTCATTGTAGAGGGAGAAAGGCGGTAGCAAGTCCCCACTCGCATACACCGTCATGTTAAAGCGGTGCGACAGAGCGTCTCTTGTCTGATATGTAAGTCTTTTGTTACAACACCCGACTTAACCATCCCAGCCTTGCTGTCTCCAAACCAGTTTTTTCCCTGAACCGGCGTGAAAGTTCGGGCAACGATGCTGGAAATGGTGTCAATAGGCTCGAACGGACACCTGCTCGGGAAAACCAGACATCTCCCTAACCAGATTCAGAAGTACAGATTATCATTGGAACTCATCCTGAACTGGAGGCAATTCAAAGACCCCTTTCTTAATCCACAGTCCCCAAAAGACAGCCAGAATCAGGAAACTTCCTGTCAGGGTTACAAAGGCTCCCATGATGCCCAATTCCATGCGTTCCACCAATACCTCTGGAATGGCAACACCCAATACCCCAAGCAGATTCAACATGAAGAACTCAAATGACAGGATGTGATCTCGCATACGGTGGGGCGTAAGGCTGAGCAGCAACTGGCTACTGAAAGCCCAGAGGATAACGGCTCCTATGGAACGCAAGGCAACACCCAGCAACAGAATGGCAAATGGTGGAACAAAGCCCTGCATGAACATGCCGACCGCAGAAACCAGATAAGCGAGCATCATGACCTTTCGCATTTTGCTGTGGTCGTTGCCTGTGAAAAACCGAACTACGATGGGACTGAAAAAACTGACAAACCCCCCGACAGAGAAAATAACACCTAACAAGAGAGAGCCGGGGCCGATCTGCGGATAAAGCTTGCTCAGCATGATTTGGAGCACTTGGCAAGGGTTGTAGCTGAAAATGGACACAAGCATCTTCTTGAGGGCAAGCCAAAGGAAATCCTTGTTGCATCGCAGAAAACGGAGCAGATCAACGAAAGTCACTTCCTTTTCGATTTCGTTGCCAGAGGTACCCCACTCTCGCCTTGCATTCCTCGCACTTTCCCGGGGGGATTGGTATTTAAGTCGCAATAGCAGGAGAGCCGAGATGAGGAAGGTAAAGGCATCAATAATGAACGAAGCCTGAATGCCCAGATAAGTCGTTGCCACGCCGCCCAAAGCCGTACCTAACGCAATCATGGCGGTCCAACTGAGCGAACCCAAGGTGTTGGCTGCCCCTAACTCAGCCTCATTGACCACTACATCCGGAATGATGGCCATACGTATGGGATAGAAGATACCGCTGAGCAGGCCCTGCACGCCGATGAGACTATACAGGAGCCACAGTTCCTGGGGAGAGTCCACCAGCAACAATGCGAGTACAAAAGCGATTCGTAACAGATCCGATAGGATCAGAACCGTGCGCCGCCGCATACGGTTAGCTATATAGGGTGCCAAAGGAGCACCGAGGACGGGAGCCACAGTCCTGACTCCAACCAAGAGACTGATAGCTGATCCGGTGCCTGACAATATTGTGACGAGTTCGGTAGCAGCAATGAAATTGAACCAATCCCCGAAAAAGCTGACAATTTGCGACAGCCACAAATAACGGACATTGGCGTTGTTGCGAATGAGAACTACATACTGGGCGAGACTGTTTCTTATGCTGCGTTCCCCTGTCTGAACGGAACTTTAAGGTTATCTGGTGATGGATATCCGTCCAGACAGATCCGCCGCTATGGGGATAACCTGTACGCGTCCGGGCTTGCCCAAACTAAATGGGCAGCGATCACCGAATTGAGGGGACCGGACATGCACTGAAATGGCTTTGCCGTAACCCTAGAAAGGTGATTCTAGACGGGCAAAGCCTTCAACATCAAATTGGCCTCGGTTGCAACTTATACCATTTGGGTATTAGGCCAATGGGATGCGGCCCACTTCGAGGTCTGCTTGCGGGAGTGGGTACAAGCCGCTTTCACCCTGACTGAGGGGCAATTGGTGGCGATTGATGGCAAGACAGTACGCCATTCGCAGAACCGACACCAAGGCATCCCGGCGCTTCATCTGGTGAGTGCCGGGGCCCAATAAGACCACCTGGTGCTGGCGCCACAGACGGTGGCGGACCATAGCAACGAGAATACCGCCATGCCGGCCCTGCTCCCCAGGCTGGCGTTGCAGGGGTGTATCGTCACCTGGGATCGGGGACTCCATGGGTGGGGATGTTAGAAGGCGATCACCCAGCCAATCCGGGACCCGAAGGCCGCCTCTGTCCTGGCCGTCAAGACGAACCAGCCGCCCTGGCATGCCCCGAGGGCCGATACGTGCGCTACGGGCGCAAAGGGCCAGGGCCGAATCGAAACGCGCCGCTGTGGAGTGCTAGGACCCCCTGCTTATCTCCCGGATGTGGATCCGGCACAGGGGTAGCCAGACCGCCAGAGGCTGATCAGGGTGGAAGCCGCCCGGCGTGTCGAGGGCACCCTCACCCGGGACTTCATCTCTAGCCGGCCACCCCAAGCCTCGGTCTTGCGCGCGGCGGTCCGGGGCCATTGGGGAATCGAAAACTCTCTGCACTGGGTCCTGGATGTAGCCTTCCGGGAAGACGCCAGGGATTTCCAACAGCCTCAGCCCCCCTCATGGCCATCCGGCGGCACCTCGCCCTCAATGTCCTCACACAGGAGACAACAGCGCGCCTTGGCATCGCCCACAAGTGTCTGAAAGCCACCTGGGACCCAGACTATCGGCTCAAACTGCTGACGCTCAGGCTACAAGCCAGTTAGAATGCAATCGCCCTGATGTTTGACCTTTTTGATTAAATTTATGACTATTTATGATATATATGGAAACTAATGTTATCATATCGTACTATTGCCTTCAATCTTGCGTTTGCTCTGCATTCCCCCTGCAGCTTTGTGCCTTGGTTGAGGTAGAGTGCAACCTGCACAAAAGTAGCAGGGGTTGGCTTGATGGCGCGCCGTCCCCGCAGCGTGCAGGAGATAAGTGCATGCGTATTATATTGCGGGTAGGTCTACTGTGTCTGCTGCCGGTCCCCTGACCCTGTATCGCCGTTGGCTGCTCAGTCTGTGTCTGCGGGCCTTGACCGGTGCCGCGCCCGACCCGGTCCTGCCCCGCGAGAGGGCATCGGCGAGGGCCAGCGGTGAGGTGGCGCCGGCCATGCGCGCACTGACGTTGGATCTGCAACTGGAGGAGTAGGAATTGGTGCCGGGCGGCGAAGTCGCCATCACGGTGCAAGTCACCGACGCAGCCCAGCAACCCGTGGCCGGGGCTGAGGTCGTGCTCTTGGCTGTGGATGAGGCCGTGCTGGCGCTGACAGCCTACCAGCAACCCCCTGCACAGTTTCTACCCGGGCGGCCGAAATCTATGCCCCCGAGACGTTCGGCCACGGTCCCAGCGAGGTCTTAATCGTAGCGCCGGAATGAGGCCGGAGCCGCGTCGCCGATAGGCCCATTTCAGAGAGAGATTCCAGGAGGATGTCCAGCCCAAAGCGCCCTGCAAGGTCATCCGCGTCGGGCAGCTTTCGGGGTTCGCCCCTATGGAGGTGTAGCGTGCGGAACCACAGATCAGTATTCTGGCCCATCATGTGCCTCCTCCATTTCTTGGCGTTTCTCGGGAATGCTTGCAGTCAGGCCGCTGTCCCGAGCTGCCCGGATCACGCGAATGCCGACATCATTCCTCCAGGTGTTGGCCAGGTGGACGTTCTTTGGGCCAGAGTGGTTATGGAGGAGGAGGCCGTTCCTGATCCTGGAACTCTCACTACACCCGTAGTAACGGATAACAGGGTATACGTAGCGACAGGGAGCTACGTAGATTCAGAAACAGGCAAGGTTCTGGCCTATGACCTGAAAACCGGTACCCAGCTGTGGAATTTTCAGCTGATCAACGCCTACGGTTTCCGGGATTGGGCCTCGGCCGTGGCCCTCCATGACGATGTGCTCTACGTGGTTTCCCGGGAGGGGGACATTGTGGCCCTGGATGCAGAGCAGGGACAGCTCATTTGGCGGGATGACTTTGGCGGTCGTGCTAGCATGCCGGTGATAGCGAATGGCGTGGTCTACACCAAACCCAGCACGGGGGGCCCAATGCTGGCGCGGGACGCGCGCACCGGGAAGCGGCGGTGGCGGAACAGCGGTGACAGCAGTGGATTCCATGAGTTTGACGGTCCCATCGTGACGGAGGACACCGTCTATGCCCACTCCTGGTCGTATCTTCATGCGGTCGATAGGACCACAGGCGAGACTCGCTGGACATCGCACGCCGGGGGCCAGGGCAGGAAGATTCTGGTGGCAGAGGGAGCCGTATACGTAGTGGGTGGACCGACATGGTACGCGTTAGATGTGGCTGCGGGAACCGTGCTGTGGGAATCCCACATCGACGAGGATGCGTCCAGCTACGATGTGGGACAAGGCTTCTTGCGGCAAGGCACGTTGTGGGGCGGCTCCAGCAGCCCCTTGAAACCACTCGTCGCTCTCGACGCCACCACCGGCCAGCAGGAGGAGATTCGTGGCATATGTGGTTCTCCTCACCCCGGTCCCAAGGGTGTGGTGCTGGTTACTGGCGGACCCTACCTGACGGCCTTGAACGATGATAGCGGGACACTACTCTGGAGAGTCAATCTGGAGGGTCCTGTGGGTGAGCCAGTGTGGCAAGGCAATACGGTTTATGCCTTCACGGCGTCTGGCCGTGTCGTGGCCCTCGCTGCCGCGAACGGCGCGTTACGGTGGCAGTCACAGGCAGACAATGCACTGGACATTCAAGGAGGGCTGGACCAGGGAGGAGACTTCACCGAAGACCTTATGGCATTTCCCTCGGGATTCGATCCATCACTGGGCAGCTATACGGGCCCAGCCAGCGCCGTGTCCGGGGACGTCTTTCTGGTAACAGGCGGCAGCGTGCTGTTTGCCTTTGCCCCGCCCGAATAACATACGGCTGCCGTGGAATTACATGGTTGATCCTAAAGGGGAAAACCTCGCAACCTGAAGGTGATTGACTCACCCTGCAGCGGTTCGCCCCCTGAGCAGTATACCCTTGGTGGATTGGGCGCCGATGGTGTATGTGCGGGAGGACGACGGGTATCCAGCACAGGGTGTGCCTGCGTGGCGCGGTAACGTGGGACTGCGAGCCCGAGCCATCACCGGGCCCGCAGCCGGCGTCGGCTCGGGGTAGCGTGGCGCCGTCATAGGGCTGTGCGCCTGGGGGTGACCTGGGCGACCCCGTTGCTCCGGGATACGAAGCCTGTCCCCGGACTTGTGACGGCGCGGCGCCCGATGGGGTCGGTCCCTGTCGGACTCTGACGGACTGCGGGTACAAATTGGTGCTGTGGCCCCTCAGGAGGGCTTCCCGGTCGTCTCTGAACTCGTACCCGCGCACACCGTGTGGTCCGACCGTGTGGTCCGGCTGGTGGCCCTGTGACCTCTGCAGGGACCAAGGCTGAGTGGGGGGCGACGGGCCACCACGCCCGTACGACCGGCAGGGCCATCCGATCGGGATGCCCCAACGCTCCCATCAATCCCAACCAGCACGACCCCCGCGTGGGACCGCGGGCTTCACGGGCCGCGCGCACGCCTCACAGGGGTCTGCCACGCAGTACCGAACACCGGGCGCTACCGGTAACGCCGGCACCGCCCATCAGTCCCGGGGTGGGTCACACCGGTCATTGCGCCAAGGGCCCACCCTACGCCCCAACGCTACTGGCGCCGTTTCTGCGGCCTGGATGGTCAGACTTTCCCCCACCCTGGCACCGAATTAATTTCACATCAGGCGGCACACAACAGGGCTGTCCTACGTCGGTTGGCCTTGAATCTGCTCCGTCAGAAGCCGACCTCCAAGGAGGACATCGCCGCCAAACGCAAGCAGGCCGGCTGGGATGAGACCTATCTTCTACAGGTGTTGTCGCAGTAGCCGCACATTCATGATGCGATTGCCCCGCAATCACCCTGGAGGCAGCATCCTGATTCAGGGAAGTTCTGCTACAATGCAGTCATGACGCATCATTTAGTTCGGTGGAAACCCACTTTGCGTATTGGCAGGAGATAGCTTGATGTTTTCCATGCTCACAGTGGCAGTAGATACTTCCGACGAGAACCAATCCAATGAGATGCAAGTTAGGCTGTTTACGGCTGTCGCCAGCATTATCGCTACCGTAATCGGTTTGCTCCTGGTACGTTCGGGCAACCTTTACACTTTGATTGCAGCTCTGCTCATCATTGGAATTGGTCCTGTACTGGGTTATGGTTTGGCAACGAATTCCATCGGCAAGAGCATTGTACCCATGATCTTGGGGGCTGTTGGCAGTACGCTGGGAGTTGGGGTTCTCTCCCCTGTCCTCTGGCCCATCCTGGTTGGTGCTACTCTGCGGTCCGTTTCGCTGGGGAAACTCCTTCTTTGGAGCGTAATCGCTGCCATAATTGGTCTTTTGGCCGTTTTCCTTATCGTTGTCCCCACCATGGGACAAAATCCATCTTGGATGCAGACAGCATTCCTGGTTTGGGGCATCCTATGGGGTCTAGGGGTTAGTTACGCTCTGTCCAAGTGAAAACAGTCGATTGCCTGGTAGGGACCACCTGAAGCGGTTATCTGCCAGAATTCACTCGCTCGGCACAGAGTGATTTTCATGTTGCCTCCGACGAGGCAACTTTTCTTGCCTCGGTTACATCCTGGAATATCCGTGATCGGTACTTGGCGCAAGGCTCGCGTGTTGCTTGCTGCCACTTGATCTTTTTGCAGCCAACCAGGGATTGCCAGCCAAGACTGGGTTGGCAAACTCGCCGATGCTGAAGCGAAGATACTGTTCACCTGAAGGGAATACTCACCTGAGCGCAAGATCTGCCAGATTGCCACTTTCTTTGTGTGAAATGCACTAGAAAACCTTTCTTGTACCGTTTGCAAACGCTTTAAGCAGAGAGTTAGCACAGCATTCTGGCTCAAAGTCGCATTTCTTTTATGCATATTGTATAATTTCCTGCAAACTTGACGGATAAGACCTCTCTATGAGATTTCCATCTGCAGGGCGATGATTGGCTACCGGGAACGACAGATTCGTGTCCGGGCATGTTTCCGCATGAAGTCTGCCGGGGCGTATATCCGTAAGCACCAGAACACAATCTAAAGTTGGCGGCCTCATTCCTCATGAACTGGAATTCCACTTCCCTGGAAGATGTGTATCACCTGGCACTACCGGTTGGCACTGAACTGATTACACCAGATGCCAATCTAAAGGTGTCGGTTCTTTGGGCCTGTTGCAGTCGGCCGAGCCCTCCGGTGTTTCCCACGTTGGAAGGGAATGAACTGGCTTTGGTCAGCATGGATGACCTGCGAGTCTTCGATTCCAGCGGCGGCCTTAGTCATGTAATCCTTCGCTTGAAAGAGGCTCACATCTCAGGGATTGCCATCCAGGGTGTCATCAGCGAAGAAGCCAGAGAAACCGCCATTGACATCAACATTCCCCTCTTTAGCATACCGGCACAGTCTCACCTGCCCCAAGTGGAACGAGACATTATCCGCCTGATTGTTGACCGGTCTGCCTATATGCTGCAGCGGGCAGCCAATCTGCAACGGGAACTGAACCAGATCACCTTGGATGGAGGGGGCCTGAAAGTTATCGCGGCTCAGGTCCATCATGTCACCAACCAGCCTTTCATAGTGCTGGATTCGGCAGGTCATATTGTCACGGTTTCCGGTTTGCCGCCTGACCGTGTAGAAAGTACCCACCTGCAGGCTATTCTTCCCAACATTATGCAGTTGCGTAGTTGGGCTGTACGCATTCCCCAAGAAACTCTACCCCAACACGTGGAGCTTTTGGACCTGGTATCCCGGGCCCCCTTGCGTGACTATCATCAGGCAGCCATGAGCGCTGTTACCGTATCGGATGAAATACAGGGCTTTTGCCTGTTGCTCCGTCGGGTGGCAGATCCTGCCTCATTGTCTCCCATTGAGGAAATGGCCGTAACCCAAGGAGCGGCGGCTGTGGCTCTGGACTGGGTGACCCGCAACGCTGTAGGGGCCGCTGAAGAGCGGATGCGGGCCTCTTTTCTGGATGAATTGCTGGGCTCCAATATTGCTGATGAACAAGCTTGGATCCGCCGGGGTCATTCTCTGGGTTACAACCTGGAAATGGCGCACGCGGCCTGGATGGTCGAAGCCGATCATGTCCCTGATTGGCCCCAGCCTATATTTAAGGTCTTGAAAGAGCGGAATATGATTGCCCTCTCCAGCTTTCGGGACCAGGGACTGCTTCTGTATTGCCCTACAGCGGCTGATCCCGACACTCACGTCCGCCAGTCCAAGCAGGAAGCGCTCGAAATAGTAGAGCGTCTGAAGGCACTGAGTCCTCAGGGCAAGATTCACATTGGTATCGGGTCTACTCGTTCGTCACTGCCGGAATGGCTTCAAAGCCAGCAGCAAGCATGGGAAAGTCTAAGGGTAAACAAGAAGTGGGGAACCTCTTCTGTCACTCATTTTGAAGACCTAGGACTTTACCAGTTCCTTTCCTCCTTGCGTACTTTCCCAGAAACCGAGCATTTTGTCCAGACTACCCTGGAGGATCTGCAGGAGTATGACGCCGCCCACAATGCAGAGCTTCTCGACACCCTGAATGCTTTTTTTGTCTGCCATGGGAACATTAGCCAGACGGCGGCTCTTCTGCAGGTGCACCGCAACACGCTGACCTATCGTCTCAATCGCATCACCGAGATCATGTATATCGATCTCGAAGATCCGGATGTTCGCTTTGGCCTGCAACTGGCTCTAAAGTTGCTCAATCTCTACAACTGACCGAAACCAGAACTTCCTCTCGCCCCCAAATGACGCTGGTTGGAGTTGCTTGCCGCCGGCCCACTTCTAGTTTGAGAGTTTTTTTATCCCCGTCAAAGGCACTTGAGGCAGGACCCAGATGTCAAAGGAACATCCCTCGGTCCGCTTTAGATAATCTTAAGCCTTGGGCATTGGTACCACCAGATCATACGGATAGTCCGTTAACCAGATCAAGGTGCCGTCTGTCTGAAAAGCCACTGCGTCCTCCACCCTGACCCCAAAGCCGCGATCAGGATAGTAAAGGCCAGGCTCCACGGTAATAACATGTCCTGGCTGGAGTCGCGTCAGGTTTCCTGGGTCCAGACTGAGATTAGGTCCCTCATGAATGTCCAGGCCTATGCCATGGCCAAGGCTATGAACGTATCCCTCGTGGGTTCCGGGGTGGGTCCGGATGGTCTTGTGTCCATGGGCTTCGAAGAAGTCACAGGCTTGCACTTGAAAACTGCTACATAATTCCCCAACCTTAAAATTGGCCATCACCTGATCAAACAGTTCCTTAGTCTGTTGGTATGCTTCCCACACTGGATCGGTGGCGTAACCCAAGCTCCAGGTGCGGGTCATGTCATAGAAATAGCCACTTGCTCCCTTCGGGAAGATATCAAAAATAATGGCTTGTCCCAGGCGCAGGATCTGTTGATCCGTTCCTGCATTGTGTGGCACGGCGGCTTCTTTTCCTTGAGCAAAGATGGTCTTGTGGTCCTCAAAGAGCTCATATTCATGCAGACGCTGCCGAAGGAAGTTCCGGACATGCCCAATAGTTAGGGGGGCATCTTCCGCGGCCAATAGGATCTCGTCTCTGACTTGATGTGATTGCAGAAACTCCTGGACCTCACTTACCACCAGACAAGTCCGACGTCCCAATTCCCCAAGCTCTGTTAATTCATCCGCATCTTTTGTTTCCCGCGCATTATGAAAGAGCGACTCTGCGAATTCCCCGGTGATTTCTGTATTCTCCAGTCTGTCGATCAGCGAATTCAGCAACAGGTAGGTTGAACCCATGTCGGCTTGGCCGTAAAAGCCAACCCTGCCATGCAAGGCAAAATCGTCAATTACCTGAAGGAGATAGTCAACCTGAGCTGCGAGCCTGTTGCCGTCATGTTTCTTGACCAATTCGTAAGGATTGTAGACTTGATCCCGATCGATCAGTGCCATGCCTGTCTGCGCCGCATTGTCCCTCTCCATGGAGCCATGTATCAACGTCAGGGGCGCATTTCGACGTTTGCAAATTACGGCCCGCTCCAGATGGATAGGACCTGCAAGGTACTGCATGATTGGATTACCGGACGTATCCCCCATAACGATAAAACCGTCGAGGTCACGATCCTGCATTAGTTGGTCCAGATCTGTCTTCATAGGTATTCCTGCAAACTGGAGGTGATGCAAAATACTACCAGTCCCGCCAACCATGAACCAAGACCCGGGATCTCGCTGTTCTTTGCCAGGGCATTTGTGACCTTCCCTGGGAGTCGATTGTTGAGCGCCCATTTCTCTGGCTAGGCATCCTCTGAGAACCAGGATACGGCGGGCAACCTATCTGGTTACCGCTAGGTGAATGTGGAGCATTCCCTTGCGGTAACAGGGCTACCTGAACCTACACCATTTCTCTGGGCACTGATGTATGACTGTGAGGACAACAATCTCACGCCCGTTCTTGGTTGCCCGGATCCCGCAACCCTCACAAGGGTGCCCTTTCTGACCGAGTGATTGGCCGCTGATCATATAATCGGCCTCAGGGCAAACCGTCATCCCGCAGCGGCTACTAGAAAACGGACAAAAGCAAGTGCAGTCGTCGTTTCGTATTGAACTTCACAATTTGACCAAGTCCTATCAGGAAGGTACTGACCGACTTGCAGTATTGCAGGGCTTGAACTGGGTAGTAGAGCCATGTCAGATTGCTGTCTTGCTTGGAGTCTCCGGCAGTGGCAAGAGTACATTGCTTAATTTGATTGCCGGGCTTGATGCCCCTGATCAGGGACATGTGGTCTTTAAGGGTGACGAGCAATGTGTAAACTGGAACCAACTCACTGATAGGGAACGCACCTCTTTTAGACTGCAACACATAGGAGTCATATACCAGTTCTTTAATCTCATACCTACTTTGACCCTTTGGGAAAATATCCTTCTGCCTTTGGATCTGGCTGCCGCTCCCGCCGAGCGGGTGGAAAGAGCCAGTTGGCTGCTACAGGAAGTAGGGCTGGCAGGCAAAGCAGACTCATTGCCCCAGGCCGTGAGCGGAGGCGAACAACAGAGGGCCGCCATGGTCAGGGCCTTGGCGAATGAACCTTCCCTCATTCTGGCTGACGAACCTACAGGTAATCTGGATCAGGCCAACAGCCAGAATGTGATTGATATCCTCGTCAAGTTATGCCGCGCCAACGGCGCTACCCTACTGATTGCCACCCATGCCCAGGAATTGACCTCCAAGGCAGATTCGGTCATGCACCTTGCCAACGGTAAGTTACACTCTTTGGGATCACATGAGACGTAACGCCCCACACCGTGTTTACATCACTTTGCTGCGCCGCTTGGTTCAGCACAGGTTTCTGAATTCCCTCCTGATGATTGCAGGAGTCACCGTGGCTGTAGCCATGGTGACCTCTATAGATCTGGCCAGTGATTCCTCGCTGAAGGCGTTGGCATACAGCACCCGAACACTACGGGGAAACGCAACGCATGTCATTACAGCCTATCCCCGCCTGATACCAGCTGAGATCTACTTCAATCTGCGATCCCAACTGCGTATACGTAACAGTGCTCCTATCGTCACAGACTCTGTTCGGATAGTCCAGTTGGAGCAAGAAACCATGACCTTGCTCGGTATAGATCCCATCACAGAAGCACCTTTCCGTTCTTACCTGGGGTCGGCCACTGACAATCCCTTCGCTTCCGGCCTGGCCTTGGCTCTGATTCGGGAGCCCTATTCCTTGCTGATGAGCGAAGAAAAGGCGGCCCAATTGGGTCTGACCCCTGGAGATACCCTGACTCTGCAGTTCCGCGAAAGGAAGCAGGATTTTCTCTTGCTGGGTTATATCGATCCTGGCGTACGGGACGTTTCCGGGGTACTGGAGAACCTGTTGGTAACTGATATCTCCAATGCCATGGACTTTCTGGAACGGCCCACCTCCCTTGACCGCATAGACCTTCTTATTGCCGTAGGCGATGAAGAGGAAGTAACAGGCCGCATCCGAGACTGGCTGCCTCCAGGGGTGGAGCTCGAGACGGCCAACCAGCAGATAGCCGCTATTCGCAATCTGACTGCTGCCTTCCGTCTCAACCTGGGGGCTCTAAGCTTGCTAGCGGCGGTTGTAAGCATGTTTCTGATTTACAACATGCTGAACTTCAACGTGATGAAGGAACGCCGCACTCTGGGTATTCTGCATGGCTTGGGTATGCAGCGAATCCAGATCTTTTTTCTAATTTTGGTGGAGGCAACCGTCATTGGTCTGATAGGAATAGTCGCTGGCTTGGCCACAGGTTATCTCCTGGCCTCCCAATTGGTGGACCTTGTTGCCCAATCCTATGGGGACCTCTTTTTTGTAGAGACAGTTCGTACCATTGTTCCCACGCAGTCCACTTTCCTGAAATCCATCTTGATTGGTATTGCTTGTAGCTGGATTGGGGCCATAGTACCAGCGTACAGCGCAACCCGGATCGAGGTAGCTCACGTCATGCGGACGTGGAGTACCGTGGAGGATACGGATTTGCCGCTGGGTCGGTATAACCTTGTTGGCCTGTCACTGCTCCTGACAGGCGCGTTGATGCTCCTGCCCCAGCTTCCACTCACTGTTACATTCGCGGGTATATTCGCCTGGCTTATTGGCAGTGCTTTCTTTGTCCCAATCTTGCTTCGCAAAACCGTCCAACTCTGTCTCTCCAGCGCCCAAAGGGGGCACCGATCCCTCCTTGTCATGGTGTTGCGACAGCCTTTACGCAGACTGGGGCAAAGCTCTGTCGCTGTCGCCTCTCTAATGTTGTCGTTGAGTGTCATTATTGGCATTGGAACTATGGTCGGCAGTTTCCGCTTCTCTGTGGAGGATTGGATGGAACAGGTTTTCCAGGCCGATATCTATGTCACGACCGGGCAGAATCGTAGTCATTCATTCTTATCTTCCGAACCCGGGGCGGGGGTCTCTGACGTGGAATTACCCAGCATACCGCCATCCGTACTTGCCGCGCTAGCTACTTTGCCTGGCGTAGAGCAGATCACTACCATCTATGAGACGGAACTCAGATCTCCAGTTGCGGGTCTGGTACACACCATCGTACTCAGTGACGACGACGCCAAGCATACTCGCAGGTACACTTCGCGTCTTACCGGCAAAGACAATATCTGGGATAGGGCCAAGCGAGAAAATGCGCTTCTTGTCAGTCAGGCACTCGCCCATCAGTACGACTTGGAGGCAGGGGATTTCCTGCCTCTTGTGACTCGGTACGGAGTCGCGGATTATCTTATAGCCGGGGTAATGCAATCCTACGAGGTGGTACCTACCGTTTTCCTGGATGAATCTGTGTATCGGCGAGCATGGGACGATCACCACATTTCAGCCGCTTCCCTGAGGTTGGAGGAGGGCAAGCCAGCACAGACACTGACTGCTGCATTAGAGGAAATTTTCCACCGCCAAGAAGCGGATTTGATGTATTTCCTGAATCAGGAACTGCGATCCAGCACCCTCGCCCTGTTCAATCGTACCTTTACGATCACAAGTGCCTTGCAAGTGTTGGCCATGCTGGTCTCTTTCATGAGCATTTTGGCGACCCTGATGAGCATGATGCTTGATCAGGCGCGGGAACTGGCCACCATGCGGGCCGTAGGCATGAATCGAGTCCAGATTGGGTTCTTTCTGGTTCTGGAGGCCCTGGTGTTCGGCGTCAGTGCGATTGTCCTTGCCATACCTTTGGGTCTTCTGCTTTCCGCTATTCTCATCTACATAGTCAACGCCAGGTCGTTTGGCTGGCAACTTGAATGGAGCGTGCAACCATGGGAACTGGGTAAAGCCTTCAGTGTGGCCTTCACCTCTGCCTTACTTGGTTGTGCCTATCCCATCTGGCGACTGAGGAACCTGAACTTGCTACATTCGGCCCTTAGCGTGGACTAATTTGGATGGGAACTGTCTCTTCGCTACAACAGGTAACCGCCATCCACGAGGAAAGTCTCGCCGGTTGTGTAATTGGAAGCAGGGGCAGAAAGGTACAATGCCAGACCGGTCAGATCGTGGGGTTCACCCACGCGTCCCAAGGCTGTTCGCGCCTTGTACTGTTCTACCCACTCAGGATCCTCCAGCAGGGCGCGACTAAAGTCTGTCCGAATGAGGCCCGGTGAAATAGCGTTGACCTGGATGTTGAACTGTCCCAATTCGCGAGCCATGGCTTGTGTGAGCATAAGGACGGCCGCTTTGGTCACGCCGTATACGCCTAACCCGGGGGCTGGGCGGTGCCCCGCGATCGAGGCAATATTGATGATCTTTCCTGCATTCTGGGCCTTCATGCCCGGGACGAAAGCCTTGGCGATGCGCTGATATCCCAGCACATTGGTGTTAAAAGTACGCTGAAACACAGCGGTATCGGCTTCCAGCACGGAGCCAAAATGTGGGCTGGTAGCTGCATTGTTGATAAGGATATCCACTGTTCCCCATTTGTCCTGAACACTCTCCGCCAGTTGGATGACCTGCTCATCGTAACCGGTATGACAGGAGACGGGCAGAGCCTCCAGATTTGTGGCCTGCATGGAGGCTGCCAGCTCATTCAGGGGTTCCTGATTCCGGGCCACCAGGACAACCTTGGCTCCGGCACTGCTCAATGCCAGTGCCATGGACTTGCCTATGCCCCGGGAGGCACCCGTAATAAGTGCCACTTTGCCGGTGAGATCAAAAGAGTTAATTCCCGGCTGTGAAGGAGAATTACCAGTTGTTTCCTGATCCACAAATGAGCCCCCCACAGACCTAATATTGTCAGCTCAGACTTTCAGCCAAAGACACCCAGACTGACATATTTGCTGCCGTCATCCGGCAATACGGTTACCACCGTACCTTCATTGAGGTCTCTGGCGACGGCCAAGGCAGCAGCCATGGCTCCACCTGCACTCAATCCGACGAAGAGACCTTGTTCATGACCCAGTGTTAATGTCATTTCCAAACTCTGTTCAGGATCGACAGTCATGTCTCGGTCCGCGACCGTGGCATCGTAAATGCGGGGGACAATCGAAGATGGCAGATGTTTGAGACCCTCAATGACGGAGAGTTCATCAGAGGGTTGCACCGAGATCAACTCAATTCCCGGATGTTGTTCTTTCAGGTAACGACCAGTACCCACAAAAGTGCCGGTGGTTCCCAGCCCACATACGAAATGAGTAACCTGCCCTGACGACTGGTTCCAGATTTCGGGCCCCGTCGTGCGGTAGTGGGCTTGCCAATTGGAAGGATTGCTGTACTGGTCAGCATAGTAATAGAGTTCCGGATTCTCGCCTACCTGTTGCCAAACCTTGCGGATGGCCCCGTCGGAGCCTTCCAGGGGATCAGACTTGATCAGTACAGCTCCATAGGCCTGGACCAAAACCTGACGCTCTTGGCTTACATTGGCGGGCATAACCAAGTGAACTCGGTACCCTTTTACGGCGCAGATCTGGGCATAGGAGATGGCCGTATTGCCCGAGCTGCTATCAATGAGAATCTTGTCCGGTGTCAAATCACCTGAAGCTTCTGCATCCTTGATGATCTCATAAGCAGCCCGGGCCTTGACCGATCCACCGGGATTGAACCACTCCGCCTTGGCCAGCAGTCGCACCTGTTGGGACACGCCCTGTCTATGGGCCCACGCACTCAAATCCAGCAGGGGCGTATTGCCCACCAGATCCAGTACCGAAACGGCAGAATGCGTCAAATCGCACTCTTGGACAGATTCGGCCATGAACAGAGATGAGGGAAAGTTTTTCAGGCTGGTTCAGGCACCGCTGTTTCGTCGGCAGCCAGACTAGGCAATCCACAGAACTCTTCGTAGTCAATGAGTTCTGTAAGTTCTGACTCTACCCCGCAGAGAGGACAGTCAGGACTCTTGGCCACCTTCAGGGTTCGTACGGTCATATCCGCCGTGTCGATCATGAGTAGACGACCTGCCAGGGATTCGCCAAACCCTACGAGGTGCTTGATCGCCTCCAGAGCCTGCATAGACCCGACAATGCCGGGTAACACTCCCATGACTCCTGCTTCGGCGCAACTGGGCACCTCGCCAGGAGGCGGGGGATCAGGATAAAGACAGCGGTAGCAGGGACCTTCCCCATCGTATACGGTAACCTGTCCCTCGAACATAAAAATGCTGCCGTCCACCAGGGGTTTGCCCAAGAGATGGCAGGCATCATTGACCAAGTATCGGGTGGGAAAGTTGTCTGAACCATTAATGACAACGTCATACTCATTGATGATGTCCATGGCGTTGAAGCTGCGAATGGGCACGTTGTAGCCTTCGACTTCCACATCGGGATTGATGTCCTTGATTCGATCCGCCGCGGACTCGATCTTGGGACGCCCGACATCCTTCTGCCCATGCAAAAGCTGGCGCTGCAAATTGGACACGTCAACTGCATCATAGTCAACAATACCCAGCCGGCCGACACCGGCGGCCGCCAGATACATGGCCGCAGGGCTTCCCAAACCTCCGGCCCCAATCAGTAATACACTGCTTTCCAGAAGCTTGATCTGGCCTTCCTCGCCAATTTCGGACAGCATGGTATGCCGACTGTATCGAATCTGCTGGTCATCCGTCAGCACCACAGGGACCGTAAAGGAATACCCGGCATTCTTCCAGCCATTGAAGCCGCCGATAAGGGAAATGGGGGTTTCGTACCCCATGTCCTTGAGATTGCGCGCCGCCAGCGCGGATCGTACACCGCCCGCACAATACAGAACAATCGGTCTTTCCCGATCGGATTGATGCTGTTCCACCTGGAGCTCCAGATGACCGCGTGGTATGAATGTGGAACGGGGGATGTGGCCTTGCACCCATTCCTCGCGTTCCCGTATGTCAATTACCGTCAGTTCCTCACCCTGGTCCCGGCGTTGCTGCAACTGCTGTGCCGTAATTTCAGTGATCTCGCTTTTGGCCAGATCCACTAATTGATCACGATTGAGTCGCCCCATGACCTCCTCCTTGCCTGATTGGCTCTTCCTAAACTCACCCACCGGCCATAGCAGGCACGATAGAGATGCGGTCTTTCTCTGAAACTGGAGTCGCGAGCCCTTCCAGGGCGCGAATCTCGTCATCATTGCGGAAAACATTGATGAAGCGCTTGACCTCACCATTCTGATCCAGAATCTTCTCGCCCACGCCTGGGAAAGCTTCTTCCAAGGCCTGGATGGCTTCACCTACCGAAGTGGCCTGTACGTCCAGCTTGGCGGTGCCATCCGTCAGACGGCGCAGGGGGGTTGGAATAAACACAGTCGCCATATCCATTTCTCTCAGGTTTTAACCAGCAATAGCAGAGCCAACTGCGGAAATACCCAGCTGACCCCGCCAGGATCTGAGTCTGAATGATAGCACTGTCTGGTACCAGATTCTCTATGCATTTGGTTGGAATCTCATGCCGGAATGAATCCTGGTGACTCTAGTTGCCGTCAACAATCACGACTTCGGCTTCCTCTACCAGGACGAACCGGACTTCAGGTTCGTCGTCTGGATGTGACTGGAAGTACACCACATAGAGGGGTAATTCCCCTTCCATTCCTTCGGCTTGCAGGGCTTGGGGAGCATCAGTAGTCCTGGCGAAGTAACAGGCGAAGAGACCCGGCCGGGTCTCATAAAAATCTGTCTGATCCTTCAGATCCTCCAGACTACATTGGGGATAGATATCCCGAAACAGGAATGAACGTATTTCTGCTTCCGGTTGGGCCAGGGAGCAGATGACATAGTGTGTATCTGGATAGTGAGCGCTCCAGGCATCGGTGGCCGAAGGATAAGCTTCTGATTCCGGATGAGAGTGGTAGATGCCAGTCATAGTATCCCCTACTTCCTCAAAACGGAACTGCATCATGAGTACTTCCGGATCTACCTGGTAGTTGATGGTCCTTTCAGAAGCGACATTAACCGCAGGTACCAGTTCCTTCGCAACCTCATCGCGTCCCCGGATGACACCACAGATTTCCTCTGGTGCCCCCTGACGGGATTCCTGAATGATCTGTTCGTGCATTGACCTGGTAAGAACGAGCTGGAGCCTCATGAAATCCCTCGCGTTAATTCAGATGTCCTATTATACTGGTCGAGGCAGCGACATGGTTCCCAAAGAGGCTCGAAACCTGACCGGATCGTTCCCGTTGCAGGATGCGCGGATACACTCCTGCAGACCGGCGTCCACCAGAAAAGCCTTGCCCCTTGGCCCGTGTCCTTGAACCTCCTCCCTGATCGGTAACGTCAATGAATTCGGGTGTTTCCGATGGTGCCTCGATCTCGCTCCCTAAAATGTGACCCTACCATTGGCGCACCTGTCTGTTTAAACCCTCAAGGGCTGTCGCCACGGTAGAAACAATTCCAGAAACAGTGTATATTCAGGGGTGAACAGAGAGAACCCGCCGTGTACGGAAGGAAACCCGGTCCTTCTGGTACCTGTTTCCCTCCTGTAGAGCCAGTCAACCGATAACAGGGCATGCAACAGGCCATATGCATTGGACATTTCACCCCGTAGCCACTCTGGGCTTAGTCGCAGTCATCTGGTTTTTCGGTCGCGGTTGCAGGACCGTTCAGAATAGCAGTTCTGATAGGAAGACCCGTTACATCATGGGATTTGGCTTGGGCATCCTGTGCCTAGGTATCGCCCTACTGTCCCCTTTGGCAACGCTAAAAAATGAGTACCTGTTTGCCCGTTCCTTGCAGCAAGTATTGGTTGGCATTCTCGCGCCCCCTCTACTCTGGTATGGCCGCACTTTCGAAAGGGTATGGTACGGTATCCCGACTACGATACGGCAATGCATTGCCCAGCTTAGCCAATCCTTCACCCTACTGCCGCGTGTCTGTATTTGGGCCACTTCTCCTGGGCTGGTTTGGCTCGGCACTCTGGCAGTCTTTGGATTGTGGCATGACAGCTCAGTTGTAGATTGGCTAATGCCGATCCCCTGGTTAGCCGATGCTTTCTTGGGAGTCTACTTTCTGGCATTTGTTCTCTTCTGGTGGCATGCCCTCGCCGCCGCTCCCCGTTTACATCCTGCCCTTCCCATCTGGGCCCGGGTAGTCTATCTGGTTGTTGGTGGCGAAATTGCCAATATGGTCACAGGCATTAGTCTGGCCTTCCGGTCGGAACCTCTGTTTTCCCACTACGCATTGCAACCTCATGCCCACGGACTATCAGCCCTGCAGGATCAGATGGTCAGTGGCGGCATCATCTGGGTAACCGGCAGTTTTGTATACGTCTTTATCGCCATGGTTCTGCTGGGTCAGGCCATATTTCGCCATCGTCCACCGCCAGAAGTGCCACCACGCGATTGGCAGACTGCAACTCTGGGTACGATCGCGCCAGGCCTGGAACGACGTTTGTCAAATCAGAAATCTTTGGACTAGCTTGGTGGTAGTGGTCACCAAGCGCATGTCTTGTAACAGGACCGGCTTGCGGGTATTCCGATTAATTGCTCCATGGTAAAGAGTAAGATTGCGGGGTCGGGATTCATCCAGCCCAAGAGCATTCAAGTCGGGGGTAGCAGCCGGTTTTTCTTTTGCCCCAGATGCAATTCTGTCTACTTTGTCCGATTTGGCCTGTGACACCCTCTTTTTGACAACTTTGACCAGTGTCAAGACATCTTAAGGCAACAGAATTTCGGGCTTAATTGAACAGTATTGGAACTAGACCTTGGTATGGCATCAACCCGTGTGTGCGAAAGATAGGCGGAAGTGCCAATAGTGCGAGACGGGTCAGGCACCAAGATTCAAGGGAGCGAACCTGTGCGTCCCGGACCTTCGCACGTTCTTCTGGGGCGCTACACCTCCAAGCCTACAGGGAAAGCCCTGGGTACCAAGCAACTGTCATACGAGACAGTCTCTTCTGTCCAAGGAGAAAGCTGGCAATGGCTGTAAGACAGGGAGAGTGACCAGGGTAGCGAAAGCAGGGTCTGTAGTGGAGGCGGGGAAACAGTGCTGATTCCAGGCTTGGGACGGCTTAGATCTGGTACAGAAGGGCAAGATACTGAAGGGCGGATACCCACCATCAATTCCTACATTCACAATCATCACCCGATCTGCAAATGATATACTCAACTATGTTATTCCGCCTTAGGCGTAATGTATGTCAGAAATAGCTAGGTTACAGAAAAGCATTTCGGATTTGAATCAAACATTGGAAAATGTGGTGCCGCGCCTACTTTCGCGGATTGACAACGTGGAACAGACCTACAAACAAGACAAAAGGCAACTTCGCAATGAGTTCAGTGATTTAAGAGGCAAGAATCTCGAAGAGCAAGTACGAAGCAAGCTGTTTGACTGGCTGGAAATGTACACTCTGGCTTACGAACCAGATAACACCATACTTCCACAAATTGAACCCTTATGGGATGATCGCCAACCTCGTTCCCGATGGACAGCAGTGGCGTCGTCTTTGGGATTGCCACTGTCTGAGGCTACCATTGTGTCGCGGTGCGATTTGCTGTGGCGTGTGCATTGTCCGTTCACAATCCCCCAGTCAGGACTTCTGGTGGGAGAAGTGAGCACCCGAATCAATGCTCGACGAATCGGAAAGCTAATTAGGCAAGTCTCGTTGCTGAAGGAAGCTGGCCACAGGGTAGTGCCCTGTCTCTTTGGTGAGCACTATCAGGAAGGGGACAGGGAAGTAATAGGCCTGCTGAAGGCTCATCCGGAAATCCAACGTTTTGCTTTACCCGTCAGAACAAACGAATTACCGGAGTGGGACATTCCCAGGACCTGGGCCGATTGTCTGGCCCAATCGTGGAGTCTTCCTGCCAAAGAGACTTCTGCGAAGATGGTCTCTGTCAGTGTTACTGATCCGGCCCCGGTACCCAATGCGACCGTTCAGATCGTGTACCCGGATGGGATAGATCTCTGCCAGGAAACAGATGAGAAGGGGGGATGTCATTTCCTCTTACAAAGAGACAGGAGGCCCTTGACCGTCTATGTAGCGGCGCTTCACCACGAAGGCTTTGTAACTACGTGGAATCCGGAAGCAACGAACGGTGTTCTCGATATCTCGTTGCCCACCAGTTCGCTTCATTCCGTGGTGTTTAAGCGCATTGGCTATATTCCCGGACTGGGACGCAACCATGTGAACGAGGAAGGGCGTTTGAACGTTGTAAGCGGACCAGTTCTGTATGCCAATGACATTGCGATTAATGGTAGTCCGGTCCAACCGGTGAAGTGTCCTCCTGACACTGAACTGTCTTTGGTCGATCGAGCAGGAATGACCACCAAGATAAGGGTTAAGGCGCACCATGGGGTGACTCTCATAGAATACACGCCCATCCAACATGAATCTGAAATGGATGTATTCTGAGCTTTAATTCAGCGAAACGTCGGGGGCCCAGATCCAGTACATCAAGGTGTGCTTTCCGGCGGGAATTGGTACTGTTAGGGTGCGGCCCAAGGTTGCCATTGCCGGCGACGCACGCACACCGCTTCTGTGCAACCACAGCGTTAGACAAGAAAGATAAGCCGCCTTGATAGTATTGGTGTTTTTTGTTATTGTTCAAGGTGTATTTCGGCGTTTGCTGGCCATTTTCGCGATCGTAACTGCATAGGCAAGAGAAACACGCTGAGAACGAGCGGTTATCATAAACCGTGTCTGAAGTCGTCAGCAAGCCAAAAAAACTCTTGGCCGATGAGTTGCTGCCGTGGACTTTGACAACTATACCCTCGATACAGACATTTACGATGAGATGTTCCTGTCCGATGGTACGCCCCGGGAACATTGTCAAGATCTCTACGAGTTTCTTTCGCGAATCCCTGCTGAGGAACTGGGTAGCATTCAGGAAAGGGTCACACGATCCTTCTTGCATGAAGGCATCACCTTCACGGTCTATAGTGATGAGGAAGCTGAAGAACGGATCATTCCGATTGATTCCCTGCCCCGGGTACTTTCGGATGCCGAATGGCACCACATCGAGGCCGGGCTGACTCAACGTGTGAGGGCCCTCAACCTTTTCTTGGAGGATATCTACGGACCAACCCCAAGAAAGGGCTGCTTTGAGGAGCCCCGTATCGTACATGACGGTGTAATTCCAGCGGACATGGTGCGTGGCTGTCCACAGTACCGAGTCGAGATGCGTGGCTTCTCTGCTCCTCAGGGTACGTGGGTCGCCATTTGTGGTACTGATATTGTGCGCACTAGCGACGGCTTCTGCGTATTGGAGGATAACCTTCGGGTTCCTTCCGGCGTATCCTACATGCTGGCGAACCGAGAGGCGGTGAAAAAGAGCATGCCTCGCCTGTATAGAAAGTCCCGGGTACAGGGGATCGAACACTACGGTCAGATGCTCCAGACAACCCTGCGGGAGCTTGCGCCTGGTGGGCAATCCGATCCCACCATCGTCTTGCTGACACCCGGGGTTTACAACTCCGCCTTCTACGAACACATGTTTCTAGCACGCGAGATTGGGGCGGAACTTGTGGAGGGTCGCGATCTGCTGGTCAATAACGGCTTCGTCTATATGCGCACCACTACCGGTCTGCGTCGCGTCGATGTCGTGTACCGGCGCGTAGATGACGATTTCCTTGATCCGTTGGCTTTCCGTCCAGACTCGCTGCTCGGTGTGCCAGGATTACTGCACGCATATAAGCTCGGCAACGTCGCTCTCGTCAATGCCCCTGGTACGGGTGTCGCGGATGACAAAAGCGTCTACGCCTACGTGCCTGACATGATACGGTACTACCTGAGCGAGGAGCCGGTCCTGGCCAACGTTGAGACCTATCTGTGTCGGCGCTCTGAAGACCTTGAGTACACACTTGATAATCTGCAAGACTTAGTGGTTAAGCGTGTCGGTGAATCCGGAGGATATGGCATGCTAGTCGGCCCCCATGCAACACGCAAGGAGCGGGAGGAGTACGCTAAGCAGTTGCGGGCGGACCCTGCCGACTTCATTTCCCAACCGGTCCTCGCGCTTTCTCGGGCCCCCTGCTTCATCGATGGTCGTTTCGAACCACGTCACGTAGACTTGCGTCCATTTGTGCTTCACGGCCGTGAAACCCGTATCGTGCCCGGTGCGTTTTGCCGTGTTGCCTTGCGTCGGGGCAGTCTCGTGGTGAATTCTAGCCAGGGAGGCGGTGGCAAAGATCTTTGGGTACTGCAAGACTAAAGTGCTTACAGCTACAAAAAGAAGGATCGGATCGCATTGGCACACATGCTTGTTCGTCACCGAAACATTGCTATTATGGTGGCAATGACATGGTTGACGCGGGTTAGCTTCTTAGTCCGTCTGGCCGTCGCGGACGAGGTGACTGACGGTGAGACCAGGTTTCTTCTCATTACCTCCGTGTTCCATATCTGGGGCGTAACGGTGGAATGGATGACGGCAGGCCTCACGATGCCGGAGAACGATACGATACGCACCAAGCCAGCCTTCCTTATCCGCGGGAAGAACATCAACTTTCACTCTATGACAGGCCTTGCGAGCTTTTCCGCCAACTACAGCCGCGTGTTTCTCGACGTCGGTGTCGAGCGTTTTGGCGGATTGATCAGTTCCTTCAAACTGTCCTACGGACTGTCTTCTGATAGCCACCACCGGCTATGGGGTCGAAGAGGGCGTAGCAGCTGCTGTGATCAGGACAGGCTATGCCGTGATTCCGGACTGGTTCTTCCAGATGTGGCTGGCTTGGTCACCCTCACATCTATCATTGCCGGCACTTAAGCTGAGCACGGCAAGATGAGGACCCTCGTTCTCTTCAAACTAGCCTTTACAGGCCTCTACCCAATTGCGGTCGCATGGACCTGGGATCACGGCCGACTGAGTGAGACAGGTTTCTCGCTAAGCCCGTGGATGGCATTGGGACCGGTGGTTCCTAGTCTGCGGGTCTCGTTCCCTATCGAAAATCTGGGTCAGGAATGTGGTGAGCTGGGCCTCAAAGCTCATTCCAATTTCGCACTAATACCCAAACATAAAAACGAAGATTAAGATACGCATTCACTGGGGTTTAGCACCGCATGCTTTCACGGAGTGCACAGGGTCTCTATTGGATGGGGCGGTACTTAGAACGGGCGCAACACCTCTGCCGCCTTTTGCGCTTGCAGACGGCGGCTTTGGTGGACCGTCCTGTCCAGGAGATTTACTTTGGCTGGAGTCGCATTTACATTAGCATTAACCGCCTGCCTCCCGGAGACAGTTTGGAACTCGCCGACAGCGACGATTTCACGTTGGCGGATTCTTATACTCTTGCCGATGACCTCACCTTTGAGGATTCCCATCCCGATTCCATTTGGAGTTGCTTTGCCATGGCGCGGGAGAACGCTCGCCAGACACGTAATTGTGTCAGCCCGGAAATGTGGTCACACCTCAATCTGGTTTACCTCCAGCTCCAAGGACGAAATTTGCAAGAAATCTGGTCGGCTTCTCCTGAGACCTTCTACGCCGGGGTCACCTCCGATATAGATACATTCATGGGTGTGGCTACAGCCATGATGTACCGTGACAATGGCTGGCACTTCTTGCAGCTCGGTCGTTTTGTGGAGCGCGCTCAACTTGCCATTGGCTTGTTCTTGGCACAGCTCGTTACGGAAGTCCAGTTTGAAGAGTCTTCCGAAGCGGATTGGACGAGTCTGCTACACGCATTTCACGCGTTGGAAGTCTACAATCGCAGCTACAGCATGGAAGTGCAGCCGAACCAAGTGTTGGACCTTCTCGTAACGGATCCGTTGCTGCCATCGTCCCTCTGCTATTCTCTCGACGGCGTTGGGGCGCAGCTAGACGCTATCGGACCGGGTCCCAATACGGAATCCAGTGGCATAACGCGGCGGCTGGCTGGGCACCTGGGGTCTATGATCCATCACGATTGGCCGGACAGGGCAGACCGGGAAAAGACCTTGCGGGAAATGGTTGCGTTCTGTCGCGACCTACATGATCTCATTGTAGTGACCTACTTCGACTATCAGGTCGAAGATTCTCCTGTGCCCTGATGGGCTATGGCCAGTAGGATCTTTTCCCGCCATCCCGAGCACCGCGAGGAATCTCAGCCTTGTGCTGCCGGTCCAACGCGCTACGCGATTGAACACGTCTCCCACTACCACTACACCGCTCCGGCGCGGTACTCTGTGATGTCTCTCTGTTTGCGGCCGCGCAATAGCGTGAATCAGGATCTGCTGGACTTCGCTCTTACCACGGAGCCGCTGGTGCCTCTGAGTACGGGGACAGACTCCTTTGGGAACACCAGGCATGTCTTTAGCGTTTGTCAAGAGCATGATTCACTGAAAATCACCGCCTGTTCCAAGGTAAAAACTGCTCCCGCTGCTCCCCTTCCAGCCTCTCTGGGGGCTGGCGATTGGAAGGAAATTCATTCGTGGCAAGATTCTTTCGCTCTGTGGGATTTCACACACGATAGTCCGCTGGCGCGGTCATCCCCCGCCCTCACCGCCTTCATCGAGCGGGAGGGTATCCGACCAGCTGCTGATCCCTTGCAAGCGCTACAGCAACTTTCCAAGACGTTGCATGATGTCTTTGTGTACGTTCCGGGAAGTACCACAGTGGCTTCGCCAGTCGAACACATCCTGGAGTCAGGGCGCGGTGTCTGTCAGGACTACGCTCACGTCATGATTGCCATCGCCCGTTCTTGGGGCGTTCCGAGCCGGTACGTCTCCGGCTACATCTATGTTTGGGGTGCTGACGGCGAGCAAGCACCTCAAGCTGCCACCCATGCCTGGGTCGAATGCCGCCTGCCTAGTCTCGGCTGGGTTGGCTTCGATCCCACCAACGAGTCACCGGCTGCAGACCGCCACGTCCGTATAGCAGTAGGACGAGACTATCAGGATGTCCCACCCTCTAAAGGCGTGCTACAGGGCAATGGCGCAAGTAGGCTTGAGGTAGACGTACGCATACGCCAACTTGCGCAAGCGGAAGCCTAAAGTAGGTGGCTGATGATATTCGTCCGCCTGGAGATCCTCACGTCCGCAGGCTTGGGGCAAAGACGATCGTACAGCTCTATGCCGGCGAGACAGGCCTCTACTTATGATCGGGGATCAGTGGTGTCAGCACTATGGCAGGAACGTAGCGGGGCCAACGCCCCTGTCAGATGGGGTCTCCGCTCACCACTTGGACTGTGGTCCACCACGCGTACCGTGCCATGTTCTGTGGTAGTGGATAGGGCAAATGAGCGGCACACAGACCAGTATTGCGGATGCTAATCCGGCTCTATATGCGCTGAAAGCTGTTATGAATGGCGTGCGTCAGCTTAAGGATCGTGGTGTAGGAGCAGAGCGACCATTTACTAGCGCTTAGCCACACCGACCAGGGACGTTGGATGACAAGTACCCCAGGGTGGTGGAGGGCGGCGCGGCCAGGCTGGCCCAAGCGTAACGGTCAGGGCGCAAGTACATCCGCCGCCGCCAAAACTCCCGCAAGTCGTTCCTCTTTTCCATGCTGGAAGCTATCCACCGGGTCAGGGCTTGCAGGACGTGTTGCAAGGGGGCGAAGGCAACCCGTTCATTCACCCGTCGGCGCTGAGGATACTTCTGGGCACGCTAGATGGGGGCTCTGACATGCCCCGGTAAAGGCGGTGGGGCCGGGAAGCTGCATCGGTTTCCTCCAGATAAGAGCGCGGGGTTCCCTTTCTCGGGGCTTCCCGAGCCAGCCCTGTGCCGTCTGGGTCTGCGCCACTGGAGTCGAATTCTGCCAATGGGCCACACGGACCTTCGTAGGTAAGGAGCGTTCCTCCTTCCCCCTCTGGTACAGATACTGGCCGCATCCCGGGTTGAGGCATGAACAGCACCTTCTTCTCCCGTGTCTTTTCAGGTTCGTGGGTGAAGTCGTAACCCTTGCAGGAATTGACGTACGGACCACCTTCAGGCCCTGGCCTTAACCCAGACGCTTGTATCAGAGTGTCGGGTATATGATTTCAGCCGCGTTCTATAAGCGGCCGGCGGTAATGGCAGCAGGAAAAATCGCAAAGCTTTGGATAAGTCTTGCCCTCCTGCTTCCGTTCTGTGCTCCTATTTGTCCTGAGTCGAACTTTGTGTCCCTGGGATGTTGGGCAATTTCTGAAGTACACCTTCCGTTTGTTTGAGATTCTCGGATTATGGTAGGATCTGCAAAGATTTTCCTCAGCAATCTGCGATTCACCTAGTGGACTGTCCTGCTTGCGGTCAGCATAATCCTGACGATAAGAAAGTTTGCTGGAAGTGCCAGACGGAACTTCCACTCCCTCCTCCTCCCAAGAGACCACCACGCACTTATTGGGGCTTGCCCGCCTGGGGATGGATAGTGTTCGTGGGTCTGCTATTCTCTTCTTTCCTGGTTTCTCAGTGTCAGGCCCAGGGCCTGTTGGGCGGAGGCTAATTCTACATTCATGACTTGTCTGCACATTCGTTGCTGACTTCTCACCAAGACAAACAGGATTTCAAAGACCGTTTGTTGACTTGGCATGAATCGCATGCCAAGCTGTACCCTTGGCGGTCCCGCCCGGCTGGCCAGCGTGATCCCTACCACGTGTGGATCGCTGAAATCATGGCCCAGCAGACCCGTCTGGCGACCATCGTTCCCTATTTTGAACGTTGGATACAGCGTTTTCCCAGGATTCAGGACATCGCTGAGGCGTCTGAAATGGAAGTGACCAAACTGTGGGAGGGGCTAGGATACTATCGCCGGGCGTTAAATATTCATAAGACAGCCCGGATTCTGATGGAACAGCATTCCGGACAGGTACCTTCTGCCCTTTCCGACTTGCTGGAGTTGCCCGGCATTGGGCGATACACGGCCGGGGCCATACTTTGCCTAGCCTTTAATCTGCCTGAACCTGCGATTGATGGAAACGTGGTCCGGCTCTTCAGTCGTTTGTACCGACAGTCTTTCCAGGCTTCCCGCAAACGAGATCTGGATGTCATCGATAATGAAATACGGGCCATTTTGGCGCAAGGCCAGTTAAGGGCTCCGGGAACCGTGGCGGAGGCCCTGATGGGCCTGGGGTCCAGCGTCTGTTTGCCCAGGATACCCCGTTGCCACCAATGCCCTGTCACTCCCTATTGTCAAACTTTCCGCCAACCTGAGAAGCTGACTGTCCAACCCCAACCACAACGCAAGACGTTGCCTGTCAGACACTACCTGGGACTGCTCCTGACGACCGACTTGTCGGAGACAGGTCACCTATTGCTAGTCAGGAACAAACCTGATTCCTTGCTAGGTGGTCTGTGGAGCTTTCCGGCCTTCGAGGTGACAGAAGAAGAGATACGAGGCCAGTCCAGTTTGCCGGAACGGGTGCGCCAATCCTTATCTCTCAAAATCGGCCCTGCGTCGGTCTTCAGTTCCTTCACCCAAGACTACAGTCATTTTCGCCGTATCCAGGAGGTCGTTAAAGCAGAGTGTTTGGGGTACAGGCCCAATTACGATCTTTGGGCCGACTTTCGTTGGGTGAGGCCTGGCCAACTTCAGGATTTCCCCCTCTCGGCCCTGGATCAACGCATGGCCAAGGTGGTATTGCACCGAAGAAATTCCTAAGGTGGGAAATTCAGAAAGCAGTTTCAGGCAGCGATACGGGTTACATCTTCCGACGCTTCGGTCAAAACGCGCGGTTTTACGCCCTTGGTGACCACTTCCCGGGTCACAACTACCTTGGTCACATCTTCTCGGCTGGGTATTTCAAACATGGAGTCCAGTAGACAGCTCTCCACGATGCTTTGTAGCCCCCGAGCCCCGGTGCCCCTGCGGAAAGCCTCTTCAGCAATGGCAATCAAGGCCTCCCGCTGGAACTCCAGTTCAACACCTTCCAGTTGAAACAACAATTCTGATTGGCGTACAACGCTGTTGTGAGGTTCCACCAGAATCGTAGCCAGCATCTCTCGGTCCAGCGCTTCCAAGCTGGCCATTACGGGCAGACGGCCGACAAATTCCGGAATGAAGCCATACCGTTTGAGATCTTCGGGCATGACATGCTGAAGCATCTCACTTTCGCGGCGAAGTCTGTCTTCCGTTTCGCGTAGCCTGAGCTCCAGTTTGCGATCATCTTCATCTGTTGGCAGGGGAGCGCGTTCCAATTTTTCCCCTTTGGCCCCTGACTTCAACACCGCTGTACCCGGAAATCCCATTTGGCTTTGACTTCCACCTACCCTTTTGCCGACTATCTCGGCCAAGCCTTCGAAAGTACCACTGCAAATGAACAGCACATTCCGGGTATCCAGAGGAATGAATTCCTGCTGGGGATGCTTGCGTCCAGCCTGGGGAGGCACATTGGTAATGGTTCCTTCAATAATCTTGAGAAGGGCCTGTTGAACTCCTTCACCACTTACATCCCGGGTGATGCTAGCAGACTCCTGGGATTTCCGGGCAATCTTGTCGATCTCGTCGATGTAAACAATGCCACAACGAGCTTTATCCACGTCCCAGTCTGACGCTTGCAACAGACCCACCAGAAGACTCTCAACATCCTCCCCTACATAGCCAGCCTCGGTAAGACTGGTCGCATCCGCAATCGTAAAAGGTACTTCGAGCAATTGGGCCAGGATTTGGGCCAGCAAGGTCTTGCCACTGCCACTGGGACCTATAAGAAGTACATTATTCTTCGCCAGGACGGTATTCTGATCCTGAGCGGACAATGGAGCATCCCGGAAAATCCGCTTGTAGTGATTATAGACGGCCACGGCCAAGACCTTTTTGGCCCGGTCTTGACCAATGACAAATTTGTCGAGGTGCTCAACGATTTCGATAGGTCTCGGCATTCGTGCCGGACGGAAGTCAGAGGGTGCACTCGCTTCCGCTTCGGCTTCTAAGGGACTTAGTGAAGCCTCCCCTTCCTCCTGATTCAGGTCTGTTCCCGCAAAAGCCACGGACATCTCGGCAATACATTGATCACAGATATGTATCCCGTACTTCAATCCGGGATACATGGTGTTAACCGTATTGCGCGAGGCCCCACAAAAACTGCAAACCATGGAAGATTCGGAGGTCATGGGGTTTTCAGGCCTCCTTGGCCTCGGGAATCACGCCATTGACAGTTGGTACATTCACAGTGCCGTCCCGCACCGAAACAATGTGCTGCGTATCACCTAGGACTTCGTCTACCAAGCCGTACGCCTTGGCCTCCAAGGCATCCATGTAACGGTCACGCTCAAAGTCCTGCTCCACTTGCTGCCATTCCTTGCCAGTGTGCTGCCCCACCAAATAAAACAGTTGGGTCTGCAAACGTTCTTGCTCCCGAAAGGCTCGACGGACATCTTCGGTATATCCCTGCATGCCACTGCTGGCAGGATGCAAATGAACACAGGCATGGGGCAAGGCGTAACGTTTACCGGTCTGCCCACCGGCCAACAGTACCGTACCCATGCTGGCAGTTACGCCCACGGCAAAAGTGCTGACATCGGCTTCTATCATCTGCATCGTGTCATAAATGGCCAAGCCAGCATAGACACTACCACCCGGGCTGTTGATGAACATGCGAATTTCCTGGCTGGTATCTTCCCTGTCCAGGAACAACAGTTGTGCAACAATCAGGTTGGCCACCTGGTCCGTGACCGGCGTACCCAAGAAAATAATCCGCTCCTTAAGCAAAAGGCTGTAAATGTCATAGGCACGTTCACCTCGACCCGTGGATTCAATCACCATGGGTACGACACTCTGGGGATTGAACGTGTCCTGGGAATCTTGCATGTAACCGTTCCTTCTTGTTTATGTCAAATAGGCCAACCTGCATCTGGACAGCCAGCTATGCAAGAGGTATTGTAAGGGGTCAGGAAGCGGAATTTTGTTTGAATTGAGTTTGCAATCCGCAGTAGGACCCAGTCAGGAAGCTTGACTGGTAGCCTCAACCGGTACTGGCGCGGTCTCATTGACTGCTTCCGCCTGGTTTGGAGGCTCTGCTGATTCGTCTTCCACTGCCTCGACTTCCTCTTCCACGGCAAAAAACGTGGAAGGCGAATGAGCACCATCGGTAAACAGCTCAACCAGTGCGTTGTGTCCCAAGCTTCTCAAGTTCGCCGTCATTCTCTGCTGGCTCAGAAATTCCGCCAGATTTTCTGCGGTCATGCCCTCGTCCAGTTTGACCGTCTTTGACTCGATGATTTCCTGTGCACTGCTGGCTGCTTCGGCGTCAACACGTTGTTGTTCGTCCTCGGGAATCTGGATATCCTCAAGGCGGATAAATTCCCAGATCAGCAGCTTGTGCACAAGTTCCGTTTCCGCCTGCTCCCGCAAGGATTCACGAAACTCTTCCTCGGTCTGATTTGTATAGCGCAAGTACGTTTCCAGATCCCGGATACCAAACTGAGCCAAACCACTCAACCTTTGATTGACTAACAAATCGATCTGATTTTCTACCGATGCATCGGCATACTCAACGACCGCGGTATTTGCCAGCAGTTCCAGACTTTCCGTCAACTCCTCATCGAAAACCTCGCCGGCCTTTCGCTGACTTAATCGTTCCCAGAGGATTTCTTCGTATTCCGCCAGGGTCCGCGCTTCGCCTTCCACTTCGAGCCCTAATGCGGAGGCGATCGTTTCGGCATTCCAGGGCGCTGGTGCTGACCGTGAGACTTTCACCGCCCGAATGGCAAATCGCGCGGACTTGCCGGCATACACGCTTTCACTTTCCTCAGGATACGTGAGTACAAATTCCTTGGCGTCACCCGCTTTCAAACCCAGGATTTCCTGTTCCAGATTGGGTGGACCAAGAGGGTGTTCCTCGGATATTTCCACTTCCCATTCTTCGTCTTCCAACACCACTTCATCGGTAGGTTCAAGATTCTCATCCAGGACCACACCCTTGATATCGAGGACGACCGTGTCGTCCCAGGCAATGGCACTGTCTGTCTCCTCCATTTGCGCGAGACCGTCACACAGCGCCGCTTTCTCTTCTTCCTTTTCTTGAGCTGTCAATTCAAGAACTCTTGGTTCGATACGAAGATCCCTGTATTCAGCCAGGAGTTCTACATAAGGTTCCAGCGAAACAGCAAAGGCATAAGAGGTAGGCTCATCCGTTACCTTTTCCAGTTGTACATGCTCCGGTTCCGTAATTCCTGCCTCATCCAAAAAGAAACGAAGGGCCTGCTGGGCCAAACCTTCATGTGCTTCTGCCATCAGGGCTGGCCGCCCCACGTATCGTTCCAGTACCCGATAAGGAACCTTGGACTTGCGAAATCCCGGAATGTTGATGCGTCCCGCCAGACTGGTAGCCACCGTTTGCAAGGCACTATCTACGGTAGCCTGATCCATTTCAACCGTAACTTTGAGTTCTCTGTTACCAGCTGGGGCAGTTTGAGATTTCACCAGCAGACTCCTGAATAGATACAGATGGGTCCAGAGCAATCCCTCGAACTCTGGAAATGGGGACAATCGGTTACAGCTCAGGGCCCTTGCTTGCCCCAGCTAACAGGCAAAAAGGTGTTGAATTGACGTCAATTCAACAATAAAATTGTAGCATAGCGCCTGTTAAAATCCTTGTGTTGCCGATCTGTTTATCCCGAAATGAAGGCCTGTTGTTGCAGGGGCTCTGTCCGCCAGTGCACAGGGGATTGTCCGAAACTGATTTTCCCCCCGGTCCTCTCCGAACGGGGTTCACTTATTGTCACAAATGGGTTGTCAGTCCTATGGCTGTTAGCACTACGGAGCATGACACTTGCCCAGACTCGGCAGCCGAAAGTCGTTTCGTCGTTTCGTGAAATTGTGCGATCGTTATCAGCGGTTGCAGAGGATGCTCTTCCGTTTTTCTGAATTCCATTGTTTAGCCAGCAGACCCATCCACTATTTTCGTCCAAAAGCTTTTTCCAATGAGTGGGCTGTGAACTGAACTATCGTAGGTCGGCCGTGGGGACACGTGAGGGGTGCCTGGCATTGTCCTAGTTGCTGCAGAAGGGCTTCCATTTCGTCGAAGCTAAGAACCTGTCCAGCCTTGATGGCAGCCCGTTTACAGATGAGCTTGATCAGACGGGACTCGATTTCCTCCTGAACCAGGTTGCGATTCTCCTCCAGACACTGCAGAACCTCACTGATGACCGTGCCAGGCTGCCGATCGCTCAGCAGAGCAGGTATCCCCCGCACTCTGTAAGTATCACCGCCGAATTCTTCAATATCAAAACCCAGACTTTGCAACAGAGGCAGGTGTTCCGCCAGGATACCCGCCAGTTCCAATCCGACATTCAGCGTTTCAGGAACCAGCAGGTTTTGCCGGGCTGTCCTGGTGTGCGTATGCCGTGATCTTGACATCCATTCTTCGAACAGAATGCGTTCGTGTGCTGCGTGTTGATCCACCAGTACCATGCCAGCTGTGCTCTCGGCGACGATGTACATGGTGCCCACTTGGCCAATGATGTTAAGCGGTGGCAGGTCTGCGACTTGCATGACAGCAGGAGCATCCGGGCGTCTCACGGGTAACTTGGCTGAACTACGCATCTCAAGTTCCACGTTAGGCAGATTTAGAGCCAGTTCCTCCTGCCTTCCTGCATCTGCAGGGGGGACACCCAGACCTTCAGCCAAGTCCTGTCCCATAACCGCGGCATCTGGCACCGACTTGCCCTCCATTAAGGCATCTTCGATGGCACGAACCAGGACGCCGTAAATCCGGCGATCCTTCAAAAGGCGCACATCAAGTTTCTGGGGATGAACATTCACGTCTACGTGTTCCGGATGGACTTCCAGAAAAACCAGTGCCAGTGGTGACCGGCCAATCGGGAGCCGACCATGAAAGCCCTGGACTACGGCATGGGCCAGCGTCCGGTTCTGAATCCATCGCCCATTGACAAAAATATCGATGTTGCTGCGGTTGGGAAAGTGCATTGAGGGAGGTGAGACATATCCGGTAACAGCCAAGTCATCGGCTGTCGCGGAAAACTCCAGGACCTCGCGCGCCAGGTTGCCTTCATGCAGGTCATAAAGGATTTCCCGGATATTGCCTCTGCCGTGGGTTTCAAACAACGAGCGGTCGTTGTGGACATAGGCAAACCTGACTTTGCTGTAAGCCAATGCATATCGCTGCACCAGTTTCGCGACCCGACCCGCTTCGGCATTGGCTGACTTCAGAAAGCGCTGGCGTACAGGGGTGTTGACAAACAGGTTCTCAACCTGAACCATCGTGCCAGGCGGCCTTCCGACTAATTCTGGTGGGCTCACCTTTCCACATTCCACCCGTATGCGAGAGCCTGTCCCTTCCCGGATGTGACGAGATGCCAGGGTCACATGGCTAATAGCCCCGATACTGTACAGGGCTTCCCCCCGGAAACCGAGCGTGCGCAAGCAGGTAAGTTCATGGGCCGTTTCCAACTTGCTTGTCGCATGGCGGCGAAAAGCCAGCACCAAACTGTCGGACGGGATCCCTTCACCATCATCTTCCACCCGGATTTGGGCGACTCCCCCTCCCACCAAATGAATGGAAATGGATCGTGCCCGGGCATCCAGGCTGTTTTCAAGGAGCTCCTTGACCACATTGACAGGGCGTTCAATCACTTCCCCTGCCGCAATTTTGGCAATTACATCTGGGCTTAGGGGCTGAATGGGGGTCATGGATTTCAGAATCAGGTGGAAGCTGCAAAAGAATGTCGCTGGAAACCGGCCAGCAAAGGATTACCCTTGGCCCCACGCTGCCACCTGTGTTGGGTAAGGACCGGCAACCCCAATCGGACAGAAACGGTTGATGGCAAACCGTCCTGAAATCCAGTCTCCAGACCTCTCTACGGTCTGGTCAGCAAAGTAACGGTTGGAACTTGCATTTGAGCATATAATACCACTGGCAAGAAACACTGGAAATGCCAGTACCGATGCTCGGTATCAGGCTTCTCTCGGTCAGAGGATTGACATGGTCCAAGTCTCATCTCCTACCAGTACTAACCTTTTCCCGGCTATTAGGGACATCCGTCGCCAGTTCATCGACTTCTTTGCCCAGCGTGGCCACGAGCCTGTCCCCAGTAGCAATCTGGTACCGGAAAACGATGACACCTTACTGTTCACAAACGCAGGCATGGTGCAGTTCAAGGACTGCCTGTTAGGCCTGGAGAAACGGTCGTACCAACGGGCCGTTACTTCCCAGAAGTGTCTTCGCGTGAGTGGGCGACACAATGATCTGGATGAGGTTGGTCCCAGTCCCCGCCACCATACATTTTTTGAAATGCTGGGCAATTTTTCCTTTGGAGACTATTTCAAGCGTGAGGCTATCCAGTTTGCCTGGGAACTCGTGGTTGAGGAATGGCAGTTACCCCCTGAACGTCTCTGGTTCAGCGTATATGAAGAGGATGAGGAAGCGCCCCAGTATTGGCGAGAGGTCGGCGCTAATCCGGATCGGATTTTGCCGTTCGGCCGTAGCGAAAACTGGTGGTCTATGGGAGAAACAGGGCCTTGCGGCCCCTGCTCAGAGCTCCACTACTACTGGGGTGATCTCGATTCACAACACCCCGCCGGAGTCAACCGTGATGACCAGTACCTGGAGTTTTGGAACCTGGTTTTCATGCAATATGACCAGGTGACTCCGACCGAAATCGTGCCGCTTCCCAATTCGGGTGTTGATACAGGGGCAGGATTGGAACGTGTGGCCAGCATTCTGCAACATTGTCAAAACACCTACGATACCGACGCGTTTCAGTTTCTGATGGACCAAGTTCAGGCTCTGGCCCAGCAGACCGATGTCCAGCGCCGTCAACACGAGGTGCCTTACCGGGTAATTGTGGATCATGCACGGGCGGTGGCCTTCCTGTTGGCGGAAGGTGTGCTTCCCGGCAATGAGGGTCACAACTACATTACGCGCCTGGTCCTGCGCCGTGCTGCCCGTTTCGGCCGCATGCTGGGGTTCCATGACCCTTTCATGGCCCAGGTGGTTGAAAGTGTAATCGACGAAATGGGTGATCACTTCCAGGAACTGCGGCAGCGGCAGGATTTCATTTGTCAGAATGTGACGGCTGAGGAAACCCGCTTTCTGCGCACACTCAGCAACGGTCTCAATCACTTGGAAGCGATGATCGAGGAGAACAAATCCCAGAACCTCGCAGGTGTTTCAGGGGAGCAGTCATTTCTCCTCTGGGATACATTCGGCTTCCCGCTGGACCTGACTCGGGATTTGGCGCGTGAACAGAACATGAACGTTGATGAAAGGCGCTTTCAGGAACTCGCCGCTGAAGCCCGTGAACGCAGCCGGCAACAGGCCAAAGACCAGGTGGCTTCCAGATCCAGTGTCTATGGCCAGCTCTTGCAGGATTTGCAGGCTAGTCAGGCACTGCCCGAAACGGGTGTGACGCATCTGATCTATGAGGGTGTGACCTGCACCGACACAAGAGTTCTGGCCCTTTTGAAGGACGGAGAAACCCTGGATGCAGTCCAGTCGGGAGATCAGATTGAAATTGTGCTCAGGGACACCCCCTTTTATGTCGAATCGGGAGGCCAGGTCAGTGACACAGGGATAATCAGGGCTGTAGATAAGGCGGGAAGACCCTGGTCGCTGCAGGTTCAAGATGTGCATCAACCACTGCCGGGTCTGATTGTCCATACGGGAATGGTAACGGCTGGCACACCCAAGATTGGCGCTTCGGTCCAGTGCCAGCTGGACGAAGGGCGGCGAACTGATATTACGCGCAATCACACAGCCACCCACCTCCTCCATGCCGAATTACGCCGCCTGCTAGGGCCCACAGTTCATCAGGCCGGTTCGCTGGTGGCATCAGATCGTCTGCGTTTCGATTTCACCTTTGCCCGGGGATTGACAGAGGAAGAATTAGCCAAGATTGAGGCTGCGACCCGTCATACCATCTTGGCCAACTGTCCTGTCACAGACCATTGGGAGCCCTACACCGAAGCCGTCGCTGCGGGTGCCATGGCCCTGTTTGGAGAGAAGTATGGAGAGGTCGTCCGGGTTGTTCGGATCGGTGACGGCTCATACATGAGTCAGGAGCTTTGTGGTGGTATGCATGTAGCCTCCACAGCAGAAATTGGATCCTTCCACATTGTGAGCGAAAGCAGCAGTGCAGCCGGACAGCGTCGTATCGAGGCGGTAACAGGACATGCCGCTGACCATTACGTGGCCACCACTTTTCTGCGCCAGCAGGAAGTGGCTGCCCTGCTCAAAACCCAGCCTGACATGTTAGTGCAAACCGTCGAGTCGCTATTGGACCAGAACCGACAGCTCAGCCTGGAACTTAGGGCCAGCCAAAGGGCTCAAGCCAAAGACAATGTGGATGCGATTCTGAATGAGGTGAAGCGGGTTGGCGATGTAGCTTGTGTCCTCGCTGAAGTCAGAGTTCCCAATATCAACATCATGCGGGAAATGTGTGATCGTGTACATGATCGCCTAGGCCAGGGCATTATTGCTCTGGGCGCGCAAATCAATGAGAGACCCCAACTGGTGGTCGCTGTTTCCAGAAACCTGGCCAGTCGTGGTCTGCATGCGGGAGACATCGTGAAGAAAATCGCTCCGTTCATTGAAGGCGGTGGTGGTGGGCGACAGAACATGGCGCAAGCTGGCGGGCGCAACACGGCCGGCATGGCACAGGCTTTGAACCAGATTCCACAGATAGTTTCAGACCTTTTGGAGAATGAGGCCTGATTTCCATTGCCCCCAAGTATCCCGGACTGCATTAATAGTCTGTTCAGCCGTGCCTCGCATCATTCGCATCACCCGATTTAGCCATCTTCCCGCTTTACTTCAGTTGTTGAAGACAGGGCAGGACACTGTGATTAGGGTTGATGAATTTCCGGCGCGCGCCCAGGAAAGTGATTGGCTTCTGGCCTTGGTCCAGCAAGCCCGAAAATATGGTGTTCCTCTGGTTTTTCTCATTTCTGCCCGCGGGATGAGGCAACGTCTACGTCCCCACCGTCTGCCTATGGTAGCGGACTGGCAGGCAGCCTGCCAGCACCTGGAAACCCAGAAGCGTAAGTCGCCCGAGTCGAAACACCCCTTGCGTCAGGCTGTTGGGGGACAAGATACCCGGAATCTGCAACAATTCAAGGGCCTGGAAACTCGCCGCACCAGGATGGGTCGCTGGATGCAGATGGCTGCCTCCTCCTTTGCGCTTCTGCTGGTGTTGGGGACTGTTTGGGGATTCCGACAGTATGTGGCCCCCAGTGCCACTATTGTCGTACACCCTCAACCTGAGTCACTTGCTGTTGAGATTCCTATGTCAGCCAGTCTCTTCGTGACAACTCCTGACCCAGAAAACGGTTTGGTGCCGGCTGATTTTGTATCTGTGTTTCATGAAGTCCAGCGCAGTGGCATTACATCGGGGCAACGGCTCATCCCGAAAGAAAAAGCGCAGGGCTTCATTCTGGTCCGCAACATCTCAGGGACCAGTGTGGACCTGCCGGAGGGCACCTATGTCCAGACCGGTACCGGCCAAGCCACTGCTTTTGTCACTACTGATGCAATCACTTTATCAGCGGACCCAGAACTGCAGACTCTCATCCCTATTACTGCGGTCGAAGCGGGGGAAGAAGGCAATGTACCGGCAAATAGCATCAATACCATCGCTGGTAGCTTGGCCTTTCGCCTCCAGATTACCAATCCCAATCCAACCACAGGAGGTACCTCTGAATGGCAATCTGTCGTCACCCAGCAGGACCGAATTCTTCTGCAGGATGAATTGCTTCAGGAAGTACGACAAAACGCTTACCCCATCCTTCTGTCCGAGGTAGCTGAGGGACACTGGTTGCCGCCTGAAACTGTCAGCGTTGAAATGCAGTGGACTTCAGCTGATTTCTTCACCGACGAGACCACCGAATCCCTGACAGTGACCATGATGGTGCAGATTTCTGGCCTGGCGATCCGAACGGCTGACTTGCTGGGCCACGTAATGGCGCAGGTGGAAGCCAATACGCCCCCCGGGGCTCAGCTAATTGCCTCCACGATAGATTTTCGCTTTCAACCAGGGGTAGTAGTCGGTCCGACAGAAGTGGGTTTCACCGTGGAGTCAAATACCGAATACCTGCTGGCGGTGGATGCCCAGCAAATCCGCTCTTTGGTCGTCGGCAAAACGGTGGAGGAGGCACACCAACTGCTAGAAGCCCTAACCCCTGACATACAGGTAAAATCCCCTAACCAGAACGAATTGCCCTATCTTCCTCAACGTATTCACGTCCGCACCCAATTCCTGATAAATCCTAGCTGAGCAGAGTCATGGTTGTACAGACCCGTGCCAGGTTGATGGCATTGGATATCGGGCGGACCCGGATTGGCATTGCCTTGAATGACTCCCTGTGGTTGGCTGCTACTCCCCTGGAAGTAAGGCACCGAACCAGCCGTCGGGAAGACTTCGCCCATCTCTGCCGTATCATCCAGAAGCATGATATTGGAGCGGTAATATGCGGCCTGCCTTTGGAAGACGCCGAAACGGAAACTCCCCATGCACGTTACATCAGGGAATGGGCATTGCGGTTTGTACAGGCCCAGCGGGTCTTGTTGCCATGGGCCCGGGACATTATCTTTTGGGACGAACAGTTCACTTCGGCTGAGGCCCGTCTTCAAAAGATTGAATTGTCCTTGAAGTTTCATTACGAAGACGCAATGGCAGCGGCTCTTATCCTGGATGGATATATGCGGGCTCAGGAGAGGAATGAGCCTTCTACTTTGGGCGGTATTCCCGGCGGCTAATACCTCTTATGTCCACTTCCCTTGCCCCTTCACCACAGAAACGCCAGCGGATTGGCCGTTACCGCCGGCGGCTGCGGCCAGAATCCGGTATGAACTCTGCGACCGTTCTGATGGTGCGGTTGCGAGCAGGCTTCTGGAGTCATCTTTTTCGGCTAGGTTTGGTCTTGATATGCCTTTGGGCCGTCAACTGGAGTTGGCAGTTCATCCAGTCTTATATTGTGGAACAACGTTCCAACGTTCCTTTTCAGGAACCCCAGTTACTGGACATTCACCTTAACCACAATGCGCTAACTCCCGACAATATTGAACACAAGATACTGTCGCTGAGTCTGAGTCTGCAGGAACCGGGTTTGCGCTCTACACCAGGAGGCGATCCCGTACCTAAGCCTTTTACCATAGGTATAGGTGAACCTGCACTGTATATTGCCTACAGACTGGAAAACGCCGGTCTGATCACCGATGCTGAGCTTTTCAATCTCTACTTGCGGGTCCACCATTTAGACCGGCATTTGGAGGCGGGAAACTATATGTTGTCGGAAACCATGACCATTCCGGAACTGGCTGCCGCCTTGCAGCAGCCCAGTTACGAGGAGGTAGTGGTGACACTCTTTGAAGGCATGCGCATTGAGGAATTTGCGGAGTTGCTGGAAGAGCATTTCGTCCTTGAGGCCGAGCCATTCCTGGAAGCTGTACGTCATCCCCAGACTCTGGACATCCTGGCGGATTATGACTTTCTGGCCGATCTACCCTCAGGAGCCAGTCTGGAAGGTTATCTTTTTCCTGACACCTACCGTTTCCCCATAGCGGCCGACAAGCCAGATTTGATTATTGCTAAAATCCTTGACAATTTCGCCCGCAAAATCGGAGTCAGAAGTCTGGAGGGGAGCCGCACGGGACTATCTCGGCACGAAGTCGTGACATTAGCCAGCATCGTCGAGCGGGAAGCACGTGTACCTATCGAACGCCCTCTAATTGCCAGTGTCTATGTCAATCGTCTTAATGGGGACTGCACGGCCGAGACAGGTCGGCCCTTTCTGGAGTCGGACCCCACCGTGCAATATCCTTTGGGTAATGCGGAAGAGGGCTGGTGGAGACCTATACAGGTAGAAGATTACAATCGGGTCAATTCCCCCTTTAACACATTCCTTAACCCCGGTCTGCCCCCCGGTCCTATCTCCAATCCGGGCTTGAGCGCCTTGGAGGCAGCCTATGAACCGGCGCAATCTGTGTATTGTTACTTTCACACGTCGGATGCTGAAGGACATCACGTCTTCGCCCGTACCTACGAAGAACATCAACAGAACACTTTGCGTTACGGCCGCAACTGATGAGAATTCTCTTTGCCACACCCCATCTGTTTCCCGATGTCGTGGGGGGGTCGGGACTGCATTCCTATCACTTGGTTCGCTGCTTGGCACAGGCTGGACATGAGGTAGATGTCCTGCACCCCTTTGCCACTCGCCACTTTCAAGAATGGTCACACGTAAGGGAAATCACGATACCCTTTGGCCGCACAGTCTTTGACTACGCTGGCCGCGTCAGGACATGGATTGGGCACCGCCGCTATGATGTGGGATACAGTGATGGTCTTTCGCTTCTGCGCTATGTCCAGCACAGAACATTCCCATGCATCTGGAACGACCACGGTCTGCGGGAATTCCATCCCCAATACTTCCCCGGTTATTGCCGAACCACGCCTAAGAGCGGATTCAAGGAACTGCTGTTCTACTGGCCCCGGGTTTGGGCCCGCAAACACATGGCCCGCACGACGGACTTCGTGGTTTCTATGGGTGGCGACATAGACTACATTGTGGAGCACATGCTTAAAGTTCCTGCCTGCCGTATCTGGCGTCTACCCAATGCGGTAGACGCCAGCCTGTATCCCAACGCTCCCGCCAAGCAGGAAGCGGCAGATCCTCGGTTATTCCTCTTTGTCGGCGAACTTGGCTATCGTAAAGGAATCTCGCTCCTTCTGCATTCATTTGCCCGGTTGCAGGATAGCGGTGCCCGTCTGCGGCTAGTTGGCGACGGTCCCATGGTTCCCAGAGTGCAGGCCTCGGGCTTATCCAATGTCGAAATAGTGGGCATGAAATTCGGTTCAGACCTTATGGCAGAATACCGGGAAGCAGGTTGTTTTATTTTTCCCACTCTGCTGGAGGGAATGCCTACTGCCCTCCTGGAAGCCATGTTGCTGTACAAGCCAGTGATTGCATCAGACGTAGGGGCTATCCGCTTATTGGTATCCGAGCAGACAGGATTACTGATCCCACCAAATGACATGCGGGCTCTGACGAAAGCAATTCAGACCATGATGACGCTGAAGCAGACAACCCGAGACCAAATGGGTGTTCAAGGGCATTCTCTGGTCCAAACCTACTATACCTGGCATTCAGTTGCCAAGGATTATCTGGATTGTTTCCAGGCGGCAGTTTCCGGATCCCTGCCCGTTTCTGCCGGTTGACGCCGTGGCAGAAACCACTTGACCAACCCCGGTACCGTTCTGCCTTAGGTAGTGCTTCAGTTTGACCCCATATCCGGTCTGACAGCGAAATCAAATTGAAGCACTACCTTTCGGTATAATAGGGAAAGCTACAACTGGAGGCTCCCTGTAATGATGCCTGGCAGCCAGTAACATGGATATCACCCAGCGGGTCGCTGATTTCATGATGCGAAGACCCGCGGCCTCCCGGCTCTACCGGCGTCGGGATCTGAATGGCTTAGGGGATTTCGCCCAGGTGGATGCGGCCCTGGAAACATTGGCCCGGCAGGGCTTGGTAGGTTCCCCAGGCCCGGACTTGTGGTTTCCACTGCGTTCCCTCACCACATCCCAGGGCGCAATCCAAGTGCCGCCCGCCCCGCTTCGCGTCTTGGCCCAGGATTTACTTGCCCGAGAAGGAGTCCCTCTTGTGGCCAGTCCTCAAGAAAAGACTTACTCCGACTATTCCCAATACGATAACCGGGAGGGCGCTTGGGGAGTGCCGAATTTTGAGGATATAGGGGTGGGCCGTCCTGAATCTCTGGTATTGGAATGGGCCGGTCAACGGGTACACACAGTATGGGATGAGGAGGTTCAATTGCCTGAACAACCCCCAGTCTGCAACGCCACTCACATTAACGACCCGGAAGGATTCCGTAGACTCGCCGAAAGTCTCTATGTCATTCCTGAACGGCTGGAAAAAGATATTTGCGTCAACACAGCGATCACCGCCTTGCCTGCTATGATTCTGCCCCCCCATGGCCTGTTGTTATTTGCGGGAGGCACCAGTCTTACCAAGGCTTGGCGCTTGACCTCCCGGTATTCAGAGGACATAGACCTGCGCTTTCAGGGATATGATTCCTTGACGATTGTGCCGGAGGCTGTCAAGCGAGCCGTACACACCCATTTCAAGGGCGCGTTGGTCCACCATCTGATCCCTCACCTGTCTGGCGGGCGGCTGAGAGAAGAGGATTCGGCTTATGTGCCTCTTGCCCCTGTACAGCGAGTTTGGGTCGAATATGATTCCCTGTATGTGACAACCAGGGGTCGCATTAAGTTTGAAGTCATGTTTACCCCGGGGTTGGTGCCGTGGGATGCTCGCCCCGTCACTGCTTTTCCCGCCGCCACAGTGTGGGAGGACACCCTGGTGAAACTCCCTTGCGTACCCACTTGGGTAACCATGACCGAAAAGCTCCATGCCGTGGCCAATATGTCCCTGGACGGTCCTGTCGAGGATATGCGGCATGTAGTGGATCTGGGGGCGTGGTTGCAAAGGGAGAACCGCAATCTCTACAGTCCTTTCATGGTTCGTCTGGCCCTGCAGGACGGGATTCTCCCGCATCTGCTGGATGGGCTGTGGGACAATCTGGGCCGGCTGGAAAATCACCCTTCTACCGCTTCACGGTACGACCAATATGTCCACCATATGTTTCCTCGGACTCGGTCCGGCGAAGCGCCACCGTGGCAACAGATCTTTGCCGATATCCGGAGTATATGGCAGTCCATGTGCCATTCCCAATGGGAACAGCTGAATTGGTCGGCTTACATTCCTCCCACTCCTCACAGGCAATCTGATTTGGATGCACTGCTTGCTGAAACGGTAACCACTCCACCAGAACTGAAGTTGGACAAGCGCTTCTTGGACAGTCCAGGCAGTGGCCAGGCTTGGTAAGACTGCACCTGCCTGGCGACAGCTAACAGCTCCCGGCCCCCGGGCAATTGGCACCTGATCGTCACGGTCTACACCGATCCGGTGCCCAAGGACGCCTGCGGCTCCGATATTCCCAACGCCCCGATGCCCGCTACCATCGGCAATGGTTGACCAATCCAGAAGGGGTGTACGCACCTTCATCTGTTCTGGGGAGAAACCGTGTTCTGCCTGAAACGCTTCGTGGGCTGAATCATGGGCACTTAGCTTCTGTTGCTTACATGTACGCTTCAAATGCAATACGATGGAAGGTCCCAAGGGGCTGTTCAGGAATCTGCCCGGCAGTCCAGACACCCGGTCCCGCAGAATGTCCAGATGAAGCTCATTCCGATCACTTTAGTACCAGTACACCTGGCAGGTTTCAAGGTCAATGGTGGTTTGAGCATTGGTGACACCCGTTTGACCAAATGTCCATTGGCCACCACATACCACTCTTCCGCCCCCTCCAGGAACTGGGCCACCGCTACACGGTGGCAGTCCCTGTTGTCCCGGGGCCATTGACCGGGTGACGTCCGGGTCCCTGAAGAAAACCCAACCCTGTTCAGTCACTTCCAGCTGATCACGCCAGTTCATTCATGGACCTCCATGTCAGGGGTTGGGGGAGGATGGTACCTCGTGCGGTCATTGTACATTGGGGTAGTGCTTCAGTTTGACCCTAAATCCGGTCTGGCAGCGAATTCAAACTGAAGCACTACCCTGCCTTATAATGAGGGAAAAGGGTCTGGTTCATCCTTTCGCGTGAAGAGGAAATATTGGCCGTGAAGCCGAGTATTGTCAGATATCTGCCACTTCAAGAGGCCTTCAGACGGTATGCAAGGTCACGCGGTCGAGCGGTACACCTAGACTTTCGAATAATATTCGGGAGCTACGGGCGACAGCTTCCTGAAAACGTTGCCATGGTTCCAAACAATGGAAGGCTTCTCCTTTTTTCTCCCTTGTCTTATGGTTGGCGTCTGCCCTGTTCGTGGAATCTCATGCAATCCAAATGGCCAAGTAGGATCAAGGAATAAAGTACGGTTCTGATTCATTGTCCATAATGTAGGGAAGGGACTTTTGGGCTACATTTCTTGTGGATTGCCATTGGCCAATAGCCGAGTTTGTACCTGGAAATTCATCGTGGCGCATATGCTGTCAGTAGCGTCTGCACCGTTGCTGTTGGATTGTCTCTCCCAGCCTTGCTATCCACAGTAAACAGCCCGTCTTGAGAGGATGAAATGCGTATCCTAATGCTTGCCTGGGAATATACCCCTTATATTGTGGGTGGCCTTGGCCGGCATGTAACCGACCTTGCCAATGCCATGGGAAACATCCAACCCCGGCGCCGTGAGTTGGAACTGCATATTGTCACCCTCAATTTGGGTACCGCTCCTTCCTATGAAATGCATGGCAACAATGTCCATGTCCATCGAATACCCTTTGAAACCCCTGGCACAGGAGATCTATACGACAGTACTGTGCAGTTTAATTCCCGCATCGTGGAAACGGTACAGCACCTAGCCAGGGATATTGCTTTCGATTTGATTCACGTACATGACTGGTTGCCTGGACAGGCCGGTATTGAACTCATGGAACTTTGCAAAGTTCCTCTGCTGGCTACATTTCATGCCACCGAGAGCGGACGACACTACGGCCACCTGCATAGTCCCTTGAGCCAAAAGATTCACGGTATGGAAGAGAGATTGTGCCAACAGGCCTGGAACGTAATCGTTTGTAGCTACTTCATGCGCGACAGTCTCATGCATATGTTCCAGAGGCCGGAGGAACATTTTCATGTCATACCCAACGGTATCCAGTGGCAATCCATTGCGCACTGCAACGTGGAGTCTCTCAAACAGCTGGAGGCCCAATTCAAAGCTCACGATGAATTCCTGCTGCTTTTTATTGGCCGGCCTGTACCGGAAAAGGGCTTGCATGTCCTGCTGGATGCCATGCCGGCGATACTGTCCAAATATCCGCAGGCCCGTCTGGTGGTAGTGGGTCAGGATAGCCATCAGTGGTATGACATAGTACAGGATCGCGGATTGGGTCATGCGGTATTTCTGCTGGGCTATGTTGATGATCAGAAGCGGAACTGCCTCTTGAAAGTCGCGGATGCCGCTGTGTTTCCCAGCCTTTATGAGCCCTTCGGCATTGTGGCCCTGGAAGCCATGGCGGCTGAATGCCCAGTAATTGTGTCGAGTGTCGGAGGACTGAACGAAGTAGTGGAACATGAAAAGACGGGACTGACAGTGTATCCCAATGATCCGGGTAGCATCTTTTGGGCAGTTGACCAGATCCTGATGCATCCTATCCCCACGCGGCGTCGAGCCAAACGGGCTTTTTTTCTGGTACGCGACCAGTTCAGCTGGGTACGCATCACCAAGCGAACCTTGCATGTGTATGAACACCTGATTGACTACAACACCAGAAGGCAATGGTAAGGCATGTTGAAGGCAGCTATTTTTGATTTTGACGGTTTGCTCCTGGACACAGAAACGCCAGAATTCGAGTCCTGGTCCCAAGTATTCCAGGAACAGGGGGCCCAGCTGTCGTTGGCCGACTGGATGCAGTTTGTGGGCACCTGGGTCAACGGCCACATTCACACTATGCTGGAGGAACGTCTCACTCACAAGATCGACCGCAATGCCATTCAGTCGCGGCACAATGCGATCTATCACCAGAAGCTGGCCTCTGTGGACTTCTGTCCGGGTGTGCGAACCCTGATACCCGCACTGCGCCAAGCCGGAGTAACAGTGGCCATTGCCTCCAATTCCGATGTGGACTGGGTAACGGGTCATCTGGAGGCGCGCGCATTCAGACACAACTTTGAAATCATTAGTACGGGGGATGAAGTAGAACGCCTTAAGCCGGATCCAGACCTTTATCTGCTCAGTTTGGAACGATTGGGTATTGCCGCGGAAGAGGGGATTGTTTTTGAGGACTCCTTGCCGGGGGTCCAGGCAGGACTCAAGGCAGGACTCACGGTGTTTGCCGTGCCCAGTCAGATCACGCGCCATCTCACTTACCCGTCTGCAGCCCAACGACTCAACTCGCTGGAGGACGTAACCGTACCTTACCTGCAGCGGATGAAATCAGCCGTGGGGTAAGGCACAGGGCCTGATTGCCATAGCTATTGCAGTTTTTCCAGGATCATAGGCAATTCCGGCACCGCTTCCGCACCAATCTCGATAGCCCGGGCAATCCTGTGGCCAGCAGTTCGGGCATCTTCTTCAGTTCGGGCATGAACGGTAAATAAGGCTTCTCCTTTGGCCACCCGCCTTCCTGTTTTGCAATGCATCACCAGGCCTACTGCAGGATCAATGGTATCTTCCTTGCGCACCCTGCCGGCCCCAAGGTTCAGTACGGCAGAACCGATTTCATGGGTGTGCATGCGCTGAACATATCCCTCAACTGATGCCGCCACGGTCTCTTGTATCGGCGCCTTCGGCAGGAGGTCAGGATTGTCGATCCACTCTCCGTTTCCCCCCTGCCATTCCACCATGGTACGGAGGACGGTAATCCCCTGGCCTTCCCGAATCGCGGTCTTCACTTGGCTGTCAGCCTCTTCATGGGTTGAAGCCTTCTTGCCCATCCGAAGCATATGGGCTGCCATGGCTGAGATCAGAGCGGTGAAGTCTGCAGGACCATTTCCTTGCAAGGTGGCAATGGCCTCGCGTACCTCCAAGGCGTTGCCCACATTGTTTCCCAGCGGCTGATCCATTTGCGTTATCCACGCCTGAATATCGCGCCCCAGATTGCGGCCGATGGCTACCATAATCTGGCCCAGTTCCCGCGCCTCCTCAAGAGTGCGACAGAATGCCCCACTACCTGTCTTTATGTCCAGAAGAATGGCCTGTGAGCCCGTGGCAATCTTCTTGCTCATTATGCTGGAGACTCCCAGAGGCACGGACGCCACAGTTCCTGTTACATCCCGCAGGTGATAGAGAATCCGGTCGGCAGGTACCAGGTTGTTGCTCTGCCCACTGATTACACATCCAATTTCCCGTAGCTGCCTCTGGAACTGTTCTGCTGATAGGTCGCCCGACCAACCCTCAATGCTTTCCAGTTTGTCCACAGTGCCACCGGAAAAACCCAATCCCCGGCCACTTACCTTGGCCACAGGCAAGCCTAATGAGGCCACCAGGGGAGCCAGGGTGATAGTCGTCTTGTCCCCCACACCGCCTGTGGAGTGCTTGTCCACTGCAATCCCCGCAGCAGTGTCACCTGAGGCCAGAGTGTCGCCACTTTCGGCCATAGCCAGAGTAAGGTGGGTTGTCTCCGCCATTGTCATTCCCTGAATGGCTACGGCCATGAGCCAGGCGGATGCTTGATAGTCCCGAACTTCCCCCGCCACCAGCTGGTCGATGAAATAGCGAATTTCCGATTCCGTCAGTTCCCGTCCATGGCGCTTTTTGGTAATGATTTCAACAATGGACATAGGTAAACCACCTTGCCTTTCGTTTGCCTGTCAGACAAGGGATCTGAAGTAACTTCGCCCCCTGTCCTCTGATAATATATTGTTTATTGACTAGCCGCCATGTCCCTGCTTGACTAGTTGGAAACAATATGACATCTCCCGATTCAGCCAACACAGTTACCATTATTGGTGGCGGCCTAGCAGGCTGCGAAGCGGCCTGGCAATTGGCAAACCGAGGTACGTCTGTATCGCTCTATGAAATGCGGCCCGGTCGGCCCACGCAAGCCCATCAGAGTGACAGGTTAGCGGAGCTAGTCTGTAGCAACAGCATGGGTTCACTGATGCCTGATCGGGCTCTGGGCATCCTCAAGCGAGAACTCCTGCAATTGGGAAGTCTTCTCATAGGCACTGCCTGTCAGCATGCCCTACCGGCCGGAAGTGCTCTTGCTATAGATCGCGAAGCATTTGCCCACGACATTACCAGTCGCATATCTTCGCATCCGGGTATTCAGCTGCTTCGACAGGAGATACACGGTATTCCTTCCGAACCAACGATCATTGCTACAGGCCCTCTGACCAGTGATGCCCTGACTGCTTCCATCCAGCATTTTACGGGGGAAAAGAAACTCTATTTCCATGATGCTGTTGCGCCCATCGTGTATGAAGATTCCATAGACATGCAGATTGCCTTCCGGCAGAGTCGCTGGCAGGACTCTGACAGCGAACAGGAGGAAGGTGACTATATCAATTGCCCCCTCGATCAGCAGCAATACACGGCCTTCGTCCAAGCATTGCAACAAGCTCCTCGAAATGAATTGAAAGGACCTGACCGGGAACTGGAACGTTATTTTGAAGGTTGCTTGCCCATTGAAGTCCTGGCGGACCGGGGATTGGATGCCTTGGCCTTCGGACCCTTGCGTCCTGTTGGCCTGAGGAATCCAGATACGGGTCGCCGCCCTCACGCCGTGGTCCAGTTACGGCAGGATAACGCAGCGGCAACGCTTTTCAATATGGTAGGTTTCCAGACCAATGTCAAATGGGGTGAGCAGACAGAAATCCTGCGCATGATCCCGGGCCTGGCCCGTGCCCGATTTGCGCGTTTGGGCCAGATGCATCGTAACACCTTCATTTGCAGTCCCGATTTGTTGCGTCCTACGATGCAGTTTCACAGGCGGGATGACCTGTTCTTTGCGGGCCAGATAACCGGCACGGAAGGATACGTAGGAAGTACCATGGGGGGTCTGGTATCAGGACTGAACATGCACCGTCTGCTTACGGGTCGAAAACCTCTGGAATTCCCTCCGGAGACAATGATCGGGGCCCTCTTACGCTACATTACCCACACGGAAGCCAAGCATTTCCAACCAATGAAAGCGAACATGGGATTACTTCCATCCTTACCCAAGAGGATTAGGCGCAAACGCGACCGATATCAAGCCTTTGCGGCCAGGGCTCATCAGTCCATGACTGAATTCATCGCCAAGAATGAACTGAGCCCTTTGGCAGGCTCTGAGTCCTTCAACAGCACGGCCCTCCAATTGCTGGAGGAGCCTGCAAGTCTGGTACCCGGATAGATTTGGCTGCGGAGGGGTATTGTTTCCCGATTTCTTGCGCCTTTATTCGGCTGAAGCTACTGTACCAGTCTACCTGTAAATTCCGCCTGGCACTTACTATCGCCCAGCCTCCTTCGCTTCACGGCCTTCTTCTTTTTGCATGACATTCCTGCGTAGGTATCGGGCAGACCTTGCGGCGTGCGCCCTGCTGCTTCTCTTACCTTTCGTCTGGCTGCTTCCAGCTTTGTTTGTCTCCTGGACAGGGCTGACAGTCATTCCCTACGATACTCTTGCCTCGCGGGAGCTCTGGAATCCCGTAGCACCTGACACCATGCCCCATAATGCCGCCTTGGGGGATGTCCTTTTGCAGAACTTTGCGTGGCGGCACCTGCTCAAGACCTATGTCTCTGAGGGTACGATTCCCCTGTGGAATCCCCATGGATTGACGGGGACTCCATTTCTGGCCGGAGGGCAAGCCGGTTCTCTCTATCCCCTGGCTGTGCTGCTGCTGTTCGGCGATCTGGACTTTACCTATGCTCTTTTCCTAGCCGGACATTTGGCGCTGGCAGGCATTGGGATGTTCACCTTTTGCCGCACGCTCCATCTGCGGACCTTGGCCGCCTGCGTGGCTGGCCTCGCGTGGATGTGGGGTGGCTTCAACATTACCCATGCCATCTTGCCATCCGTTGCAGCGACGGCTGCCTGGCTACCCCTGATTCTGGCCATGATAGAAATGATCCTGCGCAAACAGCAGTATAAGGGGCCTGTCAGCTTCAGACCCATACCCTATCTGCTGCTTGGTGCTGGGGCCGTAACCATGAGTGCCATGGCATGGAATCCTGAATTCTTTGCCTATGCCTTCCTGTTTTGCACTTGCTATGTCCTCGTTCGCTTATCTGCCCTGTTTCGAAATCTCTGGCTTCAGGAGCAAGCCGAGAACGCTAAGGGTACCGACGAATCCATCGTCTCGTGGAGAAATTCCCAAGCCTTGCCCCGCACCCTGAAACAGTGCACGTGGCTTGGCATCATGCTGATTTTGGGACTGTCCATGGCGGCAGTGCAGATTATTCCCTTTGTGGAAAACGTTATCTACAGCTATCAGGATACAAGCGCCTCATTTCAGAGGATCTCAGATTTGGCCTGGCCCAAACGCCAGATCCTGACCTTTTGGGTACCCAATGCCTATGGCAACCCCAGCCATCATCGATGGTTTGATTTCTGGAATCAGACCTGGGAGATGGCGCAACGCAATCCTTTCGGCAATCATACCCAAGCTATCGATTGGGGATTGCGATCCTATACATCAGGATCCAGTTACGCAGGTTTCATCACCTGGACTCTGGCTCTCCTGACTCTGATAGGGGCTGTATCGACCCGTCTTTTGCATCCCATTCAGCGGCGAACCTTTTGGATCATGCTGGGCCTGGGTTGTATAGCCCTACTGTTTGCACTAGGCTCACCGTTGTACCGCATTCTGTATGCTATTCCCGGCTGGTCAGTCATTCGATCTGCCTACAACTGGAGCTACCTGTTCTCATTCTCGCTGGCTGTTTGGGGGGGGCTGGGGGCACAGATTCTTCTTCAGGTCATTGACGGTCATGTGCCTCCTATCCCGTCCAAGCCATCGCAGACCGCCCTGATGGGGATGAGGCGGACGGTTCACTGGGTAGGAATCGGCATTCTCACATTGAGCTGTCTTGTGTTCATGGCCTTTCTTGTGGCCTGGTGGCAACCCGACTGGTATGAGCAACTCATCAGACAAGTGTTCCGGCTAAGCGAATATGCCCGTCGCGTTTTCGCAGACTCACGCATGTTTCTGGGCTATCAGATGGGCAATGCCCTGCATCTGTGGATTGCCTGTCTGGGAACAGGTCTGCTATTGCTTTGGGGCGCGCATATCCGGGCAGGCACCAGCACGGTGCAGACCCTGTATGGAGTTCTGCTGCTGGTTCTGCTGGCAGGAGATCTGATGCTTGCCCATGGCAACTTTCTTAGCCGAACTGATCGCCGGCTGAGCCCGGCCCTTACACAACCACAGGTGGTCCGCTTTCTGGAGGAACACGATCCTGTACACCATGAATGGCGGGTGACCACCCTGACAGACAGGAGCCGGAGACTGCTTGATGCCAACCTGGGCTTTTATTGGGGCTGGCATGATCTGCGCGGGAAAACCTATCTGATACCCAAGCAGTTTCAGGAGACGTTCGAGGCTTTGGGCCTTATTACCTGGCAAGGCAGAAGTGTTGACTTGAGACACAATCGAGCCGGTTACCTGTATTCCTCCTATTCATCACCGTATTTCCTCGATTCCCAGCTCCTGGATCTTTGGAATGTGAAGTACCTGATAACACCGTACGCCATATCAAAGCCTGCCTGGCAGGAAATCTATGCCGACGACCAGGTGCACGTCTTTGAAAACCAGGAGGTGTTTCCTCGCACCTTCATGGTTCCACACGCGGTTACAGTGGCCACAGACAAGCTGTCTCTTGATACCTATGACCTGGCGACGACGGTGTTGCTGGAGGGCGAGCAGGCAAGCGAAGAGGGCACTCCCCACCCATCTGGCTTCTCGGCCCAGTCTGTCATTACCCATTACTCCGCCAATGAAGTTGCGATTGAGGCCCAGACCTCGCAGGTCTCCTGGTTAATTCTGTCTGATGCCTTTTTCCCTGGTTGGAAGGCTTTCCTGCAACCAGGAGGTGACCATGGAGGGGTAGAGGAGGAACTGCCCGTCCTGAGGGCTTACGGTTCTTTGCGGGCTGTCCAGATTCCGGCGGACTTCGAGGGTACTGTGCGTTTCGTTTATAGTCCGCTCAGTGTGCGCGTAGGTCTGTTTTTTAGCTTTCTGGCCCTTATCTGCTCCGTTATGCTCCTGCTTTGGTGGGGCTGGGGCAAGTACCGCCGTACGGACACGCAACTGTCCGAATCTGTGGTAGTGGCCAAGAATTTCGTGGTTCCCCTGAACCTGACCCTTATCACGCGGGGCATAGATTTCGCCTTCGCCATGTTCTACGTCCGGTTACTGGGACCGGTAGGCACTGGCCAGTTTGCCTTTGTGGTAGCCCTCTACGGCATCTTTGAACTGATTTCCCGTTTTGGCCTGGATACCCTGTTAACGCGAGAAGTGGCTCGGGACAAGGGGCTGTCCAATCGGTACCTTACCAACGTCTGTGTCTTGCGTACCGGCATCTGGATCGTGACCACCTTGCTCATGATGGGGGTAACCCTCGCCTTTTGGTGGGTGGACCGGATTACCCTCATGGAGGTAAACACCATCCTCATTTTCGCCGTAGCCATGCTGTTTGCCGGCTATTCCGACGCTTTAAGTGCTGCATTTCACGCCTACGAGAAAATGGAATATCCAGCTATCCTGACCACCATCTCAGCTCTGATTCGGGCTGGCTTGGGAGCGCTGGTCCTTCTTCTGGGGTGGGGTCTGCCAGCCATTGCCTGGGTGGCCGTGTTTACCGTTATTGTTCAGGTGATCTGGTTCTACATCACTTTGCGGCGGACGCTGTTCCAGTGGGATTGGGCATGGGATTCAGGTCTTCAACGCTGGATGCTATGGAATAGTTTCCCCTTTATGGTTAATTCGCTCCTGGCCAACATCCTGCTCAACATTGACATCTGGCTGTTGCGCTTACTGTCGGGAGAAGTTGCCAGCGGGCTCTACAGTGTGGCCCTGAAATATCGTTTTGGGATCACCATCATCCCTAGCATGTTCAACTTTGCGGTCTTTCCCCTTTTTAGTCGTTATGCCCGACAGACGGGAGAAGGACTCATGGGAGCCTACCGCCTGAGTATCCGCTTGCTCACCATTCTGAGTCTGCCCATTGCTTTCGGCGCCACCGTATTGGCCAAACCCTTGGCGTTGTTGGTCGGAGGTTCGGAATTCATAGATATCGAAGAATCCGTTACCGTGCTAAATCGGACCTTCCGTTACATCGGCGGTTCCCACTTGGCCCTACAGGTAGTCATTTGGACCATTGTCCTGAATTTTATCAACGCCTTGACCCAGTATGTCCTAATAGCCCTGGATCAGCAGCAGTATCTCACCAAAGCCTTTGCACAGGTAGTCATCTTCAACATTGTAGGCAACCTTCTCTTCATTCCAACATTCGGCTACGTGGGAGCTGCAGTAGTCACGATATTGAGCGAGCTTTTCCTTATTGTTCCCTTCCAGATCGGCATACGTCGGCATCTGGGCCAAGTTGGATGGCTGCCATTGCTTTGGAAACCCGGACTGGGATTAGGTGCCATGCTGGCCATTCATTTAGCCCTTCATCACTTGGGTTGGAATCCCTGGCTCAGCGGCGTGGCTGCGGGCATCGGTTTCGTAGGGGTACTGTATGTCACGGGAGAATTGAAAGATCTATTGGCTCTTCTTCCTTGGCGCAACCTCAAGGCTCTCATCCGCTTCCAATCTGCCAATCCGTAACTGCACAAACGCCAGTAACAAAGTCGAAGTCTGACCGACTTCAGGACGTAACAGCAGATCAAGCCTCTTGCCAGGCATTTCTCTGGGACTCTCTGGAGCGACCGTGGGTTCTGGTTAAATTCTGCCTGCCAGTTCTGCTCGGCAAGGCAGTAAAGGAAGCTAACCGGTTCCTTGTGTGCAGACAGCTACAATGGCTGGGGGAGAGGTATGTTTCCTGCGATACCCCAGCCATGTCTGGATGAAATCATGAACAACCCTGTCCTCTGCAACTTGGCTCCTGCTGGGTACAGAGGCAGGAGCCAATTCAAAGTCCTCTCCCGAATCTGTTGGGCAAGGTCCGTCGTGCCACATACAATGGGTGTCTTGGATGACCGGCTTTAGTGGTACCAAGACAAAATACACGACAACCTGCTTCTGTCATAAGTTGCAAGACCCTCCTGTCCCTGCCGTACATGTCTCCGTAAACACCCCAGGCGGCAACTACCAAGTCGGCAACGTGTACGGCTTGGCGGACATATTGAGTGTTGATTTCCTGAATGTCCAGAGGCTCATCCCCCTCTGCCTGCAATAGTTTGGGATTGGGAGCACGAAACGGGGAAAGATTTACGACGTAAAGTTTCCGAAAGCCCCAATCCCGGGCAAATCCCAAGCATCTGCGAATCGTGGGATCATCTTGTTGCTCATCAGCGGTTGCGGGATTGAGCATAACGAAGGTAACCGTCCCGGCCCCACGATCCGAAACGACTCTCTGCAAACAATACCGATATCGCCTACAAGACGAAAAGCATGTAGACAGGCCAGCTGTCCTGAAATCAGGGGGCAAGATCTCTCTCTTCATTAAAGCTTGTAACGGAGAATCAGCAGAATATGCGGCTATTTGCTCTCTAGAGCATCAGCCATTCGACCAGCCTAACCTAGGTATCAAACCGAGGCCACCGGCTGGAAAACCCATTCTGGTTGGCAGTTGCAACGGTAGCAGATCCCCTATGCATTTACCACGAGTACATCTGCATCCTTGCATATGTTACCGACAGGAAACGCCGCCAGGTCGCCTTCGTCGCAGCTTGGGGTAGAACCTAATGATCATTCAGGGACATCAGAGACGTCAAGTGCACCTTAGCGCTTGGGAAAATTCGTGGAATAGACTCCCTGCGGTCTACGAAGTGGCCGATTCCTGCCCTTGCCTGCTGGCCCAAGACATTACATGGAGCGGAAATCGAGGTAAAGGCAACCTGGTTGCCTGCCTCGGCTGAACCAGCACTGCTCCTTTGTTGCCGACAGTCTGGCAACTAGGGGCATACCACACGCAATTCAGTCCAGATGAGAATGATCGCGAGACTCTCCTGTCAGAGGTGTAACAGCGAAATGACATCCGCTGTTAGACGGAACGCAAAAGCCATAGCCGCCACTCGGGTGTTGCTATACTTGGGCTTATGCCCTTGAGCGGTCCAGCGACAGGCACCTGTACCTTTTTTTGCCATGCACGATTCAAAACTACATGCCCTGATCCTGCGGATTCTTCGTGAAGAGCCCGGTTCCAGTCTGCAAACTGATTTGGATTCTCTCGACGTTGCAGACTGGCACCGCATGCAGGAGATCGTGCGCATTCAACGCATTACCGCAAGCTTCTACTTCCGACTACGACCGCTGGCAGGGCCTGTTAGCATTCCGGCCGAGGTACTTTCTGCCATGGAAGAATGGTATCGGGAACGCACCATGCGGAATCTATTCCTCTTTTCAGAATTGCGTCTCCTTGTTAACACGTTGGGAGCCGCCGACATTCCTCTAATGGTTTTAAAAGGCATGCACCTTGCCGCCGATGTATACAGTGAAGTTGGCTTGCGCGAGATGGATGACATTGATGTGTTGGTCCCCCGCAACAAACTGCAGGAGACGGCAGACATAATGCTGGAACTGGGATTCGTTAGCAAGGAACCGATTGATATTCCCCGCTGGTCAGCCGTAGAACACCATCTGCCCCGTATGTTCAGTCCACGCAACACCGTCGTGGAAGTCCACTGGAACATCACCTGGCCGCAGGATCAGTATTCCCTGGCGGATTTGGACGGGTTATGGGATAGAGCACAAACGCTTGACATCGCCAATGTAGCAGTTCAGGGCCTTTCTCCCGAAGACCTTCTCCTCCATCTCTGCGTTCACGCCGCCTATCAGCATATGTTCTATACAGGCTTGCGCCCTGCCTGTGATATCGCGGCTGTTGTCAAGGCCTACGGAGACAAACTGGATTGGGCGGAATTGGTTTCCCGCACCCACCAGTGGCAGTGGACCCCTGGGGTCCATCTGATGCTACGGTTAGCCAAGGAGTGTCTGCACGCCGCTATTCCTGCCACAGTTCTGGAAGAAATATGTCCAGACCAAAATGATGAGGCCTTCCGGGCTGCCATGTTCATGTTATGGAATATCGAATCGGACGTAAGCGCGTTGCCTCGCAATCTGGCCCGTATGTGGCACCGTTCCAACCGGACCCAACAGGTTCTGGATATTCTGAGAGCCTTTATGCCTGTCCCGACACGTGTAGCCAAGGAATACGGGTTGCCAGCCAGTTCGGCCAGGGTATGGGGGTACTATCCGCGGTACATGTACGACCTGCTTCAGCGACAGTACCATGCCTGGCGCCAGCTTCGCCAGAGTGACCCGGAAGTCCGCCACATGGCCTTGTCCAAGAGCGTCCTGATGGATTGGCTGTATGACGAACAGTGATGGAAAATTAGCAACCGGTACGCGTCAGGAGCGCGGTTGCCCGAACCGGAGAATGGGGACAATCACAAACAGCAGTCCAGGCAAAGTCTCAGCGAGGTTTTGCGTAGTGACGGAAACAGTTGACATGCGCAGGCTGAGGTCTTGCGGTGAATAGGGATAGGACGACCAAGTGGAGTTACTTCACACAGGTTCTGCGTCTGCGCCGCCGGCATGAAACTGCCCGCAGCCGTTATTGGGAGATCGACGCTTTGCGGGGCGTTTCCATAGTCATGATGGTGATTTATCACTACATCTATGATCTCTTCTTCTTTGGCTATTCCCGCCAGGTTTTTGATGTTCCGTTCTGGAGCGGGTTTCAAACCGCCACGGCCTCTCTGTTTGTCATGCTGGCGGGGGTGTCAAGTGCCCTGGCTTCCCGGTCCAGACGCCTGGCTAATTTGACTTTTCTCCAGCGCTGGTGGGTCATAGGGCAACGGGGGGGCGTCATTCTGGGCTGGGGTTTCGTCCTGTCCCTGATTACCTATCTTGTGCTGGGCCCCAGACGCTTCATTCAGTTTGGCGTACTCCATCTGATTGGCTCTTCCATCATCGTCTCGTATCCGCTGATAGGCAAGAAACGCGTGTCCCTGATTCTGGGTCTGGTGTTGATGGCAGCCGGCATGATGCTGGACAG
>DAOUJU010000009.1:0-46633 GCA_034422235.1 Anaerolineales bacterium | reverse complement strand
GCTTCATCGGCCACGACGAGGCGGGGGTGCAGGGCCAGGGCCCGGGCAATGCCGATGCGCTGACGTTCCCCGCCGCTGAAGGCATGGGGGTAGCGACGCATGTATTCGGGGCGCAGTCCCACCAGGGCCAGGAGTTCTGCCACTCTTTCCTCCAGTCCGGAACCCGCCAGTTTCTGATTGACCTTGAGACATTCCCCCACGATTTCCAGCACAGTCAGCCGGGGATTGAGGGAAGCAAAGGGATCCTGGAAGATCATCCGTATTTCCTGCCGGAACGGATTCAGTTCCTGGCCTTGCAAATGAACCAGATCCACGGGCTCGCTCTCCAGGGGGTGATACCAGACCTGGCCGTCCGTGGGGTTGAGTATGCGCAGAATGCAGCGACCGGTTGTGGTCTTGCCACAACCCGATTCACCCACCAGACCCAGGGTCTCACCGACCTGGATATCAAAGCTGATGTCATCTACCGCCCGTACATGCCCTACCTCCCGCTTCAGGAAACCTTTGCGGATAGGGAAGTGCATCTGCAGGTTCTTGACTTCCAGCAAGGGCTGAAGGGTGTCCTGATTCATGGGACGCTCACATCCTCGTAGTGCAGGCAGCGTACGGAACGGCTGGCCGACAGGACGAAAGCCGGGGGATTCTCTTCCTCACAACGGCCCTCTATGACCTCGTCACACCGGGGACAGAAGGGACAGCCACTGGGCCGATGGAAGGGATCCGGCACCATGCCCCGAATGGAGTCCAGCCGTATCTCTTCATCAAAGTCGAGTGTAGGCAGGGACCGGAGGAGAGCACGGGTATAGGGATGCTTCGGATCATGGAAAATCGCATCCACCTCCCCGTACTCCGCCACCTGACCCAGATACATGACGACCACGTCATCCGCCATTTCCGCTACCACTCCCAAATCATGCGTGATGAGGATGACCCCCATACCATATTCCGCCTGCAGTTCCCTGAGCAGGGCCATGATCTGCGCCTGGGTGGTGACATCCAGCGCGGTGGTGGGTTCATCGGCGATGAGCAGACTGGGATTACAAGCCAAGGCCATGGCAATCATCACGCGCTGGCGCATGCCACCGCTCAATTCGAAGGTGTAGGCATCGTAATTCTGGTCCGGGCGGGGGATACCGACTCGCTGCAACATGCTGATTCCCCGTTCACGGGCCGCCTGGTCGTCCAACCCCATGTGCAGACGTATGACTTCTGAAATCTGGTTGCCCACGGTATGGATGGGACTCAGGGAGGTCATGGGTTCCTGGAATACCATCGTGATGTCCTGGCCCCGTATGTCCCGCAGCTCGGCACTGGAGGAACGCAGGGCCGCCAGATCCGTCACTTCCGCGTCCCCGTTCTCCTGGTGCCGGTGAAACAGAATCTCGCCGGCGACGATGCGGCCGGGAGAATCCACCAACTGGAGGATGGATTGGGCCGAGACACTCTTGCCACAGCCTGACTCCCCTACGATACACAGAGTCCGGTTCTGGTACACGTCAAAGTCAACGCCATCCACGGCCTTGACGATGCCTTCCTCCAAGGGAAAGTGAACGCGGAGACCGCGTACCTGCAAGAGGAGATCCGGGGAGGTAGCGGAAGAGTTCATGGATCAGCGGGAATAAGGATCGGCCGCGTCGCGCAGGCCGTCTCCCACGAAATTCAGGGCCAGGATGGCCAGGAACACTGCGCCTCCTGTGGCAAACAACCATGGCGCTGTGGCTACGGTGCGAATGTTCTGGGCTTCCTGCAATAGCACTCCCCAACTAACCGTGGGGGGCCGCAAACCCAGACCCAGGAAACTCAGGGAGGTTTCCGCCAAAATCATATTGGGAATGGCCAGGGTCAGGGAAGCAATGATATGACTGAGAAAGGAGGGCACCATGTGATGCATGATAATCCGCATTTCACTGACCCCGTCCAACCGGGCGGCAATCACAAAGTCTTCCGTACGCAGGGATAGAAAGCGTCCCCGCACCACGCGCGCCAATTCGGTCCAGCCAATAAAGGAAAGAATGACCGTAATGCCGAAATAGAGACGGAGAGGAGGCCAGTCGGTGGGCAAGGCGGCCGCCAAACCCATCCACAGCGGTATGGTGGGCACGGAGCGGATGAATTCAATGGTCCGCTGGATAATGTTGTCCGGAGTGCCACCGTAATAGCCCGAAATGCCCCCCAGCAGGATACCCAGCAACAGGCTCAGCGCCACACCCACCAGGCCAATGGACATGGAGATACGGGTACCGTAGATCAGGCGGCTGAGCATGTCCCGACCGAGCTTGTCTGCTCCCAGCAGGTACATGGGGGCCTCTGGATCTTTGGGGCCCAACAGATGACGGTCCGTTTCAATGAGACCCAGCAGTTTGTAGGAAGCGCCATGTACCAGGAAACCTATTTCATGGATGACTTCCTCGTCCGGCACAAAGACTCGCCGGAGCGCTTCCTGTTCGATTTCCACCTTGTACCCGAAGACATAGGGATGAAAGCGTTGGCCGCTGGCGGTGGCTTGGAAAAAGCGCAGGCGCTGAGGTGGTGCATAGGTGTGATCAGCCGAGAAGAGATCCGAGGGAAACGGGGCCAGAAACTCCGCAAAGGCGGCGACCAGGTAGATGAGCAAGACGACGATGCCTGAGCCCATGGCGAGACGGTGCTTGCGGAACCGCCACCACATCAACTGCCACTGGGTGGCAACGTTGATACTTTCCTGCCGGGTGTCGAACGGGGAGGCAACGCTCACGATTCAGCCCCGTCAGTCTTCAAAGCGGATACGCGGATCCAGCCAGGCCAGGAGCAGATCAGACACCAACGTACCCAGGACGGTCAATACCCCGAGCATGAGAATGAAGCTGCCTGCCAGAAACATGTCCTGGGCAATCAGCGCCCGCAACAGCAACGGGCCAGCGGTAGGCAAACTGAGTACTACTGACACAATGGCAGACCCAGACACCAGGATGGGGAGAATCAAGCCAATCGTACTGACGAAAGGATTCAAGGCCACGCGTACCGGATACTTGAGCAACAGACGTACTTCAGACAGTCCCTTGGCGCGGGCTGTCTTGACATAAGGCTTGCGCAGTTCATCCAGCAGATTGGCGCGCATGATGCGGATCAGGCTGGCCGTACCGGCCGTACCCAGAATGACCATGGGGATCCACAGGTGCCCCAGCATGTCCTGGACGCGGGCCCAACTCCAGGGCGCCTCCACGAAATCTGGAGAAAACAGCCCTCCCACACTCTGATTGAATACCTTGAAAGCGAGGTACATCAGGACCAGCGCCAACAGGAAGTTGGGAATGGCCAAGCCGACAAAGCCGAGGCCGGTAAAGAAATAGTCGCCAATGGAGTATTGCCGTACCGCGGAATAGATCCCCACCGGAAAAGCCACGGCCCACGTGAAGATCAGGGTGGCCAGTGACAGGATCACCGTCAGGCCCAGCCGATCCCAGATGAGTTCCCGCACCGGACGTTCCCATTCGAAAGACATACCGAATTCGCCCTGGCTCACGATGTTCCAGATCCACTTGAAGTACTGGACATAGATGGGCTGATTCAGGCCGTAGCGAACTTCAAGGGCAGCGATCACGTCCTCTTCCACCAGATCGCCCGCGGCATTGAGCTGGGCAATTACAGTAGTCAGGTAGTCCCCGGGCGGCAACTGGATAATGATGAAGGAAATGATCGAGATCCCAATGAGGGTAGGGATCATAATCAGTACCCGATGGGCCAGATAACGCAGCATGTCAGGCAAGTGCCGGCAGTGATTGGCCTTTTACGCTATGAACGGCATTCCTGTAGGCCGGGTCAGACCCTTCAGGTTGCAGTCAAGGGACTCGGAGCCGAGTCCCTTGACCTTTTTTGCCGGTAGAGATATCCAACTACTGTTCTATATAGTACTGTTCCGGGTTGGTCTGGGCCGGCGCGGCCGATACGTGCCATTGCCAAACGGTGTCCGGTACGTTCTTGAAGTTGTTCCTGACGATGCCGTACCCCTTGTAGTACTTGGTGACACCCATCACCCAGAACTCTTCGGCGGCAATGTCCAGAATGGCATTCATGATCCGATCCTGTTCGGCCGGATCGACGGTAACCTGCAATTCTTCATAAAGGGCCTGCTGTTCCTGCGCTGCGGGGGGAGGCTCAACGCCCCGGCTGCCGCCGCTGCGCCAGTAGTCAGCCCAAGCCACCCCAAACAGGGATTCAGTACTGAAGGCAAAGTAGGAGCGGGGATCCATCACCAAGGCGATGCCATCAGCTCCCGTCCACACCACGACATCAAAGTCATAGGCCGCCTTGCGTTCATAGAACAGGGAGCGTTCCAGGACCTGGACATTGGCTTCTACGCCCAGATCTGCCCAGTAGGTGCTGACCAGTTCCATGATTTCGGCCCAGGGCTCAAAGGCAGCAATTACGTTGACATCAAAGCTGATTTTCTCACCATCCGGGCGCAGGCGAGTGCCATCATCGCCCCGGGCATATCCCAGATTGTCCAGGAGTTCGTTGGCCTGATCCGGATCATATTCCGTGTACTGGTAGGCCAGCTGTTCGTGGTACCAGGGGGATTCGGCCAGAGGGGCCGGTTGGCGCGGTTCGCCATCGCCCACGTACAGGATGTCAATGATTTCCTGGCGGTTCATGCCAATGGACAGAGCAATGCGGAAATCCTTTTCCAGGAAGACTGCACGGAGGCCTTCGTCTGGATGGGCCAGGTTCAGGCCAATGGATACCGGGGTTTCCCAGGCATAGTCCACCGTAAAGAAGTCATAGTCTCCGGCTTCCTTGCCATCAAAGAATGCGGCCTTGTTGGCGGGAGTAGCAATGTGGCGATCCTGCATGTCCACTTCACCGGCCAAAGCCTTGAGGACCTGAACTTCCACACTTTCCACAATGGGGTAGACCATCTTGTCGATGTAAGGCAACTGATTCCCTTCCGGATCCACCTTCCAGTAGTAGGGATTGCGCTCAGCCACCAACTGGGTAGCGGAGGAGGCCGGGACTGTGGTATGCCAGCCATATACCACTGGCAGGTCCACGTTGTTCATGAAACTGCGCTGGTTACCAAAGAGGGCTACCCAGTCGGTCAGACCCATCTCATCTATGGCGGCGGCTACGTTCTCGGGATCAAAGTCCTGGTGGTACTGCTGCAGGTAGTGGGCGGGTTCATAAGGATATTGACTGCCCAGCTGGCGCAGGAAGAGGCCGTGAGGGGCGGTGAAGGAAAATTTCACGGTGTAGTCATCGATTTTCTCCACCGTGCCGACTTCCCCACCGGGCCGCATCCATAGGGGTTTGACGGGCACCAGTTCATCGTTCATGATGTAGTGCTCATACCAGAACATGACATCATCTGCGGTCAGGGGTTCCCCGTCTGACCAGCGCATACCCTCGCGTAGGGAGAAGGTAAACTCCGTGCCTGCGTCGTTGTTTTCGACGGCGTAGGCCACGTTAGGGATGGTCGTGGTCAGGTCAGGAGTCCACCGCATCATGGGTTCGTAGGCCATGGTACGCCGCACCCAGGGGGCATCGGCCTGGCCCAGCAGCCCGGATCTCCAGGTTCCACCGTACTGTCCAATCGATTCGGTGACGGGAACCACCATGGGATTCTTCGGTAACCGTTCTTCGAGGGGCGGCAGTTCGCCACTGGCCACCAGGGCCGCCAGCATGGGGGCTTCCTTGGCCATCTCTTCCGCCATAGGTTCTTCGGCTTCTTCCATGGCCGGTTCTTCAGCCGCCGGTCCTGGGCCACAGCCTGCCAGCAGGCCTGTCAGTAGCGCCAAAATCAGCAAACTCAACCCCCAAAACCTTACTTTCTTCATGCTTCTTTCTCCTTGCCATATGCCACAAAAAATGGATCCAAGTATATAAACGCCCGTTACGTCGCTGGCGGTTCAACACCCAGGCGGTAATGATATAGCAGCTAGTGCGATGCCTGGGAAGTCGTCCTGGCTGCAGGAAATTTCCGTACGCCTGTAGCAGAGCCTCCTTCACTACCCAAGAGCACAGTGAAACTGAATGTCTCTGATCTGGATGATTCCTACTATAACCCACGAGACAAGCCAGTCCAAATGAGTGGTTGCGTAGCCAAGGTGTTGATGGATATCCGGTAGAGATCAGGTGTGAATGGCCGACCGGGACCGGCATGCCCGGGTCATGTTTAGCCCTCTAATACCCCAAGCTATAATGTAAAGGATTTGTGGGCACACTGAAATGTTGTCCAAAGTAATGTCTGCTGCTTACGACCAACGTGCCCTTCAGGTGGCTCAAGCTGTTTGCCGGGCAACAACATCGGAAATGGTGATTCTGTTCGGATCACGGGCCCGTGGTGACTATCGTCCGGAATCGGATATCGATCTGCTTATTCTGACGGACTCCTCCCCTGATCGCGATTTTCATGACAGGGCCTCCCGGGCAGCGTTCCTTGCTATGGACCGATTGTATGCACCGCCTGTCGACGTAGAGTTGGTTCCTATGTGCCTGCGTGATTTTCACCGGGCCAGAGTTTCCCCCAACCACGTGGCGGGTCAAGCGTACCGAGATGGAGTTACGATGAACGGCGATCCCCCTCCCTATCCTCCCCAGGCAGCCGACAACTGGCCCGATATCCAGCAGCGCTTTACCGCGGCTTGGCGCAATCTGCGGGGACTGGAAATCAACATAGCAGGTGACTCGCCCCAGGAAATCATCGGCTTCCTGGCACAGCAGGCAGTCGAGAACGTTCTTAAAGCCTGGGTTTCGGCCCTGGGTGACGAATACCGAAACGTGCACAGTATCGCCTCCCTTACGCAGATTGTTCGCCAACATGCTTCCGAAGACAATACCGATGCGGGTGAAGCCCTGAGCTGGCTGACCCAATATGCCGTGCAATATCGCTATGAAGGGGCCAAGGTAAGCATGGATGACCCCACTGGTCTCCTGGAAGCCGTAACGGAACTGTGTCATGCCGTGCGGAATCGAGTCATTGAATTGACGGGCAGGAACGATGTTCCTGACTCGTGGTGATTAAGGCTACTAACGGTCAGGGTACAGTCAACATTCCTGAGTAAGACCGCAGAAATCGCCTTACGACACGGGAACATAGTCGTTGGTTGGCTCACAGAACCGATCAAGCCCAAAATATTCCTCTGTGGTTCGGTTGAAGGGAAATTCTATTCCCCACCAGGCCTACGGACAACCTTAGGTGGTACGGGAAGTTGGTCAACAAGACCGGAGCCGTTGCTAATCCTGGCCAGGTAAACTGACAAGCGATCCACCGACTTGGTGGCAATCATGGATTGTCTTTTGGGAAAGTTACCGTGACAGTGTCAGGGTGAACTGAAAGCCACCACTTCCCGTTTGCGATTGAGCCTCACCCCACCATGGGATCAGCACCACGATCCATCAGCAGAGTCATGAGGTCACCAAATCCCTTCTCCATGGCAATCACATACGCGGTGGTTCCCCGGTGGGTTGTGCGATTGATATCAATCGCGGCGTGACTGGCTAGCGCTTCGACTATCTCCGTGTAGTTGTACCAAACTGCCAAGTGCAAGGGGGACCATTGATCTTCATTGAATTCATTGGGATTGATGGCGCTGTGGTCCAGCAGGATCCTGACGATCTCAGTGATCCCCCGTTCCGTGGCCATGTGCAGGGGTGTCCAGCCATCGTCCTTGGCCAGATTGGGATCGATATTGGGATGACCTAGTAAAGCCTTGGCATTCATTCCCAAGCCGTTCAGCGCAGTGAAGTAGAGAGGCGTCTGGCCAGCATGACTGCGGATGTTGGGATCTGTGAGAGGATGGGCCAGTACCAGTTCCATGGCTTCAGGCACGACATACCAGTTGGCGAGGAAGTGCAGGACCGTCCATCCCCGCTTGTGGCACTGCGCGTTGGGGTCGGCACCGTTGGCCAACAGGACTCTGATCACCTCAGGCTGATACCAGTAGGCTGCATAATGCAACGGATTTCGGCCCTCACCATCCCGCGCATCCAGATTGGCTCCGTGTTGCAGGAGAATTTCGGCTGCTGCCGCGCTACCATGTCTGGCCGCTGTGTGCAAGGGGGTGACCAGGGTGGTTTCCCCATCAAAGTGGAGCGCTTCGAGGTCAATGGTGGGGTGAGCCAATAGCGCTTCGATCACGGCCACGTCGTCTTTAGAAACTGCATAATGCAAGGGCGTCTGGTGATCCAGGTTCCGTATATTTACATCTGTGACACTCGGGATGATCCGGTGTACTGCGTCCCCGTCGCCTGCCGTCACGGCTTGCCACAGGGCGGCTTCAATATCGGAATAGCGATCCGCCAAGGGTGTCCGCGATTCTAGGAGAACCGTCTCCGGAATGCTTCCCGGTTTGTCCAGCAAGGGTTGCCACATGAGGGCTACGAATGCATCTGCTGCCCGATCATGGTATTCCAGACGGATATTGTGCCTGCCGGTGGGCAGGGTAATTTCTGCCGCCAGCGTGGATGAGGCCGGATAGCCTTCTTCAAGCCAGTGGGACAAGAGCAAAGTGTCGTTCACGTAGAGCCGCAAGCCATCATCGAAGGAAGCCGTAAAGCGATAGTCCCCTTCCGTAAACAGGAAATGGCCGTTCCAACTGACACTGAAATTGTCCCGGTTAATCCCCGGGGCCGGTCCATCCTCACCCCAGATATAGACTGAACCTACCGGATCTCTCCTTAACAGGACGGGATCGCCGGCAAGACTGGGATTGTTAAAGAACCGGACCGTGAAGGTATCGTCTGCGGAAGTTGCGGCTATCCCGGGCGAAAATACAGGCACAGAACTGAAAACTGCCATCATATGCTTGTCTGGTATACGGATCACCTGCCCTATAGACAGGAATTCAGGATCCGTAATTCCATTGAACTTCTGCAGCCATGCCACCGAAGCACCGTGTGCCAACCCGATGCGGAAGAGATTGTCGCCATCCTTTACCCTGTATATGCCCCCGGTAGGAGGCTCCAGGGCAGGTGATGCTCCCGGTGGTTCCGGTTTCGTCAGGGGGGCGGGAAGGGTAGAGGGACACGGTATAGACAGTTCCTGTCCCACGAAAATCCATTGAGCATCATCTATCGCATTGGTTTCCATAATGGCTGCTACGGACACGGTGTTCGCGGAGGCGATGGCAAAAAGGGTCTCTCCGGGACTGACAGTATGAGCAGGGCTACAGGGATCAGCGACAGCAGGCACCGAATCCAGAGGGGGCGGATCCGCCAGAGTTCGCGCCTCAAGGGCTGGTCTCACATATTCACTTGCCAATAGGCCTTGGGCTACCAGGGTCTCCCCCAGTAGGCCCTGGTGAATGGACTGTGTCTCCAGGTTTCCCCGGGATTTGGATGCGAGTGCGACGTGATCCTGATGGGCTTCTACCTCCAAACCCGGAGGCGCCAACATCGCCAAGAGGATAATCAGGGCCAGAAACCCGACCATCCCATGCTTTCTTACGATTGCGTCCTTCATGGTTCTCTTTCCTACCGTCACGAAGGTACCGGTGTTTTCCCCTTGCGGCAAAGACAAGATGCCCCCCAAGCCGATGGACTCCAAGGGAGTAATCCAGGGGAGTAATTGACCTTTTTCTTTTTATATAGGACGAATTAATCGAGGATTTGTTGTGGGTGAGAGCAACTCTTGGACGATGAATCGTCCCTGGACCAAGTCCGATGAGACTGGCTCCCCCGTGTTGCGCGCAGGCTTTGGTCCAGAGGGAATAGGGTGTTATGGGTCGGATCGGCGCGGGTGATCCCCCGCCAAACAACGCGCTGAGAGGTCCAACCAAGCTAGAAATTCCCGAAGCTGTTACCGGTCGGATAGGATCTGGCTCTGGGGGCCGATTTACCTGACAGTTTGGGGTAGGGAGAACGCAACGGGACGCCGGGATATGCCCACAGCACAAGAGACCGGACAGCGAGTTCAGTCCTGACAGAAGGGCAGCCGGTTGCCTCGATCGCCTTTTATATGGTGCATAAAAAGACAGAGGGATGAGCCGATCAAGCCCAGGTCGTAGCCAACCCCATGCTTTCTGGTTTTGTCCTCCCCAAGCGGATTCGGACCCTCAAACTGTATGGCGGGAGATTCTTCTGACTCCGGACCGGTCAGGGTTAGACTCCTACCTGCAGAACATCTCATCGGTATGGCAGTAATCAGGCAGCTAGCCCATGGAGGCAATAGGGTGTCCCGCCTGTGGATCATTGTCCTGGGAGTAGCGACTCTTGCCCTGGCCGCGTGTAGGGACTCCTACGAATTGGTACACGTAACCGTCCCCGAGCGCTCCAGACTGGACCTTGGCCCCGGTCTGGTCGTTGCCTTCGTGAAGAACCCGGCGGCGGAGCAGCCGGGCAAGGCTTCCTGATCGCCATGGTGCGCAAGTCGATCCGCGTCGTCCTGGCCGATTTCCCCGTGGCGGAGCACATGCGGGTGCTGGGTCCCGACGATCCCAACTACGTGTATCGCAGGGAGGATGGCTGGCGCAACGGTATCTGAGCGCGACTTGGTACCAAGTTCGCTAGACAAGACTGAGGCGTCTTCCCCGAAAAATCCTACTCCTTGGGGTCATGGGAAGGGTTAATGGATGTGGCAGCCTGTCCCCAACCGCCGGTAAATCCCGCCACGATCCGCATGGCGGGGAGAAAAACCCCTGTTTCTAACCCTATGACCAGACGGTGCGTACCATCAAGCAGGATATAGTTTCCAGAGCAATCGTATCATGGATGTGGGACGAGACAACACCTGAAAAGATAGGCTTCATCCCAGCCAGTCCGCTGGCGTTGGGCGCCAAGGCCCTCCCCGAGTTCCCGGTGCGGATCGTGCGGCATCCTCAACGGGACCCTACACCGAAAAGTCGTCCTTCCGCACCTTCCAGGGATCGAAATTGCCCTGTGCCTCAACCAAGGCAAACAGGTGGCCTATGTCAGCCCGTACCCGCTCAAACAAATCAGGAAGGGGTAGCGTCAACTGAGGCGTACCGTATATGTACCCCCCCGCAAACAGGGAAAGTTCAGCGAGCGGCGAGGCAAGCCCCCGATAACCCGGGTCTGTCCGGGCAACATCACTTTCCAGGCTGACCAGATCGTGGATGCGCCGGTATTCGACCCCGTGGGCCGCAAGCACCGCCTTGAGACCGTGTTCCAGGGCGCCCTGGGCCGCCCTCCCGAACATGACGTCCAGTTCAACGGGGTCCTCAACGTCTTCCTCACCTGGTGGGAAAGTACGCAACCCCCGCTGCAGAATCTGTATCTGGGCGAACTGCAGGCGGGAATGCAACGCTCGTTCCATTGATTCCAGCCGATGGAGATTGGGCGAGGGCTCGCTCCCCCCCGCAGGCGGTTGGTAATTGAATCCCATGGGTGTAATTCCATCCTTGGCTGCCTTGGCCGCCACATGATTCAGGCCAAACTGCATGGTGGCGAACTCCGCCGGGGACATCACCACCACATCAGTGGGAACGTCCTCCCCATAAAGTCTAGTGGAGGCCCGACGGGCCTCCCGCCGACAGGCATTGAACACTCCGGGAGCCTCCGGATGCACCACCAGGAGGTCAATATCGGAATCCGGCCTGTAATCTCCCCTGGCCCGGGAACCAAACAGCAGAACCGTCTCAATCCCCGTGAATTGCTGCACCGCTAGGGCCACCTGACGGGCCCGATCATCATGCCTGGTGCTAACTGTTAGCATAGGATGTCTGCTCCAGACGGCAGGTCTGCAATCGGATTCATTATACCCGCCTGCAATGCATCATTTTGCCCCCAGAGTTCCAGTTCAAAGTGATGCACTCCCTGCCCTCCGGGCCTCCGACGGCTGAAACACTTATTTTTCGCGGTGTTGGCCACAAAGCATGATGGTGGTGGCTGGAACTTTTCGGGTCAATCAAAACGTCTCCTACTGGGGCCAACCCTCCCAAGCCCCGGCTGGCATGCACTACACTTTCTTCATAGACTGAGTGGAATACCCTTCCCTCGAGGCATTGACAAAAGAGACCGACTTAGTTGTTATTGGTATCGTGAGCGGATCGCCGCACGGCCCATGTCGCAGACAATGTAACCCGGGAACGGGCGGCCCACACCGCGCCATATCCACCCGAAGGTTAGCCCCACTGAGGACACCAAGGAGGGCGAGGAGGAGCGAAGGCAAGGGGATGGCGGCCGGTGCGCGGGTCACGAGAATCGGCGATTTCTTCGACCCTCGTGACTCAAGACAGGGACGTAAGCGGAGCACGAGCGGTCATGGGGTGACTTTCTGAAGACGGGGAACGGTAGACGCTCAGGCTACGCCTTGACCCTCATGAAACTTTCATGATGTGATTGCCCTGGGGTTGAGGTTGGTCCAGAGAGGGGGCGAGAGTCACAGATACACGAAACGCACAACCGTCCGCTCTACCGAGGTACAACCTAACGGGGATGATGCACCTCTTGCCCTACGCCCCCATTACCTTCTTTCGGTTTAGGATGCGGCTGTTCCCCGCAACAGGGCTTCCACGGCCCGGGCTGGGTCGTCAGCGCGGGTGGCCACCTCAACTACCTGGTAGGCGTGGGGTGCGTCATCCGTTCCGCCCCGCTGCAACGCCTCCATACAGGCATCCAGCGTAACCTCGTCCAGGTAGAGGGCGGCGACTTCCCGGAGAGCTTCCAAACGACCTTCCTGACGACCTTCCTGACGACCTTCCAAACGACCTTCCAAACGACCTTCCAAACGACCTTCCTGACGACCTTTCTGACGACCTTTCTGACGACCTTCGGCCAAGGCCGCGGCCAATTCACGGCTCCTGCGCTCTGTTAACTCCCTGACGTGCATAGTAAAATCCTCCATATTGTCAATGCGGGACCAGACTTCCTCCACCCGCGCCTCTTCCGTGGCGCCCGCCAGCACCGTAGCCCACGCGGCCGTAGTGGCTGCACCAAATCTGATGATGGCCTGACGCATCTCGGGATGGGGGAGGCTTCTGTGCAGGCCTTCCACCACCCGCAATATCCCTTCCGGGGTTGTCTGTCTTTCTATGCCGAACAGACCCGGCAACAGACCCTCGTCCGGAATGGTATCCTCGGCTCCGTGGCGCATGTCAAAGAAAAAACCCGGAAATAACTCTGCCGACCCCACGGGCCCGGCCATCAGGTCGGGCAACGTCGGCGGGGTCCAAGCGGGTTCCCCTGTATACAGGGTCACCAGAATGGGCATCGGCAATCCTTCCGCCAGCCGAAATGTCCTGTCGTCCAGACCGTCCAGCAATTGCGCAAACGCATAATGATAGAGGCGAAGCACCAAACGGTTGTCTGGCTGTGACTGGAACTCACACACCAGCAGCAGATAGTTGCCCATGTCCGTACGAAAGGTCCAGCTCCTGTCCCCAAACCGCTCACTGTAGACCTGGGAAACGTACCGGGCAGTATGGGAACGCAGCGACTGCGGATCGACTTCCCCCAATTGCCTCCTCCGGCTGACGAATCGGGACCAGTCCAGGTTGATCCGGTATTGCTGATGCAATTGCTTGTACCGCCGATCATGGATGCCCATGCGCACCCCCGACTGAAGCCCACATTCCTGCACACGACATGCAGCCTTCCATTATACCAAGAGGTAGTGACTCAGTTAGAGTTTCGACCCGCCCCCCTACCCGCAAAGACTTTTCGCAAAAACTAGCGTTTCTGCACTATTTGCAGTATTTCGTCTACCTTTTCTATGCCCTGAAAAGACTTGTCCACTCCCTGGATAAGTCCTTCTAGGATTCGAATAACCCCATCCATATTGTCAACCATTCGCCCGGTAACTTGAACAAGGCCATCCACTTTTTGCTCAATCCGATCCAGTTGCTCTTTGAGTTCGGCCCCATCAGTTTTGAGTGTCCGAATATCATTCTGCATTTCATGAATTTCGACATGACGAGTTTCCTGACTCAACAGTTGTAGGCGACGCCACCAATACATACAGTTGAGGTAATGATATTGTAGCCTTTGCCCACCATGATGACCCGGCCACTTTTCATCCTGGCTTCCTGTTGTTTCTTCTTCTGCGCAGCTTCCCGGGCCTTGGCTGCTTGCTCTCTCTCCCGATCCCTTTCAGCCTGACTGGCCTGATTGTCATCGTCCCTTTCCTTGGGCGTTTTCTTGATCGGGCAATAGGTTTTCTTGTTATCGTCATCCCGACGCGCCCAGGCCACATTGGGCACGAGTACGCTGCTGATTACGGTCAATAGCAACGAGGCCACCAACACACACATCACATAGGTCTGCCAACGCAAGTTTCCCTGGGCCAACATGATCTTCCTCACTCCAATTGAATAGATGCCTGATTGTACCCCCAAATTCAATTAGCCTTTGCCTGGCTGTTCCTGTGGGATCTGCGGAGCCGGCTGGCGGGCCCGTGTCTGATCTCCACGGACAAGCTGGACCACTACATTGATCTGGTGCCCTCACTGTTCGGGCCGGAATTCCATCATGCCACCATTGAGAAAGGCACACCGGTCCCAGGCATCCACAACGCCTATGTGGAGCGCCAGCATCTAACTCTCCGCATGGCGGTCAAGCGGTACACACGGCAGAGCAATGCGCACTCCAAGACGTATCCTCGCCATTGCCGGGCGCTGGCATTATACTTGGTGCATTACAACTGGATTCGTCCCCACATGAGCTTGAGTGAAAACCAACCTGTGACCCCGGCGATGGCCCAGGGCCTGGTGACCCAACCGCGTACCCTCGCATGGCTGCTGCGTCTGTCGGATAATCGCGTCCGGCCGAAAAAACAATTATTCGTTTAACTGAGTCACTACCTACCAAGAGGCTGGCGGTAGCCGGGAGACCTTTGCAGACCTCCCAGGGCTCTTGCAGCCGGGCGAAACCTATGCCTTTGCCGTAACGACAGATCTGAAAGCCCCCCAACTGTTCCTCACTCTCATGTTTGTGCAGTCCAATGACTGGTTTATGCCACCCCGTCGCAGGGATTCAATCTGTTCTACGAGGATGGGACACCCGTTTCCAGATCCATACCCGTCTATCTCTACGATGCCGGTACCGAAGAAGATGAACCCTTTGGAGAGGGCGTGAACCAGGCTCCCCGCCAGGCCGCACCCAACACGGGTCTGGCGGACAATGACCATACGGTGCGCAGAGTGGAATTAATCGACGCCAGCGAATTGCTGGCAGTGACAATCACGCCACGCCTGCCCCAATCCTTTAGCGTGTCTCTCTCCAATGTCTCTGCCAGTAATCCTATTGCTCCCGGTGTCGTGGCCAGTCACGGCCTCTGTGATCCTTTCTTCACGGCAGGAACTCCCGACAGGGATTGGGGCCTGGAGGCTTTGGCAGAGGATGGAAATCCAGCCATCTTGGCTCAGGCAATTCATGATCAGGGGCTATCCATACGGATCGTCAACCAGACCACGGATGCCGATGGTCCCGGGCTTCTGCTGCCGGGAACCACTTACGAAACGACCATCACGATACATCCTGCGGAGGCCAACCTGTCTCTGGCCTTCATGTATGTCCCATCCAATGACCTATTGGTGGGAACACCGCCAGGCGGCATCCACATGTGGGATGCACACGGCCAACCGCGTGCGGGTGACATCACCCGCTTCTTACGCCTGTGGGATGCAGGCACTGAGGAAAATCAGCTGCCGGGAACAGGTTCCAATCAGCCACTCCGGCAAAGCGACCTCAACATGGGACCCTCCGATCCGGATCCGATGGTTCGGGTTGTGGCAGACAGATATACCTACCCATCCATCCGGGATCTGGTTCTGGTAATGGTCACCCCGGTAGACGACGAGGATATGTCCCCATAATACTAACCCGCTGGGTATGGATGATAAAGGGAGCTCTACATGAAGGCTGCTGACAGGTGTCCCATATCACACCCAAGGGGTACAATGCAGGGCGAACGGATCGGGAACAACGGATGCCAGATTTTCTCCTGTGAAAGGAAGACGAGCCACCATGTGCCGGGACAAGATTCCCGTCAGACTGGCGCTGGTGGCCCTGGCGCTCTTGTTGCTGGTGGATGTGGGCCATACCGACACCACGGTCACCCCCACTCCTGTCTCAACGTGCCCGCCAACCACGCGTCCTTTCACGACGCCCACGCCTACGCCATCGCTCATCCCCGCAGAAACAGCCCACGCCGCGCTGTCACAGCTGCTCCCATGGTACAGTAATCCGCCTTACCCCGGCGCCGTGCAGCCGATCCTCGAAATATGGCTCAGAGACCCGGAGTTCGGCCGCGATTTGGCGCAGGCCCGTTGGATCACCGACGGCATCAATCGATTGGAGGATGATGCGATTTACGGCCTGGGCCGCCTGTACGACCACGATCCTGCGCTGGCACGTCGCTTGCTTGCCTACGCCTCGGAAGAACCAGTGCAGTCGCGCAACACCATGTTCTTGGGCAGCCTGCACGAAATGCTCCTGAATAATCACCAGGACAAGTTTGAGTTGCTCATCGCCCAGCCCTGGTTTACAGACGGACTCGACGCGGAAGAGCGCGCCTTCATCGTGGCTGTCCAGAAGACCACAGGTTTGGACGAGACCTATGAGGGCCTGCTCACCTCACCGCGGATCACGCGGTCGAAGACCATTTCCCTGCCTCTGGCTGGCGAGGTCAAACTCTGGGTGTTCTACAACGATGCTGTACTGCTGGCCGAGAGTATCCTGGCGGCGATAGAGCGCGGGGCGCGGGGTGTTGAGAGACTCATGGGGGCCCCGTTCCCGCTGACGGATCTCATTATGCTGTCCCTCAATTTTGCGGATTGCGATACCGCCCCATGTGGCGGCGTGAATTTCGTAGATTCACTGGTCTTGGTAGAAGGAGGCGGACGGTTTATCGGAGAACGCGCTCTCTACCATGAGATAGCCCATTTCTACCTGACAGCCGAAGTCGGGCCCTTCTGGATTTATGAAGGCGGGGCCAATTTCGTCGCGGAGTATATCGTAGCTCAGGCCGAGCAGAATAGTGAGTTATGGCTGGACGAGCATGCCCTGCCCCAATGCCAGAAACATGGTGTGCCGAACCTTCACACGCTAAACGACCCCCACCATCCGGACCCGGTATGGCAACAGACCTGCGGCTATTCCCTCGGCCAGTATTTCCTGACCCATCTGTTCAACATCATGGGGGAAGCGGCGTTCTCAGCCGCCATGCGGGAACTGTATGGGTTGTACTTGGATTATCAGTACTACGCAACGGATGAACAGGTATATCGCATATTCCTGAAGCACACCCCCCCGGACCAGGAAAGGGCGTTCCTGGACGTGTACCGACGGCTCCATGGCGGCCCTTTTCTCGACGGGAATTGAGGCTGCGGAAGCTCCCGTTACCCCCAAGGACGGCAGGCTTGTCTCCGTGCATGTACGTCAACTCAAGGCATAACCCATGCTGGCTTAAAGGCATGCTACTCCTCCGGGAAGGGCCAGGGCCATCGCATCATGAAAGTTTCATGAGGGTCAAGGCGTAGCCTGAGCGTCTATCGTTCTCCGTCTTCACGGAGTCACCCCCATGACCGCTCGCGCTACGATTACGACTCTCCCTTTGGTCACGCGGGTCGAAGCGATCGAGGACCCGCGCACCGGCCGCCATCCTCGGCGTCCTCTGCGGGCCGACACTTGGGTGGATATTGCACTATTGGGGCAGCGCAAACGGTCTTGGCGGGCGACATTTCTGGATTTGTCCCATGGCATTCCCTCATATGATCCCTGCGGTCGGGTCTTGGCCGTGCGGGATGCGGAGCCGTTTGCAGCCTGTTTTCTGCTCTGAGTCCCGTCGGTGGCCACCGCCCTGGAGGGCCAAGTTGTAGTCCTGGACGGCAAGACGGTCCGCGGTTCCCATCACTGGGCGGAGGGGATACCGCCGCTGCCCCTGGTCAGTGCCTTTGTCCAGGCTCACCGCTGAGTACTAGGCCAAACGGCCGTCGCCCCCAAGTCCCACGAGATTACCGCCCTGCCGGTCCTGTTGCCGCCGTTGATGTGAGCCGGGTGCCTTGTGATACTGGACGGGCACCCTGTGGGTGGGGGTGCCCGAAGGCCATCGCCCAGACCATCCGGGACCAGGACGCGGACTATGTGCTGGGGCTCAAGGCCAACCAGCCCACACTACACGACGCGGTCGCTGACATGTTCGCCTACGAGCAGGCGGAAGACTTTGCCCACCCCATACCTACCACCCAACCGTGAACAAGGGGCACGGACGGATTGCAACCCGCCCATGCGGGGCGATCGGAGACCCGGAGTACCGGGCGTATGTCGATCCCGACCACGCCTGACCGGACCTGAAGCGTCTGGTCATGGTCCAGGCGACACGCCGTCTCGGTGACGGCACCACGACGGACATCCGGTACTTCCTTTCCCGCCTGCCTCCGTGTGCCCGCACACCCTGTTGGCAACCGTGCGGGAGCCTTGGGGCATCGAAAATACCCTGCCCTGGATCCTGGACATGGCCTTTCGCGCGGACGAAAGCCGCATGCGTACGGGTCAGGCCGCACACCACATGGCCGTCCTGCGCCGGTTGGCCTTGAATCTGCTCCGTCAGGAGCCAACCGCCAAGGGGGGCATCGCCGCCAACCGCAAGCAGGCCGGAAACCCACGCGTGGGTGGGGATGAGACCTATCTCCTGCAGGTGTTGTCGCAGGAGCCACACATGCAGGATGCGATGGCCCTGGGTCTTGACGAACCACTTCCAAGAAAGGAGATGCGACATGAATCATGTCTTTCTCTATTGGGACAGCGCAAACATCTTCCCTGAAGCGCAGCGCTTGGCCGAACGGTCAGAAGGTCCCCAGACACGGTATCGCATCCAGATTCACTTTGACAACATGCTCAGCCTGGCGCAGGCAAGCCGACCAATCAAACGAGCCTTGGCCGTGGGCTCAGTGCCACCGGAGATGCGACCGCTCTGGAACCGGCTGGAAAGCACCGGGATTGCAGTCTTCCTCTGTGACCGCGGCAGTCAGGATCGCGGGGAACAGGAAATGCCCGACCGCCGCTTGTAGCTGCGGATACTCGAAGATGCCTTGGTCTATAACGGCGATCCCGGCATCGTGGTCCTGCTCACGGGCGATGAGGCGGGGTATCGGGAAGGCGCCGGATTCCACAGAACCCTGGAACGCATGCGCCGCTGAGCGAAGACCCATGGCGTGTTTGTGCCTCTGGACGACTTCTACAACGCCATTACCTTCCTGGAACCCTCCCGGACTGGCTTTGAGCTGGCCCAGCCCCGCGATGTCATTCCCCTTGATTTGTCCCGTCGTCCGCTGACAGCGTGACCTGCCGATGCCTGCATAGGCTGATACTTTCCCTTGTACCCTAAACTGGCTGATAGGGGTAGGTAAGATTCCCATAAGATCCCCAACTTTATCCCTGTGCAAGGGAGGATTAGGGTGGTGAGTCCACCCACTGCAACTCCCAGGGCGGAGCCGGTCCCGGGAGCGGCTGCAGCCAGACCCGAGCCCAGGCGTAGCCGCGGTGCAACAGCCGCTGGGCCTGGAATAGGCCTAGCTGAAACACACTCAGGGGCCGGTCCCGGGCCACGGTGGGCACCAGGGGTGGCTGACGCATTTGGCCGGGGGCCAAGCCACGCAGGAGCGCTTCCTCCACGCGCGTGCCGTAGGCCAGGACCCACAAGGTGGCCACCGCCAGCACCAGCCAGTGCCGGTCCACCCGTGTGGGGTCCACGCGGCGGGTGCGGTGCCACTGCCAGCCCATGCGCTTGAGGACCCGGAAGCCCTGTTCGATCCACACGCGCAGGCTGTAGGTGCCGAGGTCCACGGCGGCCGGGGGTTCATTCGTGAGCACCACCCAGGGCGTATCCTGGCCCGGCACCCAGAGCACGATCAGGGTACAGGGCCGTTTCCGCCGCCGGAAGGCCAGGCCGGTCGTCACCGTATACTGTCCTTCCTGGGCTACAAAGCGCCACGCCGGCCACCGGGGTCCGGTCACCGCCTGAAAGGTCATATGGCGGTCGTACCGCATGTAGGGATGCCAGCCCTGGCGGCAGATGGCCTCCCACAGGCGGGGGCTCTGCAGGCCCCGGTCACAGAGGACGCGCACGGTCCAAGTGGACGGCACCACCGCCCCCAAGCGGTCCAGCAAGTCACAGAGGTCAGGCATCCAGGGACCGGGCTGGTTACCGGCCTTGAGGCGCCAGGCGACGGGCAAGGCACAGCCCCGGTAGACGACACTGATGACCAGGGCCACCAACTCCTCCCCCTTGGAAGTGGGGTCAAGGGCCAGCGTTAGCTCCGTCCCTTCCCACCACTCCAGCACCCAGCGCAACAGGGGGGCGAAGCAGGTCTGCACCTCTAGCTGGACCCGGCAGGGCGCCGCCCGGTCCGACCCGTCATAGAGCCACTCCCGCAGGTACTGGCGTGTGGCATGCCAGCGGAAACCCCAGGTCTGCAGCGCACCCAGCACCGCGTTCTGGCAACTGCTGCGGGCTATCACCGTCGCCCCCACCCACAGGGCCAGGCCCTTGACTTGGCTCGGACGGAGATGGGGCAGATACTTGCTGATGCATTCGCGATATGGATAGAATGCGGACGGAAGAAGCATGGTGGGCTCCCGGTATCGTTTTTGCCATCGATACAGGATAACGGCCCACCATGCTTTTTCTGCTTTGGCAACCTCCACCAGGAGCTTTACCTACCCCTATCAGCCCTAAACTGGGGGGTACACCCCACGCCTGAGATCGGCCTCTATATGCCCATCCCGGGCGCGGGGCTCTGGCTGTTGGGGGTAGGTAAAGTCTATTACCCGATCAATAGCAGACCGTTAGATCAGGTCCCGGCGTGGACTGCAGCCAGACCCGAGTCCTGATGAACGCGTATCTGATCAAGATATCCATCGTGCTGTTTCCTGGCAAACCTCCGCTACGCGGCCGGCCGCGTAGCGGAACAAGCCACTGTTGTTTCCCGCCTAAAGTCCCCGCTAACTGTCTCATGCCGACATCTGTGTCCACAAGGGGGTTACGCTCCCAACTGGCCTCAGCGTCCGGCAAGGCCTACTACAGATGGGACAAAGGCGGCAGATGTATTATGTGAACGATTCGTCACTCATGCTGTCGTGCATCTGCCGCCACCGCGCGGTGGCCAGCAGACTGGGCAAGATGCTGAGCTGTCTCCTGGAGAGACAATAGAGATCAGCCGGGTTCTCGCCCCGGGAACAGCTGGCTCCACACCGGGTCCAACGGGCCACCGCCTGCTTCCCTTCCCTGCCTGCCACTTCCAGGTTTGGCTCCCATGGTCTTTAAGGCAATATCATCAAAGTCTGGACGGCCACTCACCCAAGGACCTGGCTGATTGGTCGTCCAGGAGTAAAAGACATCCCTACGCCCCGTTACGGGTTTTCCTTCTGCGTGCACGCCCTAGCCCACGTGACCACCCTCCTGGGGGAGCTACGAACACCGTGGGCGGGACGCGGGACAGCCCTGGGGTGACGTCCCGTGAAGCAAGGCTCTCAACCGGTGACAGCAGGCCCCTCCTTTCTCGGGCCCTGCAGCGAAAGTCAGGGGCCTTGGGCATACTTCAGGGATGAGCGTGGCAGACAATCCTGCATTTGTCCTGCGGGCCTTTCTGTGCCTCCCTTATGGTTCCTGCTCCTGGCATGGCCGGACAGTCCCTATTCGCCATTGGAACCGATACGGAGTCTCTGCCGCCCAGACCTGTGTCCAGAGGTAAACGCCCGGCTGATTCTCCTTCTGCCGTTCCCGGCCCGGGAACGGCAGAAGGAGAAAGGATCAGGCCCCAAACAGGAGATCCAGGGCGTTGTCGCCCCAAGCGCTTTGCATGAAGTAGAGTTCCGTGTACCCGCATTGTTCACAGATGCGGCAGCGGAATCGGAAATTCTGCACATCGAAATAACGGCTCCAACCATCCCCGGTGGTGCGTATGATCTCCTGGCGATGGTTGAGGCCTCCGCATTTTGCGCAGGCTGGGTCCAGAGCGGGGCGTGGATCGGCCTGGATGTCGGTGCTGGGTGGAGCGGAATGGGTCATGGTGGGTTTTCTCCCTGACAAGGCATAGGACCTGGCCGGCCAGGTGGACACCTTACCGGCCACACTATTATACATGAACATATGTTTCAATTATAACAAAGGGTCCGGGAGAATCAGATAGTGGGACCTGGAAGGGATGCCGTCGGGCACAGACCTGACACCAGGTATCTGGCACAGGCCCGGCACCAGGGTTGGTAGGGCTTTGTCTGGCCAAGGCCGCCACAGTCGCTCCATGCCTAGGACCCTTGGCTGTGGCTGGAGAGGCCCGTCCGTGGTCGGTGGCTCACGATGCGACGGGACTTGCCTCCGTGGGGGAGCCACCGACGGCAAGTGCGCCGGAGCGGAGCGTGCTCGAAGGCACCAGCGGATCGCCATCCTCAATGCCATGATGAGAGACCAGACCTCCTGGCCGGAGAGCCTTCACACCGCGTCCAAGGCTTGACTTTCAAGACAGTATCTGTGTTAAAAAGTCAAGCTATTGAAGGTCCAGGCAGAGGATTGCCCCGTGTACTGTAGCAACCAAGGCGTCCTGCGGCGTGCCACCGCACTCGGTGGCATTCCAGACTTGCGTATCGGTCGTCGTGAAGAAGTGCCCCTCATTTGCGCGGGCCATCCCTTGGGCCTCCTGCTCCGGGGTCAGAAGGGAGGACTTGCCGTACCCCCCTTCCCGCGCTCGCGGACCGAGGCCACGCCCCCGGTATCCGCTGTGTCCGGTGGGCTACCGTCTCGCCGCCGTAGCCACAAGGTAGGCAAACGCGTGCGTTTCTCGTGACGGCTTCCTTGCAGGTACGCCGGCTTCAGGGCGTTGACGGTGACCAGGGACTCCCAGGAAGTGGCGGATGACCGGGCAGGGCCGTGCGCTCCGTAGTGCCATTGACCATGGCCCTCTATACCCAAATGGTATAAGTGAGCTTGGCTGCAGCTCAAGGCGCAGCTGGATTGCATGTCTCCCGCGCAGGTGCATTTCGTCGCCTGGACCGTGGACTCCCTGGCCCAATCACCGCAAGCTGATACCTGCACCAGGGCACCTGGATTACCCGCGTCCCAGCATGGATTGAATACTTCGGGCCTGTACTCCTGGTACACCCTGGCAGACCCATGAACCTCGGTTGCTCACCGCTTTCGAGGACGCATTTCGCAATGCCAGTAAATCAGTCAACCGGACTCTGCATGCGCTGGGCTCCGCGACCCAGCGTTTCGTGGACTTGGCGGTGCAATCTGGCGATCTGGGCTGAAATCAACGTCGGCTAGAGGAATGTGTCAGAGAACAGGGCACACGTTTTCGAATTGACGGAAGCGGACTGGATACCGAATACCCGCCTGCGACCCGGCCGCCAACACCGCTCCCTGGGACTCCTTCACACATACCCGAAAGCCGCAGAGACGCCATGATCATGCTACGGACTTTACCGTGACGATATCAGTGGCAGAAAAATCCCTGCGCCTTGTTCGATTCGATCCAGCAAGAATCCCGGGAAACGTTCTACCAGGGATACCTCTGTCCTGCTTTGCCGGATCGATAGCCAAACCATGGTCCGGGCCGCCACTGACCGGGCGGATGCGAAAACACCACGGGGCATTCGAGTCCCTGGAGGCATCGTCCAGACAGCATGGATCCCAGCAGGAAGGCGGTCATCTACGCGCAGGGCTGACGATCCGTTTCCTTATGCGCAGTCGTTCCCAACAAGCGGTTCCCTGGCTGGGAATTCGTTCTATCCAATGTTCAGACTGAAAAAGATGGTCCAGTCATACCGGAAGCGCTGTTCCGCTTCTACCGGAGGCTGTCTCCTTTGGACACTTGGCTCCTTGGTGGGCGTGGGTGTCGGGGTGGCGTCATCCACATAGAAAAACTCATGTGAATAGGCCAGAAGGTATTGGCGACGAATGGTTTCTGATGTGTCTTCTATATTCTTGAAGCATAACGTCAATTTGATGGGACCGCTACCCCGAGCGATGGCTTTGGGAATGACCGTACCCCCCTGGTCAGGGGAAAGGTGGAATGAGGTTGTGGGGTGTGCATCACAGACGACCGGAGCGGGACCCTCTTGGCCGCCCAGAGAGGGCTGGTTGGTCCATAGCGTAAAGTCATCCTGCACGACATACTCCAAACTGTTGCCTTCGATATTTTCAATTTCGATGTCAATGGCCAGACAGTCTAGGCAATCCTGTCCAGGCAGCAGATTGAAATGTCTCCGGGTCATTTCAGGATCTTCTCCAAAGACTACGTCTGCTATCTTGATTTTCAGTCCGTCAGGAGTGTCAAAGCGCGTGCCAGCCAATATGGGCTTGCCGGCATCGCCTACCCGGGGTGTAGGTGTAGGAGTGGGAGTATGGGTGGCAGGAACCGGTGTGGGGGCGACGGATGTAGGGGTAAACGTCGCCGTTGGCCTGGGCGGCGGTGTCGGCAGGATATCGCGTGTAACGGGCAGGGATGAAACATCACCTTCCACCAGCGGAGCGTAAAGCCAACGACCTGAGGATAACATCAGCCATTGCCCATCTCCTGTGCGGGACGTGGGCTGTACCACATCACCTTCCTGCAACCCGCCGACAATATCGTGTTCCGTACTAGGCCCCGCCCGCACGTTGGATTGAATCCTGACACGAAAGGCCGGTGCAGGCGTTGGCGTTTCACTGGGTACGATGGTGGGTGTATCCGCCGCCATGTCTTGGCGCACACGGCGATCAGTTTCACTGGGTACGATGGTGGGTGTGGGAGGGAAATCAGGAGTGGCTGTAAAGGTTGGCACCGCTTCCGCCACCGCGGCTGTTGGTACAACTGTCACTTCGGCAGGCGTAGCCGGACGCCCTCTGCCACAACCATGAAGGAACAAGGATACAAGTAGCAGTCCACAACCCACCCAGTAAAACCTTTGTACTCCTGATCCCTTCATATGCGTCGTGCGCCTGCTTCAAGAATGAGAAACCCAAACCAGAGTATATCATCATTGGTGATCAGCCTGTGTGTCAACGCGAAAGACTGTACTCAGGGCAGCCTTCTGATTCCAAGAATCCAGAAAGAGGGACACCTGAATTCTTTGCGATACGTGCTGTGAAAGGGAGATTCTGGCTAGCCCAAAGCGAGAGTCATGAACTTCAGGGGAACTATATACACCACATGGACCACATAACTGATGTGGAATTAAATCCCAGATTGGGTGAAGGACCGGGATTCAACGCGAAAGCTATGTCGTCGCTATAGACCCCTGACCGTTTGGCGCGAGAGGTGCTCCAGGTTGCTCCCAGGGACTGGTACTTCGGAGTCACCCTTGAGGCGTTGCAAGTTTCGGGAGGGAGCCTTGGGGTGAACGCGGGTCAAGGTGGGATCCTGACACGGGTGGGGGACACAAGGTGATTATCCTGCTTAGCGCAATGCCACAGAGCGTGCCGCCCCGACTATCTCCAGGTCCGGGAATAGGTCACAGACCACGGGAATCCAATGAATTCGTAGAAAGAGACTCTTTTGGGGCACTCAATTCCAGCAGGTACTCACCCATAGGCCTCCGCAGTGACTAGAGTACGGTGACATCTGTCCCATTGGCACCGGCCTGGTGGGGTATCCAGCCGACATCGGAGGGCCATCTTGGTGATCCCTAGGTTGATGGGCCCTGTACCAGCCGCCGTGTCGCTAACTGACGTCCTGGTTCTGCAGTGACACGGGCTTGCCATTCTTGGGGAAAAGGGTCCGAAAAAGCCGGATAGGTGTGCATTGCTTGCAACCCAATCTATCCCCCCTTCCAAAACCAAACGGCTCCGGAAAACCCGGAGCCGTTTGTGATAATTCTCGGAAAGGAAACCGTTACATCGCCTCAGAGCCACCGTCTCCATCGGGACATGGCCCCGAACCCCGCAAGGTTCTAGCTACTGACACCCTCATTACGGTTGGTGTTACCCACGTTTTCATCCTGTCTGTTCCTCCTATCTATCAGTCGTAGATGTTGTTCAGGTTGGCGATGAGTAGGACCGCACGCGACACATCCTTGGAGCCAGCAATGGCGGCATTTTGATTGCTTTCTCCGGTTGCACCACCTGTCGCACCCTTCTTGTCTTTGATGATATCGTTGTGAATGTTCCAGATAGAACCAAACCACCGATCACGATCACTCTCTTCATCGATGCCTTTGGCCACCTCGTCAACGATATCGTTCCACTGTTCCCAATTCTGATTGTATTTGCGGTAATCTCCGGGAATGCTAAATCTGACAACCGCCTTGCCACTCATCTGACGCCATTCCCCGTCGTCAATACGACCGGCCTGGACGGAAAAGTCGTATTCGCCATCCGCCAGATTGAAGAAAGCTTCATAGTAGTAATTCACACCACTCCTGTCGTTTCTAGCAGGGTCGTCGGGTGTACCAGTTGCCACCTGATCTGTGAGTACCACAGGCCCCATGTTCGCGGCCGCACCCAAGAGGGACACATCCTGCCGATACTCTACGTTACCGGTCTTCACATTGGTAATCTCAACGCGGTACTTGGTGATATCCCATTTACCCTTGCCGCGATCCGCTGTCGTGCCACAAGCACTCACGGCGCCATCCTTGTCCATGCAAAGAATATCGGCCCCTTTCTTGCCTATATCATCCGCAGATTTCCACACATGATCATAGGGACCAAAGACTGCTGGATTCAGCCAGCGGAAGCCGTGCAAATTGTTGTCCACCTGATGCACTAGGAAATGGGTACCCCTGTGGTCGGCACCTTCCCTGCCCGGGACAGGTAATTTCAGGGTGTCCCAAAGGTCACCTGTGCCATAGTGGTCGACCCCACCAATAGCCTCTGAATCGCCAAACATCATACCATCATGGTTATAGGCACCCAGGAAGGGAGGACTGAGCAAGGTGATAGCCGACTCATCATCCTGGCTACCCTGAGCCTCGCTCAGAATATAGTAATTGTTACCCAGGCCGGCATTGACAGCCACGACTTCAATATAATATTTTGTGCCCGGTTCCAAGTTCATGCGAATACCGGACATGGCCATGTCCTTGGCTTCTGCATGGTTTACGTACTTGGTGACTGACTTGACCCCCAACTCTTTTGACGTACCTGGGTCATTGTCACTGGGGGTAGCCGTGATGCGGTACCCGCTGAAAAACCGTGTCATCATTTCGGGCAGGGGGTCAAACGACACCTTCAGTTCACCCACGCTGGTCTTGACTGAGCCATCACCATATGCCAACAGATCGCTAGCATCCCAAACAGCTACGGGTTCCACTGCTTCCACACTGGTAATCTCAATGGCACTCCATAACTTTGGACACTTCGTATCGCCCGCCATTGCGGGTGCCGTCATGGCTGCAATGAGCAACGCGGCCACCAGCACCAATGACCCCAACCGAAACGAACCCCGAATTCCTTTCATATCGAACAGCCTCCATGTTTCTCTTACGATAGCTATTGCATATAATTTTATGTAATAGCTCAATCGATGCAATGAACCAAGCATCTAAGCCTGCCATTACACATGTTATCATATCAGAGTAGAAATTTCTACTCTACGCCCGGGGCGATTGCATTTTAAATTTAGGGTCAATTCCGTTCGGCTAGACGCAGAGGAGTTCCCCTTTTGCTGCGGAAGTTTAGTTCATAACCGACATCCATGTCTCTCCCTGGGTCACGTGTCTGGAACAAGGGGAAGATCCCCGCATGGATCGGGCCCAGCGGCAGAAATTACGGGCTATGCTGGGGTTCCGTGTGCGGGCGACGATGGGTGGGGCGGATCACAGGGTCGCGATGGAGGATTTGGGCCCAGCCCACCAAGATTGGCGCTAGACCTTTCTGCCCTGACCGAACAGGGTGCCCTCTCATGACACGGTGGGTCACGTGTTAGCGCGACTAGATGTTATCCCGTTGGAAGCCGGTTTGCTGGTCCAGGGCCAACGAGTGGCCTTGGACGGCCAGAGCGTGCGTCACGCGCGCGAGGCCCGTTAGGAACCATCGCCCCGGCACGGGGGCAGAACCTGGGCCCAGACTCACCCCCTTGGTCCTGGCGCCACAGGTGGTGGAGGACCGGTCCCACGAGATTACGGCCATGCCCCCGTGGCGGCAGGTGCTGGCGCTGGCAGGCTGTATGGTGACGTTGGATCGGGGATCCCATGGATGGGGCGGTCAGAAAGTGATCGCCCCACCGATCTGCGCGCAGGGCGCGCATTACGCCCTGACCATCAAGGAGCACCCGAAACACTGGCCTGACCGCCTGGAGGATACGTTGACCTACGAACCGTCCCAAGACTTGACCGATGGCCCCCACGACGACATCGCAACGGTCGGCCAGGACCCTGGTCGCCTCGAAACCCGGCGCTGTGGGGTGATAGGTGTGCTTGCCTATGGCCCGTATGTTGATCCGGAACCAGTGTGGACGGATCGGCAGAGCCGGGTCAGGGTGGCGTCGGAACGACGAGGCGGACGCCCAGTCACGGGGCGGAACCACGGGAGCAGTGAGTGAACATATGCCCTGCCCTGGGTGCGGGCTGTGGCCTGCCGCGAAGATGACCGTTGTATCCGCCGCCGGGAGTAGGCGCCCCCTAATATGTACTATCTCTTAAGACGCATCGCCCTGAACGTCCTGCAACAGGGCAATTAAAATGCAATCGCCGTGGCTGATCACACTTGCGACCCCACAAGTCCACGATATTGTAGTATACTTGGTAGTGTGTATAATGTGTTATGTCGCTCGGGGCTAGGTTGTGACTTGGGCCTGGAGCACAATTCAGTGCAGGAGGAATTCGAATGAGAGTAGCATTGCGTGTGGGTCTTCTGTCATTGCTGGCAACGCTAGTTCTGGGAGCTTTGGGCGGTGGCGCACTGGCGGGAAACGACCTGTTTGACGATGGTTACAAAGACTGTCCGGCGTCCACGCGGCTGGACGCCCTGACAGGGGTGCGCGTGGTGCGGACCGACAAAGACAGCGAACTGAAGGTAGAATGGGATACACCCAATCCGGCCGCCTGGAATCTGGGCGGTTACACGGCGGCGATTACCGTTATTGTGGATGCTGCCGGAGTTGACCCGCAAGAACAGAACCTGGCGCTCGGGGCATCCAGTGTGCTCTTTAAAGGCATTGACACTGCCAAGAAATGGGATGTCCAGGTAGCGGTGACTGACCGCAAATACGTGATCAGCGACATCGTGGAGGATACCTTCATCTCTGGTGTGAAGAAGCCCCAGTTCTCCGGGAAGTTTATGCAGGGTGGCAAAGAAGTAGGCGACTTCTACTACTTGGGATTCAATGCCTTCTTTGACAACTGGTATGTAGACAACAATATGTCCAAACCTAATAATCCCAAGTTCCGTGTGGGTCTGAGGCATAGTACAGCGGATCCCGACGATGCGAAATTTGATCATTTCCGGATCCGGATCGAAGACGAGGATGGTGACAATGTTCTGGGTTTTGATGCGGCCACGATAAAGGACAGCATCTATTCAGATAGAGTCTTTGTACTGGGATCAGGAAGTACAGACTCATTGACTGGTCAAACCCACAAGAATATTTCCAATATTCGCAAGTCAAATCGTTTTGATCCGTCTACGCCAGCGGCACATGAGGCTACTTCAACCACGACGGCCCCCATTTGGGCGACCGAGGCAGCAGACGGCGAAGCCGAAAATTTCCCAACGATTGGTGCATTTAGGAGATTGTCCTATACCAGTCTGGCTTCAGACAAAGTCATGGCGGCAAGACTGTATGCGCCAGTGCCAGAGGCAATCTATGACTTGCCCAACGATATCTTTGAGCGGGACGGTAGCTATACCATCACGGCATGGGCAGAAAACAAGGATGACGAACAGATCAGTCCCAGAGCCACCATTACCATCAGTGTCCAGGAACAACATGACTCTGCGGCAGGCACGACTAGCTACCAGGACTCAAATGGCACAGATGTCAGTACTATCGTGGCGACGACTGTTGAAGGTGACGGTGCCGTCGATCACCGCGCATTTGCTGGCACCATTCCCACTACCCATAGAATATACCTTGAAACTGCACCTGCCACCGATGTGCCGGTATCGCCCGTACCTACTACTTTGTGGGTAGCAGAAGACGGCACTAGTGGAGAGCCTGTAGGTACGCCGACAATTTGGATGCGTAAGGCTGACGGAACATTCCAGCAAGTGGTAATTCAAACAGGAGGTGCTGGTGCACGGACCGGTACGGTTGAAGTTCTTGCATACGCCGACGGCGTTATTACTGTTGGTACCGATGTTACTGAACTTAAGCAGGCCACGGGAGTGAACCATCAATTGATGGAAGATGCCGCCAGTACACACATGGCCATGGTGGTAGGCCTCACGATTGTGAGCGAATGATGGCCCAGGGCCTATAGAGACAGATAATTTTTGGAGGCGGACAATCCGGCCAGTTCAGTGCCTGAATCTGGCCGGGATGTCCCCCACCGATACGAACTTCAGAGGAGAGGTACATCATGAAAAAATGGCAGACCCCGATCTTGGCCCGGATGGCGGTTCGCACTACGGCGCGGGGCACTGGTCCCTGCCCCGACGGTGACGGCGGTTCGGAAGCCATGTAGGGGCCTGTTTGAAGGAAGACTCTTTCCTTCAAACCACCCTTAAGCTTTACAGAGCCCCTCGCAAGAGGGGCTCTGTTTTGTTTGGGCGTATGTGTGAGTCTGATGACCCTTGTTACGGTGGCAGAATGGAACCATTACTGCCGATAGTCTGGAGGATCCTCGACTTGACAGCCCCCTGTGTTCCTGGCCTTTCCGGTTCAACTGTGCGCTTTGAAGTTTCCAGAAACCGCCTAACGGTAGCCTCCGCGGCACGAGATACTCATCCGTGACAAAAGAGTCACAGGCATGCAGATGCCAGTGCCCAACAAAGGGAAACCCGATTGACAGTTGGTCTGGTTAGGGATCCATAGTCATCCCAGCCAGCTTGATACCACCGGGCTACGTCCAGGCCACCCGTTGGGATAAAGTTTGACCTGTACAGGATTTTTCCCTGGCCCCCGAGATGTACCTGGTCTGTCATGTCCACCAAGCTCATACAGAAGAATAGAAAAAGTCCTTGCCGGAACATCCTAGTTGTCCGCCTTGCCTCCGGGGATCCAGGCGGAGAGGCTGCCAGCGCCACTTTTGGGGCTGGGCCCAGGGCGGGTGATCCGCTGGTCGGAGATTCCTGGCGAACTCTTCTCTTGGCAGGTACGGGGAAGGGCCTAGCTCCCTTCAGGAAACAGAATCAGCGGTGCGGCATAGGCCGTATCGACGGATTCCCCTGCGTTGCATCGCGACTTGGTTGTATGCCCTGAAGAATAGAGCCTTTGGCCGTGACGCCGCTGGCACTGGCCGTCTGCGGGAGATGCAATTTGGATGCAATCGCCCTGGAGACCGGGGCTGTACTGCCCTGCGGCAAGTTTCTATGCGTCGTTGATACCAAGCGCATGGGGTGACGTCTCATTGATGTCATGCGGGTTGCATCACAGTTTCGCTGCCATAGTCTATGGCTCTGCGCATCGGATATGGGCCTGGGCTTTTTCTCAAGCAACGAGGCGCATCGGCGGTCATGCATGATCATCATCAAACTGGCGGTGCGCTCGTATCCGTCTGCGCTGGTCGATGCGTCCGAGCAAGGTAAGGTCATCCAAATTCTGCCAGGGATCATCCCGCATAGCGACTGGCAACGGAAGTTGGGGTAGGCCGAGATGGAGGATGAGAAAAACCGCGACAGCGCGCCCGTTCATTGGCGAACTTGCGAGGAAGGCTCCCGAATCTTCATCCCCAACTGCATGAATCGGGTCCGCGACCTCGGCCAACAGCCGTCTCCATCCCTGGTATCCCTGGTGCCTACGAGAAAAGAAACCCTGGTGTACAAGTTTAGATTCAGGTGACCCACTTGGAGACTGGCAGAGGAGGATGGCCTTGAGCCTGAAGGTGAGGGTGTGGCTGAACGCTTGGCGGAGGAGCCGATGGCTCAGAGGCCATATGTCTTTGGCCCACACCGTGATGTCGGTCCGCTAGCGGAAGTGGCGGCGGAGCGCACTTCGCCCGGGCTAGGGATCAGGTCTGGCCTGCTGGAAAGGGTCAACAAATGCAGACCCTGCGGCGCCAACTCCGTCTTGAGTAGGAGGCTTCTGTAGTGGCGGTTCCCCTACGGTGTCCTGTCGTCCGTGGACCCGCGGACACCACCGCGGTTGCAGGGACGTTGGCCGGTGTGAGACGGAAGCGGACCATGACCCCCAGCCCGGCTACCCTGCGCAAGCCGTAGCAGGTCTGGTGCCGCAGTGCATCATAGCCGAAGGTCCCCACACCGCGCAGGACAACCGCAAAGTCCAAAAGTGTCACAAACCATGCCTGTTCCGCGTGCCTCGCATGGGATCTTCAACCTGATTTATCCCGGTTGCCCTACCCAGCGTATTTTATTGTTCAGTGAAAACGGTCTATGGGCCTGCGGATGGCCTGCTCCTGAACTGATTTCTGGACTTTGCGGTTGCCATGCCACGCCGCGGTAGCGCTGGCCGCGGTTTGCGCACGCGAACTGACAGGCCGGAAGCGAAAAGCAGTCTACCCGTTGGCAGGAGGGATCGCGACGGGTAGGTGCAAGCAGGCGTGGCCTGAGCATCGCTGGATGTGACACCGGTGAGCAGCCTGCCGAACGCACGGGGTTCGGGTGAGTGGCCCGAGGGCGAGGTAGAAGGGAACGCCGGCAGTCGTCGCAGATCACTTGGTCCTGATGGAGTGACCGGTACGCGCCGACTATCGCCAGGGTGAGTACCTCGCGGTCGGCGCGCTTGGGCGCAGGCCCTTGCTACTAGAGGTGCCGGGGGCCAGGTGCTGCTTCAAGGCGTCGTCCACCAGGCAGAAAGCGGTTAGGAAGAAGCCATTCAGGTCCATCGTGTCCACCTTGGCATTGGGTTCAATCCCATGAAAGACGCTGGGCCCTGATTTTGCCACTATCGACTCTCCTCGGTCTGAAACTTGCATACCGGGTTAACCTTATGAAGCCTTTTCCCGCCGCCTCCCGATTCCGCAATGTTTGAAAGAGTGCCAGAAAACTGGACTCTTCGGGACCATCACTATGTGATAGGCTATCGCATGACCCGGCGGCCATCAGGAATCCAGATTCCATAATGACCCAAGCAGTTGGGTCTGAACACATCACATCCACAAGGAAGGACCAATACATGATTCACAGCTACTTGTCTCATAAACGTTTCCTGATCCTGGTAGTGGCTCTGGTCTTGGCCTTGATCTGCCTGATGGCCTCTGTTCCTACCGCTTGGGCAGAGTCCCATGGCTCGAATGACATGATGGCTATGGAGGAATCAGCGCTGACTGTCACAGGATGGAGAGTAAACGTGCGCAACGGTCCCGGCATTGACTACGCCATTTACACCAAGCTGATGGGTGGCGACGTCCTGATGGCCCATGGGCGTAATGAGGATGGCACCTGGTTACAGATCTCCTATCCGGGCGGTGGTCCGGACCGGCGCTGGATCAGTGCCGAATGGACATCCATCACAGAGGCACAGGCAGGAGCCTTGCCGGTAGTGAAAGCAGCCTGCGAATGGGTGGTGACCAGTGGGACCATCTTTGCCTATGAATCCCCCAGCCAGACAGCGAAAAAGAAATGGATAAAAGGAGAATATCGTGCATTCGGTCAGCGTCAGGCAGAGGGTGAGCTCTGGTACAAGATTTACTACCGGGGTGGTCGACGCTGGGTGCAGATAGTGGATCTGGATAAACCCTGTGGTCCGCTGGAGGAGATCCCCGCTGAGACTTCTAACGCAATGTAACGAATCAGACCCGGCCGTAAAGAAGCAGGCGAACGGGTCTGTGATGGTGGCGCGGATAAGGCCTGTAAGTCAGCGCTGGTTTCGGCTTGTCTGGGGGCAAACCTGGCACGAGGGATTCTCATCTCTGGTTGGACATGACTCAGGCGGTGACTTGTGCGGTGTGTCATGGCAGTGTCCAGTTTCAGGACCAGTACATGCACGCGGGACATAACAGAAGGAATGGCCGTGGCGTCATACCGGGCAGCACGGCCCCAGGAAACGGAAGACCGCATTCTTCTTCGGGCGCTGAATCGACGGCAACCGCGGCGGAACCTGCCATTTCTGGTGAAGAAGGTTCTCTCCTGGGCATATTGCTGGTTCCTGACTCAGGACTTCCCCAACTCGATAACCTGGCATCGCGTCTAAACCATAAGACTTCGGTAAGGCAGGTGGAGCCTGCACAGGCAACGGATCGGCAGTCTGTGGCTCAAGGAATGTAAGGGGCTGATTAGAGGCAAGTCGAGTCTGGCTCATCCGTGGGTTGGATTCGAAGATGAAGGGATATGTCTCGACTCAAGGACGCAACATCCATTGAGGCAAGTTTGTCTGCAACTTGGGGTCAGCATACGAAAGTCACCCTGACCACGGCCAAGTGGTTCACGATCCAGAACTCCGTACTGTGCACCCAAAGCCCCGGGCAACCGGACCGTCACGTCATCGCTTGTGCATGAGGTATCCTCTCAGTGCTCACACCGCTGGCGACGAATCCACCTCTTGATACAAATCCTCTATGGTCCGACTGAGACCTGACTTCCGATACAGTTAACTACCGGGAAGGTCATCGGTGGGGAGAGAGTTTGGACTCCCCTGTCCCTGTAACCCGCTGGAGGAGATCCCAGCCTTATCGTCCTTGGATATGGGCCAGGATATATCCATGCTCAAGGATAGGGAAATGGATATGACCTGCAACGGTTGGGCCTGGCTTTCCTGCAGGCATGGGGCGGCCTAATGATGACTTCCCGCGCCAGGTCCGCAGGCCCGTGCGTGGCCAAGACCGGGCGGATAGAGTGAGAAGCTGGACCAAGGGTCTGTGCCCCTCGGGGGGGGCTACGCTCTGGTTGGTCGTGAGTCTGTGACGGCAAGAAAGGATCCCTGGGCCTCTCTGCCTGTGAGTTGGACCAGGTGCGTTTCCGCATGTTCCAGCTACACGGAATATGCGAGGACTTTCTTGGGTGAGTGGGGGTCCCTGGGCACCGGGCAGGACCAATGTGTGGTACACAGCTGTGTGAGTCCAATCTTCTGTGAATCCTTTGCCCTGGACCTGCCAATCCAAATGGCACGCTTCATGGCCTTATGTAGCCATGGCCACAAGGAGATCCAGATTCATCCCAGGTCCAATGCTCTCCCTGTACATAGCCTTTCGTATGAGCCCGGGGGGTTCACAACCAGGCACCAGGGGCATGAATGGGTCACATTCAGCGGGGAGCCTGGGAACAACTGCGGGCACTGTCGACTGCCCTACAGCGTTTCGATCCCACCCCATTATCCACCTTAGCTGATTCCCATCCAGCAACGCTCTGTTGTCCAGATCGGATCCCCTCGACTTGCCATACGAATCCAAGACAGCCTATGTCCAAAGTCAAGCTCAGCCCCTGATGCTTTGAGGCCCTCCTACTCACCTGCCTCGGGCATTTCCCGTTTAGCCTGTACCAAGTCGTGCCTGGAACCAGATCCTGGCCAGAAAAGGGCTGACGTTGGGTGAAAAATTCCATTCGCTGGTGCGATATCGCCCTGCACAAGGTTGCCGGCGCGGAGTCTTGGTGTGTTCCGGGTAGAAAGAAGGCCTGTGTTTGTTCGAGGGGGGGTGACATTGATGCGTTGTGGCCTCGCGGCGCGGAGCCGGACACAATCGATGGATATGGCTCGCTGAGTGCGCCTATTCTATGGGCAACTGCCGTCAGGCCTGGGAAAAGGCTTCCCGTCGGTACGCCGCCGCAGGGACCTTGTCACGACCGAAAACTGCTACTTCTTTTCCCATCTGCCTCCATGTGCACGCACGCTGTTGGAAGTGGGGACATGGGGGCCTTGAACTGTGACGCCCCCACTGCCGTTCCCGCTCTGCCACGCGTGCTTGCGCCTGCCGGGAAGTGACCACCATCTCCTGCTGTGAGTGCAAGGAGGCGCCCCATGCTTCCCCTTGCCTTACCTTGTACTCTAGAGATGACATAGCAGGATCAGAACCCACAGTGGGCATGTGCGGAAGGGCGTTTCAAGGCCCGGCCAGTATACTCGGCTGGGGTACCTCAGGCAACCCAAAGCCAAGTACCTGAGCAGTTACAATTCCGAAACTCCCAGAACCGCGGGGGCTTCGGAGTATTACTACGGGCAAGCACTGCACGTCCACAGTTTTTTTCGGGAACCAGACGGCAACTTTTAGACTCTCGCTCTGTGGGCATGCAGCTCAGTCGGGTTGAGCATCAACGGAACCTTGGTGAATCACTTACCAGAAAGGAGATGCGACATGGATCATGTCTTTCTATATTGGGACAACTCAAACATCTTCCACGAAGCACAGCGCTTGGCTGAGCGATCGGAAGGTCCCCAGGCACGGTATCGCGTCCGGATTCACTTTGACAACATGCTCAGTCTGGCGCAGGCAGACCGACCCATTAAACGAGCCCTGGCTGTGGGCTCGGTGCCACCGGAGATGCGACAACTCTGGAATCGGTTAGAAAGTACCGGGATTGAAGCCTTCCTCTTCGATCGTGGCAGTCAGGATCGCGGGGAACAGGAAATGCCTGACCGCCTCTTGCAATTGCGGATGCTCGAAGACGCCTTGGACTATAACGGCGATCCCGGCATCGTGGTCCTGCTCACTGGCGACGGGGCAGGGTATCTGGAAGGAGCCGGATTTCACAGAACGCTGGAACGTATGCACCAGCGTGGCTGGCGTATTGAGATTCTGTCTTGGGAGCATGCTTGCAACCAACGCATGCTCCGCTGGGCGGAGGACAATGGCGTGTTCGTGCCTCTGGACGACTTCTACGACGCCATTACCTTCTTGGAACCCTCCCGGCCTGGCTTTGAGCTGGCCCACCCCCGCGATGCCGTTCCCCTCGATTTGTCCCGTCGTCCGCTGATGTCGTGACCTGACAATGCCTTCACAGGCCTGATATTTTCCCTTTATCACAAACCATACGTCTAGTACTGCAACGAGATGTCAAGGGATAAAATGAGGAGTCTGATACCCCTTTGGAGCCCCTTATGCCCCTCGTCCCTCCCGCCGCGCCTGCCCTGACCCCTGCGGATCTCACCTGCCGGCCAGAAGACTTTGGCCGCCTATCACGCCCTGTAGGCGCCGCTGTTTCAGCGGCGTGACCCAGCGGCCAGTGCGCAGCGGTATCGGCAGGGACGGCTCTTGGAGGAACCCCGCCAGTCGGTGGCACGGAGGGTGTTGAAGCGGCAGGGTCCGGATCGCAACGCAGTGCGCGCCCTACAGCAGTTCGTGAGTGAGAGTCCTTGGCCGGACACCCCGATCCTGGCCCGGCACTGGGCGGAAGTGGGACAGACGCTAGGGGTCCTGACGGGATGTTCGTCGTGGATGGGAGTGACTTCCCCCAGCCGGGCCAGGAGTCCGTAAGGGTGGCCCGGCCGTACGGTGGGGAACGGGGGAAGAAAGCCCCCGGCCCGGCCGGGGTGTTTCTGGCTTATGCCCGTCGCCAGGGGACGACCCTGGTGCATCGGGATTGTACCGGCCCAGGCCCTGGGTGGAGGATCCAACCTGGACGGCACGGCGACGGCGTGGCCGGATCCCCGCCGCCCCGCCATTGCCGACCTGGTCCCCGCGGGCCCGGGCGATGCGGCCGGCAGTGGTGGCCACGGGCACAATGCCGGCGCCCTGGGTCACCTGTGACGAGGCGTACGGACAGAACCCGGCGTTTCGGGACCTGGTCACCGCCCTCGGCCTGGGCTACGGTGCCGAAGTCCCATACACCACCCGGGTCTGGCTGGAACGGCCCCCTACGTACGTGCCCCCGACCCCGGTGACCGGTCGTCCGCCTTCCCAGGTGCGCCTAGCGCCCGGGGCCCCTCGTTCCCAAGAGGTCCAGGCCGTGGCCGCACAACGGCCAGTGGCCGCGTGGCCACGTCACACCTTCCAACAGGGCTGCCACGGGCCCATGCAGGCGGATTGCGCCGCCCCGCGGGTCCGGTTCCCGACTGACTCCGCTCGGACTGTGATCACGGGTTTATGGGGTCTGGACGGCCAGACACTGTCTCAGATTGGATTCAGCGAACTCACCGTCGTCATGCGCGTTGCGAAACGAGGCAATCCCGTCCCGATTCTGAGCCAGGAATTCATCCGCCTGGTCTTGAGTGATCGTACCGGCAGTCACCGCATCAGCCAGCAGATGGCCCATGGCACTGCGCAGGGTTGTCTGCAGGGTCAAATTATCCGCTGCCGGCTTGGTGAGGAAATCGTGCAGTGCGCCGTGTTCCTGGACCGCCTGCAGATCCGCGGTGGTTATACCCAATTGGGACGCAGTGGCTTCAAGGAAGGCATCACACTTCATGATGTCTCCAACCAGCACGTTCCTGAACTGCTGTACCCGTGCGGATGGGAATGGACCTGAGAAATCCGATGAATTCCCTCTGGCTGTCACGACCCCTGCGCTGGCCAGGAGCAGGACCACGAGGGAGATGAGGATGATGGCCAGTCTGGGTGTAATCCGGGTCTTCAAAGTCTCCATGACATATTCCTTGATTTCAGTTGTCGTTTGTCAAATGGCAAACTGCCCTGAACGTAATGAAGAAATGTGAACAAAATGTGAAGTCGGGACAAAGAGATCGCGTGGATAGCCGGATCTTGAGCCGTCCCGCCGTCCCGCATGTCAGGTTTCAGAGGGATGAAACCCCATAAGTGCTAACTGGTTTTGTGAATGCACCTACGGTAAACTGGCAGTCCGCCCATCGCAGCGAGGAGTCGGGTCAAGATGCGTCTGGATGACTGGGACCTGTACGTGGCGTTTCTGCCTGAGGGCTGGCCGCAGCTGGCTGCGGCCCAGCATCTTGCTTTCCCGGTAAGACAGCCACTTCTTCAGGATCCGATAACTACCCAGCTTGTAGTTCCACACGGCGGTGGGGAGACGTTGCTCCACCGGGCCCAAGTGCATGTTAGGTGGAACCATCTTCGAGATGTGGTTGGGGGCTCCAGGCCATTCCGAATGATTCGGTTCAGTCCTTCTCAAGTGAGCTAAGAAGGCCGGAATTGGCGTCTGGCCTCACTCACGTAGACGTCCTGGCCTGCGACGTGAGCCACTCGGCCAACCCAGTAGAGATCGGAACCTGTATCCCTATTACTGTGGGACTTATATACATTAGTACACAGCATAAGTGTACGTGGGTATTCCTGTTCATGGGTCTGTGAGGGGGCCAACGCCAACGCCTCTAGTATATTTAGAGGTGCCGGCCCAGGGCCATCGCACCATAAAAGTTCCACGATGGTCAAGGGGTAGAATGAGCGCCTACCGTTCCCCATCTTCACGGATTCACCCCCGTGACCGCTCATATTGCGATGCCAACAGGCTGGCTGGGATGAGGCCTATCTCCTGCAGGTGTGATCTCAATAGCCACACATTCATGAGGCGATGGCCCTGGGCCCAGGGCCTGGGTTATGTTAGGGGACCAACCCGGGTATATACTCCAGATCAGCCAGCGACCCGCACGGAGGCCAGGGCATGAAGTCAGAAAGCCAGGCACCGCAGTGTGATCCCCGGGCCTTGCGCGTAGCCCAGGCCGTACAGCAATCCACGGGGATTGCCCAAGTGCTCCTGTTCGGTTCCCGGGCACGGGGGGATTACCATGCGGACTCCGATATCGACCTGTTGCTGGTGCATCCCGAAGACCACACTGTGCGGGAGACATGCCACCAGAGCGCGACGCAGGCCGTGCGGAAATGGTACCGGGAGCCCGTCAGTACGGATGTCGTGCTGGTTTCCCCGGACCTGTTTGCCAGTGTGCAGTTTGGGCTGAATCACATCGCCGCGCAGGCGGCCAAGGATGGCGTGACCCCTATGGGACATCCCTATCATCCCCCCCGTGGCGAACCCCCGCCCCAGGATCCCCTGCGGCTGGAAGCCATGGAACGAGCCTTTCACGCCGGCTGGAAATTCGAAACGCTGCAGGGCCTGATGCGGGAAGGCGCACAGGACCGGTATTCCTCGGCGGAACGCTTTGAAATGGCCTTTGGGGAAGCTGCCCAGGGCACCCTGGAACTGGCCCTCAAGGCCCTGCTCGCCGTGCGGGGTGAAACGTATGGACGACATCATCAGCTGGAAAGGTGGGTCCAGCACGCCCGGCAGGCCCTACCGGAATTTCAGGGTTTGCAGTCGCCTCTGGAAACCCTGTCGGCCTTCGCGGGCGGGCACATCTATGGTTCCCCCGACCTGGATCAGGATGTAGAGGAACTGTTTGTCCAGGTGCAGGCCGATTTGCGGCGTATCTTTGACTTGGTCCAGCAACACGCCAACTTTGATCCCTGGACGGTCTGCAAGTCCGATTACAAGTTTTAGCGGTCCGGCCCTCGCCGCAGTACCCCCTGCACCACATCGCGAGAGGCGCAGACAGGATTCCCCCAGTCCGCCCGCAATGGTGTACTGGCAGGCATAGTTTTCTGCCTGCCGGACGTAGCGCGAAGATTGCCGCGCCGGGCGATACTCTCTGGCCCCTCAGCGTCCGCCTCTGCGCGCAGGCGAAGATGGTTCCTGTCCCCTGAATCACGTGCCGGTGGGTCGCATCTCCTGCGGGGAGACGCCGTCCCTTGAGTCTGCGGCCGGCGTATCAGTCCGCCGCCACCCGTCCCGAACCGCCCCTGCTGGCCACCGTGGAACGCGACCCGGCCAGTGTCCCGCCGTACGCACCACGGACGATGTGGGCATCCTGGAAATGCAGTACGAATACCGGGACGACGACCGCTGTCAGGTACGTACAGGGAACACACCCCTGGTGCTGGCGGGACTGCGCCACACCGTGATCAGCTTGCTACGCATGGCGGACGAGACGAACATCGCGGCCGCACTCCGGTGTCGGGTCGTACACCCGGAGGAGGCCCTGCGTCTGCTCTTTGAACCCCCTTGACTCTAGAATGCAATGACCCTGGGCCAGGGCTCCAGCCCATAGTCCGCGTCTTGGTCCCGGCTAGCTTGGGCGATGTCCTTCTGGCCGCCCCACCCAGAGCACACTGTGTTAAGAGTCAAGGGCTGGAGGCGGCATGATAGCCTTCCAGCCAAGGCTTTGCGGTTGCCCTGGCAATTTCCAAAATCCTTGCAAATTTCTCAAAAATGTGATAAATTCCTACTAACTTGAAGTGCCTGGCCTTCCATCACAACTTCATCGAATAGGCATGCCAAATGAGTTACTTGCGCGTTTGTGCCTTGGTGGCACTTGCTGTAGCGATTTTGTTTGTTGGCTCAAGTTTTTTGCTTGTTTCCAGCCAGGCAGGCAGTTCCCTGGTACCCCATAGCCCGATGGTAACGGCGCTTGATGTGGGAACTGTTTCCCTAGACTGGAATGATGTGCCGAATGCCACTGCGTATGCATTGCGGTATCGGGACACAGAATGGCAGCCCTTGCCCCACGGTGATATTCGGGTCACAATGCAGGGATCCAGTGCGGTCGTGCATGGCTTGCCAAGTGGTTCCGAGTATGCCTTTGCCGTGCGAACACTCGTTGCGAATGGGACTTGGTCTGACTGGTCGGAGCCGGTTTACGATGTGGCCTTGCCGGCAAGGACCCCGCTCGCCCGTCCCACCAATCTCACCGTTACGAAACGGGAACCGGGATCTGTGACGCTGGACTGGCATGGCACAGCTCCGGTGAATTCGTACCAAGTGTCTTATTGGCATACGTCGGAAGCCGGAGAAGAGTGGACAATCCTGCCAGACGCTGGAGTCCAGGTGTCCATGGATTCATCAGACGGGTCGAGTGCAGTGGTGAGTCAATTGCCGGAGGCCCCGGGACGGATTCACCGCTTTGCGGTACGAGCCTTCACCAAGGGCGGTTTTTCTGACTGGTCTGAAGCCCTACAGGCTCCCGCTTATTTGCAAGCGCCTCAAGACCTGACGGGCTGGTTCCGCGAGCCCGGTTTAGTTGAGCTGGACTGGCAAGATGTGCTTGGCGCAGATTCTTACCAGGTACTGTACTGGCACATAACCGAAGCAACGACGCAGTGGTCGATTTTGCCGGTGGCAGGAGTACAGGTATCGATCGATGGCTCAGGGGCCTTGGTGGATTTGCCACTGGGAAGTTCCGACATGATACTCAGCTTCTCCGTACGGGCTGTCAATGAGATAGGCCAATCCGCTTGGTCCCGGGTTACAGAGGTTATTTCAAGTCTTGGCACACCGGAAGGGCTATCTGGCCAACTGCATCATGACGACACATTAACATTGGATTGGCACGATGTCACTGCGGCGCATACCTATGAAGTCCGCTTCCGGCAAGCAACAGAATCCGGCTTTCAATGGGTGATTCTACCGGCGGCAGGAGTTCAAGTATCTGTAGATGGATCAAGTGCAAGCCTGAACCAGTTGCCATTCTACAACACCTTTTCCTTTCAAGTTCGGGCTCGCGCGGGAAACAGCTTTGTTTCTGACTGGTCTGAGACCGTCACAGTGTCCAATCAGGGAAATGTGACGGTAGTGACCTTGCAACAGGTACCGACTCCTCCGGCACTGAGTTCCACCGCGACTCTTTCCCCCACGCCGACACCTGCATTACAACAGGGTGCAGCCACGGCTGTGGAACCCACACCGACGCCTGAACCCACCAGAAGGAGCTCAAGCTCTCAGGATCGATCATCCACAGATGTACAACCGACAGCCACGCCCCAGCCAAGGATCTGGTTGAGTCCCAATCCCAAAAGTGTATCGCTCAAAAAAGATGAATGGAAGAAATTCGCTGTGAGGAGTGTGGGAATTGCGGCGGCACAAGAGATCGTGGTGAGCATTGGCATAACCGATACTCCAGCCAAAGATATGGAACCTGATGAAGAAAAGGGACGTATAGCTTTCTCGTTTACCAACGATAGCGAAAAGCTAACAGCGGTTACAGGATGCGCAAGATCCGGCTCTTCCTACCAGGAAAATTTTCACAACCAAGGAATGGGAGAGTATATTTTCCATCTAGGCGGTTGTGAGGAGGGATCGGTAAGGATAAGTGTGGATGTCTATAGGTTCACAGGCAATGCCGGCACCCATCCTGAACCATTGCGTGTCGTTGAGTACGACATAACTGTGGAACCGTCTGACAATTGAAGAGACACCTGTAAATCTGGTCCCGAACGTCCGCTATTATGCTCTCTCATCCGGTCCGCAGAAGATCGGGGAAGGCTACATCCGGCAGGTCGAACGCGTGACTGCCTATGAAACATCCAGGGGACTCCAACGTCTTCCTGCCGACCGACTTGTGGGTAATGGGCAAGTCCGGGGGGCGCCGCCCCCGCCAATTCCCACACTTATGGCAACAGCCCCAAGAGTGCCCCATATCAGAGAAAAATTCTGATATTATATTTAGTAGTGAGTTTGGGCACACCATACTTGGCTATTGCACGGAAATCCCACTTGGTCCATGCCGGGCGGTCCAGAATGTCCAAGGTCACCGGAGATCTGAAATTTTGCAGTTGCTGGCGCAACAGATTTTCTTTTCAAACGTCCTATATATAGAAACAGCAGGTTATAGACCTGTTGGTGTTTTTACAGTCAACGATTCCTAGGAAACCTCGATGTCTACGTTGCTGCTACTGTTGACTAGGAGAGCCAAGCATCTTCCGCCCAAAACCTCTCCCTGCCTTGCTTTCAATATCCTGATCGGTATTCTGGGACTTTCCCTGGGGTACCTGTCGGTCACATCCACCGTTGCTTGGGCCACCAGCGATTCCTGTCTGAGCGGTAGTGTCTGGACCATTGACCGTTGTACTACGGAAGCCGATCGTACTTGTAAGACTGGTTTCGTGTTTGTGGGGAGTCGAGGCTGCGTCCTGGAAAAACCCAATATCTGCGGCCAAGCTGACTATGCGATGGTCGGAGGACGCTGTCAGGATGACGATCAATCCTGTCCCGCAGGTCAGGTGTGGCGCAACGACAGTTGCCAGTCCCGGGGTGAAGAAGCCTGTCCCGCAGGTCAGGAACTGGTGGACGACGCCTGCCGCCTTATCACAGACCGCATATGTATCTCTGGATATGTATGGAGCGATAGTGCAGGTCGCTGTGTCGCGTCTTGTTCCAGTGGCAGCTTCTGGTTTGAGGGCAGTTGCAAGACCGCGGATGACCTCACATGTCCATCCGGTCAAGTTTATGTGATGTATCGAGGCTGTGTCCTGGAAAAACCCAATATGTGCGGTAAAAGCGGATGGGTAATGGTTGGAGGGCGCTGTCAGCCTAAAGATCGAAACTGTGCTCCCAATGAAGTATGGCAAGACGGTGAGTGCGTAGTCCGGGATGAAGGACCTCCCTGCAAGGCAGGTTATGCCCTGCAAGCTGATGGCACGTGCCAGAAAATCATTCCTGATCCTGTCTGTTCGCCCGGATACGAGTGGGATAATGCCAGCAACCGATGTGTGATTAAAGACAACGATGATGAGGATGATGACGACGGGGACGACGGGGATGACGACAATGGTGGTGATAATGGTGGTTCACCACCTCCCCAGCCGCCGTCAGGGGGGCCACCGCCACCACAACAGACCGCGCTGTCACCCTCTACGGCTGACGGTAGCGCCAGCACACAAACCCGAATCAGTCTGCGGTTGCGGGTGAAACGTCCGGTAGACAGATGGTCCTTGGATGAGCCAGTAGATACCCAAAGCATAGACGATCCAAGTGCCATATTCACGCAAGGAATATTCACGCAAACGGCTGAGGAGAGTCCAACCACGTGGTATCTCATGCATGGCCTTCGCTCGATAACAGTAGAGGCACGGTGGAAGCCCGACGATGTCAGGAACGCGAAACCCAAAAGGACACTGACAGTCAAGTACTTTGCCGCCGACGCTGGCAACGACTGTACAAAAGATGAAGACCCCTGTGTCTGTCAGACGACTCCATTTACGGAGGAAGAGCTTCAAAAGGATATCGACCTTGGGGATTTGGTAGTTCCCGCTAAACCAGCCAATAACCCGGGCCAATGGGAGTACTTTGTTGTACTGAGGTATAACGATGTAGCGGCAGGTACTTGCAACGCCGCCGATCCCCGGGTGCCCGACAAGTTGTCGAGCGGCAAGATGTCTACCTCACAAATCCAAATACAGTGATGCGCCGGAATTCACTTGACAGGACAGGTATCACCTGCTTCCCTGATATGCCAGCAAGGGCTCTGTGTTGCTCTGTGTTACTGTAATGGTCCAGCTACAGCGGAGCCCCAAAGGCCCTGCTATTCCCCTGGCAAAGGGATGTACAGGCCCGGGGGCAGATCGCCCATGGTGACTGCGTCAAGAACCACGGGGCTGCGCTGCGCCTGCCTGATGTAGCGGGTTCACATCCTCCCACCGCTAGCACGAGGCACGGGGGACCACCACAAGACGAGCACCGACAGAGCCCGACAGATGCTGGGTGACCTGTGTTGCTGGCTGCCGGACCGTAAGCTGGCAGTGACTGTCTTTGCAAGTCGAAGGTCGTGCCATGGTGCCCAAGGTTCTCGCCGTGGCTACCCTCTCAGCTCCGCCAACCAACCTCGTGGACTAAACTTTCTACGAATCTGCTCCAAGGCCGACAAGCCGAAGCACATGGCCTTGGTGGCGGCCACGTATAAGCTGTTGGCCCTACTCAATGCCGTTGATGCGAGCCAAGCCTACTGGCAGACAGCCCCATCGCGTATGCTTCAGACCGGACTTCCAGCACAGTGGCTTTCAAGGCCGGGCACGAGACTTGGTGTCCAGGAGATTCTCTGATGCTACGTTGATCCAGGCTTTCTGCCAGCAGGTGCACGAGAACCTGACAGCGTTCTGTCTCTGCCGCGCGCGTTTACGTACCCTTAAGCTAAAGCCAAATATTGCCAGTTGGACCAATTACTCCTGATAGTGATGGGGAATCGTTTACTGAGGCCTGACAAGGGACCCACTGGATCCCTTGTATGAAGACCGAACAATTATGTATGCCGTAAGCCCGGAGTTGCAGGGAGTCAAGAATCCGGCGTAAACGCCATGACGGGGCGGATCTGGCGGTCGTTACGATCTTCGGTCTATATACTGTGGCTGACCTATTGTCCTGAACTCAAGCAGGCAGGGCAACCAATGGGGGGTGCCATCGCATTCTGTCGCCAGGTCTGCTCTAGGCAAAGCCTTGTTCATCAGGTCCGGCTCGTACTCGGAAGAGGAAAAGTCTGCTCTCTGCACATCCCTGGCCCTCAGGTCATACCAGAAACCCGCGCGGGAAACAGGCGGTAACCCGGATCATGTATATGTCCTTAACTGGGGGGAGAGGCCAAACCAAAGGTATAGGATGGCTCTGCGCTGTTGCTCACAATACAGCCAGGATCTGTGATTGCCACTGATACCCGGTACCGTTTACCCGGTGCCAAACGATCGCACGTGATCATGCCAGATCCAAGATCAACGTTCCGTCTATGGAAAAAGACAGAACTATACCTCTCTGCCATGATACGGGCAGTGCTTCGCAATTCCCTCCGTATCGCTAGGAGTAAAAGGTCCCACGCTACTTGCACCATTCCCAGTAGACTTGCCTGCACGACCGGAAGACCCGTCACACCAGGCAGTCAATTCTGTGGAGAAACCAGTTTGTATCTGGTTGGGCTCGACCGGTTGAGTTCTTGAGACAGAATCTGTCGCAATCATTTTTGGGGACTTATATACTTGACTCAGCGCGTATATCCTGTTCACGGGTCAGGGCAGTCCCTGGCGGGAACGCTGCTCGCCGTGCAGTTGCCCCTGTCCCACGGGCCACAGTACGCAG
>DAOUJU010000008.1:0-51345 GCA_034422235.1 Anaerolineales bacterium | reverse complement strand
CATCCTTGCGGACCCCTTCCCGAGCATTCTGTCAGGTCCCGGCACCTTGCCATGGGGCCGAACCTCTGAAAGTCACAAAGCGGCCCGCATTCGGATCAGGCACCGAAACGGCTTATAAGGCCAGAAAAGCATGGCGGCAGGCAATAGCCGGACCGGTCCGGAGACCCCTCAAGTAGACAGGCCATGCTGAAAGGTGAGTCCGGTTCCCATATGCCTGAAGACTGTTTCCACCAAGGGTCCGATCTGACGCCCAAACTCCCACGGTTCAGGGTATGGCCGTGTCTTCCTCGTCCCCGCCACCTGCCTTGCCATCGGGGCAAAGCCCATGCCCACAGTGCGCTCGACCCGTTCCCTCTTTGCGCAATGCGAGCTAATCCCAATCAGATCCCTGGTCCAACTCCTGAAACCGTGACTCTATGGCGCGGATTTCCTGGCTGGTGATTTCTCTAGATTCCGGTGGAACCGGGAGGGGCCAGTCGGGTATGACCATGGGATACGGGTCTATATCCGCGCGGCAAATGTCTAACCACAGACTTTGGATCCGGCGCAAAGTAGGCTCCCAGAGGGGCCTGGGCACCTCTGGACCACCTGGGTACATGGTACGAATATAGTTGCGAAACATGTCTGCATACCTGGAGTGGGAACCCAACAGGCTCAGGTTGTCGGTTAAACCCTCAACCAGGATCTTGATACTCTTCTCGGCGAGACAGGCCTGGGCCATGTGCGCGTGTATTTGGGGAGCCAGATCCTGTTCAAGCCATACGCCCAGATCCACAAGATGACGCATATGCTGGAGTTGCCAGTCCGCATTCCTGGAAGCTATCGCTTCCAGTTTCCCCTTCATGGTTACCCATACCGACGCTGTGGGCAAGCGTGCCAGGGTTTGGGCTTCCTGGCTCTGCATCAAGTGGGGATGACTGAAAACAGGCCGGTAGGTCCAGGGTACCCGGCCTGGCAAGAAAAGCAACGCGAATTTGAGCGTGCCCGGTTCTGTCTGGAAGTGGGAGGGAAACTGTATGAATACCAGCTGGACAGCCCAATCCTGGCGGTGATAACTGCGTTCCTCATCAATCCATGAATCAGGAATGCGAGGCAGAACGTGGTGCCTGATACGGTCATACAATTCGTGGAAAGCGGGTTCCGTCACGCTGTTGGCTGCGTATGTGCGCAAGTCAGCCTCTGCGTGGCCAAGCTGAAATCGCAAGTCGATGTCTTCTGAAAAACGGGGAGAGAGCCGCCACGCCTTGGTTAAACTGGTACCTCCCATGAAGAGAAAACCGCCCTGTTCCCAGGGGTGGGCCTGACCGAGACCCTGCAGTGCGGCGTTGACACGAATATCTTTTTCCAGACGGATGGGACTGGCCTGGTTCCTTTCGGCGGTACGAGCCAATTCTGTCGGTTCCACAATTGTCGTGGCGGTATAACCCAATCCTGCTCCATTTTGATGACCGGTTCTCCCTGATATGCGGTATAGACACAGCCGTGATTCCATGCAAGGGACAAGGGTATCGGCTGGTCTACACCTATGTCCTGGAAAGTCGGCACTCCCCAAGTCCCTTCGCGGCCTGCCGTAGCGTAGAACTGCCGATATTGGCGTTCCTGATCTCCCGGGTACGTGGCTACTCCTTCCCGTTCCAACAAGGATTGGCCCAGATCCTTGATGTAGGCTGGGGGCAAGTATATTGGCTGTCCCTGCCACTCCGACGCTACCAGCGGAAACCAAATGTCTCGCGCCGGCGAACCTATCCTGTGTTGTTGGGCCAATGCATGCAGAGTCTGATCTATGGCTGCACGTGCGCCCAGATGATCCAGTTCCCGCCGCCGGAAAATCTGCTCTGAGGGAGGTGGAGCCGTCATAAAGGCCAGGATACGATCCGCCAGGGAAGACATAAGCCATTACTGCCAACAGGTATCTGTCATGGGAAAAATTGTAGCATCCAGTGGGGATGTCGGTCTCGCCCCATGGGGCTCTCGGCCTTCATGGGTTCAAGACTGAAAATATAGGGGCTTATTAGAGCCTATCCGAAAACCCCGGCCGCCCGGAAGGTAATCCAGGCGAAGGCCAGATGCAGCAAAGCCAGATAGTTGGCTTGCTTCTTCTCCCAGCGGATGAGCAGGCGCCGGAAGCGGTTGAGCCATGAGTGGGTGCGCTCCACCACCCAACGGCGCGCCCGATAGCCCGGCACGTGCGTTTGCGCCGCCTTTTCTTCGCCCCGGCTCCGGATGTGGGCGGTATAACCCCACTCCGCCACCAAGTCCCAGACCGTAGGATAATCATACCCCTTGTCTAGGCAGAGATGCTGAGGCTCATCCGCGGTCGGCTCGGGCCGCGGGATGGGGATCGATGCCAGGGTCGCTTCCACCAGCTTCATGTCATGCCGGTTGGCCCCGGCCACGGTGACGCCCAGGGGCATCCCCTGCCCGTCCGTCAGCACGGAGCGTTTGACCCCCTGTTTCCCCCGGTCGGTGGGGTTGCGGCCCGTGGCCTGACCCCCCTAACGGGGCCTTCGTCATGGCCCCATCCAGCGCTTGCCATTCCCACTCCAGACCCCGCAAGGCTTGGTAGGTGAGCAGCCCCTCCTGCCACATCCGGGTAAACACCCCGGCCTCCACCCACTCCTGATAGCGGTCATGCACGGTGCTAGGGGGATCAAAGGTGGAGGGCAAGGAGTGCCATTGGCCCCCCGTGCGCAACAGATAGAAGATGGCATCCATGAGAGGCCGGTCCGGTTTGCGGGGCCGCCCCCCTTTCGGCCGCGGTGGCGGGACGGGCAACAGGGGCGCTATGCATTCCCACATGGCGTCAGGGATGCGCCAGTCCGGATCGATGTCGGCCGGCGCCTGGGCCAGCAGTGCGGCCAGGGCTTCCGGGTCAATATCCGCCAGGGCGCGGCTGAGGATGTCGGTCATCGGGGTGTCCATCGGGTCCCTGCAGTCTCTCCGTTTGTGGGTTGTCGCCTTCTGACTCTAGGCTACACCCTTTCAAGGGTTTTCGGATAGGCTCTTAGTACACGCCCATGTGTGGTACCATAAGCGAAAGCGATAGGCGCTGTGACCTGCCTACCGCTCAGGGCGATTGCATTTTAATTGCCCTGCAGCAGGACTTCCACCAGCTTGACCCGATAGCTCAGATCCCAGGCCGCCTTAAGGCGCTTGTTGGCGACCCCCAGCTTAGCGGTTTTTTCCTGTTTTAGGACGTTCAGGGCGATGCGTCGCCAGATAGCCATATGATGGGGCGCCTGATCCCGGCGGAGGCCACGGTCATCTGCGCGGAAGGCCACATCCAGGACCCAGGGCATGGAATTTTCCATGCTCCCGTGGTTCCGCCCCGCGGCCCATAAGGGCCGGGCCTTAGGCGGCAGGCGAGAGATGACGTAACGGACCTGCGTCGTGACTTGGTGGCCGCCTCGTCGTTCCGACTCCACCTTGACCAGGCACCGCAGGTCCGTCCATACCGGTTCCGGATCGACATACGGGCAATAGTCAGGCGCACCCATCACCCAACAGCGCCGGGTTTCGATGCGACCATGGTCCTTGCCGACCGTTTCCGTGTAGTCGTGGGGACAATCGGTAAAGTCTGGGGACGGTTCGTAGGTAAACGTATCCTCCAGGCGGTCATACCAGTGTTTCGGGTTCTCCTTGACGGTCAGGACGTAAGGCGCGCCCGGCTCACGGATCGGTGGGGCCATCGCTTTCTGACAGCCCCACCCATGGGGTCCCCGATCTAACGTCACCATACCGCCTGTCCGAGCCAGCACCTGCCGCCACGGGGGAATAGCCGTAATCTCGTGGGACCGGTCCGCCACCGCCTGTGGCGCCAGGACCAAGTGGTTAGTCTGGGCCCAGGCACTGACCAAATGCCGGGGCGCTTGTCCCTGCCGGGCATCGCGCGAGTGACGCACGCTCTGGCCGTCAATGGCCACCCGTGGTCCCTGGGTAAGGTAAAGGCCGCCTGCACCCAGTCGAGAAAACAGGCTTCACACGGGACGGCATCCCGTCGCGCTCACACGCGCCCCACCGTGTCATGAGAGGGCACGCCGTTCGACAAGGGCAGAAAGGTCTGGAGCCAATCCTGGTGGGCTTGGCCCAAATCCTCAATCGCGACCCTGTTATCCGCCCCACAAATCGTCGCCAGCACACTGAGCACCAGCATCATCCCGTAATGCATGCCGCTTGGCCCGATCAATGCGGGGATCTGCCACTTGTTCCAGACACGTGACCAAAGGAGAGACATGGATATCCGTCATGAGCTAAACTCCAGCAGAGAAAGTGGATCTCCTCTGAGTCTAGCCGAACGGAATTGACCCTAAATTAAAATGCAATCGCCCTGCCTACCGCTTCCTCACAGACAGGGAATGGGGGTTCCCGTGGCTGCTCAAAACACTGTAGCACAAGCCGAATTTCCAACAGCAATTCGCAGTGTACGGTTGCGTCTGTTGCCTGAGAGCAAGGCCGTCGCCTACCACCTCGCGGGGCAAGCCGGGGCTTGCCGCTTTGTCTGGAATCACACGCTGGCCCGAATTGAGCGGGAATACACTGCCTACAAAGGTGGAAGACGGGAGAAACCACCGGGCACAACATTCTTTAGCTTGGGTACAGAATTTACCCAGATGCGGAAGGATCCGCGATACGCTTGGCTTCAGGCATACAGTTACGTGGAAGTACGTTACTCACTGAAGTACTTGGCCGAGGCCTTCCAGCGTTTCTTCACAGGGGAAGGTTATCCCCGCTTCAAGAGCAAGCACCACACGCAGGACGGGTTCACCATCCCCGAAAAGGTCAAGATTGAGCATTCACGCCTGTATGTACCGAAGCTCGGCTGGTTGCGGTTGAAAGGGAATAATCCATATGCCGTTTGCAACCCCAAACAAGCCCGGATACGGCGGGAAGGCACCAAGACTAATCCCAAGTGGTATGCCTATCTCACCTATGATGTGCCCGTAGAGGTGGTGAATCCTCCTGCTGAGACAGGTATGTTGGGTGTGGACCGCAATGTCAGACAGGCGATGGACAGTGAGGGCGTCATGTATCGCCTGACCGATACGACTACCCTGGACAGCAAGATCAAGCGCAAGCAGCGGGAGAAGTCACGGAAGCAGGAGGGGTCTAATCGTGGGCGCCGCGTGTCAGGACAGTTGCGCAAACTGCAACGCCAGCGCAAGCGGATCCGAGACAACGACACCCATCACATTAGCCGGAAACTGGCGGACAAGGCGCATACGGTGGTGATGGAAGATCTGAACACGGCTGGCATGACGAAATCAGCGAAGGGTACCGTGGAGGAACCCGGTACCAACGTCAAGCAGAAGGCGGGGCTAAACCGGGAGATATTAGCTTCGGGGTGGCATCAGTTGGAGCGCAAACTGGCCTATAAGTGTGGGGCCGTCCACAAGGTGGACCCCCGGCATACCAGCCAGACCTGCCATCGCTGCGGTTGCGTAGACCGGCGCAATCGTGTAGCGCGAGCGATATTTCACTGCGTAGGCTGTGGCCTGCGTATGCACGCCGATCACAATGCGGCGATCAACATTTTGGTACGCTATGAGCGTACGGTGGCCCGGGGGACAGGGGCGACTGCACGGCGAGCGGCGTTCTCGTTAGAGACCGCAAAGACCCGTGAACAGGATATACCGACGTACCCTCATGATGGGTACTAAAGTATATAAGTCCCAAAATATAGGGAACACCACAGGATCACAATCCAGAAACTGCAGTCACCTCAAATGACGGAAACAACTAGCCGCGAACCAGACGACTCCCGCAAGTCCACGACAATTTGACACCCGGTCAACAGGTGCCTTCCCGAGAATGGTATGGCAGCAGGAAAGTCAAATTCTGTCACCGAACCGGGACCGGGAATGGCTCAGCCGTCTACCGGTATCCGTATCGGTCCTGCCGTCGGCTAACCCTTGATCCCTACAGAAATAACGCCTTCCATGAAATAGCGCTGCAGGAACAGAAAGACTATCAAGCTGGGTAGCCCCAGAAGGGTCATGGCCGCCATGCCAGGGGCATAACTATCGATCTGTGTGCGATGCATGGTAAGGGGAGCGAAATTGGCCATGCCGATGGGCAAGGTCTTCATTTCCTCGGAAAAAGTGATGAGCAGAGGCCAGAGAAAGGCATTCCAGTTAGTGGTAAATAACAGGACGCCCGCAGCCACGATGATAGAACGTGCCAGGGGCAAGGCCACGACCAGAAAAATGCGCAGCCGGGATGCGCCATCCATGGCAGCTGCTTCCTCCAGTTCCCGGGGTAAGGACAGGAAGAACTGCCGGAACAGGTAGACACTGAACACTTCCGCCAAAGGGGGCAATATGAGCGCATTGTAGCTGTCCGTGGCCCTGAGTTCCAGGAAGGCTATGAACCGCGGCACAATCGTCATTTCCGTGGGGATCATCAGCGAGGCGAGCAACAACATAAAGAGCATATTCCGGCCCGGGAAATTCATGCGTGCCAGCGCGTAACCTGCGGCCGAACCCAGCATGATGCTCGCCAGCGTAACGGTGGTCGTCACAAAGATGCTGTTCCATAGCCAGCGAAAGATGGGTTTCTGGAAGACCACAATATAGTTTTCCAATGTCCAGTGACGGGGAATCCACTGGATGGTTTGGGTCATTACTTCCCCGGGCGGCTTGAAGGATGTGGATACCATCCACACAAAAGGCATGATCCAGATATACGCCACCGCCAGACCGAGGAGCCAGACCAGGATGCGTCCTGGCGTTAAGCGACCTGTCGCATCAATGATTCTTTTCGCCAGGGCGGTCATGATCAGGCTCGTTCGCGAATGACTCGCAATTGGATCAGCGTCACGACCAGAATCGTAAGGAACAAGAGGATGGAAAGAGCGGAAGAATAGCCCAGTTCGGTATTCATGAATCCACGTTCATAAATGTAGAAAATAATGGAGAAGGAAGCACCCGCCGGTCCACCCTGAGTCATGACGTAAATCTGGCTGAAAATACGGAATGTACTGATAATTTCAAGCGTGACGACCAGGCTGAGCGCCGGTCTGAGCATGGGCAGGATGACGTACCAAAAGCTCTGCAGGGGGTTCGCACCATCAATAGAGGCGGAATCCTTGAGTTCGGCGGGTATGTCCTGCAGGGCCGCCAGCAGAATCACCATGTGGAAACCCAAGTCCCACCAGATGGTCGTCATACCGAGGGCCCACAATACCCAATCCGGGTTCGTAAGCCAAGGAATTTGCGTAACGTCAAATCTCGCCAGATACTGATTGATCACGCCAAAGCGGTTATCCAGCATCCAGACCCAGACCAGGCCTACGACCGTCACCGACACTACCTGGGGCGCGTAAAAGGCAAGACGTGAAAAAGTGAATCCCCGCAGGCGCTGATTGACATAGAGGGCAAAGAGCAGGGCCAGAATCGTCGTGCCCGGCACGATGATACAAGCCAATTGAAACGTATTGCCCCAAACCTTGGGTACAAAGTCATCATTGAAGGCCCGTTCGTAATTGGCCAAGCCCACAAATTCCGGCGCTCCGACAATGCGCCATTCGGTAAAAGAAACGTAGGTGCCAAAGAAGATGGCACCTACCGTAAAAATGAGGAAAGGCACAAAGAAAGGCAACACATAGAAATACGCTGACCAATCAATACGTTCGCCTTTCCACGTCATACGGCGCATACGGGCCCGCATGGACGTCTGGGATGTCAAAGTGATCGTGGCCATAGGCTATTTTCTTGGGTGGCCCGCTTTCCCGAAGTGGCAAGGCTTCTGGCAACGTGAATCCCAATACCGAGATTCCTTGTTGAGACCCTGGCTATTCTGGACACTTGCCTCCTTGCTCAAGGCAGATCCCAGCGGCGGGGTCTTATCCGGTAAAGGCAGGCAGCGGCGACAAAAACCGTTCCCGGCCGAGCCCAACCCAGGTTCGCCTAACGACTTCCCTGGGTTGAACCCGTACCGTATACATAATGGCGCTGCGGCTGTCCGTTACGACGCCATTTCGTCCGCTAGCAACTGGTTCCAGGCCGCACAAAGCTCATCTACACCTTCGTCAATGGTCTTGTCTCCCTGCCAGATAGGTTCGGTAATGCGGTGTACCAGATTGGGGCTCGTATAGTACTGCATATCGGGGGCAGCAATGAGTTTGGGCGGCGAGAAGGTGGCAAATTCCATGCCTTCCACAAACGGCCTGCGGTAATCCCAGCGGTCACCCTTATAGTCGTCGCGCGCCAGGATTGACTTGCGGCAAGCCGCTCCCCGTCCTTCTGTGGTCCACAGGAACGATTCGTCCGAAAGCCAAGTCAACGCCTCCGCCGATCGGGCATAGCGGGAAGTGTCTTCCTGGATATACATTTCCTGTGAGCCCACCTCGAGCGCCGTCGCCAGTTCACCCCCAATATTGGGCGTGAACGCCACAGCGAAGTTCAGGCCCGCTTCAATATAGCCATTCAGGGTCCAGGGCCCGGTTATGAACATCGAGCCTTCGCCGGTCCCAAAGGCCTTGTAACGGTCGGCTACATCCCGCGTTGCCACTTTATGCGTGTCAAACAGGTCCAATACCCACTGGGCAGCTTCCTTGGCGGCATCCGGGTTGATACAAGCCGCCGTCAGATCTTCGTTGAGAACGCGAAATCCCATCTGATGAGCCACCAAACCCCAAATGAACGCGATGTGCGCGCCCGATCCGGTCATAAGGAATCCGGAACGAGTCACGGTATCCCCGTCCAACACGGTCATGGCCTTGGACCATTCAATCAGTTCCTCATTGTTGCTCGGAGGATTGGAGGCATCCAGGCCAGCTTCCGCGACGTGGTCCAGATTAATCTCCATTTGGAAGGTCATGGCATCCAAGGGCATGTGATAGATCTGGTCATCAAACTGCGGATAGCGGGAGACGTCCAGGGACAGGTCGGTGAAGTCAGACCAGTCCAGACCGGCTTCGGCCAACTGTTCCTCCAAGGGAATCATAATGCCGTCTGAAATGAAGTCAGCCCGTTCCCCGGAACTAGCCCAGCCAAAATCTGGGGCTTGGCCTGTAGCCGCGGCCGCCAAGACCTTGGTCTTGTATTCAGTGGAAGAAACATCCAGTTTCTCAATCTGGATTCCCTTATCCGCATGCGCCGTGTTGAAATTGTTAACGTGTTGGCCCCAGACTTCAGCATCTGAAGCACCCAGCCAACTCCAGTGGTTAACGATATAAGTTTCGGCGGCAGCCATTTCCTCCTCACCTGTCATCGCGGAAGGTGCCGGCGCACACGCCGCGACCAGAGCCGTACCACTCACCGTGGCCGTCAGAGCCAAAAACCTGCGCCTGCTCAATTGAATAGCCATTGAATCACTCCTTGTCTACTTGAAAGTTCACGATTACAGGTGTAGTCCAAGCCAGTCGTCAGCTTTGCTGTCCAATGGTCCGGTCCTCCGCTCTGTCTATTCCTCTCATCAACCCCAGGTATATAGACAGGAAAACCCCAGGTATATAGACAGGAACCTCAGCAACTTTGCCTTTGCCCAGTATTGGACAATCAACTGTTGAAAGTTTGCGGATATGTTAGCATACGAGGGAAAAATTGTCCAGTGCATTAAAAATTCTACAAAATGTTCTTAATTGCATTCAGTAGACACTGCGAAGCTTTTCTGCATCTATCATATCAGGTGTGAAGTTACAGGATCAGCTTCCAGTTGCTAGGTTCGCCCCATGATCCACGGAGCAGGTCGCCAAACACCAGGAGAAACCTTTCTCTTGGCAACAAGGAACTCCCGCCAACCACATTAGTTAACCATGCGGCTCCATCTGGCTTCTACTGGCAGACACCAACTCACCAGTTTCAGTCCAGACGGAATCGGGAGGTCAACATGTACTGGATGGGTTCCTCATCGTCACTGTATTCATGGTAGGCCACCACGATAGTACCGTCTGCAGTCTGGGTCACGCTGGGATATCCGATATGCCAATACAACGGATCAGAAGTGGGGGCCACGACACTGTCCCGAATGATAAATTCCTGGCTTACATCCCATTCCACTCCATCCGGAGAAATACAGCCGCGAACTCCCATAGGCTGACGACGATAACCATAAACCGCCAAGACCCGTCCATCCTGTAGCTGCAGAACGTCGGGGGGGTATCCCCAAAGATTGGTACGACGGGGCGGTTCCCACGTGATACCACCATCCAGAGATCGGGTAAACCACATATTGTCAAAGCGGGCGGGACGCATCATTACCCGCAGCAGACAGACCAGAGATCCGTCTTGCAATTGGGCGACCGATGGCTCCTGAAAACTGATAATGTGGGCCGCATCGTACGCAATAGTAGACCAGTATTCCCAGTTTTCTCCCCAATCATCAGAACGAAGCATAAAGCTGCGGGTGCTTTCCCCTCCGCCCGAGTAAACTGCGTCCCCGATCGTGCCCATCAGAGGCATCAACAGACCACTATCAGGTAACTCCAGGATGTGACCGCCACCAGACCCCCCACACATATAGGCACTGCTCCCGGAATCAGCTACAGGAGACGTGTTGACCGGGATGGGTCCTTGCCAGGAATCGCCTACATCCGAAGACTTGAATACGGCATAGCCGGTCTGACGCTTCAATCTCTCCGATCCACCTGAGGCAACACCGTACATCGCCTGCTCATCATGGCGGCGCAAGGCGGTGGGAGCCATGAAACTGCATAAACGTGTATGCATAATGACGGTATCATCCGACAGCTGCGACAGAGCGCAGTCCCAATTTCCATCATGGGCGGTGAAGGGATGTATGACGCGCATACTGTCTTCGTCCCACGAGGCACCACCGTCGCGGGAACGGATCAGGCATGACTGTCCGCTGTCCGCATGAACACGTGTACGTTCCTGATTGAAACCCAACAGCAATTCACCGTTACTCAGGGTAATAATGGTTCCCTGATTGCAGGCTTGCTCCGTACTCTTGTAAGCCACTACAGTTTCAACGTCAACGGTAGACATTTTTCTTCCTCCTGATCACTTGCCTCACGGCAGGGCGAAGATTATCCTTGCCCTGCAGGGAATGCCCAAGAGTACTATCATTTGCCCGATATGCCAACTGCGATTCACCGATCTCCCGTAGCAGACTTGGACATGGCCCCCTCCCCCGAAAATCAATTCGGGGCGAACAGCCCGAGATGGGACGGTCAGCCAGATTTTCTTGGCCAGCCCAAATGCCGAATCCCTTCTTCCTGGATAGCCCTCCGCATGGACAGGAACTGTTTAGGAACCTGGATCAGACATCCCGCATAACAGACCCGTTTCCAGCTCTGTGCCAGGACTGACGGATCCTTATGGAGGGACACCGAGATGTAGGAATGCCGGCAAGGCAGACCCGGGTGCCACAGGATAAAGGTCTCAGATACTGTCTTGCCGGGGCGGTCGTACTGCGCGGACCGCGAGGTGCTCTACATGGCCACGCTCTCGGCCACACAAACCAACCCAGTGAGCCAGATCTTCCAGGGACGTCTGCTCCAAGACGGTAAGTCGAAGAAGGTGACCCTGGTCACCGCCATGCATAAGCTGCTCCCCTTACTCAATGCCCCTGAGGTGCGATCAAACCGCTTGGCTAGAGACCCCTCAGACCATGACTCGAACTGGACTTTCAAGTCAGTATCCGGTTAGAAGTCAAGATATTGAAGGTTTAGGCCGAAGATGGCCCCGCATACGGTTGCAACCTGGGTGTCCTTCGGCGGGCCACCGCATTCAGGTGCAGCAGGATCTTGCGCCTGACCGCTACCAGGGCGACTTGGCCCGTTTTGCCTCGCTTCCGCAGATCTTGAAAGCATCCTTGTTATTGTCAACACATTTCAAACTGAGTCACTGCCCTGTGTTACAATCCTGCTGTTGCCAATGTGGGAAAGCGAGGTTGTCATGTCAACCGCTGGTGGAGCCCTGATGGCGCCCAAGGTCAAGAAAGTCGAAAGGGAGCATCCCGCCTGGTTGCGGGAACTTTGGCACTATGACCCTGCCTATCCGTATGACACGGACACTTATGCATACGATGATTGGTCCACGACCGATCCCTATTACATGCATGAGGAAGTGCGCTTGAGTCCTACCAATCGTCACGATGTCTTTCTGGGAAAGGCCAAGGCGAATCTGTTGCGTTGTCTGCAACTGGTCGGGCAGTCATATCCCGTGTCCCGGGAAGTAATGATCAGGGACTTGCCCGAAGTGCCGGGGGCCTCACGTCAACGGCCCAGTGTAATCCCTGACTTGGCCTTATGGCCTGAACAGGTTGGTTTGGATGACCCGAAGGGTCTCTCCTGGTTACGGCATGGTGCTCCCCTGCTGGTGCTGGAGGTACTGTCCACCAGTACCCACACCAAAGACCTGGAGGATAATCCCCCTTTGTATAGGGCCATGGGGGTGCAGGAATACTGGGTCTGTGATCCAGACCAAATGCAATGGGAAGCGGTGTACCAGGTGGGAGATACCGGCACTTGGGAAAAGGTGGACCTGCAAGGCAAGGCCTCACTCCATTCCCCCTTATTGCAGATAAATCTGCGGGTTCATGCCACGGATGGGTTTCAAGGCCAGAACCCGGACACGGGGCAGTGGGTGGAAGCGCTCACCAGCGTGCGTCAGGAGGGTCACGCAGAGGGTCAAATAGAGGAACGCCGGAATTCTCTGCGGGCCATTGCCCGCCTGCTGGCTGACGAGGCCCGGGCCGCTGGCCTGGAAGAGGAATTGACCCATACGCCTTTCGACCGCTGGCCCACGGTGGATGACCTGTACTGGCGTTATACCGGGACCTCTGACGACACGCCTTAGCGCAACTTTGCACGAAATCCGTCTGACGCGACTGAGGCTTCTCCTCCTTCACGGGGAGAAAAAGTCCTGGATAACAGGCATATTTTGTACGAAGTCGAACTAAGACGGTTCCCGCAGTCACATGAACATGACTGCTCTGCTCCTGAATTTACTCCCGGAACCCAGAGGACCAGACAACAGGCTTATCACAACTGCGTTGGCCATGGGTCAGGTCCAGCAGTGCCCGGGGCAAGAACAGGATGCCGGAACAGATAGACGCGGAACACCTCTGTCAAAGAAGGTTGCGGGAGCGTGCTGTAGCTGTCCGTGGCCCTGAGTTCTCAGTGCGTCACAATCATCTTGGCCGTGGAAATCACAAGAACAGGGAATTTGAACAGAGTTCTTCAGGCAATTTGCCTTCTGTTCCTTAACGTGAACTTAACAGTTCCGCCATATTTTTGGACTACACTCAAATCAATCGAGTTTCGCGGAGAATCATAGGCTCAGTTGGGAAACCTGAGAACCTCACTGGGCTTTCCACAGAGGAGGAGTTATGTCAGACCTGACTACCTTGGCTGATACGTTATCCAACCTCGAGCCCTTTGCCGGCATAACCCGAAAGGAATTGATGCGTGACGTCTTGCCAGTGGTGAGGCTGTGCAAGCAGAAGGAGGGTGGTTGTTTCTATCATTCCGGCGATGACTGTGAGGCCGTCTATTTCATAGTAGAAGGTGAAGTTCTCCTGTACCGGTACAGTTCCTCCTACAAGAAGGTCGTATTGGCGCGAGCCTGTGCGGGAGAGTTCTTTGGCGAACAGACTTTGCTTTCCGGCAAACGAACACATGCATCCTGGGCCGAAGCCCTGGCAGATACCACCTGTGTCGAAATTACCCGTCGTAATCTGGCCTACCTGCGTCAGCGGTACCCAGCACTCACGCTCAACATGTACGAGGGCGAACAGAGCAAGCTGGGTCAGGCCCTGAAAGCCGTACGCAGCATCCGCCTGGAATCCATCCTGCTGCGCGTGGTACGTGCACTTCTGCTCACTTACACCACCACCAAGAATCCCGTACTGGAGGATTTGGGTCACCAGGAAATCGCCGACATTGTCGGCACCAACCGGGAAACGGTCACGAACATCCTGCATCAACTGTCCCAGGAAGGCCTGATTACCAAGGGACGCATGCAAATCACCCTGAACAATGTAGCCGGTCTCCAGGCCATGCTGAGCGAGGGGTAAGAAATCGAACGTTCCCCCAGTAACTACTGGGATTCCAGCTAACCGCACAGCCTCCCTCCTACGTATGCCGGTATCGGGTACCCGATACCGGCAAGAACACTTCGCTACCAGAGATACTTTCATCCGTACAGCCAGAAAGCAAGTGGCCGCGCTCCACTGCCAACTCTGCGACCGCCCAAGCAGAACGGTCACGTCCATGTTAGCAGAATCCCTTGTCAACCCGATACGGACTGATCCCATTCTGCCAGACACAGTCCGAACAGGGCAACCCGCGGGAAACAGAGGGGATTTATATACCTAAGTAACAAAACATCTGTGTTCTACTGCACTGGGCAGGCAAAATGCTGGGACGCACGGAACACCGCGGCACGGCCCGTGGGAAAGGGGCCGCGGCACGGCGAGCAGCGTTGCCGTTAGGCACGGTAACGACCCGTGAACAGGATATATCCGAGTTGTTACTTAGATATATAATTCCCAAACAGAGGATAGAACTACTGCCACCTTCAGGGATTTCCGTAATCTGTCCAGACCGCCTGCAGAGCCGAGGCCAGGTCGCGGCGGCGATATTCCGACAGGCTCTCCATCTGTTGAAGCCGCCACCTGACGGCAGGCATTTCATCCACTTGTGGTACCTCCAGCAGGGACCAGTCGGGATGTCCCAAAGTGAAGGAAGACAGGAATTCCCGATGATGGGGGGGCATGCGGTCACACAGATCATATTTCAGGTCCACCAGGTTCCGCACCAAGGCATCCACATCCACCACATGCTCCGTCATCTCCCGCAGGTCGGACAGGAGATGGGCCTCCGGCTCCCGGATCACAGGATTCAGCGTGTGGGCAAAAGGACGACTCTGCGTCAGCAAATTCACCACAAAGGCTATCCGCACCTCTTCCCCCACACCTTCCGAGTCCAGAATCACGCCCACGTCAAACAGGTCTCTGGGATGTTGTCGGTCCAGGGCGGCGTTGAACTTGCCCGCACACGTCTCTGGGAAGGACAGAAGCTGTAAGCGTGTGGGTCCAAACACGGGTTGCGCGTTCGGGCTGACGTCACGCCATGACGGTGCATACAGGGACTCCCGGTGCACCGCATTTACCTCCACCTTGACGCTGACGCCCTCTCTGTGAATAAACAGGGTGCCTGGCTCCGAGCTGCCGGGCAGGGGCTTGGTGTCTACGTGCAGGCCGGATACCGTTTCCGCCAGACCGGCCTGGATTCGGTTCAGGGCCTCACCACACTGCTCCAGGAAATCCCGTCGCCCCAGGCGGGGCAGGAATACCAGGTCCAGATCCACAGACAGCCGGGGCAGGTCGTACCAAAAGACATTAAGGGCGGTTCCGCCCTTCAGGGCGAAACAGGTTTCCGCGGCCACAAAAGGTGCCACTAGGCCGAGCAACCTTACCTGTTCGGTCAGGAGTTTCCTTTCAGAAAACAGTGTTGACGTCATCCCTGTCCCAGTACAGCTCGCGTGGCACCGTCACATTGAAAGTCGGACAGTGCCTGCCTTCACCGCCTTCCGCCACAACATGCAGATGTCCCCGGCCCCAGTCTACCGCCGACAGATCCAACTCGGTCAGACAGGGCCACTGATGGTATTCCGCCATCCACAGAAACAGCCGCACCGCCTTGTGGCTCCGACAGGTGTTCAGCCAGTGCTGCGCCCGTTCCGGACGCAGTCTCAGGGTTTCGCCCAGACGAAGCACCGAGTCCAGGGTAGCGGGGTCGAAGTGTCTCAGCGTACCCATCAATTCAACCGCCGCCCTCTCTTCTTCCGTCACCACCAGGGGCCACTCCCAGGTACCCCAGGCCACGCGCCTGAATCCGTTCCCTAGGTCCGGCGTGCGCCAGTCCCACTCTGCCGGAAACTCCGCGGACCAGCCGCGGGGCGGTTCCTCCGGCCACAGGCGGTTGCTGTCAAAGCGCAGAAACTCTCCGCTGCAGTCCAGTCGTTCCACCCAGCCGGGCAGGGTGCGCGGTGTGTACAGATGCACGGACGTTTGTCCCCCGAACGGCAGATGATGCCGATGTCCCAACAGCTTGAGGGCTGTTTCGCCGCCCACCGCCACCGGAAAATCCAGTATGGACTGTAGGGAAATCACCACCTGTTCCCAGCGCAGGGGTGGACCGGGCCGGCGGTATACCCCACGAGCAGGACTGAGCAACCATCCCTGACGCACGTAACGGGACCGCATGGAAGCGGTAATGCCCAGGCCTTCCAACCATGCCACATCCGCCAGCAACCCGTCCGGCAACCTGTATTGCAATTCCAGCAATGCCCTGCGGGACATCCGTCTTCTCCGTCTTCGCTGAAATCAAGTAAAAAATTATATCAATTGTATGTCTATAGAGCAATATTTTAGGGTTTTTTATTACGATGTTCCCGGATGGAATGTTTACCCAACCCTATGCGTGCCCCACTACCCCTTACCGTGTCACATCAGGGAAGGAGGGGCAGTTCGGGTCAAGGGACTGAATCGGCAAATCGCAACCATTCATTGTCGCGGAATCCTGATTCATATGAATTCTCAAACTGTAACGGCTGTGGAGAAATTGGGCAGCGCGGAGAATTTTCAGGTCAGGGGTTGGTGATGTCGGCATCAACCAGTATCACCATGTAACGCAAGTTAATGTTTCCCGTATTTACGAGCCCATGCAGCTTGTGAGGATCAAAGACAGCGGCCTCACCTGCGTGCAGAACTATCCTCGTATCTTCAAATTCCAGTGTTGCGGTCCCCTCCAGCAGGTAGAAGGCTTCATACCCGCCATGTCGGTGGGGAGGATGAGCCCGACTTCCAGGTTCTACTTCTGACACATGGACATGCAGGGGTTCCCCTTCCAGATCCACATCGATCAGGTAGCGCGCGATACCTTTTACTGCGAGAGGTTGAAATGGCATTGGCTAACTGACTCTCTTTCTTCCCTGCTTTGTGAACACAGCTCTACTGCATCCCTGCACTGAGTCCCGTTTCCATTGGACCCGGGCCCGGGACCCGAAGCGAGCGCCCCGGTATCACTCCTGGTATCCCATGCGCAAGGCATCAAACAGCCGCCGGGTCAGGGCCCGGAAAGTCACCGACACCTCAATAACAATAATGGCGACCGCAAAGACCAGGGCCAATACCGCTATCTCGTTCTCGGCAATCAGGGGTACCAGCGGGGGTAGCGGATTGCGCACTTCCGCGGTAACCCGAAAGAAGGGCGAAAAAAGATAAGAGGCGATGGCTCCCACTACCGAACCCGACACCGTGCCGTAGGCGGTCAGCAGAATGTACTCAATGCTGATCTGGCCAATGATCTGGCGCCGCAGCACCCCTACCGCCCGCAATACACCAAACTGGAACATCCGATCCTGCAAAGAAGCGTAGCTATGCACCAGCAAGGCGAGGAAGGCCATGGCCGCCGCCGCCAGAAAACCGATGGACAAGGTGCCAAAAATACCGACCCGTTCCATGCGACCCTGTTCTGCGGAGATCCGGGTAGGCACGTGCCGCCACTTGGCCGGCTCAATCCCCAGCGTGCGGATGGCATTCTTGAGTTCCAGCGGATCCACTGACTCGTCTACTTGCAGCCAGACATCATGGTTAAAGGCGGTCCCGGCCAAGGCAAAGAGATGGTCCAGATTGCCAATGAGAGTAGGGTAGGGTTCGTGATACACCGTGGGGAAATGATCGTATACCCCCGCGACTATGAACTGATCCTGCACGGACTGGCCCGTAGCCATACTGACCTTGAGGGTGATTTCCTCTCCCGGATTCCGGTTCAGCTGTTCCAGCAGGGGCCGGGGCACCAGAATGTTTTGGGGTTCCAGGGCCAACTGATTCATCAGACCGCCCAGAGATTCAGGGGCGAAATCCGGCCGGAACCAAGTTACCCGGCTGAAGTCCAGGCGGTCAACCGCCAGAAAGCGCAGACGCCACTCTTCTCCTCCCGTTACTTCCACTTCAGCCCGGTAATCGCCTACCCGCGAAGCCGCCGTGATCCCAGGGAGCGCCTCAAATTCATCGGCGGTGGGAATCCAGATCCCGGAGCCATCGAAAATGGTGGCGCCCCCGGTAGGACCCCCCGCGCTATCCGGTGGAATGTAGGGCTCAAAGGTGACATTCGCGCCCACCTCATAGCGCACCCGATCCACCAACCACTGGTCCAGACTCAGAGCCATGGAATAGGTGTAGATCCCCAGAGACAGGGAAACGATAACGAGGAGCAGGGGATTAATGTAGCGCTGGCTATGACGACCCAGTTGCCGCAGGGCAAGATGCAGAGTGAGCAATCGGGACATGCCTGCTACCTTGTCCAGGACCAGCATGAAGAGCGGGAACAGGCGCATAATCAGTAGACTGGCTGTCAGTACAAAGAGAGCAGGCACCAGAATCAGCAGCGGGTCACTGAACAAGTCCGCGGTCCGCTCCTGAACCATGGCCGCCAGCGTTCCCTGATTGGCCAACTGATCATAGGCATACCAGGTGGGCACGATGAGCAACACATCCAGGTAGGCTCTCTGCCAAAAAGGTGGCCTTACATAACGGGCCCGTTCCTCTTCCACAATACTTCTGCGGGCACTACGGCGGGCAGGGATTAACCGGGCCACCAGAGCTACCAGCAGTCCCGCACTGATGAGCCACCAGTTGAGTCCCTGCAATGAAACCGGAATAGGTTCCCGTACCGCGAAACTCAGGAAGCTTACCGTATACCCCATGAACTGGGCGACGAGCATACCAAACCCAATGCCCAGGGGAATGCCCAGGATAAAAAGCAGGAATTCTTCCATCAGGACGATCGTCAATACGCCGCTGACATTCAGGCCGCGAGACACCAGCATCGCTGTTTCCCGTTGCTGCCAGCGGGAGATGATGGCAGCAATCATGATCAGGAAATAGATCAGGAAACCGAGGGCCGGGACATTGAAACCCAACAATTGAATCGTGAGAATGGTATTGCGCTGGACGAATTCCTTCAGGGGGTCCAGGGCTGAAATGTCCAGATTGGCTCCTGGCAGGTACTTGTCAATCACAGCCATGCCCTTTTCATAGCCTGCAGCGTATTCCCGGGCATAGGCGGGATTGAGTGTTGCATCATCCAGGCTGATGTGCCAGCTGACGAAGCGGGCCCGGCTGGGCAGTATGGATTCGACAAAATGCAGATAGGAAGCCCGGTTTATGAGCAGGGCATCCCGCAATTTGGTATCCGGCGGATTGAACCAAAAGGTATCCTGACCATTCGTGGCCCGCCAGATCCCGGCAATACGGATGGGGATACCCTCGCCGGCCGCATTCAGGGCCAAATCATAGACTTCCCCGGGCGAAACCCCCATCTGGTCCGCCAGTGAGATGTGCATCCATGCATCCAGCATCTCGGCTGAGGGCAGTTCCGTATGATAGGGCTCGCCTTCCGGGACATCCAGATGGGGTTGGACTCCTTCGATATACACCACATTTACGGACGTCAGATATTCCCGGACTTCCGAGTAGACGCCATCATTGGTCTGGGGCAGCAGAACCATGCTGCCGCTCTCCATCTGCAGGTCCCGCCTGTCCACGGGCAGGCCGATTTCCGCTGACAGCGTTTCACTGATGCTGCGGCCGGCGTTTTCGGCCGCATGAATCCCCATGCGTTTGCGGGAGGAGGGAAAGAAGTAGATGCGCGTGGAGAAGGCCGGCCGATTGGTGGCTGCACTCAGTTCAGCCAGTTCCTGATTCAGGATGATGCGATCCACCGCCTGCGCAAAGAACCCGGCACTGCTGAGTAGCCCCACAGCCAATACGATGCCGACAAGGGCCAGGATGGACAGGCCCGGACGGCTCTTGAGGCGCTTGAGAGTTAGGAGAAACAGACCGCTGATGGTGCGCAGGATCATTCCCATCAGGCCAACCTACGGTGCCGGATCTCAGTCCAGATGGCGATAGGGAGATACAAAACCAGGCACAGCTACCAACATGGCAAAGGCGTTCTCGAAGGCATGGCCCATCGTCCAGTCCAGGGCTCCCGGCGTTACCACGATAGAACCGGGTTTAACGGGCACAGCGACCTGGACTTGGGGATCTGTCTGGGGCTGCAAATACATCACCACGTGTTCGTCCTCACCCCGCGCATGACTGGGCAAGCCGTAGGCGGACCGGGGCAGAATCAAGGCGGTTTCGGAATGATTCACCTTGTCTGTCCCGTTAATCGGCACGGGACCATGATGATGACGGGAAGGTGGCGGATCCCTGTCCGTGCGCATGTCCAGGGCATGCATGTTGACACGGTTGACTCCGCGCTGATCCGGATCCGCTGGGGCCGTCTTGACGGGAGGCAGTGACTCGCGCCGGAAGGCTCCGGTATAAGCGGCACAACCGCCCGGCTTGTCTGGCAGATTGCGTAGCAAGGTTAACCGTGGCGCCTGATAGGCAGTGAGAGGTACGGAAACTTCAAAGTAGACTCCCTGTCCGGTTATCGTGGCCCGGGAACGTGAGTGGCCGTCCACACATACCGTATCCCCCGGCTGCAAACCCTCCCATGTACGTTCCGTGATCTCATACAGATCACCATCTCCGGGCCGACACAAGGTACTGGAGTTAGGTCCGCGCACCAAGTCACCTGGATAGAGACTTACCCCGGCCTCGTGGGTCTGGAGCAGGCAGAGTGCTACCAGGCGGCCAGGCATCGGATAGATCTGGACGCTACCCCGGAAATTCCGGACCGCTACCCGGCCGTCATCTCCATGCAAGTCCTGAAAGATGGCCGACAGCCGCTCCAGGGAATCCGGATCGTCCACATGCGCCACTGGCAGAGCCAGGGCCTTGACTTCCTGGCTCATCCGGCATGCTGTCCATTGGTGGCAGGCGGACCAACCTGGGCGGCGATCAGGGACTCGCCCACACCGTATTGATAATGCTGGTTCATTTCCTCATTGCCTTCCATGGAAAGCACGTCTTCCAGGGCATTCAGAGCCTGATCATAGTCCTGCGTCTGGTTGCTTGTTAAAGCGTCATAGAGAAGTGTCCGGCGGTCTCCCTCCTTGAAGGCCAGCAGGTCACGTTCCATGTCCAACCATTCCGGCAGAATCTGCTCATACATAATCTTGGGCGGCAGCGGATGAACACGCAACGGCTGAATGCCCATCTTGTTCACGGTGGCCGGGACTTCCACGACGACATCATCCGGAACACCTGCCAGCGCTCCCTGGTTAGGAATGTTCACCTGGAAGTGCCCCTCGTTGTCATTCACCAACCCGTCAATGATGGGCACCTGCTGCTCATGGGTCTTTGCCTGACCAAAGGCTACAATCAGGCTCGCCTTGGGATCCTCGGCCACCTTCTTCATTTCCGCCAGGCGATCTTCCAGGATCTGAACATGGACGGGCCGGGCAATATGGGTGTCAGGTCCACCAAAGGGTTCACCAAACCAGTGCTTCTTGACGGGCAAGCTGGTGTGGTACCACCAGCCCCCACGGCGCGGCGTATCCCCGATGGGCATGAGACCAAACATACGGTATTGATGAATCGTGCCGCGGGACATCTGGATGTCATGCGTGCGTTCAGCGCGATGGCTGACCCAGTACTCCTCGGCTTCATTGGCAATCCAGTCTTCCAGAATGGGATAGGCGTCTTGGCCATCGTAGTAGAAATGGGTGAGCCAGATGTTGTGATTTAGGCCCGGAGCCTGCCACGTCAGCTTGGAAAAATCTGTCAGTCCCAAAGTCCGGCAGATCTGATGCACACCGTAGTGTCCATGGCAAAGACCGCAGATCTTGATATCGCTTTCCCGTGTCATGAGGGTACAGCCGTCATACACGGGATTGCCGCTTTGGATCAGCCAGGCATCCGGACAGATTTCCTCCATGGCCTGCACCACATTCAGCATCAACTGCAGGTTGTAATAGTTGCCGCCGCCAACGCCCCCGCCATAATAGTAGCCGTACTTGTCTGCAATCTCGCGGATGTGTCGCTGCTTCGCATGGGAATGGGCGGAAGCAGTATTGATAACAAAGTCCGCATCCTGCAAGGTTTCTTCCAGGCGGTCGGTGAGGGAGAAGCGCAGATCCGAACCCAATTCCCGGGCGTAGCGGGTGCCCAGGAGATGGATCATGGCCAAGCGCTCCGTATCCACATCCATGAAACTGATTTCACTGCCCTGCAGACTCTCCGTCAGACAGATGTCCTTGACCAGGCCCAGGGAAAAGGTAGCGCTACCTGCACCTATAACCGAAACGCGGATGGGTGTAGACATAGGAATATCTCCTTGCAAGCGGGAAAGTCAAGTGGCCGTATCGGCCGCAGGCGGTTTGCCGCCATAAGTTTCGTCATACCAGCGTTCCCGGTAGGGAATACCAATGTTGAAGTGCACAAAGGAATCATCCTGGGGTTCATAATCCACCAACTGGCGGGTCTGGGTCAGCCCCATCCGTTTGTACCGGTTGTTGGAGACACCGTGCACGATACCGTATTTGAGGTCGGGATCCGCGTCTACGCACCGGGCCAGCAACTGGGACATGTCCCGGGCACTGATAAAGGTACTCAGGTTCCGACCATTAACATCGAACTGGGGATTGTTGAATTCAAACGAACCAATCCGTACTACCAGGCAGGAAAGACCGCGAGTCTGGGCATAGACATGGGCGATGGCTTCGGCGAAGGCCTTGGTGGCCCCGTACAGGTTGAGGGGCCGCGGTGCGGAATCTTCCTGCACCTGATGATCCAGAGGGTAACCGGATATGGCTTGGACAGAAGAGGAAAGGACCACGCGCTGGCAACCTGCGTCCACCGCTGCTTCCAGTATGTTGTATACCCCCTTGATATTCTGTTCCAGCAAGGATTCGTAGAATTCAGCCTCCGCGCTCGCCTCCGCCGCCAGATGCACAACGACATCCATGTCCTGGCAGGCAGCACGACAGGATTCCTGATCACCAATATCCAGAGTGACTGTCTCCAGGTCTGCCAGATGCTCCGGCATGGGAGTAGATCGTATCCCCAGTCGTAGGTCATATCTATCCCGCGCATATTCCGCAAAGTGAGGACCGATACGACCGGCAGGGCCTGTCAGCAATACCTTCTTGCTCATGAAAATACGTTATGGCCGCAATTTTGACAGGAGGCAAATGCCTTGGAAGATGAAACCCAACATCGGCACAATTTTTCGGTGCCGCACCGACGGGCAGTCAGTTGTTATTACCTCTTTGCCTTCCGTGGCAAAGTATAACGCAAATGCAGAGACTGAAACATGATCAGGGTTAAGCTTTTTCCGGTTCACTGGGTCCTGTTACGCCACTGAAGCAGGAGCAGTTGTGAAATCGTGCAAACGCCGACGGGAGATAAGATGTTGAAACGGGCTGTGCAGCCGGGTGAGATATTACGGGACGAATTAACGGAACTGGGTATTTCTGCCACCGCATTGGCACGCCAGATAGACGTTCCTTCCAATCACATTAGTCGGATCATCGCGGGAAAGCGTTCAATTACCGGTGATACAGCGCTGCGACTCGGACACTGGTTCGGCATTGCTCCGCAATTCTAGATGAATCTCCAGTCTCAGTACGACTTGGTGGTGGCAGAGAGAAGTGTGGGAATATCGGCAGGCGATTTACCGTCTGCCCCACACATTAGCTAGACGGTGTCTTGCCTCCTGTCTTGAGGACTCCGTCGGGTACTCTCTACCTCTCATCTACCTGAAGTCCAAGTTCCTTTTGTATCAGCAACGCTCCAAGAGCATCCAGGGCTATGCGCAACCTCCTTGGGAACCGAGTGGGAATATTGTCTGCCACTCTCCTTTTGTGTTTCTTCCTGAACTGTCCATCAACGGTAATGGCACAGTCAGATGCGGTGACTACGGATTCCGAAAGAGCGCAATTGCAATTCGCCACCGTTGTTTCGGGCGCTGATCACACATGCGCTCTGGATATAGAGGGTCACATCCTTTGTTGGGGACGAAATAACCATAGCCAAGGAACTGTTCCCGAAGGCACTTCCCACACTCTTGCGGCGGGAGGCGCCCATTCCTGTGGATTAGTCGCTGCCAAGACCGTCCATTGCGGGGGCCAAAACGATCACGGCCAAACGGATACCCCTGCATTGCAGTTCTGGGCCATGTCAGCCGGTGGTGCCCATACCTGCGGCCTCTCCTTTGATGGCATTGCCCACTGCTGGGGCAAGAACGATCATGGCCAGATAGCAGCAGCGCCTGGCCCGTTCAGTACCATATCCGCCGGCAAGACCCACACGTGTGGAGTGAACTCAGAAGGAACTGTTTCCTGTTGGGGACATCTAGTGGGACCCGGCAAAGTAGCGCCTCCGGGTAACATCACCGATGTGCCCACTGGCCGCTTCAAGATGGTTGCTTCTGGCCAACTGCATGCCTGTGGCCTCAGTGTCGATGGCCTTATCCAATGTTGGGAAATAATATTTTCGACTAACTGTAAGTACCCGCAGGTCAATTCAGGGACATATCAGCCGGTGATTTACATTCATGTGGGTTGGGCATCGATGGCACGGTACATTGCTGGGGTGGTAACACCTACGGACAGACCAATCCACCTACGCCGGATTTAGTGGGCATTCACTCAAGTCACTGGCGAATACCGCAACCTCCAGGAAAACCACGGAGGCACTTTCGAATTGCAGCGTTTTGGGCCAACCATCATGGCCTCCTTTATGACAACGCGCTCTCCCGTACAGCACTTCGCCCGGCAAAAACCGGTACCTCTGTTTACCATCCCCGAAGGTTTTAGACCGGTACTGGAAATCGAATGGGACGTAGAGGACTGGCCCGTGTTAAGTGACGGGACACTAGACCCCCAAAACCCAGAACCGCGCACTTTTCTGATGCGGATATCCACCGACGGAACAGTGAGATATATTGATAATGAACTGGTCGATGGGGTAGGTTATCTGAGGTATAACGTACAGTTGGCCTAGTCCCATTTGTCTGCCCTGCCGCGGGTCTGCTTAACTTCCCCCCCAACCTTACTTCCCTTGAACTCTACACCTTTATAGGGTGAGAACTGTTCAGGACCTCTCATTTGGCTAACTGTTCCCAGGAGGAACATCCGTGACGCAACATGGACTCCAGCAGCTGGAGGGGGAACCATAAGCCGGTGATTTCTGCTTGTCCCCGGAGCACACTGTGCCCGGCATTCTGACATTACAGGGCTCGGATACATCTGTCCGGCTCTGGTTTCAGGATCAGGTTGGAAAAGTGCTGGACATGCCGTCTGTCATCAGAGGGGTCTTGGGCAACGCACAGTACGTGACCCTGCTGGGCTTTCACACCCACCTTAGCCGAGTCAGAGGCATAGGTCCGGCCGGCCTGATGAGCTCATACATTATGTTCCTCCGGTGCATTGCGGTGGGAGCCTTTCATCCGGAACCCTGTGCCAAAGAAATCATTAAAGTACATTTCGGCCTTGATGAATCCCATTTGCTCTGTGCGCACGCAGACGCCTTTGGTTCTTTGGCCTTCAGTGACGAAGCAAAGCAGGTGGTCAATCACGCTCTGGCCCTGAGTAAACTTGCTAACGTAGGCTATCAACGGTCCGCCATCAGCCAAATGGCCACACAGAGCAAAGGTGAAGTGATTACCTTTTAAGTCGCCCTATACACCTGAATTCGTCGCTCAATTCCACGTCCATTCGACCCAAACAGCTAACATCGCTTCAGCGGGCTTAAACAGGCTCTACAGGCAAGAACGTAGTGTCTGCAGCTCTGTACGCTTGGCGGCACGGTCCGGAGGTCTCCACCCGATCCTGCGGTTTTCGCTAAGACGTTCGATATTTTTGCGTAGCCAAGAGGCCAAGAATTACGTGCCGAGACTCAGCCTCTGGAAACATCACTCAAAGGATCGGTCAGAATATCGAGCAAGGTATCTGGATTTGACCAGTACGCTACCGTGGACAACGGCTCGGTCCGAGCGAAGTCTTCATCCGTCCACACATCAATGGTGTCATCAAAAAGGGAAACAAAATGCAAGGCTTCCGGTCCTACTGTCCAGTGGTTCAAATCAAACCAGGCAGCCACTACATGATCGGTGATACGGGAAGCCGCAGAACGATTTCCGGTACTTAATACATACACCAGAGAACTGCACTCATTTGTACGTACGCGGAAATCTACCCGCCAGGTGCTATGGGAACGCCCCACTATTCTTGGAGAACGAATATAGTCCAGTTGCTTCTCTCCCAGGTATTCCGACACTTCATCCGTGACCGGATAGTCCATGGAACGGAGTCGGAAAGTAAACCAAAGATCAGATACCCGCAAAGCCGCCTGGCCTACACGGATGATGACTGCGGCCAGGTCATCATCGAGCCGACACCGGGCTTGGAGCATACCTCGGTGAAACTCGACCCCATGAGTCATGCAAGTATCCTGAATCAGATGATTCTGTTTCGGCGAACGACGCGATGATAGGGATTGCATGTACAACCAGCCTGTAGTTTCGGCCAGATCGGTGACCACCAACCCATCACCCTGGTCTTGGCAAAACAGGTCAATGTTGTCCCCGTCGGGATAGAGATACGGTGTGCGAATCCGCAGGTACTCACCCCGTTCAGTACAATCAAACAGATTCCCCATAGCCCTCTGTATCGTCCGACAGAGTTCGATACTGTTCATCAGAACAACTCCTGTTGCTGAAGAGGCAGATGCATTTCACCCTTATGGTCAATATGCGCCTCATGGCAGAATTGTACCCAAACTGCGACAGGCTCATGAACCGATGCGGTAATGTCGTCCGGGACGGAAGCTTCCTTGTCCCGATGCTGTTCCGACCACTTGTGCTTGTGTTTTTCACCTACCTGATTGCATTGTGGATTGTGGTGATCTTTACCCAGATCCAATGCGTAAATCCGACCTTATGTCCTTAATATGAGGGCATAGGTTAGGGTTAGGGCTTTGGGGTTATACCAGCCTTGGACGAACAGAGGCCAACCGGTATCGGTCTTAACTTCCGCGCGAAAGACCTGGGCCCAAGCATAATCCTCATTGCGGCTCCATGTGATATCGTCTTGAATCCACTTTGCATCTTCCAGGATGGTAGTAAATTCCGTATCGGTCAGGGGCATGATCTGTCTCGCTGCATAAGCTGTTCTTGCCGAAACTGCATTCTGGCCATTGTAGCAGTAAGATCCTACTGGCATAGGTGAGTAGGGTATGCAACTGTGCGGAGAGGTATTCTGTGCTTATCCTGGAGAGTCTGCCGCCTGTATCGCAGGAATGACAGTATGGGGCTTGTGTCCGCCAATTTCCGTTCCGGTTGGTATTCCTTGGCCTGCTCCTGCTATGCAGCTGTGCATCAGGTTTTGAGGTTCAGGATCCACCTACCCCCGACCCCATGCCTCCCATCGGCTACACTTCTGCAGGCCTACTCTACGCCGACGACCCCAACGCCCTGCTCATCCAGTGCGAGATCTTCGCGGCCTGGTGCCCGTACTGCGCCCGGTACCACACCGAGCAGTTGCCGGTGTTGCTGGAGGAGTACGGTCGTAGCGGCCGAGTCCAGTTTGTCCTCTACCGGATGGACCGATGAAACGCAAACCGTACCCCCGTGATCTTACCCGCGGCCAATGGCGACGGCTGCGGCCCTGGTTGCCGGCACCCCAGAAGCAAGGGCGACCCTGCACCATATCCTTGCGGGAGATTAGCAACGCCATCCGCTATGTGTTGCGCACGGGGTGTGCCTGGCGCAGCTTGCCCCACGACTTTCCCTGCTGGCGCAGACGGTCTACGACTAGTATCAGGTTATGAGGTGGCGGCATAGGGATTGGGGATGGGATGAATGCCTTGGACAATCCCTGACAATTTATTGACTGCAACTTTGCGGTACCTGCGGCGGCCCCCAGTCAGCAGAGACAGGGTGTGCGCCGTGCTCCCCTTGGGGGGATATACTCCATACTCAGGAGTACGAGCCAGCCATCGTGGCTGTTTTCCCAGCCTTCCAGACGACAACTCCGGTACCCTGCGGGACCGAAAGTCTCCCGCAGGGCTGTCTTGGCCTGTTCAATTGCCTCTTGTAGTTCCATTTGGTGCAGCCAGGAGGGCTGTACGATTGACGTACTGCGTACCGATCTGCCAGGATACTGGCTGTATGATACTTGGATACAAAGATCGGCGAACACAACGATTTGCTGGTGGTGCTTTCATTCCCGCGTGCCAGTCATTTGAAAGGCAGGCTGCAAGAAAACTTGCTATCCTGAACGCCGCACCTTCGCTGGAAACATTGAAGATGTTGCCAAGTAATCGCCAGGAAATGCTTGGCGGAAGGCGAACGGGTCAATACTCCATCCGAATCAATCGTCAATGGCGTATCTGCTTCACTTGGCCCACAGGAGTAGCAGGACCTTCAGACGTGGAAATTGTGGACTACCACTAACCGGAGAGAAATCCATTATGTTGAAACGAGTTGTGCATCCTGGCGAGGTATTACAGGACGAATTGAAGGAACTGGGTATTTCTGCCACAACCTTGGCACGTCAGATAAACGTACCACCCAATCGCATTAGTCAGACCATTGCGGGAAAGCGTTCAATCACTGGTGATACAGCACTGCGACTTGGACACTGGTTTGGCATTGAACCTCAATTCTGGATGAATCTCCAGGCGCAATACGACTTGGCAGTCGCAGAAAAGCGTGTGGGAATGTTGGTAGGTGAATTGCCGTCGGCCCCATACATTAAGCAAACGGTTTCCCATCCCTCGGCTTGAAGGCAGATCAGTTATCCTATGTCTCTCATTTGCCTGAATTCAGGCTTCCCCAGGTATCAGCAGCCTGGATAATAGGCTCCATGTATTTTCATCGGAGCGTCATTGAGGGCTGAACTGCGTATCGGACTACCTTGGTCTTGCCAAGAACCGTTCCATACACTTTACAGACGCGATGATCGAATGCCCTTGTCGGTAATGAATTGGCGATACTGGGCAAAGGCCTCATTGACAGCCTCAGGGGTAAGACCGTAATCCGCCAGGTCATAGCGATGGCGCTTTTCCTTCCTTCTCCTCTGTGATTGCCAGTACAGCCAATCATCCATCCGATCCTCAGTCTCCTGGGAGAGAGGCCAGCCAAAGTGATCGTAGATGATCTGCACGATGGCTAAGGGATCCTGGACCAGATCCAGATAATTCACGTCGACCCACCGGTCTTCCAGTTCTGGATGGGCCAGCCGGAAATCCACGGCCCGCTCCATCATATAGCGCATGAAGGCCAACTGTTCACGGCCCTGTTCATGCAGAGGCTGGGGTTCGGTAGTACGGGAACGCATCCTTTCCACCAAGCTGTTCCATGAGCCCATGACCTGAACGGGTTCCCGGTGAGTCTGTATGAACAGGGCATCCGGGTAAGCCTGGATCAGGGCCTCCAGTTCTATGAGGTGGAAGGGCATTTTCAGCAGCCACTGTCCCTGGCGCCCCTGCTGCTGGCGCTTCTGGAAGTTGAACACCTGCAGGGCGCGGCGGTGGTTGATGTAGGCACGCTCTGAACCCGTGGCTTCCAGCCACCGCGTGTAGGCAGGGATGTTGTGGCGCACAGTACCCGCCCAGGAACAGAATGACTGTCGCAACAAACCGAATTCCTCTTCCGGTTCATCGATGTCAACGTGATGGAGTCCCTCGAACACCTCGGTGAACCCGGAAGCCACCAACATATCTTCCAGGTAGATACGGCGGGGGTCTTCCGGGGTACCGGCCACTTCAGGTTTTACTTCCGGCGGCAGGACGGGCTTGATCAGTTCATAACCCCGCAAGGCCCAGAAGCGCTCATCCCGATACAGCAGGCGATGCAGGTAAGTGGTACCTGTGCGGTTAATGCCGATAATGAAAACGGGCTGCCGGATTTCCTCATCTTCGATCTCCGGGTGCTCATACCGTTGCTGCGCGTGCAGGACGTTGTTGCGCAGAATCCGATTCAGGTCCATAACCACGAAGCTCAAGCTGGACGGCTTCAGACGGGCCTCAGGAGCTTGCAGAGCCTTGACCAGTTGCTGCAGCCCTTCCCTGATCCAGTCCGGGAACACTTCCGCAGGGGATAAACCTGCTTCTCTGGCGTAGATTTCCGCCTGAGCCATGAGGCAGTCGTAATCCAGCCGGGTCTGGGGTTGAGGATACGGCCACAGCTCCCGGTGTTCCTCGATCCACCGCGTCGTATTCTTCATCCGGGTCAGAAGTCCTGGCCAATGGATAGGCAGAGGGCAATCTTCCCGTAAGGCATGGTCACTTATAGGTTGCACGATGCGGGTTTTCGTCCGGCCAAACCAATAAGGCTTGAAATAATCAACCAATGGCCAGTAACCGTGCAAATGGGATTTCTGTCCCTGGGCCTGACAAAGTTGTTTGAAGGACTCATAGGGAACTTCCCGCCAATAGACACCGAAATCAGGGGGTTCCAGTTCGTGGGTTATGCGGGTAGGGTTGCAGCAGTTGTAAATCGTGTAGCGGCGCTGGGGATTGAGCGATATGGCCGCACAGATCTGACTAAGAATGTCGACTGGTTCATTACTCCACTCAAGTATACTCCCTTCTGGCACTGCCCCGACTTCCGTTATTGCCGCAAACATGCGTACCGTGAAGTCATTTGCTTGGATGATCCCGATACTTGCCGAATCGGTACGTGGCAGCCGAAAAATGGCCAGAGGCAGACCTGCTTCCCGAGCGTACAGCAGGATCTGCTCCGATGTCACTTTGCTCCAGGAATAGCCACTGAGGCCCAAGGGGAATATCCTTTTCATACTGGCTACATCGGGCTGCATCTGATGTTCGATGGTAGTGTTACGGAATTCATTGGCGAAGTTACAGAAATACTGGGGAAAGATAGCCAGCGTGGACATGTAAAAGAAAGGCTTGAATCGGTGTCTGAGGCACATTTCCAGCATGGTACGCAGGCTCAACGTATTGGCATCGCGCATGGCAGAATAGGAAGTGGTCAGGGTAATATCGGCCGCCAGATGATAGACCGCATCCATCTGATGACAGAGCCGACCAAATTCCTCTTCTCCCAGTCCCAGGTACTCTTGACCTATGTCCCCTGTCAGCACTCGTATGCGAGGCGCAAATGCCTCATCCCATATTTCCGCGTCTTCCATGCTTGTGCGTAGCCGAACATAGCCTTCCTGGGCATCTTTCGCTCGTATGAGACAGTGGACTACCAGTGTTTCCTGCTGAATCAGGAGTTCCCGCAACAAGAAGCGACCCACGAAACCATTGGCACCGGTAAAGAAAATCGCGCGGAAATCTGTCGGGGACTTGGCGGCCAATGGCCTCTCCTGGGCCACCAGTGAATGGATATATCGGCGCAGATTGCGCACATCACTCTGACACTGGGGTGGCAGCGTTCCCCTAAGCGGTGCCACCTTTACGTCAGCAGGTGTGTTGTCAGACATTCGGATTCCCTATGACTTAAAGCAAAGCTAGGCTACAGTTCCGGAGTCAGGTCCCGACCATAAACTGGGGCAAGCTCATGTTTGTCCCATAACGGGCTGCCATCAAGCATCCGCCGGAAAGTGTTCCGCTAGCGGGAGGGCAAAGGCAGAGGGCTTGCGATGTACAGAACGCCGAATTGCCCTCCCATCTTCCGCATCTTCGGTATCCTCCTGGGTCTGCGCCTTTCCTCCCTCACTTTCCCCACTTACGATGGCTTCAGCCAGGGACAAGCAGGAAGCCGTAGTCATCAACTCGAGAGCACTGACCTGGTAGTTGAACTGCATCTGGATAAAGGCACCCAGTTCAGCCACCAATATGGAAGTCAAGCCATAGGTGGCGAGTGGTTCTTCCGGGCTTCCTTCTTCATGGCCACATAGCTCAGCCACTTTGGCCGCGATCTGGGCTACTACGGCATCCAGAGACGCTTCGCTGTCGGTATGGGCCTGATAGGCATCCTGATTATTCAGGAGGTGTCCGATGCGCATGTATTCCGGTGAGTCCGCAGTCCAGGGCGGTTTCTGGAACAGTGTGGTAACCAGGTGATCCTGCCTGGACATCATGCGCAGGGCATAGTCCAGGTTGCCGATGACATATTCACCACTGACCGCAGGCAGGCCGGTGGCCGCCACCAGACGGAGCACATGGAGATTGCGGGAGGCCATGCCGGTGTCCTTGACCGCCGCCGTATTGAAGGACAGGGCGGGCAGGCCTTGGCGGTGGCGATAAGTGGCCAAACCGTCCAGAAAGGCACTGGCAGCGCTGTAATTGACCTGTCCTGGATTACCAAAAGTGGAAGCGACCGACGAGAACATCACAAAGTGGTCCAGAGGACAGTCCAGAGTCGCCCGGTGCAAATTCAAGGCCCCCTGGGCCTTGGGGGCAAATACCTCTGACACGGACTCAGCTGTCATATCCGTCACCAGCCGATCGTCCAGGACACCGGCCAAATGAAAGACTCCCTTGAGCGGCCTCTGCATCTGACCAATACAACGCTGTATATCTGCTTCCTGCGATACGTCACCGGCTACGATCTCAAGCTCACACTCCTCATCCAGGTGAACCAGGGTACTGGCGCGACGCACCCAGTCGGCACTGCGCCGCCGTTCCGGGTCTCTGTCCAACAGGGTTAGGTGACGGGCCCCAGACACTACCAGGTAAGGGATGAGGCGCAGGCCCAGACCTCTGAAACCACCCGTCACCAGATAGGTGGCTTCGGGATCGAGGAAGGGCTGGTGATCCGCAATCAGGTAACCCGGATCTTCTCCTTTCTGCGGCGCCTCCAATACCAGTTTCCCCTGGTGCTGGCCGGACATCATCAGACGCATGGCCGTGCCGTATTCCCGGAAGGGGAAGACGGTAAGAGGCAAGGCGGGAACCTCTCCCTTTGCCAGCAATTCCAGACAGGCCAGAGAAAGTTGCCTAGTCAGTAGGGGATCATCCACCATCAGCCGATCTACATCGATGGCGGCAAAGCGCAGGTTCTTGCGAAAGACCGAAAGGCTCAAGGCATTGTCCGCATAGATGTCCACCTTGCCAATTTCACAGTGCCAACCCGATTGGCGTAAGGCTTGCAGACACAAAGCAATGTGGTGGCCCGCAAGGGAATTCAACACCACATCAACCCCTTCGCCGTCTGTTGCCTCCATCAAGTCCTCGTACCAGTCGAAACTGTGGGAATCGAAGGCGGCCTTTACGCCCAGGGCCCGCAGTTTCTCCCGCTTCTCCTCACTGCCCGCGGTAGCGTAGATTTCTGCCCCCACATGCTTCGCCAGGGCGATAGCCGCATGCCCTACACCCCCCATGGCCGAATGGATCAATACTCGTTGTCCTGACCTCAGACGGGCCAAATGAATGAGGGCATAATAGGAGGTGACATAGACTGACATGACAGAGGCCGCTTCCACCAGACTCAGATTCCTGGGCTTCGGAAACACCAGAAATTCGTGTATCGTGACGCGATTACCGATGCATCCTCCCTTGGTAAATACCACCTCGTCGCCTGGGGCAAACTGGGTTACTTCTGGACCAATGCGGCTGACCGTACCGCTGGCTTCCATGCCCACTTCCTCCCCAATGGCCGACCGTTCGAAGGCAGGGGTGGGGAGCATACCCAAGGTCACCATAATATCGCGGAAATTGAGAGCGGCCGCGGCTACCTCAATTTCCACTTCCTTGGGTCCCAGTTCGCCCGGCAAGTACGTTTTCATCTGCAGACCTTCCACCTGGCCGGCATTCTCCAGGCGCAGACGGTAGGTCGGATCCGCACCAGGCTGCACAGGCGCCACTCTGGCCCTTATGCTATTGATCCGGGGCACCCACATTTGCTGGTTCCTGACAGCCACTTCCCGTTCGCGGAAGTCGATGCAACTCAGGTTTTCCAGGACTTCCAAGTCCTCGAAAGCGCCCAGATCCACTAGCCGGAAATCAAGGTTAGCCTCTTCACCCACTTCGCGCGCCATACTGCGGACCGCACCCCACAGAGTCTGACCCCGGGGTTCCTCCACGGTAAAGGTGGCTTGCTGCGTGACCACAGTCAAGCGACACCAGGGAAGTTCCTGGCCTATCCTGAATGTCACCAGTGCCCGGACAAAGGAAGTCAGACGGGCCACCACGTTTTCCCCGGTTGGGTCCGCGGGATCGCGGTCGCAGAAGAAATCTATGGTCTGCACATCCTCTACGTTCGGCCACTCTTCCACTACCGCTGTTTTCTGCCGATCCAGAAGTTCCCCCGCCATGAAATGCACGTTGGGTACAGGGAACCGGGAGGCCCATTCTGCAGCCCAGCCACCTACCTCACCCAAGATCCACCGGGCCCCTGACTCGGCTTCACCGGTCGGTTCTGCGAGCAGGCACCGGGGTGCTTGCACCATAGTCGCGCATTGGCCCACGCGAACCGTGGTCCAACCTGACTCGGCTGCGATTTGGCTATCTTCCTCATGCCCAACAAGCACCAGCCCGCCCGGCATGGCCAGACGTTGCAGGAAATGCCAGCCCTGAGGCCACGCTGATAGCAGGTCTGCCTGCAGGAAAATCAACTCGGCCGCCGCCGGGCGGAGCAGTCCCCGTGTCCAGTCGGGCTCTGTCTCATCGGTCAGATCCAGCCTTTCGAAGCGCAAGGCTGTCTCCAACTGATTAAAGGCTTCAAAATGGGCCTGGGTACTGTCTTCGTTGTCAGCGAATAGCCAGTATTCGGTCTGAACGGCCGACTCTGTCAGATACTCCTTGACACGATGGAGAACCGTTTGATCAGGTTCCCGGCTGCCCGCCAGTTCAATGATGCGACAAACGCGGTTCTGGCTCTGCTCGGTTTGCTCCAGGGCCTGGATGAGGTAGTGGGGCTCTATTTCCCCGGCGGGCAATTCCGTCAGGACAGGCTCAGTGGCGGTCAGGAACTTGGGTTGCCAGGCCACGACATGCCGACTGTTGGGTAATTCAGCCCACTTGACATTGCTGTTAAGAGAGCAATAGGCGCCGAAATGGACGATGAGGTCCCCCGTGTCGGTGTCATAGAAACAGATGTCGTGGTAGCTGATTTCCCCCTGAACGGCCACGGGATAGCGCTGGCCATATTCATTGAGAGTGGACCAGAAATACGGTTCCTCCGGCATGTAAAGGGTGATGCGGGGTGAAGTGGGCGGTTTGAAAAACGTCACGCCATGGGCCCGACGGGGCATGGCGAAGAAATCCGGAAACTGCACCAGATAGACCAGCAGCATCTGGAGACCGCCATCAAACAGGGGTGGACTCATCACGTAGCCTTCCGCCTGCCCGGACTGCCACCATTCCTCATCCATTTCGATATCTACCAGGTACTCCTTGGGTTCATCCCGCATGCGAATCTGCTGAATGGTTCTGAAATTGGGGCCATAATGGAAAGTGTTATCCAGAATCGCTTCTGTGCGTTCGTAGAACTCCTCCCCTGTCAATACGCGGGCGGAATCAAAGCGGGACAGGTCCATAGCGGACAGATTGCGAGGAACCTTGACCGACGGCTCTGCCGCCAGCCGTTTCACCTTGCCCTGGCAGTGCAATTCCCCTGCGGCCTCCTTGTCGAGTGGCCTGGAGGTAATGAAAAAGTTGAATTCGTCCGGAGCATTGGGGATGGGTTGCAGGTCTGTCTGTAACCTCACGGTATTACCCGTAATGGGAAATGGCTGCTCAAACTGAACTTCCTCGAAATGCACGGGAACGCCTTCCAGGGCCTCCAATACCAGCTCGATAAAGCCGGCGGCCGGCATAATCCCGCTGTGGTAAACCCGATGTTCAGCTAACCAGGGGAATTCCCGATCGGAAATCTTGGCTTCAAACAGAAGGGAGTTACAGGGAATCCGGCGCCCTACCAGCGGTCCGTGGGAAAAATCACCGTGTTCTACGAACAATTCATCATCCACCAGGGGTTCCCTGGTCTGTTGCTCATCCCGGGGATACCCAGGCAAGAGATGCGATACGGGTCTGGGTCGTGGGTACTGGGACTTGAAGTCCAAAGGTACCCCCGCCCTGAATAAGGCTCCCAATGCCCCGTGGAAGCTACGACACTCATCCATATCCCGCATAAGGGTGGGAATACAGTGGGTGGCTGCATTGCTGCCCTGCAGACATTGATCTATCGTGGTTTGCAGGGCACTATGAGGGGCTACTTCCAGAACGGTACCGGGACGGATCTCGGTCAGCACTGTTTCCAGCGCTGCGCCGAATCTTACGGGCTGGCGGATATTGCGCCACCAGTAAGCACTGTCCAGGCGCTCCTCTCTTTGGCCCGTTACCGACGAAATAAAGGGAACATCGGCCTCAAAGGCACACTCATCCAGAAACGCCAGGAATAAGAAAGTATCTTCCCGGATGGGATCCATGGCACTGGAATGAAACGCAATATTGCCGGGTATCAACTGATGCTGGAAGCCTTGATCATCCAGCGCCTCCATAACCGGTTGGAGCACTGATTCCTTACCGCAGATGACAGTGCTGGCAGGAGAGTTCTCACAGGCAATTTCTACCTTGGCGGCGGACGGCTGATCGCAACCTACAGGAACCTGCAAGGTGGCCAGCAGTTCCTCCACCCCACGCCGATCCAGGCCAATCACCAGCATGCGCCCGGAATCCGCGGTACGCTGCTGCAAGGTGGCCCGATGGTATACCAGGCGCGTGGCTTCCTCCAGCGTGAGGGCCCCACAAGCATAGGCGGCGGCGACTTCGCCGGAACTGTGACCGACTACACAATCAGGGTAGATACCCCATGTCTTGAGCAATTCCACCAGGGCGCACTGCAGCATAAATATGACGGGTTGCGCCAGCCGGCACTCATCCAGTTCCGACTGCGGAGCCGTCAAGCAGGCCTCACGCAAGGAAAAGTCTGCGTATGACACCCAGAACTCCTCAATCGTGTCGATGACACGCCGAAAAACCGGATGTGCGTCATAGAGAGCGGATCCGCAGCCAGCCCATTGTGTTCCTTGTCCCGAGAAGACCATAGCCAGTGGCTCTTCACTCTCATTGACCGTGGCTACAGGCTCCGGGTCATCCACAAAGGCTCGCAGAGACTCGGCCAACTCTTCCAGGGTGTGTACCGCAAAGGCCGTACGGGTGGGAAAGTGGGTGCGCCGACAACTCAGATTGGCGGCCAAAGTGTAAAGATCCAGGGGCTGATCCTGCAACGATTGCTGCAACCCCTGGGCACTCTTGGTCAAGGCACCGGTGGTGCGGGCGGACAGCGGGATCAGGTAGCCGGCGGCCGGGGCCACGGGTATAGTCCAGATGCGAGGTCTGACCGGCTGGTATTCACTGACGACGCAATGGCCGTTGGCACCCCCAAAGCCGAAGGAATTGATGCCCACCACTACGGGTCTCGCGGGGAAGGGCTCACATTCCGTCTGCACCCTGATGGCATACGTGTCAAAGTCAATTTCCTGATTGGGAACGACGAAATTCCGGGAAATCGGCGCGAATTTCCGCTCCTGCATCATCAGGACGACTTTGAGCAAGGCACAGTGAAAAGCCGCGGCTTCCATGTGCCCTACGTTGCTCTTGACACTGGCCATCCTGAGCCGTTCCGCCCGGTCACTTAGGCCAAACGCCTCGGCGATGGCGTTCCCTTCAATGCGATCCCCGACGACAGTGCCCGTGGCATGCGCCTCAACGTAATCAATTTCCTGGGGGTCTCGGCCGGCCCGTCGGCAGGCGTCCCGCATCAATTGGACCTGGGAATGCTGAGTCGGGGCAAAGATGGAGCGTCCCCGCGTCAGCCCAGAGGTACCGTCTGCCGCGCCGGCTGAATTGACTGAAGTGGCTTCAATGACCGCAATGATCCGATCACCGTCCCTTTCCGCGACCGCCAGCGGTTTTAGGGCGAACGTAAAGGCCCCCTCCGCGCGCATATAGCCGTTGGCCTCAGCGTCAAAGGAATGGCATATGCCATCGGGGCTTATCACACCGAGGGCATTGAAAGCGTTACTGAGCCGTCCGGAACCAAGGTAATTGACGGCCCCCACGATGGCCTGTTCGCAGTCGCCGCATTGGAGCGCATTGAGGGCTGTATGCAAGGCCGTCAGGCCCGCGGAACAGGCCGTGCAGCAGGTAATGGAGGGCCCCATCAAATTGAAGAAGTAGGAAATCCGGTTGGCCAACATGGCCAAACTGATGCCCTGTACGGTGGAATCATTGACGCCGTGCAGGGGGCGCCAGTTGGCCTCCGCCAAGGTCTGGGCCCCGATAAACACCCCGGTGGCGCTGTTACGCAAGTCGTTGAGGTTCCAGCCGGCATGTTCCAGCACTTCCCACCCACAATTCAGGAGCATGCGCAGGGCCGGACTGGCCTGCACCATTTCATTCTGGGATATTCCGTAAAAACTGCGGTCGAAGCGCCACCCCACTTCATCAGGGATGAGACCTTCGTAGGGGCTGGCAAAGCGATGAGGTACGCCAAACGAACCTATGGGCCGGTAGCCCCGGCCGAAACGTTCGACTATGGGTTCCTGCACCACCTCCCGTTGACTCAACAGGTGCCAGAAATCCGCGTCGGATTGCACCTGGCCCGGCATCCGATAGCTGTAACCTACGATGGCAACGGGATCTACAGGGACGAACTCTTGTGGCATAACTTCCTGGTTACCCATAGCAAATTCCTCCTCACCGATGGAGGTTCCAGGTGTTGTCTCCGGCCTACCGGTGCCGGGCTGGTACTATTCCTTCTTGTTCATCGCATCTTCCATGGCTTGGGCGGCCGTGGCGAACATGCTGGCCAGAATCTGCTTGCGATGCTTACGTAACTCCTCTACCCTCTTCCACAAAGCATCCTTAATCTGTTGGATCGCTTCTTCCCGCGCAGCGGCCGGAATCGTGGCGTCATTACTGAATTCATATTTCTCAATCGTGAACAGGGCGATGTCTTCGATGTTGTCGCCTACGATCTCCAGATCCACGGATCTCTTGAGATCCAGTTCCATGCCCTCGTTGCCCTGTTCCTGATTACCCTTGCTCATTCCATTTCTCCTCTTGCCGAAAATTCTGCGGTAATGCGATTACCCATTAACCCCAAGATGCTTAACCGCTACCAAGTGCGGCCAAGGCTTCGGATCGGGATTCATACACAGAAATAACCTGGCCAAACCCGCTGACTTCAATGACTTCGCGGACAGAGGACGACAAGGTGCAAACACCGAATTTCTTGCTTTCTTCGCCGAGTTGTTTGGCCGCGGCCAGACCTACCCGCAGACCCGCACTGCTGATGAAAGCCAAATTCTCGAAGTCCAGCAGCAAGGCATTGTCCCCCGCGCTGACTTGGGCATCCAAGGCACTTTGCAACTCAGCCGCATTACTGCTGTCCACGCGGCCCGCCACCTGTCCTATCAGAACGCCGCCTGTTCTCTCCCACGCAACATTCACGGCCATCTCGTCAACCTCCATTTCTCATTTCTGCTGAAGCCACACGCCAAAATCCGTCACCTTGCCCGATCCGCGGATCCGTCCCAGATGGTTGAGTCCACAGTTCTGGAGCAGGTTGGCAGAAAGTCCCGGCACAAAAAAGACCACCCGTAGGGACGCCAATTACTGCCATGATCAACTTCCCACAAGACGGTGGACTCTCCTGTTCTCAAAGTGTATCAGATAATTGCAGACTGTTCTTGGCCGCTTATTCCCATTTCAGCCTGGCGACCAGCCAAGACCTCCTTTAAACCGTAATGACCTGAAGAGCGGGTTCAAGCAAACCTGCCATTTGCTCCGCAGATTGTCACTAACAACCGATATGAAAAAGAGAAGCCCTACCGTTCCCTTGAAATGTAAATATTGCAACTTCATACTGTTTGGGCAATCGGGAACTTTCTATCCTTTCCCCCGTTTCTGTGACGTGTGAGATGGCGGCGGCTACCACTACGCTGGATAGGCCACAACATATTGTCGACCCGGTTCCACACAGAAGTAGATCACGGTACAGTCTGAATCGCACAAGGCCCCATATAGATCCCGATCCGCGGTGAGTGTGTATGTACCCGGTTGTTGAGCCAGCAGCAGCAGACTGACATCCGCCACCCCCAGCTGGGGTAGCCGGGAATGCCGCAGAATGGCAGTAGTCTCTTCCCGGCAGGGCTCGAAAATCCCGGCAACTTTGGCCAATACCTGCCGCTGGTCCTGTCGCCGGATCAGGTTGGTACTCTCTGCCAGACAATAAGGCGAAAGTAACACCTTGTGGGCTATTTCCAAGGCATTCTGCAGACGTTCCAGTTGTTCTGCCGTGTAGTTGCGGACTAGCTGGTCACCCAAGACCCGTGGGGGATCTCCATAAAAGATCGAAAGGGTCAGCAACACCAGCGGACCCGTATCAAGTATCAGGTTATGAGGGGGCGGCATAGGGATTGGGGACGGGGTGAATACCTTGGACAATCCCTGACAATTTATTGACCGCAACTTTGCGGTACATACGGCGGCCCCCAGTCAGCAGAGACAGGGTGTGTGCCGCAGTCCCTTTGGGGGGAATATACTCCATACTTAGGAGTACGAGCCAGCAATCGTGGCTGTCTTCCCAGCCTTCCAGACGACAACTCTGATACCCTTCGGGACCGAAAGTCTCCCGAAGGGCTGTCTTGGCCTGTTCAAATGCCTCTTGTAGTTCCATTTTGTGCTGCCAGGAGTGAATACTGACGGAGAGACATTATACACCCGTGGCTCCCTCAGTTTCACCTGATCCTCGCCGTCTGGTTGCGGTGCTCGTGGGGCCTGAAAATCCCGACAGCAGTTCCCAACTGTCCAGTAATTCGGGCCAAAGGACTAGATCGTACACGACCTGTAAGTAACCGAACCTTGAAATTCGGCCTTCCTGGGCCCCTGGTTGTCTAAGGATGATCGGACTGGGTCAGATCGACAACTTAATTTTGGGGTGTTTGCAGTCGGGTTTAGGTTTGATTCTGGCACTTGGATATGTTTAAGATGTTCCGTGCCATTTGTCCTTCTACCCTTAGTTCCAGGGGAATGAACAGCATTGGGGGATCGGATGGCCAATCCACCTATGAGTGTAAGAGTCTGCGGTATGACCTGCGGGGAATTACATCTGGAACTTCCTTACCATCACGCAAGGAATTGCCAAGGCTGAGGTGGACGGGAGAGAAGATGGGTCTGTTGCCGACGCAGAGATTACAGCGGCTGTCTCTATGAACGATTGTTGGTGGAGGCCCTTCCAGCAAAGGGGACAGGCCTCAGTGGTCCATGTGGACCTGACGCCCAACACCGCCCGGGAACGCCAGGCCCGGGAATGGCTGAACAAGGAAGAAGCAGACCGCTGGCACCGCTTTCTGCATCCCCGTCCGCAGCGGGAATACAGCTTGTGTCGGGCCGCATTGCGTTCCCTGCTCTGCGAGCAACTTGGCTGTCAAAATGATGAACTTTCCTTTGTCACCTCTCATCAGGGCAAGCCTAGGGCCGTGGTAGACGGGAAACGGGTGCCCATCCATTTCAATGTCAGCCATAGTGGCCAACATGGCTTGATCGCGATCTCCTCTGCTGGGCGGATTGGGGTCGATGTAGAAGAACGAATCCCTCGGCATGACCTTGAAGGTACGGTTGGGATGATTTTGGCGGCGGGTGAACGCCGGGCGGCGGCACGGCTAAACGGGGAACAGCAGATTTACCTACTCTACCGTCTGTGGACAATGAAAGAGGCGTTGGTCAAGGCTCTCGGTATGGGCTTCTCCCTGGACATGACCCAGTTTGCCCTCCCGTCCGCTCTGCATCACGGTACCCAGAGCACCGTATTCCAGTTTCCTCACCTGCCTGCAATTAACTGGTGGCTTACGGACCTGGGTAATGAAAGTTTCGCGGCGGCCTTGGCCCTCGAACTGGGATCCGAAGTCAAAGAACTGCCCTGACAAGGTGAAGTCTGTGTCTGCTACCAGATTGCCAGAGCCATGCCATCGTCGATACACCTTCTGACCTACCGATAAAGCGTTTAGTGGGGATCAGACTCAGGGTTGATAAGCCAGCTGGGTACCTAGCCAGCGTTCTGCCTGTGCCACGGAAACCCCTTTCCGGGCTGCATAGGCCCGGACCTGGTCCCGGGCCACATGACCTACCGTGAAGTACCGGGCCTCAGGATGGGCAAAATAGAAACCACTTACGGAGGCAGCAGGCCACATGGCGTACGATTCGGTCAGATGCATGTCAGCGCTCCTTTCTGCCTCCAGCAAATCGAACAGTGTCCTTTTTTCGCTGTGTTCTGGACAGGCCGGATAGCCGGGCGCAGGGCGAATACCCCGATAGGCTTCTGCGATCAAGGCCTGATTGTCCAGCTGTTCTTCAGCCGCATACCCCCAGTAATGAGTCCGCACCTGGCAGTGAAGCCACTCGGCGCACGCTTCGGCCAGGCGGTCCGCCAGGACCTTGACCATGATCGCGTTGTAATCGTCCTGCTGCTCCTCCAGTTGCTGTACCAGTTCTGGCACACCCAACCCCGCGGTGACAACGAAACATCCCAGGTAATCCTGAATCCCCGACTCCCGGGGCGCGATAAAGTCAGCCAGACACAATTGGGGGCGATCCTTGCCTTTGGCCTCCTGTTGTCGCAACATGTGGAACGTTATTTCCTGCTGCTCATTGGCCGGGTCTGGACAGAGGTAAATCGTTTCCTCCTGACTCTGGGCCGGAAACAGGCCAAACACCGCCCGGGCTTGCAGGCTTTCCTCTGCCACAATGCGATCCAGCAAGTCATTCCCGTCTGACCACAGCTGGCGGGCTTCCGGACCCTTATGGGGATCATTGAGGATACGGGGGTACAAGCCTTTCATTTCCCAGGCATGAAAGAAAGGACTCCAGTCAATGAATTCCCGCAACGTGGCCAAAGGCACTGTTTGAAGCTCATGTCGCCCAAGACATTGTGGTTCGTGAATGGCTGCCTGGTCGGATACAAACGGGAAACGTCGGGCCCGCGCTTCGGATAGCGTCAGCAGGGCTCTCTTCCGTGTGCGGTCGGCGTAGGTTGCCCGCAACTGGGCATATTCCTGCTTGACCTCCCGGGCATAGGTATCCCGGGTCCGGGCATTGAGCAGTTTTTCCATCACCCCTACACTGCGACTGGCATCCGGCACGTGCACCACGGGCCCGGAGTACATGGGATCGATCCGAATGGCGGTATGCATGCGGGAAGTCGTGGCCCCGCCAATGAGCAGGGGCTGGGTGAAGGCCTGGCGCTCCAATTCGGAAGCTACATGGACCATTTCGTCCAGCGAAGGGGTAATGAGACCGCTGAGGCCAATTATCTCGGCCTGCTTCGTCCGTGCCGTGTCCAGGATCCGGTCACTGGGCGTCATGACTCCCAAGTCCGTGACCCTGTAACCGTTACACCCCAGCACTACGCCCACAATGTTCTTGCCGATGTCATGGACATCGCCCTTTACCGTAGCCATGATGATACGGGGAGCGGCGTCTTGATCCCCGGCTTCCTGTTTGCGGGCTTCGATGTAGGGAGTCAGCCAGGCCACGGCCTTCTTCATGACCCGCGCACTCTTCACGACCTGGGGCAGAAACATCTGTCCTGAGCCAAACAGATCGCCCACCTGATTCATGCCGTCCATCAGCGGCCCTTCGATCACGTGCACGGGATCTCCCAGTTCTTCGAGGGCCGCAGCTGCATCTTCTTCTATATATTGATCTATGCCGTGTACCAGGGCATGCTCAATACGCGCTGCCACGGATTCCGTCCGCCAGGACAGATCGGCCCGGGAACGTTGTCGGCCCTTGCGTCCCTTGAGTGTTTCAGCCACGGCGATCAGCCGTTCCGTGGCATCCTCCCGGCGATTGAGAAGGACATCTTCGATCGGTGTCAGCAAGTCTGGGGGAATGTCCGCATAGACCGTCAACTGCCCGGCATTGACAATACCCATGTCCAGTCCGGCCTGCATGGCATGGTACAGGAAAGCGGAATGCATGGCTTCGCGCACCAGGTTGTTGCCCCGGAAGGAAAACGAGATGTTGCTGACCCCACCACTCACCTTGCAACCGGGCAGGGATGCCTTGATCTGGCGGGTAGCCTCGATGAAAGCCACGGCATAGTCATTGTGCTCTTCCATGCCGGTGGCGACGGTCAGAATATTGGGATCGAAGACGATGTCTGCCGGTGGGAAACCGATGCCGGTAAGCAGCTTATAGGCACGGGTGCAGATTTCCACCTTGCGCTCCACCGTATCCGCCTGCCCTTCTTCGTCGAAGGCCATCACGACCACCGCCGCTCCATAGTGCTGGCAGAGTCTGGCCTGGTGCAGGAATTCTTCCTCCCCTGCCTTGAGGCTGATAGAGTTGACCAAGGCCTTGCCCTGAACATTTTGGAGTCCTGCTTCCAGGATTTCCCAGCGCGAGGAATCCAGCACAACCGGCACCCGGGCAATTTCGGGTTCCCCGGCGATGAGGCGCAGAAAGCGCGTCATACAGGCCACACCATCCAGCATGCCGTCATCGAAGTTGATGTCGATCATCTGGGCCCCGTTTTGTACCTGCTGGAGAGCAATAGACACGGCCTTTTCGTAGTCTTCCTGCAAGATAAGCTTGCGAAAGCGGGCGGACCCCGTAACATTGGTGCGTTCTCCAATGTTGACGAAGTTGGCTGCCTCCGTAACAGCACAGGGTTCCATGCCGGCCAACATCGTCACAGGGGGTATAGAGGGTATCTTGCGGGGTGGAAATGCCGCCATCGTCTCGGCTATAGCCTGAATATGTTCAGGCGTAGAACCACAACAGGTCCCAACCAGATTAATATGGCCCTGGGCTGCCGCGTCTGCCAGGCTGGTGGCCATGTCGTTCGGTGTCTCACTGTAATCCCCCATGGCCGTGGGCAGACCGGCATTGGGATAGCAATGGGTCCGGGTGTCCACGATGCGGGACAGCTGGGCCAAATGGGGCAGCATGTCCTGGGTGCCCAGCGAGCAGTTGACCCCCATGGCAAAGGGCTGGACATGCTGTAGGGAATACCAGAAAGCTTCGGGGGTTTGGCCCGACAGATTGCGGCCGCTGGCGTCCACCACACTGATCGACACCATGACGGGGACAGAGGTTCCACGTTCGGCCAAGAGGCGCTGGACCGCATAGGCCGCGGCCTTGGCATTGAGGGAATCGAAGACCGTTTCGATCAGCAGGACATCGGCCCCCCCATCCAGCAGGCCCCGGGCCTGCTCGTGATACGCGGCCGCCAATGCGGCAAAGGATGTATTGCGGTAGCCCGGATCTTCCACCTGCGGAGAGATGGAGGCCGTCACATTGGTCGGCCCTATAGATCCCATGACCCAGCGCGGCCTAGCCGGCGTTTGTGCTGTCTGGTCATCTGCCGCGGCCCGCGCAATCCGGGCGGCCGCCCGATTCACGTCGTAGGCCAGATGAGATACGCCGAAGTCTGCCAGCCCAATCCGGGTTGAAATGAAAGTGTTGGTGGAAATCAGGTCGGATCCAGCCTGCAGATACGCCTCATGCACTTCCCGAATGACATGGGGTTGGGTCAGACACAGAATGTCATGGCAACCCTGCAGAGAGATATCGTGGTCCGGGAATTGGACTCCGGCATAATCCGCCTCAGATAGACGGTATCCCTGGAGCATGGTGCCCATGGCGCCATCCATGATCAGGATGCGCTCCTGGGCGTGGCGAGACAGTTCCGGAAGAACAGAGGTCATGTTATCTCAATGCTTACAAAGTCTCGACGCGAAGACCTGCCCTCAAATGACCTTGTGGCATAGGCCAAAGCGTTATTGTCCCCTTTTCTCGTTTGACTTTCCAATTGATACTGACAATTCCGATAGTTCCTGGTCCAAGCCTGAGACCTGCCAATCCGGTTTGACGGCCTGGGATTCTGTGTGGCTCATGGATTCAGCCATTCCTGTTACCTGGCTCCAGGCAGCCCCACAGTCCAGCAGTCAGGTCTGCCGCTGGATCTTCCCACAACGGTATCTGTCTTGGTGACTTGGGGATGGACATTTTCGCCCCGAGGGTCGGGACGGTCCATTTTTCCGTTGGCTGTATCCCTGATCGTGACGGCTTTGATCAGGGAATAGGCAGAAAGGGCTGCGGAGCGGTTATTGGCTCCGCAGCCCTTTCCTGATCCTTACACGACCAGTTCGCCCTTCAGAATTTCCTGCGCCTGCTGAGCAATTTCCGAATCCGGATCGCACTTGATGGCCCGCAGCAAGTGCAATTGGGCCGCTTCATCGCCTTGGGCGGTTCGTTCCATGGCTTCCGTCATACCTTTCTCGGAGTATTGCATATCCTGAGGCACAACGTCCAGATCCCCGGTCTGCCAGTAGAATTTCAGATCGTCGGAGGGCCAGGTCGTGGCTCTGGACGGCAAGACCATCCGTGGTTCCCCTAACCGGGCGGCAGGGGTCCCGCCGCTGCCTCTCGTCAGTGCCTTTACCCAAGCCAACCGCCTAGCGTTCAGCCAGTGATCATTGCTCAGCCAGTGAGCTCCGTTCGTAGCCTGGTAGAAAGCGACCAGCACTGCCCTTTCCCGCGCGCTGGCCGCAGCCGCAGCGGTGTCACGTCAGAACGGTAGCCTTTCCAGGTCCGATGCTCCCATATCCAACTGGTTTCGCAGGCTGCCCGGCACGCACCCTCCCACCTGATTGCCACCGAGCCCCAGCCCTTGCAAGTGGGCGAGGCCGCCCAGTTCCGCCGGGAGCTCGCCGCTCAACTTTGGTGGGCCTCGGCCCGCGTTACCTGCGGCACGGGCGGCGTGGGCGTGAAACCGCGTTCTTCACATACGGCCAGATATTCGTTGACAGTCGTATGGAATTCTGCCTGGATGTCTTCCCGACGTATAGTGAAGAAGGTGCCGATGCACTGATTCTCGGCACCCGTTACGACTCCCTCCCAGCCTTCACCCCCATCATCGGCGAAAAACTCGCATTGGTAGTCACGATAGATCAGATGGTTCATAGCCGAGATCCTTGAGAAATTGGGCCGGCTGCCTGACCGCATAGGGTTTCAAGTGGGGATCAGGATGTGGCACATGCATGACATACACGTGGCCGCATTGTATCACCGCTATGCGCGAACCCGAACGCTCTTCCAGTTCAAATCCCAAGGCGGTCAACAGACTCGCCACCTGACGCCAAGTCAGATTTCGGGTCACAGGTCGGGCGAAAAGCTGTCTTAGGATTCTGCGATGGCGGTTGTTCATCTCTGATCACCGCGTAGAGTGTATAGCATTCCGGGTGTTCCGGGATGTCTTGTACTGAACTTCGTAACACGTTCGCCCTCCGAATTTTGCCCGTTATTGGCCTAAAACACCCGATCCTGGCTTCCCCTTTCTATTCCCTGGCCCGAAAAACTCCTTAAACATGCTGTAAGTACGTTCTGAGGAAAGCGGGAGAGGTTCCCGGTTATTCAATTGCTTTCGGCCGGCTCCAAGGTAAAATCCATGCCGTCCCTCCTTATGGGTGCCTGTAATACCAACTGGGTATGATTATGCCATTGTCTCCCGGGCCGGCAAGGCCTCCTGGATCCAGCCCCAGCCACACAACTGACGGACCCGGGTCGGATCATCCCGCCACTGGCGCAGTACCACGGTGGCTTTTTTTGTGGGCGTCACGGACTGGGGCGCAGCCCGCACCGCAGCCAGCAGGGCCATGGCCCACAGGGCTAGGGTCATGTGCCGGTACCAGCCGGTGGCGCTGCGCACCTCGTATTCATCCAGGCCCACTTCGCCCTTGGCCGCCTCGAAACTGCTCTCGATACCCCAGCGGGTGCCGGCGACCCGCACCACGGTGTCCAAGTCCGTGTCCCGGGAGGCATACACCCGGTAGGCGGTCCAAGCGGTAGGGGCTGTGCAGGAACGCCGAAACAGTAGGGATCGCACCCGCGGCGCGGACAGGTCTGCGCTCAGGGGAGCGCCCATCCAGACCCACTGCCACTCATACCCGCGGGGCCCCTGGCGGCCGTGCCGGGCACGGCCGCGCTGCCAGTCCGCCTCCGCCAGGGACATGTGGATCGCCTGCACCGAGACCCGCTCCAGCATCGTCTGGGCCAGCTGGGGCTTGGTAGCCAAGGAGATACGCCGAAGTCTGCCAGCCCAATCCAGGTTGAAATGAAAGTGTTGGTGGAAATCAGGTCGGCTCCAGCCTGCAGATACGCCTCACGCACTTCCCGAATGACATGGGGCTGGGTCAGACACAGAATGTCATGGCAGCCCTGCAGAGAGATATCGTGGTCCGGGAATTGGACTCCGGCATAATCCGCCTCAGATAGACGGTATACCTGCAACATGGTGCCCATGGCACCATCCATGATCAGGATGCGCTCCTGGGCGTGGCGAGACAGTTCCGGAAGAACAGAGGTCATAGGTCTTAGCTGCTCAACCAAATTCGCTATACACGTTCCACTCCGCGTGTATTAGGGCGCATGTCAAGGGCCAATGTGCCTGTTTTACTGCGGGATTTCTTCCATATACCGGGCAACGTCCCCGATTCCCAACCGGGGTTACGGGGTCAGGTTTCCCCCGCTACCGCCTGGCTCCTTGACCATAGAGTTGCCGAGTCCTGGGAACGGGAGCAAGACCATACAGTCTCTACCTCGGGATGAAATATCAACTCCGCCAGCTGTACCGCACACCGCCATGGGCACTGGATTAAGTACGATAATTACCTCCACCCTGGAGACACCCTATGGCCATCCGATTCTACCCTAGCCGCACTGTCTGTCTCCCGCCAAACGTGTACCGATAGGTAGGTAATGCAGGGATCTGGAGCATCACATACACACATGACTTACGGTTGGCTTACTTGACTTATTTACCGGCCCAGATGACACCAGCACGGCACCGCCGATAAGCATATTCCAATCTGCTATCCCACAACCTGAATGTGTCAAAAGGGTATAATCAAAATCATCAATCTGTTTCTGCACTTCCTGATAGGCCATCAAGGCATCACTATCCATTGTTGTCTCTGAAGGGTCCCAGTCTATGTCCACAGTCCAGCCCCGCAAGACACGACGCAACCCGGATAACACCAATAAAATCAGCCGTTTCCCCGTATCCGAATTCAAATCAATGTGATCCGGCAATATCCAAACCACTGCTGGCTCTTCATCCGTAGCTGTTGGCAACAACACCAATGCTATACCCTCTAACTCGGTCAGATTGTGGATAGGTATCCGGCGAATGCTTGCGACACCATACGGGTTTAGCAAGAGACAGAAGGAATTTATGTCGATTTCGATCAAGACATCGTCATTCATGGCCTGCACTGATGCTTTAGATTGGCTTCTGGATGTTCAAGATTGTCTGGTCGGCTTGCCACGAACTGGGAAGAATGTATTTGGATTCCGCCATAGCCATGATAATTCAAGAGGTACGCAGATACGCCAAAAGCTTTCGGGCATGCGGACAAGCCTGCTCCACCAGCCTGGGATTGAGTTTCGCCAACAATGTAATCGAGACGCGGCCTTTGGCATAACGTGTCTTACAATTCTTTGTAGCCAACTCAAGGGCCTTAAGGACATCCTTCTTGGCAACATCCTCCAGACGAGACCTTGAGGGAATATGCTGCTGCCGAAAGCCAGCATCGAAATAATCCTTCAACATATCCGGGTCGGCCAGAAACCAGGTCTCCATGATTTAGACCATCATGAAAACGCTGTCGTCGGTGGCCCCAGGCGGTTTATTCCAGTCATCCTGTATCTTCAGATGTTGTCACCGAGTAGAGTGGGTTGCAAGAGGTGTTTCACTGTCCACAAGAAGAAGTGGTACCTTGGAGGGACGTTGATACTGTAAGGCCCGCCTGAAGTTCTGGAACGTTCGATCACGTCCACGTCCCATGATCACTCTTGGGAGGCTGCCCGCCAGTCCCGCCTTCTCAAAGAAGCTGCGCCAAGCTTTCCGAAATCGGCTGCCCGCCGTCGCGCCCACACCTCCACCTTCAATATGGATCTCGAAACTCACCACCGATTGCCTCCTATTTGGCCCATGCTCCATAAATCCCCAAGGCTATACTCGTACAACCAAGTCCGAAGAGCATCTGCATCGAGTCGCTCAAATCGGGATTGACCTTCCTCCCGGGTACATACCACTACACTTGACGCATGATCGGATAAAGCATCAATCAACATGTGAGAATAAGTTGTTACTATCAATTGGGTACGTTGTGAAGCCCGTACCAGCAGAACCGCAAGTTCCGGTATCACATCGGGATGAAAACCTGTTTCCGGTTCTTCAATGGCTACAAGAGGTGGTGGGTTTGGATGCATGAGAACCAGAAGCATGCAAATGTAACGTAAAGTACCATCCGAAAGATGGGTGGCAGGGATTTGGGTGCCAGGGCCTTCCTCTATCAGAAACAATAATTTCCCATCCACCAATTTGATATGGATGTCCTGGATATTCGGGTATAGATCCTGCAGAGCTCCCAGAAACTCATGCCCCACCTGCATCCGCATGGAACTGAATACCTGTGCCGCATTGTTTCCCGTTTCGGTCAGGAAAGTATCCGATCCCATGCGGCTCTGGGCCTGACGCAACGTGGTGGCAAAACCCTTGTCCTGGTACAGAACAATCTGTCGGTACTGGGACTGGAGCCAACGCAAGGCCGGGTGTATGGCAGGACCACGTACTTGTGAAAGGATCGATTCTTCGGGGGATAATTCCTCCCGCCGAAAATGCAAGGGGCGCTGTTTCTTTTGTCTCTGTCTGAGCAGAGCCTGTCGTCCCTGAAAGCGGTATATCAGATCAGATGAGTCATCCTTTGCCGGTGACTCGAAGGCAATTCGTTCCTCCATAACCTCCAGGCGCGACCCATGCTCCGTTATTCTCCACATGTGCTGTAAAGGTCTGGGTCCTGACGGATAGTCGATAAGGGTCTCGACAGTAGCCTGATGTTCCGACCCAGACCCTTTCCAAAGCCACTCGCTCACCCCACCCCTTTCTTTGATCGGATGCGCCAGATGTGTGGGTGTAGCCTGGAGCAAAGCCAAAACTGACAGGAAATTGGATTTCCCTGCACTGTTGGCCCCGATCAGGACATTCAGCCCCTGCAAGGGAAGATCAATGCCTTCAGGTCCAAAGGAAAGCAGGCCTGTTACTCTGATCCGTTGGATTAACATCCTGTCTCCTGTAAACCGGTATGGATCAACAACTGATTCTTCCTCAAGTCTTCCACGTTCAGTGTTGTCCTCTTCACCACCGGTGGGAGTCCTGACTATGGTGCAAGCCGTTCCCCATATGCTCACGTGGGAATAGGGCTGTCAGGCGCTTCGGGGAACGAAATTCCCTGCGCTGGAACACCCTGAAACCATGCATTCTGCTCACGCGTCACTGATCAGCTAGAACCTGTAGCAGAAGCACGAAGTTCTCATAGGTAGCGCAAGGGTAGCCTTGAATGTCCACCCCTACAGTTCACGTAGTGGCGATTTCTGCCTTTTAACCATTGGTGCTAGTTGAAGACAAAGTTGAAAAAGGTCACGAGGTTCCCTCATCCTGTGAGTTGACACACTCGCGAAGGAGGGAACTCATGACCACGGTAGATTTTATCA
>DAOUJU010000007.1:0-189334 GCA_034422235.1 Anaerolineales bacterium | reverse complement strand
CGGGGCGGATCGTCAATCCTTTGGGGGCAGGTCCCATGGTGTTTTGGCCTCTGTGTGACAGGATGAATACCCTATCGTATACTACTGAAACTATATCCGAAACTCTGCACTAGCAGGGGAAACCCCCAGCATGAAAGTAGCCTACTCCTACATTCTGAGGTCTCCCCATGGCGTGCAGTATAGCCTTTGAGGATCTGGCGACGGTGGTGTTTGTGTGGGTGGCTGATGGGTACCAATTCATGGAGTGCGTTGGCTTCAGGGCAAGGTAGGGGCCAAGCCCCTCTTCCGTGACCGTGAAGTGATGACGCTGCTTCTGTTGATGGATTTCCTGCCTTTTCCTGGGGAGACCCAATTCCTGGCGTTTCTGTGCGCCCATTATCGGTCCCTCTTTCCCCGTCTGCTGAGCCAGAGTCAGTTCAACCGGCGGGTGCGGAGTTTGGCGCGACTGGTGGAAGCACGGCGGTGGTACGGGGCCCAGGAACGAGGGGCCACGCTCACCTCCCTGTATCGGCTGGATACCCAGCCGCGGCCGGTGTGGGGTTACCGGAGGGACAAGAGCCGTAGGGACTTCGCGGCCCCCGCGGATTATGGCGTGTGTGTCAGTCGCCCACTAAAGTACTTGGGCGACAAGCGGGTACTCCTATGTACTGGGGGCGGTTGGCCCGTGGCCTATGACTGGGTGCCGGCCACCACCGATGAGCGTGTGGCGGGAGACCCAGGGCGGGACTGCCTGTGGCAGGCGCGGGTCCTCGGGGACCAAGGGTTCATGGGAGCGGACGGGCAACGCCGGTACCGGGAAACCCGCCACTTGGATATCCTCACGCCCTACCGGGCCTACCAGCGGCTACGCCGTGCCCCAGGCTTCACCGCGTGGCTCAAGGGCCTGTGCGCACGGATGGAGGGGGCTTGCCACGAGGTACCGAATACGGGGTGCCATCTGGAACATCTGCGAGGTAAGACCCTCCGCGGCTTGATCACCCATGTCACGGCCAAGATGACTCGCCATACGCTCAAGTTGCTCTTGCGCCGCTGGGCCGGGATTGATGTTCAGACTTTCACCGTGACTACCTAATTCCACATCAGACGTTTCAATAGTAAATTGGAAACTTCTGAGCAGTTCGTATCATTGGAGGAAATTGAATGACCCTGAGGACTCATCTCAACCAGAAATTCTGGGCTAAGGCGGACAAGGATGATCCTTCCCGGATTCATTTGCTTGAACATCATCTTGCTGATGTTGGTGCATGCTTTGAAGCTTTATCGTCTTTGCCAACCATACGTCAGAGACTCGCTCGAGCTGGCAATAGAGAGGAATTGGTGGAAATCGTTGTTCAAAGGCTTGCTGTGCTCGCTGCTATGCATGATGTGGGCAAGATCAATATCGGATTCCAATCCAAGAATCAGACCGATGAAGACTCGGACCTCATTCCCTTTCAGTTTCGAGCAGGCCATACTTTGGATTTAGTACCCGTCTTGACTGGTAGAGATAGTGAAACCTGTAGTTGGTTCTTTCCATCAATTGACTGGAAAGAAATTTCTGCTTGGGACAGTAATGAAGGTGTAACAGTCTCGGCTTTGCTTGTTGCCTCATTGTCTCACCATGGAAAGCCCTTGCCACTAGATTGCGATCGGAGCAGCAACCCAATCATCTGGCGTCCGAGAGGCAAGCTGGATCCAAGACAACACCTGAAACACGTTTTGAGTCTCATCCGTAACTGGTTTCCCTTGGCATTCAGCAAGGGTGGTGACCCCTTACCAGATACACCTGAATTCCAGCACATGTTCCTGGGTCTCTGTACCTTGGCGGACTGGTTGGGCTCCGATGAAACGTTCTTCCCTTTTGTCAGCGAACCTGATGACCAATACTTCGCTAAAGCACAAGATAAAGCAGCAAATGCACTAAGGGAAATTGGACTAGAAGTTTCACACAAGATCATGTCAACAACTGATTTTGGAAGGTTATTCTCGATTCAAGGAACTCCCAACGAAATGCAGCAGGCTGTGATGCAAGTTCCAGAGGACGCGAGGTTGACAATCATAGAATCCGAAACGGGTTCTGGAAAGACTGAAGCTGCTCTACTCAGGTTTTCTCGACTGTATGAATTAGGTTTAGTGGACGGACTTTACTTCGCATTGCCCACCCGAGCCGCTGCAACCCAGTTGCATCAGCGAATTTGTGACTTCTGCTGGAATCTGTTCCCAGATGGGGACCAGCCGTCTCCCGTGTTGGCTGTACCGGGTTATCTACGGACAGGGGCCGCCAAAGGTCATCGTCTACCAGACTTCAGGGTCTGGTGGGAGGATGACCCAGATGATGCAGCTACCAAATTGCGTTGGGCTGCCGAAAGCACAAAACGATTCTTGGCGGCCCAGATCGCCGTAGGTACAGTTGACCAAGCTATGTCTGCCGTGCTACAGATCAAACATTCACATATGCGAGCAGCATGTCTAGCCCGTAGTTTGTTGATCGTAGATGAAGTTCATGCCTCCGATCACTATATGGGAGTAATATTGAAAGCCCTCTTGGATGCTCACGTTACTACGGGGGGCTACGCGATTCTCATGTCAGCAACCCTAGGCTCAGTAGCCCGTCAATCCTGGATATCTTCAGTATTCACTGACCAAGCAAAAACCTGCAACCCCTTGGATGAGGCCATCCGAGAGCCGTATCCAGCAATCTCTGTGCCTTCTGTCCATGACAATGGAATCAGGGCTGTTAACAGAACCGGCGGCGGTAAGAGCGTCCAGATCAAGGTCACTGATGGCATGACAGATTTCTCCCAAGTGGCACACATAGCCTTAGATGCTGCGCGCCAAGGGGCGAAAGTCTTGGTAATCCGAAATACGGTTGAATTTGCACGACACACCCAGTTGGCTATTGAAGAATTAGTTCAATGGCATCACTCCGATGTCCTGTTTTCTTGTCATGGGACTAGGACATTGCACCATGGTCGGTTTGCCGATTCAGATCGCCAACTTCTGGATCGAACTGTAGAGGGAATTCTCGGCAAGAACCGCACTGAAGGGGGGCGAATTGTTGTGGGTACCCAAACCCTTGAGCAATCACTAGACTTAGATGCCGACTTCATGATTACAGATTTGTGTCCCATGGATGTTCTTCTCCAGCGGATCGGTCGGCTCCACCGACACTCTCGTAGTGACCGGCCACCTACCTTGCGGGATCCTATCTGCAGCATTGTTTTGCCAGGCAGACCAGATTTATCCTTCTTACTGACCAAGGGTTTGAACGGATTAGGACCACGAGGCTTTGTATACAAGGACCTGCGTATATTGGAAGCCACCAGGAAGCTGATAGCTGAATACGCCGAGTCGCACCAGCCGTGGCATATCCCTGACATGAATCGAAAATTGGTAGAACTCTCCACTCATCCAGAGAGCTTGCAAGCAATTACTAAGGAACTCGGTTCAGATTGGTCAAATCACGCAAATGAAGTTACAGGTGTTGAAATCGCCGATGGCATTACTGCCAATAATGTCTTGGTCAGACGAGACAAATCTTTCTACCAAGATAATCACGAGGTTGTATTTGCTGACGTAGAAGAAAAGGTACGAACCCGTTTGGGGGCGGAAAGTTTCGAAGTGATCTTTGAAGCTGCTGCCGCAAGTCCCTTTTCAACTACAGTCACTATCCCTTGTCTATCCATACCCTCACACTTGATGCAGGACTCAACTGTTGGTGATGACCCGGTAGCGATCTATCCGGTAGGAAAAGGTTTTGAGTTCAGCCTCGGCGAACAACGATTTCGATATGATCGTTTGGGTCTGGACAGGATTAGCCAGTAGTAAGACCTTTATTGGCATTTCCCCACGTCTACGGGGCAAGGTTTACCTTTACTTACGAAAACTGTAGTGCATAGTGGGCTATCCCCGACTTTCGGGGCAACACAAAGTCTTACTTGCTTTACATTTTAATCTCTGTTAAGGTAATCTATGAACTACAGGAAAAACTCTACTTAGTTGCTGGAATTCCGTTTTATGTACAACGTTCTGAAAGAACCCATTTTTCGCATTACAACCCCGCAATACCAGAGGATTACTGCGTCTTTGCCGGAAACTTTAGGCTTGGCAGTACAAGACAATATTCTCTCCTTTTCAGCACTACGACCACATCAACGCCACGCCTGGCATGCATTCCTATCTCAGTTGGGGGCCTTGGCGCTGGATATAACAGAGAGCACCCATCTCCCAACAGAAACTGATGCTTGGGAAACTCTTCTGAGAAACCTTACACCAGAGTTTCCCGAAGATGAACCTTGGCAGATAACGGTGGAGGATATTACCCTTCCAGCCTTCTTGCAACCCCCTGCCCGACTGAAGACTTCGTCGTCAGATTACAAGGATATCATCACTGCACCAGACTCACTAGACATGCTGGTTCAATCCAAGAACCATGACCTCAAATCAAACATTGCCACTGTGGCAGGACTAGATGATTGGGTATACGCGTTAATTACCTTGCAGACAACAGAAGGGTTTTCAGGAGCAGGAAACTATGGAATATCCCGTATGAATGGCGGATTGGGCAGTCGTTCGGCATTTAGCCTAACACCATCCTTACGACCTGGAGCTCACATTGCGCGGGATATAGCCGCACTCCTGGCTAATCGAGAATCCGTGTTATCGGAATATTCCATGGCCTCAGATGGATTGTCGCTTCTATGGACTATACCGTGGGATGGGTCCAAGGGTGATGCCCTATCATGGCAGAAGCTAGATCCCTATTACATAGAAATATGCCGGCGAATTCGATTGTTCTTGGGTAACGACGGAAAAATATTGGGGCGGCGGGCTACATCGAAAGCCGCCCGTATAAACGCAAAGGAATTGAAAGGCAGAACAGGAGACCCATGGATTCCCATCAACCGCAAAGAAGGCAAGTCTTTGACTCTGGCATACGGCGGTTTCACTTACAAGAGGATCCTGGACTATTTGCTGTCCTCTGACTGGAAACGGCCAGTCTTGTGCGATCTATTACCCCAGGAAAAAATTTCCGCCGATACGGTTTACCTTGTTGCACGTGGTATGGTGCGTGGACAAGGAAAGACCGAAGGCTACTACGAGCGCATCATTCCTTTGAAGCCCAGAACCCGATCGGCTGCTTTCGGTTCTTCACAAGAAGCGCAGAGATTGCATGACCTTGCCCGGGAACGTATAGACCAGATTGCCACTGTACAACGTTTCCTGCGCCATGCCATTGCACTCTTTGCGGCTCGAGGGGATAGTGAAGCAATTAAGGATTCGCATTGGAACCTAACCAATACCTGGATAAGGCAGTTAGATCAAGTACTGGATTCGACCTTCTTTGATTGCTTACAAGAAGAATTCGAAGCCGAAGGAGTAGAGCAACGTAACAATATTCGTGATGAGTGGCTCCATAACAATGCCTTGCATCATGCATTCAAGATACTTGACTCAGCGATAAATACATTGCCCTGCCCTTCTATAGAGGTTCTTCAAGCATCCGTTGCAGCTCGAACTTTGTTCGCGGTGCGTTTGCGAAGTAACCAGGGCTTGCCACACCTGTTTTCTAAAATTGGCGAGGAGAGCAATGAGTAGTGAAGAGACTCGTAGGACAGATGATTTTGATCGAAAGCGGGGTGATCCAGCTGTCAGTGCTGTTGATCTGGCCATAGCACTGGCGAATCCAATTTTCAATCGGGGTGACCTTGCCCAGCTACGCCGAATGAATCCTGATAATCCTGATGTACCGGTTTTCTGGAGAATCATGGCCCAGCAAGGTTTACTCCAAAGTCCAACCAATGAAAAGGCATGGGCTCTGATCCTTCACGGTATAGCCATTATGACACCAAACGGAGCTGTCAAAAGCCTCTCTGCCCATGATAAAGACATGCCAGTAGGCAAGGCACTGTTTCAAGGCGGTAATCCAAATAGAAAAAGGCCGTTCTATAGTGAAGATCGTCTCAGGCGGTTGCTCATAGCTAGAGAGGGAATGTTGCGAATTCTACTGGTACGAATTTTTCGCATGCTGGCTAGTAGGCAACAACCATTTGATTGGGCAGAAATGGCTTGGTTCATCCTTGCATCTCCCTCCCCAGCGGAACGAGGAGATTGGCGCCGCATGAAAATTGCCCGCGAATACTACCTAGCCGCTTCCAGGGCAGATCGATTGGACTCATGACTTGGCTCGCAATACGATTCGGTTTTTTCAACTGGAGTTACCCCCATGGCACTACCCCGTTTCATACAGATTCATACCTTGCACTCATATCCTGCTGCTTTACTCAATCGGGATGACAGCGGACTGGCGAAGCGCCTGCCTTTCGGAAATGCCATCCGTACTCGGATTTCATCACAATGCCTAAAACGCCATTGGCGAGTTGCAGAGGATGCTTATTCGCTGCGCAACATACCGGGAGTGACTGAAGCATTACGTTCCAAGGACATAGTCACTCGCCGTATCATGGAACCTATCAGAGCCAGTAATATTGCTGATACTGAGGTTGTACAAGCTGTAGAAGACGCCTTTCACATTGGAGTGTATGGTCCCAAGGGCACTTCCAGTCGCCAACCTCTTCTTCTAGGATTGCCTGAAATTGATTTTCTCAAGAGAAAAGCTACCAACATATGTCAGAAACATTCGGACGACGCCAAGTTAGCTGGTGACGCTGCCAATGAATTCTTTGACGGTCAGCGCAAAAATTTCAGGGTCTTTCGAGAACAAGCAAGTTTACCAGGCGGTTTGGAAAGTGCCCTATTCGGACGCATGGTCACTTCAGATTCAGCAGCCAATATTGAGGCCGCTGTACATGTCGCACATTCTTTTACAGTGCATGCTGAAGAGAGTGAAAGCGATTATTTCTCAGTTGTGGATGATCTGCAACCAGTAGATGAAGATGCGGGTGCAGCTCACATAGGTGAAACAGAATTAACTTCCGGTTTGTTCTATGGCTACGTTGTAATTGATATACCAAGTCTAGTGTCCAACTTGGAGGGCCAAGCCTCGGAAGACTGGGAGCAGACAGATCGGCAGTTGGCAGGGCAAGTGGTTGAACACCTAATTCATCTTATTGCGACTGTTTCACCGGGAGCGAAACTCGGCTCTACTGCACCATATACGTATGCCGATCTGGTACTTGTGGAAGTAGGAGACCGACAGCCACGGAGTCTTGCCAATGCTTTTCGCCAACCCATTGCAGATGCTCAGACCGCTTCGGCGGCAAGAGCCCTGTCAGAATACGTTGCCAAGTTGGATTCTAACTTTGGAGTCAATGTATCCCGTCGTGTCCTATCTGTAGATGGACATGCCATACCCGTAGCAGAGCCCCTCAGTCTGGATTCCATTGCCGCATGGACACGTCAAGCTATTGTGGATGGACAAGCCATATGAAACATCTTGTCCTGACCCTTGAAGCACCTATGATGGCTTTGGGGGGTGAAGTCATCGATAACCTGGGGATAATACGGGATTTCCTGTCTATATCCATGTTGACAGGTCTGTTAGCAAATGCCCTTGGCTGGCACCGTACCGAGCAAGCAAGACATCAACAGTTGCAAGACAGATTGATATTCGCAGCCCGAATTGACCGGGAACCTAGTGGCAATTATCCCCTGCGAGACTTCCAGACAGTTCAGCTTGGTGCAAGAGACCAAGGTTGGACAACACGTGGAATTCCAGATACCCGTACGGGCGGAGCTGGTACTTATGAATCACCCCATCTTCGATTTAGAGAGTATTGGGCTGACATGAGTGTTACCGTAGCTCTGCGCCTCCAACATGTAAATGAAGAACCAACAATTGATGATCTGGCCAAAGCCTTGCACAAACCAGCCAGACCATTGTTTATTGGGAGAAAAACGTGTTTGCCTTCCAAAGAGATTTTCTTGGGCCTACGAAAAGGTATGACTGTGTTGGCAACTCTCTTGGGAGAACCACTTACTTGCCCACAGGATGCATCAGAGCGGATTCGTATGCTTTGGCCTGAAGGAGAAGGAGATTCTCAAATACTCTCCAGTCACACTTACTTGGTAACGGACCAGAGAAACTGGCTTTCAGGATTACATGGAGGTGGCAGGACCGTTTGTGAGGGAACTGTTGACAAAAGCCATTTCCCTATACTCAACAATGAAGAGATATTGACAGGCAGAGAGACAAGATGATTGATTCCGCAACTCCGGCAGGTTCGGTTACCAGCCAAGCTGCAAACTTGCAGATGGTTCAGATCCATCTGGACTTACCTTCCTTTCATCGTTGGGTCGGCATTCGCAACTTGACGCGAATGGGTACTTTCGATGAGGGATACGCACTACACTGTTTGCTTACCGAGAGTTTCGGGGAATGGGCACCTAGGCCCTTTCGTCTCATAGCACCTCGGAATAAAGGATTGCCCCGGGGTATCCTATATGGCTATTCGCGATCGGGAAAGGAAGTCCTGACAGAAGCTGCAAGGACGTATTCAGATCCTGATCAGTTCGCATTGCTTAACGTGGATGGCTTAAGGTGCAAACCAATGCCTGTGAAATGGGACACTGGCAGAAAGTTGGGTTTTGAAGTACTCGTCCGGCCAACGATCCGTACTGCTCGAGGATCTGAAATACCTGGAGCTGAGAGAGATGCTTACTTGCAGGAAATTGAGAAATCAGAGAGCAACAACATTGCAATGAGCAGATCTGAAGTATATGCCAATTGGATACGGGCCCAATTTGATCGTCTTGGCGGTGCTACCATAGAGAAAATTGAACTGAGTCTGTTTCAAAGGGTTCGCGTAATCCGAAGCTTGAAATCCCGACCCATAGAAGGCCCTAATGCGGTTATGAAAGGGATTCTCACCATTACTAATGAGAGTGCATTTAATCATTTGCTGGCAAGAGGAATTGGTCGTCACCGTGCATATGGATACGGGATGTTGCTTCTGCATCCAGCCGATGCGAGATTGAGTTACTGATCGATGCGCAATCTGAAGGATATGCCTGACTTAGTGCAAAGTAGAACGTAGTATGGAGCTGCTTTGCACTACTCGTGACTGGAACCTCTTCAAGAGTCGATGTTTTCTAGCCAGAATTCACTGACAGCGGAGAATCGCATTGTGTGTCCTGGCTAGTACTGCAACGAAGTTTTCAAGGTGGCTTTCCTCGTGCTTGGCGGCGACGGGTATGAGAAAGGGTGGCGGCCGTGTGGGCGCGGGCCCGATAACCGAGGATGTGCAGGATCTGGTCGATATCGGGTTGCGGATAGGGCAAAAGGACGGCCAGCCGCAGGCACATCTGGGGTACGGTCAGAGCCGGGGCTTTTTTTGAGTCGCAGTTGCTGGCGCACCAGGAAGAAGTGGGCCCGCAGGCACAGGGTCATATGGTGGTGCCAGCCGATCCCGCTGCGGCCTTCATAATCCCCCAGGCCCAGGAGCAGTTTGCCTTCCTGGAAGCAGGTTTCAAGGGGCCAGCGCATGCCAGCCAGACCAGGTCATCCAGCACCCTATGGGCTGGCCCATGACCAAGATAGGTCTTGAGGGTGTGGGTGTCTGGATGGCGGCGCAGAAGCCGCCAGACGTCAGGTCCGGGCAGCTGGCGGCGCGAGGCCACCACGCGCAGGGCTGCGAAGTCGGCGTACAGGGGACCCTGGCGGCCGATTTTCATCGGCCGCCGTTGCCAGGCGCTGGGGGGCAGTGGGGCCGCCACGTCCCGGACCGCCTGGGCGCAGGGCTCCCCGGGTGTGAGCCTCCTCCTCATCCGCGGACGACCCTGGGCCGGGGAAGGCGGCACCCCCGTCCGGGGCCCTGACAGCAACTGTGTTGAAAGTCAAGGGTCTGGCATGGTCTGAAGAGGCGTCTGCCAAGGCGTCTGGTCCCTCATCACCGCGTTGAGGAGCAGCAGCCGCTTGTGCATGGCGGCGACCAGGGCGACTTTCTTGGGTTTGCCTTTGGCCACCAAACGCGTGTAGAAGGCCCGGATCGTGGGATGGGCCCGGGTGGCAGAGATGGTCGCCATGTAGAGGACCTGGCGGACGGAGGCCTGACCGCCCCAGATCGTACGTCGGCCCCGGCAGTGGCCGCGGTCGCGGTTGAAGGGTGCCACCCCCACCAAGGCGGCCAGGGTGCGAGGCGGCACTTGGCCCAGTTCCGGCCGTTCCGCCCGCAGGACACGGGCCACCACGAAGCCTACGCCCGGGACACTCGTGAGGAGCTCGACCTGTCCCCGCCATACGGTATGGGCCTGCAGCAAATGTTCGATTGCCTGGTCCAGCTGATGCCGTTCTTCTGCCAGCCACGCCAGATGGCGGTCAATGCGGGTCTGCCTATCCGGGCTGGCGGTATGGCGATGGGTACGTTCCTGGGCCAGCAGGCGCACGACTTGCCGTCGTCGGCCGGTGGCGACTGCTACCTTAGATCATACTAGGCGTAGGTAGTGATTCAGTTTGAATCGGAAGCGCCAGATATCCTAAATCTGGAAGTCAAAGAATTTTCACAACTTGTGGATATCACAAGAACCTCAACCAAAACAGTCCTGTTACACCCACGAAGGTAGTCGGTCTCACCGTAGAACCGTACACCTACAGTTGGATGCTTTTTCTTGTCGAAAAGTGCAAAGACGAAATTACTGTGGACCCAGAAAACAGCAAGTCAAACTGAAGCACTACCCAATGCTATAATCTAGTCTCAAAGGTGCATCCTGCACCTACCAGCGCCAACCAGCTAACTCACTGAACTACAGTCTTAGCCTACATACTCTCAATCAGGAAACCACACCATGCCAATGGAGGTAGCAATCGAAAGGGAAGTTGCCCGGATCGTGAAGGATGCCCTGTTGGCTCAATTCAACGGCCAGTTCGAAATCGGCCCCATTGACATAGAACAGAAACTCGATCAGGCCGGGGACCCGTATCTTCACATCCGCATCGTGTTTGATGGGGACCAGACCAACTTGGACCCGGTATGGACCAGCAGCCTGATTGGGCGTATTCGCCCTGAACTGATTAGGCTGGGCGTAACCAACCTGCCTAGCAAGTCCTTCGTAGCCAAGTCTGAGTGGCTAGCGCTTCAGAGATGAAAGCGTTTTGGACCCGCACAACTTACTTAAGATAGCCATCCTTCTGCCACGGAACTGTGCCGGGCTGTTAGTTCCGTTTTCCGTTTATTACGCCATGTTTCATGCCCTTTGCCGTTGCTGTGCCGACATGCTAGTCGGCAAGAATCCCGTCAGTTCACTGGCGCAGCAGGAGTGGGAGCAGGTTTACCGGGCCCTGGATCACAATACGACCAAACAGAGGTGCAATAACAACCAGGAGATGAGCAGATTTCTCCTCTACATACAGCAATTCGCGGAATTGTTCGTGGGTATGCAGCAGCATCGTCACGAAGCCGACTACAATCCCAACGCAATATTCACCCAATCACAGGTGCTACAATTCATCACGGAAACCGAGAACACCATAGCTCGGTTCAGGAACGTTCCCAGTCACGACCTGCGGTTATTCGTGGTATACATTTTGGTCAAGATCAGGTAAGCCGAGGTCAGATGGCGGCGCAAGTTGTATGTCATCGGTACCGCAGGAGTTCAGTGTCAGCCCCATACTGTTGCACATTCTTCCCACAGCCCTGCTGATTCGGTAAATACTGGTAAGCAGGATTCCGCTAATGTTCCTGGATTCATGGATGTCACTGCATGCCGAGACAGTTTTAGCCTAATCGCTGTCAATCACAAATTGTCGGAGTGGATAAATGAAATGGCAGGTTGGAGTTTCCGCAGATTTCCATGCCCTCGGTCCTGCGGTACTGGCCCCCATTGAAGAATCCTTGGCTAATGCGGCAGGTCAAGTGACCTATCGATACTTCGAAGCAACGGGCAGGGATGACCAAGGTGCCTACGTTACTGCCAACGACATTCAGGGCTTGGATGGCGTAGTCCTCTGTGGGTATCGTTTCAAGGCTGAAACGGTAGGCCCGGATTCCCGTTTGGCCGTCATAGGGCGCTGGGGGGTAGGGTACGACACTGTGGATGTGCCCGCCCTGACGCGGAATGGCTGTCTTCTTGCCATAACCCCGGACGGTGTACGCCGTCCGGTGGCCGAAGCTATCCTGACTCTGCTGTTGGCCTTGGCCAAGGGCCTCTTTGACAAAGACCAGGTGGTACGAACAGGAAATTGGAGCCAAAGAAACGCTTATTGGTCTGTGGGCCTGGAAGGCAAGGTTGTGGGTTCGGTCGGTCTCGGGAATATCGGAGCGGATCTCTTCAGGCTACTGACTCCATTTGGCCTGGCGCAAAAACTGGCCTATGACCCATATGGTGATGAACAGACAGCCGGGAAATTGGGTGTACAGTTCGTAAGCCTAGAAGAACTACTGGTCGCGTCCGATTTTGTCTCTCTCAATTGTCCTCTGAATGAAACCACCTATCATCTTATGAACCGGCAGCGTCTATCCCTGATGAAGCCGACCGCCTATCTCATCAACACAGCCCGAGGCCCCATTGTGGATCATGAAGCGCTCATTGATGCTTTGCAGGCCAAAACGATTGCTGGTGCCGGACTGGATGTGTTGGATCCGGAGCCACTGCCTGTTGACAGCCCCCTAATGTCTATGGAGAATGTCATACTGGCTCCGCATACCTTGGCTTGGACGGATCAGTTATACCAATTAAATGGCCGGCTGGCCACCGAGTATGTACTGAATGTCTTGTCCGGCACTATTCCGAAACCGGTAGTGAATCCGGAGGTGTTCAAAAATCCCATCTTTCAACAAAAACTCCGCCGATTTGCCACCTAGGCACAGACTGGTTGAATGCACTGGCCTAGCGAGCCAGATTCTTTGGAACCAACCCCAGCGACTAAACTACAGCAAACCAATGGACGATACATTGATCTGTTATCACTATTCACTTGCCCCTCGCTTTTCTCCCATACGGTAAGGAGTCGCCATGGCCATACTGAGCAAAGCCGATCTGGATTTCTGGGACAAGAATGGCTACATCGTAGTGCCCAAAGCAGTCCCACAGGATCTGCTGGATGCGGTAGTCCATGCCACTTGGGCCTTCTTGGATATGGATCCAGAAGAGCCTGAGACTTGGTATTCGCTACCGCCTTGGCATAGCCAGGCTGGCATGGTGGAGCTATACCATCACCAAGCCCTGTGGGACACCCGCCAACACCCGCGTATTCACCAGATCTACAGCGAACTGTTCAATCGTGAAGACCTGTGGGTCAAACTGGATCGTGTCAACATGAACCCGCCGATGAAAACGGATCATGATTACAAGGGGTTTATCCATTGGGACTTTGATCCCACTACCTGGCCCATTGAACTGCGGGTGCAGGGCGTGTTGTGCCTTACGGAAACTACGGCAGACCAGGGAGGGTTTCAATGTGTACCCGGTTCTCACAGGATCGTGGATGAGATCCTGTCCTGGCAGCAACCGGACGCCGATCTGAGGAACCCGGACATTCGGGACCTGGAGATAGTGCCCATTGAAGGGGAAACCGGCGATCTCGTTATATGGCACACGGCACTCTTGCACGGTAATGGCCCCAACCGCACGGACCGGCCGCGTCTGGCCCAGTACATCGCCATGTTGCCTGCTGATTCGGCTAAGGAAGAAATACGTAAAGACCAGATTCGACGCTGGCGCAAACGCTTGCCCATGGGTCTTCTGCTGCCCCGCGCTTTCCCCAGTGATCCTCGTAAACTGGATGAAAATGCCGGGGACCCAGCTCATCTGACCGCTTTGGGGCGGAAACTGGTGGGCCTGGACGCCTGGTAGTTCACTGTCGTAGGACAAGACCTGGATTTATGAGTGCCAAATACAGAGCGGCCATTGTCGGCACGGGTGGCATTGCCAATGCCCATGTGCGGGCCTTAAGGGCTCATACTGACCGAGTAGAACTGGTAGCAGCCGTTGACATAGAAGCGGACCGGGTTAAGAGTTTCTGCGTCAATCATGACATTCCCCAACCCTTTGTTTCGGCCGAAAAGATGCTGGAACAGATCCAGCCCGATGTGGTGCACGTATGCACGCCCCCAGGGGTACATGCCGATCTGAGCATCCTGGCCATGGAGGCTGGGGCCTGGGTCCTATGTGAAAAGCCCCTCTGTGCCTCTCTGGCGGAAATGGACCGCATTGAACAGGCAGAGCAGGAAACTGGCCGGTACTGTGCCAGCGTTTTCCAATGGCGTTTTGGTTCCGCCGGTCAATACCTGAAACAGATGATCCTGGATCAGACGATGGGCAAGTTACTGGTCGCCAATGTGCTGACAACATGGTATCGCAGCGATCCCTATTTTGCGGTCAAGTGGCGCGGTACCTGGAAAGCGGCCATCGGTGGTTGCACGGTGGTACATGGCATCCACATCATGGATTTCCTGTTGTGGCTCATGGGTGAGTGGCAGGAAATTCGTGCCATGCTGGGAACCCTGGAATACGACATAGAAGTAGACAATGTGTCCATGGCCAGTGTCCGCTTTGCCGACGGCGCCATGGCCAACATAACCAACAGTATTCTCTCACCGCGCCAGGAAAGCTATCTACGGTTGGATTTCACTGAGGCTACGGTGGAATTGAACAGCCTCTATTCCTACCAGAACCAGAACTGGCGCTTCAGCACCTATGAGGACTCACCCCATGAGGACAAGCTGGCCGCATGGTCCCGTATACCCACACACATTCCGGCTACTCACGTAACTCAGGTAGGATCGTTCCTGGATAGCCTGGAACTGCAGGAACGGCCTGCTGTCAGTGGTCCCGGTGTACGGGGTACTATCGAATTCCTAACCGCTTTCTACAAGTCTGCCCTGGAAGGTGTACCCGTAACAAGAGGGAGTATTCAACCCAACGATCCCTTTTATCACCTGATGAACGGGCAATTTGATTTGGCAGCCACCTAGTTCTCCCTTGCACCATGACCCAACTTTCCCTGCATGCCCCCAGGAACCGCTATGTTGAAGTGTGGTACGGCCCGCAACGCCTGTGCCGCTATAATCTCCGTCCCCACATGACGCCGATCCAAGGTCCACGGCCCTATTTTCATCCCGTGCAAACGCTGGCTGGGCAGGTAGTCACCATGGAAAAACCCTTTGATCATGAGTGGCACAGTGGCATCAGTCTGGCTTGCCCTTGGGTATCGGGCTTCAATTTCTGGGGCGGTCCTACGTTTGTAAGGGATCAGGGCTACCAGCATCTGGACAATATGGGATTCCAGCAGCATCGTACATTCACCCAGGTCATGACTGATGCGGACGACGCGGATCTGTGGCAACGCTGGGAGCAAACACTGGATTGGTGGATACCAGGTCAGCCAGACCGCCCGTTCCTTCAGGAACGCCGTTCGCAGGCAATTGGTGTCGTCACTCCGGCAGAAGGTTATTGGTGTCTGGATTTCGACTTCGCTCTCTCCAATCCCGGCCCTGAGAACGTGATATTCGGCTCTCCGACTACCGAGGGTCGAGAGATGGCTGGCTATGGTGGGGTCTTCTGGAGAGGTCCCATGGCGTTCTTGCATGGTACCGTCTTGGCGGAAGGCGGGGTGGAGGGCGATTACCTCATGGGACATCGCAGCCCCTGGATCGCTTATGTCGGCCAACATAACACCGGTCATTTTTCCACGGTAGTATTGCTGGATCACCCGGATAACATCCGTTTTCCTCTCAAGTGGTTCGTACGCACAACACCCTTCCCGGTCGCCAGTTTTTCCTTCAGTTTCGACGAGTACCTGAACCTGGCGCCAGCGGATACGCTCACTCGTCGTCAGCGCCTCCTGATCTGTGACGGGGCCCGTACCCATGAGGAAATAAGCTCCTGGTACGCCCGGTGGCTGGCTGCTGCCACCGACTAAACCAGACAGGAGACGTGCTGTTATGACCCAGCCGTTGGGTCTGGCCCTGGTGGGTTGTGGGGTAATTGGTACCCAGCATGTCCAGGCCAGCACCCGTATGTCTTCCATCCGCATCACGGGGTTGCTGGATCTGGAAGAAGACAAAGCCCGACAACTGGGGGCAAGACATTCCATCAGCATGATTTATGCTTCGCTGGAGCAAATGCTGTCGGATCCCACGGTAGAGGCTGTGCTGCTGGCCGTACCTACTTACGCTCGTTTGCCTGTGGCCCAGCAGGTCTTGGCCTCAGGGCGACACCTGCTCCTGGAAAAACCGGTGGCGATGAAGGCGGCGGATATCCGGTTGATGCAACGTTGGCAAACTAATCAAGTAGTGGGCTGTTGTTCTTCCCGTTTCCGGTGTTTGCCCGCAGCCCGTTGTGTGCATGAAGTGCTTCAGGACCAGACACTGGGGAGTATTCGCACTGTTCACTGGCGCGTTTTGCGTGATGCCCCCGCCAAACCAGAGGTGCTGCCTCCGGCCTGGCGCTTGCAACGGCATCTCAATGGCGGTGGCATTCTGATGAATTGGGGCTGTTATGATTTTGACTATCTGCTGGGCATTGGGGACCCGCCCCTGCAGCCGCAACGGGTTCGGGCCCAGATCTGGAGTATCGGGGCATCCTACCAAAAGCATGTCGTTCCTGACTCAGAGGCGGAAACCCATGTGATCGCCCACATTGAATGCGATCAGAATATTCTGCTCTGCTATGAACGGGGCGAGTATATGCCGAGCCCTCCCACTTCGGCCATGGTGATTGCGGGAGAGGAAGGCACGCTTGAGGTGGATATGGTATCGCCCCAGGGTTCCCGCATTGTCCTCACTCGGGCAGATCCCTGTAGGGGTACACGTACGGAGATACTCTACGAACAATCTGCCCCTTTACCTGATTTACAGACAGGCGTACTGAATGATTTTGTGCAGGCCATCCGTCAGGAGAGACCTCCAGCCACTGACCTGAATCATGGCTTGAAAGTACAGACACTCACTGATGCCATTTACCGAGCGGCCCATTCCGGTCAGACCGAATCAGTGGGATTTGACCCCGACGTGTAATTCCTATTTCTCCCATGATGACTTGTGGGTGGTATCAGGCCAAACTATTCTCGAAAATGGTCTAAACTTGAATGGGACACAGAAACTGGCCGTATCGCTTGCAGATTCCAAGGATCGACATCCATGAAATATTCCTTCATGAGTTTTTCCTGTCCGGATCTCACTTTGACCGAGATGCTGGAAGCTGCCGAAAAATTCGGCTATGGTGGCCTGGAACCACGTATCGATGCCAGACATGCGCATGGCATAGAGACTTCGCTCTCTCTGGAAGAGAGACAAGCGGTACGCCAGCAGGTAGCCGACAGGCCTGTAGAACTCTGCTGCCTGGCTTCCTCGGCCCGTTTTGCCGATCCTGCCACCTGCGACAGTCATCTGGATGCTGTCCGGCGTGAGCTGGACTTGGCGGCTGATCTGGACATCCCTTTGCTCAGAATCTTCGGCGGCCAGTTTCCGGCTGACATGGATCGGGACGCAGCCGTTGATACTCTGTCGGAGGCTCTTGCCAGCCTGACCGATCAGGCCGCAGACTGCAATGCAACCTTATGCCTCGAAACCCACGATGCCTGGTGTAATCCCCATCATGTGGCTCAGGTATTGGGTCAGGTCAATCATCCGCGTGTCGCCGCCAACTGGGATGTACTGCATCCGGTAAGGGCTGAGGGACTGACTTTGCCGGAATCCCTGGAGATCCTGTCTCCCTGGATCCGGCATGTGCATATGCATGACGCCACGCTGGAACCTGGTCGCATCCACTACGTCCCTATAGGCACCGGAGCCATTGAACATCGCCAAGTCATCAGAGGTCTGCAATCCATTGGCTATGATGGTTACATGAGCGGCGAATGGATCGGCTATACATCCTGGCAGGAGCACTTGCCCGACGAAATGGCGCGTCTACAGCAGATCGAAGACGACCTGGTCTGAACCAGGTCCCTCCACCATACCCAAGGGTCCACCCTATGACGGTTCAGGCACACCAATTCCAGATTTTCATTCGGGATATCCGAGCCCGCATGCCTTTTCGCTACGGCATAGCCACCCTGACACAGGTTCCCCACCTGATGCTGATCCTGGATCTGGAAATGGAGGGCGTACGTGCCCAGGGCCGAGCTGCTGAAAGTCTGGTTCCCAAATGGTTCACCAAGGATGCCGAAGCCCCCTACGGCCAGGAAATCCAGGATATGCTGCGTGTCATCCAGGAGGCAGCCTGTCATGCCCTGGAAGCGGGTCCTCAGCCAAATCCCTTTCAACTCTGGACGTCAGTCTATGAATCCCAGAACACGGCACAGACCTCCTCCGATCCTGCGCTGCTGCGCAATCTGGGTGTCAGTCTGGTGGAAAGAGCCATCATTGATGCAGCTTGTCACGCCCGTGGCCAGAACCTGGCCCACATCTTGCGGGATGATGCCCTGGGCTTTGATGGCCATTTCTTCTATGCGGATTGGACCGATCTCCAACCCCGGGATTTCCTGCCGGCCAAGCCCTTATCCACACTGATTGCCCGCCACACCATAGGTCTGGGCGATCCGCTACGGGATGATCAGATACCGCCCGCAGAGCAGTTGGACGACAATTTGCCCCAGTCACTGGCAGCCGTGATTCGTACCTATGGGGTAGACCACTTCAAGATCAAGATCGGCGGCGATGTTGAAGCCGACTTGGCCCGCATGCACGAGATTGCCGAATTGATGGATGAACTGTCGTTGGCCGGCCAATTTACCCTGGACGGCAACGAACAATATCAGGACTTTCATTCGTTCCTGCAGTTCTGGGAGGCCTTGGCCAGAGATTCTGACCTGCAAGACTTCCTGCAGGGACTGCTCTTTATTGAACAGCCCCTACACCGGGATGCCGCCATGCAGGAGGAAGCGACCCAGGCCCTGCGGGATTGGGAAGACCGTCCACCGGTCATCATTGATGAATCGGATGGTGATAAAGAGGGTCTTGCCCGTGCCTTGTCCTGCGGGTATCAGGGAACCAGTCACAAGAATTGCAAGGGCATTTTCAAGAGTGTAGCCAACCTGGGCCACCTCCAGCGACTGCGCCAACTTAACCCCGAATCCCACTATGTCTTGTCCGGCGAGGATCTCACCAATGTTGGACCTGTCGCCCTGCTACAGGATCTGGCTGTTTTGGCCAATCTGGGAATCACGCATGCAGAACGGAATGGACATCACTACTTTACCGGCCTCAGTATGCACGAGGAAGGAATCCAGCAGGCGATGCTCCAGCAGCACCCGGATCTCTACCACCAACACCGCTGGAACGGTCAGGAATGTGCTGTCGTGGCCATACAGCAGGGCCGCATCCAGTTAGGTAGCGTAACCCAGGCTCCCTTTGGCTATGCGGGCACCGTGGATTTGGACGGATTCACCTCTCTGGACCAATGGGATCCGTCCCTGTATGACTAAGGAGAACCCCCTTGACGGAACCCGTTATCGTCAGTAGTGAAAATGGCGTCCCGGCAGCGGAACAGGTTATGGATTTGCTGCGACAGGGAGCCAGCGCCCTGGATGCCGCCGTCGCCGCCGCCAGCCTGGTGGAGCAGGATCTGGCCGACCATTCCGTAGGGAAGGCAGGCATACCCAATGTCCTGGGCACGGTGGAACTGGATGCCAGTGTAATGGACGGCAGTTCCCTGCAGGCGGGAGCTGTAGCTGCCCTAAAATCCTGTGCCGACGCCACCCGCCTGGCACGTTTTGTCATGGAACATACGCCCCATGTTCTGGTCGTGGGTGAAGGCGCCCAGCGCCTGGCCCGGGAGGCAGATCTTGACTTCACGACTCTGGAGCACGAAGCCAGTCTTGGCACTTGGCGCAACCGCTTTCACCGGACTGATCTGGAACCTGAGAAACTGGATCCAGAGCAACTGCTACCTGTGGTAAACCGCCTGACAAGCCAACTGAGCTTGTTGCCTCGTACAGAGGGTGGGCAGGCCACCTCGTTACCGGAGACGGGCACTGTGAATTTTCTGGTGCTGGATTCCCAGGGACGCATGGCGTCAACGGTCAGTACTTCAGGTCTGGGGTGGAAATATCCGGGACGCGTAGGTGATTCTCCCATTATTGGGGCAGGCAATTATTGTCACGGCAAATACGGTGCCGCTGCCTGTACAGGCATGGGAGAGCTATGCCTGCGGGCCCTCACCGCCCGTACCGTAGTGGAAAGCCTGAAGCGGGGACAGTCTCTCTGCGAGGCGGGACGAGAAGCGCTGCTGGATCTACAGGAACTGCAACGTCCGGCAGGACCATTCGTGGGCTTTATCGCTCTGACTCCCACAGGACAACATATGGGTTTCAGCGAACGGCCAGGAAAGCAATATGCCTACATGACAGGCAACATGCGAACGGCGTGCTTGTCCTCTCGTCTGACTCTGGATACCCTGGTTTAAACTACGAGATTTCCCCTCATGGCCGTTTCCCTTTCTATGCCCCAGTTTGGACAGAGTGTGGTGGAAGGTACGGTTTCGGCGTGGCTCTATGCCGAAGGAGATACCGTCGTCCGGGATGACGCCCTTCTGACCATTTCTACGGACAAGATTGACACCGATCTGCCGGCACCCATTTCGGGGACCTTGTTACGCATCTGTGTCGAGGCCGGCCAGACGGTGGCCACGGGAACCATACTGGCCTATGTGGGAGAGCCGGGAGAGGAATTGCCTACCGAATCTGAAATTCCGCCGATCCCTGAAGTATCCTCTCCCGAACCTACTGAGACTCTGGCCCAAAGGCCGAACCGGGATGTGCCCGACCGCATGGCACCAACAGGTCCCGGCTTTTTATCGCCAGTGGTCGCCCGCATGGCCCAGGAACATGGCGTGGATCTCAGTCAAATCACGGGTACCGGGCGCAATGGACGCATCACGAAAAGGGACTTGCTGACTTTCCTCCAGCAGGCAGCCGACACGCAAGCTATGCCTGCTCCGGTTCAGGACACCGAAGATCGGATTCTGCATCCCCTGACCCCCATGCGGCGTGCCATCGCGGAGCATATGACCCGCAGTGTCCACACCAGTCCCCATGTCACCACTTTCTTCGAGATTGACATGGCCAACGTGGTACTGCACCGGGAATCCCACAAGGAGACTTGGCACCAACAGGGTCAGCACCTGACCTTCATGCCCTACATTATGCAAGCCGTGGTCCTGGGTCTCCAGCAGGTCCCTCAGGTCAATGCCACCTTTGCCGCAGAAGGTATCACTACCTACAGGCACATCCATTTGGGAGTAGCCGTGGCCGTGCCCGATGGTTTGGTCGTACCAGTGATTCGCCATGCGGAAAGCCTTGACCTTTTGGGCTTGGGTCGGTCACTGGATGATCTGACCTGCAGAGCCACTGACCGCAAACTGACCCATGCCGATCTGGCGGGAGGCACTTTTGCCGTCACCAATCACGGGGTAAGTGGCAGTATGGCCGGAACCCCGATTATTCACCAGCCACAAGCAGCCATCCTGGGGGTGGGTTCCATCGTCAAGCGTCCTGTGGTGCGTGGCAGTTCCAGCCTGTTGCCCAGTGCCGACGATGCCATCGTCATCCGTCCTATGTGCGTGTTTAGCCTGTCCTTTGATCACCGGGTGCTGGATGGCGCCACGGCGGATCGGTTCATGTCCCATGTGCGCGATACGCTCCAGTCCTGGTAGCGTGCCCCACTACCATACCGGAAAGGAAATTCTTGCGATGCAGACAGAAGTAGCAGTTATCGGTGGTGGGCCCGGGGGCTATGCCGCTGCCATCCGGTGTGCCCAACTGGGGCGCAAGGTAGCTCTGATCGAAAAGGAGAGTCTCGGCGGTGTATGCCTGAATTGGGGTTGCATTCCCTCCAAAGCCCTGCTGCATGCCGCCAACGTCCTGGATACCGTACAGGCCGCCGGAACCCTGGGCATTGATATTGGGAATGTCACCATAGATTTCTCCCGCACCATGGCGCACAGCCGCACGATTGTGAACAAACAGACCCGGGGTCTGCAGTTTCTGATGCGCAAGAACCAGATTGAAGTCCATACAGGCTCTGCGGCTTTCACCGATCCCCATTCCTTGCAAATTACGGGCGCAGGAGGGGAACTCTCTCAGATCCAGGCTGAGTCTTTCATCATTGCGACGGGAGGGCAGGCCCGGGCCTTGCCGGGTCTACCCTTTGACGGGACCCGGGTCCTTTCTTCGCGTGAGGCAGTTGTCCTGGCAGACCTGCCGGAACAGGCCGTGATCGTGGGAGGGGGAGCGATTGGTGTGGAATTCGCTTATCTGTGGCATACCTTCGGGGCAACCGTTACCCTGGTGGAATACGAGGATCGACTGCTGCCCCTGGAAGATGCAGAGATTTCGCAGGAATTGGAGAAACAGTTCCGCGGCAGCGGCATCAAGGTTTATACGGGTCACACGGCCCAAGCCTATGATCCGCAGACGGGTCTCCTGCAGGTAGGAGAACGTTCGGTACAGGGTAACAGTGGTGAGGTATGGGAACTCCCAGCCGATCGGGTGCTCGTAGCCGTGGGTATTGCGCCCAACACTGATGGTATGGGTCTGGACCGTATAGGCTTGCAACTTGATGCCAAAGGCTTTGTCCAGGTGGACGATTACCTGCGGACCAATCATCCCCACATCTTTGCTACGGGTGATTGTACAGGCCGTCTGCCCTTGGCGCATGTCGCCATTGCCCAAGCCGTTACGGCGGCCGAAAGTCTCGCCGATGCCGATCCGGTTCCCCTGGGCGATGCGCAGTACCGCTTTATGCCTCGCTGCACCTATGCCTCACCTCAGGTCGCCAGTATGGGGTATACCGAGGCGGAGGCGCAGACAGCTGGTTTGGCCTACAACGTTGGGACTTTCCCGCTGTTCCCCAATGGCAAGGCAAAGGCCCGGGGAGCTCATAAAGGTTTTGTCAAGATTCTGGCTGGCTCAGACTATGGTGAAATCCTGGGAGCCCATCTGATTGGCGATGAGGTTACAGAATTGCTACCCGCCCTTTCCTTGGCCCAGATGATGGAGCTTACCCCCACAGAAATCGCGCGCACCGTTCATGCCCATCCCACGCTCAGCGAAGTGGTCATGGAAGCCGCTGCGGCCGTTGAGGGTGTGCCCCTGCATATGTAGCACAGTGATGTGAAGTAGTGGCAAGTACTGAGACGCCTTCGATCGCCAAGAGAGTGCTGGCGGGAACCGCCCTGACGGTGACCGTGCTTTCCCTGCTGGGAGGCACGGCTATGGGCACTCCCTTTCTGTTCTGGTCCTATCACATTCACAAGGCCGGCACCTTTATGGAGCAGGGCATGGTGTGGCCTGAACCCAGATACAGCGATTCCCAGCCTACGGCAGTGAACGCCATAGCCCTGAGTCATGCTTTGGTGCATTTACATCAGGCATCCCGCTGGCGCCCTAACCACTTTCACAGCTATCGCCTGCAGGCACAAATCCATACCTCATTGGGCCAGTGGCGGGAAGCGGAAGCCAACAGTGCCAAGGCGCGCCAACGGGCTTACGGCAATCCCATGGTACACCTGGATGCCGTAGTCATTTACGAACAGATCATGGCCCAACTGGAACCCAAATCCAATACCTCACTTTGGTCCCGTCTTACGACAGCACCAGCCTCTATAACCGATCCGCCCATCGACACGTTATGTACCGCACCGGCTGATCTGGCAGTTTGCGACTTTCTCTACGAATCCGTTGTCCTACCCATAAGCGGTTTGCTACCCGCCCTCACCTTCGAGGCTCCTTATCTGGGTATCAGGGATGGCCATGCCTTTGTCTTTCCCCTAGATGTGCCCTCCGAACCGAGCGCTCTTTCTTTTCTGATGGGCTTGCATCCTGACAACACGGGCCCGCCCCCTGACACTGTCACGATGACTATAGGGCTACGCAGCACAGGTGAGACTGACTTTGACCCCCTCTACCAGTTCAGCTTCACCACTGACAACCAGGGAACAGGCTGGATTCCCGGTGCGATTGAATTGTCTCCCTGGGCTGACACCACAGTGGAGATCCGGTTGGCGGTAGAGGCTCCCGCCCATCATGCAGGATGGGGACAATTGACTCTGGCGGATCCAGAAACGTCGGTTTTTCTCTCTCTTACCCCCAAGATTCGCTGGCAAGACGCTTTATTGGCCGGGGAATTCAAGAGCAGCAATATGGAAGCCCTGATTAAGGAAGCCGAAAACAGGGGTGTCGAAGGCATCAGTGCTGCCTGGACGGAACGGCTCAATTACCTGGTGTCCCAAGGCCGTTAGCCTGCTGCGCAAGAACTGGTGGTTCAGGTAGATCCACATTCAAGGATCTTGGCCCCAAGGCCCGTGACACTGTGACAAGCAAAGGAATCTGACGGCAACATCAGCTTGGGCGAAGCCAAAATCTCTCTGTTCAGTTCCCTGACATTCGGCCGGGGTGATTTTGAAACAATCAAGCATAACGATAGGGCAAACGAGACAACACGATGCCATCCGTACAGACACTGGTAGAGGTTCGGTTTGCGGAAACCGATCTAATGCAGGTGGTACATCATGCGGCATTCTTGCCTTGGATGGAAATGGGACGCATCGCCTATATGAAGGCTCAGGGCATGCCTTATACGGAGATTTCCCGCACACATCACTTTTCTGTCGTCAATGTTTCCCTGCAGATTCGCCGTTCCCTGACCTTTGGAGATACCGCCCGTGTAACCACCACCCTGGACGTAGTGGGAACCCGGAAGCTCCAGTTCAATTACCAGATTCATAACGCGCATTCCCAAGCCTTGGTCGCAACGGGTTCGACAGAGCATGTCTGTGTGGATCTTGCCGGGCGTGCGGCGCGCATACCCCCTACGATTGCAAAACGGCTGCAGGGCCTATCTGGCTGAAAATCCCAGAGGGGAGACACATCTTCTATTCGGGTGATCGCGATATCAGACGGGATGGCATTTCTCTAGGCTTTGCAGTCAACGCTTAACTTGGCAAAGGTCCCCCGTGTGGCGGCTTCCACGAGGAACAGGTGGGATTTAGCACCAAGACACGGAGTAACGCCATCATAAGTAAGATAGACCAGTACTTTGTCCATAGCCCTGTAACCCATACAATAAGACACTGTGATGTGGTTGTTCCAGGGTCTGGCAGGCATATAAACCCGGTCAAAAGAGATTTTTTATTGTGAGCCAACTGGGTTCTGAAACAAATCCTGTACGTGTAGGCATCATTGGTGCCGGACCAGCCGGATTCTATGCGGCCGACTTCCTGCTCAAGGCCAAAGAGTGCAGTGTGCAGGTAGATATGTATGACCGCTTGCCCACGCCTTTTGGCCTGGTCCGTTCCGGGGTGGCGCCAGACCACCAGAAAATCAAGGCAGTTACCGGCATATTTGACCGTCTGGCGCGCAAACCCGAATTCCGTTTCTACGGCAATACCCATCTGGGGGCCCATGTCCGGGCACCGGAACTGGCAGATTTCTATCATGCTCTCATCTACGCGACGGGAGCCCAAACCGACCGGGATCTGAATATTCCGGGCAGTGATCTCAAAAACAATCATGCCGCCACGGAATTTGTGGCCTGGTATAACGGACACCCCGACTTCCAGGATAGGCAGTTCGACCTGTCCCAGGAAAGTGTGGCCGTCGTCGGTGTAGGGAATGTGGCCGTGGATGTAGCTCGTATCCTGGCTCATACCTATCAATCTCTGGCTGAGACCGATATTGCCGATCAGGCTTTGGCCAAATTGAAAGACAGCCAGATCCGGAACATTTACATTTTGGGTCGTCGCGGTCCTGCCCAGGCTGCCTTTACCGTTCCCGAAGTACGGGAACTGGGTGAACTGACGGGATGCGACACCTTCACGCTGCCGGATGAAGTCCAACTCGATCCAGCGAGTGCGGCCTTTGTAGAACAGACAAACAGCAGAGCTCTTAATACCAAACTGGAAATCCTGCGCAGTTTTGCCGAACACCAGCCAACGGGCAAGCCCCGAAGTCTCACCATCCGGTTCCTGACTTCGCCCGTGAAGTTGATAGGTGATGCGGAAGGTAAAGTGAAGCAAATGCAGCTTGTCCGCAATGAACTCTACGAAGACAACCGGGGAACCCTGCGGTCCCGGCCCACGGAACAGTATGAGACGCTTGATGTCGGACTGGTGTTTCGTTCCATAGGGTATTACGGAGTAGCTCTGCCGGATGTGCCCTTCCGGTCAGATTGGGGCATTATTCCCAATACCGAGGGACGAGTCACCGATCTGGATACCGGACGCCCGATTGCCGGTCACTATGTCACTGGCTGGATCAAGCGCGGGCCTTCCGGTGTCATCGGTACCAACCGGCCCGATGCCAAGGAAACGGCAGATCATCTCCTTGCCGATGTGACGGCTGGCCGTCACCTCTACCCTGTACGCACCGATCCTGATTTGGTCGACGCCTTCGTGAAGGAGCGGCAACCCCAGGTGGTGACCTACGAAGACTGGCTCCAGCTGGATGCCATCGAGACCGCCAAAGGCAAGGCTCAGGGTCGTCCCCGAGTCAAGTTCACCTCGGTGGAAAGCATGCTGGCGGCACTTGCCGCGACCTCCAAGTAACCTACCCGGTCTCCACCCCAATCGTTAGGAACTGCTCGTTGTCCGATCTGTGTGAGAGCACATCAGGTCCACTCACTCGAGTCGTTCTGGCACAGTCGCGAGTAGGGATGAAGCTGTCCCGTACCCTGATCGTACCGGTTGGTGTTTGTCTTGTCTTCAAACTGACTTAGCCTACATTCAGTTCACAGATCAGCCATAAGACAAACAAGCAAAACCTACCATGTCTCAGCACTCGGTGCGTCGCCATCTCCGGTTGGCGATCGATGACTACGACGAGACGATCCGCCGTTTTACGCCGGGCTACGACGAAATGCTTACCGCCGTGGCCCGTGAATTTGCCCCAGCCCGTCTGAGCCGGGTACTTGACCTTGGTGGCGGAACCGGTTCGCTGACCCAGGTGCTTCTTGTCCGTGGCAGGGTCAAGCACATTGAGCTAATCGATGTGGATCCGGAAATGCTGGCCCAGGCACAGATCCGCCTTGCACGTTTTGGGAAGCGCGTGCGTCTGCGGGAGATGTCCTTCTTCTCCGAACTCCCCCCGTGCAGTGGTATAGCGACATCGCTGGCACTGCACCATATAGCGACAAGGCGCGAGAAAAACGCTCTGTACCGACGGATTCATCAGGCACTGCAGCCGGGTGGTCTCTTCGTCAACGCCGACGTGACAATGCCACGGGAGGAGTCGGAACGACAGCAGACCTACCGCCTGTGGATCGACCATATGATGGCATGCGAAATCAACGAGAGACGTGCCCAGCAACATCTTGCGGAATGGGCGGAGGAAGATACCTACTTTCCCATAGAAGAGGAATTAGCCGGTCTCAGAACCGCAGGGTTCCGTAGTGAATGTGTATGGCGCAAGGGCCCCATAGCGGTGATGGTGGGACGCAAGGAACATCCCTCGTGAGGTCAGACCTGCCGCTGTGAGTTCGCGGCAACCGTGATTCGGCCTCTGCCTGGAGGACTACACAACCCAAACCGTTTCTGGCCATTCCCACACACAATGCGGCTTGTATTCTGAATTCGATGCCACGAACCTCATCTCCAGGATGCCTCGTCGGCAGTGGCAGGAGAGCTGGGCAGCCTGTACCTGGGGCAGGACTCTGATATCTCGGCAGTATCGTAACTATAGGGATGAACACATGTTGGAACGGGCACGGATCCGAAAAGCCGTGTACCAGGCCACTATCCACAGTGCCTGGTGTGCTTGGGTCACCCCTGCTATCGGCCCAATGGTTCGGGAAACGGAATTGTCTATTTCACCCTTGTCGGTCAGTTGCCTGCTATCCGATCCAACTGATCGGCGGTGGGCTCTGCTCAGCAGAACCAGTCTTCGGTCAAACGGGGAGGGGGAGGCAACTGTGGTCCCAGTTCCTCTTCCGGTACGGGATTCCCCACCTTCTGGTACACGATAGCTCGCACCCGCCGAAATATCTCAATATGGCTCCAGTCATCGCCCAGTTGCGCAACCAGCGCCTCCAGCTCCTGCTGCAGTTCGTCCATGACCGGATCAGGATGAGTCCATGCGTAGGTAAATTGCTCGGGCTGCAGGGGACCCAGCCAGTCTTCATCATGGAATTGCCGCAGTAACCAACTCCGGGGCGGAATCAAGAGGCGGAGCGAAAGCTGTATGGGGGGTACGCAGTTTACCAGCCCATGATGCGCAACCCAATCCAGGAATTCCTGATAGTCCTGCAATGAAGTCCAGGGGGTAAAGGGAATCCAGGTTGGCTGTATGGGCAATTCCCATCCTCCGAGCCACTGCAGGAGTTGCTCCATGTCGGCCACGTCATGTCCCTTGTCCAAATTCCGGAGCACTGCGTCCTGAACCGACTCGAAGGCTGACACGATAAAGGCAGCCCCATGATCCCTGAAAGTCTCAACATGCTGCGGATAGCGACAGAGGTGCTCTACCTTGGCCGTGAAGTCGAAAGTAACAGCCGGATAGTGCGTATGGAGCCACTCCGTAATCCGTAAGGAGTGTCCTGGACCATTCAGAAAGTCAGGGTCCCCGAAAGAAATGTGTTGAGCGCCCGCCTCTACCTGCTGCTGAATATCCCGGGTCACGGTATCGAAGCCCACGACAAAGAAACGTCCCTCATAGATCGGCACTACCGGACAGTGGTAACAGGTATGCAGGCAGCCACGACTCGCTTCCACCTGTCCGGCCAACCGGACTTCGCCATCCGGCGTGAGTAGATGTGCATAAGCCGAAAGAGGAGGTAGGTCATGGCGTTGTGGTAGCGGCAGGTGCAGACGCTCCAGAACTGGCGATAACCTGTCCGGGTCTTCTGCCCTGGCTGTACCGGCGCCATTATGATGGACTACCTTCTCCGCCCAATCCGCCAGTGCCTCTTCCACTTCCCCTGACAGTACCGTATCTGCTTTCCCGGACTGCAGGAGATAGTCTGCGTTCAAGCCGGCATAGAGGCCAAAGAAGCAGACCGGTGCATCCGGGTACTTGCGGCGCAAGGCATCAGCCGCGGTAACACCGAGACGCATGGCCGTTTGCATGGGCACAGAAATGGCAATACCTATTACCTCCTGGGCCGGACAATCCTGCAGGGACTGCACGGACAAATCCAGCGCCACCACGTTCAGTCCCCGCGCCCGCAGGCAGGTCAGGGGCATCGCCAGGTTGAGTGGCTGAAAACCCGATTCAAAGCAGGATATGAGCAGAAACTGGCCCATGGCAAGTCAGCAGCATCCTTTACAATGGCTGAGGCAGGACTGGTCGGGAGACCTGGTCCCGGTGGCGAAACTGGCAGGCAAAAACATGAACCTGATTCCCAAACGTTTCATTGGAGAGGTTATCACAGTTGAATTTGATCAGAAACCTGCCACACGCAAGAACCCTCATTGTCCTGACCGTTTTATCTGGAATGCCGAAGTGCATGAGATCGATGCCCTATTGGAGGAACGACGCGACCACGCCCGGCGCGGCAGGATGACGCGCAATATGCGCGCTGCCCATCTTACCCGCGCTGGGCAGCGCGGATCCTGGGGAGTAGGCCGCATTCATTTTCGGGTAAGACTGCAGGATGGTCGCTTCTTTGATCTGTACTACGACCGATCCCCCCAAGGCGGAAATCCCCTGGGACAATGGAATCTCTACCGGGAACTGGCACCGGAATAATCAGTCTTAGTCTGTTTCCAGTAGCAACTCTTCAGCCATGGCGTCAGCCAGTTTGCCTTCATCCACGTCCGAGAGTTCCGGCAATTCATCCAGTGATGTAAGGCCGAAATATTGCATGAATTCTTCCGTTACGCCGTACAGGATGGGATTGCCAATCGTGGAGCGGCGTCCCCGGATCTGGATTAGTTCCCGGGCCAGTAAGGTGCGGAGAATATGGGCACAATCTACACCTCGGACTGCCTCGATCTGGCCGCGCGTTACCGGTTGCTGGTAGGCGACAATCGCTAGCGTTTCCAGTGCTGCCCTGCTCAGACGGGTGTGGGCGGCCAAGGCAGTAAACCGGGTTACAGCCTGCGCTGCTTCCGGCATGGTAACCAGTGCCACGGTCTGACCAACACGCTGCAGTCTGAGTCCCCGCTGGCCTTGGTGCAGGACCTGCTCCAGTTCTGTCAGGGCTTCCCGGATCTCATCGGCGGGTCGTTCCAAAGCCTTGCCCAGTTCACCCGGGGTTACGGGTTTCGGGGCAATGAACAGAAGGCTTTCCACCAAGGCACACAGGGCAGAAACATGGGATAGGGTGTTGTCATCCATCATTTCGGAACATACGAGACGGTAACACAAAAAAGGTGCCACAAGAGCGCGATTATAACGTAAAACCCATGCCAGAACCTGCCAAGAACAAGCCTTGAATTCTCGTGGACTGTGCTCCCAGTTGTGAGTGGGCACCGGTTGCAGTCACAGGCCAAGTAGCTGGTTTCCTGGTTGGATCTGCTTCCAGCCAATTAGGTTCATGGACTTTCCAGGCTGCGGCAGGTTTCCGTAGGCACAGGCTGAATTTCATATACAGTCACCTTCTGTGTCTGAAAGCAACGAACATGGTACAGGGAAACAGCCACCAGCTGATGAGAAATCTGTTCCGTTACGTGAGCATCACGGGCCAACCGCAACTGAATCTTGGGAACATCAGCGGGCAGGCTTTGGATCGTAGCCACCAGAGATTCAGGGTTTTCGTACCAGATCCGGGTGAGGGATGTATCGTCGAACAGGTAAAAGAGATAATGCCAGCTCAACTCATGCTGGAACAGTACGGTTCCAGTTGGGGCATGGGTTAACACATAGGTCAAGGCGTCCGGCATACCCGCCAATTCCCGGTTGCGCGGTCCTTCCAGCAGTCGCTGTGCCTGCACTTGCGGCAGAGCCAAGCCGGATCCAAGACACAGCGCCAACAAGGCCAGCAAGCCGGATCCCAAGATCCAAGATTTGGTTTCACGTGTCCAAAGCGTCTTCATGGCCCAGACGGTAGCCAGAATGGCATTGGGCACCAGGGGTAGCAAATAGCGCGTCCAGACATTGAACGTCATGACCAGATGCACCAGGAGATACCCTCCCGACCAAACTAACAGCCACAGGATCTGCCGTTCTTCCCGGTCTACCCATGCGATTCGTTTCCGAACCTGCCCATATGCCAAAGCCATTAGACCTGCCCAGCCCAGCCACCCCAGCCAGGAACCCCAAACAGAGGGCAGTAACAGAGCCCAAGCTTGGCTACGCGGAATCCACTGGGTGACTGACACCCAGCGCAGAGGAGCGTAGTGCTCAAAACCCAGTACCCAGAAGGAGGGGGCCTGGAACCAGCGCAGCATATCCCATACCTGCAACGGCAGGGCAACGACAAGAAATCCGGTGCCCCATTGGCGCAGCGCAGTTCTCCACGCTTGAGGCTGATCCAGATAAATAGCGCCCAGGACAAGAGGAATGTGGAGTACGGCGATCTGTTTGGTAAACAAAGCCAGGGCCAGGGCCAGTCCTGATCCCCCATACCTGCGCTTCCATGCCAGGAGGAGAGAAAGCGTGCTCCACAGAATCAGCAGGGGATCGGTTAGACCAGTCGGAGCATAGGCCCGAAAGAGCGGGTTCAGGGTGGCTAAACCCATTGCCACCACACCGGCCCATATTCCCCAGGAGCGACAGGCATAGCCACAGAGCAGCCCCGTCAGCAGGGATGTGGCAACTATGTTCACATAACGGGCAGCCGCCTGGGTTGCACCCCAGATGGCAAAGGACAACGTCTGCCCCCAGAGGTACAGGGGTGGCTTGTCGATCCAGTGAGCCAGAAACAGGGGATCCTGGTGCTCCAGCCAGTGGCGTCCCCAGAAGGCATACAGGGCTTCATCTCCCGACAGGGGAAATCGATTGGCATTCCACAGTCCCAGTCCGCACTGTAGGCTGATGGAGACCGCTATCAGAACCCAGGCAACAAAACGGTGATGGGATAAGGATTTCAACAATACAGGAATCTGTCTGCAAATTTGAGAAACAAAACTCGGTTGATGACGTTGTGCAGGGCGGTTACAGCCAGGACATGAGTCAGGGAGAGGAAGTCCAAGGCCTGCCAGGATTACCTATCCCTGCTTATCTTGGCCTGATCAGATATCCGGTGCAATTTCTGAAGCCGGTTCCGTCTCTAACAGTTCGTCCCGGGTCAAGGGTACCCAACGGACCCGGGACGAAAGGAAACACAGGCGTGTCCGGGGATACCGTCCCGTACAGGCATGAAACGCCCGGACATAGGCCGCAAGGGCAGGGAGATATCGTTGCTTGACCCGCTCCGTGTCGTTGCCTTCCAGACGCTCCGTCTTCCAATCCACCAAATTCCAGCATCCCTGACCGTCCCGGTAAACCAAGTCCAGCCTTAACAACTGTGTATGTCCAGCCATCGTCATGACTACGGGCATCTCGCTGAATCTCTCCTGCGCCTGTGAGATTTCTCGTGCTTCCGGCGTATCGCGCAAGGCCAGCAAGAATGAGACCAGTTGCCTGGGCATTTCATCGGACCCGATGTGCAGTTGGTGAGCCTTTTGTACGGCGTATTCGTACAGCGATGAGGGAGACAGGCCAACCCAGACATCCCAGGGATCCAGAATGTTATGAGCCAGCGTACCCCGTTGCATGGCGTAGGTTGTTGCCTGCGGATATTCGGTGGCAGAAACTGGCTCGGGTATGCGACTGAGCAAAGGTATATCCCTCAGCCCTTCTCTCTGGCTCGGGTGAAGTGTTGCTACTTCCCGGCGTAGAGGAATTTCCGTCATGGGCTGGTCTGTCAGGTAACCGTAACAGCCCAGGGCAAAGTCATCGAAAGCTCTGGCCTGATAGTCTGGGGTGACAAAATCGTCCGGATCCAACTCAAACGCTTCAAATACATCTGTCAACCAGTTTTTCGTGAAATTCGTACCTTTGCGGCGTTTGAGAGTTGACTTTTGGAGTCTGCCCGTCATCAGTAGCAGGTCGGCGGCACGGGTACAGGCCACATAGAATATACGCTTGGTCTCGGCGTATTCCATTTGCTGGTCCTGACTCATCATGGCCTGGTAACCCACGGATTTTTCAGTCTCACCCCTTTCGTTGCGCAGCAGACAGGCCATGCCGCCAGAGGAGTCGAATGTCACCATAGACTGTAACCCACGGGACCAGTTGCCACCCAGTTCGCGATCCGTCTGAGGCACACAGACTACAGGAAATTCAAGGCCTTTGGCCGCATGAATCGTCATGATCCGGACAGCGGCTTCGCCCGTTTCCTGCGTAGAGGCAGCCGGGTTCTCATCCTCGCTTCGTACCCGCCTGATTTCCACGGCCTCAAAGTGATCCAGGAATTCGCCCAGACTCAGGTCTTGCTGTTGACGGGCGTAGCTGTGCAGAGCCTGGATATCCTCAAGATGTCGCACACCCCGGTACCGTACCGGATCCGCCATACAGGTCGCCTCATATCCTGTCTCGTCCAAAATGCTTTGAATCATCCGGTCAGGTGCCAGCAGATGAACTTGGGCATACAATCTTTCCAGAATGTCTCCGGCTTGTTGTACACGATCGGGCTGGTTCGTCAGTGGGTCCGGCAGCTGCGGGAAGCAGGCCAGGGGTTTGGCTTGCTGTCGTGTCTCTCGTGCCAACAGATACAGGGTTTCATCATTCAGGCCGAACAGGGTAGAGCGCAGGGCAACGGCCAAACTGAAATCATCTCCGGGATTCTCCAGATGCTTCAGCAGGGCTAATAGGTTGCGGACATGAGTCTGGTGCTTCAAGGCGGTGCCAGTGACTACCTGGTAGGGCATCTGTGCCTGGCGCAGGACAAACTCATACAGGGCCAAGTCTCCCATGGACCGCATGAGAATGACCACGTCATCCAGACTTAGGGGACGCAATGCACCGTCTTCGCCCCGAATTAGCCGTCCTGCGGATTGCAATTGCCCAATTCTCTGTACCAGCACCTGAGCCTCGTATAGCTTTTGCTCATGGGTCGTGGCCGATGATCCTTCTGTATCCGGCGGGCGTACGACATGGAGTTCCAGACAGGGATCAGAGCCCGGTGCAGGCAGATCCGACTGCAAGTCCATGGGCTTGGCTTCATACGAGGCGAACTCAGATCCATGCAGAGGCTGCAGAATGTGGGTAAACAGGTGATTGGTCGCCGCCACCATAGGGCTATGGGAACGGAAGGACCGGTTGAGCTGGGTTTCCGGCCATCCGGTGATTTCGCGCAAAGACACGGCCAGATCGGCGAATTCCGTCACTTGAGCCTGCCGGAAACGGTAGATACTTTGCTTCGTATCCCCAACGACAAAGAGTTTGCCCGGCACTTCCTCGGGTGCCAGAAAGTTGATGATTTGCTGCTGCACGGGATTGATATCCTGGTGTTCGTCCACCAGCACATGGTTGATCCCTGCCTGCCGCTGGGCCACCCGACTGGTGGTATCCTGCGCAGCCTGAGCCAGCAGGCGCTGGGTCAGAAGTTCCAGATCGTCGAAATCCAGGCAGGCCTGATCCCGTTTCAATGCCTGATAATGCTTCTCGGCCAAGGCTCTGGCCTCTAGCCACAGTGCCAGCGCAGGACCTTCCCGAGGGTCAATCAGTTCCTGTACCTGAAATGACTGCTCCTGGAGGAATTTGAGAGCGTCATTGACTGCCCTGATGTTGTCCTTGGCCTGGTCAAGCGCTTCCTGAGAGCGCCAGTTACCTTTGGTCCCGCCCTGCATACGACCCAAGCCTCCTGAACCCAGGAAAGATATGGCCTCTGTCCAGTCCTGGTTCTGGAGTGCCTGCCCGGCGTTCATGGCCGGTTCCATTTTCTCTCCCAGCTTGTCACTCGAAGGGTACCAGGGCGAACTGGCCAACCAGTCCATGGCGGTCGCCAACTCGGGATGTTGCTGTTGATACTGATTCCACTTGTCCCGGCGTTCCCTTTGGACCAAGGCAAGGGATTGGGACTGCCATTGTTCCAGATCCAGTGTGTCCTGACCGGCCAGCGCACTATGCAGTGTGCTCCGTTTTTGAAACATGAACTGTAGGGTTGTCCGAAAATCCTGCAGTGTGTATTGGTTCAGCAGTTCCAGACACGAACCACCGCTTTCCTCCAGTTCCTGGAACATGCCTTCAAGGGCCCGCTCCTGCAACTGGTTGGCTTCCAGTTCATCCAGCACGCGGAAGTCGGGATCGAGATCGGCCTCCAGCGCATGTTCATGCAAGATGGTTTCACACAGACTATGTACTGTTGAAACCTGCAGGCGATCCAGTTCATCCAGACGCTGCAGCCATCGGTCATCAGGATCTGCTTTCCGGATCTTTTCCTGAATGCCAGCTCGTAACCGGGTGCGCATCTGCTGGGCCGCCTTCTTCGTGAACGTTATGGCTATGATGGAAGCCAGAGGCCATCTGGGCTTTTGCTCCAGCAGATATAGGAAACGCTGGACCAGGACATGCGTTTTGCCTGTACCGGCACTGGCCAGCACGATCAAATTGCGGTCCAGGGTTTCAATCGCTTCCTTCTGTTCAGGCGTGTGAGGGAAAACGCTCATGCCTCATTTTCCCTGAGTTGCCTTGCGCTGACTGCTGTAGGTAGGCTGACAAAAATCCGCCAGTTCACAGTAGCCGGTACACTTGCGTCCGCTCTCTTCCAGGTCGGCCGGCGCATTGGGAAAGTGCCCTGCGCGAATGGCGTTCTGATGCCTCTGAATCCGTTGGATCATAGCTGTCGCCACATCGTCCTTGGGGATATTCCGTAACTTGCCATCTTCAGTATGGAGCAGCATGCGGTATCCACATTCCTGCACCTCGTAACCGGCTTCCGTGGCCGCCATACGGTAGAGCACAGCCTGATTTGTAAGAGCCAATTCCAGTTCCCTGCCTGAATAGAAGGCCTTGCGGGTCTTGTAGTCAATCACCCGCATCTGGCCTTCCCGATTCTGATCCAGTCTGTCTACGATGCCGCGCAGGCGAAAGGGCCTGTCTACCCCTTCGGTTATGACTATCCCCTCACCAGCAATGTTCCATTCCAGCGCATAGGGTTCCCACTCCACCTGGTCCGGGGACTCTGCCAAGTCGTTGCGGATACACCACTGGGCATAGAGTTTGAGTTCACGCAATTCAAACCGGGCCAGAGCATAGGGCTGAAACAGGTAACGCCAACCTGCCCTGGACCATTGCTCTGCACAAATGCGTTCGAGATAGTTACGGATGTGTTCCCATTGGCTTTCCACCATAGGTACCTGTTCATCACGGATCCACTGATACAGTTCCTGCAGTATCGCATGGAGCAGGAGTCCCCGGATTCGTGTGTCCAGCCCCGGAGTTGGAGTTGGTGGGGGTTCCAGTTGCAATACATGCTTCACCAGGAATCCCATGGGACACCGCGCGTATTCACCCAGGGCTGTGGGACTCCAGGCATGATTGGGACCAAACTGGCCCTGCAGATCCCTGCCTATCTCCCCAGTGCGTAGGATTCCTTCGTAGATGCCCGGTGCGCTATAGGAATAACGCAGGTCGGTAATGTCTGCCAGCGTCCGGGCCTTGTCAATAGGCGCCTGCAACGAGGCGGGATACACCGCAGGGCTATCCCGGAGCAGGGCCTGCAACAGTTCCGACGGGGAGGCTGCTTCCACAGAATGCGGCACGGACAGACGCTCCATCTGGGTACAGGAAGCTTCCAGATTCCAATAGGGGGAAGGGGCTGTTGACGGCATGTCAGCCACATCTGTAGGACGACTGAGATGCAGGGCCGTGCGGCAATTGGCTTGCAGGACAGCCCATCGCAGCCTATCAATGCGAAAATCATGATTCTGCAGGGGCAGGGCATGTCCACTCCTCTCTGGCCAGGCATAGAAAGGCCCGGCGTTGGGCGTATGGGGCAGTGAACGTTCGTTCATACCCAGCACGAACAGGTGTTCGGAAGGCAGCATCCAACTCTCTGTAAAGGCAAGGACCCTTATCGCTCCATCACGTTTCTGTTTACGGTACTTGACATCCGACAGCCGCTGCAACAGGTAGTGGCGTGCTTCAGACTCAGAGGCAAAGGGCAAGCGTTTAGCTTCCGCTTGTAGCTCGGCCACCACCTGTCGTAAGGTGTCGAGCACATACTGTCCTGCTTGCCGTTCAGAGTCCGCTAACGTATCGGGTATCACCAGTTGCACGGGATGAGAGGAAGTCTCAGCTACAAGATCATGAATCCAGTCCCAATATAACTGTCCATCCCTCGGCTTCAGAGCGGTCCAAAGCGCCTGAAGCCGAGCGTGCAAGTCCTGGAGATCTGCCTCTTCCAGATCCTGCAGATGACGTCCTGCCTGCCTCCAGTCATAGTCTTGGGTAAAAGGAGCATCCCATTGGTCTTGCCCCTGGATGACCCGACAGGCAGCCGTCAGGCGGTACGCTGTATCCAGTTCTGCTGCGGTCAGAAGCGACTGGTGCAGAAATGGCGATCGGAGGACTTGCCACCCTTGACGCCAAGGCAGGTCAGGGAAAAGGGTCAGGACCTGACGCAGTATCACAAACAGAGGATGAGACGATAGGGATACAGACAGATCCAGGGGTAGACCATATTCTTCCGCCACGGCATCCAGCAATGGGGCATAGGAGTCCATGCGGGAAACACACAGAGAGATGTTGGCTACAGGAACCTCTTCCACCACCCAGAGGCGCTTTATGGCCCGTAGCACCCCGCGAACTTCCTGTTCCTGTGAAGGAGCCTCCATCTGGTGGGGTACGGGAGGAGGACGGCGGGTACTTCCAGACGCAGCATCGGCACACGCAAAGCCCAGATCCCCAGCAATTTCAGCGGTCAAATCCTCACAATCAGAGCTTACGGGCAAAAAGATCCGGCTTGTAGGTGTGCAAGCGGCCAGACTGCGAATCAGGTGTTTCTGCAGGGGAGAGAACTGGACATGGCCAGCGATGCCCACGAAGGCCAGGGACAGCCAGGATCGGTCCTCCTCTTGCAATACCTGACAGGCTTGGACCATGGCACCGGGTTCATCCAGCCACGAAGATGACTGGAGATGCTCTGCATAAGCCTGGTACAACAGAGCCAAGTCCTGTTCCCGGGGGTCCTGGGATTCCTCGGCATAAACCTGAAAGCGGGACAGCGAGATTTCCTGCTGCTTCATTTCCTCCAGCCATAGCCCCAGATGCCGGCTGAAACCCGACAGATGGACACAGTCCCCCAACACTTGCAGGGGAGTGTGGTCATGGACCCTCTGGATGAGAAGCTGCAGGAAACGCTGCCGCTTGGCACCAGACAGTATGACCGGAGGTCTACCTTTCTGATCCAGAAGCCATTGGCTGATGTGGATGAAAGTCCCGGCCCTTACGTTCAGGCAACTTCCCTGATAGCGCCGCCACTCGGGTACGAGTGCACTGGGCATAAGGAGCCAGGCAGGGGCGAGGGGATTCTGGCTTTGGGCTTCGGCTAAGGACTCCTGAATCCCTTGCAACGCGGTCAGCGTATCTGGTATGGGGTGAACCCGGTGGTTGGACATGATCGCTTGGCGCAGAAATGCTGGCTTAGAAATGGGGACCTGATGTGAATCCCAAAACAAGACGATATAAGAGGCCGCACATGCGGCTCATACCGCGAGCGATCAACCCCTGACCTTTCGGCAGGCCATATCCATTCCGACGATGCCAAGGAGTGGCCCGCGTCCGTGCCAAAGCCCGGTCCTCAGGAATTGGATACCCCCATGGTGGAGTCCTTTTCTGGGCGTCAAACTGTTGGGGCGCAGATGGCCCATACAAACGACAGGAACCGAACCGTGATACTATCTTCGAATCCTAAAGCACAGCAGGTTGTGTATACAACCTGTGCTTGTGAATTTGACCCTTTCCACCCATGATTTTGGATACGGGGTACGGATACCCCGCATGCCATACAATAGACATGCGAATTCTGTCTCTGTAGGGGCCAAGAGCCCCGGGCAGGGAATCTGCTCATGGCGTCCTCAGCGCCGCCACCTAAGCCCCTTTTGTTACAATGCAGGTTCCCTGTCGGCCTTACGGGATCTTGCCATGACCGATCTGTTGCCCACCCACTTGCCAGGACTGCATACCGATCAGGCTGACTATGTTTCGATTCGGCTTAATCATGAATTATATGTAGACAAGACTCCTCACTTTGCCACTTTACTCGCCCCGAAGCACAGCTCTCATAGGGGTACTCCAGAATTGCAAACGAAATATGTATTTCTGGCAAGGCCCCGGCGTTTCGGCAAGAGCCTGCTGGTCTCCACGCTGGAAGCCTGGTTTCAGGGCACACACCTTCATCATCAGGCAACTCAGTTGCACAAACCTGACGAACTGTTTGCCGGTACGGCAGGCTACAATACCTGGTGTTCCCAGCCCATACGACCTGTTATACGGCTGGACATGTCCGCAGTTCAGGGAAGTGCCCATGACCAGGTAAGAGGCAAACTGACCTCACTTCTTTGGGGCAAGTACGGTCAGTGGCACCGGCGGGGCGTCAAGGTTGCGTACGACCCAACTATCATACGCCCGGATATGAGCATCAGTCCGGCCGAGTATCTGGAACATCTGATTCGTTGTCTGCAAGACCATTACGGACTCAATCCCGCCATACTGATAGACGAATACGACGCTCCCATTACCTATCTGATCGGCAAACCGTCGGCTGAGGCCCATCTTGAGCCGGTGCTGGATGAACTGCACGAATTTTATGGCATTCTCAAGTCAGCCGGTGACGATCTGCATTTTGTGTTTTTTACGGGCGTCAGCCGCTTTGGCAAAGTGAATCTGTTCTCGGCCATCAACAATATGAAAGACATCACCGAGGACCCCCGCTACGCGACCCTTTGTGGTTTTACGGAACAGGAAGTGACCAAATACTTGACACCCTATCTGGAGCGAATTGCGCACAACATCGGCTGGTCCCTCCCCACCTTGCGTTCCTATTTGCAGGAGTACTACAACGGCTACCTGTTTTCCGTACACCAGGCGGGCATTGAGTTGGTATACAACCCGTTTACCCTGTTGTCCAGTGTGGATGAATGGTTGTTGCGTGACTCGGATCAGGCCTGGCGGGAAGGCCAGTTGACCAATCACTGGTCCAATTCGGACACGCCTGATCTGCTGACCCGCCTGATCCGGCGCGGCAAATACACGTTTCCTCCGGAACAACCGGATCTGTCCTGCTTGGCTCGCGTCAGCTATAACCTGGACAATCTGGATTACGCTGCCCTCATGCTGCAGACAGGCTACTATACCTTGCGCGGGGGACATTCTGGGGACCCTCTACAGCTGGACTACCCTAACCGGGAGGTCAAGGACTCCTACATGCTGGAACTCTGGGAGTATCTGCACGGAGCCGGGGCTCAATGGCCCAAGCGCGAGCAGTTGGACATGATGCGCCGGGCCTTGGAACACCGCGACTATGCGACGTTCTGTGAGCGTCTGTTACCCCTGGTAGCGAGAATTCCTGCAGAAAAGCTCAAGGAAGAAAGTGATTTTCACATCATTCTGGATGTACTAAGCTATGTAATGCAGTTGGAATGTCAGTCGGAGGTAGCGGTATGGGGAGGCCGCTTTGATCGGGCACACGAGTTCCAGGATCACGTGTGCGTTATGGAATTGAAGTACAACAGATCCGCCCAAGAAGCTTTGGAACAGATCAAGGTGCGAAAATACATCGACAGATTTCGTGACCGCAGAGTCTCTATCGTGGGGTTAGGCCTGAATTTCGTCAAGGACGATACAGCGGAATCACCCCGAATTGAGCACGAAGTACAGACCCTATATAATCCTCCCTCATCACCCTAGACATGAGACATCGGGGCGGTGTCCGAACCGGGATTGCTGCAGATAGTATGAAATTAGGGAGATATAGTCTCAGCCAAGACGACGGCAGTACAATTGTGGATAATTGGTTCTCCACAAGGTGACAGGATCGCCCATTGCCGTAGCCTGCCTTCGTCCCACTCGGCTTCCGGGTGTCCCCTCGGGATAGTCCCAGAGGCGGACTGGTTCATTTCCTTGTTCATGAGAAGACCGTGGACAGGGACAGGTCCACATAGGTTCTACGGGTGACATGCCTGCGCCGGATATGGAGTACCACCGTATCGCCGAACAAGCAGGTATCTGTCCATCACGTTCCTGAATTGCGGCATCGTATTAACGTACGGACACACCCATAGCCGCACCTTCTGCATGGGAGGACATGCTCTGCCGCTTGGTACGCTGTCGTCCGACGGTCCTGTGCCAAGGTGGGACCAAGAAAGAAACGTCCACCCTCATACGTGGGATATCGGTCTATCCCAACCGCCGTGGAAACTTCCTTTTTCCTGTGAAAGGAATCCTGGATACCTGCAACTGTACCAGATACCATCAGGGGCTTTATCTGGGCCAGCCAAGCCTGGAACTGATCCTGTGTCAAGAGACCGTTGTTATTGCCTGCCACATGACCCGCGGGATGGATGACATAGGTTATGGGCAGCCCCGGTGACCGCATAACGGCGGGCGATGTTCCCGCTCTTGTTCAGGCCATTGGGATAGGAGATGGCGAACTCATCCAGAAAGAGCCGGGAACAGGCTACAGACACATGCGGGCTATTGGCCTGTTAGCGACATGGGGAGGCCCTTGCCTCAGTTCTGTCAGGAAGCCCGGTGGGCGGCGTATGCTTTGACCTTGTCGGCAAATTGAGCGAAGAGAAGATCCGCATCATGCGGGCCGGGACTGGCTTCGGGATGATACTGGACGCAGAAGACTGGACGATCTTTCAGCCTCAGTCCCTCCACCGTCTGATCATTCAGATTCCAATGGGTGACTTCCACATTGTCCGGCAAGTTCCCCTGCTGCACACTGTAGTTGTGATTCTGGGAGGTAATCTGAACATTGCCCACATCCAGATTGCTTACCGGCTGATTACCCCCATGATGGCCAAATTTGAGCTTGATGATTTCCGCCCCCAAGGCCTGCGCGATGATTTGATGTCCCAGACAGATGCCGAACAGGGGTATATGACTCTCCATGAGTTCTCGGGCAGCGTCCGTTGCATAAGGTAACGCCCTGGGATCTCCTGGCCCATTGCTCAGAAAAATGCCATCTGGATCCAGAGCCAGTAACTCCGCAGCGGGAGTCTGGGCGGGAACTACCAATACCCGCAAACCATGACTGGCCAGGCGCCGCAAAATATTGTGCTTGATACCAAAGTCATAGGCTACTACCAGGGGGGTTGGCGCAGAGTCATTACCTGAACTGGAGCTGGCCGCAGGCCAATCACCCGGTGTAACGGGTATCCAGGCTTCATCAGTATCTTCCAGCCAAGGAAAGGTTTCCGTGCATGTTACTTCCTTCACCAAGTCCTGGCCATCCAGACCTGGCCAAGTCTGAGCCATCTGCAAGAGTTCGTCCGACGTATGCGATCCGTCTGTACACAGGGCGGCATGCATCACCCCCTGTTCCCGGATCTTGCGGGTCAGCCACCGGGTATCCACATCGCTAATACCTGGTACGCCGTGTTCTTCCAGCCACGCGGGCAAAGAGGTATACGCCCGCCAATTGGACACAACCCGGCTGACTTCCCGCACGATAAAGGCGGTTATGCGTGGGTAGTGGCTCTCCAGGTCCTCAGTGTTGATACCCGTATTCCCCACATGAGGGGTAGTCATGCAGACCATTTGGCCATGATAGGAAGGATCCGTGATCACTTCCTGGTAACCGGTCAGGCAGGTATTGAATACCACTTCCCCCACAGCGGTAGTTTGTGCTCCGAAGGCCAGTCCCGTCAGGAGCGTACCATCATGCAGGGCCAGGATTGCCGTCTGGGTCATGCCATTGCATACTCCTGCAAACTGCGGATTTCCCCCTCAAACCGGCACAGATCCTGGATGCCGTTCAGAGCCGCCACAGCGGCCGGAATAGTGGTGACCAGAGGGATCCCCAGGCGCGTGGCCAATGTACGAATCTGGACTCCATGTTGGTGGCTTCGCGATCCCAGTGGGGTATTGATGATCAACTGAATTTCGCCAGTTCGCATGGCATCCAGCACTGTCCGGTCTGCCTGGCCTGCCTTTGCCAGTACGGTAACCGGAATGTCAGCCCGAGCAATGAATTGCCCAGTGCCCTCCGTAGCATAAAGGGTGAAACCCAGACGTGCCAGATCCCGGGCGATGCGGAGTGCATCGCTCTTGTCGAAATCATTGACTGTGATCAGCACACCGCCTGACGTTGGCAAGGTGGTGCCCGCTTGGGCCTGGCTCTTGGCAAAGGCTTGCCCAAACCGGGGCGCATGTCCCATGACCTCCCCGGTAGATCGCATTTCGGGACCGAGCAGTGTATCCACACCATCAAATTTGGTCCAGGGCAGAACAGCTTCCTTGACGAAGAATCCGTCCAGCGTGGGTTCGGCGGTCAATCCCTGCGTTTCCAGTGAGATTCCCAGCATGGCCTTGGCCGCAATCTTGGCCAAGGGTATCCCTGTGGCCTTGCTGACATAGGGAATGGTACGGCTGGCCCGGGGATTTACTTCTAGTACATACACTGCATCATCCTTGATGGCATATTGCACGTTCATCAGACCACACACCGCCAGAGCCTTACCCAACTGTTCGGTATAGCACCGCAATTGGGTCAGATGGTACTCACTGATACGGAAAGGCGGCAACACACAGGCGCTGTCCCCACTGTGGACCCCGGCCGCTTCGATGTGTTGCATGATGCCCCCGATTACGATGCGTTCGCCATCACAAATGGCATCCACATCGACTTCCACCGCCTCTTCCAGAAACTGATCCACAAAGACAGGATGATTGGGGGATACTTGGGTGGCTTCCTGCATGTACCGCTGCAGATCTTCCACACTGTACACGATGGCCATGGCCCGACCTCCCAACACGTACGAAGGGCGTACCACAACGGGATAGCCAATCTGCTCCACGACCTGCAAGGCTTCTTCCATATTGTGGGCTATCCCATGGGCGGGAGCCGGAATGCCCAGCTGGACCAGAATCTGGCTGAACTGATCCCGATCCTCGGCCAGATCAATGCTGGCAGGTGTTGTGCCCAGGATCGGTGCACCGGCCGCTTCCAGGCCAGCTACCAGATTGAGCGGTGTCTGTCCTCCGTATTGCACGATGAGCCCGGCCAGGGAACCGGTGCGGGCTTCCCGTTCCACAATATGGAGCACATCTTCGTGCGTCAGGGGCTCAAAATACAGGCGGGTACTGGTGTCATAGTCGGTACTAACCGTTTCTGGATTACAGTTGACCATAATGGTTTCATAACCCAGTTCCTGTAATGCCATACTGGCATGGACACAACAGTAGTCAAATTCAATACCCTGACCGATGCGGTTGGGACCACCACCCAAAATGATGACCTTCCTGGTGTCGTTGGGCAAGGCTTCATCGCCCAGATCATAACTGCTGTAGAGGTAAGGGGTAAAAGCCTGGAATTCAGCCGCACAGGTATCCACCTGATGATAGGTGGGCTGAATGGATGCCTCTACCCGACGCTGGCGAACATCCGCTTCCTGCCACACCTGGTCAGATGCAGGTTGGGCATTCCGATTCAGAAGTTCCGCGATCTGGGCATCACTGAATCCCAGCCGTTTGGCCTGCATCAGAGTGGGGGGATCCAGAGCCTGCAGGGATTGGGCGAAGGTGTGCAGCTGCTCCAGCTGATCTACAAACCAGAGATCGAAGCCGGTGAGGCGGCAGATGGTGGTCAAGTCCCACTTCCGATCCAGGGCAGTGTAAACCGCAAACAGACGATCCCGGTTGGGTACCCGTAACAGGGAAGTGAGTTCCTCATCCGGAACAGGGCCAGATGTTTCCGGCTCTTCGTCCAGAGTTCCCCAACCATGGCGGCCAATTTCCAAACTGCGGACACCCTTCTGCAAGGCCGCCTTGAAGGTACGGCCAATGGCCATGACCTCGCCTACGGATTTCATCTGGGGACCCAGTTCCCGATCCACACCACTGAACTTCTCGAAGGCCCAGCGGGGAATCTTGACCACCACATAGTCGATGGAGGGTTCAAAGGCTGCCACCGTACGTTGGGTGATATCGTTGGTCAATTCATCCAGATTGTAGCCCACGGCAACCAGGGCCGCCCATTTGGCAATGGGGAAACCAGTCGCCTTCGAAGCCAGGGCACTGGAACGGGACACCCGAGGATTCATCTCAATGACCACAACCCGTCCGGTCTCGGGATGTACCGCAAACTGGACATTGGAGCCACCGGTTTCAACACCGACGGCCCGCATCACGAGGCGGGCCTGGTTGCGGAGACGCTGCAGTTCCTTGTCGGTCAGGGTCTGGGCCGGAGCCACCGTAATACTGTCTCCGGTATGCACGCCCATGGCATCCAGATTTTCAATGGAGCAGACCACGACATAATTGTCTGCCCCGTCGCGCATGACCTCCAGTTCGTATTCCTTCCAGCCAATGAGCGACTCTTCCACCAAGACACTGCCTACAGGGCTTTCCCGCAGGCCCCAGCTAACTTTGGCCTCAAATTCATCCGGTGAGAATACCGTACCGGCACCGCTGCCGCCCAGCGTGAAACTGGGCCGTATGAATATGGGAAACTGTCCCAGCGTCTCCGCATGGTGCCGGGCTTCGTCCAGGGAATGAGCCAGAAAGGAGCGGGGAGATTCGAGACCGTACTGCGTGATGGCTTGCTTGAACTTTTCCCGATCTTCTGCGATCTGCATGGACTCCAGACGGGCGCCAATGAGTTCTACCCCATGCTCTTCCAGAATCCCGGCTTCCGCCAGTTCCACGGCCAGGTTCAGGCCAGTCTGACCACCCACGGTCGGTAACAGGGCATCCGGCTTTTCCTTGGCAATGATCTTGGTCAGATACTCGCAGGTCAGGGGTTCGACATAGGTCACGTCCGCCATTTCCGGATCGGTCATGATGGTAGCCGGATTGGAATTCACCAGCACGATACGGTAGCCAGCCTGACGGAGAGCCTTGCAGGCCTGCACGCCGGAATAATCAAACTCGCAGGCTTGCCCGATGACAATGGGGCCAGATCCTATGATGAGGACCGTTTCAATGTCAGTGCGTTTGGGCATCAGGAGCAAGCATAACAGCCATAAAGAATCCGCTCCATCGTACCACAGGATTCAGGGCACAATTCCACATTCAGGGGATAGGAGGGCAACGCCAGTGCCTTCGGTGGCTTAGGGGAAGGCCTTATGGTGCAAGGCAAGTTTCTGAGTAAAGGGTCGAGCCTGCTTGACAAGTCCGAAATTATCCTGTCAAGGGGCAGTACCACCATACATGGGAGACAGATCCTTGCACGCGAAACGATGCATCGCCGATTGAATTTCGGTACACGGTTCGCTATCGGCAATCAGGACCAGATACTCCCGGGCCCGGGTCATGGCGGCATAGAGTCGGTCCAGTTCCAATTGCCGCGCCTCCTGTTCTACCGCCAGCCGTTCCCCGACACCGATCTTACCCTTGTCCGTACCCTTTGGGTCCTGGCCTCCCACGGTTTGAGGCATCCGGGGGAAACAGGCCTGAGAGAGTCGGGGGATAAAAACCGCGCGGAACTCGAAACCCTTGCAGGACCCGAAGGTTCCCACCTGTACGGTATCTTTCTGCACTGTTTGACCCAGCCTGGAACAGGCAAAACCACTCTCACGTTCCAGAAAACCCATGATACTGGCGACTTCCTGTCTGCTCCGGGCCAGGATACCGATTTCTCCCAGCCTGTACCCTTCGTCTTGGGTTAAGCGCTGGATTTCATCCCGCATGAAATGCATTTCCCCTGCAGTGTCAGCCACGCGGACAAGCCAGGGCATATGGCCGCCATCGTGATAATTGTGGGCCTCCACATTGTCCGTACCATCTTCCCGTACCAGCAGTTCATTGCCTCGTACTTCCTGCGCAGCCTCAATAATAGGCTGCACATTACGGTAGTTGATGTTCAGACCAAAGGATCGTCCCTTGACATTCAGGTCCGCCCAGCTGGGTCTAAATCCTCCGGCATAAAAACGCTGGGCAGCGTCATCCAGCAGCAAAATACCATCCGCTGGCAGGGGATTCTCAGGGACTCCGGCCACCAAGGCTCTTACCAGTTGCATAGACACAAGGGGCATGTCCTGGGACTCGTCTACAATGGCGCACCGGTAAATTCCCCGGGACAGGCGACGGGCATTATCGCGCGCCAAACGGGTATTGTCCCAGCGGTGTACGGTATGGCGCACCTGCATCTCACTGTTCCAAGCCTCATGCAAAGCCCAGACCTGAGCCCGAATGGACAGCGGGAAAGAACATTTCCGCCCCAACCGTTCGAAACTGTCCGTGTCCAGATAGGTAGCCGCCTGACCTACGCCCCGGCCCTTGATGACAATCTCGATTTCTTCCCTGAGGTAGGTGCGGCCCAGCTGAGCCAAGGGCGTGCCGACAATGACACGTTGATAGGCCGCTTCAAAGGCGGCATTGACCTGTGTCTGATCGACCCAGCGTCCAGCCGTAATACCTCCACATAAAGCCAGAGCCAGATCATCAATATGGGTGAACTCCACGTTGTCCCGGGCTTGGAGCAGACGTCTGTACAGGACCTGCAGGCGCTTGCACAAGGCCCGGTGGGGCGCAGTTAACAGAATCCGTTCTTGGGGATAGCGCTCAGCCAAGGCAACGGCCCGGTGCAGTGCCACCACTGTCTTGCCCGTTCCGGCTGTACCCCGAATACGGGCGGCTCCCTGCCAACGTGCCTGGATCAGGTGTTCTTCGTCTGGATGCAGAAACACGCCCCACTGGTCGAAATCGCTGGCCCAGGCTTGCTCCAGAGCCTCACGAAAATCATCCAGCGTGCGTGCCTCGCGCACACTACCGTGCATGCGCACGGCATCATCTGGATCATAGTAATGCTGGGCGTTCTTGACCCAGCCTTTATAAATGTCATGATGACCGGCATTGGCCAGAACGCAGATCTGGCGTTCATCATCGATGGCTAGCAGGACACGGAGGTCGCGATCACCGCGAATCGCATAGAGATTGCGGCCTTGGGGTCCGTTCAAAGCCTCAAACCCTACACCCAACTGGTAGGGATTGGCTCTGAATTTGAAAACAGCCTCAATGCAAAGTTTCTGTTCATGCGTCTCCAAGGGAGAACGCTGGGACAGGACATTCCGGTAAAATTCCCGGCCCATCCGAAATTCGTACTCGGCGTATGCAGTCATAGCTACAATGCAATTTCGGACCTGCGATGCAGGTTGATGGACACGAAAAGGTTGGAGGTATTCTGAAAGCCTCACTTTCACCTAGTCATGTCCATATCCTTCTAGCCTCTATGATAACACCCACGGTATAGAGCTACCATGGGCCTTTTTCGAACCCGGTCCTGTCCGTACGCAAACAGGACTGGGCAGATCGACAGGGGAAACTCTGTCCGTTACCGTGTTGCATAGGGAATGCTCGGGAAGAGATAGGGTCAGAGCGGAAAACCGATCATTCCGGAAGCCGGTCGGCTTGAAAGGTCTGACGCTCCAGGTATTCCAGAGCGGGACGGAGCAAGGGAGTCGAGACAGGGAAACCCGGCCCGCTTGCGTATAATTTCAGTCCGTGGAAGATCACCTGATGGTCCTGTATTCAGTCAATGTCAAGCTGACACTCCCCTTCATTTCTCCGGCACAGGACTCCGTATATGCTGACCTCCGAACAGAAAAAAATCTTTGTGGAAGAAGGATTTGTGAAGGTCTCCGCTGTCATTCCTCCCACGAGGGTACGGGAGGCCCTGCAGGCCATCAATCACTCCATTGGCCATGTAGGCAAGACGGGAGCTGATCCTGAGCGGTATCGGGTCAATGCCTTTTGTGCTGAACTGCGTCACGCTCCCGTGCTGACCGACATTTTTGATCGGCCTCCACTCTTGTCTTTGGTGGAGTCTCTGCTGGGAACGGGCAATGTATTACCTGTATCGGAAGTGCAGATTGCTCCCCGCTTCCCTTTACCCATCGGGGAAGAAGCCCCACCACTGGAAGGACATTTGGATGCGGCGGGAACAGGCACCAACGGCGGCGCCCTCGGTACCTATCGGCGGGACTTCACCGTCATTGCCGTAGTCTATCTGGTCGATGTGCCAGGACTCAACTGTGGCAACTTTACAGCCTGGCCTCGATCCCATCGGGAGACTCGAGACTACTTCCGACAGGTGCCCCATGACATTCTTTCACGGGACATGAATCCTCCCATTCCGGTAAGCGGTTCTCCGGTTATGATCACCGGCCACGCCGGGGATGTCATCCTGGCCCATCACCTGCTTCGCCATGAAGGAGGTCCCAATCTGTCCCCACATGTGAGACATGCTGTCATCAGCCGCATCAGCCACCGACAGGCTGCCGTAATAGACAAGCAGGCTTACACTGACATGTGGCGCGAATGGGAAGGTATCGCCGCGTACACGGCAGCATTGTCCTAGATTGTCCTACCACTCCTGAGCGGATTCGGTTTAACCGTCACTTATCCCATGCCGGGAGCGTTTGATAGCAATCGCGTGGATCGCGTATACTTTCCCCAACGAAAGCCCAACGGGTGCTGTGTTCTGGCGTAGCCGTTTCTGGCAGCAAAGCAACGCAGGCACTTGGGCATTCGTCATGAGCATTGCATGCTTGAGAAAATCAGCAGGGTGGTGCAAACAGGGACTGTTTGCCGTTTGTGCTCTGTCCATTGTGGTGCGTTTCGCAGGAGGAAGCCCAATGAAACGAATTTCCGTCTGGTTGATATCGTTCATTCTGCTATCAGCCCTGCTGATAGGCTGTGCCAACCGGCCTACAGGCGGACAAACGGCGGCTGCCGCTGCCGAAGATTCCACATTCATTGATGTGCCAGCGCTGATACTGGAATTCGATGAGGACGGTGTCCCGGCGATGTTCAACATGCCCCTGAGTCTGTTGCCGGGGCTGGATGCGGTTTCGCTGGAACCTGAGATGATTGCCCGTTTCACGGATGGCAATGTGCAATACATTCAAATTGACAGTCATCCTCTGGGTATGACTATTCTGGCGAATGGGAAGCCCATACTCGGTTTCCGTTATAGCGATAAAGAACTGCGAACTGCCCTGAATGCCCTGAGTCTGTTCATGGACGAGCAGAATGAATCCACTTTGGCCATGGTGAGCGGAGTACTGCCCTTACTGGATAACCTGGGCATGGGCATCATCGCCAAATTCCCGATGAAAGCGGGGACGTCTCCCATTCCCACTGCTACCCGGAGATCCTATTCCATCATGAGTAGCCGGGACTTGGCGGCCGCCGAGAGTGCCGCCAACCGACGTGTCACGGAATTACCCATCAAGGTCGCGCCAGACGGTAGTTTATCCTCGACCAATTTCATGTTTGCGATGGTCGGAGGGATGATTCCGCCGCTGCCCATGGATCAGATTGGCAAGCTGACGGAGAAAGGCATTACCGAAATCAGTGTGAAGACTCGGCCTTATGGCCTGATTATCGGGTTGAACGGTAATGAGTTGCCCCTGATGACCCTGCACGACAAAGAGCTGGACAATCTCCTGAACTTTGCGGATCAGGCGGATCTCTGGAGTGAGTACGCGCCAGGTTTGTCACCGGATATTCTCGGAATTCTCCGCAGCACGGTATTACCGTTCCTATTGGGGTCCAATTTCAACATCGTCCTGACCTTCCCCGAAGCAGCCTCGTAAGATAAGAAGGTGGAGACTGCTTTGATGTGCCAACGGAGGGCTCAAAGAGTTCTCCGTTGATTGGATGGGACACGATCTGGAAGCAAGGCTTGTGCGTGGCCTTAGCAGGGCCACTAGTCGGGAATATAACCAGACACATTTTCCACTTTGGATTGGGAACCTAACACCAAAGGAGGGGAGTTGTGGTCCTTATCATATTGCTCTTTGGAGAAGAGAGCACCCCATTGGACGATTTCCTAAACAAAACTAGGAATTTTCGAAGGCCTACTTCTCAGACTTTAGAATGGACTTCCCCATAATCTCTGTGAGTTCACAGAGCAAATTGTCACGTGCAGCAAGGGTGACTGGGTTTTCACGTTTAGGAACAACGACCTCAGTCAAGTAAGCTACTTCTTCTAGGTTGTCCCCTTCGTTCTTTATTGTTGTCCAGAGTTTGGTTGGTACCCAACCATTCGGATAGTTCGTTTCCTCTTGGATCTGTACTAGTTCAAATAAAACGAGTAATAGTTCTATGTCATATTTGCTTATATCTTTCAACCCCATGTTTCGAAAATGTTCTACTTGCTCTTGTCTGAATTGAACCAAGGAAGGCGGAAAGCTTGTCACACCCCTTGCATTCTTGATAATGCAGATGAAGTGGTCAATCAACTGGTCTGTGATAAGAGGTTGGACTGCACGTCGCTGGTAGACTTCACGGACGAAATCTCTGTGAAAGACAGTATACGGCGTATCCTCAGTTCTTGAATGCGACACTCGGAAATCCCACCTGCTCTTCGTTCCAGGCTCGACGTAAACCTTGGCTCCGTTGGCAGTTGTTAGCATTAAATTGCGTTGGTCATTCATATTGTCTTGCCAATATAGAGTCTGTTCGTTATCTCTTACACAATTCCACCATCAGATACCCAGAATTTGCTTTACGAAATCCTTTCGGGCGTAGAACGCACGAGATTTACTACCATGTCCGGGGCCCTTAGTGCGCGGCTGAATCAAATCCCCTATATGCCCAGTTAGCTTGTCAAAACCCTTTGTGATGATCGTTTGCCTGATCATTTCATAATCTGTCTTCACCCTTTGGTAAGTAACAGGATCATCAAGGTTGAATGTAACGACACGGTGTACCATCGCCGAGTGCTCTCTTGGATCTTTATACACTCGGGCAAGAACTATGATTCGCTGCAGTTTCGCTAGCAGGTGACTATGCAAGAATTCGGTTCGAGCAACGTCATTAGGATTTATCATCGTAATAGCTAAAGTTTCCTTCACGCTCAAACGACCATTCACGAGCCTCTTTAACGAGGTTGTTTTGAGTTCCCAGGATCCTCCATCGGGATTGCGCGATGAATTAGGTGGGATACCTAACACCGCTTCGACTGTATGACCAACCCATCCTTTGTTAAGTGTATTCCGAAGAGTCCATACTGTAACCCCGTGTATGTCGGCCAATGGTCTCAGGTCTCTACCTTCAAGTTCGCGCAGCTTTTGTAGTGCTTGTTGTTGGTCCATCCACGATTTCTCCACAATCGAATAAGAAGGCCTGTTTACTTTCCTGAGGTTGGTCGGCAAGAGCCTCGTATCGTCTGTTTACGAAAACACGGGATGGGTCGGAACACAAAGCAGACAGTCTATTGATGGTCAGGCGAATGTACTCTTCCTCTCGGTCACATCCGAGGAATCGTCTACCCATACCAATTGCAGCAACGCCGGTTGCACCAGAACCTACAAATGGATCTAGCACCAGATCATCCGGATTAGTGCTGGCTCTAAGGCAACGTTCGATGAGGGCAACAGGCTTCTGAGTTGGATGTTTTCCGAATGTTTTCTCATCCTGACCAGCTGTAGCCATACGCCAAACGCTCTTCATCTGTTTACCACCATTTTCGACCTTCATATCTTGATAATGGAAGGTGTATTTCTGTTTACTTCCCTTGAAGGCCTTGGTTGCCCATAGTACAGTCTCTGTGGAGTGTGTAAAACAACGGCAACCAAGGTTGGGTGGCGGATTGGTCTTTTCCCATGTGATGTCGTTGAGTATTCGAAATCCCAGTTGCATCATTGCCATTCCCACACTGAGGTAGACGTGGAAAGTACCAGTCACCCAGATAGTTCCAGAAGGCTTCAGAATGCGGTAGCATTCTCTTAACCATGAAAGGTTGAATTCGTGGTCCAGTTCAACGCCTTGGCTACGATCCCAATCTCCCTTATTTACACTCACCCGCTTGCCAGCTACACAGGTTGTACCGTCATTTGACAAGAGATATGGTGGGTCTGTCCATATGCAATCCACGGTGTTTTCGGGTATGGATTCCATGAACGACAGCGCATCCCCTGCATACAGCTTGGAACTCCCGTCCGAAGTTTCCCATACAACTTTAGAATTAGCCCTGTTGCTATGCACTGTATCGTTCTCTCCCGCCCTAGTTAGTGCTTGGACCACAATTACGTTAACAGTGGGGCCTAAGCAAAATGCTGAAACAATATGACAATCTCATTGTTCTATTTCACGTCTAAAATCTGTAACAACCAATAACCTCCTTTTCAGATTATCCAATAATCCCAATCTTTGACAAAACAGCCTGCTGCAGAGCGATTTCATCTGCATGGAAGGCACGAGGATTTTTTGAGTGTTTTTCCAAACCTCAGCTTTGCGCAAAATATGCGCGAGACTTGAGTTTCATCTCATTGGCGGAAGATTCTTGGCTGGGTTCTGCACTAGGTGTAATGGAACCCAACTTCCCCTCGCAGAAGACCTAACTAAAGGCCATCTATCTGATGACACACTGCAAAGCAGTGCTTATTCTACTGAGCCTACACTCTTAGCGTGAAGTGGCTCTATGTACTCTTAAGGCACCAGGATCTGTTATTCGGTGCCGGATCCAGAAGTCGTTTAGAGAGGAATTCGCAAAGGACTATGCAGGTAGCAGACAGGTTGATTATTATGGGTCTTTAGTTGCAGCATTGTCTATTATATTGCCCAGCTTTGCTTCTTAATTCTCGTACCGACTTTGGACAGATCCAACTTAGCTGCTGGCGGGAAGTTTCCGCAGAAGGAAATAAATCGTGCCCATGGTAACGCCAAACATGACGTGTCCAAAGAGACTTCCCATCATGGCCTGGACCTGGAATACGGGCATACCCATTACCAGTGGCATAATCAGCAATGGACCAAGAACCCACCAAACGATGCCGTAGACCCCACCTACCATCAAACTCATACCTGGGCCCTGCATCACCATGGCGTCCAAGGCTATGCCAAAAATAGCACCAATTATGGCCGAAATAATCAGATGCAGAACAAAGCCCACCAGAGCGTTTTCCATGCCTATCATGCCGCTGATCATAGGGAACATCCCACCGACCGCCATCATGACGCCAAACACAGACCCACCGAACAGACCTGCATAAATGCCGGTATTTACATTACTTGACATTGCCGTTCTTTTCTCACTCTCACACCCAGATATCAGACCTTCCCAGCGCTGGGAAGGCTATTTGAAATGGTATCAGTTTGGTCATAATTAACAAGGGCAATATGCCCAATTTAGGCAAATTGCCCAAATTGGCACAAGCAATAAGAGGGGGGATTTAGCAGTAGGGTATGGATCGGACAGGACTCGAACCTGTAACCAAGGAGTTATGAGCTCCCTGCTCTGCCATTGAGCTACCGATCCGGAAAGCGGGTAGCGGGAATCGAACCCGCATAATCTGCTTGGAAGGCAGAGGCTCTACCATTGAGCTATACCCGCATGTCAAAACTCGGACTGTGGACTGCCAAGTTCAGCCAATTTTCCCTTTCAGTCGGGGAGAAAGGATTTGAACCTTCGACCCCAGCGTCCCAAACGCTGTGCGCTAACCGGACTGCGCTACTCCCCGGCACTTTGCCACGCTGAACATTATACAGTACGACGGAAATCGGGTATCAAATTCCTGGAACTCCTTTCCTGCCCCTAGTCATGGCCTATAATTGGCAAAGGCGGGTATCTGGATTCTGAACCATCTTCTTGACCGCCAGGTTTTTTGTTCCTGACCACGGATTTGTATGCACGACCATACACTTGAACTGCTGGAATATCCGAAAATCCTGGAACGGCTGGCCTTCCATTGTGCCTTTAGTGGGGGCCAAACCCGAGCCCAATCCCTCAAACCCAGTCAGGACCAGGTTACGATTCGGACTTGGCTGGCCCTGACCCAAGAGGCCTACAATTATCTGGCGCACCAGCCAGAACCCAGTTTTGGGGGCGTTACTGATGTCTCGGCCCTGCTGGTCCGGGCTCAGCGCCGGGCCATGTTGTTGCCGGGTGAACTGCGTGACATCCAGCTCCTGCTGGAACGCACAAGCGTTTTGCAACGCACCTTTACCAAACACCCAACTGAATACCCAGGCTTGGCAGAGATGGCCAGTCTCCTCCATACCTGCCGGGACTTGGCCACTGAAATTGGCCGGTGCATCAGTGAACGGGCCGAAGTAGAGAATTCTGCCAGCTCGGCCCTGGCTTCCATTCGCAGCAAATTGCGCATTGAACAGGGACGTCTGACCCGCACGCTGGAGCGTCTCACCTCAAGTGCCCATCTCACGCCCTATTTGCAGGATGTTCTGGTTACCCAGCGCCAGGGTCGTTACGTCTTGCCCGTGCGCGCCCAATACAAGGGCAAAATTCCCGGTATTGTGCATGATCAGTCCACCAGTGGGGCGACATTGTTTGTGGAACCCCTGGAAGTGGTGGAGCATAACAACACTGTGCGCATGCTGGAGCTGGAGGAAGAGAAAGAAATCCGCCGCATCCTGGCGGACTTGACGGCGCTGGTAGCCGACGAGGCCGAAACTCTCGACCTGAATGTGTCAGTCCTATCAGATCTGGATTTCACTTTGGCCAAAGGCCGCTTTGCCTATGCAATCCAGGGCATCGTACCTGAAATTCTGGACCGGCAACAGCCTCTCCACCCTTCTCATCGTGAAACCAATCCCTTAGCGGCTGACTACACGCATCCCGGATCCCGTATCTGGCTAAGGCAGGCACGTCATCCCCTGCTCGACCCGGACGAGGTGGTGCCCCTGAATTTTGAGCTCGGTCCCGAAATGGGCCCAACGGGCTGTCCACCCAGTCATGTCATGATCATCACGGGCCCCAACACGGGAGGCAAGACCGTAGCGATGAAAACTGTCGGGCTGCTGGTGCTGATGGCCCAGGCGGGTCTCATGATCCCGGCAGGCTCTGGCAGTTGCCTGACGGTATTTGCTGACGTCCATGCTGATATTGGGGATGAGCAAAGTATCGAGCAAAGCCTGAGTACCTTCAGTAGTCACCTGACCCGCATCGTGGCTATTCTGGAGGCGGCCACGGAGGACAGCCTGGTCATCCTGGATGAAATCGGAGCCGGTACCGATCCAGAGGAAGGTTCTGCTCTGGCCATTGCCCTGCTGGAGCATTTGCGGAGTCATGGCGTGACCACGTTGGCTTCCACCCATTACAGCGACATCAAGCTGTATGCCCATAGTACGCCCAGCGTCTGCAATGCGGCGATGGAGTTTGACGTCGCATCCCTGCGCCCCACTTTCCGCCTGAACATGGGCTTGCCGGGCAAGTCCAATGCCTTGGCCATTGCCCGCCGCCTCGGCCTGGCAGATTCCATTGTTCGCCACGCCGAATCCAATGTACAGGCCGATGTAATGAATGCCAATTCCATGCTGGAAGACATTCGTCAGGCCCGAGAACAGGTAAAGGGCCTGGAGGAACAGACCCGTCAGGAAAGGGAGCGCACACGGCTGGCCAAGAATGAATTGCTGTACCGACTGAGCCAGGTCGAGGAAGATCGCCGTGCTGTATTAGCGGAGGCCCGTTTGGAAGTGGAACACCTGGTGGCAGAGGCCAGGGCCGATCTGGCCCAATTGCGCAAGCAGGTATCTGCTGATATCTGGGATCAGGGACGCCCGCAACGATTGCAGACCCTGGCCGAAACCCAGCATCACCTTGATCAGTTGACGTCAGCCGTGACGGGAGAACTGGCGTCCACATCCCCCACCCAGGACTCTTCCATGGAAGGACCGATCGAGCAAGGGGATACGGTTTGGGTACCCCAGTTGGGTGCCACTGGACAAGTCATGTCTTTGTCCGGCGGACGGGCGGAAGTCCAGGCGGGAGCCATGCGTTTCAAGTCCAGAATTGAGGATCTGGAATTGCGTCACAAGGCAGCCCCCGTCCCGGTGGCAACGAAAGTCAAGGTCCGCATGTCACGCAAACCGCAAACCAAAATCAGCATGGAACTGGACATTCGGGGCTCCCGGGTAGATCCCGGTGTGGCCCAGGTAGACCAGTATCTTCACGATGCCTACCTTAGCAGCATGCCCTGGGTACGAATCATCCATGGCAAGGGAACCGGCCAGCTCAGGGAAGCAGTCCGGGCCCTCATTCAAAGACATCCCCATGTGGCCCACAGCCGTCCCGGCAATGCGGAAGAAGGGGGTAACGGTGTTACCGTTGCCCTGTTTGACCAGGATTGACACAGACTTTGATACAACCCATGTCCCGTCGCATTTTGGCCGAAGCAGTCTTCATCCTTTTCCTGCTGCTGGCCATCTATGTAGGCGTAGTCCTGCAATTTACAGGCTGAGTACAGTCCGTGACTCTGCTTTCATATCATCTCGATATATTCCGTCCCCTGTATCAGGCATCGGATCCCATCCATGACTTTGAACACGTCTTGCGTGTAACGAAAGTAGGGGAGTTTCTGGCTCAGGCAGAGGGAGCCGACCGGGAAACGGTCCGACTGGCAGCCCTGCTCCATGATGTCCCCAGCGACATGCATAATCGGTCTACACATGAAGAGGGAGCGGCCCAGGCAGCGATAGCTCTGTTGTCCGCCCACAAGCAGCCGCCTGCCCTGATACAGAAAGTTGTCCATTGTATTCGCAACCACCGTTTCCGTCGCTCTACAGAGCTACCTCTTTCTCTGGAAGCCCAGTGCCTGTATGATGCGGACAAGCTGGATGTGTTAGGGGCTATTGGGGTAGCCCGCGCCTTTGGCTTTGCGGGATTGCATGGCCATCCCCTGTGGGATAGTGAAGCCTGTGACCCGGCAGACACGCCTGGGGCCCCTGAGTCTTGGTCCAACACCCCCGCCCGGGAATGGCAGATCAAGCTTCGCCATCTGGCGGCCCGGATGCACACCCCTACCGGACGACGTTTGGCGCAGGTGCGTCATCGCGTGATGGCTGATCTGTTTGTTCAACTGCACCGGGAATGGTCTTTGTCTGATTTGGAACTTGAGCAGGAACAATCTATATGAGTACTGACCAGCATCGGGAAGAAGCACGTGCTTATGGATCTATTGCCCTAGCCGTACTGACCGTAAGCGACACTCGCACCCGGGAAACGGACAAAAGTGGGCAGCTCATTCATGATCTGGTGGCTGATTCGGAGCACCATATCGTGGGCTACGAAATTGTCAAGGACGAACCAAGCCAGATCCAGGCGGCCATAGAGGCTTTTTGCGACTCATCGACACAGGCGATTCTGACCCATGGGGGTACTGGCATCACGACCCGTGATCAGACCTGTGACATCGTGGCCACCATGCTAGAGAAGGAACTCCCGGGTTTTGGCGAGCTGTTCCGGATGCTAAGTTATGAAGAGGTGGGAGCGGCGGCCCTGTTATCCCGGGCCCTAGCCGGGATTTACCGGGAACGGTTCATCTTCTGTATGCCGGGTTCCTCCAACGCCGTGCGTCTGGCTATGACCAAACTCATTCTGCCGGAGGTTCAGCATCTGGTGCGGGAGTTAAGCCGGTAGGCGCAGCGCCTCCGTCCTCCTCCATCTGTGTTTCCCAGCCATAGGCCCTATTCACAATGAAGAGAGGCCGGCCCTTGACTTCATCGTAAATGCGTCCCAGATAGGCCCCAATAATTCCCAGGAATATCAGTTGAACACCGCACAGCAAAAGGACTGAGACTAGCGTTGTGGCCTGTCCCGTCAGGGCATTGACGCCTGACAGACGCAATATGATGACCACCGCAATTCCCACCAGGGCCAGCACAGCCAGCAGGAAACCCAGGTACGAGGCCATATAGAGGGGTTGGTAGCTAAATCCCGTAACCGCATCCAGGGAAATGCGTAACATGGAGCGCAGCGGATACTTGGTTTCTCCGGCAAAACGCTCAGGCCGATCAAAATAGACTCCGGTTTGCCGGAAGCCCACCCAGCTACTTAGGCCCCGAATAAAGCGATGTCGTTCCTCCATCTTCGCCAGTTCACGGACTACCTTGCGGTCCAGCAGGCGAAAGTCACCGGTATCCAGGGGTAATTCCACACTCATGAAGTAGCGCATGAGGCGGTAGAAGACGCGCGAAGTCAGCCGCTTGAACCAGGTTTCACCTTCCCGGGAACGGCGTATGGCATACACTACCTCGTATCCTTCAAGCCACTTGGCTATCAGGTCGTTCATAACCTCAGGAGGATCCTGCAGATCTGCATCCATGACAATGACTGCATCCCCCTGAGCATAGATAAGACCCGCACTGGTCGCAATCTGCTGATTGAAGTTGCGACTCAGATCGATTACCTTGACTCGTGGATCGGCGCGATGCAATTCCAGCAGGAATTCCAGGGTGCGGTCATGACTACCATCGTTGATACAGATCAGCTCCCATTGCGTACCGGGTTCGACATCTGCCTGAGACCAAAATGTCAACAGGCGGTCATAGAGGGTATGCACCATCTCTTCTTCATTGAATAGCGGTATGACTACCGAAATCAGCATACGGGTGCTGTCCCTTGGGTGTCTGGGGAATACCTGGCCAAGTGTCACGTCTGGGGGTGGCAATACGCTATATTATAGGGTTTAAAGGGCACCCGGCATCAGAAACACACTAGGATCGACAATGCAGACATGTTTCCTGCTGGCTGTATCCGCCCACTGCCTGTAGACCAAGACTCCACAGGCAATTCTGTCCTGCAGTCGTGAGAGTGCTCAAAGTGCTGATGCGTCTGGTCGGGCTCGTTTTCGGCCTCTACCTGGGTATGCGGCTCCACTGGTTTCAGGAGCCACGTCCCTTCCCACGGCAGTTAGCCGCCTTGCTCCAAGGTACGGCTCGACTGCGTTATCTGGATCCTGAAGGATTGGTGGACCTCTTTGGCGTTACCCCAGACATGACCATATTGGAACTGGGATGTGGCACCGGTACCCTGACCCTGCCTCTGGCCCAGAGACTTCATGATTCCGGGCAAATCCTGGCGCTGGATATTCAATCCACTCTCGCCGAACAAGCTCGCAGCCGCATAGTGGAAGCAGGTCTGGAAGCTCGCGTGTGCTTTTTCCTGACGGATCTGCACTCGGCTCCCCTGTCGCCCCATACGACCGACCTGATCGTGCTGGGTTCTGTGCTGGGAGAAATTCCCGATCGGCATGCCTGTCTCACCCGCCTGTTCGAAATTGCCAAGCCGGACAGCCGCCTTGTGATATACGATGAGGTGCTGAATCCGGCTACCATGCCGCCGGCTATGGCCCGTATGCATTTGCATGCCGCCGGTTTCCGGTTCGGCGGTCAGATCCGTAAACTGACCCACTATGTAGCCATGTACTACAAGGACGCAGTAGCTTTCGATCCCGATCTGCCCATTGGGTCGTCATGAAATCCCACCCGACCGCAGTGGCCTGTCCCACCGGTACTGACCATTTGACCGGGAGGGACTTACCCTATCGCACACCGGACCTGCCAGGCATAGGAGGGCAGATCCGGACACATCCCACCGACTTTCGGGTCATTGAGGTACCAGCCTATCACCCTAGTGGTGTCGGGCGCCATCTGTACATTACGCTAACTCGGGAAGGCATGACAACCCCTGAAGTAGCCGGGATCCTGGGACATTTTCTGGACGTACCCGTGGCAGACATTGGCTTTGCCGGTTACAAGGACAAGCACGCCCGTACCACACAGACTTTCAGCGTTCTATGTGAGAACCGTGATCCCACAGTGGGAGTAGATCTTGCGACCTGCCTGGAAGAGCATACCCCCTTCACGGTGCACGCCGTCAACTGGCATGGCAACAAGCTTCGGGCCGGGCACTTGGTTGGCAATTCCTTCGAAATCCTAATCCGGAACCCAGCATGCGCTTTGACCGAAGCGGAAGAACGGGCCCAGGTTATTGCCGACTGTCTCCGAGAGAAAGGCTTGGCCAATTTCTTCGGTCCCCAGCGCTTCGGTCACGAGGGCCACAATGTCCAGCAAGGCTGGCGGATTGTGTGTGAGAGTTGGCGTGAGCGTAGGCGCTGGCTGCACAAACTGTATGTTTCTGCCTACCAGAGTTATCTTTGCAATCAGTACCTGGCGCTGCGCCAATCCGAAAATGGCCTGGATAACATGGTCAGGGGCGATGTAGCCCGCAAACAGACAACGGGCGGCATGTTTGTGGTGACCGATCCTCACCAGGACACCAAACGTCTGCAAGCAGGTGAAATCAGCTTTACAGCCCCCATGTTTGGGCATAAGATGTGGATAGCGGAAGAAGATGCCGGGCATTGGGAAAACTGCATTTTGGCCCGGGCAGGGCTGGCGCAACATGACTGGAAACGTGACCGCATTTCCGGAACCAGACGCACAGGTCTGTTACGTGTCCCTGATCTCCAGGTTACGCGCGTACCCGACGGCATCCATTTGACCTTTGCCCTGCCCAAAGGCAGTTTTGCCACGACCTTGCTCCGTGAGATCATGAAGACACCGGGCCGGAATCCCACCAGCGCATAGGACAACATCATGGAAGTTCCCGTCTTTCCCCTCAATACTGTCCTGTTTCCCGGCATGATCCTGCCTTTGCACATCTTCGAGGAACGTTACAAGACCATGATTAACATGTGCCTTGAAGACGAGCAACCTTTCGGCGTGGTCCTGATCCGGGAAGGGGAAGAAGCAGGCGAAATGGCTACACCCTACAGTGTGGGTACCATGGCCGCTATCCGCAGTGCCGACCGTCTGGAAGACAACAGACTCAACATTGTCACCGTGGGTCTGAACCGTTTTCGCATTCACGAGATTGTCACCACCCACGCTTACCCCGCGGCCCAGATTTCGGATTACCCCATCACGGTAGGTGACAAGGATCAGTCCCAGCAACTGGCGGACCGCGTGCGTCCTGCCTTTCTGGAATATGTCGAACTGCTGGAAAAGGGAGCGAACCTCAAGCTGAAGATCAACGAGGTGCCGGAGGATCCCGAGACCCTGGCGGCCCTGATTGCCATCGCCATGCAAATCGAGCTGCGGGACAAGCAGGCGGTCATCGAAAGAGAGACTGTGGAACATATGCTGATCACCGAATTCAATTTCCTGTCCCGGGAAAAAATGATTCTGCAGTACGGAATCGACACTATGGATCAGCAAAAACGCTATCAGTTCGGTCCTACGGGACAGATGTTTCTCAACTGATTAACCGACTCGCGGTACATGGAGGCAGGAAGGATAGCAATGGGTCGCATTGAAGATTCTTGGATTGTGCTATGGCCTGAATACCGGATTACCATATACACATCCCACAAAGCTGCGCCCACAATCTCGCCGCCAGGAGCAATGACCAGAAAGTCCAAGAGTAATTCAGCCTGAAATCTGTGTTGGTGGATGGCAGTGTGTATGTCTAGCCACTGCCCAGAGTATACGGGTACCTTTATCCCCAGACAGTGTTTTCTCTGCTTCTCCCTGGGACCCTGTAGTGGCAGTGGAACAGTAATGGCTTGGTAGAAGCCAATTCTGGGGATGCATCCAGGGTTTCCCGGACAGATCCCCTATTCTGTTACCTGCCCGCAATACCGATCACGTCAGCCAATCTCACACAATAGTCGCCCCAGGCTGGGTTCGCGCTGACCACAAAACCTTGTTTTCCACTTCTGGGCCCATGGTCCAGAGGTTGTATCCCGAGACATCCTGGAAAACGCCAAAGTGCGAGACATAAATACAAGGTGCTCCTATGGACTATAATCCACCGTGGCATAAGAACACTGCAGGGCAGAATCTTGGGTGATACCAATGAAGATTTCCAAGATAGCGGTATACGGCCTTTTTGACCGGTTCAATCATGACCTCGTTCTTAACCCCGACGACAAGATAACTATCATGTTTGGACCCAATGGGATTGGGAAGACAAAGATCTTGGAAATCTTGGACATTCTGTTCAATCGCCCGGTATGGAATCTTGGAAGGATGCCATTTCAGGCAGTCAAGGTCTTCTTCGACGATAACTCGATCCTCAAGGTGGATCGCAAGTCGGGTGGACGGGTTCCCGTCAACGGACACGAACATCCCAAGTTGCAACTCGAGTATTCGCTCCCAACAGGCAAGTCCGAAATTTTCGTGCCTAAGGTCCCTAGTGACAAAGAAAGTTCGCTTTTTCCCGTTGAGGATTTCGAGCCGCCCCTTCGCCACATAGGTTCTTGGTTAGAACGTAACATCTTGGAACCAGACGAAGCGATAGAAAGCAATCAACCGCCGATACGGGAAAGTAGAGATACGTCAAGTCCCACTTGGCTGGCGGAAATCAAGGCGTCAATGCAAGTTCGTTTTATCGGTGTCGAACGCCTTACGCAACAGTCGTCCTACACAACCCGGTCTGCTGCACCGATGAGGAGGAAGTATGATTTCAGATTTTCTACCCAACGCACAATAAGAAGGTACTCAAATAATCTGGCGCAAATGCTCCAAAAGAAGCTGACCGAATATGCCAGTTTGTCCCAATCCTTGGACAGGACTTTTCCTGTCAGGCTTGTAGAAGATACGATATCGCCGGCCCTCACCCCAGAGGAATTGGACAGGAAACTGGTGGAAGTGGAAGAGAAGAGATCGAAGTTTGAGAAGGCAGGACTCCTGGTTCAGGAAGAAGACTTGGGCGTATCTGCTATCAGGTCTGTGGATAAAGTGGACGCATCAAGACAGGGCGTCCTGGCTGTTTATGCTGAGGATGCTGTGAAAAAACTGAGTGTGTTTGACGATCTGTATGCGCGCGTTAATACGCTCACGCGAATTGCCAACGAACGATTTCTATACAAACAGGTATCTGTTAGTGCCGAGGGACTCCAGGTCGTTGATGAGGATGGTGACAACCTGGCCCTTGAGATACTGTCATCCGGCGAGCAACATGAACTGGTACTTCTATATGGCCTTCTATTCGGAACCTCGAAGAATTCCCTCGTCATGATAGATGAACCTGAACTTTCTTTGCATGTTGCCTGGCAGGATATGCTCCTCAGCGATCTGCAAGAAGTGGCACAACTGTCAGATTTCCATATCTTGTTGGCCACGCATTCGCCGCAGATTATCGGAGATAGATGGGACCTTACTGTGGAGTTGAAAGGTACCCATTAGACATGCCTCTGCACACCAGACCGGTGGCCAAAGCCAATGAAATCCGTATGAAGCGATCCCTATATAAGGGATCTTTCTTTTTGGTGGAAGGAAGAGACAACCGCCTCTTCATGCATCACTTTATAGGTTCGCAGTGCAAGATTGAGGTTACCCAAGGCAAAAACGCTGTCTGCGAGGTGATTGAGATCCTGGATAACGACAACAATTTTACCGGGGCCTTGGGCATGGTTGATGCGGATTTCGACAGAATCGAAGGTAAACAGGACAGAGGCCCGAACATAGTAATGCCTGAATGTCATGACTTGGAAACAATGTTGATTTGCTCACCTGCCCTGGATCGTGTCCTGGTTGAATTCGGCAGTCAGGAGAAGCTGGAAGACTTTGAGGAAGATGTCCTGGGTGCGTTGCTTAAGAGAGCGTTGCCGGCAGGCCATTTACGCTTGTACTCCCTGTGATACCGTCTGAACCTCAAATTCCACGGGATGAGTTACACAGCCTGGATTGATCGTTCATCCTTTCAACCTTCTGTCTCCAAGTTAATAAACGAAGTGCGGAATCGTTCACAACGACATGACTTGACGATCCATTCTCTTGCGGCCGGGATAAAGGAAATAGCCGATGCTAGGTATCATCCTGGGGAAATTTGTAATGGAACGGATCTGATTGAGATACTCTCAATCGGTTTGAGAAGTAGATTAGGTAACAATTCGGCTTCGGCCGTTAAGGGGAATATCTTGCGACACGCCTTGCGGTTAGCCTATTCTGAACAGCAACTACGGAATTCGGATCCAGGAAAAGCTAGCAGGAATTGGGAATCCCGTTCGCTTGGCTTTCAAGTCCTGCAGCAACTATAAGTCACCTCAGTTTCTGGTATACCTGTTGTCTGAAGCAGGCTGACTGCAACACTCTGTAAAAACGGTTTCCAGGACCTTCCATTGAGAAAAACACGTCGGCAATCGTGCTATGGGGAGGGACTGCAATCAATGCAATCCCCGTGGTTTTCAAGCTGTTTGGATTTGGGTATTGGCTAGTCTGGTATACTGTCTATTCTAGGTCACGGGGGATTAGCTCAGATGGCTAGAGCGCTACCTTGACATGGTAGAGGTCACTGGTTCAAGTCCAGTATCTCCCACTAAGCCGTGGCGGCCCTCTGGGGCGCCAGCGGCCATAAAGCTGTGATCGGGCCGAGTAGCCCGCAAGGTTTCACTGCCAGAGAGTCCTGTTCAGAGGCTGGAAGACAGGTCAGTGGAGGCGGGCGAATACCTCCCGTGAGCGGACGTACCAACGATTGGATCCAGTAGTACGTCCCGGAAACCCACCGTTACCAGGGCACACAAGGGGTATCCATGATGGATGCAAGCCGGGTGGAACCGCGGAGCCATGCTTCGTCCCAGCAGGGAGGAGCTTGGCTCTTTCTGATTCTGGAGGCTGGGTGGACAAGCTAAGGAGTAATAAGGAATGGCGCAGGTATCGGAGTCCAAACAGGAAGAACGCTTGTATCGCGTGCGGCACAGTGCAGCCCACGTTATGGCCCAGGTCGTCCTGGAACTGTACCCGGAGGCGAAGATTGCCATCGGACCACCAATCCAGGACGGATTCTATTATGATTTCGATCTTGGACCGGGCGCTGACGGCCGGCCGCGCACCTTTCTGCCGGACGATCTGGCTACTATCGAGAAGCGAATGCGCCGCATTATCGGCGGCCAGCATCCCTTTCACTATCGGGAGGTGTCCGCCCAGGAGGCCCGGGATCTCTATGCCGACCAACCCTACAAGCTGGAGCTAATCGATGGCCTGGAGGCCGGTGAAGAAGATGAATATGGTGTCGAAACAGACGCTTCTCCTGTCATCAGCACCTATACACAGGACGGATTTGAAGATCTGTGTCGCGGTCCCCATGTCGAGCATACGGGCCAGATTCCCCAAGAGGGACTGCAACTGATGAGCGTGGCCGGAGCCTATTGGCGCGGCGATGAAACCCGCCCTATGCTGCAACGCATCTATGGCACGGCCTGGCTGAACCGCAAGCAACTGAAGGAACACTTGCAGAGGCTTGAGGAAGCCCGTAAACGGGATCATCGTCGGCTGGGTCGCGAGCTGCAGATCTTTACTTTCGATGATGAGGTGGGGCCAGGTCTGCCCCTGTGGCTACCCAACGGCACCGTCATCATCCATGAACTGGAAGCCTTGGCCAAAGCCACAGAAACCGAAGTCGGCTACCAGCACGTGCGCACACCCCATATCACCAAGGAAGATCTGTTTCACCACAGTGGACACCTGCCCTACTACGCCGACAGCATGTTTCCCCCCATGGAACTCGACGGGGTCAAGTATTATGTCAAACCCATGAACTGCCCCATGCACCACAAGATTTTCCTGAGCCAGTTGCGCAGTTACCGCGATCTGCCGCTGCGTTTGGCGGAATACGGTACGTGTTACCGTTTTGAAAAGAGTGGGGAATTGTTTGGGCTCCTGCGCGTGCGGTCCATGCAAATGAATGATGCCCACATTTACTGTGCCGAAGACCAGTTTGAAAGCGAATTCATGGGCGTCATTGACCTGTATCACCGCTACTTTGAACTATTTGGGATTGAGCAGTACCAGATGCGCCTGTCCACCCATCACCCTAAAGGCTTGGGCAAGAAGTACGTAGACAACCAACGGCTGTGGGAAAAGACTGAGGACATGGTACGGGCCGCCATGGAAAACGGGAATGTACCCTATGTCGAAGAAGCCGACGAGGCGGCCTTTTATGGCCCCAAGATCGACGTACAGATTTGGAGTGCCATCGGCCGCGAATTTACCCTGGCCACCAACCAGGTGGATTTCGCCCAGCCCCAGCGCTTCGAACTGTCCTTTACAAATTCCGCTGGGCAGGACGAAATGCCGCTCTGCATCCATCGTGCTCCCCTGAGTACCCATGAACGGATGATCGGCTTCCTGATTGAGCACTTTGGCGGAGCCTTTCCCGTCTGGCTGGCCCCGGAACAGGTACGGATCATCCCCATCACGGATACCCATACGGAACATGCCTACTGTCTGCAGAAGGCGTGTACGGAGTTGGGCCTCCGGACGACCGTGGATAGTTCCGCCAATCGCATGAATGCCAAGATCCGGCAGGCCCAGTTATTCAAGATTCCCTATATGGCTGTGATCGGAGATCGGGAACAGGCGGACGATACGGTTGCCCTCCGTCTACGGAATGGGGAACGCCGCAATGGACTGACTCGATCTGCATTTCTGCAACATGTAAAGACACAGGCGGAATCACGGGCCCTAACCCTCTGAGGAACCGGCCAGTGATACAAGTCATATCTTATGTTGAATTTGATCCCTGGGAATGATAAACTCATGAAGGTGTTTCCGAACACGTTCGTGTGTGCGCGCCCTGCGTACAAAGTTTGTTGTTAACAGGAGTTCCAGTCATAAGAAGAGGTCGTCGCAACAATCAACAGCGTCCTGCAATCGTATTGCCGGAAGTTCGTGTCAACGAGCACATTGTGGCACGGGAAGTCAGGGTTATTGATCAGGATGGCACCCAGATTGGGATTCTGCCCCTGGAAGAAGCCCGGGCCTTGGCCCGTCAGCGTAACTTGGACTTGGTGGAAGTTGCCAGTGTAGCTACGCCGCCGGTCTGTCGGGTTATGGATCATGGCAAGTTCATGTTTGATCGGCAGAAACGGGAGCGGGATAAGCGCAAGGTGCAAACTCGCATCGAGGTCAAGGAGGTGCGCCTGAGTCCCCGTACCGGTGAGCATGATCTGCAGATTGTGCTTAGCAAGATCAAGCGTTTCATCGCTGATGGTGCCAAGGTCAAGGTACGGATCCGTTTCCGGGGTCGGGAACGTTTCAATCCCCAGGTTGGATTGGATCAGTTGCGCAAGATTTCCGAGGCGGTAGCAGACATTGCCCAAATTGAAGCTGAACCCTCACCCGAAGGCAATACTATTCTTATGACTCTGGGCCCTATTTCCACCAAGAAGAAACAGAAGGTCCAGTCTGGAGTGGCGGACAAGAGGTAGTAATCTCATGCCTAAGATGAAGACGCACAAGGGAGCGGCGGCCCGCTTCCGCATTACCAAGAACGGCAAAGTAATCCGCCGCACACAGGGTGGGGGTCACCTCCGCCGCAACAAGCACTCACGTATGCGCCGGATTTACCGCAAGAACCAGGTCGGCGATGTCAAGAGTATGCGCCGCATGGTCAAGCGCATTGCCCCCGTAGTCGATCAAAGCTGATTCGACGGCGCATTCTTTCCTTTTTCCAGTTTTCATAACCTGCATTCCAAGGTTTTCCCATGCCCCGATCCCGATCCAAGGTGTCCGCGCACCGACGGCATAAGAAAGTTCTGAAAGCCACCAAAGGCCAGTTTGGTGGCCGTTCGCGTCTGTACAAGACGGCTAACGAAGCCCATCTGCATTCCCTGCACTATGCCTACCGGGATCGGCGGAACCGCAAGCGAGATTTGCGCAGGCTCTGGATCATGCGGATCAATGCGGCAGCCCGAGACCATGGCTTGTCGTACAGCCGTTTCATGTATGGTCTCAAGGAGGCTGAAGTCGCCATAGACCGCAAGTCGTTGGCCGACATTGCTGTACATGACCGCTCGGGGTTTGCCCATTTGGTTGATCTGGCCAAAGCGCAGTTGGCGTGAGCCAAGTCCTCGAGATCTCAACCTCAATTTAATACAGCCATGTTGCCCGGATCCGGGATCGGTTTGCATGACCTCGCCACTATAGGCAAACCCTTGGTGAGGTCTTTGCCTTGACGGAGACGCTGCGTGGAGGTCGCAGTGGACGATCGACTGCGCGACATAACCACCGAGCAAGCGGAGGGTCACAAAATATCCTTGAACGCAAAGGAACAAACCTGAGCTATTGTCCCGAGGAATAATCCCGTCGGGAATCTTCTCCAAAGTCAAGCAGGGCATTTCGAACTCCGCCGCATCCAGGAACAAGTGGCACACACTTTTCAACTCCAAGTGACTTATCTTTACATTTGCCGTGCAACCAGTGATTGGACCAATCCCGGGCACGGTAAACTGCAAAGGATGATGGAGAGGTTGATCGGGTCATGATGCTAGGGACTGTTCTTCAACGGTCTAATTCCCTGACATCCCTGGCAAGCAAGGACGTCCAAGGTTATTTGCTCAGGAGGCAGTTATGTTCAAGACCAACCCTGTGTCGTTGAAAGAGGTACTCGACAATGTCGATAGCGGGAAGATCCAACTGCCTGATTTTCAACGAGGTTGGGTGTGGGACGACAACCGCATTCGGGGTTTACTGGCAAGTGTCTCAAAGCGCTTTCCGGTTGGAGCCATTATGACCCTGGAGGCTGGAGGTGAGATCAAACTGAAAAGCAGGATGATCGAAGGGGCTGAGGAGAAGACTGGTAAGCAACCAGACTCTTTCCTACTAGACGGTCAACAGCGGCTCACGTCGTTGTATCAGGCCTTACGCCATGAGAATGCAGTCGACACGCATGACATTCGGGGACGACGCATCAGACGTTGGTATTACATCGATATGTTGGCTGCAATGGATCCGACAATTGACCGTGAGGATGCGATTGTCAGTGTACCTGAGGACAGAAAGGAGACTAAGAATTTCGGGCGTGAAATTATCCGTGATCTTTCCTGTCTAGACCTGGAATTCGAGCAACATATGATGCCGACTGAGCGCCTGTTAGACAGCATGAGTTGGCTCCTTGGATACATCAGCCACTGGAAAGGGCGAGATGACGAACATCCAGAAGGTGGGGCCTCTTCCTTTTTCGAGCGTTTTGATCAGGAAGTGAGGAGCGCATTTGCTGACTATAGCCTTCCGGTCATTAGCCTAGACAAAGAAACTCCCAAGGAAGCGGTTTGCACGGTTTTTGAGAAAGTCAACACTGGAGGCGTCACTCTGTCGATGTTTGAGCTAGTCACTGCGTCGTTCGCGGCACAGGACGAAGATTTCTCCCTAAGGGAAGACTGGGACACGCGACGGAATTGGTTACACAGCACTTATGGAGCCTTGCAGGGCATTGGGGGTGACCAGTTCTTGCAGGCTATAGCGTTGTTGGCCACCCAGAAAAGGCGCAGAGAGGCAATCGCGGAAGGTCGTCCTCTAAGCCAGATACCCGCCATCAATTGCCGGAAGAACGACATCCTAGAGCTAAACGTCTCTGACTATCACGAATGGGCCGACCAGGTACAAACCGGTTTCGAGAATGCAGCGAAGTTTCTACATCACCAGTTTATTTTTACCAGACGTGACGTGCCTTACACCACACAGCTTGTTCCGCTGGCTTCCCTGTACGTGGAATTAGGCCCTGAGTTGGAACCGGCCATAGCAAGGGACAAGCTAGAAAGATGGTTCTGGTCGGGGATATTCGGGGAAGCTTACGGGGGAGCTATAGAGACCCAGTACGCTCTCGATCTGGCGCAGGTAGCTAGTTGGGTACGAGGCGACGTGGAGCCTGTGTTGGTCAGTGAAGCGAGTTTTATCCCTGAACGGCTTTTGTCTCTCCGCACCCGTAACAGTGCTGCCTACAAAGGCTTATACGCCTTGCAGATGAAGAGCGGAGCAGCGGATTGGCGCACCGCTAATTCACTGGTGTCTGCCACCTGGTATCAAGACAACATCGATATTCATCACATCTTTCCCGTAGCTTGGTGCAACAGCTCAAATCCACCAATACCGCCTCGGCTGCACAACTCCATTATCAACAAGACTCCGATTGACGCGACGACCAATAGAATAATAGGTGGAAGGGCCCCATCCATGTACCTGCGCCGACTGCAAAAAGACATCACTGAAGATGTGCTGGATCGGGTGCTAAGGTCCCATTGGCTCAATCCCGAAACGCTGTCCGCTGACCGATTCGCTGATTGCTTTGTAGAGCGTGGAGAGGCGATGCTCAGATTGATAGGGAAGGCGATGGGCAAGCCGATCCCTAGGGGCAAAGAGATTTTCCTGAGTGCTTTGAACTCTGTCGGGATAGGGCAAACTTTGGATGAGTTTGATGATGCAGATAACGAACACGACGCGGTAGGTAACTGGGTATACCAAGATGACGCAGTTGTTGCAGTTTAACCCGCGATATGTTGCGCGATAAGCAATTGACCGATATCGCCAAGACGTGACTTAGCAACACAGTCCCGCAGTGAATACACTTCGGAAGGCCGGACTCGAGCCGACTCCGCATTCCTGTTCCAAGGTGGTCACCGACAGTACTGGCCGCGATAGCCCAGCACTGTGTTTAGCCACAACGTCCCTGACATCCAGCAATTGGCCCAGGACTATGTCCCAGCATGCTTACGTAGGGGTAATCGTACGGTCTTAAGGAGGTGAAATCGCCATTGACTGGCAAGGCGTTGGCTGACTTCGACGTTGATGACTTTGTTCGACCCACCTACCTAGCCAAAGCACAAGTTTCCTGTATTGGCGGCAAAGCCTGCAGACAAGATCTGAGCCCTCTGGTGTTGGGCACTATTGTGTTACCTGATCGTGCAAGCAATAGCGGCTGACCGATCCTATTGTTGCGCATGTATATCCAAGAAACCTGAACATAGTATCTTCTCACCAGTTAGAAAGATCCCTGCTCTGTGCCTCTTCAGACGGATTTATCTCGACTGCGATCGCGCCACGCCTGCGCGATTTCCGGGTCCACCAACCAGTCCCCTTCCGCTTCCAGCAATGGACCCCCAAATTCCCGGCAAGTCCATTCGTTGATAACTTCCAAAACCCCTTCCACCAAGGCAAAACCGATTTTCTGAACCAGTTGGTGGAAGTCCTGCGGGTTCCAGGCAGCTTGGGTAATAAGCTCTTCGATCAGCGCCTGCAGAGCAGAGGACAGTATCGTCTCACTTTCCTGTGCCCCATCAGTGCTCAGTTCTCCACTTGCCTGATCTCTCGCCTCATCCGGATCAAATACTGTCGTGAGAAATTGGGCTACCCGATGAGTCTCCTGGGTCAGTTCTTCGACTGTAGCGGAATCCACATTGCTTGGCGGAGTGGTGTGAGGTCTCTCTCCCGGTTGGGGGATGATGAATCCCTCAGGGGAGGGTTGAGCATTCTTGACAACGATAGGCTTTGATGCAGGTTTCATAACGCCCAGGTTCGCTCTGTTTCCCTGTTACCATGTCACAGTGGAGGCCTGTGCCGTGTGATCATAAGTTTACTGAATTATAGGTCTGGAAGTCCGTTCCCATCCAGCTACCAGTCATGCCAATTGCCCGGATCCTGATATTGGGTCTCATCTCTCTGGGGTTACGGCAGAATTACATCAATAAGCCAAACCGTTGGTTCAGAATCCCAAAGAAGGTTCAAACTGATTCTTGTCAGGCAGCCATTTCTTTCCTTCGTAATGACGACAGAGGGTTCAATATGCTATGGCATAATGGCACTTTGGTGTAGAAGGATCAGGCAACAAAGTCGGCTCACTGGATACTGAGACGAACTCGGACGTGGCCGAGTTCTGAGACACCTGACAGGAATGGACGACAAGACTTAAAAGAAATCTAAAGGTGCATCCGGGCAACAATGAAGCCTCGCAACGAAGCGCCCGAACTGACTTGGCATAATGGCTGGACAGACTCCCGTGTGGGCAACCACCTTACGAAACTCAAATGGGTGTCACCAGATAAGACCATCACCCTAAATGGCTATCGTATTGAGGGCATGATTTATGTTGAACGCCGGAGTTTCAGATTAGGCGGGCCACGGGGCTATCATCGGTACAGATCCTTTCCTTTTGCGATCAATCCCGCGCTGACAGTAGCCCAGGACGCTTCTGAGCGTGACTGGTCCAGGCTGGAATACGCAGGAAGGGACTTCCACTGGGATCAGGGGTATCTTGATTTAACTCCTGGTTGTCGGCAGGCGTACCTGCATTGGCTAGCGACAGGACGTTCCGACCCTCACATCTCGCTCGGGTATGTGTGTCTGTTCTTGGCAGGCATAGAGCACCGTATAGGCACGGAACCACTCGCGGATACTGAGACTGAAGCACTGTTCCGGGAAGTGGAACGTCTCAGGTCCATTTATGGCCACGCGCAAGAACATGACGACAAGTACCATGACAGTTTTTGCCGTACGACTGAGCAATTAGGCATTGTCTACAAGATCCTGCAACAACGTCCCTTTCAAGTTCCCGACGCCGCCCTGGATTTGTTCTACACACGAAAACTCAAGAGATACAGGGCCCAGCGGTTGCCCATTGAACTCAGTATTGCCTTGGGACAACAGATCCTGGACCAGAAGCCATTGACCAGCGATGAAGTACTCAGTTGGTGGCTGAGTCACTGGAAGACCAAACTTCCCAGTCCCTGCATTAACGCCTTTGACGAGTTCAGACAGCTATTTGCCTTGCGCTTTGGCCTGAAGCATCCGGATGGTCTGCAAGTAGAACACTCCAAGCATCCGTTGACCTTCAGGTACCGGGCTGTTCTGGGCGATTTCACAAGGCATTTCACCAGGGAATTAGCCTGGTGTCCTGATGTAACCCGTATGCGCAAGCCACTCAAAATAGCCATGGACACCGCTATCGAATGTGCCAGGGACCTGCGTGCCTACAGTTCCTATCTTAGCCGCACCCCCCACAACCGTGGCACCCTCCGGGCGCATGCCTATTTGCCGCCTGTCCTGCGTACCTCAATCCCGAATCCTGCCTTATGCGCGCTGGCAAAATGGGCAACGCCCAAGGCAGAAGAAAAGATTCCCATTCCCGTCCATGCCCTGCTTGCGGCAGTGGGAGAGCCTGAGAACACCCGTCTGACCCCAGCCCGTTGGCGGGACACCGTTACCCTTTTTGCTCTGGTAGGCATTGGTCTTGCTCCTGATTCCAGTACACATCTGCCTGCCCTGAAAGATACGGACTTAGTCATTCCCTATGTATTGCCTGGAGCAGTAACCCAGTGGCAAGAACCGGGACAGGCGTTTCGAACAGCTTTGGCGGCCATGACCATCCATACTTTCATGATCCAGGCGGCTGGTTCCTTCACAGTTCAGATCTCCCGGGTGTTAGATATCCTCCCGTTGCCGCTGCTCAGTCTGAACGAAGTGGAACGAACGGGGTTGGAAGCCCATGTCCATTGGATGCAGAGTCTGCCTGAACGAGCTTTTGCCAGCTGGCGGTGGCTGGTTCAGCCGGAGTTTGCCAAGGCAAAGCCTGTCTGGCGCAAAGTCATCGCCACAGCAGTGACGGTGAACGGCCCTCCCAGCCCCAGCCAGATCAAGGCTGCCCGGAAGCTCTTCCGGGCCATGCAGGAACCCATGGAGGTATTCTATCGGGATGTCCATCAACAGTTAGCTCTGGATCCTGCTTTTGAGCCATTATCCACCCAGCCTGTGACCCAAGCCGGGAACCTGGCCACATCGCGGCCTAAGGCCACCGTAACAGTAGACCACACCCGAGTCAGTGCCATTACGGCAGAAACGGAAACGGTATCCCGATCTTTAGGGAATGTTTTTGCTAAAATTGATTCAGTTACGGTCATTCCGCAGGTGTCAACTACCCACAGGGAACCCAACGTCTGGACTGATCTCGATCCAGTGCACCAGAAACTGGTTAAAGCCGTCATGGTGCAGGAAACCCTACTTAGTGAGGAACTCCGCCAGTTGGCCCACCAATGTGGCATTTCCATGTGGGCTGGCGCAGTTGAAACAATAAATGAATGGGCTTTTCGTGAATTCCAAGGCCCCTTGCTACAGGAAGACGAGGGATGGCACATCGATCCTGACATTGTGCAAGCCCTTCATGACAGGTGGCAGTTGACCGTATCATGACCCAACCCCGCATCCGCCGCCGCGAACAAAACGCGATCATACAAGCCTTGCGCGCGGGCGTGGTACCAAGGCTCGGCTTGCATCATCTGCAGGTCGGACGTGCGCGCGAAGTCGAGGAAATGGTCAAGGACATGGCGCGTATTGGCGATGGTGGGGCCACAATTCGCTTTCTCATTGGTGAGTACGGGGCAGGCAAGACTTTCTTCCTCAACCTGACACGGCTGGTAGCCCTGGAAAAAGGCCTGGTTACCATGTCGGCTGATTTGGGACCGGACAAGCGTCTGTATGCCTCGGGCGGGCAGGGCCGGGCCTTGTTTGCCGAGTTGGCCCGCAATCTGGCCACCCGTACCTATCCAGACGGCGGTGCGCTTGACAGTATCCTGCAGCGATTCATTACCACAACATTGCACACAGGGAAACCACGCCAGGTAATTCTTGAACGCCTGGCGCACCTTGAGGAATTGGTGGGGGGCTTTGATTTTGCCCAGATTGTGGCGCTCTATTGGGAAGGTCACGAAGAAGGTGATGACCGACTCAAAACCAATGTCTTGCGTTGGCTGCGCGCAGAATTTGCGACCCGTACCGACGCCCGCAAAGCGCTGGGGGTACGCACCATTATCGATGACAGATCCTTTTATGACCAGCTGAAGCTGTTTGCTGTCTTTGTACGGGAAGCAGGTTATCAGGGCCTGGTCGTGGTGCTGGACGAAATGGCCAACCTTTACAAGCTGATAAGTCGTCAGGCCCGTAATTCCAACTACGAACAGATCTTGCGGGTATTGAATGATGTATTGCAGGGCAATGCGTCCCATCTCGGGTTTCTGATGGGGGGCACCCCGGAATTCCTGATGGACACGCGTCGCGGCCTGTACAGTTACCCGGCCCTGCAATCCCGCCTGACGGAGAATGCCTTTGCCCGCGATGGTTTGATAGACCTTTCCGGCCCGGTCATTCGTTTGCAAAATCTGTCTCCCGAACACATGTATGTGTTGTTGACGAATATTCGGCGGGTGTTTGCGCGCGGTGACGACCAGGCCTATCTGGTGCCGGATGAAGCCATTGAAGCCTTCATGGCCCATTGCGCCACCCAGATCGGAGATGCCTATTTCCGAACCCCCCGGAATACGGTGACCGCATTCGTGCATCTTCTTTCCGTCCTTGAGCAGAATCCTGGTACCCGCTGGCAGCAGCTAATCCAGAATGTAACCGTACAGCCCGAAACCAGCCCCGATGCCGACTCCGCGTTGCACCCTGAACCAGACGATGAACTCACATCCTTCCGGCTCTGAGCCGGTGTCATCTGAAACACATTCTTCCAGCTTTGACCTACTATCACCTCCCATCCAGCGCTGGATCTGGCAACAGCGTTGGCAGGAGCTACGGGACATCCAGGAGCAAGCTATCCCGCTGCTGCTTTACGGCCACGATGACTTGATCATAGCCGCCCCCACCGCGCGCGGCAAGACCGAAGCCGCCTTCCTGCCACTCCTGTCCCGTGTCCTGCAAAAGGGGTTGCCCGAGGAAGGATTTGCGCTGCTGTACGTCAGCCCATTGAAAGCTCTGCTTAATGATCAGTTTCACCGTTTGGACGAACTCTGTGAATCTTTGGATATCCCGGTCCATCGATGGCACGGTGATGTCTCTTCTTCCGTCAAGCAACGGACCCGCCGGCGGCCTTGCGGCGTATTACTGATCACCCCTGAATCCCTGGAGGCAACGTACGTCCTGCGAGGTCTGGAGGTGCCACGCCTGTTTTCCCAGCTGGAAGCCATTGTCATTGACGAATTGCACACCTTGCTGGATTCCGAACGGGGTATTCATTTGCGTTCCCTGCTGGACCGCCTTGAGTTCGATATCCGCCGTCCCGTACTGCGGTGCGGTCTATCCGCTACATTAGGCAATATGGATCTGGTGCGAACCTGCTTGCGTCCCCATCACCCGGACCAGGTCAAGGTATTGCGGAGTGTCTCAGACTTCCAGGAAATTCAGATGCTCCTCAAGGGTTATAGGCGGCGGTCCAGAAGCCAAGATGACGATAATTCGGCACCTGGTCCCAGAAAACTTGACGGTCACACAACTACCGCCATTGCCCGGCATCTTTTTCGGAATCTGCGTGGGAAGTCGCACCTGGTTTTTGCGGGTTCCCGGCAGCACGTGGAGCTGTTTGCGGATCGTCTGGGCCACCTTTCAGTCAACGCCTCAGTACCCAACGAATTCTTTGCCTATCACGCCAATCTGAGCCGTATGCATCGCGAACTGGTGGAGGATCGTCTTAGGCAGGGCGATACTCCCACCACGGCGGTATGTACCTCTGCCCTGGAATTGGGCATTGACATTGGCGAAGTGGAAAGCGTGGCCCAGATTGGACCACCCTCTACCGTGACCAGTTTGCGCCAACGGCTGGGTCGGTCAGGTCGACGTCCCGGCACGGCTTCCATTCTGCGTGCCTATATTCAGGAACCGACTCTGCATGGACAAAGTCACCCGTTGGACCGTATTCGTCCTGGCCTCTTTCAGACTGTGGCCATGATTCAGCTTCTGCTGAACGGCTGGTGCGAATCTCCCCAGCCGCAGGCACTGCATCTGTCTACCTTCGTACATCAAATCCTGTCTGTTATCGCCAGTCGGGGCGGCATCACGGCCCGAGCGCTGTATGAAATTCTTTGCCTTAGCGGACCGTTCCGTACGGTGGATCGCAGTCTCTTTATCCGGATTCTCCGCTGTCTGGGAGATCCTGAACGGGCCCTGATCGAACAGGCTCCAGACAGTATCCTTCTGCTGGGAGAGCGCGGCGAACGTGTCGTGGAACACTTCCACTTCTTTGCGGTCTTCCAGACACCGGACGAATTTCGGGTGGTAGCGGATGGCAAGACCTTGGGTACGTTACCCGTCACCTTCATGTTGCTGCAGGAAGGGATGGGCATTATCTTCGCCGGCCAGCGCTGGAATATCACGACTGTCAACAAAGAGAAACGCACGCTTGAGGTTACCGCGGATCGGGCAGGCGTACCACCCCTTTTTGGTGAGGGCGGTGGGGATCTGCATGGCAGAGTGGTTCAGGAGATGCAAGCCATCTATCAGGACAGGAAAGTCCCTCAATATCTTGACTGTACCGCCCAGACCATGCTGGCAGAAGGACGCAGGGAATTTGAACATCTAAACCTGATTCGTTCACCATTACTGTCGCTTGGAGCCCACAATACCCTGATCTTTCCCTGGCGGGATACGGCAACGACCGAAACGTTAGCCTTAGCCCTGACAGACAAAGGACTACCCGCCACCACTAGTCACAATCTGGCGGTGGAAGTGGAAGCCAATCAGGATTTGGTGCAGCAGGCCTTGCGAGATCTTGCCCAAGCCAAGCCGCCTTCAGCCAGTGCGTTGGCCAGTCATGTTGAGGAACTCAACCGCGAGAAATTTCATCGCTACCTCAGCCGTGAACTACTGGAAATAGACTTGGCAGCAGCCCGTATCCGTGAGGACGCATTACCTGCTTTGGCCAGTTCCCTGTGTCAGCAGCTTGAACTTGCGGCCTGAAAGCAGGACATCCGTTACAAAGCAGTTTCTCAGGCCAATCTATCCCAAGCACAGCTGAACGAAAGACATCAGCGGACGTCGGACTCGACTTAAACTCATGGTTTGTCGGAATCCAAGAGACTGGAGGGTACAGCCGCCAAAGTACATAGCCCAGTTCCTCGCTATTCCCATGGTCGAAGCCCGAGGGGCAAGTAAGATGGAGCTATGATCGTGTTCGCCTAGAGTCTGTTGCATGGAGCTCTCTGATCTTTGTTACCCTTTGCTTGTGGGGGCACAGGCTACGGGCAGTGGGCAACATTGGTAGCGCCCAGGTGGCAAAGCCATGACTATGCGTTCGCCCTGCCGTCCACTTACCTCCTGCCTTACAGTCTGGATGGGCATGGCGAGCATGTTCCTGGATAAGAATGATAAGCCAGTAGGGGAGAAGCCATGATGAGGGTGGCCTTACGGGTGGGATCGCTACTGCTGGCCTACACACTGGTCCTGGGTTTCCTGGAAACGGGGGTGATCGCTGTCCGGAATCTGTTCCAGGAATATGACCGGTGTCCCGCGAGGGTGAGACTGAATGCCTTTACTGGCTTCACGGTCTACCGCACAGAGCAGCGGAACCAAATCCTGGTCACCTGGGACCACCCCAACCCAGCCAGTTGGAATCTCATGGGTTTCACGGCCCAAATCACGGTCCTGGTTGATGGACCGGGGGGCCTCAGAGCGCATCATACCTACCTCGGAGCATCCGGTGTTGTCTTTGAGGATATTGACACAGACAGCGCATGGATCGCGCAATTGGCGGTGATAGACCGTGGCTATGTCATCAGCGATATTGTGTCCCAGGAGTTTATCCCCACGGCGCTGGATCTGGTACCTTCCGAGGTGGCGGAACGCGTGGCCCAGCAAGCTAGTCGCCTTGGTCCAGGTGCAGCCCAGGTCAAACCAGGCGACCGCCCTCTGGCCGCTACGAACTTATCCCCAGTAGGGGAGGACTTGGCGGTGTACTCTGGGTCCTATGACGAACTGACAGGGCATGCACAAGGGCAGTACCGCCTGTGGCGTGAAGGAACCCAAGTCACTGCTATCTTCCGCAGTACCGCTGCCGATGTACGGCATGCGGTCCGGCCCCAGCCACACATCCTGTTCACGGTGCCGCTGGGCTTCCGGCCAGCAGAGGCCCAGGTACGCGAGGTGGCTGGCTGGCCTCTCCACGCGGACGGTACCCCGAACCGGGAGTCAGGGGAGCCGCACCGGATTCAGTTGGAAGTCGCCGCGGACGGGGCGGTACGCTATGTGGATGGTCCAGAACTGGACAGGGTGGGGGATCTGTCCTATGTCCTGGCCACGACCTGGTTCACTCCCGAAACCTCCGGGACGATGGCGGATCCGGGAGGTCACTATGCCCTGCGGCGCAGCGGTAGTATCGTCTCGGGTTTTCTGTCTCTTCCACGTTCGCTCGAATCTCGTGATACCCCAGCACCACCAGACAGGCTGTTCATGGTGCCGCCGGGCTTCCGGCCGGTCCATACGGTTAGCTTTGAGGTCCCAGCCAACCAGTCCGGACCAGAGACGGCGGATTCAGCTACTGGACTGGTGCCACGCCTGCAGGTAGAGTCCAGTGGTGTCGTGCGTTACGCCGAAGAGGAAGGGGTAGACCCGGAGGGCCATCGGGCCGCTACGGTGGTGGTGAGATGGGCGACCACGGAGGCCCCGTTGCCACGACCTGTGAACAGGCCCGACCTGGCAACTGTCTGTGAGCGCCACGCCGTGGTGCAGGCAACCTTGACTTCCGCCCTGGAAGCCCACGATGATGTACGGCGGCGGTGTGCAGATATCACCTGGATGGATCTGGCGACCTTGACTTCCCTGTCGTTGGCTATCGGATGGGGACACCCCCCGCTGGTGGCCGGGGATCTGGCCGGCCTCCTGGGTCTGGACCAACTGACGCTGTCTTGGCCGTTGCCACGCCCCTTGTCAGGGGACCTGCTGAGCGGTATTCCCCATTTGACTGCCTTACACCTGGACCTGCATTACGTGGATATGCCCGATCTGTTGCCGGAGCGTCTGGGCTGGTTACCACCTGGGTCGGCACCAACTGCGGACGAAGGGTGGACCAACCAGCCGGCACCCTTTCCCGCTGACTTGCTGGCCTACACTCCGCAACTCCGGCAGTTGACCCTCCGTGTGACCGGAGCCCATCCCGACAGCCGGGGGTCAGTGGCCTTGCCGCCCGGGTTTTTGGCCCACAACCCCGAATTGCGTGACCTGTCGATCCAACTCCCAATGCCACGATACTATGGCGCATCTCTGGTCCTGCCCCAAGGTCTATTGGCCCACAATCCGCGACTGCAGACATTGTCCCTGCAAGCACAGGGCATTGATCGCTGGCCGCCAGACTTCCTGGCCCACAACCCTGAACTGCGTGACCTGTCGATCGCAACCGTATACATTCCCTCCCTGCCGCGCCGTTTCCTGGCGTCCAACCCGGACCTGGAGAAAGTGTCTTTCAAGGTAGTCTATGGCTATGAAGTGGGTTCGTCTTCCTTCCTGGAGACCGCTTTCCGCCACAATCCCCGGCTGCGGGAGATCGAGATCGAGGCTTATGGGTTGAAATCCCTCCCTCCTCGCGCGTTTTGGCACAATCCCCGGTTGCAACGCCTCCGGCTATCCGGCGACGTAGAGAACATTCCTGCGAGGCTGCTGTTAGGCAATCCTCACCTGCAGGCCGTGGAGTTCCATTTCCCTGTCGTAGAAAGACTGCCCCCCGATCTGTTCACACACAGTCCCCAGTTGCGGCAGGTGGTATTGGCTACCGGCGTAAGCGGAGAGACTCTGGCCTCTGAACTGTTCGCCTACAACCCCCAACTGCGGACCCTGACGATCCAGGGCTCTCGTCTCTGGACATTGCCGGACGGTATATTAGCCCACAATACTCACCTGCGGGACCTGACCCTCCAGAGTGGGGGCCTACGGTACTTGCCATCCGGTTTCTTGGCCCACCAGAATCACCTCCAACGGCTACAAATTCAGGCTGAGCAACTGGCTTTGGTACCGGCGCGACTCCTAGCCTCCAGTCCCCAACTCCAGCATCTATCCTTGCAGATGGGATCGAATACCGTGATTCAGGGGAATCCGCTGGCATATACACCGCAACTGCGAAGCTTGCACTGGACCGGGGGGAAGTCGTTGCCCCCTGATTTCCTGATCCATACCCCCAGTCTCACCTCACTGGAGCTGGGGACTTACGCGTTGACTATCCCAGACCAGTCCCTGTCGGCGGAATTGCTGGTGCACACTCCCCAACTGCAGCGCTTCCTGATCTATGCGCAGAATCTGACCGAGTTACCTGCCAATCTGCTGGTGTCCAACCTTCAGCTGCAGGAAGTCCTGATTGACTCCTATGAATTGCAAGAGATACCCACTGGATTGCTGGGAGACAATCCTCAACTACAGAGCCTGACGTTGTGGATGAATAAACTAGAAAGATTGCCCCAGGGTCTGCTGGACTATAATCCCCAACTGCAGAGCCTGGCGTTGCGGATGGATAAACTGGAAGAGTTGCCGGCGGATCTGCTGGCGCACAATACTCGTTTGCGAAGCCTGCAACTGGGTGTGGATAGCCTGGAATCCTTTCCTTCGGGTTTCCTGGTCCACAATCCTGAACTGCAGACCCTGGAAGTCCGCATGGAATACCCCGCATACACGCCGAAACTGTCCATGTTACCCCCTGGTTTTCTGGCGCACAACCCGAAACTGCATCACCTCACACTGGCCATTGACTCCCTGGAAGAGTTGCCAACCGATTTTCTGGCGGCCAACCGACAGTTGCAGGAACTAGCCTTCCGGCATACCCCCTTGAGGCAGCTACCTTCTGGTTTTCTGGCTTACCATCCCCAACTTCAGGCCATCACCATTGAGCATGCCCGCCTGTCAGGTGTGCCACAGGGTTTTCTGACCCAGTCCCCCCATCTGCGGCACGCCAGGATTTATGAGTTAGAGTGCCGACCCTACGTGCCCGGGGCCTGTGAGCGGGATTTGCTGGCCGAATGGTTGAGGGCTGAGTCAGCAGAGACTGAGTAGCTCCACCAGGGCCGAGGGGCCTCCCAGCTGTCCTTCCCGGTTGGACTCTTTAGCCCCTTGCAAGGGTAACTTCCTGTCGGCGATGTATGGCAGGGAGCCTACGGGCTGGCAGGGCCGTAAGGGATCGACTTGCCAGTCAGGCCTCGACGCTGTCTAGGACCCACAACAGCCTGACCGTCCGCGTCCGCCGCGGCTATCTGATTCTAGACACAGAGCTACACCCACCCGCGCTTGTCCCAGAGAGGACCCAGAACTCTGGCCCAAGCCGGGACGCCAAGTCAAAATAACCGTATACAGGATCTGTCGGGGCTTCGCCTGAAGTCATATTTGCGAGTGGGGCGCTCATAACGGGAGAATAGCGTCATGGCTTGCTGGCCAGCAGGGGTGGACTGCCCCGCGTTACCGACAGGGAACACCTGATGGCTCCCGTAACCTATCCGCCTCTCCTAACCCGACGAAGGGAGCTTGACCATGTCTCCCGCCTGGATTAGCCGCTGCCTGGTTTGTCTGTGTCTACTGGCCTTTGCTGGAAGCTGTGGGCGTTCGGCCAGGACACCGGCGAGCGCAGGCCCCCCGGCCACTGTGATTGCCACCCCCTTACCCTCGGCTACCCCTGTCCCATCCACGGCCTCGGATCCGCCGTGTCCCTTGATTGAACCGTCTCCCAACCTGCGCTGCGACAAGGCAATACTGCTGGCCTCCCGGGATGCACTGAGCAGCTCCCATCCAGAAGCGCTCCGCAGTTGGCAAAGGGCCAATGCACTTGAGGATTTTGTAGGCGTACAGTTAGGCCAGGATCCTTTGCGGGTAGTAGCCTTGGAGAGTACTTGGGAGATACCCCTTACCGGGTCCATTCCCCCGCAATTGGGCCAGCTCGTCCATCTGCAAGTCCTGGATCTGCGCCACAACCAGTTGACGGGACCTATTCCTCCCACCCTGGGCCAACTCATGCACCTGCAAGTCCTGGATCTGCACCATAACCAGTTGACGGGAGACATTCCTCCCACCCTGGGCCAACTCGCGCACCTGCAAGTTCTGGATCTGGCCGACAACCAGCTGACGGGAGACATTCCTCCCACCCTGGGCCAACTCACCCAACTGCGGTGGGTGCTGTTACAGAACAACCTGTTGACTGGAGCCATTCCTGCTGAACTGAGCCAACTCACCCAACTGCGGTGGCTGGATTTGGCCGACAACCAGTTGATGGGAGACATTCCTCCTGATCTGGGCCAGCTGACCCGACTGCAGTGGCTGTCTGTGCCGAACAATCGATTGACCGGTACCATTCCCGCTACCCTGGGGCAACTGGCCCGACTGCGGGATCTGGATCTGCACGGCAACCAGTTAACGGGATCTATACCAGTTGCTCTGGGCCAGCTCAGCCGCCTGGAAACGCTGGACTTAGCCCGCAACCAGCTAACCGGCATCGTTCCCGTCGACTTGGGGCAACTCCTCCAACTGCGCCGCCTGGGTCTGCAGGGCAATCAATTGACGGGGACCATTCCCCCGGTGTTGGCGCAGCTACCCCATCTGCACACCGTGTGGCTCTATGAGAATCAACTTACCGGGTGCATTCCCCCGGCCTGGTTCCCTGTCTGCCATTGTCCTGACTTACCCCTGTGCACGTAACTTGGCTTCAGTCCTTGTCTCAACCTGGGGAGTAGCCACGGCTGACGGCTTGACACCCCTACCCTTGGACTTGCCCAACTCCGTTTGATATCGCCTATGCGGAGCAGATGGTTAGAGAAGCTGGTTGCTGGACCTGTACCGAAGGGAAGTCGGCAAACACACCCTGTACTCGTACCAGGGCGTCTGTTGCTAAGCCTCGTTGCAGGTAGCCAGACTCTGCAGGCTTGACTATCTTTGTCTTGGCCCGGTCCCACAAGCAAATTCTGTTTTCGTTCGGGCTTTGTTGTTTGACCGTAACTTTGCTAGCATTCTTATGGATTGACTCCCCGGGTCCATTGTGCGCATTTCCCTGCAAAGGGAGCCGCCTGATAGTGATTTTTTGTTCATACAAAGGAGTGGATAATGCCTGTTTCCCTTACCCGTCGTCATTTCCTGAAAGCGGCTGGCACCTTCACCGCCACGGCGGCCCTGGCAGCCTGTACCGTGGCCGCACCAGCCGCAGAAGATGCTGGCATGGCCGAGGAACCCATTGAGATTGTCTTTGTCACGACTTCGTCCTCTGATTCAAGCGCTGTCCTCTACGATCCCATCAAACAGGCATTCCGCGAGGAAAATCCCAACATTGATATCCGTTTTCTGGGTGTCGTGGGAGCCGGAGGCTGGGGGGGCTACTTTGACAAGCTGAGTGTCATGATAGCCGGTGGTGAAACCGTGGATATGGGCAAGATCCCCACGGAAGGAGGACGCCTCGCCGTAGCCCGGGGTCTGGTCCGGCCGCTGGATGAATTCATTGAGGCTACTCCCGCACTGGATGCCTATTTCGAGGATGTTTCGCCGGAACTCGCCACGGTGTTCACGTACGGGGGCAAAACCTATGGCTTGCCCTACGACTACAACAACATGATGATCTGGTTCAACATTAACCGGTTGGCCGAGGAAGGCCTGGAGATGCCCCCGGAAGACTGGACATTCAGTGATTTCCGGGAATATGCCCTGGCTTTGACCAAACGCGAAGGCGAGAATACCACCCACTATGGTTTCTCTTTCTGGTATGCCCCGTTTGGTCTTTGCCCATGGCTCTTCAATAACGGCCTGGAAGGCATGATGGGGGGAGATGACCTGTCCGTCCCGCTGCAAAGTGAACCGGCCTATGCGGAGGTTGTACAGTTGCTCTACGACATGATGTATGAAGATGAGACAGTACCCAAGCCCGACGCCCAAACGACGGGCAACTTCGAAGCTGGCACACAGGCCATGATGATGGCCGGCCGTTGGCCGCTGAGCGGGTTCCTGCAAAACGATTTTCGTGACTGGGACGTACAGTATTGGCCCAAGGGCACCCGGCGTGTAACGGAAGTCGGGTGTGGTTCGTGGCCGATCTTCAAGGGTTCCCAGCATCCTGAAGCAGCCTGGAAATTCGAAGTGAAGTTGCTGGAACGGGACTCTATTGCCTACTTCGTATCGACAGGCGCTAATATTCCGTCCCTGCGTAGCGTGGGTTATTCGGAAGAGTTCCTGGATCTGCATGATCGGAGTGGACGGCTCTGGTATGAGTCGATTGACCGTGAGGACATTCCCGTCATGTCGGTCACGTCGCCGCCGGAATTCAGTGAAATGGAACAGATCAGTGGTCGCTACATGTCCCAGGTCTTTGCCAATGAGTTAGGTATTGAAGATGCCTTGGGTCAGATCCAGCAGGAACTGACGGACATGGTGGGACGACGCCCACCGGAATGGGCAGCCGAGTTTGCCTAACGACCAAGCAACAGTGGGGGCAGGCAGTCAGAAACATGGTGCCTGTCCCTTGACCCTTGCCTAAGGTATGACCGCTTCCGGTATTCCTGCCGAAGGGAAAACCTCCCAGCGTCAAACCCGATCCCTCCGCCGCCACGAGGCGGTGACGGGTTATCTGTTCATCTTGCCCACCGTGTTGGGATTTCTGGTGTTTGTCCTGGGTCCCATTGTGGGTGGACTGGCACTGGGCTTCATGCGCTATGACCTGCTCACTCCTCCCAACTGGACGGGTTTCGATAATTTCGGCAAGATGCTTACCGATGACCGTGTGCTACAGATTTTCGGGAATACCGTCTACTACGTCGTCGGCATGATACTCCTGGATCTGGTGTGGGCTTTGGCTCTGGCCGTGGCCCTGAACAGTTTTATTCCAGCCTTGTTCAAGGTAATATTTCGCGCCATCTTCTTTTTCCCCATACTGGTGTCAGGAGCAGTCATTTCCATTGTCTGGCTGTACCTGTTCAACATGGACCTGGGTATTGTCAACTATTACCTGACCCAGATTGGACTGCCCAAGGTACCCTGGCTCATATCTTCGGATTGGGTAAGGAACAGCGTGATCATCATGACCGTCTGGAATGGCGTGGGATTTAATATGCTGTTGTTGCTGGCAGGCCTGCAAAACATCCCCAGGGAACTGTACGAAGCGGCAACCATAGACGGCGGTGGACGCTGGGCCAACTTCCGGAAAATCACGTTGCCCATGTTGTCCCCGGTTATCTTCTTCATCCTGGTCAAGGGCGCCATCGGCGTGTTTCAACTCTTCGATTCGCCCTTTATCCTGACCAGAGGCGGACCGGGGGATGCCAGCCGCACCATATTGATGTACATCTGGGAAAAGGGCTTTCAGGTTCTGGAATTCGGATACGCGGCGGCTCTGGGCCTGATGCTTTTCGCCGTCATCCTGATTGTGACCCTCATCCAGTTCAAGACCAGCGACGCCTGGGTCTTCTATCGCTGATACCGATTGATGTCTGCCCCTGCCATTCAACCGTTACCCCGCCAACGGCTCCGCTGGAATCGGGGGTATTTGCGCACCTCCACAATCCTCACCATTCTGGTCATGGGTGTGCTCAGCCTTTTCATGGCTTTTCCCTTCATCTGGATGCTCAGTGCCTCTCTCAAGGTGCCCGCCAATGCTTTCAAAATTCCCCCTGAACTATGGCCGTACGAATGGCGCTGGCAGAACTACACGTATGTACTGACTCATCCCACCGTGCCCATTCCCCGGTTCTTCCTGAACAGCCTGAGCATTGCGATTTGGGTCACTGTGGGTCAACTGATTACCTGCACCGCAGCCGCCTACGCTTTTGCCCGCCTGCATTTTCCGGGACGAGACGTACTGTTTGTCATTCTCCTGACGGCGCTCATGGTGCCCGTGCAGGTCACCATCGTACCGCTCTATATCGAAATGCGGTTCTTCAAACTCATCGATACCCACGCCGCTCTGATTTTGCCTGCCCTGACGAGCATCTTCGGCGTCTTTCTGCTCCGGCAATACCTGCTTACCATCCCGGATGAATTGGAGGACGCCGCCCGTATGGATGGAGCGGGGCCCGCGCGCATTCTGGTCCAGATCATGCTGCCCCTCATCGGGTCCGCTCTCACCACCTTGGCTATTGTGGTCTTCACGGGCACCTGGAACAGTTTTTTCTTCCCCCTGATTTTCCTGAATGACTGGGAGAAATTCACGTGGCCACTGGGTATCACCATGCTCCGGGGCCAATACAGTCAAGGCAGCGTGACTGTTATCATGGCGGGCATTACGCTGGGGGTCCTGCCGGTCCTGCTGGCTTTCCTGATCCTGCAACGACGCATGATTGAAAGCATCGGCTTCACGGGAGGTATCAAATAGCCGCATGCCCCAGATCCAGAAGGAACACCTGCGCATTCAGGTATACGATGAGTTCGAATCCGTCTATTACCGCGTGGGATTGCGGGAAGAGGATGGCACCTGGACGGATATTCTGCTCTCCGGTGCCCAGAGTTCCTCCACGATTTGGAGTCAGGATGAGGTGCCACTGTGTGAAGATCCTGAGATAGAGTGGCAACCCACGACTGTACCCCGCCTGGAACGGCTTGCAGGCGGTTACCGTACGGTCAAGATTACAGAGTCCGGGCTTGAACTGGCCGGACGTCTGGGCGCACACAGGGTGGTAACCCAACTGACCCTTGAGTCGCAACAGATGATCCACGTCACGACCAAGGTACTCATCACAGAACCAACTCAGCTGGCTAAATGCATGAATCATCTGTATTTCGCCCCGGACGGCAGGCTGGACTACAGTTGTGTCCCGCTGGATTTCGCTTGGTTACCCGGCTTGCATCAGGCCTCGCATCATGTATGTGCCGATCACTTCTACCGAGCCCCGGTAGCGGCTGTGATGGCGCGCGGCTACTATGCCGCCCTGCTCCCGGATTTGGATCACTTCGCCACCGCCAAGGGTATGCAACAGGCTCTGGACCTGCGCGTGACTGGTACTTTGCTGGAGGGTCCTCGCCTCTCCTGTGGATTCTGTCACAGTGAGCCGGACAGCCACGTCTATTTTGCCTATCGTCCCGCCACAGCCCCCCGTTTCCACAATACAGAACTGACCTATGCCTTTCGGATTTGGGTGGGACGTAGTGATTCCCCGACGAACCTCGTACAGCAAATCACAGAGTACCAGTGGCAGACCTATGGGCATCCCCTCATGCCGGATCCTAGGCCTCAGGTCTTGCCCTTCATCGAATATGGCCGACGCTATACGTTTCAGCATGAACTTCCCGACAGCATTCGTACCGTCCACCTGCATGGTACTGAGTGCACAGGTATTGAGAATCGCAACCGGCGGGGCGCCCAGTTCCATGCCTGGGAAAATGACATGCACATGGGATACGGCCTGTGGTACTACAGCCAACAGTTGCCAGACCCTCAGCTCCAGCGTATCGCGGCTGGTATGTTGAACCTTATGCGCAACGCCCCGCGCACCCGGGGAGCCTTTCCCGGCATATTCAACTTCGACACGGAACAATACGAAGGTTCGCTGTTCTGGACTGCCCGCAGTGCGGACGCCCGCCAGGGATATGACACAGCCGCTATGGGGGTAACCATCTGGTGGTTGTTGAAATGGATCGAGGATTTTGCCGAGTTGGACCGAACCGCCCTGCTGGATGTTGCCACCGCCTATTGTGATTTTCTCATGGCGGAGCAGCTTCCATCCGGTGCCATTCCTACCTACTTTCTATCCGATTTAACACCGGCTCCCCCGTTGCGGGAAAGTGCGACCACGGCTATCAGTGGTGCGGTACTGGCCAAGTGCGCCCAGCTGGCCCGCAATCCGGCGTATACCCGCGCCGCCATGCAGGCCGGCTATTTTATTGAATCCCACTGCTTGCCTGGACTCAACTTCGACGATTTTGAAACTTTCTATTCCTGTAGTCCCAAACCCTTGCACGCCATCGATTATTGGTCAGGCATCCGTCCCCACAACAACCTTTCCATTGGCTGGGCTTGTGACATGTACCTGTCCCTATACCAGCGCACAGGTGAGGAACTCTGGCTGGATTCGGGACGTTACCTGCTGGGTATCCTTTCGCTATACCAGCAGGTCTGGAATCCCTCGCACCTGAATGGATATCTGTTTGGCGGTTTCGGGGTTATGAACACCGACGGTGAATGGAATGATGGCAGGCAGGCCCGTTTTGCCTCCGTGTATGTGGACTATTACCTGACTACGGGGCATACCGAATACCTGGAACGGGCGGTAGCGGCCTGCCGTGCCGCCTTCGCCCTGATGGATATGCGCGAGAACCATGAGAACGGAATCAATGAAGTCGTAATGCCCCATCTGGGAGCCAGTCAGGGATATGCCCCGGAAAACATCCATCATGGCGGTCCAAATTCCGGCTATGGCTGGTCGGGCATGAACTGGAGTGCCGCCGGGGGGCTGGCCGCCAGTGCCTATCTGGAACGTCATCTGGGAACCGTCTTCCTGGATATGGCCCATCGTACCGCCCACGCCATTGACGGTGTGGAGGTCAAGGTCACGCACTGGCACGAGAATGTCATTGAACTGCAAATACAATCTTCGCTACACGCCCTACCCCTTCCTTTTGCGCAGGAACGAGAGATAGTAATTCGGGCGGGAGGATGGGACTGGCTGGACCAGGAACCTGAGGACTTCACCCTGATACTCAACGGTGAACCACCGCGACGGGTGGAACCGGACGATCAGGACGTGTCTGTCCGGTATCGTCTGGCGGCCTGACCGGCACCGCCATGTTGTCTCCCCTGCGGTTGACAGACATACGGATTGAGGAGCGCACCTTTGCGCACTTCACCTTCCGCCTGATCTGGAGTGAAGCTCCATTGTTGCTGCTGGGAGCCTTGCTACTGGGCCTATCCGCTGTTCCTGGATGGTACATCTGGGCCAATTTGGGTCACCTGCCTGTCGTCAGTCTACTGGTATTACTGGGACCCATACCGGTATGGGCCGCCCTGTGCTATCCCCTGGGACGAGCCGCCACCGGACGTGTGGCTCACATGCGTGATGTGGGCCTTGCCTTCTGGCATGGTTATGCGCGGATATTGTGGGCCAGTCTGCCCGTACTGCTGGGACTGAACCTCTGGATTGCCTCTCTGCCCCTTCTCACCCAGAATCCGCCCCTGATTGTGATTGCCGGGGTTACGGTCAACTTCGGCGTGACCCTGCTGATGGGATTGACTACCTTGTTCGCCCTGCCGGTGTTGATTATGTTCGACCTGCCCGTCATCCGGGCCTGGTTGTACGGACTGGCATTGGCGATGCGGTGGCCCACGGTGTCAATAGGCAATCTGGCCTTGGCATTCCTCCTGGCACTGGGGGCTCGGGCCCTCGGTATGTTGGGCTGGATACTAATGCCCATGGTACTGCTTCCCTTCACCGTTACCTCCACTTTGCTGCTGATGCGCCGGGGTTATGATCGGGAGCAGCTCGTCAGGGCTACGGGCTCGGGACAGCAGGACTAGCCCTGCACCAAGCCACAATCTGTGAAAAACGTGGCGAGTGCCTGTGTCCCTATCCCTGTCGACTTTCGCCTTGACACAACATGGGCACATGACTTCCGCTGCCAGGAGGCCATACTGTGGAATAGGCCGGGGATGAGCTTTCGGTTCCAGCCTGGTGGGCCAAAGCATATCAAATTGCGCACTTTCCGGTGGGAGGTTTAGCTATAAGGCGTCGATCCATCCTTTTCCAGATCAGCCTCGCAATCCCTGACCCACCGGGACGGCAAGCCTGCAGTCCTAAAATGGTTCTGAGGGGAAGAATTGGACACCCGGACTCTGGTGGGTGCAGCTTGGAAGAGAAACTGCCTGGCTTGCAACTGTGCGTCCTCCTCCCTGGGCATCATGTTTGGAAGCCGAGTATGTCTGCGACGTTTCCCTGGCGGCCATCGAGAGTGACAAACGAGATATCGTGCGGCTCGGGAGCGATGTATAGGGCCGTCGCGATATGCCATAGGTTGGCACCCCGCAGGTAGCCAGCCCCCAAGGCCATCTGGATTTCCCGGGTCAAAGGCCGGTCCGGGAAAACCCACCTAAGGCCCGAGAGGACGCGGCTGTCATATTCCACACCCATGCGAGAATAAGCGGCTCGGACCTCGGCTTCAAGCAGGTTGGAAGAGAGAAGGTCCGAAAACGCGCTGAGGCTCCGCTCCAAAGCGGCCCAGCCGGAGTCGCGGAATGCGATGCCGACGACCACGGATGAATCAACATAGGCGATGCTCATCCATCCCGCTCCTCAAGGAAGGTCGCCAAAGCACCCGCTACATAGACACTCCCATCGAAGGACCTTCTGGTTTCACGAGTCCCCACGATAACCCCGCGTCGCTCCAACTCTTGTAGTCTCTCTTCTATCGTATTGGGTGATTCCAGAGGTCGGATTTCTGCGACAGGCTCTCCCCGGTACGAGACTGTGACTGTCCGGCCCTCTCGTACGTGGCGGATGACCTCCGAGAATCGAGCCTTGGCTTCATAGATTGAATAGGTGATGTTCATACCAGTATTATATCTAGTCAGACTAGTCTTTTCAATTCTGCTGGTCTGTCCAGTGATCCGGGAGCCACCGGGGGACAGGATTAGCTGGTATGTCGTCCCTATGCCTGGTCCAAGGGCGAAGCAGTGTCGAGAATACATATTTGTCTTGGCCGAAACGATTGAAATGGTTTGGGATGACAGATCGTGAACCTGAATGTCAGTTTTCCAATTGACACGCAACAGCCAGCCATGGGCCTGTCGGGAGAGGGGCTGGCTCCCTTATTGGCGTCACCTTGTGTTCTCAGGGGAGTCTGGAGCAGGGGTGGTGGCTTACCGGACCCGTGTAACCGGATCCACTGGACCTTAGTCCCAAGCAACTAACTTTCAAAGGTATACAATATGCTGGGGCTACCTGTCCGGTGTACGTCAGTCCTAGCCCATACTTAACGTTGTCCCTGTCCTTGGCGTTGGATTTCATTATGGGAACCTAGGCACCAAAGCAAAAAAGCGATGAAGCGAAACTGTGGACTGCAGCAATCTATGTGCTATGAAAGAGATTTCCGGAACAGCAATTCATGACACGCCTGGTGCTAATGGGTGGCTTTCTGGGTGCCGGGAAAACTACCTGGCTTTTGCATGCTGCCCAGATCTTACAGACCAAAGGCTATCGCGTTGGATACGTTTCGAACGATCAGGGGGAATCACTGGTGGATACCGCCCTGGCCTCTGCGGCTGATATTCCGGTGGTGGAAATCGCAGGCGGCTGCTTCTGTTGTCGGTACCCGGAATTACTGACGGCCCTTCATCATTTGCAGGAGGAAGCCCGACCTGATCTCATTCTCGCCGAACCGGTGGGTAGTTGTACGGATCTGGTAGCCACCGTACTTAAACCCTTGGCGGTCTTGGCCCCGGGCGAATTCGATCTGGCCCCGCTGTCGGTCATGCTGGACTCGAGTATGCCCCTGGAACGCTTTGATCCGACTATTCGCTACCTGCAGACCAAACAGATGGAGGAAGCGGATCTCCTGCTCTTGGGCAAGACGGACATTTCCTCTACTTCCCACCAACAGACCTGGACTTCGGTCCTGCACCGGCAACATCCGGACAAACGAATTCTGCCAGTGTCTGGCCAAACCGGACGAGGCATGGAAGAATGGCTGACCCTGATGCTGGGACAAGCCCGCTTCGAAGCGTCTTCTCTGGACATCGACTACGATCATTATGCCGCCGCTGAAGCGAAACTGGGGTGGCTGAATGCTCAGGGTCAGATTCGGAATTCCCTTCCTGCAGACGCGATGGCGTGGGGGCAAGCCCTGGCCGAGTACTACCGTACTCAAATGAGCCCAAATGGCCATGAACTGGCCCATCTCAAGTTATGGCTGGACTCCGGGGACCGATCCCTGCGGGGGAGTCAGGTGTCCCTGTCCCAGCCGTTGCACTGGGATACCGTATCTGTCCCGTGGTCCCCTGTGACTGCCTGGTCCTTCCGGCTGAATCTGCGCGCCTGTGTGCCACCCTCGGATCTGGAACGCTGGCTGGTGACTGGCTTGGAACAAGCCCGGTCCCATCCCAGTTCCCGCTACTATCTCACCCGGGTGGAGGCTTTTACCCCCATAGCCCCCAAACCTGTACATCGCATGACATAGCCCTGAGGCAAAATGAACGACGGTATGGACAGATTCCTGTATACGGGTGAACGTACCCATCACATCAGCTTCCCCCTGGGTGGTATCGGGGCCGGGGGCATTGGTTTGGCGGGCAATGGGCATCTGATTGACTGGGAAATCTTCAACCGGCCCAACAAGGGCTCTGTGAATGGCTTTTCCCATTTTGCGGTACGGGTGGAAGATGAGCATGAAGTGCTCGATGCCCGGGTGCTGCAAGGCGATTTGTCTCCGCATTTCATGGGCGAAATGGACAATATCCATTTTCGAGGGTATGGTTTTGGTCCCCGCCGCGAATATCTTGGGGGTCTGCCCCACTTCCGGGATGTGACCTTTCGGGGCGAATATCCTCTAGCCTATCTGTCTTTCCAGGACGATTCCTTTCCCGGTGCGGCTTCGCTGTTTGCTTTCAGTCCCTTTATTCCTCTGAATGAAGATGATTCGAGTCTGCCAGGGGCTTTTTTTGAAGTCGAACTGACCAATACGCAGGACCGACCCTTGACTTACACCGTCGTAGGTATTTTGTCCAATCCCCTGCCAGCCCACAACCGGAATATGTATATCGACTCACGCGCGGGGAGAGGCATTCACCTGTTGCATCTCTCAACCAATGGGGTAGATCTGAATGATCCGGCGTACGGTACGCTAAGCCTAGCGACGGACGCATCGCACCAACCCAACCTGAGCGTTAGCTGGCAGGAATATTGGTTCCGCGGTGCCTGGTTTGACAACCTGGAGGTCTACTGGCGGGAACTCACGACACCAGGCCCCCTACAGAATCGGCAATACTCTCTGGATGAAGCCGGTGAGGGCAATGAAGGCATGTTGGCCGTACACGCACCATTGGCACCTGGCCAATCCCGGACGGTCAGGTTTGCCATTACCTGGCATTTTCCCAACTGTCGCAATGACTGGAATGACCTGGCAGTCCAGGCGGCAGGGGAAAGGGGTATAGCCAACCAGTGGCGCAACTATTACGCCACCCTCTGGCCTGATTCTCAGGACAGTGCCCGTTACGCCATGGTCAACTGGGATCGCCTGCGGGGAGATACCGTCGCCTTCAAGGAAGCTCTTTTCGCCTCCTCCCTGCCCCCGGCTGCCCTGGATGCGGTAGCCAGCAACCTTTCCACACTCAAAACCCCGGTGGTGAAACGACTGGAAGACGGAACCCTGTACGGATTTGAAGGTGCCCACTCAGATGCAGGATGCTGCGAAGGATCCTGTACCCATGTCTGGAACTATCAGCAAACGGTGCCTTTCCTCTTTCCGGCCCTGGAACGTTCCATGCGGACAGCCGATTACCGGTACAACCTGGGACCAGAAGGGGGCATGATCTTTCGCATTATGCTCCCTTTAGGGACACCGAGAGAGGGTGTGCGCGTGCACAGGGCCTGTGCCGACGGGCAGTTTGGCGGCGTTATGAAGACCTACCGGGATTGGAAAATATCTGGTGATACGGAATGGCTGAAGTCCGTTTGGCCCAGCGTGAAGAAATCCCTGGAATATGCCTGGCATTCGGATAACCCGGACCGGTGGGACCCTGAGCAAACCGGAGTACTTTGGGGACGCCAACACCATACCCTGGACATGGAGCTATTTGGCCCCAATGCCTGGCTTACAGGCTTCTACCTGGGGGCCCTTAAGGCGGGAGCCGAAATGGCAGATTATTTGGGGGAAGAGGACAGTGCCCAGCTGTATCGCACTCTCTTTGACCGCGGCAAAGCCTGGGCCGATGAACATCTGTTTAATGGAGAGTACTATCAACAGTTAATCGATCTGAACGACAAGGCAGTGCTGGATCCCTACCGGGAGGATGACACGTTTCAGGGCAACTCGGTCCATGAGTCCTACTGGGCTGACGAGTTTGGAGAACTGAAATACCAGATTGGGGAAGGTTGTAACATTGATCAGGTGCTGGCCCAATGGCACGCCAATCTCTATGGTCTGGGGGAAATCTATGATCCGGATCAGGTACGCCGGGCCAACAAAGCCATCTTCCGCATCAACTTCAAGGAAACCAGTCGCAACGACTACAATCCCTGTCGCATCTATTCCCTCAATGATGAAGCGGGACTCATCATCGCCGTATGGCCTGAAGGTAAGTACCAGCCTGTGATTCCCCTGCCCTATGCCCAAGAAACCATGAATGGCTACGAATACAGCGCCGCCATTCATATGCTCCAGCATGGGATGGGGGAGGAAGGAATGCAAGCCGTCACGGCCATTCGCGATCGGTACGATGGCGCCAAGCGGAATCCCTGGAATGAAATCGAATGTGGCAGCAATTACGCCCGTTCCATGGCCGCCTATGCCCTGCTGAACGCCTACGCAGGTTTTGAATTTGACATGGTGGAGGGCATGGTAGGTTTCAATCCGCTGGATCCAGAGTTTGAATCCTTCCGCTGTTTTTGGTCACTGGCCTCGGGCTGGGGGGTAGTGGATATAGAACCTTCCCGCTTTACGCTGCGTGTGTTGCAGGGCACTCTCTCCCTGGCCAGGGTCCGCTTGCCTTTCGTAAAGGCTACCGACTCCTGGAGTCTGGCGACCCGCGAGGACGTCCGATCCCTGCACCCCAAGTCCGACGGATCATTTCTGCTTGAACCGGCTGTGACTGTGGACGAAGCAGCTCCCCTGCACCTGGTCAGGAAATGAAATCAGTTGCAGCGGGAAGGTATCAGGCTAGAGGTTCTCAAACTTCGTTGTACCCAAACGAACTATAGATCGCATCACACTTGGACCAGTTCAGATTCACCAAAGAACTGACAGAATGAACCACAACGAGATAGTCAATTTCGTCTGGGGCGTCGCGGATCTCATCCGCGATACATTCAAACGAGGCAAGTATCAGGATGTTATCCTGCCGCTAACCGTGCTCCGCCGACTCGACTGTGTGCTGGCTCCTACCAAGTCATTGGTCCTGCAACGACAAGCTGAACTGCGCCACCGCGGCCTCGAGGATCTGCACCAGCAGCTTTGTGCTACTTCGGGCTTCGCCTTTTACAACACTTCCCGCTACGATTTCACTTCGCTCTTGGCCGACGCCCCAAGTCTGGCCTCCAACCTGCGCAACTATATTGCTGGCTTCAGTCCAAACATGCGAGAGGTGCTTGAGCGATTCGACTTTGACAACACTATCAGCAAATTGGACGAGGGAGGCCTGCTATTTCAGGTCATGGAGAGGTTCCAGAACATAGATCTGCATCCTGACCGGATCGACAACGCCACAATGGGCACGCTGTTCGAGGAATTGATCCGCAAGTTCAATGAGGCACTGAACGAGAATCCCGGTGAACACTTCACGCCTCGGGACGTCGTGCATCTGATGGTTGGCCTCATGCTGGCCGGAGATGAAGAATACAACAGCGAGGAAGGCATAGTTCGTACTATCTATGATCCATGCTGTGGTTCTGGCGGGATGCTAACGATTGCCAAGGAGCACATCTGCAGCGGCCACAAGGAGACGGGCAACTTTGTGCTCCAACCCGTCAATCCTGAGGCTACGATTCTTCTCTTTGGCCAAGAAGTGAATCCAGAAACATGGGCAGTCGCCAAGTCCGACCTGTTCATGAAGGATCCTACAGGCAGTGACGCCAACAACGTCCTCTTTGGCAGTACACTCTCCTATGACCGACATGCGGGACACACCTTTGACTACCTGATTGCGAATCCGCCCTACGGCAAGGACTGGAAACGGGACGCTAACGCAGTTCGTGCCGAGCATGGGCGTGGCACAGCCGGCAGGTTTGGTCCGGGCCTGCCGCGCATCAGTGACGGGCAACTTCTGTTTCTGCTACACATGCTGGCCCATACCAAAAACCCTGCAGAGGGCGGATCACGCATCGCTATCATCATGAACGGATCACCTCTGTTCACGGGAGACGCGGGCAGTGGCGAGAGCGAGATACGCCGTTTTGTTTTTGAGAACGATCTGCTGGAAACTCTGATCGCGTTGCCAGAGCAACTGTTCTACAACACGGGTATAGCCACCTATATCTGGTTACTATCCAATCGGAAAAGCCCTGAGCGCCAGGGCAAGGTACAACTCATTGATGCTTCATGCTTCTGGACTCCCATGCCCCGCAGCCTGGGGGACAAGCGCCGCCAGATACCTTGGGAGAAAGCAAAGGACATCCTGAAACTCCACAACGATTGCCTTGATGGTGACTCTCGCGTGATTTCCCGGGATGGCCACCAAGAAGAAAATGTGGTGAGCCGGATCTTCCCTACATCTTACTTTGGCTTCCGCAAGATCGTCGTAGAGCGGCCACTCCGGCTCAATTTCCAAGCAAGTCCGGTGCGTATTGCACGTCTTGAAGCAGAAAGGGGTTTTCAAGCACTGGCCAAATCCAGAAAGCGGGGTCCTGCAGCAACCAAGGAAGAAGAACTGGGCCGAAGTCTCCAAGAGAAACTCCTGAATCTGTTGCACAGCCTGCCTAAAACGAAAGTGAACGACCGGAAGACTTTCGAAAATATGCTTGATGACGCTGTGAAACAGGCCGGTGAAAAGATACCTGTGACGGTTCGTAAGGCAATCCTCAATGCCCTTGGGGAGCGCGACGAAACGGCTACCATATGTCGCAACAAGGACGGCAACTGGCAACCGGACTCTGAACTGCGGGACACGGAACGAGTGCCCCTTATAGAGGATGTGCATGTCTTCTTCGAGCATGAGGTTAAACCTCATGTCTCTGACGCCTGGATTGATGAATCCAAACGCGACGCCAAGGATGGCGGAGTTGGAGTTGTGGGTTATGAGATCAATTTCAACCGTTACTTCTATCGGTATTCCCCGCCGCGATCCCTGGAGGACATAGACTCCGATATCCGGGCCATTGAAGCAGACATAGTTCGGATGTTGCGGGAGGTCACGGTACCTACATCTTCTATATGATTCCTGGTTATATCGTTATCTAAAAATGTCGGCATAGATAATATCTATGCCGACATTTTGAACTAACCGTTGCAATCTCGTAGAATGTCAGTACTGTGAGGACAAATGTCAACAGGATTGGCATACAATGACAGTCGAACTCTATCAGAAGCTGCTTCGCGAGGCTGGCATCGGTAGCTTTTTCCGTCCCAGTCAGTTGGAGTCACTGGGAATACCCTACCGCAGGCTACGGCAACTTGAGGCGGAAGCAGTTATTGAGCGCGTGGACTGGGGAATGTATCGGCTTGCCGATGCCGAACCCACGGAGCGTTATTCCAAAGCCTTTGTATGTGCCCGGGTGCCCAATGCCATTATCTGTCTGCTTTCAGCCCTGCAGGTGTATGAGATTGGCACCCAACTTCCACGTCAGGTTTGGATCGCGATCCCGCACAAGGCAAGACCTCCTTCCGTGAAAACACCAGCAGTGCGTCTACTGCGATTTAGTGGCGCGGCTTGGACCTATGGTGTACAGGAAACGAGTTTCGAAGCAGTGCCGGCTCGCATCACGTCCCCGGCACGAACGCTAGTTGATTGTTTCCGGTTCCAGCGCTTGATAGGCCAAGAGGCCGCCTTGGAAGCCCTACAAGACGCCTTTCACGATCGGAAAGTAACTGCTGAGGCTCTACTGCGAACGCTTGAGGTTCTGCCCTCGCGCCGCCTCAGTAACATACTGGAGTCGGGACTGTTGTGAGTCCCAATATCGCTGCCTCAATCAAGGCGCGTCTTCTCAACAAAATGAGAAGTGAGGGATCGAATTTCGAATTTGAGCTATTCCACGTCCGCTACGCCTGCGAGCGATTTCTTTACCGTCTGGGAGCGTCCAGTATACGGGACCAGTATGTCCTTAAAGGTGCCAATCTTCTAGAGTTATGGATCAATGAACCATATCGGGCCACCCGCGACATTGATCTGCTGGCATTGGGTGAAAGTAATGCGGAGATCGTTCGAGGGGTCATCGCATCTATCTGCAGCTTGCCCTGTCCAGAAGATGGCATGGAATTCGATTTCAAGACTCTCCGACTCTCATCCATTGGGAACAGACGGATGTTCAGCGGACAGAGGGCTAAACTGAAGGCCTCTCTTGGCACAGCCTGCATTCCCGTTCAAGTGGATTTTAGCTTTGGTGATGTAGTGACACTTGAGCCTGAAGAGGTTCAGTTACCAACTCTCATCGATAACGTTCCTGCACCCATTCTTCGTATCTATCCTAAAGTGACGACAATTGCTGAGAAATTCGAGACTATGGGGCAACGAGGCACTCAAAACAGTCGTATGAAGGATTTCTACGATATATGGGCTTTGTCCGAAACCTGTGTCTTTGAAGGGCCGAGATTACAAGAGGCGGTTATGCGCTGCTTTGACCACCGTGGTACGCCTTGGACTTCCGAGATACCTGATGCTCTCACAGCATCGTTCTACACGAATGCAGCCTTACAGGATCTCTGGACAATCTTCAGACATCAAGGAGGACTATTGTATCCGCCTCCTGACTCATTTGAAAACATCGGCATTCGTATACAGTCTTTCCTGGGGCCTGTACGTACTAGCATCCTGTTGGCCGAGTCTTTTGAAAATCATTGGCCTGCTGGCGGCCCCTGGCATTTACGTGTCACAAGGACAAAGAGTGGGCAGAACCATGCCTGATACTGTTTGTAGGAAGAACTCTCTCTATTCTTGTCTTGTTTGTAAGCTCGCTGACAACGAGTGGCTAGAGGAGATTCCGGCACATTGGGAAGTGACGGCAGTAAAGCATCAGTACGCTGTTCAACTTGGGAAAATGCTGCAAAACCACCGCAAAAACACTGACGATATTGAAGTTCCATATCTGAAGGCTCTTCACGTCCAATGGTTTCATGTTCATACAGAAGATCCACCTACCATGTGGGCAAGTCAGCAAGAAATCATTCAGTTCGGCATCAAAAAGGGCGACCTACTCGTCTGTGAGGGCGGAGAAGGGGGGCGCTGTGGAATTGTTGAGGCAGACGTGGATGGCTATGTCATCCAAAATGCATTACATAGAGTTCGTCCCCATGAAGGGAGTCGTAATGACTTCCTGCAGTTTGTCCTGAGTACCATTAGTGCAATGGGATGGTTCAATGCGCTTAACGAAAGAGCCACTATTGCCCACTTGACTAGTGAACGATTCGGGAACCTTCAGATACCGCTTCCGCCCCCTCTAGAGCAACGCGCTATTGTTGCGTACCTAGTCCAAGAAACAAAGAAGATTGATGCCTTGGTATTGAAGAAGGAGCGACTGATCGAATTGCTTCAGGAGAAACGCACAACTCTCATCTCCCAAGCCGTCACCAAAGGGCTTGATCCTGATGTGGTTATGACAAGCTCCAGCATTGAGTGGTTGCGGGAGATTCCGGCACATTGGGAAGTGACGGCAGTAAAGCATCAGTACGCTGTTCAACTTGGGAAAATGCTGCAAAACCACCACAAGAACGCTGACGATATTGAAGTTCCATACCTGAAGGCTCTTCATGTCCAATGGTTTCATGTCCATACAGAAGATCCACCTACCATGTGGGCAAGTCAGCAAGAAATCATTCAGTTCGGTATCAAAAAGGGCGACCTGCTCGTCTGTGAGGGCGGAGAGGGGGGTCGTTGTGGAATTGTTGAGGCAGACGTAGATGGCTATGTCATCCAAAATGCATTACATAGAGTTCGTCCCCATGAAGGGAGTCATAATGATTTCTTGCAGTTTGTCCTGAGTACCATTAGTGCAATGGGATGGTTTAATGCGCTTAACGAAAGAGCCACCATTGCTCACTTGACTAGTGAACGATTCGGGAACCTTCGAATACCACTTCCACCCCCTCTAGAGCAACGCGTTATTGTTGCGTACCTAGTCCGGGAAACGAAGAAGATTGATGCACTGATTGCCAAAGTTCAGGAGGCAATCAGCTATCTGAAGGAACTTCGTACTGCTCTCATCTCTTCCGCTGTCACCGGCAAGATCGATGTGCAGGAAATAGCAGGATGAACAGAGTAGGCATTAAGCCTGAACTGTTGCGTTGGGCACGGGATCGTTCTGGACAAAGCACCGAATACCTCCTGAAGCGGTTTCCAAAGCTCAGTTCTTGGGAGAGCGGTTCATTACTGCCTACTTTCAAGCAGTTGGAAGACTTTGCTAAGGCCACTCGCACTCCCATCGGTTTTCTATTCCTACAAGAACCACCGATCGAGGAACTGCCCATTACAGATTTCCGCACGATGGGAGATGTGTCTGTCAACCGTCCTTCTCCGGACTTGCTGGACACCCTTTACCTTTGCCAACAGCGTCAGGATTGGTACAGGGACGAAATTCGCATCTTAGGTGAACTCCCACGAGAATTCATTGGCAGCCTGGACATATCCCTGGATGTTTCGTTAGCTGGAGCGAGGTTGCGCGATCTCGTAGGATTAGATGTTGAGTGGCGTCGACAGTCCCGGTCGTGGACTCAAGCGTTGCGCCAATTCATCAACCAAGTAGACAACTTGGGCATTTTGGTTATGGTGAGTGGTGTCGTTGGCAGCAATACAAAACGGCAACTCAATCCAGAAGAGTTCCGTGGTTTCGCGCTGTCAGACCCGTGGGCACCCCTTGTGTTCATCAATGGGGCTGATACAAAGGCGGCCCAGATATTTACTCTTGCACATGAAATAATCCATCTCTGGCTAGGTGAATCCGGAGTCTCAAACCCTCAATTGGTAACTAAGCCTGACCATGCCATTGAACGTTGGTGCAACCAGGTTGCAGCAGAACTGCTGGTTCCGGCTGAGTTAATCCTTAATGAGTTCGATCCCTTTGCCGAGTTGCAAGTGGAAATAAGACGCCTTGCTCAACAGTTCAAAGTCAGCACATTGGTAATCCTTAGACGTATTTACGATACCAAAGGAATGAGTTGGGACGAGTTTCGATCTGCCTACCGGGAGGAGGTAAGTCGTATACAAGAGTTGCCGCCAAAGAGCAGCGGTGGCAATGCCATCAATAATGTGGGTGCGCGGGCCAGCAAACGTTTTGCCCGAGCCTTAGTGATCAGCGTTCTTGAGGGCCGCACATCCTATACGGAAGCTTTCCGCCTACTTGGTCTTAGGAAGCTGTCTACCTTTGAAAGGGTCGCCGAAAGCCTGGGAGTGCGCACATAGATGGCCTACTTTCTGGATGCCGATGTTTTCATCCGAGCCAAGAATCTGCACTACGGGTTTGATTTCTGCCCAGCCTTCTGGGACTGGCTGATAAGGCAAAACCAAGCAGGTGATGTGTACAGCATCGAGAAAGTCGGTGATGAACTATTGGCGGGAGGCGATGAGTTGGCGGATTGGGCCCAAGCCAGAGGTGATGGCTTCTTTGTTCCGCCAGAGGCAACCCTATTCCCTGCATTGGCAACTGTCAGTTCCTGGGTTACAAGCCAGAACTATGACCAAACAGCAGTGAGTACATTCTTTCAAGTAGCAGACTACTACTTAGTAGCACAATGTTTGGCAGGACAACACATCGTCGTAACCCATGAAATACCCTCTGCCTCAACACGGAAGATTAAGATTCCTGATACATGTATAGGGTTAGGCATCCGGTGTGTCACACCTATGCGATGCTAAGGAGTAGGCGAGCTCGGTTTGTACTTGGCCCATGAATTCCATATGTTGGGAGACTGTATGACTGCAGAGATATCTGAGCGAGCATTTGAGGAAGCCATTGAAGCCAGCCTGCTTCGGCGAGATCCAGATGCCACCTTGGGTAGTGACAATCACGTTGCCAAGATTAAACACTCCCATCCACATAAGTTGCCTGGTGGCTATCAGAAACGTTATGTGGAAGACTATGACCGCGCCCTCTGTCTCATCTCACGTGACGTGCTTGACTTTGTGCTGGCAACACAGCCTCAAGAGTGGAAGAAACTTTCTGCACATCACGGAAAACAAATCGAAGAGCAGTTCCTGAAACGCCTGTCATCAGAGATCGGGCGGAGAGGGGCTTTGGATGTGCTGCGCAATGGAATCAAGGATATGGGCTGCAAGTTCCAGTTCGCTTACTTCCACCCGGCAAGCAGCCTCAATGAAGAAACTCGTCGGCTTTACGAGGGCAATTTTTTCTCGGTTGTCAGGCAACTTCGATACAGCAAGCGAAACAACAAGAGCCTCGATCTTGCTCTCTTCCTCAATGGTATTCCGATTTTCACGGCTGAACTGAAGAACCCTCTGACTGGCCAGAATGTCGGTGATGCAATTCACCAATACAAGAATGACCGCGATCCACGTGAGCCATTACTGTCTTACCGCAGGTGTTTGGCGCACTTTGCCGTGGACCCAGACTTGGTATATATCACAACCCGGCTTGCAGGTCCTGCCACGCGCTTTTTGCCTTTCAATCAAGGCAAGTACGGAGGAGCGGGCAATCCACCCGTCCTATTGTCACAGAGTGGCTATGCTACATCCTATCTATGGGAGGAAATCTGGTCGTGCAACAGTGTGTTAGATCTGATTCGCCAGTTCATCCATGATATCGAATTTGATGGCAACAGCAACAATAAATCGACAGGTCGTTCTCTAATCTTTCCCCGCTATCACCAAATTGATTGCGTTCGCAAGCTCGTGACTGAAGCCCGTTCATCAGGCACTGGACAGCGATTTCTCATCCAGTATTCGGCAGGCAGTGGCAAGAGTTTTACCATCGCCTGGCTGGCTCATCAACTCTCGATTCTTCACGATCAGAATGATCGGCGTGTATTTGACTCGATAGTGGTCATTTCGGATCGTCGTGTACTTGATCGCCAGCTTCAAACGGCTATTGGTCAGTTTGAGCAGACGCTCGGTGTTGTTGAAAACATAGACAAGACCTCCCGACAGTTAAGACAAGCTCTTGAATTAGGCAAGACAATCATCGTTGCTACACTCCAGAAGTTCCCCTTCATTGCCCGCGAAATCAGCGAACTACCAGGGCAGCGCTTCGCGTTGATTGTAGACGAGGCTCATTCCTCCCAGTCAGGTGAAACCTCCAAGAGCCTCAAGGCAGTACTTTCACACCAGACACTCCAGGAAGCTGAAACGGCAGAAACAGAACTGGAAGAAGCTGACGAGGATTTGGAGAGCAGGATACTGGCGGAAATCGCAAAACGTGGTCCCCAACCCAATATCTCTACTTTCGCTTTTACCGCAACCCCCAAACCAAAAACCCTTGAACTCTTTGGTACGCGACAGGCAGACGGAACTTTCGTAGCGTTCCACGTTTACAGCATGAGACAGGCGATAGAGGAAGGCTTCATTCTTGATACTCTCGCTCACTACACAACTTACAGGGCCTATTGGAAACTGTGCAAGAAGATTGAAAGTGATCCCCGTTACGACAAGTCCAAGGCCACTTATCTGCTCAAGTCCTATGTGGACTTGCATCCGCATGCGATCCGCCAGAAAGTAGGGATCATTCTGGAGCATTTCGTGGGAAAGGTCCAAAGTGAGATCCAGGCTAGGGCAAAGGCGATGATTGTAACCCGGTCACGGTTGCACGCTGTGCGCTACAAGCTGGAGCTACAAGCTGGAGTCGACAGTCAGATCGCCCAGCAGAACTACGGCTTCAAAGCCCTCGTGGCATTTTCAGGAACCGTACAGGACAGTGGACAGTCGTATACCGAGACAAGCATGAACGGATTCCCAGAGACACAGACAGCCAGTACTTTCGCACAGCCCGAATATCGTCTTTTGATTGTCGCCAGCAAATTCCAGACGGGCTTTGACCAGCCGCGGTTGCATACGATGTATGTTGACAGAAGACTAGGTGGCGTAAACACGGTACCAGACGCTTTCCCGAATCAATCGTATACATCCAGACAAGCAAAACACTATGGTTCTGGACTTTGCCAATGAAGCGGATGAAATCAAGACTGCCTTCGAACCCTACTACGAAACAACCGTGCTGTCGGAAGAGACTGATCCCAATCTTCTGTATACAATCCAGATCCAGCTTAGAGAAATTCCGGTGTTTACTGACCGTGAGGTCAAGGATTTTGCGGATCTGTACTTCAATCCGCCATCAACCCAGGAACAGCTCTATAGTGCACTGGTTCCCATGTCTGAGCGCTTCCTAGAACTTTCCGAAGAAGACCGACGTGGGTTCCGTAGGCTATTGACTGATTATGTGCGCCAATATGCGTTCCTGTCCCAAGTACTCACTTTTGCGGATCCCGACCTGGAAAGACTGTATGTCTTCGCCCGTCACTTGCTAAGCCGGCTTCAACCGGACCGCGAGGAACTGCCCCGTGAAATCCGCAACAACATTGACATGGAGTCATACCGCATTCAGCAGACGGGAAGCGGCACGGTTGAACTTGAGCGTCAGCGTACCAGGGTGCATCCCATGGGGATCGGGAGAACAAGCAAGAAAGTTTCCAAGGAGGAGGCTTTTCTCTCCGAAATCATTGCTGAATTAAACGACCATTTTGGCATCGATCTCGGTCCCGAACACCGCGTTACTCTACGTCAAGTCATGCAGAAACTGGAAGCAGATGTGGCACTTGAAAAGGCTGTCAGGGTCAACACGGAAGAAAATATTCGGCTCGCCTTCGACGAGAAGGTCAACCAGTTCATCCAGGAAATCGTGGATTCCAACTTCGAGCTGTACCGACGCATAAACGATGATGTGGTGTTTGGGCATCTGATCAGGGAAAGACTGTTCGCTTACTTTCTTAATTCTCGCCAAACGGGTAAGGATTTGTCTACACAAGAAATATAGGAAATCTGTAGCCTAACCAGAAAAACAGCGAGTCATCTTGCACATGCATTAGCACGCGTTGCAAGGGATCTTTTTCTTGTGCACATCTGTCACTGGCAATCTTGGCCATTGTCTGCCAACACAGCAACTCACTCAGATGACGGCTTTTGACTCCGATTCAAGGCATGCGTACACTTTGGATTGAGAAGTGTGATTTCAACCAGAAGCCTCTGTGAATCCGCCCAACAACGGAAGCAGCAACACCAAGAAAGAAGGAGCCCGGGGATGAGTTTTGCTGTGCTAGTAGACCAGCCCATCACCGACGATATGCTACAGATACTGCATGACCGGGGGTGCCATACATTCTATTGGAATCCTGGAGGGGATACACCAGATATTGAAAAGACACAGGGCTTCTATGTCTATGGGCATGCCAAGATTGACGGCCCCATAATGGATCAGATGCCCCTATGCCGGGTCATCAGCAACATGGGCGTAGGCGTTGATCACATCCATGTGGCGGACGCGCGTCAACGGGGTATCGCCGTCGGCAATACGCCTGGCTTTGTGGATGGCGCCACCGCTGATTTTGCCTTTCTGCTCGTGATGGCTATAGCCCGCAATCTGAAGAAAGGCATCGATTATGCACGGGGACCGGAATTCAAGTTCTTCGACCCCTCACTCTGGCATGGCTGTGAAATACATGGTTCTGCCCTGGGTATCTGGGGGATGGGAGCCATAGGCAGCGAAGTGGCACGGCGGGCATCTGGCTTTGATATGCCCATTCTCTACCACAATCGCCGCCGCGTTGATGCAGACCGGGAGAAAGCCCTGAATGCCACTTATGTCACTCGAGATGAGCTATTGTCTCGGTCCGACTTTATTCTTCTTTGCACTCCCTTAACGCCAGAAACCGAGGGCATGATGGGATATGCCCAGTTTCGGCTGATGAAACCTACGGCTTTTCTCATTAATATCGCCCGGGGTGGCCTGGTACAGCATGATGATCTGTTGCGGGCCTTGGAGGAAGGTCTGTTGGCAGGATGTGCCCTGGATGTCACCGAGCCCGAACCCTTGTCAAGAGATCACCCGTTGGTACATCATCCCGACGTCATCATTACCCCCCATCTAGGTTCTGCTTCAAGCCAGACACGGGAAGGCATGTTCATGCGTTCCGTCGACAACCTGATGGCCGGCTTGCAAGGCGAAACTTTACCGAGTGAAGTATTGGCATAGGCACCGGGACCTGAGGTCACTGTACGCATACCGACTGTGGGGATGAGGCCCGCGTCGCTGTTGCCTCAAGCTGACCTGGAACATGACCGGATCGCTTGTGCCATCACCGCAGAAACCAAGAAAAGCTTACTGTTGTCATGAAATTGCATTTTCTGGGTGGCGCGGATGAAATTGGTGCCTCCTGTACCCTGCTGGAGATCGAGGGCCATCGCATCTTGGTGGATGCCGGCCTGCGCATGGGTGCCAGACCCGGTTCACAGCTGCCCCATTTCGCCCGGCTGGATGAAGCAGGTCCGCCCGAGGCTGTACTGATTACCCACGCACATACGGATCACACGGGCACACTTCCTGTCCTGTGCACCAGTTTGCCGGCAGATGTGAAGATCTATGCCACTGCCCCTACCAAATCCCTGGTAGAAGTGCTGTGGGCAGATGCAGCCAAACTGATGGAGCGTGAGGGTGAATTGCCCCTGTACCCACGTGCGGCAGCCGAGGCGGCCTTGGGACGCATGACCTCAGTGCCCTGGCTCACAACCCTCCCGCTGTGCGATGGTGCCCTGCATGCCACCTGGATCCCAGCTGGACACATTTTGGGGGCAGCCCAGATTTTCATTGAAGGCCAACGGGAGAGTGTACTGTTCACCGGCGACGTATCACTCGCCCCACAACTGACCATTCCCGGTCTGGTATTGCCCCAATGTCGACCGGATGTTCTGGTGATGGAGTCCACCTACGGCAACCGGCAGCATGCGGATCGGGCCCAACAGGAAACTGGCTTGGCCCTGCGCGTGGCCGAGGTTATCGCGGCCGGGGGCAAGGTACTGATTCCAGCTTTCGCTATCGGCCGGGCCCAGGAAGTTATTCTCCTCCTGGTACGGGCGATGCGCCGCAAACAGATCTCCGAATTCCCCATCTGGGTTGATGGGATGGTACGGGTGGTCAACACCATCTACGCCGATCATGGTGATCTGCTGGCACCGCCCGTTCGTCACCGGACTGAGCGCGGTAAGGACATCTTCTATGGTGACCAGGCCCAGCCCGTATCATCGCCAGCAGAACGCCAGACCGTGCTGGATGGACCCCCCTGTTGCATCGTGGCCTCCTCCGGCATGCTGATCGGCGGTGCTTCCAGCCATTACGCGGCCCACCTGGTGGACGATCCGGCCAATCTGATCGCGATTACGGGCTATCAAGACGAGGAGGCCCCGGGCCGTGCGTTGCTCAACCTGATGCAGACCCCGGCGGACCAGAAACGGAGTCTGACCCTGAATGGTGAAACCCGGAATGTGGCCTGTCAGGTCGAGCCTTATTCCCTGTCGGCCCATGCCGACCGGGATGAACTGGCGGGTCTGGTACAACGTCTGCGTCCGCGCACCTGTTTTCTGGTGCATGGGGACGCAAGCGCCCGCACGGCATTGGCCACCCGCGTAGACCTGTACCTGCCGGAAGGAGTGCAACTCCCGGATAACAGCGGCGTGTACGAGGTGCCACCCTTTGTCAGCAAACGGCAACCGGGCTATGGCCGTCGCCCTCGCCAGTCAGGTTTGGCCCGGGGACGGGCACTAAGTCCAGAGGCTCTGGTGGAAATCAGCGCTCATATCCGGGACAAGAGCCTCCGTGGTCCCTGGCGGGTGCAGGCACTGGCCGAACTGTGGCTGGGTTCTCGACCCTCGGATCTGACCGAGCTGGCAACATTCCAGACATGGCTGGACACGGATAACGGCTACTTCACACCGGACCGACAAAGGCCGTATTTGTATCATCCCCGAAATCCGGAGGAGGAGCCTGTCTCTTCTGGACGCATGGAAATGAATGCGGCTCGTGCTCTAATCCAGGAGACATTTCCCGCTACGACGGGCTTGTATCGGTGCAGCACCCATCAGGCCCAGGGCGTATTTGAACTGGCATTTTTCTTTCCTGATAGGGCACGGACGCAGCATGGGGAGACCCTGGCCCGGCTGGAGACGGAAACCGGCTGGACCTTCCGACTGCGGGACACACCACACCAGGAACAACTGGGGATGGCGGCCACGGCCGTGTTGCCGGACGGTACCAGAGCCACCACGGCACCGGCCGTGCACATGAGCCGCAAAGCCGTGGTCATCCGGGTGCAAGTGCCGTCTGAACTGGCCGATACATGGCCTGAGGAAGCCGCATCCGCCGCCAAGGCCTTTGTGGCCACCACAGGGTTTACCCTGGAACTGGAACGCGTAGCACCTACATTGTCACAACCCCTGGTCCTGCCACGGGAAACCGGAACGCCATGGGAAATCAACCAGGCGTTCCAGGCCATTCGCCAGGCCTTTGTCGATCAACCTCACCAGCCCCTGAAAGTGGGCGTCAGAAACGGTATCATTGAGGTGTCATTTGTGTCCCCGACCGTGGGGGCGCGGTATCAGGATTTGCTGGATAAGTTGTCCGATACACTTCACTGGGGGATACAGATACGGGCTTACGCCAACCATCAGGTCATCACGCAGGCAGCCGAAATGCTGACACCGGCCGCCTGTGGGCCTCATGGCCGCATCCAAATCCATGTGGATGATGAGCGGGTTGTGGTACCCGTGACCTGCCTGCCACCTGACAGTGAGACTTTGGCGGAAGCCTTCACCGCAGAAACGGGGTTTACCATCACCTGGCAAGAACCTCGGTGAGTACCCCATGCGGCCAGTTGTGCCAACCCGTCTCTGTGTGAGGGTTGGATTACCTCAGTTCACGCCCGGATTAGGCCCCTTCGAGGTAGTCTCGGACAACGAACTGCTGCCGTGGACATACTTCCGTTGCGGCATGGTTACAGGTTCAAGCACGATGTCAACACCCTGGCCCATGCCCCAGCCGTGGTACCCAAGCTAACCCAGTTTCCACGCCAGGGATTTGGAGACGCCGTTCAGCTGGGCGGTTCAGTCAGAAGATTGGTGATGAGATGGATCATTAGCTGCTTGCTGGCCGGGGCGCTCTCGGCGATAAGCAGGGTAAGCGCGGTCAATGCCTGGGGATTGAGGAAATGCCTAACTCCCTCCTGTTGCAGGTACAGCAGGAATAACAAGGAACCGATGCGCTTGTTGCCGTCGATGAAGGGATGATCTTTCACGACGAAGTAAAGCAAGTGTGCCGCTTTTTCCTCGCGCGAGCGGTAGAGAGGATCACCAAACATCGTCTGCTCAAGATTGCCGAGAATACCCTGTAGGGCTTCACCGTGCGGCCTGCCAAAGAGCGGTGACGCTTCACCCTTCGCAACCAGATCACGCTTGAATCCTGCGATCACTTCGACGACATGGTCATAGTCGAGAGCGCAGGTGGCAGGCTGGGCGTTGGACGGGGTCGCCAACCGACCTTCATCGTACGCCAACAGCAGGTGCCAGGTATCGGCGTAAGAGGCAATGAGCTCCCACACCGCTTGTCCGGCATCGTCTACCAGCGCCTGGTGCCTGAGTGTCCGGACAAGGAGATCGAGGGCTTCACGGGCCTCCCGTAGGCCAGACGCCGCCAGACGCCGCTCGTTCAGGGTATAGCCGCGCACCAGATGATCCTGTAACGTGCGGGTGGCCCACTGGCGGAAACTTACACCGCGCCTGGAATTGACCCGGTAGCCGACGGAGATGATGGCGTCCAGGTTGTAATGCCTGATCCAGCGCCTGACCTGCCTCCTGCCCTCTGTACGAACTACTAAGAAATCCTTAGTGGTTGCTGACTGTTCCAGTTCCTGACGGGCGAACACGTTACGGAGATGCATCAGTACGTTCTCAGGTGACGTTTCGAACAGCTCCGCCATATCTCTCTGCGACAGCCACACTGTTCTTTCCTCCAGTCGTACATCTACCTGCACCTCGCCGTCTGGCGATTCGTAGACGATGAGTTCACCGCCGGGGGCGGTGACAGCGGAAGTCACTATCTTCTCCCGGCTGCGCTGGCAAGGGTCGTTTTGAGCGCCTGAAAGCACGCTAGAACGGTATGTCCGTCTCGCGTGAACCCGCACTTTATCTGCTTATAGGGATGGATGTAGTTTCGTAACACTGTTAGACCATGACAGGACTTTCCTACCTCATTTCAGGCTCCTCACCTTACCCGCAGGATTGCTACATCGGGCAAACCTCCAGGCTTGAAATGGCTTAACCTGGGCCATGTCCGTACTTCCCGGGATGACCTGCGGGTAAGGTACCGCCTGGAAAGGAATGCGCCAAATCGTTGGGCAAGTGGTTTTGTTCTTTCGGATAGGTCAAGTGTTCCTAATATGGGTTGTGAAAGGATCCAATGTGGGTACACCCAAACGCTCGAAGTCACGTACATTGCGGGTAACAACAGTCAACCTGTGAACGACGGCTACTGAGGCTATCAGAGCGTCCTGCAATCGTGTGTCTGCTTGTCGATGCATCAGTTTGGCCCATGCGCGGAAAGCTACCGCATCGACAGGCAGAATTGGGTAAGCAACAAGCACTTGGTTGAGCCAGTTTTCGAGTTCCTCAGCCTTCATTTTGTTTTGTTCACGGGTTATTTCGATACCCGCCTGAATCTCCCCAATAGTTACAGCAGACAAATAGAGCCATTCAGGCGGGGCTTGGTAAATCCAGTTCAGAACGGCCGGATGCGGACTGGGACGCCGCAGTTCTGATACAACGTTCGTGTCGAGCAGATACACGGTATTACGGGAACTTGACTGGATCGCGGCTTCGAAGTTTCGGACGTGGAGGCGTTAGAGTCTCTGTACGGGGCGCAGGTGCCAGCAACAGTTCCTTGAGATCAGGCTTCGCTTTTCTCTCCATACGTCGCCACTGTTCAATGGAAACCAACACGGCCGTTTCTACACCCCGTTTAGTCACGATCTGTGGTCCATGGACGAGGCTGGTTTCCAGGAACTCACTGAAGCGAGCCTTGGCATCTTGTACCTGCCAAACGTTGTTCATCCCGCACCTCTGCTTACTCTCTAACTTTTCTGACTAGTTTCAAGACTAGTCAATACATGGAGAGGAGTCAAGTTTCAGCATGCGGATCGCCTTGCACTTGGTGCATTCCCGTATGAATGTCTCACCCAGGATCCTGCAGGAAACATGGCAATAGGCAATCATCTGTTAGCCCGCATTACCTGCCAGACTGTGCAGTCGTCCCGGCGTTCACTGCCAGGATCAGGGAAACACGTCCCGTCAACCGGTCACTCGTTTTCTAGCACGGAGGAGTCTTCCTGCGTCACGGCCCCTTTACAGAATCCGAGATTCCTGAGGCTTGCGCCAGCGGAATTTGCCGTCGTACTGGTTGGTCGTTCCTTCCACAACATCGGCGATGATGTTTCCCAGAACTGACGTAAACTTAAAGGCGTGCCCGCTGCCACCACATGCTACAGTCAGATTGCTGATGGCAGGATGCCGATCAATCACGAAGTGATGGTCATGGGTGTCGTGATACAGACATATGCGACTGTCCACGATGGGTGCTGTTGCCAGCTCAGGGACAAAAGCCTGCAGATAATCGCGTAATGCTTGTACTTCCTCGTCCTGCACCATCCTGTCTCCCTTAACCGGATGGACGATGCGACCCGTCATGTGCAGTCCCACTTTCACAACATTTTCAACAGGATGCAGGGGAAAGATGTAGAACCCTGTGCGCACGTAGTCGGCCATGACGATGCCGAAGGCTGGGGCAGCAAAACGCAGGGGATCTGGTGCTTGCAAGTGAAAAAGGGGATGTCCAACCGGATCAGCCCAGGCAGTCAGTTCCGGTATCAGTGTTCCTGACCAGGCACCCATTGCCAGCAGGACGTGTCCCCCTTCAATACACTGACCATTCTGCAAGACTACGCCCGTACACATACCGCCGGTCTCCATCAGAGAAGAAACGTGGTAACCCAGCCGCAGGTCAACACCCAACTGGACAACATCATCCCGCAGGTGACACAGAGCCCGCAACGCTTCTACATACCCTCCCCTAGGATTGAAGTAGCCTGCCCGAAACCTGTCAGGATTCATCATTGGCATGCGTTGACGAATGGCGCTTTCATCCAGCCTTTCCACCTGCTTGCCCATAACTTGGGCAGTGGCGAAACTCTTGCCTTCAAAGGATTCTGCGGTCATCTCATCTGTTAACAGCGTAACTCCCACATTGTGATAGATGGTGTGGCCCCATTCCCCGTTGAGTTCCAGCCAGCGATCAATGGCTGCCTCTGCCAATGCAGTGTAGTCGGCATCATCCCAGTATTCCGAGCGCACAACCTTGCTTATGTCCTGTGAGGATGCCAGGGAATGAGGTGTTGGCCCTGTCGGGTCCAGGAGGACAATCTCGTGTCCTCTCGCGGCCAAAGTACGCGCGGAGGACAAACCAAAGGCGCCGCTACCCACCACGATGATTCGGTCTGATGACATGAATTAATCCCCAAGAAATGAGAGTAAGTATGTTGGCAGAATGGCAGACTCTGCCAGAACACCGGGAGGCTGGCAATGGACAAGCCGAGACTGGCAAAGACCGAGAAACGCGCAGGATTCCATGTAGCATATCCCGTAGTGGTTTCAGCCAGGGCCGTCTGGATCAAGTGAGGCTTACCTGTCGGCTGGCCGCTGGCAGCAGCGAGACCAATGGGCAAGACGCATTGAATACAGTGGCCTGCAACCGAATATAGACGGTGTAGTCAAGTTGGGAAGACGCACCGCTTAGCGTGCCTTCCACTATCATTCTTTCCTGGTGTTACAGAGAGGTCACAGACCTCCACAGAGTTCGAAACTTTCACTACAGATTGACATATCGCATGTTCAGACCATCCTGCGGGATCACGCGGATGCATCCGCCATACCCTCTATGGTTTCGCCGTATGAAGGTACCGGTTTAAACCTAAGACTGTTCAACCTACCCTCCACCTTGTGCGCGGGATATCCATACTTGCATGGCTCCTGCCCCACGATTGGCCCAAGCGTAATATGGGATAGCCTTCAGCGTGATAGGCCGAGTGGAGCTGGGTGAGGGGAAGGTGCGATAAAGCGACGCTTCCCAGTCGCGGGCATCGGTCGCCCAACCCTGGGCGGTGACTTCATGCACACCTCCCAGCAGCTCAGGTTGATATCTCTCAGCCAGAGGCGCACCAGGATCGATCTGCAAGTCAGCCAGACTGGCTGCGTCGTCATTGTCCGCAGACTCCAGACAGTAGACGAGCGGTCCTCTTTCCAGCGCCACGGCTCCGCGGGTAGCATCTACCCGTGGATTGGCTACAGTAAGGCGCGGCGCGAGATCCAGGGAAAGTGTTATCTGATTCCCAGACTGCCAGTGGCGTGGGATCACACGATAACCTTGCACTTCATTCCCGGCTTGAAGTACATCTCCATCCACCTCAATCCTGGCGGTTCCCTGGGTCCAAGCCGGGATACGTAACGCAAGGGCCATGGCTTTGGCTGGTGCCTTCACGATGGTAATAGTGACCTGACCATCATGCGGATAAGCGGTCTCCATATGCAGGACGCATCGGCCGAACTCTCCCGAACACTGGAATTCGCCGCTCATGAACTGGTGCACCTGCACCCCGGCTGCGTCAAACGTTACGGCGTAATGGGCAATCAGCTCTACAAGTCGCATCAGATTGGGCGGGCAACAGGCACAACCGTACCAGGCCGGACGTTCCAGTCCGCCAGGACTGGACAGAGGATTCTCATAGAAATACCGGGCTCCATCCAGAGACACCCCCGACAGGACACTGTTGTACAGGGAACGTTCCAGCATATCGGCGTATCGGGACTCACCGGTCACCAGCAGCAGGCGCCAGTTCCACATGACATTGGCAATGGCCGCACAGGTCTCACAATAGGTAGTGTCGTTAGGTAACTCATAGGCTTGGCCAAAGGCCTCGCCGTAGTGACGGGCTCCTACTCCTCCCGTGACATGAAGTTTGCAGGTCGCCAAATTTTCCCAAAGCCGCATCAGGGCATCCCACAGCCGGGAATCCCCCGTTTCCAGATATACATCTGTCATACCAGAGGTGAGATACAGTTGGCGGACCGCATGGCCTTCCAGTTCCTCCGCCTCCCGTACTGGGACTCGATCCTGATAATATCCATCCGTAAACATCTTGGGTCCTATCAGCGAACCACGGCCCCGGCGTTCCAGAAAAAAGTCCGCCAAGACCGTATAGCGCTGTTCCCCTGTCATACGCGCCAGTTCGACCAGGGCCAGTTCGATTTCCGGGTGTCCCGGCGGCCCATCCCTGCCTTCCAGACCGAATTCCCGATCAATCAAGTCGGCAAACTTCACGGCGATGTTCAGCAGACTGTCATCGCCGGTACCCCGTTTGAAAGCCACGGCCGCCTCAATCAGATGTCCAGCACAATAGAGTTCGTGCCCGTGGGCCAATTCCTGCCAGATGAGATTCGGCTTCAGATACTGGTAATAGGAATTGAGGTAGCCATCAGGGCGCTGGGTCTGGGCCAGCAGATCAATCGCATAATCAGCCTTGGCCCGCAGGTCGGCGTCTGGGTAGTAGCCCAGGGAATAACCCACGGCTTCCAACCATTTGTAAATGTCCGAATCCATGAATAGTGGTTCCTGATATTCACCCTTTCCAGTGCCAAGAACCAGCAGCAGATTATTGAAATTACCGGAGGCTTCCAGCCGCTCAAAGGCATGGCGCAGGCTGGACTGTCGATTTATTAGCTGTCGCTGAGCCCAGAAACCACCACTAATACGCGCTGCTTGCAGGTCCAAGGCCTGCAAGCGCGCATGTGAACTGTGTGCAGTGTCAACATGCATACTATGAAAGTCCTATGGTTATGATCCCTCAAGACAAAACCGGTGAATTTGCTTGGGGCAGAAAAATATGCTCGATCTTACTATGGCCCTTTCGGGAAGGGCTAATGGGGACATTCGGTAACAGATCGGTGTTTCACTGAAACAGCAACAATGCTTTTTCGCGGCCCTGCCACTTCCTTTTGTGGCCCAGAGATTCCCCCCGAAGTTCAGCCATCGGGAGCTCTAGCAGGAGGGTTGTAACGAACGGGACTTATATACTTTGGTAGACAGTCATATTTGTTACCCTAGACGAAAGCGATAGTCAGGGTATAGGGGTTCCCGTGACGGCGGCAAATACGGTACCGCAACTCGAAATTGAATACGTAATCCGCACTGTCAGGTTACGGCTATTGCCTGAAACCAAGGCCGTGGCCCACCAATTGGCGGGGACCGCCGGGGCCTGTCGCTTTGTCTGGAACCACTTTCTGGCTAACACCACACGGGATTACCAGCATTGGCTAGATTACCGCATAGGAGACAAACCCAGTGTTTCTTTCTATTCCATGGCCAACCAGTTTCCCAAGTTAAGAAAACAAAACCCGTGGCTTCAAGCATACAGTTCCCCCCTAATTAGACATTCGTTGTATTACTTGGCCCAAGCCTATAAACAGTTCTTTGCACAGGGCGGGTTTCCTCAATTCAAGTCCCGGTATCACACCCGGGACGGCTTTACGATCCCTTATGAGGTCAAATGCAACCAGGGCAAACTCTATGTGCCCAAGGTAGGCTGGTTACCGACCAAGGGCGATAATCCCTACGGGGAACATGCAGTAAGGCAAGCCCGGATCAAGAAGGAAGGCACCGAGAATAGGCCCAAATGGTACGTGTATCTTGTCTACCAAGTTCCCGTACAGGCCGTCAAGCCACCCGCTCTTGAGGGCGCATTGGGATTAGACCGTAATGTCAGGCAATGTACCGACAGCGACGGCCTCATGTATACGATGGCAGATACTGCGCTCCTAGACACCAAGATCAAACGCAAACAACGGGAGAAAGCCCGGAGTAAGAAAGGTTCCAACCGGGGACGTAGAAAAGGCTGGCAGTTACGGAAACTGCAGCGGAAACGGAAAAGAATCCGGGATAACGACACGCATAAGATTAGCCGGGCACTGGCAGACAAGGCGCATGTTGTGGTCATGGAAGACTTGAACACCCAGGGGATGACCAAATCGGCCCAGGGTACCGTAGAAAATCCGGGGAAGAACATTAAAGCCAAATCAGGACTCAACCGGGCAATCCTGGCGACCGCATGGAACAAGCTCAAAAGAAGATTAGAGTACAAATGCGGGCGATTAATCAAAGTTGATCCCAAGTACACCAGTCAAACTTGCTCTAGTTGTGGTCATGTATCCCCAGATAATCGGAAGACACAAGCGGTCTTTGAGTGCCAATCTTGCGGCATTAGGTTACATGCCGATCATAATGCGGCGATTAACATTTTGGTACGTTATAGACGTACGGTGGCCCGCGGGACAGGGGCAACTGCACGGCGAGAAGCGTTTCCGTCAGGAACTTCTATGACCCGTGAACAGGATATACCGATGTATACCCATAACGTATACTAAAGTATATAAGTCCCTAACGAACGGCCTGATTTGGCCAAGAGCTATGGCTCACCAAATTCTCAGGCTGAGTTTTCCCCTGCGTCCCGTACGAAGAGAATGCCAAGTGGGATTACCAGCGCCATACCCAGGGTGGAAGCCAAGCAGGGCCCCAGAATACCCATCTCCTGATAGAGCCATGGTCCGGAAAAGCCGGCCAAGGACCCACCACCAAAGCTGAACGCACCCGTCAGGGAAAGCATGGCCCCTCGGCTGCCCGGTGCTTGTTCACTGGCAAATACAAAGTACGATATCAGCGTGAATTCAAGCATGAAACGCATTAGCATGAGGCCGATGATACTGGCTATCAGGGTGACATTGAGAACCGGCAAAATCATCAGAGTGACACACGACAGGAGACTGCCAATCAGGACGGACCGTTTCTTGCCAATGCGATCCGTAAAGAAGGTGACGGTGACGCTACCCCCCAGATCCGCGAACCCCATTGCCAAGGCCACTGTGCCCAGAGTGCTGGCACTGGTGTCATATTCCGCAGTCAGCCAAATCCCATAGACAAACACCGTGTTCATCAGACCATAGGAAATAAGGGTACCCATGAACAGCGTCGTACGGGCCGAGGTAGAGCCTATGCCTGCATTCATTAACCACTGGCGAAAGGCATGGATCCAGGAAGTTGCGACTCCAGGCTGGGAGCCTCTTGACCGGGAAGTTCGTCCGGGCAAAGTCCGAAATATAAAGCTCATGGCCATCATGCCGATGGACAGGATGAAGAAGGGAGCTTGCCAGCCCGCCCGTTCAATGATCCAGCCGGTGGAAAAGACCCCCACGATTCCGGCCAAAGCCCATCCATATTCCACGATGCCCATACCGCGCCCACGGATTTTGTAGGGCAGGCGTGAACTGATATACGCCTGTAAGGTAGGAATTAGGGCGAAAGTGGCCACTCCCGTCAACATCAGACCGGCGATCTGCGTCGGTTTGACCGTACTGTAGGCAAACAACAGCTGGCCAATCGCAATGAACAAGAGTTCTGCCTGCAGGAAACGCCGGTAACCATACCGGTCCGCCAGAGTACCCCAGATGGGAGCGGCGAGGCCGGTTAGGTTACGAAATCCAATGAGACGGCCCATCTGCAAGGTGGTTACACCCAAACCTTGGGCCCAAATGCTGATAAAGGGAAAGAGGATTTGAAAGGCGGTATCCGTCAGGACACGGGACATTAACGGCAACGCTACAATTCTGCCAATGGAAATCCGCGCGGAAGCATGGTCGTCTTGGGCTGTCGTTATGGCATCTTGGGTTGTCGTCATTTCATTCTTTGTTGTTGGAAACGGTCAAAGTGCATCAGGCGCAGGATCTGTTAGGTCAGTCAGAGCCGTGGCGGATCATGGGTTGGGTAGACAATGGGATCTGCCAGCGGTGGGAATGCGACAGTCCGAATTGTGGGCGACCGCAAACCGGTATTCAGATGTACACTGTACAAGATATCAGGTGTAGCCCCGATGAATCTGCTACTCAGATCAGCCGTTGTCGGCAGATGCCCTGTCTGTATTGGCCCAATTGGATCCTGACCTCTGGACCCTGAAGTCTGGGCTCTTCTCAGCACATAGTGGATCGGAACCGGCCCAGTAGTTTCAATTCACCCACGGTCCGTTTAGCCAACTGTCACTTCATACCATCCAGACCACCAACACCAGCCAGACCACCAACACCAGGATTTTCTTTCACGCTGTCTGGGCAAAGATCATCCTGCACCTGCAGGCCGGAAGCAAGAGGGGGCACTTACCAGTGCCCCCTCTTGTTACTCCTATGAGGCCGCCAATCAGCAGAAATGTGATGAGGTTGATTACGACGGGTCTTCTGGATTCTGACTACACCTTCATTCCCTTACATCCTGACAAAACCCGGTTGACCCGCAGTCAAAGATGCATTACCACCATCTTGGTTTCGGTCATTTCTTCCACGGCATACTTGGGGCCTTCCTTGCCAAAACCGCTATCTTTGACGCCCCCATAGGGCATCAGGTCCACCCGCCACTGGGTTCCCCAGTTGATGTGAATGTTACCGGATTCAACTTGCTGGATATATTTCATGGCCGCGTCCAGATCCTGGGTGAAGATGGAAGCGCTGAGACCGTAGTTTGTATCGTTGGCAATATGGATGGCTTGGTCAATGTCGTCTACCTGGGTCAGCCCCATGGCAGGACCAAATAGCTCTTCACAGGAAATCTTCATCTCTGGCTTGACATCCGCCAGTAAGGTGGCCTGATACATCTGGCCATCCAGTTCACCGCCAGTCAGCAAGGTAGCCCCGTTCGCCTGGGCCTCCTGAACCCAGGCACTCACACGATCGGCATCGCTCTTCCGGATCATGGGTCCCAGCTTGGTGTCGGCATCCAGCGGATCCCCCGTAGTAAGTCCTTCCACGACCGGTGTGAGCACATCCACAACATCACCATAAATCGACCGATCCACCAACACGCGTTGGGCTGAAATACAGACTTGCCCGGCGTTGCTGTAGGCTGTCGTGGGCAGCGCTGCCGCCACCTTGTCCAGATCCGCATCGGGCATGATCACCACCGGCGCATTGGAGCCAAGCTCCATCGTGACTTTCTTGATCCCGGCCTGCTGGCAGATGCGTTCCCCAATGTCCCGGCTCCCGGTGAAGGAGATCTTGCGCACGCGGGGATCACCCACCAAGACATCCCCAATGGTGGCTCCACTGCCGGTCACACACTGCACGGCTTCCGGTGGCGTACCGGCTTCCAGCAGCAATTCCACCAGCTTGAGGGCGATCAGAGGCGTATCTGAGGCTGGCTTGAGCACCGCCGCATTGCCGGCTGCCAAAGCCGGACCTACTTTGTGGCACACCAGATGCAACGGAAAATTGAACGGGGAGATACAGGCCACCACGCCGCAGGGAATACGAACGGTAAAGCCGAATTTGCCGGTTACACCCGGCCCCCCGTCAACGGGGATCACCTCACCGTAAAGGCGCTTGGCCTCCTCGGCCGACAGATAAATAATTTCAGCCGCCCGTTCGGTTTCAATTTGGGCTTCCCCAATGATTTTGCCTTCTTCCCGGGTAATCGTTTCGGCCAGTTCCTGACGATTTTCCATAATCAGGTCAGCGGTGCGATGCAAGATCTGGTAACGTTCAAATCCCGATAGGGACCGCATCACTTCAGCCCCGCGAACAGCACTGGCCAGAGCTGCGTCCACATCAGCGGCCGTACCCCGCGGTACCGTATCTACCACGGAACCATCGAAGGGGTTCATTACCTCCATCGTATCGGAACCCGCGGTCCAATCCCCACCTACATACATTCTCATGATGATCTCTCCCTGGACTGTGTCCAAAATACTTAACGAATTTTACGGAACCATGTCTATGTGGTGGTTGAACTCAGGCTCGCGCATGACAGAACAATGACAGACCAATAAACGGGAGGCAAACTACCCCTGGCATCATGTGTCACCCAGCAAGCCTGTGACCCGCGATCAATTTATCTGTTGCAGGAACCGTACGTCATTAGTGTAAAACAGGCGAATATCGTTGATGCCGTACTTGAGCATCGCCACTCGTTCCGGTCCCATACCAAAAGCGAAACCAGACCAGACGCTGGGATCATAGCCGCCATTCTGCAGTACAGTGGGGTGAACCATGCCTGCCCCCATGATTTCCAGCCAACCTGTATACTTGCAGATGTTGCAGCCTTCGGCTCCACACAACATACAGTCTATATCTACTTCCACACTGGGCTCGGTGAAAGGGAAGTAACTCTTCCGGAAACGCACCTTGCGCCCGGTTCCATACATGCGGTTGGCGAAGTTCTGTACGGTGCCCTTGAGGTCACTGAGAGTAATGTTGTGTCCTACCACCAGGGCTTCCACCTGATAGAACTGGGATTCAGCGCGGGCTGTCACGTCTTCGTGACGATACACCTTGCCCGGCAGAATGATGCGGATAGGGTTGGGGGCATACTCCCGCATAGCATGGATTTGGCCGGGACTGGTGTGGGTGCGCAGGATAATTCCTGGCGTTGTGGTGTAGAAGGTATCCCACATGTCCCGGGCTGGATGGCCTGGCGGCATGTTCAGAAGCTCGAAGTTGTATTCATCACTTTCGACTTCCCGACCGTCATATACCGAATAGCCCATCTGCCGGAAGATGCGGTAGATTTCGCGCAAGGCCACCGTAGCAGGATGCAGTTTCCCCAAAGCCTGCGGGCGGCCGGGCAAGGTGACATCAATGCCCTCTGTCGACAATTCATCGCTCAGCGCCCGGCGGGCCAGACGGTCGGCTGCCTCTTCATACAATGACTCCAGCTTGCGCTTGATCTCATTGCCGGTGCGGCCCACCAGGGGACGTTCTTCCCGGGCCAAGGTCCCCACTTCCCGCAGGATGCCTGTCAACTGGCCTCGTCGCCCCAGAAACTGACTGTTCCATTGGGCCAAGGCCTCTTCGTCTTCCACGTCAGACAGAAGTCGGATCGCCTCTTCACGCAGGGCTTCCAGTTGTTGAATCAGTTCACTCACGGGGACCTCTTACCTCTATCGTGCCGCATGTCCGGTGGGATGGAATTCGTCAAGTATAGCAAAGCGAGGTCGGATCATTCCGTCCCGGGATGATCCGAATAGGCCGCAAGAAATGATGGTGAATTATTCCGAGCGCAGGGCTTCAATCGGCTTCAGCCGACTGGCGCGCAAGGCGGGCCAAAACCCGAAGGTAATACCCGTAGTACTGCAGAACATCACCACGCCCAGGACAGTCCGGAAACGCAGGCTGAGATCGAAGGAATCAAATTGATTGTTCGCAGTATTGGTCAGAATACCCCCGAGGACAACGCCTACAATCCCTCCCAGTACAGAAAGGAACACGGCTTCCACCAGAAATTGCTGGAGGATATCCCGACGGCGAGCCCCAATGGCTTTGCGCAAGCCAATCTCGCGCGTGCGTTCCGCTACGCTTACCAGCATGATATTCATGATACCGATGCCGCCCACGAGCAGACTGATAGCCGAGATGGAACCCAAGAAAATCGTCACTACCTGTGTGAGGTCTCCGAAGACGGAAATAAAGTCCGTCTGGCTGGTAACCGAAAAGTCGTCTTCTTCGAAATAATCGATCCGATGACGCTGACGCAACAGTGCCTCGATATCGATTTGGGCCTGGGCCATGTGCTCTTCCTCGACCACGGAAGCAATGATTTGAGTTACCTTGTAGTCCCCACTCAGGGTCTTCCATTTCAAAATCCGTTCCTGGGCCGTTGTGATAGGCACGAACACACTGTTGTCCCGATTGCCAAACTGGCTGAAGCCAATTTCCTTCATTACGCCCTTCACCGTGAATACGATCCCTTCCAGACGGATTTGTGTACCCACCGGATCTTCATTGGATTCGTACAGACGCCGGTAGGTTTCATGCCCCAACAAGGCTACACGCCGCCGCCCATCCATATCTTCCTGCGTAAAAAATTCCCCGATCTGGGCGTCCCAGCCCCGGAGCGGCTTGTGTTCGGGCGAAATGGCCAGAAGATCGATACGCAGGGACGCATCACCCCGGACCACCGTGCCTCGGGCATTGGCTTCCACGGCCACGGCCACCACATCGGGAACATTGAGGGGATTGGCTATAGCTCGCGCATCCGACAAGGTCAGTTCGCCGAATACCGGTTCGCGGCTGGGGTCGTTCTGCTCGTCAATCTGGCCGGGAAAGACAAACAACACATTGGTGCCCACCCCGGCAAACAGGTCATGGATGTACTTTTCCATCCCCTGTCCAGCGGTTATCAGCACGACGGCCGTCGTGATACCAATGATGATGCCCAGCATGGTCAGCAAGCTGCGCATCTTGTTGATGGTCAAGGCCCGCAGGGCGATGAAAATGGCTTCGAAATTACGCATGAAGAACCAACGAGTTTCCGTGCCTGTCAGGTTTTCCCCAATCCGGTTGGCATCTCTTGGCCCCAGGGGTGAACATTGCCTCAAGTCAGGAGCTTACGGTGCCCCATCCAGACTGCTGGGGCCCATTCTACAACGAAACCCATGGGTAGGCGTGATGCCTTGCCTATCCAACCGGAGAGGATTATTGGCCCGTCCCAAGCCGGTGGCTTTTCAGTAGGCCCCTTCGCCGCGGATGACCACGGCGATAGTACGCCACAGAATCTGGATATCCAGCCACAGGGAGTAATTCTGGATGTAATAGATATCATCGTCGGTATGCAAGTGCATGGGTTTGTCGCTGCGTCCTGTCACCTGCCACCAGCCTGTCATGCCCTGTGGTACCACAAAGCGTTTCAGCTGCCAGGGTTCGTAGCGTTCCACCAGCCAGGGCAATTCCGGTCGGGGGCCTACCAAACTCATCTCCCCTTTCAGAACATTCCAGAGATTGGGCAGTTCATCCACACTATGGCGCCGTATCCACTTCCCGACCCGGGTAACCCGCGGATCACCCTGGTGCTTGTGAATGAGATTGCCGGCGGCGTCGTACTGGTTTACTGCCTCCTGCAGGTCACTGGCATTCATGACCATGGAACGAAACTTGAGCATACGAAAGATGCGCTGGTTTTCACCTACCCGCTCCGTGAAGTAAAAGATGGCCCCGCCGTCCTCTAGCTTTATGGCCACCGACACTAGGAAGAAAAGGGGCAGACACAGTAGCAGGAGCAACGCCCCCAGCACCAAGTCCGCAATCCGTTTCACCATGCGTTGAAAGCCGTCAATGACAGGGTCGCGGAGACCAATAACCGGAATACCGCCCAGACTCTCTGCCGTAAAGTTGAAAAAGGCCAGTTCAAAGTAGTCAGGTACCACATAGACCCAGACGGGCAGGTCGGACAATTCCGTAACCAAAATAGCGATGCGACGATATTCCCAACGGGGCAAGGCAATCACTACCGACCTGACCCGGAACTGGTCCACAATCTCCCGGACCTGAACCAGTCGCCCCAGTACAGGCAAGTCCAGATCTGCGGCCTGAGCGGCGGCATCCTCGTCATCCAGAAACCCTATGATCTGGATTCCACTCCAGCCGATGTTCCGAAATTCACGGGCGAAGTTTACCCCGATGTCACCCCCATTGATCACCAATACCCGGTTGATGTCGGCCAATCGCTCGTTACGCAGGCGGTGGTATCGGTACCACGCCCGCAGGAGTGAGCGATAGCCAAAGATTAGACCCGCGGAGATAAGACCATGGACCAGAAACACTTGGCGGGACAGGGCAATTTCCAGCAGGAACAGGGTACCGGCCAGCATCAGGTTGCCGGCCAAGTGGGCCAGCAACACGCGCTGGTATTCCTGAGTCCAGCGAATACCCTTCCGGGGGTTGTATACATCCAGTACCAGAAAGGCAATGATCCAGAAGAGAGCAATCCAGGCGCGCACTCCAGGTAGAGAGTTCCAGGGAGCTCCCGCGGTCATTAGCGCCAATCCCAGGGACACCTGAAACAGGACTCCGTCCAACAGGAACAGGACAGCCATATAATTGGCAGAAAATCGCTTCAACACAGCTAGCGAAACACCTTTACCTGTGGGCCCGAGTATTGGCCCATCAATGTCTGGACCTGAAGCTGCGCCAAGCCTGCCAAGCACTCCCAGTACAGCTTGCAAAGCCTTCCCTATATACTACTAGGTTCAGGCATGATTTTGACTTTGCGGGTCTTGGGTCCGCACGGGCTGCGCAGGCCCTTTCCTGCTTGTAAGGCCGGCCCTGGCCTTGCTTCCTCTGGCAGCTGTGCGCTGCGTTCGATACCCTCGGGAACAAGCGGAGGGAAAGCCTGCCCACAGCATGCCGTTACTTGCGGTTAGCCCAGCGCTGCCTCAAGATACGAGCGACGAACAGGGGATTACCCAGCAGGTAGCGCCGCCACAGGCGTCCGGGTTCAATCAGTAATCGGGCCAGCCATTCCCAGCCGTGCTGGGTCATCCAGGCGGGTCCCCGGCGCAGATTCCCCGAAACATAGTCGAACACGGCACCTCCCGTCAGGGCGACGCGGGTCGTCAATGCGGTCCGGTTGGCATGTAACCATTCTTCCTGCAAGGGCATGCCAAAAGCTACGATCAGGATGTCGGGGTCGGCCTGATTGATCGCCGCCACCACTTCCTGGTTAGCCTGACTGTCTACCGCTTTGTCAAAGTACCCATGATGGCAATCCCGAATCCTGAGGGTAGGCCAACGAGCGCGCAAACAGTGGGCCGCTTCGGCCGCTACTCCCTCACGCCCTCCCAGAAAATAGAAACTGAAGTTGTGGTTCACCGCGAACTCGGCCAACTGCCATATCCAGTCGGCATAGGTTATGCGGGCAGGCAAAACATGGCCCAGATAGCGGGCTGCGTACTGTACCCCCTTGCCATCGCAGAACACCTTGTCAGCCCGGTTCAGGATGGCTCGGAAACTGGGCCGATCACACGCTAGATTCAGGGCGTGCACATTGACATTCAGGAAAGTTACACGTCGTTTTTGGGTGATGGCATCCCGGATGGCAGCATGCAGATCATCCAGGGTGTCGGTATCCACATCAACACCCAGAATGTCCACCACCTGACGTGATGCAGTGGACATTCCAGGTTATTTCTGCCACAAGCAGATTAGAGATATATCTCCCTAGTCCCGGCGGCGGTTATACCCGCCGCCACGACGTTCACCCCGGTAACCGTCACGATCCCGGTCCCGATCCCGGTCCCGGAAGCCACCGCGCCGCCGATTCCGATCATCCCGGTGCCGGGAGCCACCACGCCGTCGGTCATTGAAGTCGCCACGATCCCGATCCCGATCGCGGAAGCCACCGCCACCGCCGCCGCGATCCCGATCCCGGAAACCACCACCGCCGCGTCCCCGGTTGTCCCCGTCATCGGCCTGGGCCTCCTCCAGGGTCATATCCAGTTCCACCGCCTTGCGGCTCATCCGAATCTTCCCGGCCGGATCGATGTTGGTGATCATGGCTGTCAATTCATCACCTATATTGGCAATGTCTTCCACTCGGTTCACCCGATAATCCGCCAGTTGGCTTATATGAATCAGCCCGGTGTTCTGACCCACGATATCCAGAAAAGCCCCAAAGGGTTCAACGCGGGATACCTTGCCCGTGTATACCTTGCCGACTTCCACATCTGCGGTCAGTTCTTCTACTTTGCCAAAGGCTCTGTCTACGGCTTCGCCGGTGCCGGCAATCAGGACCTCACCTTCATCGCCAACTTCAATTCGCACCTCGTATTCATCCTGCAGGCCACGAATAATCTTGCCACCCGGACCAATCAGGCTACCGATCTTTTCCTTGTTAATCTGCAGATTGCGGATACGGGGGGCAAATTCACTGAACGACGGCCGCGGTGCCGGCAACACGGCCAGCATTTGTTCCAGGATGTGCAAACGGGCCTGCCGGGCCTGTTGCAAGGCTTCGCGCAAGATGCCGAAGTCCAGTCCCTTGATCTTGATATCCATTTGCAGGGCCGTGATGCCGTTGGAGGTGCCGGCTACCTTGAAATCCATGTCGCCCAGATGATCTTCCAGACCCTGAATATCAGTCAGTACCTTATAGGCTCCTGTGTCCTGATCCTGGATCAGCCCCATGGCCACACCGGCCACCGGCTTGACAATGGGTACCCCGGCGTCCATCAGGGCCAAGGTACTGGCGCAGACCGAGGCCATACTCGTCGAACCGTTGCTGCTCATGATTTCACTCACCAGACGGAGAGTGTAGGGGAAATCCTCGGGAATCATAGACACCAGGGCTCTCTCGGCCAGAGCACCGTGTCCAATTTCCCGGCGCCGGGGACCGCGCAACATATAAGCTTCTCCGGTCGAATAGGGCGGGAAATTGTAATGATGCATGTAGGATTTTTCCTCTTCCCCTTCATAGAAGGAATCCATGCGTTGGGCGTCGGCTGGCGTTCCCAGCGTAGCGATGGTCAGGGCCTGAGTTTCCCCCCGTTTGAATACACCACTGCCATGTACCCGGGGCAGACAGCCTACCTGTACATTGATGGATCTTACGGTTCTCGTGTCACGGCCATCGCTGCGTATACCTTCGTCCAGTATGCGCTGACGGATTACCTGTTTGACAGCACCGGAAAAGGCTTCCCCAATATCCTGCGGCGCCATGGTCCCTTCCTCCACCGCTGGGGCCAATTCTTCCATCACCCCTTGCTTGATAGTGCTGACACCTTCATGATAGGTCTCTTGATCCGGGTTTCCCGCCACCAGTTCGCGGAGAGCCGAGGAGGCACGGTCTGCCACCTTGGAAGAAACTTCCTCCGCCACGGCAAAAATCTTGTAGTCCTTGAACTTGGGTTTGCCGATTTCCCGCTGCATGGTAGCAATGCACTCAATGATGGGTTGCATGGCCTCGTGGGAGAGCTGCAGGGCTTCCAGCATGACCTCCTCGGACACCTGGTCGGCACCCGCTTCTACCATCAGAATGTTGTCCGCAGTACCCGCAACCTGCAAATGCAGTGCGCTGCGGCTCATCTGGGTATGGGTGGGATTGACCACCAGGTCATCATCGATCAGGCCAATGGTCACCGCGCCTACCGGCTCCTGAAAATCAATGTCACTGATGGACAGGGCCGCTGAGGCGGCTACGATGGCGAGGGGAGCCATCAGGATTTCACCGTCACTGGAAAGGGAATTCAGAATAATTTGGACCGGATTGCGGAAACCCTTGGGAAACAGGGGGCGCAGGGGACGGTCAGTCAGACGGCACAGCAGGATTGCCTGTTCACTGGGCCTGCCTTCCCGCCGGAAGAAACTGCCAGGGATGCGGCCTGCGGCATACATGCGTTCTTCGTAATCCACCGTCAAGGGAAAGAAATCCGCATCCTCACGGGTCTCACGGCTCATGGTGGCCGCGGCAAAAATGACCGTATCATCCACCCGGGCCGTGACGGCCCCTCCCGCCTGTTGCGCGAGGTAGCCGGTTTCGAGAGCGAACGGGCGGCCACCGACCTCCGTGGTATAAACGGTCGAACCTTCAAACATTTGCATAATGCACCTCAATTAGTGAAGGCGCCATCGGAACCTGCGGGACCGCACGTCCGACTTGTCAGGCCATACGCCTGGGCGCACATAGATAACAGAGAAAACGGGAAAGGACATTCCGCTGCAAGCCAAGGCGATACCGGGTATTCACCCATGTATCGTCCCTACCAGCGGGAATGTGAAAAGGGGAGAACAAGCAGACCAAGCGCTATTTGCGCAAGCCCAATTTCCCAATCAGGGTGGTATAACGGCCTACATCCTTCTTGCGCAGATACGCCAGGTGACGGCGACGCTGTCCCACCAGCTTGAGCAGGCCACGCCGAGAGCCCTGATCATGCTTGTGGGCATTCAGATGCTCCAGCAAATCCTCTATGCGGCGTGTGAGCAAGGCAATCTGCACTTCCGGTGATCCGGTATCCGTCTCATTGAGACGGAACTCCCGGGTAATTCGAAGCTTTTCGGCTTTGGAGATCGACATTGTTTCTTGTATTAACTCCCACCCCTGATGGTTACGGGGCGCATAGATCCTTAGACTTTCTCATCTCCCTGATCCTACTTGATAGCGCCTGGGAATTCAAATCGCAGCCCCTTTTGTCCACCGCAGAAAGTTACGGGATCCGGCCGCCAGCCATATCCCACTCCTGGGGCTGCGGGTACCTGCCGATTCTACGTCGAGCACCAATCCGTACTGCGGGAAGGCCACAGCCCAGGGTCATGGCCTGACTTTCTCCCGCCTGAAACCAGGACCCGATTCCGTAATGCTGGGTACACCATGGTTCAGCCCATGGGCCGTCACTTCTGGCCCATGATGAAAACCCTGATGGCTGCCACCCTGATTTCTTCCGATTTGAGGCAGTGACCGTAATGGGATTCACAAGAATCCTAGTCGTCCAGTCCTTTAGGAATCAGGGCGAGAAACCGGATCAGACTGCGGACAAAGAGCCCGTCACATTCATTCGTCTACAGAATGGTGTCATCCTCCCATCCCTGTGATACACTGGGTACGTTGTAAAGAGCCTTACCGGCTTCTTTCTCCACCCAGCATACCTGCCAACTTTCGTAACCTGTCCTGGGTTGGACAGTTGTCTTCGTCGCAATCCTGTGGCAGTAGTGTATGCAGTTTTCATTCATTCATGTCTAAAGGGAGCATAGAACGATGCAAAGGATGTCATGGCAATTATCGAGGAAGTTGGCAGGTGTAACTGCTGTCCTCCTCTTACTCATGTTGGCGCTAGCTGCCTGTGGCCCCGCCCCGGCTGACGACGAGATGGCCGAAGAAGCCATGGAAGATGATGGTATGGCCATGGAAGTCAGTACCAAACAGGCACCTGCATTCCAGGAAATGGTAACGAGTGGCAGCTTGCCACCTTTGGCGGAACGACTTCCCGCCGAGCCATTGGTCGTGGAACCCGTGGATGCCATCGGCAAGTACGGCGGAGTCTGGCGTGCGGGCCTCCGTGGTGGTAGTGACAACGCCTGGATTTACCGCACGGTAGCCTACGATCAGATGCTCAGTTGGGAGCGAGACTGGTCAGGGGTACGTCCCAATGTCGCCTCCAGTTACGATGTGTCTGAAGACGGCACCACCTACACTTTTCATCTCCGACCCGGTATGAAGTGGTCGGATGGCGAATCCTTTACGGCAGCGGATGTTGAATGGTGGTTTAATTCCGTCATCCTTAACGAAGAGATAACACCTACGGTTCCCAGTTGGTTGCGTTCGGGGGATACACCGGCCGCCGTGACCATGGCAGACGACTATACCGTTGTGTTCGCTTACCCGGAAGCCAATGGCGTTCTCCCGCTGCGGCTGGCGGCACCTCCGGGACCCGCCGTAGTCAGTTATCCCATGCACTATTTGCAGCAATACCACATAGATTTCAATGAAGATGCGGCGGCCAACGCGGAAGAAGCCGGCTTTGAAGACTGGGTTCTTTATTTCCGGGACCGGATTGGCGGTGGCTGTTGTGGCTACTACCGCGATGAGAATCTGCCGGTAATTTGGGCTTGGTACTTGACCACCCCCTATGGCGAAAACACCACGACCATTCGTGCAGAACGCAACCCCTACTATTGGAAAGTAGATACGGAAGGCAATCAGCTGCCCTACATTGACGCGGTGGTATTCAATGTGGGTACCGATCCGGAAACACTGGTTCTACAAGCCTTGGCAGGTGAAATTGATTACCAGGATCGGCACATTGCCACGCTGGGCAACAAGGCCGCCTTCTTTGATGCCCAAGATTCTGCAGGCATCATGCTGACCAATCGTTTGGCCTCCAACAACAATGTGATGGAGATTTCCCTAAACCAGAATCATCAGGATCCGGTGATGCGTGAGATTTTTGGCAATTTGGATTTCCGCATTGCTCTCTCCTACGCCATCAACCGACAGGAGCTCATTGATCTGGTTCTGGTTGGTCAGGGCGAGCCTTGGCAGGCGGCACCGATGACGACTTCTCCCTACTATAATGAGCGATTGGCCACGCAATACACCGAGTACAGTCCTGATCTGGCCAATCAACATCTGGATGCGGCAGGCTATACCGAAAGGAATGCCGACGGTTTCCGTCTGGGACCCGATGGAGAACCCATCAGTTTCACGATTGATGTCATCACGGTGGCTCCGGATCAGATTGACATGCTTAACCTGATTTCCCAATATTGGGCCGATGTGGGCATCAAGATGACCCCCAATGTGTTGGATCGGTCTTTAGGCCAGCAACGCCTGGAAGTGTTGGAACATGACGCTAACACCTGGGGCGCTCCAGGTGGCATTGGCTATGGCACCCTGCTGGATCCCAGAAACTGGGTGCCGATGCATGGTCACTCCCGTTACGGGTACGCTTGGTACCGCTGGTATCTCAATCCAGAAGATGAAGTTGCCGAAGAACCCCCGGAAATTGTCAAACAGCAACTGGCACTCTACGATGAGATCCAGGCCACTCCAGACCCGGACAAGCAGATCGAGCTTATGGGTGAAATTCTGGATATCGCGGCGGATCTGTTTTACACCATCGGCATTTCCACACCGGCGCCGGGTTATGGCGTAGCCAATAAGGACATGCGAAACATTATGGATTGGATGCCGGCTGCCTGGCAGTATCCCACTCCCGGGCCGGCAGATACCTTCCAGTTTTATTTTGATCGCTAGTTTTTAGTTCAGGCAGGCTGTGACGTACGTCACAGCCTGCCATGAGTCCGACTGGCATCGGGCCGCGATTTCTTCAGGTTCAAGACATGCTACAGTACATCGGCCGCCGTTTCCTGCTGATGATCCCAACCCTGATTGGTATCTCGCTGATTTCCTTCGGCATCATCCAGTTGCCACCGGGAGATTACCTGACAACCTACGTGGCTGAACTCAGTGCACAGGGGGAGGATGTTAGTGAGGCCATTCTGGAACAACTGAGGGTACAGTACGGTCTGGGCCGTCCCTGGTATGTACAGTATTTCCTGTGGATCAAGAATATCATCACAGAGGGGGACTTCGGCCGTTCCTTCACTTGGCAAAAACCCGTTAATGAACTAATTTGGGACCGGCTGGGTTTCACGATGGTAATCACCCTCTTGACCGTGATTTTCGTCTGGGTGGTTTCCCTGTTGATTGGGGTATATGTGGCGACCCATCAATATTCCATAGGGGACTATGCGGCTACTTTCTTTGGCTTTATTGGTTTGGCGACACCCAACTTCCTCCTGGCCCTGTTGATGCTGTACTACGCCTTAAAATGGTTTGGGCTTTCTCCGGCCGGGCTCTTTTCACCGGAATACCAGGACGCTCCCTGGACCTGGGGCAAGTGGCTGGACTTCCTGGCTCATCTGTGGATTCCCATCATTATTCTGGGTACAGCCGGGACCGCAGGGAGCATCCGCATCATGCGGGCCAACCTGTTGGATGAACTGCACAAACCCTATGTAACCACCGCCCGGTCCAAGGGGGTGGCGGAAAGAACCCTGATCTGGCGTTACCCGGTACGGGTAGCCCTCAATCCTTTTGTCAGCACGGTAGGTTGGACCTTGCCTGAGTTAGTTTCCGGTTCCATTATCGTATCGGTTGTCCTCAACCTGCCGACTACAGGTCCTCTGCTTTGGCAAGCTCTGTTACAACAAGACATGTATCTGGCCGGCACTTTCATTCTGCTGGTCAGCGTGCTGACGGTCATCGGCACCCTGATCTCGGATGTCCTTCTGGCTTGGCTCGACCCCCGTATTCGTTATACCTGATCTCAAGCCCATGACGGCCTCCACCCAAAGCGCAGAATTTCAACCGGTTCCGAATCCGGAAAACGTGGCCGGAGACGAAGCCCGCATTCAGGTTGCCGGTCAATGGCAGTTGATGTGGTGGCGCTTCCGCAAACACAAAGTGGCGATGGGAGCTACGGTCGTTTCGCTACTGATTTATCTGGTGGCCGTGTTTGCCGAGTTTCTGGCGCCCGTTCACCGTGATTACTACGCCGCAGATTACACCTATGCCCCACCGCAACGCATCCACTGGTTTTGGGAAGATGCTAGTGGCCAGAGCAGCTTTCGGCCCCACGTCCTGGGGTACACCGTAGAAATCGATCCGGTGGCCCTGAAACGCATTTTCGAGGCCGACCCTGAACAGGTTATCGACATTGGTTTTTTTGTCCAGGGACTGGAACCCTACAAGGCTCTGGGACTGTTTGAAACCAATGTCCATCTGGTGGGACCCAAGGATGCCACCCAGCCCTTCTATCTGATAGGAGCGGATCGTCTGGGCCAGGATCTGCTTAGTCGTCTGATTTTCGGTACGCGCATTTCCATGACCATTGGGTTGGTGGGCGTTACCCTCAGTCTGGTTCTGGGCATCCTGCTAGGTGGCATATCCGGCCTGTTTGGGGGTTTTACGGATAACATCATTCAAAGAGCTATTGAATTTATTCGGTCCATTCCGAGCATTCCCTTGTGGATGGGCCTTACCGCGGCGTTGCCGGATGACTGGGATCCGGTCAAGCGGTATTTCGCCATCACCGTCATTCTGAGCATTATTGGCTGGACGGGTCTGGCCCGGGTTGTGCGTGGCCGTTTTCTTTCCCTGCGGGAGGAAGATTTCGTGATGTCGGCCCAATTGGACGGGGTTTCGGAAATGGGGATCATTTTCCGCTACATGTTGCCCTCCTTTCTCAGCCACATCATTGCCAGCGTGACTCTCAGTATTCCCGGTATGATCCTGGCGGAAACTTCCCTGAGCTTTCTGGGTCTGGGCCTACGGCCCCCTGTTATCAGCTGGGGGGTACTCCTGAGAGAAGCCCAGAATGTGCGAGCCATTGCCACGGCTCCCTGGCTACTCTTGGCGGCGGTACCTGTCATTGTTTCCGTACTGGCTCTGAATTATGTGGGTGACGGTCTCCGCGATGCGGCCGATCCCTACGCCCGTTGAACCGTCCTCATTGCCATGTGACTGGAAGCAGGTCATGACCAACGATATATTACTGGACATCAAGGGGCTCAAAACCTGGTTTGAGCTGGATGAAGGCACGGTCAGGGCAGTAGATGGTGTGGATTTCACGGTCCCCCGGCGCCAGACCATAGGTGTAGTAGGGGAATCAGGATGCGGCAAGAGTGTCACCGCTTTTTCCATCCTGCAATTGGTAGCCAATCCCGGACGGATCATAGAAGGACAAATTCTGCTGTATCCCCTGGAAAACAATGATCCGAGCCCATCTGCCTTTGGCGGTGCGATCGATATTGCGGCGTTGCCTCCCAACAGTGAGGAACTGCGCCAGATTCGTGGTGGCGATATCGCGATGATCTTTCAGGAGCCCATGACATCCCTGAGCATGATGTACACAGTCGGCTTCCAGATGACCGAAGCCATTCGTCTGCATATGGAGGTAGACAAGGAAGAAGCTCGGGCTCGGGCCATTGAGATGTTGCATTTGGTAGGCATTCCCCAGGCGGACCAACGCTTCGATGCTTATCCTTTTGAGTTGTCAGGTGGCATGCGGCAACGGGTCATGATTGCCATGGCACTGAGTTGCAATCCCATGCTCCTCATTGCCGATGAACCCACTACCGCCCTGGATGTAACGACCCAGGCCCAGATCCTGGAACTGATGCAGAGTCTGCAGGAAGAACTGGGGATGGCCATCATGCTGATTACCCATGACCTGGGCGTAGTGGCCGAAATGTGCAGTGAAGTGGTGGTCATGTATCTGGGCGAAGTAGTGGAGCAGGCAGATGTAGACACCATCTTCCATAATCCCAAACATCCCTACACACAAGCGCTTCTGCAATCCATTCCCCGTCTGGGCCACAGTCATGAGGGACGCCTCAACCCCATCATTGGCTCAGTACCGGATCCCTACCACCGCCCTGCCGGCTGCCCTTTTCATCCCCGTTGCACTCACTTTATGCCGGGCCGCTGCGATACCGTACATCCGGAAATTACCGCTTTGGATACACGGCATACGGTGCGTTGCCTCCTGTATGAGGAGGATGGAGCAGTGATTGCATGACTGGCTCGCATAACTCATCCCCGCACGAGGGTACACCTCCGTCTGAGCCGATTCTTCAGGTCACCAACCTGAAGAAACATTTTCCTGTCAGGAAGGGCTTTCTGCAACGCACAGTCGGACAAGTGAAGGCGGTCGACGACGTAACTTTCGACGTCTATCCGAGCGAGACGATGGCCTTGGTGGGCGAATCCGGTTGCGGCAAGACCACATCTGGCCGCTGTGTGGTGCGCGCCTTGGAACCCACGGACGGCACTATCCAATACCGCAATCAAGCAGGTAAAGTGGTGGAGTTGGGTCAAATGGGTTCAGGCGACCTCAAACCCTACCGGCGGGAACTCCGCATGATCTTTCAGGATCCCTTCTCCTCCCTGAATCCCCGCATGACGGTGATGGATATCATTGGCGATCCCTTGCGGGTGCATCAACTGGCCTCGGGCTCGGAACTGGAAGACCGGGTGGCGGCGATGTTGCGCAGCGTGGGTTTGCGGCCGGAATACATGCGCCGCTATCCCCATGCCTTTTCGGGCGGACAGCGCCAGCGGATCGGGATTGCCAAGGCTCTGATTCTGGCTCCCCAATTGGTAGTGGCCGACGAAGCGGTTTCGGCTTTGGATGTCTCGGTTCAGGCCCAGATTTTGAACTTGCTGCAGGATTTGCAAGTTGAATTTGACTTGACCTATGTCTTTATCGCGCACGACCTGAGTGTTGTGGAATACATTGCGGATCGGGTGTCCGTCATGTATGTAGGGAAACTGGTGGAACAAGCGGCGACGGATGAGTTGTACCACAATCCCAAGCATCCCTATACGGAAGCCCTGCTATCGGCCGTGCCGCGACCGGATCCCCGCGAACGTTCCCAGCGCATTGTACTGGAAGGTGACGTGCCGGATCCGGCCAATCCTCCGACAGGATGCTATTTCCATCCCCGTTGCCAATACGCTGAAGACAGATGCACGCATGAGACCCCCGCCTTGAGACCCATCGGTGAGGGGCACCAGGTGGCCTGCCACTTGGCGGAAGACCTGAACCTGCGAGGCATTACGGAACTCGTGCCTCGGGCCTGAAGAAAATACCTGGTCCCCTTCACCTGATCCATTGCAGCCAGACTGAGCCTACGCTTCCCTGTTCCGCCAGACGTGGGAGAATATAAGGAACAGCGAAGCTTTTCTTGGGTTGCAATTTAGCTGGCAGTGGATGATGCCGAATGTCCACTGGTGCGGCTTCAGAGAGCAGCAGAGGAACTATTGATCCATGAACATCCGATTTGCCAAGGATGAATTACGGTTTTTCAAACGCAATGGATTTGTGGTCAAGCGCCAGGTCCTGGATCCGAGCCTGATGGCCAAGGCACGGGAAGTGTTTTGGGAAAGGGCCCCTGCTCAACTCCAACGTGATGTACCGGCCAGCTGGATCGGACCATTTCAGGAAGAGTACCATTTCGATGACGGTACAGATCGCATCAGGGATTTCCGCTGGAACCTGCGGCATGTGGGGAAAGAGGAATGGATGGTGAATCTGATGGTCCGGAATACCAACTTGACCGGCATGGCGGAGCAACTTCTGGGCAAAGGCAACCTGGTATTACCCGGTAGGGTAAGGGGCATCTATGCCACGCTGCCACAGGCAGGCGAAGGAGGACTCGAAAATCATCTGCACGTGGACAGAGGCCTGTTCCATCTGGGCATGGTTACGTATCTGAACCAGGTCGTCACCGGCGGCGGAGGGTTTCGGGTTTGGCCCGCAAGCCACCTCTGGTTTCACGAAGGACAGAGTACCCATCGGTACCCTGAGTTAATCGCATTCTTCAATACCCAACCATCTCTTGAATTCACAGGGGATGCCGGGGACGTAGTGTTCTTTCACCGCCGGATCGTGCACATGGCCGATCCCAACACATCCAGCACTATTCGTATGGCCATCCTGTACGACTTCAGGATAGCGGACTTTGACTACACCCAGCAGGAGTCACTTCACGAAGACATGTGGCGAGACTGGCCAGGTCTCCAAGTCCTGCCCTGAAATTTGCTCGCTGTCCGTTAGAACACGGCAATCCTACAAATACAAGAAGGGCACTTGCGGGAATTATTCATCAAAGTAGTCGTCACCGCCCCAGAGTAACGTCTTGGCGGCCTGGGCATTCAGTTCGAGGCCCAGGCCTGGACGTTCAGAAAGCTGCATGACTCCCGTCTCTGCGAAGTATTCCGGATTGAGGCAGAGATCTCTCCACCAGGGGACATCGTGAGCATGAAATTCAAGCACCTGAAAATTGGGAATGGAGGCCAGCACATGGCCGGCGGCCATCATGCCCAGAGGGGAAGACACATTGTGGGGAGCCACGGGCACGTAATGCGCATCGGCCAAGTCCGCCACGCGTTTGGCTTCCCACATACCTCCTACCTTGGCCAAATCAGGCATAATCACATCGACCGCCTGATGGCGGAAAAGATCCAGGAATTCCCAACGCGTATATTGGTTTTCACCCGTGCAAATTGGGGTGCTGGAACTGCGCCGGACCTGGGCCAATACCTCGGGGTTTTCGGCAGGCACAGGTTCTTCCAGCCACATAAGGCGCAGGGGTTCAACGGCTTTGGCTAGCGTGATGGCGGCAGGCAGATCGAATTGCCCATGGCAGTCAATGGCCAAGTCCACCTCAAATCCGAGCCGGTCACGGATGGTGGTGATCAGATCAATGACGTGGGTCATCTCAACGGCCCCGACCGAACGGTTAACCGGATCCAGGACTCCTTTCCCCGTATGATCGACATCAAACTTGACCGCACTATAGCCTTCCTCCACCATCGCTTGCGCCTTGTCAGCGTACGCTGCGGGCTCCGCGGAGGATCCCGCGTGGCAGTCGGCATAGAGTCTTATCTGGTCCCGGTATTTTCCCCCCAGCAACTGATAGACTGGCACCCCCAAGGCTTTACCCATAATGTCCAGCAGGGCATTTTCGATGCCGGTCAGCGCAAAGATGAAGGGAGGCTGATTGGCTCCTCCGTATCGATTGCGCCGCCGCATCTCTTCCCAGAGAGGGCCTACCTGAAACGGATCCTTCCCAATCAGGAACTCCCGCAATCTGAGAATGATCTCCTTGGTGGCGAATCCGGTAGCACCAGGTCCGGCCGAATTGCATTCGCCAGTACCCTGAATACCCTCGTCCGTATAAATACGCACGAAGGTCCAAACACTGCCACCACTGGCAGGTTCCTGACGGCCGATTACAGAAGCCTGTACATCCACTATGCGCATAATCTCTCTGCTCCTGGAATCACACGGTACCCACTGCCAGGCAATGGGGCAATCTCTGTTGGATAGAGTCAGAGCAAGTATAAGGGAGTAGAAGCGGGAAGGTCCCTAAAAGTCCAGGGAAATTGCATGATAGAGTATGACACCACGGCCTAGTCAGATGACTCTGAAGTCACCGGCCCCTCGCATTCTGGTGAGATAACACCGTAATCAAGCTACAATACAATCGCCCTGCACAGTGAATGGATTTCCCTATGACTGATTCTGTTGCTTACCCTCGGATTCTGGACGGTCACAATGATACTCTCTTGCGTCTGCACCAGGCTCGAAGCGCTTCTGCCCCTCGTCCTTTTGCGGAACGTTCAGAGAAAGGGCATGTGGATCTGCCCCGCATGCAGGAAGGTGGTATGGCGGGCGGTTTTTTCGCCATGTACGCCCCGGAGGAAGCTACGGCCACGGTAGAGCGCAGCATATATCACGGCTTGGCGGAAGCGGTGGATCACCGCTATGCACTGGATTACGTGCTACATCTCTTTGCGTTACTGCATGATCTGGTCAAGGAACTGGATGACACGTTTGTACTGGTCCGCTCGGTACCTGAGTTGCAGCGTGCCCTCGAAAGCCATGCCTGTGTGGCCATAGCCCATATAGAGGATGCCGTTCCCATTGACGAGGATTTGGACTTGCTGCCCCTGCTCTATGAACTGGGTCTGCGGTCGGTAGGCCTGGTTTGGAGCCGTCCCAACGTCTTTGGTACGGGTGTTCCCTTCACCTTTCCCAGCTCACCCGATACGGGACCGGGACTCACTCCGGCGGGTAAGGAGTTAGTCAGGACTTGCAACCAATTGGGCATTCTGGTGGATCTGTCCCACCTGAACGAAAAGGGATTTTGGGACGTGGCTGAACTGACCGAGGCGCCTCTGGTCGCTACCCATTCCTGCGCCCATGCCCTGTCACCCAGCTCCCGCAACTTGACCGACCCGCAGCTGGATGCTGTTGCCGAGAGTGAAGGTATCGTAGGCATCAATTTCAATGTAGGCTTCTTACGGGAAGACGGCGAGGCGGAAGCCACCACGTCTTGTGCCGAAATCGTTCGGCATGCTCAATACATGGCAGAGCGCATGGGCATCGATCATGTAGCCTTGGGTTCTGATTTCGATGGAGCGCTCATGCCAGGAGACTTACCTGACTGTTCTCACCTGCCCGTCCTGATGGCCAAGCTGGAAGCGGCGGGTTTCACGTACGATGAACTGGCCCTCCTGGCCCACGGCAACTGGGTAAGAGTGCTGGAACGCACCTGGAAGTAATCGGCGAGGACAATTCTGATGTTAACCACGGCAGAACTTCTGGATGGACTGGATAGCGTCATCGCCATTCCGGCCGTACCTTACCGGGATGGTGCGATCGATTACGCCGGTCATCGCCAAAACATTCAATACCTGATGGAAAACAACCATCTGGAAGGGGTACGAAGACGGGTTGTTTCCGTGGCCGGTACCAGTCTGCTGCACCACATGACCAGCGACGAACAGGTATGGTTGTTCCATGATACCGGCAAGGTGATGGGGACCGAAGGCATCCTGATGACAGCGGTGGTGCCCAACCCGATTGATGAGGCCCGGACCGTCATTGATCGTCACCTGTCCCTGCCCCGGGGACCTGATGTGATCCTGATCATGCCCCTGTCGGGCACGTTCGGCCCGGATGGGCTTTATGAGGGCCTCATGGCTCTGGGCGAAGAATTTGGATCCCACGGCGCCCGTTTCCTCTACTATCTGCGCACCGGCCGGGATCGGGATGCGGTTATGCGTCTTCTGACAGACTCACCTCACTTTATGGGAGTGAAGGTCGGCACCGGACTGGAGGATGTTCCTCCCATGATGAACCAGCTGGCTGAGGATAAAATCGTAATTTGGGGGATTGGGGATCGCAGTACGGATGCCGCCCAGATGGGTACTCGGGGCCATACCTCGGGCACGGCCATAGTGGCAACCAAACCCGCCGACAGTATCAACAATGCCCAGCGCCGGGGCGACTGGGACGAGGCCTATCAGTGGGAGGCAACACTGGAGGCCCTGGAAGAAATCCGCTTCCGGAACGGACGTGCCTTCAATTACACCGCTGTGGTGGAAGCCCTAAACCAGATTGGGCACAATGTCTGCGGAGGTGAAGGAGGACCCTTCAATCCTGCTGCCTCAGACACCCTGAAGCAGGAAGTGAAAGCGGCGATTGCCGAAATTGTCCCCTTGCATTAAGTATTGCGGTCAGGGAAAACCTTGGCTCGGTCCCTTGTAGCTGCATAGCCAAGCTGCAGCAGAATGCTAGGATAAGGGACCGCCGTTTCCATTCTTCAACCGTACGAACATGACAGATTCCCGCAAGCTGGAAGGACAAACCGCCTGGATCACAGGTGCGGCCTCAGGTATGGGAGCCGCCGTAGCCCGGAAATTCGCCCAGGAAGGTGCCCGGGTAGCGCTGGTGGATATCCAGGATGATTTGGGCTCCCAGACCGCAGCGGAAATCCAGACCGCGGGGGGTCAGGGGGTTTATCATCACTGTGACGTAACGTCGGAAACGGCTATTCAGGAGAGCCTGGAACGCACCCAGCAGGAACTGGGCAATCTGTCTATCATCGTCAATTGTGCCGGAATCGTACATGTGGCCCTGCTGGAGGACTATCCTACCGAGGACTGGGACCGGTTAATGGCGGTCAATCTCAAGTCCATCTACTTTTCGGTCAAACACGGCATCCAGTATCTTCGGCAGCAACCACGAAGCTACATGGTGAACATAGGCTCCGTTGGCAGCTTCCTGGGACAAGCCCAAACTCCTGCCTACGTCACCTCGAAGTTTGCGGTCCTGGGTTTGAGCAAGAGCATCGCGCTGGATTACGCCAAGGATGGATTGCGTTGCAATTGTGTATGCCCCGGGATTACCGATACGCCCATGTTGCGCTACCACCTCAGTACTACACCCAATCCCGAACAAACCTTGGCCCAGCGGCTTACCCGAGTCCCCACAGGTATAGTCATAACCCCGGAAGAAATCGCCAAATCCGTTCTGTACCTTTGCTGTGAGGATTCGTCGGGGGTTACCGGCACTTCGCTGATTGTGGATGGGGGATATTCGACTCCTGCCGAGTGGGAAACAGATACGACCCGATTCATGGAATAAGGAATTGTACCCATGGAACCCCGACTGGCCTGCGCCGATTTTACCTTCCCGTTACTGGACCATGACGGAGCCCTGAAGCTGATTCAGCTGATGGAGTTTGAAGGGGTGGACGTCGGGTTATTTGAAGGCCGCTCCCACCTGCATCCTTCGGCGGAATTCAGACAGCCTGAGCAGTCAGGCAAGGCTCTTAAGGATAAGCTTTCCGATCTCGGTCTGGTTGTGGCTGATGTCTTCCTGCAGATGGATCCGGATTTCGTGCCCTATGCCATCAATCACCCTGAAACGGCGCGCCGTGAGAAGGCGCGCGCGTGGTATCTCAAGACACTGGACTATGCCGAAGCCTGTGGTTGCGGGCATGTTACATCACTGCCCGGAGTCCATTTTGCCGAGGAAACACCTGACAGGTCTCTACAACGCTCCGTAGAGGAATTGGCCTGGCGTCTGGAACAGGCTGAACCCAGGGGACTCGTCTTCAGCGTGGAAGCCCATGTCGGTTCCATTGCGGACAATCCCCAAGCCGCAGAAAACCTGGTAAAACAGACACCGGGCCTGACTCTCACACTGGACTACACCCATTTCACGCGGCAGGGAGTACCGGACCAGGAAATCGAGCCCCTGCTACGATACGCCAGCCATTTTCACTTTCGCGGCGCGAAGGCCCACCGGCTCCAGGCATCGTTTGCCCACAACACCGTTGACTATGGGAGGGTACTGGAGGTAATGGCAGCCAATTCCTATTCCGGCTGGCACGCTGTGGAGTACGTTTGGGTCGACTGGGAACATTGCAACGAATGTGACAATGTTTCCGAGACACTTCTGTTTCGTGATTTCATTCGCGCTCACTGTCAGAACTAAGCCAATGCCTTCAGGCGGCCACCCGCATTATGGGCTCACCGTCCTCCCGGCCGGTTTGGGTAACTCCTGACCCACGACCATACTTTCTCCGGGCGCAGTCAGCAGGGGATGACCCAATCCGCAAGTACAACCGGCAAGCGTCATACACCTCAACTTACACCCAACTTACCCCCTGACATACACCCCAACATGTATCACAGCCAGCCAGGCAACTCCGCGGTGTCCTACAGGGCGAAATGAGCCGGACCGAACTGATGGCTGCCCTTGGCCTGAAGGCCTCCAACCACTTCGCTCGGGCTTATCTGCAACCTAGCCTGGCGGCCGGCGTCATCGAAATGACCTTGCCGGACCGCCCCCGCAGCAAGTACCAAAAGTATCGGCGGACAGAACATGAGATACAAAGTGCACCAACAGCCGCCCCAAGCCAAGCTGATACAACCCAATCATAGACGGTAATTCCGATCCGCCAAGCTCCTTGCCCAAGAATATCCATCAACGCCATCAGGCGTCTCCTGGCTATATCATCCAGATGCCCGGCGCTGCCGTCGTATCCGGGCCGGTTCGTGATCGTCTTTGGTATCTCCCGACAAAATACGTAGGGATCGATCCGCAAGGGGAAGGGATACTTTCACTCCGCCCTGCCGGTGGGACTCTCTGAGGGACAAAGCCACCTCCAGTGCCGCACGACCATCTTTTCCACTGCACCGCGGACTCTCACCCGTTTCCATGCAGTGGACCAGATCATCCACGATGATCTCGCCCATGCTCTGCATGTAGGTAGGCCAAGGGTATTGTGCCTGTGCCGGGGCTCCCGCCCCCCGTGGACCGCCCTCGATCATTTTGTAATACTTGAAATCAAGACCGTGGGTACAGGAACGAATACGGCCCTCGGTACCAATGACTTCAAAGTCCCAGTTGGCAGCACCACAGGGCATACCCCGGATATAGGCGCGGACACCATTGTCAAAGGCCAGGTAGCCGTTGCCGTGCGGGTCATCGTCGGAATCGTCATGGGAAGCTGCCATTTCACCAAATACCCATTCCACGTCACCCCCTGCCAAGTAGCGAACCGTGTCAATCAGGTGACTGCCATTCGATGACAAGGTACACCCACCATACCCGGTTACCTGCAGGATATCGCCGAGTTCTCCACGGTCCATGAGCTGTCGGCCCTGATCAAACAGGGGATGCCAGCGCCGGGAACAGTTGATCGCCAATACCACGCCCTGATCCCGGCACGTTTGCACCATAGCGTCAGCTTCAGCCAGACTCAGAGCAATCGGTTTCTCAGCCCAAATAGCCTTGACCCCTGCCCGGGCACAATCCTGTACGATTTGGGACCGGTGTCGTGCCGTGGTACAGACACTGACAATATCCAGCTCTTCCTGTGCCAGCATCTCCCGGTAGTCCGCGTAAACGTGATCGGATTCCAGTTGCCATCGTGCGGCATAGGCTTGCCGTTGTTCAGGATGCAGATCAGCACCTGCGACCAGTTGGGTATGAGTTGAAGCCACATAACTCGGTGTATGGCAATAAGGCAGGAAAAACACACCCCCCAATTCAATTTCGTCATCGAAAGTACTGCCAATGCGTCCCAATCCAATAACCCCGGCCCTGAACTGGCTCATGGTGTGCATCCTTCTTGTGTAACTGGATAAGTCAATATTGCCCAGCCTGACTTTGCCAGGTAGGCAAGAAATTCTAGCAGGTAGGCCAGTCTCCTTGGAACCTGGTTGCAAGACCAGTTATCCGCTGGCCTATGCCCCCAAGGCCAACTTGCAATGAACTGAACTATCTTCGAAACGGATCTTCAACGGTCAATTGCCGAATTTGCTGACCATGTTGCAAGTCCTCGCTATAAAGTCGCGTACAGCCAGCCTCTATCGCGGCACTGATGACAAGAGAATCATAGAATCCATATTGATAGCGGTAATGAATTTCCAGGGCAGCCTGATAAAGATGCAGACTTGAATGAACTTGGACCAGAGGAGCCAATATGGTTTCCAGATACTTTCGTGTTGCCTCTGAACCAAGCGGTATCTCGGCCTTTCTTGAGATCACATTGAGACATTCGTGCACGATCTGAAAACTGATACAAGCTCGTCCGTCTGTAAGTCCTTGGCGAATCAGTTCTGCCGCAATCTCCGCTTTGCGAACGTCAATCCCCTCCAATTGATAAATGAAAATGTTGGTATCCAGAAAGTACCTAACGCTCATTCATTTCGTCCCGGCTTAACTTCCGACCAACGCGCAACTTGCCTTGGAGTTCCCGCATTACACGTTGGGCTTCATCAGCCTGTTGTGGTCGGCGCGTATAACGCTCAAGCCATAAGCGGAACTGTTCGTTCAGGGTGGTATTTTCTGCACTAGCCCGTTGACGACCTGCCTCGATTAGGTCTTCACGCGCACTGAATGTAATGTTCTTCATGATTGCTCCAACCCGATTGCCATGCCCACGAAACCAGTGTACACTATTTCCGTGCAATTTATCATTCCCTAGGAGATTTGACCCTCAAAGTAGAGGGGGATGTAGTGCGTTAGCAGGACACCATGGTCTGAACCTTACGCTCATACCTCATGTACTTTGCTCTTGACATCCCTGCGCCATATGAAGAGCCTTATAGCCAGACCACTACCATGATCTGGCATTGGCCTTCCGAAAGTTCCAGAGGAAGCTACAGCACACTTTGGACCGTAGCCGGCAACCCGACTGCTGAGAATCTGCAAGGCAAGGAGCAAGCCCTAACGGCAGACCTGAAAGGTCTGACCATGGTTTAGGTCCGAAGGGCCCTGGAGGACTGCAGTGCTACCGGGAACCTTCAGTCCCCCAGGGGCAGTCGACCGATTGCCATTGCCATCAAGTGCTGCTCCTACTGTGATTCGTTGACATCCACAACAGGCAGAATTTCCTCACCCGGGATTACCAAGGTGGGTGTAGTACCCTCCGGAGTAATCAGCAACTTCTGGGTGTTGGCCAGAGCCTCGGCATTGCGGCGAGCAATATGCGCATTTAATAATCCAGGATTTTCTGTATACAGTTGTCCCAGTGCTCTATCTACCGCGGTTTGGGCTCGGGCCGCTTCGGCCGCCGCTTCCGCCTTAACGCGCTGAACATCCAGGTCCAACTGGGCCTCCACCAACTCATTGGCTTTCTGCGCTTCGATCACCGCTCTATTGGCTTCCACGCGCGCCAGCTCGTTGGCTCGTTCGGCTTGAATGACCTTCTGTTCCGCGGCCAATCGTTCTTCTTCCAACTGGGCCAGCAGGACTTTCTGCCTGGCTTCCTCCTGGATACGGCTTTGTTCCACCCGGATCTGGCCTTCCTGTGTGGCCTGCTCGGCGGCCGCTTGGGCCTTAGCCCTCAGTTCATCCTGTGCTGCTTTCTCCGTCTGCAGACGACTCTGCACAATTTCATCCAGACGCGCCTGCGCCTCCGGTAAAATGACCACCTCTGGCACAGTCACATTTTCGATCACCAAGCCGACATTTTCGGCCAGTTTGTTCAGTTCCAAGTCAATGCAATTGCGCAGGTCATCTCGTGCTGTGCCTATCACGGCTTCATCGAAAGTTCGGTCACCCACACATACCTTCATCGCCTGCTGAGCCCGTTGTACTACATGAGCCTGCAGTGCCTGGTCATTCTGATACAGGGTGTTGTATTGAGCCCACAAACCGCGCAACTGATCCGCCTGCGACAGACGGGGGCGGAAGATGTCGCCGGAGGCCACGAGGCCAATTCGCTGTTTGTCGCTGGTAATGATTTCCGGATCCGTCACCGTGAAGGGAACGGCTGCGGACGACACCAGAACCAGTTCCACAAAGAGGCCCACATCGGAATAAACTCCTGGCCCTACCACATCCACTATCTTCCCACTGCGAAATTTGACGCCCACTTCATCTTCCTGGACACGGCTCAGGATGTAGACAAACCGGGAGCCCCCAAACCACAGGAAAATTCCCAGCAGAACCACTACAATCAGGACAACGCCAAAGCGCTGCGAACCACCTGTACCCATATTACTTGACCTAAACATAGTGAATTCCGCCTGTGTGCCAGATCCCTTTCCCAGATGTTACAAGAACATTGCAACGGTATATCGTATCAGAAGTAGACAAGACCATAGTTACTTCCTGCCCAATCAACCCACGGCCAGGCTCAGGAGTGGGTTGTACAACCTATCGAGAAGCCCCCTTTCCATAATACGCGAATCCTGGCCGCCGGGTGACGATAATCCGTCACAGGCCAAGACCTCCACCGGCTTACCGTTGGCGATCGGGTGCTGATGCCACCGGCATGGTGTACAGTCTCTCTGGGCGAACTCCCTTGGGCTGGCTGTGCAACCTGAAACAGTCAGCAACGTACAATAAGTAAGGAGGGCTTGACTATCTGTTCTATCAAGTAATGCCCAAATGAATGTCTACACTGTCTTAGGTTCCAATTTGCACCGGGAAATCGGTACCCAGCTGACCCAGGGTTCGGCCATAACCCTGTTAGGATCAACCGAAATCGACCTGACCAAAGCCCAGATGGCCAGTGACGTGGTCATACTGAACATCTTTACCTTTATGGGCGAAACCACGGTGCGGATTCCCGCCACCTGGAATGTCTCCTCTTCCCTGCTGACTATGTTGGGAGAAACCACGGGCATGGGTGCGGGGGGAGAGAGTTCCCGCCAGTGTCTCAAGGTACAGGGGATGTGTATTTTGGGTTCGTGCCGTATCGATTATGTCGACTTGGTCAGTCCAACTGTCCCTGCGGAGGATGACGATCCTCCATAGCGGGACTGCCGTATACTTGAACTGTCAGGGCTTGTGGGTGTCTTGCTGACTGGGAAGGGCCAGTCTCAATATTGTTGCTTCTTTTGATTTGATGGCACGCATCTGTGCCAAAATACTTGGTGGTCGGGTACTCTGTGCCGCTTACTGTTACCGGTCAAAACCGGTAACAGGGAGATTCGGCAGATCCCAAAGTACCGTCAAGGATGGATGTCTTGAGTGTGATTTCCAACTGGCTGGTTCAGAACCGCTTCTATTTCATTGCCTATGGCGTTTGGTTGGCGGCAGGGGCCTTGGGCGCCTTGCCTCTGCTTTTTGGTCCCGCTCCCCTGGCCACCCTGATGGAGCTGATGGGCATCAACTATTGGATCATCAGTGCGATCCAGCGTTTCAGTTACGTATTCCTGGGCCTGGGTTGGCTGATCGGGGTGTTGTATGCCGAACATTATTTGCGTACCAGTGTGGCCCGTCATCGACTGGGAAGAGCGGTAGTCCGGGTAATCATTGCGGTTCTCGTGATACTGCTTCTTCTGGTGCTGTTGACCATCTTGCCCGTTTTCCTGTAACCTGCTCTTTCAGATTCCGGCAGGGTAACGAGTCGCTCTCGGTTCAGCGTGTTGTCATAGGACCTTTCCCGTGACCTTGCCCGCGGTTAACCGCAACCGTCCTAACTTGCTGTTCCTGATGACGGACCAGATGCAAGGTTGCGTGCTGGCCCCTGACCATATTTGCCAGACTCCGAACTTCGACAGGCTACAGGCCCGTGGCGTCCGCTTTACGCACGCCTATACGCCTAACGCCATCTGTTCGCCGGCCCGCGCCAGCCTGATGACCGGGCTCTTGCCCCACAACCACAACGTCTGGACGGTTACGCACACGGTACGTAATGACCGCGCAGTCATGCGGTCCTCTCCCCATTGGGCCGAATATCTGGATGCTGCAGGCTACCGTACCGGTTATTTTGGCAAGTGGCATGTGGAACGTTCCCATGACCTTGCCCGGTATGGCTGGCAGGAGGCGCTAACGGAAGGGCATAGGGAGGTACAGGCGTCACAAGAGAGCATCCGGCAACAAGTAGATCAGGGGCATTGGCAACTGGAGGGATACCTGGACACCATTCCAGGTTATTCTGCTTCCCGTTTCTACGGTGTTACTGAGGTAGAACCAGCAGGCCGTGGGCATGGCTTGCATGTGCGCCATGCATCACGGTTCCTTGATTCTGCCCTGCAGCAAGACATACCTTGGGCCTGTTTTGTCAGCGTACTGGAACCTCACGATCCTTTCGTGTGCGGTGAAGAGGCCTTTACCCGTTACGATGTGAATCATATGCCGCTTCCGGCCTCCTTGCAGGATGATTTCACAGGACGTCCCGAGATTTACCGGCGCGCCCAGAGGCCCTGGCACAACTGGTCCACCCGCCAGCATCAGGAAGCCACGGCCTGCTATTACGCATCCATATCCGAGATCGATCAGCTGTTTGGCCAATTGCTGGACCGGATTGAAGCCGCGGGTCAGTTGGATTCCACGCTGGTTGTCCTTACCTCGGATCACGGGGAGCTGCTGGGAGCCCACGGTCTGTACTGCAAGAACTACACGGCCGCCGAAGAGATCTATCGTGTACCCATGGTGTTGGCAGGACCTGGCATCCAGGAAGAGGCGGCCTCCAATGTGCGGGTAGGTCTTCACGACTTATACCCAACCCTACTGGATTTACTGGACCTGGAACACGACCCGATTCCAGATTCTCGTTCCTTTGCGGACATCCTGGACCGTGGTGCATCCACCACCGCTGATCCCCGTCTCGGCTATGCCGAGTACGAGGGAACCCGCTTCCAGTTAACCCAGCGCATCGTATGGGATGATCCGTGGAAGTTTGTATTCAACGGGTTTGCCCAGGATGAGCTATACCATCTGGAACAGGATCCGTACGAGATGCAAAACCTGATTACGGATCCGGACTGTAAAGACCAAACCGAGCATATGACCCGGACGATGTGGGACTTTATACGGCGGACAGGCGACCACACACTGCTGCAGTCACAATATCCTATCTTGCGTCTCGCCTCTGTCGGTCCAGATACGGCGTAAACCACGTCTGAACAGTTATCCCGTGTCAGCCGCAACTGGTACCAGGGGAAGCCGCTCCTGTGCCCCGTTTAAATAGCGTTGGGCACCTGCCAGTCAATTACCGAGCCCAAGAGGTCCGGCACCTGATTGTTTAAGACCCGGGCGCAATAGTCAGGCATCTCATCGGCCGTAATGTGATGTGAAATGGTCTTGTGCCAAGGCAAAGCACCCAAGGCCATCTGGTTTAAGACGGCTTCCCGGCAGGGCTCCTGACCATCATCACACGGGAAGTATGTGGTGAGGCGGCGATGGTGGGCAGGCATATACAGGAATTCCAGGGGAGCCTCGCCATACACGGCCAAATACACAAACTTGCCATGCGGGCGACACAGGGCAATGGCCTGATCTATCAGGGAGCGTACGCCGGTTCCCTCAAAGGATACGTCTACTCCTTCGGCCCCTGTGATCTCCTGCACTCTGGCCATTACGTCCTCTTGGGCAGGATTGATCACAGCATGAGCCCCAAATTCCCTGGCCAGATCCAGACGCTTGTCGATGACATCAATGGCAATGGGCTTGGCCCCGCGCAGGAAGCAGGCCGCCAGTACGCCCAGACCGATGAGTCCTACGCCTTGCACTGCTACGTAGTCTCCCATCCGGACTCCAGCCATATCCACTGCATTCAGGCCAACGGCCGGCATCACGAACATGGAGCCGGTAGCGCCATCCACGCCGTCCGGCAAGGGTTCCACGAGCCGCTGTTCTGAGTGGACCACATGAGAAGACCACGTTCCACTGCGCTGCAGGACCTCCCGGTCCCCCAGTTGCATGGTCATGGCATTACGCCGGAAATAGACTTTGTCTCCCACCTTGAAGCGCTGGACCTGGGGTCCGGTGTCGGCAATCACACCTGTACCCTGATACCCCAGGATCATGGGAAACTCCCCGTAATAGCGCACACCCCGCACAGCCGTAAATTCCGTACCTACACTAATGCCGGAATAGTGGGTTTCAATCAGGACTTCGTCGTCCTTCAGAACTGGTACTGGAAATTCCCCCACGTGGAATGTCTTGTCTTCCGTTACAAAAACAGCTCGAGCCTTCATGAATCCACTCACTTTTCAGCTTGACAGGAGAGGGTCAACGCGGACAAAAACAGAATCCACCTTCATACTTCGTTCAGGGGATAGACCGGTTCTTCCCCCGCCAGCACCCGGATGACATCCTGGATACAGCGTACCCGCAAGTCAATCTTGGCGGCTTCCGAATACCAGGCAGCGTGAGGCGTAACAATTACATTCGGCTCGTGCAACAGCGGATGATCGGCGGGCGGCGGTTCCGTGTGAAATACGTCCAGGGCAGCTCCTGCGATCTGCCCCTGCTGCAGAGCCATCAGCAAGGCATCCTCATCGATCAGGGGTCCCCGGGCCGTATTGATAATGCGGGCCGTAGGTTTCATCTGGGCCAAGGCCTCCGCGTTAATGAGATGTCGAGTTTCTGGCATGGAGGGAATATGCAGGGAGATATAGTCGGATCGCCGGAGTACCTCGGCAAAGTGGGCGGGTTCGATACCCTGTTCTGCAATCTGGTCATCGGGAATCACAGGATCATGAGCCAGCACTGTCATGCCCAGTCCCTTGCCCTTAAGCGCCGTCTCGCGACCGATACGGCCGAATCCCAGTACCCCCAGTACCTGATCCTGAAGCCGCTCCATGGTGCCCATGGCGGCATAGTCCCAGTGTCCTGCCCGGCTGGCAGCCAGCAACGAATCCATGTTGCGTGCCATCACCAACATCAAGGTGATGGCATGGGTTGATACTTCATGGACTCCATAGTCGGGACAGTACGTGACACGTATGCTCCGGGCCGTGGCCGCTGGCACATCTATGTTGTCATATCCTACCCCCAGGCGGGAGACCACCTTACAGTGCGGCATCTGATCCAGGCGGGACGCATCCACAGGCTGCAGGGCTACCACAAGACCATGGCAACGGGCCAGGTCAGCGACAGCCTCCTCGCTGTCCAGATCGCGATGGCTTACGATCTCATGTCCGGCTTCCTGCAACAGACGATATTCCGGGTCAGTCTCCTGTGGGCTACCGTAGGCTACAACGACACACTGGCTCATCGACTTCACTTCCTCCGAATCTCTGAATCCTGGAGCAACTTACGGATGGTTGCCGGTTTCCAGTATAAAGTAAGGGCCTGACCAAACCCTATGCCAGATTGGTCTGCAACATGATCGCGATCCCTGATATTCCCCGTTTCCTCAGCGGCTTTCTGGTCTTTCTTGGCTCTGTCCTTATCGCCTGGTCCTGGAATCAGGAAGAACTGCCGGGTCTGGTGGTGGCCGTAGCCGTCTTTGGTTTACTGTGGATTGTGGGATTGTGGCAACAGCGTTTGGGACTGGCCACGCCCTGTTTCATATTGTTGGCACTCCTCAATCTGGCCAGCGTTACCTTCCTAATTGCCCTCCCTACCCTAGGCCTGATTTGCCAGCTCCTGCTCTTGGGCGCATGGGATCTGAGTTACCTGGCGAGTCAGGTGTCCATACTGGCTTCAGGGGCCGATGTTGACGCCTATATTACGCGCCATCTGACACGACTGGGCATTGTGCTGGGTATTGGACTTGCGCTGGGCATGCTCCCACTGCAGGTCGGGTTCACGATGCCTTTCGTGCCCACCCTGCTGTTGACACTGGTCAGTGTTCTGATTCTGTATTGGGTGATAGGCGGTTTCAAGAAACTGAGCGAACCCTGATTCTATTTGTCCTGCCTAACGCTGGCAAGCTGCGATTCACGTGGTCCTACTACTGCGCACCTATTGCTATGACTCAGGTTCCTGTTCAGAGTAAACCCAGTTCCTCTGCGGTGGCTAAGACTTGCCGGGACTCCGCAGAGGTGAGAGGCATGCCGGGTGGCCGTGGTACACCACAGTCAATGCCCAGCCGGGCGGTGAGCAAGACCTTGCCCACCGCATGGAATTTGAAAGCACAGCTGCGCGTCAGCATGGTTACCGCCGTGGCTTGCTGTTGGGCGGCCGTAGCCCGGTCCATATCCCCAACCTGGTAAGCCTGCCATATCTCTACCCAAAGCTCAGGGGCAACATTGGGCGGTCCATCGACACAACCCGTGGCCCCCAGGGTCAGAGCCGGCAACATAAGGGTACTGTTGCCAATCAGGCAGGACAGGCCCATGTCGGCAAAGTCCCGTACCAGGGACTGATTGACCGCCGAGTGTTTCAGGCCTGCCAACTGGGGTACCCCATCCTGAATTTTCTTCATCAATTCCAGGTCAATCTCCTTGCCCGTAAAACCGGGAACGTTGTAGGCAAAGAAAGGCAGATCGGCCGCCGCGGCCACGACCCGATAATGCTCCACAATCGCCTCATCGTTCTGCTGGTAGAAGAAGGGAGGCACACAACATATGGCTTCTACACCAGCTTTGGCAGCGTGCTCTGCCATCCGGGCGGCTCGCAAGGTAGTGGGAGCTCCCACATGCATGATGTTGTTGATGCGCCCCTGATTCTGGTCGCTGGCAATCTCCGCCAGGCGCTGGTTCTCGGCATCCTCCAACAGTACGCTTTCCCCTGTGCCACCGGCCACCCAGAATCCGTGTACGCCCGCCTGAATGTTGAACTCCATCACGGCCCGGAATGCCTCTTCATTCAGGCTTCCCTCTTCGGTCATGGGCGTGATGATGGCCGGTACAACCCCCTGGAATTTGCTCATATTCCTTCTTCCTCTCCCTGACAAATGAATGTGCGTCTTGGCGTACGACTCTGCGAAGACTCTTTGCTTCCAGGCTGTTTTACTCTACCGTAGCCGTATGCTCACGCCGTACCAAATCCCAATCAATTTCAAAACCCAGACCCGGACAGGTGGGAGCATGGACCATACCCTGATTATCTACCTCAATATCCTGCACCAGACCATATTGGTTAGCCCCGGTACAGGGAAACACCTCGTAGAACTCACAATTGGGCACAGCCATCGTGACGTGCAAATTGGCCACATTGTTAAGGCTGTTTCCCCCGTGATGGATTTCACAGCGCATGTTAAAGCCTTCTGCCAGATGGCAGAGCCGCACCATGGGGGTTATCCCTCCGGTCACGGCCACGTCCCCACGCAAAATATCAGTCGCATATTGGGTAATCCAGGATGCCATACCGTAGTAACGCCCTGGGGCGAATTCGGTGGACATGATGGGAATGTCCAGCTTCTGGCGAAGTTTCACATAGTTGTAAATATCTTCTTCTACCAGCGGATCCTCATACCAGTAATAGTCCAGTTCCTCGATGGCGCGTCCTACCCGCACGGCATCGGCATATTGGTAAGCCCACATGGAGTCCAGCATCAGAATCATCTCGGGCCCCACCGCATCCCGCACCGCCTGGCAAATAGCGATATCGGCCTTGGGTTCTCCGTGCGGGTGGAGCTTGTGGGCTGTCCAACCCAGGGCCTGGAAATGAAGGGCTTCCTCCGCGTATTCGGCCACCGTTTCATGATACGCCGTGCTGGAATAGGCCGGTACCTTGTCCTTGCAGGTTCCCAAGAGACGATGAATGGGCTGGCGGGCAATCTGGCCGTTTATGTCCCACAGGCAAATGTCAATGGCGCCGATAGCCTGGGTGGAGACGGACCGGTTCTCTTTCCACATGTCCCACCAGAGGCTGCCAATATCCTGGGGATTGCGGCCCATAATCATGGGTTTGAGGTATTCGATCAGCCCCTTCACATAATGATCGGCCCCCACGCGGGAAGAACCCAGAAAGGCCCAGCCATCGATTCCCTCATCGGTCGAGACGACAACAATCCCGAGTTGCTTGGTCTGTCCAAACTGGGTGCCCACGCCTGTCTTCCAGGGTTCGGACTTCCAGTTGAACAGTTCTGCTTTGACATTCGTAATCTTCATCTGGCACTCCCGGAAATTAGAATTGGTCCTGGATGATCAGCCAGACAACAACCATATCTGGATGCCATCGCCCTGCCTTCAACTTCGCCCCTCTGTTCCAGAAAAAGTCACGTACAGGGGCAAAGACAGCCGCCTTTAACCCCAGAGGCAGCCTCTGCAGGCCAGTTCGCTGCGTCAATGGCCCAGCGTCGGTACAATGTTTCTTTGCCGACGGGCCAGAGGTCCTCGTGCGTCAGGGGTTGGCCCAGGGGCTGACCCATCAGTGAATATCCCTGGCATTCCCAAGCACTTATCTGCCGACTCCCCTCGGCGTAAAGGGAGAGCCCCAGATATAGTCGGGTCACAGAGGGCAAAGCCCGAAGATAGCCCTGGTTCTCAATCTGTCTCTGGCCCGACCGGGCACTAGCGCTGATGCCGGTCTTGAATTCCATGACCAAGGAAACGTCGTCCCACACGAGGACCGTATCCGCATCGCCCTGTGCTCCGGAATGTTCCATTTCATGGTAGCGAATGCGATTTCGTGACAACAGTACGGCCAAGTCCAAAACCAAATTACAGGCGCTGCGGAGGGCACCATGAAAACGCTGATGAGGCAACAGGTGCAGCAAGGCGTTGAGATAGTCCACCATGCCAGGGACGTGCAGTGCCTGGAGAGCTTCGACCAAACGCATCTGGTAAAGGACAGCCCGTTGCATCTCGCGGGGGGCCAGCCAAGGATCCAGCAGGATACGGCTGAGATACGTGGCGATTTCCCGGTTAGGGGGCACCAGGGTCCCGGCTTCCGTCAACGTGAGGTATCCTGTCTGATACAACAAGGGGATCAATTGGGCTGGCTCCCACTGTTGGAGCATGGCTTCAGGGGACTGGCCCGGTGTGAGGTGGTCCAGCCAGTCCAAGCGTAGTTCATGGTGGGGCACCGGGACCGGACGCGTTAGGAACAGAGGAACCCGGTCTTTCGGATCTGTCTGAGTCCAAGGTGCCTGCAACAGCGATTCCACAACATCCAGATGTCCTGTCTGCGACCAGTACTCACCCATTGACCCTTGGGCCAAGCTGCACATGATGGCGTATGGATTGTAAATGGGTTCAGCTTCCCGCCGGGTAAACCGATAGCCGTTGTACCACTCTTGCCAAGCCTCCCGGGACAGGGGAGGCCAACCCTCCTGTGGGGAGGTGTCGGGAATTCGGCCCTGGACCTGGTGCCACAGGACATCCAGCTCCGCGTCCGTGAAGCCGGTCAGGTCATGAAACATGGGATTATCGGTCTGATCCTGGATCTGGTTGAGCTTGGACCAGAGCCCAGTCTTGACAAACCTTGTCACCCCGGTCATGACCAGGGCTTCTATGTCCCCTGCCATAGACTTGAACACACCGTAGAAATCGGCCAGTTCCTGCCGGACTTCCTGTCCCCGGGGTTCATGCATATGGTTCAGGATGGGCGCATCATACTCATCCACCAAAATAACGATGCGTGAGGGACCTATGGTTCGTGCAGACCGTTGGCACAAGGCCAAAATCAGATCCGCCAAGGTATTGGTAGGGTCAGGGGGATCATACCCATACTGGCCTTCCAGTTGCATTTTGGTGGCGGCCCGCGCCAATAACCGAGACAAGGACGATGCAATACCCAAGCCTCGATCCCGTATCGTCAACATGTCCAGACGCAGAACCGTATGTTTACACCAGTGCCACGTTCGCCCTTGGTACACAGCCAGTTCCGGTCTGGCTTCATCTCCGGCAAACAGATCCCGATCACCACTGTACATGGCCTCTATGGTGGACAGCATCAGACTCTTGCCAAAGCGGCGAGGACGCGTGAACAATTGCGCCCGGTACTGATTGAGAAAAGAAGCAATTTGGGCCGTCTTGTCTACATACAGCAGATGACCCTGGCGCATGTCGGGAAACTCGCTCAACGATGGGTCTATGCGTAAAGGGGCCAAGGCCATTGACTTCACCCAAAGCTTGTGGTACCGGCGTATTGTACCCTACGGGTCCCGGCTCCCTCTCCGACTTGACCACGGTCGAGGAAGCATCACCCGGCAGGTATCAGGTCTTACGGAGACACAACGGGAAAGGGGTCCGCCCTCACGCGGGATGATCCGGAAGAGCCCAACAGAGGTTCCATGATGCCGGTGGCTCAGCCAAACTGGAAGCCGCCCGAAGCCGCCACTTGCTGCACTACGGGCCATGTCACGCACGTCATGCCCGTGGGCTGGCCACAGACGAGGGACCCGGGATTGGCGATCCCGTGCCGCATCCACGTTCCGGGACAGTCCGGGATTTGGGTAGGGCCTACCGACCTGTCAGGCCGGTTACCATCACACCTTCAATGATGTGCCGCTGGAAGATGGCGTACAGGATCAGAACCGGGAATGTGGTGAGCGCGGCCGCCGCCATCCCCAAACCCTGCATGGTATAGCCTTCATGCTGCAAAATGGAGAGACCTACAGGAAGGGTCCGCATTTCATTGGAATTGAGCGCTATCAGAGGCCAGAACAGATCGTTCCAGCTACCCAGGAACGTGAATATGCCCAAGGCGATCAAGGCCGACTTGGATAAAGGAATGATGATGCGCCAGTAGGTTCCAAATTTCCCGCAGCCATCAATGATGGAGGCATCTTCCAGTTCCCGGGGAATAGCCTGGAAGAACTGACGAAGCAGGAAAATGCCAAACACGCCAGCCCCCGCCGGCCAGATCAGAGCATTGTAGGTATCCAGCCAATTCAGCCTACGCATGATAACGAAGGTAGGAATCAGGGTCACTTCGCCGGGGATCATCAAGGTAGCCAACACAAAGACAAACAGGAAATCCCGTCCCGGAAATTCCAGACGGCTAAAGGCATAGGCCGTCAGGCTATTGATCACTAGCACCAAGGCTGTCACCGAGGTGCTGACTACAAAGCTGTTGAGCATCCAGCGCATGATAGGCAGGTTGGGCCAACTCAGCAACAGCTTGAAGGAATCCAGTGTCGGATTCCGAGGAATATACTCCACAGGCCAGTTCCGCACCTCGGCCTCAGGGGTGAAGGCCTGGGAGAACATGTAGACCAGGGGCAGAAAGGTGATGACGGCTAGCGGGATCAGCAGGAGCAGGATCAGACTCATGTCAAGCCAATGCTGCACCACTATGCGTTGCCAAAAGGGCGTGGCTTTCTTCTGGGTGGTTTCCAAAGACTCAGCCGTACTTGCCATGACTGTCTCAGTACTCGATCCTGCCGCCGAGGAAACGAAAATTGATTAAGGTCACAATCAATATGATGAGGGCCAGCGAAAAGGCCAGCGCAGAGGCATAGCCCATGCGAAAGAACCGCCAACCTACATCGTACAAATACATCACTACGGAATATGAAGAGTTGCCCGGTCCACCCAGCGTCATAATCCACATCTGGCCGAACACCTTGAAATGAGCAATGAATTGCGTAACCACAATGAACAAGGTGACAGGCTTCAGCAGAGGCATCGTGATACGGGAAAAAGACTGCCAGCGATTCACGCCATCAATGCGGGCTGCCTCATAAATCGGGATCGGAATGTTAAGCAATCCCGCCAGGAATACCAGAAACGGGAAACCAAATCCCCACCACACCGTGCTGACCGACAGGATGGGAATTACATAATGTTGTGTACCCAGCCACTTCTGAGGTTGCAATCCCAGCAGACTGACATAGTAATTCAGCAGCCCGAACTCTGTGTTGAACACCCGGGCCAGAATGACCGCCATGACGGCGACAGACAAGACCACCGGGGTATAGAACAGAAACCGGAAAAACTGAAAACCGGGAGGTCTCTGACGGATCAGAATACTGGCAAACAGACCCAGAACCAGATTGCCGCAAACGGTCAAGGTCGCGAATAATATGGTGTTGCGCAGGGCCAGCCACCAGAGCTTATCCTGATACAGTTCCCGGTAATTGCCCAGACCCAGGAACGGTTTGTCCGGCAGCAGAATGTCCCAATTGAACAGACTGATGTAAAACCCGTAGACATCCGGTCCGGCCAGGAACAGCAGGAAAAAGACGAAGTACGGTACCAGGAACAGGTAATTGGGCAACAGTTTGCGCCAGCGGGGCAGACGCTTGGGCTGGGGTGGAGTTTCGGCTTGAGACATGACCACCAAAAACTCTGGGTAGCAAGGGATAGCGGTCCCCAGACCAGGAACCGCTACCCTTTGCCGTGGACAATGAGACTAGGCTCCTCCGCGGTCCAGCACCTCTTGCACGCGGTTGTGCGCTTCGGTGATACCTTCATCCAACGTCTTCACGTTGGTGATCACGGCTTCAAACTCCTGCTGATAGGCGTTCTGGATCTCAGTGATGTTGGCATGTTGTTGCTCGGTCCGTCCAATCGCCTGGAATTGAGCTCCGAATTTGCCCGTGTGCCAGTGATCCTGCAACTGCGGTGAGTTCTGGAGCGAAATGCGCGCAGGCGGCTGGCCCGATCGGGCCCATTCCAAACCATGATTTGACAGCCACACAATCAAGTCTGCGGCAGCAGCCGTCCCTTCTTCATCCGTGCCACTCGGGATCCCCATGACGTGGGCGCTCATCCAGGTCTGCGGCTGTACCAGGCCATACTGTGGGACACTCCAGAAAATGGTGTTGTCTTCCAGCCCGGTGTCCTTGATGAAATTCAGCCACCAGGAGCCAGATATGGACAAGGCCAGTGCTCCGTTCTGGAAGGCATCTGTCTGGCTGTAGCCCACAGGTACTGCATGCAGATGGAGATCATGGACCATCTGATGCCAGAAGGAAAGGGCTTCGCGCACCGGTTCCGAATCAATGGTGGACTGCGTGCCATCCTCGTTGATGGTGTTACCCCCGTTCTGCCACATGGCCTTCAACATAGCCCAGCGCCGCCAGAAATGCGAATGAAAGGCATACTGGATGATGTCTTCCGGATCAAAACCTGCATCGGTGGGATTGCGACCCGCCGAGTCCCGGGTCAACTGGGTCATCTGCTCCACGAATTCCGTGCGGTTAGTGGGCGGGGAATTGATGTCCAGGCCGGCGGCCTCAAACAGCTCTACATTGACATAGCCACCTGAACCATGGGTGTCCAAGAGAACTCCCAAGGGTGAACCTTCAAAGTGGATATTCTCAAACACGGCAGGAATGAAATCATCCCGGGGCACACCCATGGAATCATAGAAATCATCGGCGGCGCTTAATACGCGTCGGGGTCCCCACTGGCCGATCGCCCATTCATGGGTGATGATCATGTCGGGGGGATTGCCGGCAATGACGGATGACGGTACCTTTTGATAAAAGATATCCCATGTCAACAGTTCCTCATTAACCGTTACATGGGTCATTTCTTCCATGTATTGGGCCACCAATTCAGTAAAGGTCTTGCCATCGGCTCCACCCAGGCCATGCCAGAGATCCACTTCCACGGGTTCTGGGGCGACTGCTTCTTCCGGTACTGCGGTTGGTGCTTCGGCCACACAGGCCGCCAAGGCCAGTACGGCCATGCTCCCGGAACCAATCAAAAATCGTCGACGACTTACATTAGCCATGTCCGCTACCTCCTTGAGAGATGTGGATTTATAGATACAGCTGTTTACCCGTTGGGACTGCCTGAATGTACCACTAATTGTGAATAACAGTCAAGAAGGTATAGTCTTGGGACCCCTTTGTCTTGCGTCACTCTGCCTGACCTCAGTGGAAAAACGAGGCCGGGCAAGATGGCTTTCCCGTTTGGATATCGCTGTCTCCGATACTTGGCGGAGTGACATCGGGCAAGAAGATCAGGCAGGCAGTGCCTGCGGCAGAGACCGCCCGCGAATTTACGCGTTGCCAGCGCCCCAACGAACTCCCGTCGGCACGACATCTGTCTCTGCTCCCTTACGCATGGCCTCTGCCGTCTCCAGGATCTGGTGAAAATCGTACTGTGGGCGATACCCCAGCAGGGATTTCACTTTGCTGGTATCGAGTTCAAAATAGTTGGCGGACGGAATGCGGGCTTCCACATACTCCATTTCATGGCGCTCGGCCAGGAAGGGCACAATCTCGGCCCAGTCGAACATGGCCGCTCCCCCCAAATTGAATTCCTCACCGATTGATTTGTCGGTTGTCAGGGCCAAGGCCAATCCCTGGGCGATGTCGCGAACGTCACTGTATTGTTGCCGGAACGGAACACCATTGGGATTCCGACTCAGCAGAAATTTTTCCCTGCCCTGCCAGAGCGCCCGAATCTCCTCCAGCATCTCCTGTTCCTCTGGAACCGGGCTGTGTTGCTGGCCGTAGGACTGGTAAGCCGTGCTCAGGAGGAACAAGCCAGGCAAACCCTGTTCATTCAGGAATTCACTGGGTTCAATGATGGTCGTGAAACGGAAAGACGTGGAGGGTACCTGGTACTGGTGATAGTAGGACATGGCCAACTGTTCCCCAATCCACTTGGTCAGGAAGTACGGCATCTGGTGGTATCGGGCTACCATGTCCTCCGTGATGGGTTCAGGGAAGTAACGATCTTCCCGGCCTGTAAGGTGTGGACTGCGATCTTCCAGTCGCCAATAGATGGCTTCGGTACAGGCGTAGACAAAGTGCTCCAGATTGGGACACAGTTCCCGTACACTTTCCAGCAAGTTCAAGGTACCCATGCCGTTGATGGCCAGATACTGGCGGTTATCAAACGGTCCGCCAAAAGCGGCCGCCAAGTGGTAAACGGCATCTACGCCCGCCACCGCTTGGCGCACGTCATCCAGATTACGGAGATCGCCTTCTACGGTTTCAACATGGTCCCAGCCATCCAGCTTGTGGGCCCGGCTGGCATCACCCGGATAAACAAAAGCGCGAATATCATGGTCACCTTCCAACAGGATTTTGCTCAGATTAGCCCCTACCCGGCCCGTACCCCCGGTCACCAGAATCCTCATCGTTATCCCTCCTCTCCTCGCTTTCGATAATGCCAGTGTAGATTATTCGGTGGGAACATATCGCCAATTGGTTTCTTGGGAATGTTGGTAGTGTACCTGAGGGGCATCGGAATTCCGTTGCACGCGAGCCGTCTGGCAATTTCCAACCCGAACAGAGCGATTGTCTCTGGTGAGAGCCAGTTGGGTGAAGTCAGAAGAAGCGCAGTTGCGTTCATTGGAAAATTTAGCCTGCGGCGTTTCGATTTTGAGGGTATTCTGGTGCTACAATATGGCCCAGCGCAACCGAATGCCAGCAAAATCAGGCCAAGGGCTCTGAATGTGTTGTTATACGTTGTCCTTCAACGATAATCAGTTGGTATCCTGATTAATTTGTCATACGGGAGGTAGTCAAGATGGCACCTAAACTTACACGAAGAGGATTCCTGAACCTGGCGGCCGCGACAGCCGGGTTGACCGCTCTTGCCGCCTGCGTCCCTGCTCCCTCGGGAGAGGCTGCAGCCGAGGAAGAGGGCGTGACGGTCCAATTCTGGATTTTCTGGACCCAACCTGGCCGTATCCACGATCAGATCATGGCGGATCCAAGTCTGCCTGACTTCATGGGTGACAATACCCTGGAATTCCGTACCGGGGTGGCCAATGAAGCACGTCTGGCGGCCGTGGCGGCCGGAACTCCCCCAGATATCGGGGCTCTCGGCTATTACCTGGATTTCATGGCCCGTGATGTGGTGGTCGAAGTGACGGATTACGTCGCTGCCAGTTCTGTGATCAATGAAGAAGACTACATTGCAACCAATTGGCAACAGACCCATTACGAAGGAGTCCAAAAGGGTGTTCCGGCTATCGAAGGATTCGTACGACGTGGCTTCTTCTACAATGCACGCATGGTAACCGATGCGGGTTTGGACCCTGACGTGCCTCCCGTGACTTGGGATGAGGCCATGGTCTGGCACAAGGCTTTGACACAATTCGATGAGAACAATAACCTGTTGCAGATCGGGCTCGATCCCTATGACGCGGAAGGTGGTGTCGGTCCGGGCAACGATGGTTGGGGTATCGCGGACTCATTTGGATTCCATTATTTTGACGAAGACACGAAGGAATTCAACCTGGACAACGAAGAGTTCGCTGAAGGTCTGGAAGTGTGGGGGGAATTCATTCGGCTCATCGGCCCAGACAACCTCGTGGGTATGCGTGCGGTAGAAGGCCAAGGCACCTGGGGTGGCGCCTTCAATGCAGAAGTGCAGGCCTGCATCATCGAAGGCTATTGGATGTCGGGCGAAACTTACAACGAAGTACCGGAAGTAGCAGAACAATTACGAGTGTCCTGGACTCCAGTCCCGGAAAGACGCCGTGGAGTAAAGCTCCAACAAGGCGGAGGACACATGGTCCAGTTGTTTAGGGATGGCACGTACAAGGACGAGGCGTGGCCGGTGGCGGAGTGGCTACAGGGTGATTACTGGTGTGACCAGATTTTCCATAACATCGGCTGGCTGCCCTCCTACAAACCCTATCTCAATAATGCACCCAGGGATCTGTTTCCAGGTTTGGAATTCATCTTTGATTCTGTTGAGGAAGCCAATTATTGGGGTCCTCAGATCCGCTGCGAGATTGAGGATTTTGTACGCATAAAATACGGGGAATTTCGCGAAGCGGTGTACAGAGACCAAATCAGTGGTACCGAGGCAGCAGCCCAGATGCAGGAAGCCTGTACCGCAGAGTACAAGGCAGCCGGTTTCGCCTAAATCTGCCTGTACAACCAAATGCAAATTGGTGTCTTGTAGGGCGGTCTCTAGCCTGGCGTGCTAGGGACCGCCGGAATGAACTCTTTTGGGGTGTAAACGCTTGTGATTGCACTTCGACGGTCACTCCCCGCCACATCCCGTGAGTGGCGCAACTTCCTGTTGGGGGTTGCTTTTGCCTCTCCTTGGATTATCGGCTTCTTGGGCTTTACACTCTATCCGATCGGATCGGCGCTTTATTATTCCTTCACACGCTACGACCTGGTCCGCGATCCCGTTTGGATAGGCGTGCAGAACTACGTAGCTTTTGCAGACGATCCCGATTTCAAGTTGGTTGCAGGCAACACCTTGTGGTGGGTACTGATCAGTTCTCCACTCGGTGTATTGTCTGCGTTTCTGATGGCGTTACTGTTGAACTCACGAATCATTTTGCGTTCATTTTTTAGGTCCATATTCTTTTTCCCCGCAATCGTACCTGTGGTTGTGACCGCTTTCGTATGGATTTTCCTGCTGAACATTCAATACGGCGCCATAAACTCCACTCTGCAGTCAATGGGGTTCAAGACAATCCCTTTTATTTCCAGTCCCGATCTGATGAAATGGTCGCTTGTGGTCATTCACATGTGGAGCCAGGGGGCTGCCATGGTGATTTTCCTGGCGACCTTGCAGGATGTTCCCAAGTCCCTCTATGAAGCGGCCACCGTGGATGGGGCCAACGCTTTACGCCGCATGTGGAACATCACCGTGCCCATGGTCAGCCCGATAATCCTCTTCAACCTGGTCATGAGCTTTATCAGTGGGTTCCAGTATTTCACGCTACCCTGGATCATGACCCAGGGCGGCCCCAGCCGGTCCGCGGAGTTTTACGCCATCTATCTGTACCGCAATGCGTTCCAGTGGTTTCGGATGGGCAAGGCGTCCGCCCTGGCCTGGGTCCTCTTCGTCCTCATTCTCTTGTTTACCTATTTGATTTTCCGCACCTCCGGCCGGTTCGTGTACTACGCAGGGGCAGCGCGCTAGCGGGTTCCGGGCTATGACAACGCAGATGGCGGCAACGCATTATTCCCGGCCTTGGCACCAGCGGGTTCTGGAACTGTTGGGACACATTCTCAAATACTTCGCGTTGATTGTCCTGGCCGTCTCATTCGTGTTGCCTTTCTATTGGATGGTGTCATCGGCCGTCAAGGATGATGCGCAGGTTTATGTCGTGCCGCCGATCTGGTTCCCCAACCCCCAGTTTTGGGAGAACTTCTGGAATGCCTGGAACAGCGAAACGTTCAACCTGTGGACGTTTAACACCGTTGTGCGCTACGCCATTCCAGCTACCGTCGGGGTCGTGATGTCTTCTTCCCTGGTTGCCTATTCCTTTTCCCGCATCGAGTGGAAAGGCCGCAATGCGCTGTTCGCCGTCGTGCTGGCCACGATGATGATTCCGGACTGGGTCCGCCTCGTGCCGCTGTTCGTGATTTTCAAACACCTGGGTTGGATCAACACCTTCAATCCCCTGGTCGTTCCTCAGTTCTTTGGCAGCGCATTCTTCATTTTTCTGTTGCGCCAGTTTTTTATGGCTCTCCCGCTGGAACTGTCCGATGCCGCCAGGATTGACGGTGCCAGTGAATTGCGCATTTTTCTGCGCATCATTCTGCCCTTATCCAAGGCAGCCTTGGCGGTGGTGGGCCTGTTCACCTTCATGAACGCCTGGAACGACTATCTGGGTCCTTTGATTTACATCAATCAGGAACACAAATGGGTGCTTACGCTCGGTGTCGGCCGCTTGCGTGGGGCGGTATATGAGATTGGCAACACCAAACTGGCCTATCCCTGGTTGATGGCCGTTTCTTCCTTGATCACGTTGCCTGTATTCCTGGCCTTCTTCTTTGCCCAGCGCAGTTTCATCGAAGGCATTTCCCTGACTGGTCTCAAGGGATAAGACCACCTCCATCACGACGGATGCAGTGATACCACGGATTCTTTAGCCAGTTCATTGTACGAAGTCCATCACGGTATGGACTGCCTGCCTAACGCCTGGGGGCGCCATCTGGAGGTCCTGTAACCTATTTGGCATCTCATTTCCGAATTTCCTCGCATCCACCCCTTAGTCACTGGTACCATCGAGGATGCCGAACCAGGGCCAAGGTCTCAGGCAGCAGGCGGCCGTGTGGCGTATTCCCTCTTAAGTCATCTGGGTTGGGCTACTGGCATTTTCTCAAAAATGGAGCTAACGGCGGGCCGGACAAGAAGTGTGTTATGAGTGACTCTGGCCCCTTGGTACGCAGGCTGTCTACTTGGAGTGCTATACTAGGAAAGCTCTTCAGCAAGGGACTGCAGTAGCGGGAATTCGCCATGACACTGAAGCCAGTTGGTTCAATAGCCATACTGCAAGTAGCACGGTCAAACGGGCTGCACTGGTTCCCCACTTCCCCATGTGGAGACAACCGGTCCAGCCCAGCTGAGGAGCGAATGTACGAGTGTAGTGGAATGGGGGAATAAACATCATGCTGAGATTCGTCGAAGAAATTGTCCTGCTCCTTCTTGATGACGAAGGCAGATTCGTACACGTACCTGGCTGGTCAGTAGACTATGCCATTGCCGGGGGTGTGCTGATGGACCTGGCTCTGGAAAACCGCATAGATACGGATCTGACACACCTGATTCTGGCGGACTCAACACCTGTCGGTGACAAATTGCTGGATCCAACGTTAGCCGCCATAGAAGCAGGGCCCAAGAACGATGCCCGTTACTGGGTAGAGAACATCGCACAGCAATCTGCGGTCCTGCGCGAGGAAGCCCTCGCCCGGCTTGTCTCCCACGGCATCCTGGAAAGGCAGGATGACCGTGTGCTATGGGTATTCCGCTCCAGACGGTATCCGCTGATTGATGGCAAGGCAGACCGTGAGGTCAAACTGCGCCTCATGGACGTGTTGTTCAGTGATGAGATTCCGGAGCCGCGAGACGTAATGCTCATATGTCTGGCCGACGCCTGTGGCATCTTCAAGGAACTGTTGTCTCACCGGGAACTGGAAAGAGCCGCCGAACGCATTGCGACAGTGCGCAAACTGGATTTGATTGGCCAGGCCATGTCTCAGGCCATCCATGATATCGAGGTGTCGGTGTATACCTCCGTTCAGGCCCACATGTCGCACATGTTCTAGGGCACCGAGCCCTTATTCCCCAGCCGTAGTGGGCGCGACCGCATCTGCCCGATAGTTGACCGCCAGAGGCCAGGACCCGAAAAACTGGGCGGTCCCGCACGGTCTTGAGATCAAATGGTCTTGTCCAACGGAATATATTTCGGCGGGGGGAGTGGAAATCCTGACAGATTTCCAACTGTTGTCTTACGGGCAACGGCCCGTCATAGCGCTTGTATCCTGCCACCAGACACAACTCAGGGCTCGTGGACACCTGAGTAGACCTCCCCGCAATCTATAAGGCTGTTGCAAGGCACTGAGGCTGAGTTTTCCGCCAAGCCAACTCGTTTTGAAAGTGGCAGGCCTTTTCGACCGTGACGCTACGGTCACCTCCAGATAGACAGGCCCCTTGATTCTCTATCCACCGGTGAATCCCCTATCCAGGGCAGTGGTCACCGGTCCGTTAGTCCTTAAGACGGTATACGGACACCGCTGTATCGTGAAACAGGTGTGCCTTTTCCTCCGCTGAGCAGCCGGCTGCAATCCGCTTGAACGCATTCCAGAGGACAGCGTAACTGACCGATTCCTTGTCCACGGGGAAATTGGACTCGAACATGCATCGCTGAGCACCGAAATGCTCCAGTGCATGGTGATACCAGGGCGCGGTTGCTTCCGCCACCTCAGCAGAAGTCGGTGGAAGCGGCTGCTCATGCCAGCCGTAGCCACAATGGGCCATATGGAGGCCCCCCAGTTTGACCATCACGTTCGGGCAGCGTGACAAGTCAGTCATGTCTCGTTGCCACTGGGCAAATATGTCTTCTTGCTGGTCGGCGTAGGGTCCAATCCCCAGCGGACCACCCAAATGGTTCAGAATTATGGTGGTACTGGGAAATTGGTGGGCCAGATCCACCAGATCCGGAAGCTGATGATGGTACATCCAAGCCTCAAAACTCAGGTTCAACGGCTCCAGACAGGCAAATCCAGCCCGATACTGTGGATCCTGCATTAGATGGGCCGGAGGGCCCGTCCGGGCTCGCCGGAGGGCAGAATGCGGATCCCAGGCCACTGCATGCCGGATACCCCGAAAGCGCCCTCCACCCGCCTGAATGTGCGCCACCAGAACCTCTTCCACGGCAGACCCTAGCATCAAATTGGCGAACCCCACAATACCTTTGGCAATTTGCGTAGGCCCATACCCGCCTGAAGCACTCATGGCGGCCATGCCATTGACAAATTCCGTCTCTCCCACCGGACGCAAAGGTTCGGGACCCGCAGCGCGGTACATGGCTCCACATTCAACAAAAACGGTGGACACGACATTATGCCCACTGCCGGTATCAGCCAATACTTCCTCCAGAAAATAACGTTCCTCCACCCGTTCGGTACGAAAGTCCCAGAGATGGTGGTGAGGATCACAGATGGGCAGGTCTGCTTCCAGAATCTCTTCGCTTACCTTGTCTAGCCATACCTGATTGGTCGCCATAATACTTCCCTATGTAAGTGGGGTTGTTCAAAGAGCCCGCGTGGATTGCTTTACTCACCGAAGCTACTCACAGTCCTGTACCGCTACCAGCTGGTATAACGCATCGTACAGATAGACGGTGTCACCATTGTTGTTCCAGATAAAGGCATCGGTCAGATGAATATCACCTGCCGCTTCCCCGGAAGTCACCGTCACACTGGCCCCGGCATTGAGCATCCAGCGGGGCAGGGTAAAGCGATTTAGGTTGTTGGCATCATGCATATGCCACCCATTGAGATTCTCGACGCTGGTGCCCGGGTTGGTGATGGTGACGATTTCCTTCCGGGCGTCACAATGCAAGTGCAGCCGCGCAGGTGGGCTATCGGCTAAGGGCACAGCTGCGTCAACCTGTCCAGGTCCCGGAGCAGGAAACGGGTGAGTGGTCGTTACCGCCAGATGTTGGTCATCGCACAGGGACAGAATATCCGCCAAGACCTGCTTTTCCCGTTCGTCCATGACGAGTTGCCACTGCTCCTTGACCGTGATCCAGTCCGCGGCATATCGACAACGGGCCACATGGATCACGGGCAACCAGTCACCCGGGTCCAAAGCACCCCTTTGCTGGCGCATCTCCCGACTCATTACCACCCATGTTCCCTTTCCTGCTCTTTCCAATACATACCGTTGCCGTTGACTCTCATTCCATAGCCAGCCTTCCGACACATGTACTTCATAGAAAGGGACTAGAGGTTCTGCTACCACTTCCGTAGCATCCAGGGTAAACCGATCTTCATAAGGCAGATACCAGCCTCCACTGCCATGCTGATGATCCTGTAGAAAAGCGCAGACGGCATCGCATTCTGTTGCCGCCACTGATGAAGGCATGAAATAGTCACTCCGATCATAGACACGTCCCCCATCACTGGGCGGGAGAACCACGAAGCGACGGAGAGCCTGTTCATACAGCCCGACTTGGGCCCGCGCGCCCAGCCATATCGTATCCGCTTCATACAGCCCGGCCAGCGTGGTGGACAAGGGGATTACCCGATCGGCCAGGATCCAGAGTTCACCCTGTTCCTCTGCAGACCACACCAGAGCCCAGCGTACCCCGGTGGCATCCTGCACCACGTCTTGTATGACCAGCAAACGATCGGGACTGGCCGAACCTACTACCCTGGAGTCCAGACCAGGTTGCGCATACAGGGAAGTAGCCTGTTTCACGTAACCGGTACCCGTAAGAATTTCGCCCTGGGACCAGCGGTGGGCCAGATTGTTCAACACTACCTGTTCCAACCGGCCAGCAGTACAGATCACGTTCACCAAGGGCTCGTATACCCATCCAGTCTGGTCGCCCGGCACCAGATGCAACTGCACCCACTGACCATCCGCGGAATAGTTCAGCACCTGATACTGTTCCCTGTGCAGGATCACGCGCAGCACAGTGGCATCACGGGAAGGTTTCTCTCGCACATTAAGGCGGTTGACGTTGACAACCGCGTTTTCCTGGCCCGGGCAACCTGTAGGCGACTCGGGTGTCGGGCTCTCACCTGGCTCAGCAGGGGTAATTGTCTCTGATTCCGGTACCGGAGGGATGATGAAGTCTTCCGTCGTACATGCTATCAGACCTAGGCTTAACAGGCACCCCAAGGCACTCCACCAACAACAGCGGAGTGCCGAACGGACAGATATTCCAAGGTTCTGAATGATTGGATTATTCACGTGCCATTACATGTAGATCGGTTGCTGAAGGTGACGAGGACAACTTGCACCACAAATGGTGTGGAATATTCATACAACGATTTTCTTGTCCAGTTGCTGCAATTGTACCGGGGTCAAGAGAAATTCCATCGATCTCCATACCTGGGCTGACAAGACCTTAACCTACAAGGTTCTGTAACCAGCCTGACTTGCCATGCGCACCGTCGCCTTTGACCATACAGGCAAATTCGGCAATTGCATCAGGGTTCGCTTCGTGGCTTACCAATCCTGTTGCCAGTCCCGTCCATCCCTGGACAGATTACAGGTTCAAGGCCGCGTTAATCTCGGCTTGATACGCGGCCACTTCACCGGAAAGGACCTCGTCCATGGTCACAGCCCGTCCGACTGCCGCTGATTCCAGCATGGCATAGATCACGGCTAGCGCGCGCGTCCCTTGCCAGGCATCCACCTCAATCCCATTCTCACCCCGGATGGCTCCGGCAAATTCGGCATATTCCAGCGCCAGTAACTTGCGGTCCACTTCTTGAAAGGTCATAGCGTAATGCCCCAGACGCTCCCCACCAAAGAGTTGAGCCGTAGGAGGATCCAGGTGGAAATCCGGCACCAGATCCAATACGCCCTCATCCCGTACTCCTTCATCACCCGTAAGGTGGACCACCAGAGGCCGACCGGTCCGATCAAACGGCAGTTCCATTGAGCCACAGGAACCATAGATCCTGCGTTCCCAGTGCCTGTGACCCCATCCCGCGTGATCCTCTGTAAACTGGGCGGTGGCGCCATTGGCAAACACCAGGGTTCCGTAAAGTGCGTCTTCGGCCGTCGGCTCGAACGTTTCAGGCATCTGAGCCTGTGCTCGTGAGTAGAATCCCCCTGGATTGCCCAGACTCCCGGTATTCTCTGCCGACCGTGTAGTGGTGCGTCGCACTTTTTCGTGCAGGCGCTTCTGACCAAAAACAGACACGACTGGGCCCATGAAGTATTCCATGATGTCTCCATAGTGCACCCCCATGTCCACCAGGATGCCCCCTTCCTTCTTTATATGCCGCCACAAGGTAATCAGCATCCCATCCCCGCCGTCCACCGAATTCATAAGCATGAGGCGTCGCTTCCCCAGCACTCCCGCATCCAGTACGGCACGGGCCAGGCGGTTGATGGGGTCCCGTCGGTAATTCTCCGCTACGCTGACCACGAGAGCGGGGTGTTTTTCCGAAGCCCGACATATCCGCTGGCTGGAAGCCACGGTCAAGCCGACTGGTTTTTCTGTCATCACATGCAGCCCCAGATCCAGGGCTTCCTCAATCAACCCGTGATGCAAGTTCGGAGGCGACGTCAGATCAATGGCCTGTACGCCAAGACGGGAAAGCTGCTCCAGGTTTGCCACGACAGCAGGTTCCTGTTCAAAGTGTTGCTTGGCCTGGCTAGCCAGGGACTGGGCACTGTCTGCTACCGGATCACAGGCAGCCACCAGGTCCAGGTGCGAAAGGCCTTGGCGATGCAGTTCCGCCAGCCCCAGCAAATGGCGGTGACCCATAACACCGCAACCCACAATAGCCAGCCGAATGCGTTCGGACATCAGGTATACCTCCTTGTTTCCCGCTACATTCCTGTTATTACGGCAATTCCCCACAGGCCCGGATCAGGGTTTCCTGCACGGCCAATTCATGTGCATAGGGACGATCCCGCTCCTTTTCCCCGCGGATCACCGCCAACAATGACGCCAGTTCCAATTCATACAGGGACTGTCGGGTCTGGGGTTGTATCGGTACCATAATGGCACCTTCCGGGAAACCAGCCTGCGCTTGGGTCAGACACAAGCGGATGGTAGTGGCCGGTTCAAAGGGTTCCAGAATGATCGCACTGCCCTCCGTGCCATATACTTCGTAGCGCCTGGCATTGGGACGGGGTTCCATAGCCGCAATATCAATGGTGGCCATCGCCCGTTCATATTCGAATACGCCCAGCGTATTGTCACTGAAGGCCGGTACCAATCCGGTATCGTTGCGGAAGAAAGTGGTTACCTTTTCCGGATGACCCAGTAACCAGACGATCTGGTCCAGCATATGGCTGGCCAAATCATAGAAAATCCCGCCAGGATGAACACTTACCTTCTCCCGCTGCTCGAGGCTGATGCTGGTTGACATGTGGGCGCGTACGGCAAAGACATTGCCTAGCATACCTGAATGCACCCAGTCGGCAATCTGGGCGAAGCCTGTGTGGTAGCGGAGCATGTACCCCATCTGTATTTCCGTGTTCTGGGACTGGGCCTGTTTTACTACGCGTTGCCACTGGTCCCATTTCTGTCCAGCGGGTTTGTCATACCAGACATGCTTGCCTGCCTGCACCAGAGCTTCTGTCTGATCCAGGCTTTCCACATTGGATCCTTCTGAGGATACGGCTACGATGGATTCATCACTCAGGATTTCGGCCAAAGATGTGAACCATTTCAGATCCTGATAAGGGGAGTGATCCTGCACCTGGACCTTTTGTTCGGCATCTGGCTCGAAAATACCCACCAAATCGACCTGCGAATTATCTTGCATGGCCCACAGTTTTCCCGCCGCGTGTCCATGTTTCGTACCCACCTGTGCCATACGAACTTGCGCCATATCTCCAACACTCCTGTGCAACTTCAGGGATTCTTCACCTCATTCAGAGTCACCCCACCAGTTTCCAGCATCGAAAGTGTCTCTTTTCTCTGAGAACCTCTGTTTCCAGTCAGAAGGCAAGATCGGACAGGCAGGGAACTGTGGGACCGAGTTGAAATTCTCTGTTGCTTACAATCTTACTTGAAGCCACGCTCTTACACCTGTTTTCCTGACTGATAATCCCTATGCACCGAATATATGCCAAGCCTAGGACAGTCGGTACATCTGCGGGCCCGAAAGGTAGTTCCACACAGCTTGGACGGTTATACTCAAGCCAGGCACACCGGGGAGGAACCGGCTGTGATTGTCCCCAATGCAGAATCCCTGACTTAAGGTTATAAAACTTGCACCGGAAACTTGGCTTCCTATTCCTGTTGATCTGCGCGGTCACAATTGGGGCAGGCTTGCGCTCGACCTCTGCCTGGGCTACGACCCGGTACATCCTCATGCAGTGCGATGGCCAGCGGCTGTTTGTCCTTTATCCGTCAACGGATCCTTCTGAACCTGTAACCTTGTTCGGTTCAGACGAAGTACTGGAGGCGGGACTCCAGGTATGTGTCCTCGCCACCTTGGGTGAGAACTCATCCCCAACCTGGTATTACGTGAAGACCCAGGATGGTGTTTTCGGCTGGATCAAGAGCCGCTTGGTGGGAACTTCCCGCGAATTTCTGGACACTCGCCCCACACGAGTCCCCTCTCCTACACCGCTGGTACCCACCGCAACCCCTGTAGCACCCCGTCCAGAGGATACCATCTGTACCACGGGATGGGGTACCAGCACCGTCGGGTACCGTGTAAGACGTGGACCGGGAATCACATTTGCGACGACCGGACACCTCGTACGTGAAGGCGATGAGGTATGTGTACTGAGGGTAGTCGGGAGCTGGATTTATTTGCGACTGTCCAATGGAACTGAGGGTTATACCCATGCTGACGGCATCCAACTTGCTGTGACCACGGGCTCCAGCGTCCCGCAAGCTACGCCTGAACCGACACCTTCAGCTGCTCCTGTGCGGGTAGTTTCACTTTTGCCACCCCCACCTGCCGCCTTGGATCTGGATCCTTTCTACCAGAAGTATCTGGACGGCGACGGTGTGCCTTTTGTTTCTTCCGAGAAAGTCCCTGACATTGCGTTATATCGATCCGTCGCTATCTTCCACGATATGCTGGCGAACCGGGCGGATCTGAGGGCCCGGATGGCCACGTTGGGCATACGGGTAGCCATCCTGGCGGCCACAGAGGATCTTACGGATATTCCTGAATACAGTGACCTGTATCAGATCGATCCTTCTACAGACTGGGACAATCGGGGACGGGGTCTGGGTCCTTCCCGCGTACGTCCTGTAGCCAGTGCGGCTGAGGAAAATGTCCTTTGCTATCAGGATGATACCTACTGGTACGAGGATATTCTTGTCCACGAACTGGCACACGCCATATGGGATTTTGGCGTTACGCGACAGCCAGGGGGAGCTGAAATGGTTCCCCGCCTCCGGATAGCCTATGAGGACGCGCTGGCGGCCGGTCTTTGGCGCAAGACCTACGCCGCCGAAAATGTGCAGGAGTACTGGGCGGAGGGAGTGCAGTCGTGGTTTGGATTGAACGATCCCGCGGGTCGGCTTCACAACGGCGTGAATACACGGGCTGAACTTGAGGCTTATGATCCTGTACTGGCAGGTCTAATTGCAGAGGTGTTTGGGGACACTACCGTAGCCAACTCCTGCCACTTTGCCTACGGTGACGATATCACGGCCTGGATTCAGGGTGTGGTAATCGGACCGGACGGCCAGCCCCTGGAAGATATAGGGCTCTGGGCTTGGCAAAATGAACTGGCACGCAGCGGCTTTGGCTGGACCGGCTCGGACGGAGCCTTTGCCATAGGAGTACCGGATGGTTCCTTTACGCTGGATATATGGGCGGGAGAAGGCTGCGACTGGGTTGGCTGGTACCGCGGCGGAAGCCTTACGACCCAGTGGCCACGGGCTGACTGGATCTCGGTGGACGGTACAGACCGGGAAGGAATAGTGATCAGGCTGCCGGCTCGTCCTGAAGACTTGCCCCGCGTAGAACATTGCGCTAACACATAGTTCCACCGAAACACTGTACCTGGCGGCGGCAGCCCCATCCACTCACCTCTGACCATCAACGGGCAAGATCAGACCGTGGTTATACCGACTAATTCCTCGTTACGCATCTGTGATCATCTTCTCACCCCGCAGCTGCTTGGCGCGAATATCGTAGCGTCCGGGCCGTTCCGGCACCAGATGCCCTGATTCCACCATCAGATCCAGGGGATTGACTCGCGTCTGCAGAGGCAGGTAGACCTTTTCGTGCATACGCGCCGATTCATACACGGCGTGTATCATTTGCAACGCCTTGTAGCCATCTTCCCCGGTACTGCGATAGGGTTCTGTACCCTCCACCCAATCCGCTACACCCTCGGCTTGGGCCGCTCCTCCTTCCACCCACTCGAAGCGGCTGCCCTGATCGGCCACCGTATAGAACTTGCCATCTGGCACATGCTCTTCCCACATGCCCCGCGTTTCGTGGTTCAGGAGTTGCAGGTCGGTGGTCGTGAGATCGATCATGCCTTCCGTACCATAAATCCGGGCCTCCTGATAGTCATTGCACCAAACACATAAGCCCTGTTTCTCAGGGTATCTTGTGTCCATGCCACAAATATGGCACCTTCTTGTTCTTGTATTGTCTTTAAGACATGCTGGATCCGTATTTCCCGGCTATAATCCTCTATTGGAATCCAAAAGGGCGGGGAGTTCTTATGCTGTTTGGACTTGAGAATGTCCGTTGCTTTGCGCATCCAGATCCTGTGAGAATCTCACCTCTAACCATCCTGGTGGGAGAGAACAGCACGGGGAAAACTTCCTTCTTGGCCCTACTGCGAATAGCACAGCAGATTGCACAAGGTCATCTAATTCCATCTTTTAATGCTGATCCTTTTCTGCTGGGTTCATATAACCAGATTGCCTACCGTTTGCCTGGACAGGATGCAGCTGAAGTATTCCATCTTGCTCTGTCCGTAGGAATTCCCGCGCCGGGGCAACCAGTCGAAAGAGAGCGAGTCGAGGCAACTTTCAAATTCCAATATACAAACCGTGGTGGAAGTCCTCATCTGGAAATTTACCGATTCCGTTGCCATGGGTACACCTTTGAGCTCCGTTTTCCTGCGGATAAGAGCGACGAGAATGTAGTCAAGTTAGACTTCCCCTCAGGTTCCGTTGACATTCCATTGCCAAGCATACTGCCAATGGGACCTGTGCGAGATGAAGATGGCCGTTGGTTATCGGAATTACCTCTCTTTCTAGATCTCTTCCTGCATGAATCAGTTCAGACACGACAAGGCAAGTCCCAAAAGATATGGCGTGAAGAGGCCAATACCTTTTCCCTTTTAGCCCAGAATGCATTAAGGCAACTCCAACGGCAACCGTATGCCATCGCACCGGTGCGCTCCAAGCCTGCTCGAACCTACGATCCCATTGATAGGACACCCCAAGCAGAAGGTACGCATATTCCGATGAAACTAGCGCACATCAAGGCATCCAACAACCACCTTTGGCAACAGTTAATTGAAGGGATTGGCGACTTCGGAGAAAATGCAGGACTCTTTGAAGGATTAGATATCAGGTCCTTGGGTTCTGAGGGTGATCCTTTTCAGATTCTGGCACGGATATCGGGACTGTCATCCAACCTTATTGATGTGGGCTATGGCGTGAGCCAAATTCTGCCCATCCTGGTTGACATGCTTGATGGTTCTGAAGTATCCAGACTTTATCTGCTCCAACAGCCAGAAGTGCATTTGCACCCACGTGCGCAAGCACAACTTGGGAGTTTTCTGAGCGATATTGTCACCCAAACACAACATCATGTTGCCGTGGAAACACACAGTGACTATCTTATTGATCGGGTACGAATGTCAATAAGAGATGAAAGAATTCCAATAACCGCTGAAGATGTCAGTTTGCTGTATTTTGAGCACACAGGATCAGAAGTAGGAATTCACGAAATTACCCTCGACAGGAATGGGGATATTTTGGATCCACCTCCTTCCTACAGAGGGTTCTTTATGTCCGAACTAAGAAGGAAGTTCGACATCTAGTGTGCATTATTATTGATGCTGATATGGCACATAAATTTGGTAATCCCTATAAGAAAAGGAAGCCTCAACCTGAAGCACTACCAGTGCTGGAACGATTGCTTAAGCCCTCTGGATTAAAGCTGGCCCTGGGCGGCAAATTAGCCAGAGAATTGCTTAGACTTACCGTTATGCAAGATCTTATAGATGAATTGGGCAACATTGGGCGTGTCTATAGGTACAGTGACAATGCAGTGGAGAAGAAAACCAGAGAACTTACTTCCTCCCGATCCTGTAAATCTAACGACCCGCATATCATAGCCTTGGCGCAGATTTCCAGAGCACGGGTACTATATTCTGGGGATGGCAATCTTCGCCAAGACTTCAGAAACCCCAACCTGATCAACAATCCCAGAGGGAAGGTCTATCACAACGAAGCAGACGTTCACTTGTTGGAAAACCCACCTGAATGTCTTTCACCTGCGGTAAGCGACAAGTAAACTCCCAGCCGATCTCTGAGACGAAGAAGATACGAGGATTGTTGAGGAAAATCGAACCGCGCTGATGGAGGCCTGGAATGATTAGGGAATTATATACAAAACTAACAATGACTGAATACGGTCTGTTTCGTGCTACCCTAAGCGAAAGCGATAGGCAATGCGACCTGCCTACCGCTTCCTCACAGACAGGGAAAAGCCTCTTCCATGCCTGCTAAAGATACGGTACCACAAGCGGAATCCGCTACTGTCATCCGCAGTGTGCGACTTCGTCTGTTGCCCGAGCGCAAGGCGATCGCTTACCAGTTGGCCGGACAGGCCGGCGCGTGCCGCTGGCTGTGGAACCATATGCTGGCGCAGAAGCAGGAAGAATACCGGCAGTGGCAAGCGCAGCCCGCAGGCCCGAAGCCAAGTCTCTCCTTTTACGCTCTGGGTAAGGAGTTCACGGCCTTACGCCAGGATCCCCGTTATGCCTGGCTTCAGTCCTACGGCTGCCATGAGGTGCGCTATGTACTCAAATATCTGGCGGACGCTTTCCAGCATTTCTTCGCCGGCGGTGGCTATCCCCGCTTCAAGAGCAAGCACCACACACAGGATGGCTTTACGATCCCGGACCAGGTCAAGCTTACGGCCTCCCACCTGTATGTGCCCAAGATCGGTTGGTTGCGCCTCAAGGGTCGCAATCCCTATGTTGCCTGTATGCCCAGACAGGCCCGAGTACGGCAAGAGGGCACCAAGTCCAACCCTAAATGGTATGCCTACCTCACCTACGAGGTAACGGTAGGCCTCGTGAAACCGGCGGCCGAGACCGGCATCTTGGGTGTCGATCGCAACGTGGGCCAAATGACGGACAGCGAGGGTGCGATCTATAGATTGACCGACACGTCTCAACTAGACAGCAAGATCAAGCGCAAGCAACGGGAGCAAGCCCGCAAGCCGAAAGGATCTAACCGCGGACGCCGGGTCGCAGGACAATTGCGCAAACCGCAACGCAAGCGTAAGCGCATACGGGCTAACGATACCCACCATATCAGCCGGGAACTGGCGGACAAGGCCCATACGGTAGTGCTGGAGGACCTCAATACTAGTGGCATGACGCAATCCGCCCAGGGGACGGTGGAGGCACCCGGTACGAACGTGAAGCAGAAGGCCGGCCTGAACCGGGCGATCCTGGCTTCGGGCTGGCAGCAGCTGGAACGCAAATTGAATTACAAATGCGGTGCGGTCGCCAAGGTGGATCCGAGGCATACCAGCCAGACGTGCCACCAATGCGGATGCGTAGACAAGCGCAACCGGGTATCACAAGCGATATTCCAGTGCGTAGGTTGTGGCCTGCGCATGCACGCCGATCACAATGCGGCGATCAATATTCTGGTGCGGTATGAACGCACTGTGGCCCGCGGGACAGGGGCAACTGCACGGCGAGAGGCGTTGGCATGGGCCACCTCCATGACCCGTGAACAGGATATATCTCAACTGCATTGTTAGTTAGGTATATAAGTCCCAATGATTACTTCCACGGTTGAGGTGAACATCCCTGAAGTGAACCATATCACAGTAACTGAAAGAATATTGCAGGCAGAGTTGTCTGACGGCCGCACAATACTTGTGCCTTTGGCGTGGTACCCCCGGCTAATCCATGCTACAGAGGAAGAGCGAAGGAGCTGGCGACTCATTGGTGAAGGCCAAGGTATCCATTGGCCAGCATTGGATGAGGATATCAGCGTCGAAGGTTTACTTGCCGGAAGGCCCTCCGGCGAAAGTCCCAAGTCTCTCCAACAGTGGCTTGCGAAAAGAAAAACCGACCAACAGGCAATTGACGAAGACGAAGGAATGTCTGACGATGGGATCCAGTCGCGTTAGAAGCCATACTCCGTATGGTATAGGTTGCGCAAGGAAAATCTCGGCCATCCCATGAAGATTGGACCCGGCCCATGTCAATGCGAGGACACACGGTTCGGTGTTGAACTGCTCCTTTCCTGGGTTACGTTCTCATTAAGCATCTGTGATCATCTTCTCGCCCCGAAGCTGCTTGGCACGAATATCGTAGCGCCCTGGTCGTTCCGGGACCAGATGCCCTGATTCCACCATCAGATCCAGGGGATTGACTCGCGTCTGCAGAGGCAGGTAGACCTTCTCGTGCATACGCGCCGATTCATACACGGCGTGTACCATTTGCAACGCCTTGTAGCCATCTTCCCCGGTACTGCGATAGGGTTCTGTGCCTTCCACCCAATCCGCTACCCCATCAGCCTGGGCCGCTCCTCCTTCCACCCACTCGAAGCGGCTGCCCTGATCGGCGAAGGTATAAAACTGGCCAGCTGGCACATGTTGTTCCCACACACCCCCTGTCTCATGGTTCAGGAGTTTCAGATCCGTGGTCGTGAGATCGATCATGCCTTCCGTACCATAAATTCGGGCGCCCTGATAGTAGCTGGGCTGGATATTCACGCCCTGCCCTTCAGGTTGGGTTGCGTCCGTACCATAAGTTCGGCCCTGCTTGGGGCTAGTTAGCACATCGCTCAGAATCAGGGCCTGGGCCCCACTCCGGAAATGAAAGGTGCCGACGGCACAGTCCTCGATCCGGGTATTGCGCTCGTATTGATCGGTCTTGCGCTCAATGTTGCCCATGACCCAGACGCATTCGTCATCATTCAGCAGGAAACGATACATGTCCATCTGGTGAGAAGCGAAGTTAGGCAGACCAGCACCCCCAAAGCTCTGCACCAGTTGCACCTGACCAACACGTCCCTCGCGGATCATGTCGCGGGCCAGAATGTAGGCAGGCAGAAAGCGACGCTGATGGCCAATGGCCAGTTTCACCTGATTGCGCTGGCAGGCGATCAGCATTTGCTCCGCACGGCCCACCGTATCCGCCATGGGTTTTTCACAGAGAATGGCCTTGGGTTGGTACGCGGCGGCGGCAATCGTCCATAGCGAATGGCCGGCATGCCAGGTACAAATGGAGACCACATCCGGCTGCATCTCGGCCATCATTTCCCGGGCATCCGCGAAGTGGCGCGGTTCTATGTCAAACAGATCATTTTTCTCCTGCATGGCATCAGGCTCCAGATCGGCCAGCGCTACCACTTCGTAGCGTCCCGTATCCAGATAACCGCGAATGTGTTGTCGCGAAATGCCACCGGCTCCGATCACGGCAGCGCGGATCTTGTCGGTCATATTCCCACGTTCCTTACGTTATTGACTGGGTGAGCTAGCTACGAAACACGACGGAGCCACGGATTTCCAATTAGATGGCGGTATAGCCCCCATCCACACAGATGATCTGGCCCGTGACCATACGCGCGGCCGCTGAAGCCAAAAAGACGACAGCCCCCGCGATTTCCTCAGGTTCAGCAATACGTCCCATAGGCACCCTTTCCAGATTCTTGGCAAACTCGGGGCTCTTTTTGATGCTGGCTTCCAGCAGGGGCGTGCGCGTGAAGGTGGGCGCGACCGCGTTGACCGTAATGTCATTCTGGGCCCATTCCAGCGCCAACGAGCGGGTGAATTGACCGACAGCGCCTTTGGCGGCCGCATACACGGAGCGCAGGGGACCGCCCACCACGCCCACCTGGGAACTGATCGTAATGATGCTGCCGGCAATATTCCGCTCCACCATGGCCTCGGCACAGGCCACCGACATGAAATAGGCGCCCTTGAAGTTGATATCCGAGATCTGGTCGAATTCCTCTTCCGTGTATTCCACTGCTGGTTTGGGCACGTTGTAACCCGCATTGTTGACCACACTGTCGATACGTCCGAAACGCTCCAGCGTTTGATCGACAAAGGAACGAATGCTGGACACATCAGCCACATCCAGATAGGCTGCCATGGCCTGGCGCCCCAAGGCCCGACAGGCTTCGGCCGTGTCCTCACATTCCGACACCGTACGGCTACCCAGCGCCACATCAGCCCCAAACTGGGCTGCTACCTCGGCAATGGATTTGCCAATACCCTTGCCCGCACCGGTTACGATGACGACCTTGTCTGTGAGATCAAAACTGATATTCGTAGCCATGCTTTTCCCTGAATCCCTCTTGTTTACAGTTATTGGCCTGCATTATTAGTCTGACAGCGCAACGCGAGTGCGCCGCCTGCCACCTGCAGTGTACCAGACGGTATCGGCGTGATGAATCCCTCTCTCCATACCGGCCTTGCCTGTCTTGCTGGCCTCTTCCACACTGACCCAGTCGTCAAAGCCGGCCTGTACCAGCATGGTAATTAGCTCTGTATGCGGACTGGCGCCTGTACCCACAACTACAGGCTGGAACGCCCCCGCGGTACGGATGTCGGCCAGATGCACGGCCGTCACCCGATCCAGGACAGCTGCCAGGACCGCTATGGGGTCGTCGAACAGGACAAGGTTGTTGGCGGTATCAAACAGGAGTCCCAAGTCGGATCCGTGGGAGGCTTCAGCCACCGCCAGAAAGCGGGTGGCGGCCAGGGTAAAATCGTTCCACTGCCAGACCGAGCCCCGGGTGTGATTTTCGTATACAGCCTGAACACCATGGGCCCGAGCATAAGCGGCCGCCTCACACAGGCCATCCACCACCCAGGGCAGACCTTCCTGGAAAGTGACGCCAGGCCAAGCTTGCCCTGCGGTCAAGCGAATGAGGGGGGCGCCCAAGTGGGCCGCGGCCTCTATCAGTTGCTTTACCCACTCCATATTGGCGTCCCGGTCGGCAGGACTCGGCAGGGCGAAATCGGAGTAGGTTACCAGCATGGAGATTTCCACGCCGGACACTAACGCGGCGGCACGCAGTTGCTTCAAATACGAAGGAGCCAGTGATTCCAGGTGAGCCACGCTGATGTCTGCTCCGTCCAGCTGTAACTCCGCCGCCAGTTGAAACCAATCCCCCAGTGACAAGCGCCCAGCGGTGAATTCCCCGTACAGCGACACAGGCAGGCAACTGAGTCTCATGTCTGCTGGCTTGTCCTCAGTCCAGGAGCAGGAGGGGTGCTTCCATGTATTGCACCAGGGTTTGCAGGAAACGGGCCGCCGTAGCCCCGTCTACCGCACGATGATCACAAGACAGCGTAATTTCCATCATCGGCCGCACAGCAGGTGTCCCGTTCACCGGCACTACCTGGTCACGGACTGTACCAACGGCCAGGATAGCGGCTTCAGGCGGATTGACAATAGCCCCAAAACGTTCCACGCCCAACATACCCAGATTGGTCAGGCTGAATGTACCCCCGGTCATCTCCGCCAGGGTTAGGGATCCAGACTGTGACGCGGTAACCAAATGGTCCCGCTGGACCGCAATATCCCGAATTCCCTTCTCGTCCGCATCATGAATGACCGGCACCAGCAGGCCATCTGCCACCGCTACGGCCAAGCCGATGTTGACCGCGCCGTGAATCTGAATTGTGCTGTCCGCTTGCCAACTGGCATTGAGACGTGGATGTTCCCGGAGAGAAACCGCCAGCACTTTGACAATGAGATCAGTAAGCGTGACTTTCTCCGGGTATTTCTGCCGGCAGGATGTCTGCCAATCCTGTAGTTGTCCGGCATCTACGGTACGGGACAGGTAGAAATGGGGTACCGTATTCCAGCTTTCTGTGAGACGTCTGGCCATGACTTGCCAGAGACGACCAGGGGTATGCACGGTGTCCGGCCGTTCCCCGGCTTCCACCTCAGGGGGTGAAACATGGGCCTCCACATCTGCCGCCAGCACCGCGCCATCCGGGCCAGTGCCTCGAATCTGCAGGAGTTCAATGCCCCGCTCCCGGGCCAGCCGCCGCGCCTTGGGGGAAGCCAAGCTGCGGCTGGCAACGGGAGGCTGGCTCGGCAACTGTTCCAGGTAGGCTTCTACATCCTTCCGGTGTATCCGTGTCCCGGCATGGGGTACATCCCGCAGATCTACGCCATGACTTTCGGCCAGGCGTCGAGCCACAGGACTGGCCTCAATACGTGTCGTGGTCACCTTGGCCGGGGCAACCGACGTCGATGCCGGGGAAGGGGAAGGAGCCGTCTCACCCTCCGCCAGAATAACGGCCACAGTCTGACCCGTAGGTACTTCTTCCCCTTCCTGGGCAGCCAGCCCGGCCAGAATACCGTCTGCCGGCGCTTCAATCTCTACCGTAATCTTGTCGGTCGCAATTTCCATGACGGGTTCGCCCTGCGCCACCCGTTCACCTTCCTGGCGCAACCAGCGTACCAGGGTGCCTGTATCCTGATTCATGCCCAGCACAGGCATGATAATGTCATGGGCCATGGAACTATCCAAGCTCAGGTGCGCTGGCAAAGTGCCTTGGCTTGTTCGCAGATGCGGTCCGCATTGGGAATCGTGAGGGGCTCCAGTACAGGGGAGAAAGGTACCGGAACATTCATGGCGCCCATGCGCGTAACCGGAGCATCCAGGTAATAGAAGGCCCCTTCGGCAATGACAGAAGCCAGTTCGCCCGTTACGCCATAGCGTTCACACCCTTCATCGACCACCAGGGCCCGACTGGTCTTGCGGGCACTGGCCACCAGCGTCTCGTGATCCAGGGGGACCATGGTACGGGGATCTATCACTTCCGCCTCTATACCCAGTTCAGACAGCTGATCGGCCGCCGCCAGCGCTTCATGCACCATGCTGCTGGTGGCGACCAGGGTAATATCCCTGCCCTCACGCCTGACAGCCGCTTGCCCCAGAGGCACCAGGTATTCCCCTTCTGGCACCGGACCAGTCAGGGAATACATCACCTTGTCCTCGAAAAAGGCCACCGGATTGTCGTCCCGGATGGCACTCTTGAGCAGTCCCTTGGCATCCGCAGGAGTCGCGGGTACGGCTACTTTCATGCCCGGTACATGACTGAGCCAGACATGGAGGGACTGGGAGTGTTGGGCCGCTGAGGAGCGGCCGGCACCCATGGTAGTCCGTAGCACCATGGGGACTTTCAGCTTGCCTCCAGACATGTAATGGGTTTTGGCGGCCTGGTTCACCATCTGGTCCATGACCATGGTGGTGAAGTCCCCAAACATGATGTCCACCACCGGCCGCATACCGGTTATGGCCGCACCCACACCAATGCCGGCAATACCTGCTTCAGAAATGGGGGAATCAATGACCCGTTCCTTACCGAACTCTTCTTGCAACCCCCCGAAGATCTTGAAGACACTCCCGGCGGCGCCAATGTCTTCGCCAATCAGGAAGACATGAGGATCCCTTGTCATCTCCTCGTGAATGGCTTCACGGAGCGCTTCACCAAAGGTAATCTCGCGCCCACCCGCACCGTTGTCATGCATAGACATGATGATCCACCTCCAATTCCTCCGGGAAAGGTTCCGCCAGGGCGAATGCCACCGCTTCATCCACTTCGGCCCGTACCTGACTCTCCAGCTGTGCCACTACCGACGGGTCAACCTGGTAATCTGCGGCCAGCCATTGGCTCAAGGTCATCAGGGGATCCCGCTGGGTTTGCCACTCTTCCTCCTCATCCCGCGAGCGGTAAGGACGATCTACATCCCCGACATGATGCCCCCGGTACCGATAGGTCGTACACAGCAGGAAGGAGGGGCCTTCGCCCGCCCGGGCCCGGGCTACCGCCGCCTGGGCCGCAGCCCGCACGGCTCGTACATCCTGACCGTCCACCTGTTGCGCGGCGATGCCAAAGGCTTTGCCCCGATCCAGAATTTCCCCAGCAATGGCCTGATCACAGGGCGTATATTCTCCGTAGTGATTGTTCTCACATACGTACAATACCGGCAGATGCCAGAGCTGGGCCATGTTCATGGATTCGTACAGCTGGCCCTGGCCCAGGGCACCATCGCCAAAGAAGGAGACCGCCACCTGATCCGTGCCGCGCAACTTGGCGGACAGGCCGGCCCCGGCCACAATGGAGGTACTCCCACCGACAATGCCGTTGGCCCCCAGGTTCCCGGTGTCCTGGTCCGCAATATGCATGGAACCGCCCTTGCCGCGGCAATAGCCTGAGGCCTTGCCCAGCAGTTCCGCAAACATGCGCTTGACATCTGCGCCCTTGGCCAGGCAATGGCCGTGACCACGGTGGGTGCTGGTGATGTAATCGTCATCCCGCAACACGCTGCACACCCCTACAGCTACAGCCTCTTCCCCTATATACAGATGGGCGATGCCAGGCATCTGTCCCCGCGTGTACAACCCGTCCGCTGCTTCCTCAAAATAACGGATGCGAAACATCAGTTCATACAGGCCAAGCCAATATTCTTCGTCCAGTCTCTCCTGCTCTTCCCTCATCCTGCACCTCGTCTATGCCTGTTGGTTGTCTCACGGCATTGTCTATACCCGAACCTCGATAAAGCGGGGACCCGGAGCCTGGATGGCAGAGGACAACTGATCACATAGCTGTTCACAGTCCTCCGCCCAACTGGCCTCTATGCCCATGCCCTGAGCCAGATGGACCCAGTCAATCTCGGGCTGAGTCAGATCCAGCATAGCGGCGCTGTGTTCCCCTTCCATCCCCGGACAAAGGCGTTCCAGCTCTCCCTGCAAGATGCGATACGCCCCGTTATTGAACATGACGACCACAACGTTACATTCTTCCCGGGCCATGGACCACATCGCCTGCAGGGTATACATGGCGGACCCGTCTGACTCCATGGCAAAAACCTGTCGATCCGGACAAGCGATGGAGGCCCCCAACGCAGCCGGCAGACCCTGTCCTATGGAGCCTCCGGTAATGTTGATCCAGTCGTGCCGCGGGGCCCCGGCCGTCTGCGCCGCCGCCGAACGTCCCGATGTGACCGCTTCGTCGGAAATGATGGACTCTTCGGGCATGAGGGCCGAAACGGCGGCCCAAACCTTGTCAATGGTAATTTCACCCGTGGGCAATGCCGGCTGCCTATCGGTAGCCAGAGGGCCCGGATTATCGGGAGCGTTGACGAAATCAGCCAACATTTCCAGAGCCAGGACCACATCCTCGTCCGCATGGGCGAGCACATGAAACTCACAGTCGGGCGGAGCCGTAACACTGGGTTGGTCAGGATAGGCAAAGAATCCTACCGGCTGGGAAGCCCCCGCCAGGATCATGTGCCGGGTGCCCTTAAGCATTTCCACGGCCTGGGGCACCGGGTAGGGCAGACGTTGTACATCAGGTCGGTTCCGACCTCTTTCCATTCGACTGTTGACCCGATCACCCAGTACGCGCACTCCCGTGGCATTGCCAATACTGTTGGCCTGCCTGATGCCCTCTTCCCGCAGGGCCCGTCCGCCAATCAGGATGACGGTTTCCGGGCCATGAGCCAGAATTTGGGCGACTTCTGCCACTCGTTCGGGGGGAACCGCCTTAGGGGTGGGAGCTGTGATCTTCCCCGCCGGCGGACCGCCGGGATCCCAGGCACAATCGGAAGGCAGCACGAGGGTCGCCACCTGCCCCGGTGGCTGCAGGGAGGCCTGAACCGCCGCGGCCGTATCCACCGGCAAGTCCTGAGCCGTAGCGGATGACCGATACCAGCCCGAAACCGAACTGGCAATGGCTTCAATATCCGAGGTCAGAGGAGCATCATACTGCAGATGCCAGGTCGCGTGATCGCCTACGACGTTCACCATGGGGGAAAAAGCCCGACGGGCGTTGTGCAGATTGGCCAGACCGTTACCCAGTCCTGGCCCCAGATGCAGAAGGGTACAGGCCGGCCAGTCCGTCATGCGGGCATAGCCATCCGCCGCGCCCGTGGCTACGCCTTCAAAAAGACAGAGTACCCCGCGCATGTCCGGTACCCGTTCCATGGCCCCGACCGAAAAGATTTCTGACGTACCCGGATTGGCAAAACAGACTGTCACGTCATTGTTAACGAGAGTCTGCAACATACTTTGGGCGCCGTTCATGATGGTTTCCTTGCTGTAACCCGCATCCAAGTCAGGCACGGGAAATGCCGGCGGTCTGGAATGCTCCGTTCAGCACATCGTAGGTTTGCTGGGCAGCGTCGATGGGATCGTAGTCAGGCCGCTTTTGCACCATAACACTGATTTCCGCGGAAATGAACCCGGTATACCCATGCTTCTGCATGGCCTTGAGGTAGGCAACGTAGTCGAATTCACCTTCACCGGGAATCAGGAACTCGAAATCCGGCACGGTGCCGCGTTCATCCTTGACGTGAGTATGTACGGTAACGGGGGCCAAGGCGGCGACCGGCGTCTCAATATCCATGCCCATTACATTGAAATGGGAGATATCGAAATTTACCTTGAGATAGGGATCGTCGATGGCTGCCAGCAGGCGCAGAACCTTGGGCGGTGTATCCAGCATGGTGCCCACATGGGGTTCGATAGCGATCACCACCCCGCGCTCCCGGGCATAATTCACCAGTTCTCCCAGCCGATCCTGCAACAGGGGTCCCAGGGTTTCCTCGTCATCGGGCCGTCCTCCGGCCGTAGTGTCGATACAGGGCGGTTCCCCACCGCCAGCCCATTCCACCGCCAAGTCCACGGTGCCTTTCAGGCGGCGCATGTTTTCGGCGGCCACCTCAGGATCCTGTTCCACCAGGCTACGATGTCCCGCCAGCGCCGGCAATTCCATATCATGCATCTGCAGCAGCCGCGCGATGTAATGGCGATATCCGTCATCCAGACTGTCCAACTCAATGGAATAGCCGGGAATCACGGTCAATTCCACGCCGTCGTACCCCATTTCTGCCAGACTGGCGATGATCGTATCCACGGGCACATTAGGCATGCCCCAGGAACTGTATCCAAGTTTCATTATGTCCCGTTACTCCTGCGTATCATCCAAAAGTTGGATCCAAATGTGCATCCAGACGAGTCTGAAATCACTCCTCAGTTCACTAGGGCCTGTGCCGGCTGTCCCTGGGCTACCCGCTCAATGTTGGCGAAGATAAATTCACCGCGGCGCGAAAACGAATCGAACGTCACCCCGGCTGTATGCGGCGTGAAGATAATGTTGTCGAGGCCCAGTAGGGGATGGTCAGGAGGCGGGGGTTCCTTAACGAGTACATCCAGGGCTGCACCGCCAATAGACTGGGTGCGCAAGGCATCGGCCAGAGCCTCTTCATCCACCACTTCACCCCGGCAGGTGTTGACCAGCAACGCTGTATCTTTCATGCGGGCCAACGTGTCGGTGTTGATCATGTTCCGGGTCTCGGCATTCAGGGGAACATGCACCGTGATAATGTCAGACTCCACTAGGAGTGTGTTCAGTTCTACCCGTTTGGCACCCAGGGCTTCTGACACTGCAGCGGGCGGAGGATACGCATCGTAGAAGAGGATTCGTACGCCAAACGGCACCAGCAACTCGGCTACCCGCTGTCCAATCTTGCCCAGGCCAATGATGCCGATTGTCTTGCCGGCCAGCGTAAACGTAGTCTGGGCTGAATCGATACCCCGCCACTGTCCTGCCTTGACGAAGCGGTCAAACTCGGCAAACCGGCGCTGGAAAGCCAGCATCAGCATCAGGGCATGCTCGGCTACGTCCGGGGCATTGGTGCCCCCATTGTTGGCGACAGGGATCCCCAACTCCCGGCACAGTCCCACATTAATGCGGTCGAAGCCGGCACTCACCAGCTGGATCAGCTTCAGATTGCTGCCAGCGCGGATGGAAGCGTCGTCCAGTTCGCTGGGAAACAGTACAAGATATTCGGCATCAGCGATACGGGCCAAACTTTCCGGTTCCTGGGGCCCCATCACGTATACCGAATCTTCGGCTCGGGCATGCTGGGTCACCTCGGCTGACAACCGGGGTGCCAGAGAGGAAATAAACAGAATGTTGCGCATGTTCGCCGACACTTTCAGTGGGGGATGGGTTGCCTGCAATATACACCCGATCAAACTAAAATCGCCAATGGTCACCGTTCCGATAATGATCAGACATAGGGTTTGTTTCTCGGCAAGTCGAGGCGGTCTGTCTTTTACATAGTTCACATAGGAATACTTGAACAAGAGAAAGTCATTTGCTTCCTTGAGTATTGACCAACTGACATTGGGTGCCCAATGAAGGACTGGAGGCTTGGCTCGACTTTGTACAAAGTCTCAATGTTGACGGGGTTGTTGGTATCAGGCAAGAACATCAGAGGTCCAGAGGCAGAACTGACAGCGGCAACCGTTCAAGCTCTTGATCATCCTGCGGCATAGCGAGCAGAAGCTCAGCCAGTGTCGGTACTTTGGTTTTCTCCAAGTTGCGGAGACGATCATACTCTTCCGCTGCCAACACTACAACAGTAGGTTGTCCCCGCCGCGTCACTAACTGCGGAGTGCCGTCCAATGCGGCGTTGACCACGGCACTGAAACGGTTCTTGGCGTCTCTTGAAGTCCAAATGGTCATGTATGCTCCAGCCAGATTAATTGGGGAATCATTTCCCATTGAATGGGTAGATTGTAGCCAATATCTGGGCGTAGAACATATCGCCGCCGAGTTTGTCCTCCATCCCTGTTCTTCAATCTCCCAATGACAACGGTCTTGCCCTCTGGGTCCAGTCACTGCTCCTCTACTTTCGATCCTGCCCATTGGAACTGCGCCACCATACTGTGATCTGGGATACCTCCTGTGGCACAACAGGCATTTTTCCATGATGATGGAATTGGGATCCAAAGACAAAAGGCAGAGCAGCCGTCTCATGTCAACGCAGCCCGCGACCTAGGGTCGCCGGTACGGCAAACGACGAGACAAGGACTCAGAACCACACAAATTTCAGGCACAGCTGTGGCCAATATAGATGTGAAGAGCCCCTCATCTGGAGCGAGTCTTTCGGATGCAATGATAATCTGCAATTGCCTACAGATACTCCGAGCGCACCTACTCTGGTCGTAAACAGTTTAAAGAGAAAAGCGGCGCGGGGGCGTGGAGGAGAAAGGTGGATCAGACTGATACCAAGTTTCACCTTTCCCAGCATCCGCTTTGGTATTCCCGGATCTTCTTTCGGACTCCCACCAAATCGAAGGACCTGCGACAGAACCCCAGTACAGCAGAGTTGAATGGTATTGCCAGGTCCGAATCCCCACTTGCGTCAGTACGGGCAGGTCCCGACTAGTCATAATTCCTCCACAGGCCACAAGGTCTACGTCATGGGTAACCAAGACTTCCTGACCTGAGCCTAGCGCGCCAAGGGGGCAAGCTGCGCACCATGGGGATACTTCAGAATGTGGTTTGAAATACTATTTTGCTGTAGGGTTTCTCTGTTAACCATTGGTGCTAGTTGACAGTCAGAGCGCGAATTGTGCGATAGAAAGTCTGACGACGCCCTGTTCATCGGGCTTGAGTCCCTGCCACTGTACCAGGAGGTTGAAGGCCGC
>DAOUJU010000006.1:0-94788 GCA_034422235.1 Anaerolineales bacterium | reverse complement strand
CGGGGCGGATCGTCAATCCTTTGGGGGCAGGTCCCATGGTGTTTTGGCCTCTGTGTGACAGGATGAATACCCTATCGTATACTACTGAAACTATATCCGAAACTCTGCACTAGGTTTTGTTCCTGTGGGAGAAGATGCTCCCGGTCTGCGGGTTTCCATGTCTAACGGCTCCCATGTTCTGACCTTCATGAGCTTTCTGGATGGTCCGGTAATCAATTTTCGCGGAGGACATATTCACAAACTTATGCTGGCCCTGAAGCAGCGCGGCTTCGTCGCGGAGGAATACAACACGGAACCTGAAGTACAACTGATGAGGGATGAAAAGGGATCGCCCCTTCCCGCCAACGAATGCGGCCATTTTTCCGTTTCTGACCCTGATGGAAGAGAAATTCTCTTCAACACCCATCCGTTTGAGCGGCAGCCATTTGAAGATGCCCTCCGGGGACTTCCCCGCCAGGACGGACTGGACTCGCATCCCGCCAGACGGGGTTTCCAGCAACTCCAGATTCGTTTTGATACGGAGAAATTGGACGACAACAGACAGTTTTATGCCATGTTGGGCCTCACCATTTTACGTTCCAGCCAGTCGGGTAAGCGGCTTACGATGGGATACGAGAGTTGTCCGCCCGTTGCCACCGATCTTGGTTTTGCCCTGCAGCTACAGCAAGCCGCATTGAAGGCCACCTCTCTGATATTTCAATACAGGGATGCTCAAGCACTGGCAGCCACCCTGCAAGCGGAGAGCCTCCATCTCAGGGAACACGAGGGAGACTGGATAGGCATGGACCCCGACGGTCGGCCGTTGATTTTCCGGGAATCTCTCTGAAGATATCCCAGCCTGTAAGCTGGAGTCGGGACAAGGCGCAGATCAAGACCTAAGACTTCCGCTTGGCCTTGGTATCGATCGATTGGTGGGGTTTCGGGTGCCCTTGCTACCGGGCTACATACGGTATAACCCTTGAAACAGGGACAAATCCAGGTTCTGAGGCGAACTGCGAACATAGACAGGAATTTGCGCCAAGGGAGCAGATGCCTCTAGCGCTTGTCCACCCTCCAGTGCCTGACCTGTCCATGCATCCCACCAGGAAGTGCCGCTCGGCAAATACACGTCACGGTGGCGTTTCTGGTATTCGGTAATGGGTGCGACCACCAGATCCGGACCCAAGAGGAATTGATCCTCAATATAGTGCGTGTTGGCATCCGCCTCGTAGTCAAAGCACAACGGTCGCATGGGAGGAGTGCCGTGGCTGGCGGCCAGATGCATCTGCTCCATGATGTAAGGGCGTAGACGTTCCCGCAGGAGCATGGCCGCCCGAATATAGCGATAGCTGTCTCCACCGATGGTCCAGGCTTCATTATTGGGTCGATTGCCGTGAGTTCGGAAGACGGGGGTGAAGACACCGTACTGATACCAGCGGATCATGAGTTCATGAAAATAGTCACTCTGGTTGTCAGGCGTAACAAAACCGCCAATCTCCGAGGCCCCCCAGGGAATACCGCTCATAGCCAGGTTCAGGCCGGCTTTCATGTACTCAGTCAGGTGTTCGAACGAGGACTTGATGTCATGGGCTGCCGGGGATGCACCATAGCGCTGGGATCCCGCCCATGAACTGCGGCAGATAGTTACTACCTCCTGTTCACCGGCAGCCTGCAAGCCATCATGGATATTCTTCTGATGGGCTACCGGGTAGTAGCCGTGGGTGGCCAAAGCCGGTCCGGCATGATATATCACCCTTTCGTAATCTCCGATGGGGTGCAGGTCATCACAAGGATCGAGCCAGAATGTGCGAATGCCAAGATCGAAATAATTCTGTTTCCACTTCTCCCACAGAAACGCAGCCGCCTGCGGATGGGTAGGATCATATTGCCGGGCCCGAACTGGCCCTTCCTGTCCCTGCCAGGGCAGCCAATCTTTACCGTCATCTATGGTTGAAATGAACAGGCCTTCTTGCTGCATGTAAGAGAAGTTTTCGCTTTCTTCCTCTACAAGTATCCAGGGCGAGATCATGATCCGGATCCCCATCTCGTTGAGTTCGTTGACCATGGCCTCTGGATCCGGCCAGAGGTCAGGGTCCAGTTTCCAGTCACCGATCTTTTTCCAATGCCGAAAATCAATGACAATAACTGACAGAGGCAATTCACGCCGCTTGAATTCCCGGGCGACCGCCAGTAGCTCTTCCTGGGATTTATAACGCAGCTTGCACTGCCAGAATCCCGTAGCCCAGTAAGGCATTACCGGGGCGAAACCGGTGACGCTGGCGTAATGCTCCATAATCTCGGCATAGGTATCTCCGGTCGTGATGTAGTAGTCGATTTGTGGACAACCCTCTGCAACCCAGCGCGTTCGATTATGACCCAATTCCACCCGACCCAGGGATGGGTTATTCCACAACAATCCGTAACCAGCGCTGGATACCAGGAATGGCACGACATGCTTCACGTGACGTTGATACAAATCGATCACACTGCCTTTGAGATCCACCCTTCCTGTAGCGTTTAGCCCCATACCATAGAAGCGTTCGTCCTGGCGCGGGGCAAAGTGCACCTCAGTGTGAAACAGTTCGTGTCCTGCCAGTTCAATGCGCGCCGGTTTGTAGGTACGGGTTCCAGGATTATGAGCTCCCACAACATAGTCATACTCGCTGAGCAGGAGTTCCTCATCTCGAAAGAACTGCAGGAAACCTGCCTGCAGGACGTGCGAATGCTTTGGGTCAGCCCGGTTATCCGTTACCTTGGCGGAGATGCGACCGTTGGTAATTGCGGCTTCCGCATCTCCGATCTGGATACCGATATCAGTCGAGGTCTCTTGGGCAAGGTTGTTTATCTCCTCAGTCAAGGCCCACGTGGTGTGGTCAATCTGGTCCCGCTTGGTGGCCCGGACCCGCAGTCCATCCCGTCCCCATGGCTCAATGGCAAGGATTTCGCCTCCATATTCATGCACGAGCTGGTTACCGTCACGAGAGATCTTGCCCTTCATCGAGTATTCCTCATGCATTGGTCCAGGCTGTCAGAAACACAGCGTTTCTTGCCCATGCTACAGCTGGTCCAGTGTTAGCCTAAGATCGCCGTACATGACCGAGAATCAGTGCTATAGTACTCGCCGCAGGTTCTGACCGCCTCTGGGCATGTCAAACCTAAGCCTTGGCGCACATTATGGTTGCCCCTTATCCGCTGGATTCTACCTGTGTTGCAACTAGAGGGGCCTACTTCCGCTCTGATATAGCCCAACCCTGTTAGCAGGAAGTATCTCGAGTCATAACAGGCTGCCCCCTAACCGGTAACACTGGTTAGGGACGCCCAGAAGCTGCCGACCCAGAGAAATTCCGGGTCCCCCAAGTCCCTTGACGTCCCGCCTAGCAACACGAAGCTTACATGTGTTCCGTTGTGGCACTAACTCGGCAAGATCCAGATGGGCCAAGACACTCAGACATCAGGATTGGCCAGATCCGAATTGTTCTGGATGAACTGGCGTCGAGGTTCTACATCAGGGCCCATCAGGTCCGCGAATAGCCGATCAGCTACATCGGCATTGTCCACGGTAACTTGCAACAGGGTCCGCGATTCCGGGTCCATGGTTGTGGTCCAGAGTTGGTCTGCATTCATCTCCCCCAAACCCTTGTAGCGCTGTTCCAACTTCACATTCTCGTTGCCCAGTTCCTTCTGCAAACTGTCCAGCTCCCGTTCGTTGTAGACATAGGAAGTTTCCTTGCGCGTCTTCCCTTTTTCCTTGCGGGATAGTGTGACCTTATAGAGGGGAGGCTGGGCAATATAGAGATAGCCTCCACTCACCAGAGGTTTCATGTAGCGGTAGAACAGTGTGAGCAGTAACGTGCGGATATGCGCACCGTCTACATCTGCGTCGGTCATGACAATAATGCGATGGTACCGCAGTCCAGACAGCTCAAATTCCTTGCCGATACCGGTTCCCATGGCTTTGATCAGGGCCTGAATTTCCTTGTTTTCCAGGGCCTTGTTCATATTGGCCTTTTCTACATTCAGGATTTTGCCCCGCAAGGGCAAGATGGCCTGAAACTGGCGATCACGGCCCTGTTTCGCTGAACCACCGGCACTGTCACCCTCCACCAGATACAGCTCGGATTCGGCCGGATTGCGGCTGGAGCAATCGGCCAGCTTGCCGGGCAAGGTCATGTTATCCAGCAAACCCTTGCGCCGGACCAACTCTCTGGCTTTGCGGGCTGCCTGACGAGCCTCAAAGGAAGTCAGACACTTGCTGATGATAGTACGCGCTTCATTCTTGTGTTCCGCCATCCATTCATTCAGAGCATCGGAAACGGTTTGTTCCACCTGTCCCTGCACCTCCTGGTTGAGGAGCTTCAGTTTGTTCTGGCCCTCAAACTGGGGTTCCGGCACTTTTACGCTCACTACGGCCGTCAGACCTTCACGGGTGTCATCCCCACTGAAGTTGACATCCTTTTCTTTCAACAGTTTGTTCTTGCGTGCGAAGTCGTTGAGTTGGCGGGTCAGGGCCTTGCGCAGTCCCGTCAGGTGTGTACCACCATCCTGATTGACGATCGTGTTGGCAAAGACCAGCGTATGTTCGGCGGCGGAGTCGGTATACTGCAACCCCACCTCAACTTCCGAGGTATCCACCACCCGGCGGATGTGAATCGGATCATGCAGGACACGCCGCTGCCGATTCAGATAGCGGACGAAAGTGCCGACGCCACCCTCAAAATAAAAATTGATCTCTTCTGGTTTCTCTTCTCTCTCATCCACAAAGCACAGGGAAACGCCCCGATTCAGAAAGGCCATTTCCCGGAAGCGATTGATCAGTTCCGCCGGACTGAAGGCTACCCCGTCATCAAAAATCGTCAGGTCCCGCAAAAAATGCTGGGTTGTTCCCGTTTCGGTCTTGGGACACTTGCCAACCACTGTCACTTCCGTAACGGGCATACCACATTCGAACCGCTGTTGATGGATCCGGCCTTCCCGCTTGACCGTGGTCACCATCCATTCGCTCAGGGCATTCACGGCACTGACACCGACACCGTGCAGGCCACCGGATACCTTGTAGCCACCTTCTTCACCAAACTTGCCGCCGGCATGTAGTCGGGTCATGACCAGTGTCAGCGCGGAAATTCCTTCCTTGGCATGCTTGCGAACGGGGATGCCCCGGCCATTGTCAGATACAGAAATGCTCTCATCCTTATGGAGGGTGATACCAATGCGGTCACAGCATCCCTGCATAGCTTCATCTATGGCATTGTCTACCACTTCGTAAACCAGATGATGCAAGCCCTGTACGCCCGTACCGCCTACGTACATACCGGGACGCTTGCGGACGGGTTCAAGACCCTCCAGTACCTGAATGTTTTCGGAGTCATAGGTGCCATTGTTGCGAGGTTGAGTGCGAGGCGGCATATTCATTTCTCCTGCGTTTCAAAATATTGTGTAATGTCCGTTCCTTGCTGTGCCAGCAGGCGGGTACGGTAGAACACCAGAAAGGACAGTGCGACACCGGTACCTACATAAGCGAATATCAGGGAGGCAATCAGAACACTGATGACATGATCCTGGGTCAGGCTGATGAGGTTTTCCAATAGCAATTCAATGCCCAGCATGATGAAACCGGCCAGAAACAGAAAGAGCAAGGTCAGAAAGAAGTCGCGCCTGACCAGTTGCATACTGTTGCGGAAAGCGTCCCAGACCGTGAAGCCATCCATCATGACGCCAGCGGCTACATATGTCTGGTAAAAGATGAACAAAAAATAGATCATAAACAAAAGGGGAAGCGCGAAGTACAGAAGGCTGATGGCAGCCTGGGGGGCGACCAACCCTACTATCCCGAGAATCAGAGCCAGCAACAGCGAACTGCCTAACCAAGCGACCAGCAGGAAAGCAAAATAAAGAAACATTTGTCCTGCCCTAGGCCAAAAACCCGCAGATTCTGTATCTGATATATTTTCGTTAGGATTGGCATTCTCCTCCACATTCCGAGGCAAGTCCATACGCTGGAAATGCGCTGTTACCTGCTGGCCCAACTGATACAGGTAAAATGCACCGATCAGGACCCCGAAAGCCGCGGCCCCCATGAATAGCATCAGTACATCCCCGGCTGAACTGGCGGTCAAGGATGGCCAGGGGCTGTTGGTCTCTGCCATGGGCAATAAACTGATGTAACCAGGCACGCGGAAAAAAAAGCGATTGACCAATACGATTTCAAGAGGAAACTCTTCCAACAGCGTCCATGGCATCTCCTCATTGAAAAGAGCTTCCATACCCAGCGCATCAAGTCCCGCCTGAAATTCCTCACCGGAGCCACCTGGAGCCGCGGGAACAGATGTAACCCCTGATGCGGGCCCCGTGCCGGGAGACAGAGTCTGTGCCTCTTCCAGACTGGTGGCCAACTGGTAGGTAAGGACAGAAAGATCAATGGGGGGAAGCAGGAGAGCAACTATGCTCAGGACTACGGGAATCAGAAGGAACTCCAACCTTCGGCCCAGTATCCCGAAGCCCATGACTAAACTATTGATCAACGTATCATTCTCACATGACAGAGATGCCTGCAATCCACCCCAATTTACATCGTAAAGCAGCGGAAATATCCGGCTGTTACAATGGCTTAATTATACCACAGGGAGGGAGCCAGAAAACGAAAAAAGCACACAAATTTTCTCTCAATTTGGGTTCCCTTCCAGACAGGTTGATTCCCGCCTGGAACGGGAGGTGGCCGGACGCCAGGAAGGTACCAATCTGATGACTCCTGCCTCCCTGCTGGAATTGACTATTCCGTTGCCCATAACCAGAGAGGTCGGATTATGATCAGACCCAGCAAAGTCCGCGCGCCATACCCGGCCACCGCCATTGCCTCTCGCTCCGGATTACGCGGCACGTCATACCCAAAACCAGGGCACAGTTTTATCCTCGGACCAGGCAGAAAATATACTTCCCTGATATACGGGCCAGAAAAATCATCCAGCCGGTTCTTTATCAACAAGAATATATATTCGGTTATTTATTCTGCCATGTCCACGGGAAGGACAGTTGCACACTTTCCAGACGAGCTGCCAAGGACGGGCTGCCCGGGCATTGGTCGTCCTTTGACTGCATACATATTATGTAAAGTTGTAAATCTTTCCTGGCGGTTCAGCTGCCACCCCGCGGCTGATGTTTCACGTGAAACATCAAGACGTAGCTTGGGGTGCGGCAGAAGGCTATGCCAGACGTTGATTTGGGGTAACATAAGGAGCTGGCTCCGTTCAGGCCTGGTCGCAAGAAGGGGAAGCGGTTTCTGCAGGGGCTTCGCGAGGGCCAAAGACTTCACACACAGCTATTGCACATAAGACAAAGACATGGAACGTTTCTTGATCGAGGGCGGCCATCGGATAGAGGGCTCGATAAGGCCGGAAGGCAATAAGAATGCGGCCATGCCCATGATGTGTGCCTCTCTACTTACGGACAAGCCAGTCACCCTGCACAATGTACCTCGCATTGGCGACGTGGAGAACCTGATCCTTATCTTGCAGCGATTAGGCGTGGATAGCCAGTGGTTATCCCCGGGTACGTTGCAACTGACTGCCGCCAATCTGGGTTTTCCGAAACCCGATGCCAAATTGTTTCGTGCGCTGAGAGGATCATTGACCTTAATGGGGCCTCTGTTAGGCCGGATAGGGGAGTTTCGGGTAGCAGCCGCTGCCGGAGGAGACCAAATTGGCCGCCGGCGGATTGATACGCATTTGCAGGTTTTTCGGGCGATGGGAGCCATCCTGGATACGTCCGGGCCGGAATTCAATCTGCAGATTGACGGTGACTTGCTGGGGTGTGACATTCTGCTGGACGAAGCTTCGGTAACAGCTACCGAGAACGGGGTTATGATGGCGGCCCGAGCCAAGGGCACTACCGTTCTCCACAATGCCGCGTGCGAACCGCATGTGGCGGATTTGTGTCACCTGTTGGTGGCCATGGGGGTCGCCATTGAAGGCATTGGCACCAATCGGCTTGTCATAGAGGGGCAACCGGCACTGCAGGGGGCGGAAGCCAGAATTAGCCCGGATTTTATGGAAATAGGCAGTTATATAGGGTTGGGCGCTATCACCCAGGGCGAGTTACGGATCGAGGAAGTGGTTCCTGACCAGTTGCGCATGATTGAGATGGTGTTCCGGGAACGGCTAGGGGTGGCAATGGAATATCGGGACGTCCAGGCAGATGGGACGGCTACTTTGGTACTGGCAGCAGAGCAGGAGTTGGAGGTCCGGCGGGACTACGCGGGGGACATTCCGCGGATAAGCAGTGCGCCTTGGCCGGGCTTCCCCACGGATCTCTTGGGCATTGCTTTGGTTGCGGCCACGCAGGCCAAGGGGACTGTTCTTATTCATGAGAAGATGTTTGAAAGCCGACTCTATTTTGTAGATAAGTTAATTGGCATGGGGGCACAGATTGTGTTCTGTGATCCGCACCGGGTGGTAGTGGCAGGTCCCAGTCCCTTGTACGGACAGCCGGTGAGCAGTCCGGATATTCGGGCCGGTATGGCCTTGGTCTTGGCGGCCCTGGGCGCCAGCGGTACGACCGAACTGGGCAATGTCGTGCAAATTGATCGGGGTTATCGCCAAATTGACCAGAAATTGGCCGCTCTAGGGGCGGCGATAGAGCGTCTGCCGGAGTAACAGTGCAACAGGGCCCGATGTTTCACGTGAAACATCGGGCCCTGTTGCTGACTCTGTTGTAGCCGGAGCAGCCGCTGGGGGTTGTACTTCATGGTCGTCCAGAAATGGGGCTGTGTGGCAATTTGTGGTGGCAACAGCTTAGAAAAAGCGTTGCTCCGCCGAGCGGCGGAGCAATTAGATCAGGATACCGGGACATGAGTACGGAAAATATTTGACATAAGTCAAGTTGGTAGCAAGCTGCCTCTTGAGTAGGTACAGGCTGTCGGTAAGTGCCGCAAGGCCTGATACGAACGTGTCAGCCGGTTGACACCTGGGATTAATAAACGAAAATATGTGCGTGGACAGGAATGCTGCGTCAGAATGGAACCCAATCTGGCAGGGAATGCGATGGCTGGCCTGAATTGCCTGCCATTCAGCCCTTGGATGGATGGCGGGGCACAAAGTGTTGTAGCAGAGACTATAATTAGGAGGAAAAGGCCCCCCAAAAGACGGCTTGGCAGTTCAAGTGTATTTGAGGTTTGGACTATAGCTGCCCGTGTGAGGGACGCGACGGCCTTGTAGGCCCGGATGATACCTCCATTTGGGCCTACAAGGCATAATGGTGTTACGGCTAAGCAAGTGGGTATGACTAAGCAGGAAGGAATGAACGACAGTCGGGTTGTGGTGACGGGTCTGGGCATGATCTCAGCCCTGGGGCTGGATGTTGAAACCACCTGGGGCAATATGCTGGAAGGTCAGTCTGGTACCCGTCTGCTGGAATTGAAAGACATTCCGGACATGCCCGCTGCGGCTGCGGCCTGGATTGACTGGGAACCGGCGAACTACATGGAGCGCAAGGATGTACGCCGTACATCCCGGGCGACACAATTGGCCTGGAAAGCTACGCAGGAAGCTATTCAACATGCCCGGCTGGATCTGGCCCAAGAAGAATCGGGGCGCGTCGGCATTGAAATCGGTGACGCTTTTGGCGGTTGGGATCTGATTGAAGATCAGGCGCAAATTCTGCACAGCCGAGGGTACAAACGGATTAACCCCATTATGTGTCTGGCAGCCCTGATAAGTGGTACGCCCACCTACATTGGCATGCGTCTGGGGGTGACCGGCGTGACCAGCAGTCAGGTCACAGCTTGCGCAACTGGAATCAGTGCCATTGGAGAAGGGGCGCGACGTATTCAGAATCAGGAAGTAGACGTGGTTCTGGCTGGCGGCAGCGACGGTTATATCACCCCCATGACCATTGCCATGTTTGGGCGCCTGGGAGCGATGAGCAGGGAGACAGAACATCCGAACCAAGCCTGTGCCCCTTTCAGTGGCAACCGGAATGGCATGGTTATTGGGGAAGGGGCAGGAGTAGTCGTACTCGAGTCCCTGGCGCACGCGAAAGCCCGGAGGGCCTCTATTCTGGCTGAATTTGCCGGGTATGCTCTCCGTTTGGATCCCCATGACTTTACCAATCCGGATCCTGAAGGTGTAGCCCCGGCTCTCGCGATGCAGGAGGCAATGTTCGGTGGGGGACTGGATCCCCAGGACATTCACTGGATAGCCGCGCATGGCACAGCCACCATTGCCAATGACAAAATGGAAACCAAGGCTATTCACATGGCTTTGGGGGATCAGGCTCTCCACTGTCCGGTGACTGGATTGAAGGGCATGCTGGGCCATGCCATGGGCGGGGCTGGAGCCCAAAACGTGGTAACGGTAGTGAAAGCCATACAGGAGAATATCATCCCGCCTACAATCAATTACCAGACGGCTGATCCGGACTGTGATTTGGATTATGTCCCCAATGAGGCACGTCCACACGTAGTCAATGTCGCTCTGGCCAACGGTATTGGCATGGGAGGTCAGTCTGCCTCTCTGGCCATGAAACGTTACAGTCCCTGATACTGTGCCAACACAGGAGATTTGCCCATGAGACTTGAGAATCCGTTCCGGCGCGTGGAACGTCTGAAGCGGGTCGCGAATGTGCCAGAAGACGTGGCCAACGCCCGCACACCACCAGGGCAGTTCCTTACCAGCAAGTTTCCTGTGCTCACCTATGGGCCCAACCAGCAAATCACAGATCTGAATGACTTTGTCCTGAAGATATGGGGTGAAGTGACAGCGACGGCAGAATTTTCCTGGCCAGACCTCATGGCCATGGCGTCTACAACGCAAACGGTTGATATTCATTGTGTCACTCGCTGGAGCAAGCTGGACACGACCTGGACAGGTATTCCCTGGCGCACTTTTCTGGCGTACGTGTCACCCAACGATAAGGCTACCCATGTCATGGCCCATTGTTATGGCGGATATACCACGAACATTAGTATGGAAATCCTGGATGATGATGACACCATGCTGGCCTATCTATACGATGGGAATCCCCTGGAAGCGGCGCATGGTTATCCCATGCGTCTATTGGTGCCCAAATACTATTTTTGGAAGAGTGCCAAGTGGCTGAATGGATTGGAGTTCATGGCGGCCGACAAACCCGGCTTCTGGGAGTCCTATGGCTACCATATGCGGGGTGATCCCTGGCAAGAGGAGCGTTTTGGCTATTAGACATTCCTGTTCCAGGCAGGAAGTATGAAAGGTATTTTGATGGCAGGCGGTCGTGCCACCCGCCTGTACCCGATTACCTTGGGCATGAGCAAGCAGTTACTTCCTATCTATGACAAGCCGCTTATTTATTACCCGCTTTCCATATTGATGCTGGCCGGAATTCGCGAGATTGCGGTCATCTGTACCCCACGGGATCAACCCCAGTTTGAGGCTGTCTTGGGCACGGGCCAACAGTGGGGGCTGTATCTTACCTATATCCTGCAGGCTGAGGCCCGGGGTATCGGTGAAGCCTTCCATCTTGGCGAGGCTTTTATTGCCCGGGAACCGGTCTGCCTGATTTTGGGCGACAACGTATTCTATGGACATGGCCTGCCCCAGCAGTTGGTTCAAACCGCTTCCCGGATGGAAGGGGCCCATGTGTTTGCCTATCCGGTGGCCAATCCATCCGCATTTGGGGTAGTGGAATTTGATGGGGCAGGCAAGGCACTAAGCCTGGAAGAGAAGCCACGGCAGCCTCGTTCTCACTACGCTGTACCCGGTCTCTACTTCTATGACAGCCAGGTATGTGCCATCGCCAGGCAGATTTCACCTTCAGCTCGCGGCGAATTGGAAATCACAGATATCAACCGGGCTTACCTGAACAAAGGCCAGTTGCATGTCACTGAATTGGGACGTGGTGTGGCCTGGCTGGACGCCGGTACGCACCAGTCCATGCTGGAAGCCAGCCAGTTTGTCCAGACTTTGCAGGAACGTCAGGGAATGATGATTTCCTGTCCTGAGGAAATTGCTTGGCGTCAAGGTTTTATATCGCGCAGCCAGATGTGTGCATTGGGCCAGGGGATGGCCAGCAATGCCTACGGTCAGTATCTGATAGCCTTGGCCCAACGTTCACCCTAATCCCCGGCTCCGGCCAGAGCCGGGGAGTCGTGACAACGACATTGAAGTTGCCTTGGCCGCAAGTAGCTTTCCGGGACATTCAGTTCTGTCTTACAGGGTTTGTGGGAGAAGGCACAAGACCGATTCAAGGGTCCCTACCGGCTCCTGGGTGTTAAGTTAGGCGAGACCCAATTCCCGCTACCGGTAGCTCCTATAATCTCTCTGGGGAAGAATTGGATAAATCCATCCTGCCTACGGGTATAATGCGGATTCTGTCGACAATCGGTCTTGGGCAAAAGATTAGGAGGAGGAAAGAACCAAGATGAGCCATGGCTCCGAGTCCCTGTTGGTACCCCCGTATGGTGATCAGGGGTTGGTGGATCTGGTGGTGCCCGCAGGTGAGCACCAGGAACTGAAGGATTACGCCAATCGCTTACCCTCGTTCCAGTTGCACGAACGTGCAGTCTGTGACCTGGAAATGTTGGCCACTGGGGGGTTCTCTCCTGTGGCGTCCTTCATGGGGGAAAGGGACTACCACCGTGTACTGGATGAAATGCGGCTGCATAATGGTACTCTGTTTCCCATTCCCATAACCTTGCCCCTGGTACCCCATCCTGAATTACGCGTGGGACAGGACATCACCCTGCGTGACGCCATGAATAATATCCTCGCGGTACTTTCGGTCCGTGAGATCTATGAATGGGACATGTATGAGGTGGCCGCCAAAGTGATTGGTTCCACCGATCCGCGCCATCCTCTGACCTCTGAGATGAATCGCTGGGGCCCGGTCAACGTGGCCGGCCACTTGCGTGTACTACAGCTACCGGCGCATTATGATTTCACGGATTACCGTCTCACGCCGGCGCAGGTACGCCAACGTCTTGCGGAATCAGGACATGGCAATGTGCTCGCTTTTCAGACCCGCAATCCGATGCACCGGGTGCACGAGGAGATCACCAAACGGGCGATGCAAAGGATCGATGGCTCGTTTCTCCTGCATCCTGTGGTCGGGATGACCCGACCTGGGGACGTCGATCACTTTACCCGAGTCCGCACCTATATCGCGCTTTTGGAGCGTTACTACCCCCTGGACAGTGTACATTTGTCCCTATTGCCCTTGGCCATGCGTATGGCTGGCCCCCGGGAAGCCCTGTGGCACATGATCATTCGACGTAACTTCGGGGTAAACCACCTGATTGTCGGCCGCGATCATGCCGGTCCCGGCCAGGATTCCGCGGGCAAGCCCTTCTATGGGCCCCTGGATGCCCAGGAATTGGCGGAAGAGTACAGTGACGAGATTGGCGTCAAGGTAGTACCTTTCGACAATCTGGTTTATCTGGTGGATGAAGATCGCTACGAGGAAGAGAACAGAGTCACAGGTACGCCCAAGACCTTGTCGATTTCGGGCACCAAAGTGCGGGAAGATTATCTGGGCCAGGGACGCCTTTTACCTGAATGGTATACGCGCCGTGAAGTGGCGGAAATCCTGAAGGACAGTTATCCGGCCCTGTATCGGCAAGGTATCTGCATCTGGTTCACCGGACTCAGTGGGTCCGGCAAATCCACCACGGCCAATATTCTCATTCCCCTGCTTATGCAGGAAGGCCGCAAAGTAACCATGCTGGACGGTGATGTGGTGCGTACCCATCTCTCCCATGGTTTGGGTTTTAGCAAGGAAGATCGCGATCTCAACGTACGGCGCATCGGTTTTGTCAGTGCCGAGATCGTCAGTCATGGCGGTGTAGTAGTAGCCTCAGCCGTCAGTCCTTTCCGGGCCACGCGCAACGATGTGCGTAACATGATCGGACCTGAGAACTATATCGAAGTTTTTGTGGACACGCCCCTGGAAGTATGTGAAGCCCGGGATACCAAGGGCATGTACAGACGCGCCCGTCGGGGTGAGATCAAGAATTTCACAGGCATAGACGATCCCTACGAACCCCCGTTGCATGCAGAGATAGTGCTGGATACGGTCAACCATACCCCTGTGGCCAATGCGCAACACATCATGGGGTATTTGCGGGGTCGTGGCTTCATTTGTTGATGCCGGATTTGACATAATATCAGGCTGGCTCTTGCCTTTACCTCTCCCACATAGCAAGTTGATGCCTTCTCTACAGGTACCTGAACCCTCACTGAATGCCAACTCTCCGGATTCACCTGACCCGGTAGATCTTCCTCCCGACTCGCGGACGGCAGTCGAAGAGCTGCCACCCCTGGAACTAATCTGGTCGGTAGTGCAGGAATTGTTGCGTGTTTTTGTGCCGGCCGCCATTGTAGCGTTGCTGATTCATCGTTTTCTGGCGGAAACTACGGTCGTATTCGGGGAAAGCATGGAGCCGTTGCTGTATCATCATCAACGACTGGTAGTAGAAAAGGTAAGTTACCGTTTTGTGGATCCGGCGCACGGCGATATCGTAGTAGTGGAAGCTCCTGATATGAACGCCAACCTGATCAAACGCGTGATAGGTATACCGGGCGACGAAGTCGAAATTGTGGATGGTGTGGTTTACCGCAATGGGCAGCCCCTGACGGAACCCTATGTCCACTATGCCAGTCAGGACAATGAAATGTTCCTTGTCCTGGGGAATGGCCAGTATTACGTTATGGGCGACAATCGGGCTAACAGTCGGGATAGCCGCAATTTCGGTCCCATCAGTACAGAGGAAATCGTGGGACAGGCCTGGTTGCGTTATTGGCCACTGACCGAAATCCGATTATTCCCCTACTGAAACAGATAGCATGGTTTCCGGTTCGCATTGGCCCACTGCAGTAAAAATCACGATTGGCTCCCTGCTGGGTCTGGGAGCTATCAGTTTGCTGGTTCTCTTCAGGGCCATGATTGGTCCTACCGTCATGGCCGGTCTGGTGGTGTTTATTCTCAACCTCCCGGTCAAGAGCCTGCAGAAGCGCGACTTGCCCCGCGGTCTGGCCGTGGTTATTGTTTATGTATTGATGATCCTGGTGATCACGCTCCTGTGGTTGGTGCTGGGTCCCTGGCTGCAGAAATTCCTGATCGAAATCCAGGCTGATCTCGATCAGTTGTTACGTTCCCTGAGCCTGTCCGCGCTGCCTTTCCTGCAGAATGTCAATATTCCCCTGCTCGGTCAGGTGGAATTGGCGGGGGAAGACTTGCTCACGCAATTTAATGCCGAACTGCGCTCCGTAATCGTGAATGGCCTGGGTAGCCTAACCGGATACCTGGGTAACTTGACCTCAGGCTTGCTGAATGTCATCTATGTCGTCGTGCTCAGTTTCTGGATTCTGAAAGACTGGAACCGGATCAAGGCCGTATTGGTGCAAGTTATTCCGGATTCCTATTTGGCCGAAGCCCAGGAACTGGCCGCAGAACTGAACCGCATCTGGACAGCTTTTCTCCGGGGACAGGTCCTGCTGGGGCTAGTGGTAGGCTTTACCGTTTTTGTGGTGATGGGGATTGTGGGTCTGCCGAATGCCCGAGCCTTGGCGGTGTTGGCCGGCATCATGGAATTTCTGCCCATTGTGGGTCCCATTGTCAGTGGTGTCATAGGCGTCTCGGTGGCCCTGATTTCCGGCTCAAACTGGCTGCCCATTGCCAACTGGTGGTTTGCGGCGCTGGTGGCTCTGTTCTATATCGTGATTGGACAAGTGGAGAGCGTGTATTTCATCCCGCGTTTCATTGGTCGTCGCGTTCATCTCCATCCCGCGGTAACCTTTACCGTCATCATTTTTGGGGCCTTGCAGTTTGGGGTCATTGGCGTACTGCTGGCGGCCCCTACCTTCGCCAGTTCGGTGGTTTTGATCCGCTACGCGTGGAACAAGCTGTGGGACAAGCCCGGGGTCCCACGTATCACGGAGGAGCCCTTCGATCCCGGATTGGCCTGGAGCTATCTGCACAATGTCCAGATCCAGACTGTCATCTTTACCCTGGATGGTACGCTTACGGACGTCAATACCCGTGTGGTGGATGCCATCAACCGGGTACTGGGTTGGGTCTTTCGAGGCACTTTGTGGCCGGCTGTCCTGCGGAAGGCTGCCTTGTTGCGTCTGCAAGGCAATCTGGAGGGCATGTTCGCCCGGCTCTACAATCTGCTCATGCGTCTCAAGGTCCGGGAAACTCGTCTGCAGCGATACCTGCATCCCCTGATGGGACTGGCAGCGCCCATGGATCTGCAGTTGCGCAAGGACGTCATTACCGTGCTGGAGTGGCTGCGGTCCCATCAGTATCAATTGGGCCTGATTACGATCCGCTCTCGCACCGATTTGGATACCTACCTGCGTCCCGCCGGACTGCCTCCCGAGATATTCGATATTGTGGTAACCCGGGAGGACATCGAAAAACTTCCGCCCCAGCGGGATGCGGTGCGCCAGATATTGGCCCAGAGCCAGGTCGAGCCCCGGCGTCTGTTGCTCGTGGGGTGGTCCGATGTCAACCTGCGACCAGGTCGTACCGAGAACATGCATACGGCCTGCATCTCGCGAGAATTGAGTACCGAGCACAATCTCCGCGAAGAGCATCTGGTATTGCACAGCCTGACTGAACTGCAGGAACGTTTGGCCTGAACATGGCAGGACGGGGCCGATTCTTCACAACCGACAGCAGGCAATGGCGCCGCCTGTTGCAGTTCGTGCTGATCCATGTAGGTACCGCATTGACTGTGGTACCGATCACCAGTGCCCTCAATCGGGTCCTGATTGCCGAAATGCAGCTTTCCAGCACGCTGGTGACTTTCCTGATCACTTTGCCTTATTGGTTGTCACCCATCCAGGTGTGGTTCGGGAGTGTCATGGACCTGCGGGCGGCCCGGGGCCGCCGCCTGACAGGATGGATTGTGCTCGGGGGAGTGCTGGCGGCCGGGGGCAGCGCGGCGGCCGCCCCCGCGGCTTTCCTGATCCCGGCGCAATTTGGTCTGGGACTGGCCCTGCTAACCTTCATCTTCCTGATCTGGGGCGTGGGGATCAATCTGGCCTCGGTAAGTTACCTGTCGGTGCTGGCGGGTCAGGCGGATCGTGAGCAACGAAACCGGGCCGTGGGCATTATGTGGGTCTGTATGATTCTGGCCAGCATTGGGGCCGGGGTTTTCCTGTCTAGCCAACTGGACACCTTTTCTGCTCCCAAGTTTACCTTGGTCTTCGCCGCTTTAAACGGATGTGCCCTGCTGGCCGTTTTTGTCGGCACAGCCGGTCTTGAAGTAAGAGAGGAACAGCGCAAGTCCGTCGAAGCTTCTGGCCCCCGGGATTCATGGGCCTCACTTTCGGTGCTGTTTCACAATCCCGTAGCCCTGCGTTTTTTCTTCTACCTGTTGCTGATATTGATTGGCATTCATACCCAGGACATACTGCTGGAACCCTATGGCGCAGAAGTCTTGGGTATGTCGGTATCGGAGACATCACGCCTGATTTCCTATTGGGGGACTGGCCTGCTCATCACCATGCTGGTGTCCATTCGGGTGGTCAAAATCTGGTCCGAACGCAAGGTGGCCATATTGGGATCCGCTATCGTCATGCTGGCCTTTGTTCTGATCTGCTGGTCAGGCTGGCAAAAGACCACCAGTGTCTTCCTGGGAGCTGTCGTACTCTTGGGTCTGGGTGGAGGTTTCATGACCCACAGCAACCTGGTCATCATGTTGCGCATGATTATTCCTGAAGCCCGTTCTGTATACATTGCAGCCTGGGGCGTGGCCAATTTCATGGGTCAGGCTCTGATTGTCGTGCCCATTTCGCTGGGTGAGAGCCTGCGGTTAATTACAAACAATGTGTGGATGGGTTATGCTTTTATATTCGCCCTTGAAGCCGCTATCATCGCACTGGCCCTCTTCCTGCTGCGGGACATAGGGGTGTCAGATTTTAGAGCCAGGGCTCAGGCTCTGGTGGCTCGGAATACAGCCACCAATACTGGACCTGCAAGGATCTATACAGGTGAGGAGGATGTCTCTTTACAAGATAATCATTTCCTTTGATGTGGAAGAAGAAGAAGCCGCCGGCGCCAGCCAACGTTACTTCGTCCAGAACATCGCCCCTATCGTTCAGCATCACGAAAAGATGTACGTTGGAGAAATCTGGTGGACCCTGTGGGGAGACATTCCCCAGTTTCTCGGTGGCATTGTTGTGGAATCACTGGATGTCCTGAAGGAACTGTTGCATTCCAGCAAGTGGCAGGATGCCATCACCGAATTCAAGAATATGGTCGAAAACCTGGAAGTCCGGGTCGTGTGCGAGGCCATCTGACCCCCTGCTCCAGATAACTCATGTCACCCCTGTCCCCTGCTCCCACTGGCAAGGGCTTGGTCGTGTTCCTGGAGAACGGCGGCTCCTTTGGGCCCTGGTCTCTGCCTCCCCGCCTACGTCAATGTCTGGACTTCAGCACCGAAGAGATAGCCAAGCAGTTATTGCATTGGCATGGAGCGCAGGCTGCCTACGACCAAATGTGGATCCTGGAAGATCACAGGGCCTTGCCGGCGGAACTGATGTCCGCCCTGCTGGGAGCCAGCCAGCGCCATATGGTGGATCTGCTGATTCTGGCGCACGGACATCCTGGCGGTATTGTGGGTTGGCAGGGCAATCTGGTGGGGGCTTCATTCTTTGCCGAGATGCAAGACTGGCGGGATCGGCATCCGGGTTCGCTGCATCTGCGCGCGGTGTATACCATAGCCTGTCATTCCGTTCATCAGGCCTTCGCCTGGTTACAGCTGGGGGCTCAGGCCGTGAACGGCATAGGAGGAGAAAACTGGCTGCCGGAGCCTACGCTTTCGCTGTTTCTGCGGCGATGGTGTCGCGGGCAAACCTTTGGTATGGCCGCGGTGGGAGCCCACCGACAGGCCTATACGTGGGGCTGCCAGCTGGCTGGCCGTCATCCTCTGTGGCACCGACGTATGGTCATGAGCCAGCAGTTTATCGCCGGTGCGCAGGATATAACCATTGATACCCGTACAGGGAGTCCCGATATTTGTGCGCCCGTGTCCGGTTTATCGTGATTTCCCCTGATTTCCAGGCAGGCAACTTGATGTCAGCCGCGTTGATCCAGAGGAACCAGACAGATTTCTTGGGAAACTGGATTGTTGATCGGTCGCCTTCCGTTCAAATAGTAACTTCCTCTGTCCCAAACAGATCCACTGAAGAGGGACGCAAAGAGGGGTACACATGCTGCCCCCACTACACCGGCCATGGGACCCAAGGTAGATGGACGAATCGGTGCTACTTTAGGCCCCGTGAGGGTCCATCCATGGGTTCAGACAGGATTCTGTCCGCATGAGTGCGGCCGCAGTGCTGGTGGGCCTGGGGATCACCCTGTTCAGTGTGCCGTTTATCTTGCGCCACCACAACTGGGCCACACGGTTTCTGGAACTGGGATTCTTCCTGCTCTGGATAGTGCCCAATATCCTCCTGGCCATTGGTCTGATTCTGGCCTTTGATGAACCCAATCCCCTGAGCGGGGGCGCGGTGCTCCTGGGCGACTTCTGGATACTGCCCATCGGGTATACGGTCCTCATACTGCCCTTGATGGTGCGTTTCCTGCGGGCCGCCTTCTCCGGCATCGATCCGGCCTACGACGAAGCCGGACGCTCTATGGGGGCTCCGGCCCTGTACCGGTTTCGACGTCTGACCCTGCCCTGGGTCATGCCTACCGCGATTCTGGTGGGGGGTATGACCTTCAACGATCTCATGACGGAATACTCACTTTCGGCCTTTCTCTATAACGTGAACAATCGTCCTTTACCGGTGGCCATCGTGGACGGTGCCCTTTCCCCCGATCCCGAACAGAAAGCCCTCAATCTGGTGTACGCCACGCTGATCTTGGTCTTCTCACTGACCGTGATCCTGCTGGCAGAACGAATCGGGTTGGGGCATGTACCTGGTTCCAGTCCGCTCTAACCGAGGCGCTCAATATGGATACATGCATAACCGTTTGGTACTGGCCCAATCACGAACGCTGGTACGACGAGGGAATTCGGCATACCCTGGACCTTGTCCGGCAAGCCGGATTTACGCACATCAACTGGAATCCTGATGCGGGCAGTTCCTACTGGCTGGCCGAGGCAGAAATTGAGTTTACGCGGAGGATTATCGCAGCGAGCGGACTGAAGGTCCACTCGCTCCATGCCAGCAATGGACGTAATCCCATCAGTGAGATCGGCTTCAAGAAACCGGGCCGCCATACATGGGAAACCCGCAAGGACTTGGTTTCAGGGTATGCCTGGCAGAGGCAAAGCGGCATTGAACTGGTGAAAAACCGGATCGACTTGGCCGCAGCGCTCCAGTCCCCGAATATTGTGCTTCATATAGACCTCTCTGAGCAGGTGTTTCATAACCAGGAGACAGAGAACGCTTTCCTGACATCGCTGTTTGCCTCCCTGGATGAATTACAGCCGTATTGTCGGGAGTACGGGGTCCGCATTGCGATCGAAAATCTTTGCGGTGCTGGTTCCCAAGCTTTCCTCACCCTCTTTGAACGCGTTTTCGCCCGGTATGGCCCGGAATTTTTGGGCCTGTGTTTTGATAGTGGGCACTGGGAAATCATGGAACCGGGTGGTCTCTCGGTACTGGAGCGATTTGGTGACCGTCTGATTGCTACGCACTTGCATGACAATCTTGGTCGGCAAGATGATCATCTGCTTCCCTTTGACGGGTGTCTTGACTGGGTATCGATCACGGGTGCGATTGCCCACACCAATTACCTATTGCCGGTCAATTTCGAAACGCCCAAGGATGTATATCGAATACCCGAAGGAATCTTTTATCAACGGGCGCATGCCGTTGCTCTCCGTATAGAGAGTATGATTGCGGCAGCGAGGGCCTGAAAACCCAGACTCCTGCAGGCCGCGCAGAATCTGCTTCCTGGCTGTCGCTGCACCCCAGGCGGGAGGAGACTGCACCCGTACCGACGGTGGAGGTCAGTTTTCCGCCATGTCGGTCACTGGGGCAAGAAAGCGGATACAATAGACCCAGCGCACTGTTGCGTATTCACGGATTCCACCAGGACCTGCCTGGAGGGGACATGAATACCAAGAACGCCGGGAGTGGTTAGCCCAGCCCGACTTGGCGTTACCCATTTACCCGCTGAGGGCCTGCTGGAGGATGTCCAAGTCGCTCCCCTAGCCGGTAAAGTCGCAGCACCACCAGCCAGACCTGCCAAACTAGTCATTCCGTTCATCAGGTTTTGCTTGGTTGCAGCCGGAGACTCAGGCCGTGAACGGTATAGGTTAGGGAAAACCAGCTGCCGAAGCCTACGCTTTCGCTGTGTCTGCGGTTGGGGGCCTATTGGCAGGCCTATACATGAGGTACCGCCTGATTGGCCATCATCCGCTGTGGCACCAACGTATGGTCATGAGCCAGCAGTTTATCACCAGCGCACAGACCATAACCATCGACTCCCCGGCACAGGAGTTTCGGATACCTAGCCTATGTGTCCGGCTCAGTTCGACCTGGCAACGAAATCAATCACAGCTGCCCGTTGTCAGAGCCTCAAGCCAACCTTTCTTGATAAGGATGTCAAGAGCGATCTCAATCTGGCGGACCGAAAATATTTCACTCTTGCGTTGGTTCCAAGCGTAAGTCTTGGCCACAATATCATCCAGTGACTTTCCAGATTCCTTCTGGACCACCCAGTGAACGGTTGCCAATAGCTCAAGACCCCAAGGCGATTCAAAACCTTGTATCAAGTCTGTTACCCGGTGGAAACGTTGTGAAGTTTTCTGGTCTTGTGCAAGATAATTCAGGGCTTGTTGCAAGGCTTCTGGCTTCAATTCCAACTTCTGATGCGGACTATCACCGGGGGTATAGCCTGAAATGAAATGGCCTTCAATTTTCATCAGGACATGCCGTAAATTCTCAGCATAGGGTCCATACGGTGCTTTGCTGAATCGTAGCTTCAAAGGTTGGCCCGCGGCCTGCAAGAAATAGAGCAATTTATGCAGTTCCAGCAGTGACAAATAGGGATCAAGCATTCCCGCCAAATGGTTGTGAATCAAGCCGACCAAAGCGGCTCGTCCAGGTGTCATTTGCGGGAACTGTTGACTAGGTACCAGGGTACCTTCCGTGAGCGAATCGTTGGGTTCGAAGATAGTTACCGCTAGTTCATCTAGTCCACCTAGTTCCGCTTCCATGAATTGGCGGACTAACGGCCAATCCAAACCGCCCAAGCCACTGCCTAAAGGTGGGATGGCAATGGAACTAATGCCGCGTTGCTTAATCTCTGTGACAAGTGCCCCTAGGCCAGCCTTGATGTCTTCCATTCGACTTTTGCCCCGCCAGTGCCTTTTGGTGGGGAAGTTGATGATATAACGGGGCTGCAATCTGCCAGTTTCATAGACAAACATTCGTCCAGGCTTCACTGTCCCGTTGGCACAGGCTTTGGCATAAGCCTGGAAATTGTCAGGGAAGGCTTGTTTAAACTGTAAGGCAACACCACGGCCCATAACACCAACACAGTTGACAGTATTTACAAGGGCATCAGCTTCTTCATATAGAATGTCGCCCTTCTTGAATATGATCACGGTACTACCGCTCCATATCAATTAGTACTACCACTCCGGCAGAATCGCAACGACAGGACGGTGAATACTGGATTGGATGATGGAAGTTACCCTATTGTATTGATCCTGGGATTTTACGCCAATTCGTGCTACAAGTTTCCATGGAAACCTGCTTTCTATGAGATATTCAGCTTGCTTGGCCTCTCTGTGTTCCTGCCACCAGTTGGCTTTGATTGCTTGCCAGTCGATCTTATCCAACTGTTCCAAATCACAATAATCCTCGAAAAAACGGGAACCAGCGTTCGACAGAGTAAAGGCCCACTTCAAGGATTCCTGTTGTGCCCATAATACAACCTCGTGCAAGTCTGCCTCTAAGTGAATGATTGGCTCCTGCCCTCCTCTATACACCAAACTGGCATGATTTCGCTTGTGGATCACATAAAGCATGACTGATCGTGGACAAAAATAAAAAGGCACGCAATTACCAACTGTGAGACCAAGGTGACTGCTCAAGACATTGGTACGTCGGCGTTGCTTAATTCTATCTATAGCAATGCCCGTGCCGGCCAATTGCCTCTGAGTAACAAGACCGTCACACAATAAGCCCCCGGTCTCGATAATCGACTCTAGCCGATCAATATGCACGATATGGTAAATCTTGGGGTTTGGAGGTACAGGAGTAGCCATTCGATTGCCATTCCTGAGCCGGAGTTGGAAAACAACCCCACCCCTTGCGAGGTGGGGTTATGCTGAAGAGTTAAGTTTAACCACTGATGGCCTGCTGGAGGATGTCCAAGTCGCCCCCTACCAGATAGAGCAGTAGCGCCAGCACGAGCCAGACCAGTAAAATGGTCAACAGGATCGCCCGAATCTTGCCTCCTGCGGACAGATCGCCAAAACCTTCTGACCGAGGCGCATTGCCTGGGAGCAAGAAAGGATCGTCCTCTACTGCTGGTTGCGGAACGGAACCCGGTGGGGGGCTCGGAGCCGGTGGGGGGGCGCTGACCGTAAAAGGATTTGCCGGTGGCGGGGCTGCTGTCTGGGGATCCGGCGTGTCCGCGTATGGGTTGCTGATGGGTTCTGGAGAATCGGCCGGACTTGGAGTCGTCTCATCAGAGGAAGGAGGTGGGGCTGCCGGCGGTAATGTCTCAGGAGTAGGCAAATCAGCCGGGGGAGCGGCCAGGGCAGGTCCTGTGAAAGAGGCTACCTTCCAAAGGTTTTCGAGAAATTGCGGAATCTCCCGGGCCAGCTGTAAGGTCTGGTCACGTGACAGTGAAATGAGCCGAACTTCCGAGGAAGCAAAGGCATGTTCCCGACTGGGTTCACCCGACATCAGATAGGACACACCGAGGGTACTGCCCGGAGACAGGTACTCGGGATTTGATTCGTTTTCCCGTTCAATCAGCACCGTGCCCTGCTGCAACAGGTAGAGGAATTCCAGCATGTCACCCTGGGCATAGATCTGTTCCTGCGGGTAAAAGGTCGCGGGTTTGAGTACTGAGGGAAAGCGAGCTAGATCGGCTCCCGACAAACCCGAGAACACCGCAAACATACTGAGATCGCCCAGATCCGCACTGGAAACATCTACCTGCAGGGCTTTGCCACGGTTTCCCAAAGCTGATTTCAATTCGGGATACTGCTCGCCTAATTCGTTCAGGTCTTCCTGTGCCATCCGGTGCAATTCAGTATCTACCGTAGCCGTAGCTTGCTTCGTACGCGGAGCCTCAGACAGGAGACTGTCCAGACCAAAAATGCACTCCGGTCCGGGTATAACACGGGACAGTTCCTGGTTGACTCCGGTGGCGGAGGACATGGAGAGTTCAATTTCTCCCTCCAGCACCAGATAAAAGGCATCACTGTCGTCCCCTGTGCTATACACAGCTTCACCCGCCTTGACTGTAAGACTCGTGAAACGTGAGGCCGCTGCCTCCAGCACCAGAGAAGGAACAGACCGCAGAGCGGGCAAGCCGCGCAGCAACTCAGCCAGATTGACGATACCGGACGGAGCGGGAGCGGGAGTTACAGATCGTGGAGGCAGGGGTGCACTTTGCAACGCTCTTTGCAAGACCGGATACATGGTGTTGAGACGGGTAAAGTCACCCCGTGACAGAGCCCAGCACAAGGCGTCGGCCGTGGCTTCCACCGTATGATCATGCCGGCTGTCCCGAAACAAAGTGCTAATCCCCAGCAGCCCATTGGTTGGCAGGGGCTGACTGCCAATACCCTCACCTGTGCGTACCATGGTCCCGGAATCTACCAGATACAGTCCCTGCGACGCATCCCCTTGCCGATACAGGACATCACCTGCCTGCAACTCAACTGGTTTGAAACTCCGGGCCAGACTCATCAGAATGTCATGGCCCAGACTGGACAGGGCGGGTACGTCACCCAGCTTGGCCAACAGATAATCCGACATCTGGGCAATGGTGGTGCCCTGCTGCTTGCCGATCTTGAGCCCAATCCGGGGATGGTCGGTCAGGATCTGCAGGAAGTCGGTTTCGTTCATTTCCCAGTACACCACATCGCTGTCCGCCCGGGCGGTCAGCAAGTGGGGTTCCTGGCGAAAGAATTCGCCTTCCCCGAGACAGTTGGTGGATGTAGCTGTAAATATGGGGCGGGCATCCTCATCGATCAGCGATACACGACCGGTATCAATCACAAAGAAGGCGTTACTCGGTTCTGCCTTGCGGTACAGCGTCTGATACTGGGGCAGCTCCCGGGCGACCATGGCTTGGGCCAAGAGTTCCAATTCACTCTCGGCAAGGTCGAAGAAGCAGGTTTGCAGATAGGCGACAAGTTTTTCCATGGACAGTTTGCATCGATGCGAGAGATTGGATATCCACGACCGGAATTCCTTACAGCGAATTCCGGTAGACCTTATTGTACTCTATGTCCAAAATGACTCTGGCATGGCTTGTTGGGACCTAATCCCAGGGCAACCGCAAAGTCCAAAAATGCCACAAAACAACGCCTGATCTGCGTACCTAGCGTGGGATTTCCAACCTGATTTGTCCCTGTGGCCCTACCCAGAGTATTTTATTGTCCGGTGAAAACGGTCTGTGGACCTGCGGATGGCCTGCTCCTGAACTGGTTTCCAGACTTTGCGGTTGCCCTGGACCCAATCCAAGGGTAGTCACAGGCGTGCCGTTTTATAATGCCTCTTGGGAAGAATGCCCCTTATCAGGCTCAGACAGGTGAACACCATGGCAAGCAAAGCGCGCGAATTGCACCGGATTCTCCTGAATGTAGGTATCGTAGTGGTGTTTCTGTCCATGCTGGTCATGGGGGCACTCCCGAAGCTTATGGGGACAATTTCCGGATTATTACCGGCCGGGATGATGTCTACGGATCCCCGTGCCATGTTCCCGGAGGTATTTGGTCTGCCGCTTTGGTTTGCCACCGTGACAGGCGTGTTGGAACTGCTGGCCGCCATCCTGGTTCTATTGCCGCGGATACGTCCCTGGGGAGGATTACTAACGGGATGCATCATGTTGGGAGCCATGGCATTCAACCTCAGAGCGGGGGAAATCCGGTTTGTTGCTATCAATATCATCATTCTGGCCGCCGCTGGCTTGGTAGTCTGGTATAACCCCTACGACCTGTTTCCCGGCAGACGCCGCCGCGAGGATGAGACTTAAATCTGACAAACTTCCTCAATCCTGAATTGTGGGGGCAGGAGGCCCGCAGCCGTGTTATGAAGATAACTCATATTGCAACAGAACAGTTTCGGTGGCCGCGTCACAAGCCGATCACCAACGGTTTGCACACCTATACCCATTCCGGACTGGGACTGGTGCGTATTGATACGGATGCGGGCCTGACCGGAATCGGCATTGGTAGCTTGGACGCTACCGTGTGTGCCGCGATCGATGAATTTGCTCCCGCCCTAATAGGAGAGAATCCCCTGTCTGTGGAACGACTGTGGCACAAGATGTGGGTACCCAAGCTGATAGGCCGGCGTGGCAAGACTACACGTGCGATCAGTGCCCTGGATATTGGTCTTTGGGATTTGCGTGCCAAAGCGGCAGGCATGCCCCTTTATCAGTTGCTGGGCGGTTTCCGGGATCGCGTACCCACCTACATTGCTGGAGGATACTACGAGGAAGGAAAAGGCCTGGATGAACTGGCCCAGGAGATGATCACGAACGTGGCAATGGGGGCCCGGGCCGTCAAGATGAAAGTGGGGGCCGTCTCCCTGCAGGAGGATGCAGAGCGGGTACGGGTAGTCCGGGAGGCGGTGGGCTCCTCAGTCAAGGTGATGGTAGACGCCAATTGTGCCTACCGTGCTTTTGAAGCCATCCAGTTGGCGCGTCTGATTGAGCCCTATGACGTTTTCTGGTTCGAGGAACCGGTAGCCCCCGATGACATGGCTGGGCACCGGCGTCTGGCCCAATCCACCTCTATTCCCATTGCCACGGGGGAGAATGAATACACGCGCTATGGGTTTCGGGACCTGATCCAGCATGAAGCCGCTGCCATTCTGAATGCAGACGCCCTGATTCTGGGGGGCGTAACGGAATTCATGAAAGTAGCCCATCTCGCGCAGGCACACGATCTGGATATTGCTCCCCATGGTCCGCAGCAACTGCACATCCACCTGGTGGCGGCCATTGCCAACGGTCTCATTCTGGAATTCTATCGGGATTCCGTGGATCCCATGTGGGGCAGGATTTACCACCATTCGCTGACCATCAACGCGGATGGTACGGTCAGCCCACCTGAGGTGCCAGGCATCGGCCTGGACCCCAATTATGAGGCCCTGGAACCCTACCGGGTAGGTTGAATTTGGATAGGCTGTCGGGCCGGGATTCAGATCCCGGCCCGATGTCCATGGAGGGTCTCAGGCCTCAGCGCGTTCGATCGCGTCCTTGGCAAACTGTTCCATGACGGGTTGGAACTTGGCCATGGCCTCATCATAGGTCAGGGTGCCCCCCAGCCATTCACTGGTGATGCGCCAATAGGTTTCCCCGTAGTCAAAGTGCATGGACCGCATGTGAATGGTCAGCAGGAAGGTTTCACCCGCAGCTGGCTTGAACTGTTCCAATTCCGGGTTGCCCTGGGCACAGAAGACCGCCGGGACGACTCCGCCATGTTCCCGGGTCAGCCGTCCCTGCCCTTCACACGACGTGAACAGCTTCAGAAAGTCCACACAGGAATCGACGGTGCCGTTCTCAGTAGCGGTGGCCGTCATGGCCAAGGTGTTGAAGGCGCCCCCCGGGTATTGGGTAGGGCCCCCTTGGCCTATGGTCGCCATGCGATCAAAGCAGAGTGGGAAACGGGCAATGGCGAAATCGAATTCGCGCAGGGGATCGTTCTGCACCACCGGATAGGCATTGCTGGTACTCCACCAGAAAGCGGCTTCTCCGCGGGCAAACAGGGCGGTCATCTCCTGTGAGGTCAGACCCAAAAACCCTTCAGACCAGTACTCGGTCCAGTCCTTGGCCATTTGGTGCATGGCCCGAAATTCAATAGAGTCAGCAGTCCAGTCCCCACGATCGATCGCCTTGAACCGTTCAATGGAGGTGACAAAGTCATCGTTGTTGGTGTCCAATACACTCCACTTGCCGGTAGATTTGAGGAATCCCGAGAGGGACGTGGTCTGAATCCAGTTCCAATAGGGCACATTCCAGGCCAAGGCCCACGGCTGGTGACCGGCATCCAGAATGCGCTGGGAGATTCCCAGCATACCGTCAAAAGACCAGCGGGGTTCGATGATTTCGTTCTCAAAATCCACCCCGGAAGCCTCGAGAATGTCCAGGTTGCAGAAAATCTGGACACCATTGATGGATTGGGGCACGCCGTAATACTTGCCATCGATCATGCGGTTGCGTGCGTCAAAGCCGGCGATAAAGGCATCTCGCCAACGGTCACTGCCCAGCTCTCCTGCGGGAATGTAGTGATTGGGTTCCTCTACATAATCGTCAATTTGCAGCCAGTAGCCAGTCCCAATGTCCCGGTTCAGCCAATTGTCCACAGCCTGCAGTATGTCTGGCATGGAGCCGGCCGCCTGCAGGGACTTTACCCATTGTTCAATGCCCTCGCCGCCGGGTCCAGCGACATACTCAATGCGCTGACCCGTGTGTTCAGCTTCCCATTCATCTGCCAGATTGCGGGCTTCCAGCAAATGGTCCAAGCCTTCGCCGCGTGCCACCTCGGGCTGGAAGGTGCCACCCAGATAGACTTCAAGCACTTGCTGGGCTGCATCTGGACCTTCGGCTTGAGGTGCCCCTGGCACACAGGCGGCGATCCCGGCCAGCGCAAAGGCGCCAGAAAGGCCCTGCAGAAAAGTACGACGGCTCAATTGCGGTTTCATGATGTCAATCTCCTCGAACTGTTTGGAACAAAATGGACAGCAGGTATGAAATGTAAGCCAACAGTAGGGATCTGGCCCTAGGCTTTGATGGCTCCCGAGGTTACGCCGGCCATGAACTGTTTCATGCCGAACAAGAACAACAGGAAAAGGGGTATGGAGGCAATCAGGTAACCCGCGAACATGGCACCGTACTGGGTCTGAGCCTCCCCCTGGAAGTAGTAAAGGCCTACCGTAATCGTGCGTTTCGAGTCATCGGACAGCGTAATCAGGGGCCAAATCAGGTCGTCCCACACCTGCTGGATCCGCAGAATAGCCAAAGTGGCCAGGATGCCTTTGGAGAGAGGCAGGGCAACCATGTAATAGGTCTGGAAATCCCGAGCCCCGTCAATCCGGGCGGCATCAAACAGGCCCTGCGGCAGGGAAGAAAAAAAAGTCCGCAGAATGAAAACCGCGTAAGCCTGTCCCCCGGCGATGTAGGGTAGGATCAGAACCCAATAGGTGTTGAGCAGATTCAGTTGACGGACCCACATGAAGGCGGGAATGAGCTGCAGAATCTGCGGGATCATCATCAGTACCATGAGCATGGCAAACAGTGTCTCCTTGCCCGGGAAGCGGAAACGGGCAAAGACAAACGCTGACAGGGTCGTGGAGAAGAGATAGCCCACGAGAGTTAGTAGGCCTACGTAAATCGTATTGAGTAGATAGCCGCGAATCTGGTTCCAGGCGGCCAGATAATTTTCGCCTACATGCAAGGGCCAGGAAGGCAACCAGTAACTATGCAGGAACTGGGAATAGGACTTGGCTGAGGTGATGATCATGAAGATAAAGGGGTACAGCGTCAGAAATACCAGGAAAACCAAGACCACAACAATAGAGACATCGCTCAGCCGTCCGGTTCTGCGGGCTCCTTGGGCTTTCAGGGGCAAGGCCGACTGCCTGTCGGCTCGGGCAATGGGAACCATGAAATCGTCTTACGGTTGCCTTTCAGTAGGTAATGTCCCGTTCCTTCAGTAATCGGTTGTTCACCCACGTTAACGTCAGCATGACCACCAGCAATACCACACCAATCGCCGAGGCATAACCGAAGCGATCCGCCTGGAAGGCCCGTTGATACATCCACAGGCCGGGCACCATGGTGGCATAACCGGGGCCGCCGTTGGTCAGTACCAGCATGCCGCCGAAATTCTGGAGGGTAAAGATGGTAGTGATGATGATCAGCAGCTTGAACTGGCCAAACAGTAAGGGCAGATCGACCCGTAGCACCCGCTTCCAGGTGCTGGCCCCATCGATCATGGACGCGTCTATAACATCGCTGGAGATATTCTGCAGTCCGGCATAGTAAATCAGCATGGCGATGGCGTCGATCCAGGGAAAGCCCACCAGAAGCACGGCGATGAGGGCGATCTTGGGGTCCGACAGCCAAGCCCGTTGCCACGCCTCCTGACCCAGGAGTTCCAGCAAGGCATTCAGGACCCCCAGAGGCTTGGGGCCCATGATGAAGCGCCAGACCAGGGTTACGACAATACCTGGTACCACGATGGGCAGAATCAACAGAAAGCGGAACCAGTATTGTCCCCGCTCGCTACGCAAGTTGTAGATGAATTCGGCCGCCAGCAGGGGAAAAATGAGTACCTTGATCAGCGACGCGGCCAGAATGATGCCAATGTTCTTGAGGGAGGCAATAAAGATGAAATCTGTGAAGATGTTCTGGAAGTTTTCCAATCCTACCCACGTAGCGATCCCGGCTCCGTTCCAGCGAGTGAAGGCGTGGAAAATAGCCGAGCCCGCTGGGTAGTAGCGAAAGATAAAGATGAAGGCAAAGGTCGGCACCAGAAACAGGTACAGATGCCAAGACTTTCGGAGTTCCGACCAGAGATTCAGAGAAGGATTCATAAGGATATGGGAGGTAGCAAGAACTTGATGCCAATTCTTGCCTTCGGCCCATTCAATTGCGGCCAACTGTTGCAAGTCTAACATCAATTGCTACCTGCGGGAAGTTAGGCAAAGAAGGTGTGACTAGGTAGCAGCACTGCAATTGCATTCTAAATTGGGTGGTACGGATACAGTTAGCATGGGAACGCAAAGGGAAGTTTCCGGGGAAGGCTCTCATAAACGACATCAACGAGATTATTCTGTTTATCTGAATCTAGGTCTAGCCGTACAACTGCCGGGCCCACATGCTGGTTAGAGCCAGGTGTGGTTCAGAGTTAGGCAAAGCAGCAGTTCACATCAAGTGGCAATATGCAAACAAGTGATATGCCCATTTGGTTCAAGGGCAGACGAAATCTCACGCGGGGACGTCCCCATCAAGGGTCAAGTTCCGCGGCTCAGGCTCTGAGTTCAGGGAGGAAGATGTCTCAGGGAGAGTACAGGCCGGGTGTTGCTACCTACGCATTTGTAATCGCGATGAATACGAAATGAAATGGAAATGAACACGAAGTGAAATGGGCAAAAGTGTATAATCCAAGTTTAACAATGCGAAATGAAGTCGAAATGAAGTCGGAACAAGATGGAAATGATATCGGAAAGAATCAGTCACTACTACATACCACGACATTGGATACGTTACGATGCGGCCGCTCTCTTCGATCGTCTAGTAGAGGCGAAAGCCGAAGCGGCTTTGCTGCGGAAAATACCTTATCTGCATCAATGGATTGAGCAGGCACACGAAGAGCAGTTGCGTCTGGAGGCGGAAGGCACATCACGCATAGAAGGCGCGGAATTTACCCAGCGCGAACAGGAAGAGGCATTGGCCACAGAAAACCCTCTCACACATACAGGGCTGACTCGCTCACAACGGCAACTACGTTGCGCAGACGCGACCTATCGCTGGCTATACCAGCAGCCGATGGACCGTCCGGTAACTTCTGCGTTTATCAAGGAGATTCATGGACGGATCGTGACAGGCTGCGACGATGATCACTGCGAACCCGGAACTTTGCGTCCCGACGACTGGAATGTCAATTTGGGAAATCCAATCTGCCGAGGCGCTGAAGGTGGAAGTGAATGTACTGGCGCCTTTGAGGATCTCTGTGCTGCGATTGCTGGAGAATTTCGGCATCATGACCCCATAATCCAAGCGTTTGCCGCCCACTATCATATCGGTGCCATACACCCTTTTGGCGATGGCAACGGTCGCACTGCGCGTGCGCTTGAGGCGTTTATGCTGCGGTGCGCCGGCGTTAATGATCGGGTCATGGTTAGTCTCTCCAACTATTACTACGAACACAAGGATGAATATCTGTCAGTCCTGAACCAATCACGACAGAACGGGCATGACATCACATCGTTTCTGAAGTTTGCCTTGAGGGCATTAATTGTGCGCTGCAAAGCCTTGAGTAGAGAAATCACGAATCACCATCGTCGCATTCTGTTTCGTGAATTTGCCGGATCTATGTTTGGGCAATTACGGAGTCCACGCCGTCGTGCTCTGGGGGAAAGACAGTTGCAAATTCTGGAGATGATGCTGGATGACAACCCCATTGAGCTGGAGAGTGTATTCAGAAGCTTAGGGTCCTTCTACCAAGACCTGAAGTACCCAGGCAGAGCAATGGTCAGGGATGTGGTGGACTTGCTGGAACTGGGGGCAATCCTCTGGGAAGACTCTGAAGATAAACATCAATTTAGGCTCAATTTGGACTGGCCACAGCAATTTTCGGAGTCGGAGTTGATTGAACGTTACGAGAATATGCCATCAGCTGCCTCGACAAATCATCCGGCCATGGTGGAACTGCGCCAATTGCTGGGACGACGCTGAAAATACCGCTTGCGGCTGATGGTCCCCGTCAGCGCCCTTTGCGCGCCATTTAGCCTTAATTCTTAAACTGGCTGAATGCCACAACATTGGCAGTGGTGTATTTGGTTGCCCCTGCCCTGACTGCTGCTACTCCGAAGAGGGGCAGCAGTTCAGAAAAACCATATCCGTATCTGCATCAGGAGTTTCCAGACACTTCCGTTGCCAGCGTTCCTGAACAGGAAGGCTTTTGGCGTATGCTGTTGCCTTAGCCACCTCCTTGATCTCTGCTCTGCCTTACGGAACCTGGATGAAGTCTGTAAGCGGCCTCAATACCCGTCCAGACACTGGCATCAAGGCCAAATATCTTCTCGAATCGAAGAGCTATCTCCGTATTGACAGCTGCACTTCCCCCAATAATCTCTCTAACCAGTTTTGGGGACAGATCACACCGTTGGGCCAATTCAACCTGCGAGATCCCATGGACTTCCAGGTACTCTGCCAAGATCCACCCTGGCGGCACTGCATAATCAGGAGTCGAATGCCTATGTTTCAAGTCTCTCTCCTGGATTGAACCTCATCTGTTTGCCATTTGGCTATGATCGTAGCCCGACCAGACTAAGTCTACTACTCCCTGTAAGGAGTGGGAAGATGTTTGGGTATAAACCGCCCAAGGCGATGCGTGTTTTTGCCAGGGAGAATTAGCCTTGGACTTTGACATGAGCGGTTGGGAGTACATCTGTCATGGGGCTCGCTTAAATGATAGAATGGGCGACGGCTAGGATGGAACGTCCTGTCAATACCCGGTGGTAAACCGGCTACCAAGGATCCTGTCGCTGTCCACCCATCATCCAGCCCTTTCTGTCCAGTTTCTCGGCTTCCTGTGAAGGAACCAAGAATGCACAAACTTTCTGCACTGCCATGAGTTCTCAAACCAATGCTTCTCCGCTGAACGTAATTCTTGTAGTGGCGGATACCTTGCGTACCCGCTACCTGTCACCTTATGGCAATGACTGGATCCATACGCCCAATCTGGCCCGTTTTGCCCGGGAAAGCCTGTTGTTCCGTCAGGCTCATCCAGAATGTTTGCCTACCATTCCCACCCGGCGCACCTTGCATACGGGACGACGCGCTTTCCCGTTCCGCCATTACGATCCGGTGCCCTGGGACAACGTATATTTGCCGGGCTGGCAACCCATGGACCGTGCAGAAGCCACGATCGCGGAGGCTTTTGCCCAAAGCGGCTACCATACGGGCTTCTTTTCGGATGTGCCTCATTATTTCGTGCCCGGCATGAATTTCACCCGCGGTTTCCGGCAGTGGGAGTACGTGCGGGGGCAGGCGGAAGATCGCTACAGGGCCACAGCCCATGCAGATCCGGCCCTGTTATCCCGCTACCGGGGCCAGACTGAGCGCATCAAGGCCCATCTGGTCAATGTAAGACCGGAGATGCCCGAAGAGCAGTGGCACACGGCCCGGACCTTCCGCAGTGCCATGCGCTTCCTGCAACATAATCGCAGTAATGAACCTTTTTATTTGTACGTGGACAGCTTTGCCCCCCACGAAACCTGGGAAGCCCCTCTGCACTACTATGATCTGTACGCGGATCGTTCCGTACGGGAACCCATTTGGATCACGGTGCCCTACGGTCCCTTACTCGGTGACAATCCGGAACTGGAAGGGAGCCTGGAGAGTTTGCGGGCCAACTATTCCGGTCTGGTCACCCTCGTGGATACCTGGTTTGGCAAGTTGCTGGACACCGTAGACCAGCTGGGCTTGCGGGAAAATACCCTGGTCGTGTTCCTGTCGGATCACGGCACCAACTTCGCGGACAATGCGCAGAAGGTAGTGGGCAAGCCGGCCGGCTACATGTATCCGGGCACCATGGACATTCCTCTCATGATCCGGCATCCACAAGGGTTGGGGGCCGGGCAGACCTGCGATGACCTGGTCTATACCGTGGATGTGCCGGCTACGCTCATGGCAGTGTCCGGCGTGGTGCCTCAGGGATCCCTGGATGGCCAGAACCTGTTACTCCTGGCCCAGGACGGAGTAGGGTTTGAACGACGTACCTACCTGACGTGCCGTTATGGCGATTTTGTCTGGTACAAGGACGCCCGCACCTGGTTCTACAGTGATCTGGAATTCACAGAGCCGAATGTTTTTGATCGGGAGGCTGATCCGGATTGTGCCCACAATATTGCCGACCAGGCAGCGGATCGGATTACGCTGGCCCGGAATCGCATTCTGGCCGATGCCGGGAATGAACTGCCTCGTTTCGAGCGTCCGGTGTGGACCGATGCCATTGGCCGAGGCCGTTGAGATAGACGGACGGGATGAATGGTCAAAAGGGAAGATAAGGTGCCGGGGGTGGGACTCGAACCCACACGGGTATAACCCCACACGAGTTTGAGTCGTGCGCGTCTGCCAATTTCGCCACCCCGGCCTGAGGCCGTGGCCACCAGAAAGTATAGAGATTCATGGCAGTATGGTCAAGAGTTGGGGTTCACCATGCGCAATCGTCACGCGACGGTGGGCGGTTATGTGAGTTATGCCTGAACTGCCTGAAGTCGAAACCCATGTGCGGGAACTGGCAGAGGTATTGCCAGGACGTCACATCCGTCAGGTCACTGTTTCCTGGTCCCGTACCGTAGCGGAACCCGATCCGGATACTTTCTGTGCCCTGCTGGCGGGACGCACGTTCCAGTCTCTGTCCCGGCGGGCCAAATACCTATTGTTTGGCCTGGATGAAGGCTGGACTCTGCTGCTTCATCTGCGTATGACCGGTACCTTACGGGTTGTACCCGCAGGCACTGCCCCCAGCAAGCATGTCCATGTGGTCTTCAGGCTGGAAGAGGACACGGACCTGCATTATCGGGATCTGAGGAAATTCGGCCGGATGTGGCTGGTCCAGGATCCGAATCCGGTACTAGCAGGTCTGGGTCCTGAACCCTTATCCCGGCACTTTACAGGACGCTTTCTGACCGCGGCGCTGGCCCGCCGCTCGGCTCCCATTAAGGCCGTGTTGCTGGATCAGAAGGTGGCCGCAGGCGTGGGCAACATCTATGCCGACGAGTCGCTGTTTGATGCTCACATCCATCCCCGGCGTCCCGCCAATCAGATATCGCATGAGGAGGGTGCGCGCCTATGTCGCAGTCTGCGCAAGGTGCTGCGTGCCGGCATTGCTCATCGGGGCAGTTATATCCGCACCTATGCTCCGCCCAGTGGGGTACCGGGGCGGTTCCAGGAAGAGTTCAAGGTATTCCGCCGTACCGGTGAGCCCTGCCTGCAGTGCGCTACCGACATAGAACGCATTGTGGTGGCTCAGCGCAGTACCCACTTCTGTCCCCGGTGCCAACCACATTGACAGAGTTCGTCAGCCTGTGGACAGGATAGCCATGGGTGTGATTAATCTCTGGATGACCCGACCTTGGCTAGGTGAGAGCACGAAAGGCACGGACTACGGCCACCCGGGCAGAGTTGGTAGTCCACTCCCGTCTGCGGGGATCAGCGGCAGGATACAAGTTGACCAAGTCCCTGACTTGTGCGGATTCAATCTCAAGATCAGACAGATGCTCCGCGATACCCCGGGTTGAGTACAGTTCCAGTTCAGACCAGCCCCAGGTTTCGGCCATGGATACATCCCACTCCACCACCAGCAGGACACCACCAGGGGCCGTGGCTGATGCGGCCATGGCCAGAGTCTTGGGGCCACGTTCCCCCGCAGGCAGCGCGAATGTGGAAACTACCAGGTCGAATTGCTTCTCGGGTTGCCAGTGGCTGACATCTGCTACGGTGAAATGGACGGGCAGATTGCGGGCCGAGGCCGCGGCCTCGGCCAGGGCAATCGCCCGGTCCGAAATGTCCACGCCCCAGACTTGCCAACCCCAAGTGGCCAATTGCAGGGCATTGGTACCGCGCCCACATCCCAGGTCCAGCGCGGTGCCGGGTTCCAGATCCGCCAGTTCCGTAGCCAGGATCTGATCCGGCACTTCCACGTGATCCGGATCGTACCGGTACCAGTCGTCCCAGAAGGTCAATCTGACATGTCCGCAGACAGTTTCAGACGCTGGAGATCGGCATTGATGCGATCCCGGTAGAATTCATCAGGATCAAAGTCGCCGAAGTTGTCCAACATTTCCTCGTGATCCGGTTCTTCCGGGTCCCGGATGGCCTGCAGAAACCGGTAATACCCCTGAATGCCGCCTACATTCTGGGGTGGACAGGCTCTCTCACCGGCCACACAGTACACCTGAACCTCCCGTCCGCCCGGGTTGAAGTCCTGATTGGACAGGGTAACTTTATGGGGCCAGGCATCTCCATCAAAACAGGTATAAACAAAAGAGGCGCCGCGCCGCTGGACCAGGTCCTGCAGGATTTGGTCCTGGTCAGGCAGGGAATCCTGATAGGTCTGCTGATGGATAACGAACTGCCACCGCTGCAGGCCGCCCCAACCCATGGCGGTCTGGATTACCAGGTGCAAATTAGAGAGGGAGATGCGCGAAGGCACAAAGACACGCCGCCAGATCCTGGGATGTGACTTCAGAAGTTCTACGCGGAGCAGGTAGAACCTGATGATTTACATCACCTCCCGCGGGTGCGATGTCTCGGAGGATGTTCCATGAAGCCACTCTGGTTCATGGTGACCTGCCTGTTAAACAGCGAAGTGAAAGCTGGATAAACTATTATAGTCTGGATACAGTCCATCTGCCTATCGGCATTTTGGCGCCAGGATCAGGCCAGGAAAACCTTGGGGAGGACTGGGAATTCTATGAAGATCACAGGTATTTCGGTGTATCAGGTGGATCTGCCCCTGCATGAAGGTCGCTACAGCTGGTCCGGCGGCAAATCGGTGGAAGTGTTTGACAGTACGGTAGTAGGTGTACATACAGATGACCAGTTGATAGGCTGGGGCGAGGTATGTCCCTTGGGGCCCTTCTATCTGCCGGCCTATGCGGCTGGTGCGCGTACCGGGATACAGGAGTTGGGACCTTCCCTGTTAGGGCTGGACCCGCGGGAACTGGACATCTTGAATCAGCGGATGGACCAGGCCCTCAAGGGGCATCCCTACGTGAAATCAGCCCTGGACATGGCCTGTTGGGACCTCCTGGGTCAGGCTACCGGTGAACCGGTCTGTCGGTTGCTGGGGGGATTTCAGGGAGAAGACTTCGTGCTCTATCGGGCCATTTCCCAGGATGAGCCGGAGCGCATGGCGCAGAACGTGGCTGCCTATCGGGCGGAAGGATATACCCGGTTCCAGCTCAAGGTGGGCAGCACGGTAGAACAGGACATTGCCCGCATCCGGAGTGTGCGGCAGGTATTGCAACCCGACGACATCCTGATTGCTGATGCCAACACCGGTTGGCTGCTGCATGAGGCCCAGCGCGTCGTGCGGGGTGTGCACGATGTGGATGTCTATATCGAGCAGCCCTGTGCCAGTTATGAAGAATGTCTGGCCATCCGCCGTAATACCACCCATCCCTTTGTGCTGGATGAAGTGATGGACAGCCTGCACCCTTTGTTGCGGGGAGTGGCTGATGGGGCCATGGATGTGGTCAACCTGAAAATTGGCAAGCTGGGAGGCCTAACACGGACCCGTCAGGTACGCGATCTGTGTATCGCTTTGGGTGTGGCCATGACCATAGAGGACAGCTGGGGCGGGGATATCGTAACCGCAGCCATTGCCGCCATGGCTCACAGTACCCCACCGGAATTCCTGTTCACCGCCACTGATTTCAATAGCTATGTCACCCGGAGTCTGGCCACAGGAGCGCCCCAGCGGCAACGGGGACGCATGGCTGCTTCCCGATCCCCAGGGCTCGGAATTCAGGTGCGGCCCGAGGTGCTAGGGGATCCGGTGCTGTGCATTGACTGAAACGCTTGCGCCGTTTTCCAGGCAGATGATGGACTTCCCCTGATCTTGTTCTACCGCAGGTGAGGCGAGGATTCCTGGTGGATGTCCTTAATTTCTGTGGACGAAGTCACAGCTGCAGGGATAAGACAATAAGACGAGTCACATGGGAAGTACGACGTCACCGGCTTTGAGGTCAAATAGGAGATAACCCGTCCACGTACGTTTGACCTTCGGGTTTTTTCTGATCAAGTCAGCCACACCAGGCGCAGATAGGAGTCAACAAGATGGCCAGCCAAACATCCAGGCAGTCAACGAAGGGAGCAAAGAAGGCCAGCACCCAACAAGCCAACACGAAACCCGTACTCCTCTCAGGTGGCAATCCTCAGATCGCGAAGGCTGACGGCGACACGCCGGTGCAGGCCTACATCGCGGCCATGCCAGGCTGGAAAAGCGATGTTGGGCGCCGCCTTGACGAGCTCATCGTGCGTACCGTGCCTGACGTGCGCAAGGCGGTAAGGTGGAACTCACCCTGGTATGGTCTGGAGGGCCAAGGGTGGTTCGTCAGTTACCACGTCTTTACCCGTTATGTGAAGGTTACCTTCCTAAACGGTGCGTCGCTGCGACCCGTTCCACCAGGCTCAGGCAAGGACAAGGATTCGCGCTGGGTTGACGTCTACGAAGGCGCACTTGACGAGGAACAGATGGAGGAATGGGTCCGGCAGGCGGCTGCCTTGCCCGGCTGGCGTGGGTTCTAACCACCTGTGATACTCGATTCGTTATCGTACCGAAGACCAGGTTAAGGGTTTCTTCCCTCTTTGCCTCGTCGACGAGGAATGCGCATAGGATAATGGTATTGCTGCTTGTAATGGCGCAACATAGCCGATAAAGCCCGGCGGCCGTACTCCTTCCCTTCTCTGGGATCTTGCCCCCGATGTAGGCAGGACCGTCAAGTGTTCAGTATGGATAAATGTAAAGATCGAAATCTCCCATTAGCCTGGAAATGTCTGTTTTAGCCTTTACAAATGTTTCGTATGGAGGTTCATAGTGCTTGACACTATTAGTACATTGTACTAATATAGACCTGTGATTCAGAGTTACCGAGACAAGGATACCCAAGCTGTCGCTGAGCGACGGCGCGTCACCGCGCTTCCACAAGATATCCAGCGCCGGACACAGAGGAAGCTGATGATGCTGAACAACGCCATAAGCATCCAAGACCTACGGGTGCCTCCAGGGAATCGGCTGGAGGCCCTATCAGGAGACCGAGAGGGACAGTACAGCATTCACATCAACGACCAGTGGCGCATCTGCTTCGTCTGGAGTGACGGTAACGCCTATCAAGTTGAGATAGTGGATTACCACTGAAGGGGAATCCAATGACCACAGAGATGACTCACAGTCCGAAACTACCTCCCATACATCCGGGGGAGATTCTTGATCAAGAGTTCCTTCAACCCTTGAAGATCACCCAATATAGACTCGCCAAGGCCATCGGCGTAGATGCCCGACGGATTCATTCCATCGTCCACGGGAAGCGGTCTATCACTGCAGAGACGGCCTTGCTATTGGCCCGCTTTTTCGGGAACTCTGCGGGATTCTGGATAGGATTGCAGAGCCAGTACGACCTAGAGGTCACTGAAGACCGCCTTTCCCAACGCCTGGAAGCCATAACGGCTTACTTCCCGGAGTAACTCGCCTGTACATACAGGGCCGAACATCAGGGACCTGCAACAGAATAACGTTAGACTCTCTACATGGCGACGTTGTCCGCAACCCGCGTGAATCCCATGAACCAGCCTTGCTACCGGCGGTTACTTCAAGCCGGCCAATCCAAGAAAGTGGCTCTCGTGACCACCAGGCACAAGTTACTAACCCTCCTCAACACCCTAATGAGGGACTAGACTGCCAGGCAACCGCCTCCGCTGAGGATACAAGGGCATTGACTCGTCTGTGCCAGGACGACGGGATTCCGGCGAGGCTTCCCACTTGAAGCGAACGTAACACTCTTCGATACGGGTGGGGGCGAACGAATCAAGCCCAGACGGAAGTTTGTAGTGTGAGGGACATAGAGAAAAGGACAAGACGGCAAAAGAGTCTGCCTGCCCTATAATTCATTCATGTAAGCGGATGCCAAGCCAGGACGCTGCTCCCAGTACGGCAGCGCAAGTGAGGACCAGTTTCTGCTGTCACCAGGAACACAAGAGGGGATTTGCCATCATGCAATTGGGGTTTGTCACTGCTATCCTGCCGGAACTTTCCCTGGAGGAAGTACTGGCTTTTGCCGCCTCCGAAGGATTTGACTGTATCGAAGTCATGTGCTGGCCCGCGGGCAGGGCCCAGCGTCGATATGCCGGTGTGACCCATATCGACGTCGCGGACTTCACCGAGGCCGAGGCGGGAAGGGTCAAGGCTCTGGTCAACCAATATGGAGTGGAGATTTCGGGGCTGGGCTATTATCCCAATCCACTTACGGCCGATCCGACCGAACGGGAGACGTACATTGGGCACTTCAAAAAAGTCATTACTGCTTCGGCCACGCTGGGCATAAACATTGCCAACACGTTCATAGGCCGGGATCACACGCGTTCGCTGGAAGACAATCTGCGGGAATTCGAAAGAGTATGGCCGGAAATCATCGCCTTTGCCGAGGACCAGAACGTCAAGGTGGGGATTGAGAATTGTCCCATGCTGTTCACAGCCGATGAATGGCCCGGAGGACAGAATCTGGCCATCTCCCCCACGGTCTGGCGTCACATGTTTGACGTCATCCCCAGTGCCCATTTTGGCCTGAACTTTGATCCTTCCCACCTGATTTGGCAACACATGGACTACCTGGTGGCCATCCGCGAGTTTGCGGATCGCTTTATACATGTACATGCAAAGGATGCCCGGGTAGACAAACATCGACTGGATCAGGTCGGCGTCTTGGCCCATCCACTGGAGTACCACACCCCCAAGCTACCTGGATTAGGCGACGTAGACTGGAGTCTGTTCTATTCCGTGCTCAGCGATGCCGGGTACGAAGGGGCTGTCTGCATTGAGGCCGAAGATCGGGCTTATGAAGATACCCTGGACCGACGCAAATACGGCTTGGTCCAGGCAGGCCGTTACCTGCGCCAGTTCATGTAAATAATGGGCAGGCTCCAGACTGTCAAGACGGAGCCCGGAAAATACCGCTACCGGAACACTGTCAGCAAGAAACCAGGGAAACTCCATGCGGCTTACCTACAGGGATCTGATAGAGCGTCTCTCTGATCTGGAACGCCTGGCTGTGCCTCCCGTCCCGGGTGAGCGGGCCGGTTGTCATTCCAGCTATGACCGGAGTTCCCGCTATAACGGGGACACTGACACATATGAAGACTGGAACGCCAACCGGGACGGTGACGGTTTCATCCGCCGCGAAGGCGACAGCCTGGTTGTCTTTGCACAGGAAGGACCTGGTATTATCTGGCGGATCTGGTCTGCCTCACCGGGTCCCGGTCATATCCAGATTTTCCTGGATGAACAGCCTGAACCCGTCGTGGATGTGCCATTCCAGGATTTCTTCGGAGGCGGAATTGGTCTGCAGGATTACAATCTGCCTGAGTTGGCCATGACCCTGTCCCGGGGCCATAACCGGTATATTCCCATTCCGTATAACCGTTCCTGCAAGATACGTCTCTGCGAGGGCTGGGGCAGGTACTATCACATAACGTACAGCGGCTTGCCGCAAGGCACTGTACTCCCCCTCTACACGGGGGATGACGACAATGCCCACCGTATCATGCTGGCCGAAAAGGATCGGGAACTGGCGTTTCGTGGATGGTCCATGCCCGGGCAGGACAAGGGCGAAACGTTACAGGCAGAGATTGAAATACATCCGGGAGAAACCTGTACGGTTGCTTCCCTTGTGGGCAACAAAGCCATTACCGGTTTGCGCGTTTATCCGGACCCCAGCCTAATTCAGGATGCTGATACCGCCCTGCGCGAACTGGCTTTCGCGATCCACTGGGATAGGGAGAGTCAACCCAGTGTCTGGTCGCCTCTGGGGGACTTCTTCGGCGCAGCGCCCGGTATCCAGCCTTATCGGGCTTTGCCCGTAGGCATGACGACGGGCTACTTCTACAGCCACTGGTTCATGCCCTTTGCCCGACAGGCTGATCTGTTCCTGCAAAATGAGGGGAACCAGACCCGTGCCCTGCGCTTTGAAATAGTGACCCGGGAACTGGACCAGGATGCCCACGAACTGCTGCGCTTCCATGCGAAATGGCATCGGGATGCCTTGCTGGAAAAATCCCTGCACAGTGGCCGGGATATTGACTGGCCGCTGTTGCATGCGGAAGGACCGGGACGATTTTGCGGCGTACATCTGCACGTCTGGAACCGATGGCGAATCCCGGTGGAGCCGCCTGCGACCTGGTGGTATGGCCAAGGCCGGAACAAGACCATTGACTGGTGGTGGGGAGAAGGCGACGAGAAATTTTTCGTAGACGGCGAGAAATTCCCCTCTACTTTCGGCACGGGGTCAGAAGACTATATTGGCTATGCCTGGGCCGCCGAGCCGCCCTTTCCGATCTTCGACAGCGCCTTCGCCTGCCAACCCTACATTGATCTGGACGGGAACGGGCATACTTCCGTCAATCGTTTTCACATCTGTGACGATATTCCCTTCCAGCAGTATTTCGAAGGTTGCATAGAAAAGTACAAGAGCAACCGCTGGGGCGATGGCAACGTCTGTCTCTATGATGCGGTAGCCTACTGGTATCAGGAAGCGGGACAGCGGGATTTCTATGAGCCCGTGCCGCTGGCCGATCGTATTGGATATTATGCGGAACCCGAGTAACCCGCTAGACTTGCCAGAGGATTTGCGTGTGCATCGGATTCTTTATGTGGTACTTGGGGCGGGGCCGTGTTGTGCATTTCGGCCCTGCTCAGCTTCCTACCATCTTTTACTACTCGTTGATGAGCGGTATGCATCGCCAAGGGATTTTCAGAATTTGAGGAGCATCAATAGTGTCCGATTCATGCGCTGAACAGCATTTGTGTAGTCTGTATTCCCAGGCCAATGGTGAGGATCCAATCGGATCGGCTACTCCCTTCGCTTACTGCCTGATTGTTGAGATTCCCACGCCCTGGAACCGGGATGTGTGGCAGACGTCAGACTTTACACGGCAGATCAAGCAGACAGCCGGGCTGATGGCTGATGGCAAGACCCCCGTCCGCTTACTGGCCATGCAGCCAGAACCGAATCTGTCCCGGGAAGATGAGACCCGTGTCTTTTTCTATCAACGTCCGGATCATCCCGTCAGTTCTCCTCTCTTTGCGGCCTATGTCAGGCAGGAGTATGTCGTACCCACGACAGAGTTGCTGGATTTTCTCCCAGCCCTGGTGTCGGGCAAGGCCCCGGCAGGGGTTCGCGATGATGATGCTCCTGACCGCGATATTTTTCTTTGTACCCACGATGCCCGGGACGTGTGTTGTGGCCAATTCGGATCGGAGTTGCTGCCACTGCTGCGAGAACGAAGTAGGGTGAATGGCAGTTCCCGCGCCCGGATCTGGCAGGTCAGCCATCTGGGCGGCCACCGCTTGGCCCCTACCCTCATGGACATGCCTTCAGGTCAGGCTTTCGGGCATTTGAAACCAGAACTGGTGGATGCCCTCCTTACGCGATCCGGTCCCCTGGACGAGCTTCTGGCATGCTATCGGGGCTGGAGTGGTATGTCAAAGTATGCCCAGATTGCCGAACGGGAAGTCTGGCGCGAAAGAGGCTGGGACTGGGCTCACTACCGGCGGACAGGAAGCATTGAGGAGACCCACGACGACGGTTCGGTCCATGTGCGGATCGAATACGAGTCCCCCACCGGGGATGAAGAGGGAGCCTGCGATCTGCAGGTGGCGCCGCGAGACCAGGTACATACGCTCAACAATTCCCATACCGACAAGTATTTCTACATTGATCGGTATCAGGTCTCAACTTGGGAGAACGGCGTTTCCATACCAGCCTGATCTGGCCCCATGGCTCCGTGGGATCCTGAATAGCACATTCTTGGTTGGACCCGCTGCAGGACCAGAACTTGGTAGTCCTTGAAGGACTGCACAGAAAGGTGATCCTGCGCCCTGCTGGCATTCATCTGCCAAGTGCAGCATCTACCCTTCCAGTTGCGTGGATTTTTCCATTGAATTGTCCTGTAGCGTAGAATTTTCCAATAATGCGTGGATTTTTCCACTGAATCTGCATCTTGCATAAGTATTTCCTTGAGGCTTGATCCTGTGCCAACTGGCCATGCGCTGGCAGGATATACGGCACTGATAGAACGATATAGTCTTGCGGTGTTCCCCTTGACACAAGAAGCGCGGATTGCGTCCGTAACCTCACGCTCGCAGCAAGAAGAATACGGGCAACTCGTTGAATTCTTCCCCCGGCGTTACCAACCTGGTTCCGCGACCTGTGCCCAATTGGAATTTGCCCTGAAATACGAACGGCTGAATCTCACCATTCTACGCTTGGTATTTGACCGCCTATCCGAGGCCGAAATTACGGCCTACATTGCGGCTAGGCCTACCAGTCCGGTATTGCGGCGCATGTGGTTTCTGTCCGAATGGCTTACGGGAAGAGGCCTGCCGCTGCCTGATCTGCAACGCCAAGCCTATGTTGATGTGCTTGATCGCCATGATTACTATACGCGGGAACCCGGAACCCGCTGCCGGCGCTACGGCATCCGCAATAACCTGCTGGGCACGCGGGATTTTTGTCCCATTGTGTACCGTACCCCCGTCCTGCAACAATTCGAAGAAAAAGATTTTACGGGTCAGGGCCAATTGGCCTTGGAAGCCTGTGCCCCATCCATGCTTGAACGTGTCCTGACCTCCCTCTACCTGGGTGAGACCAAGGCCTCCTTTGCCATTGAACAAGAAATTCCGTCTCTGGATCGGTCCCGTCGCTTCATGGCTCTGCTCCAGCAGGCGGAACACCGCGACTTCGCATCGCACGCAGGTTTGCGGGAGGTCCAGAACACCATTGTGGAGTCCCATGCGCAAGACCAGACGTACCGTTCACATCAAACGTTTGTCGGACAGAGCTCTTTCCAGGGCGAGATTGTGGACCTGGTGCCAGCACGTCCCCAGGATATTGCTTCACTGATGACCGGTTTGCTCAACGCACACCACCTCATGGGATCCCACGAGGTCTCTCTGGTTATCCATGCGGCGGCTATTGCCTACGGCTTTGTTTTCGTTCATCCTTTTACTGATGGCAATGGAAGGGCTCATCGTTTCCTCGTGCACAACATTCTGGCTCAACGTGGTTACACCCCTCCAGGTCTGATTTTTCCGGTATCGGCCTGTATGCAAAAACAGCCTGAAGCTTACCTGCAGTCCCTCAATGCCATTTCCCGCCATCTGACGCGGCTGTCAGACTACACCTTCGATCCAGCGGGGCATATGACTGTGCACAATGACACCGCCCTGTATTTTTGCTACCTGGACATGACGACACAGGCGGAAGCCCTCTACCACTTCATTGAGACCACTATTCAGACGGAACTGATCGAAGGGCGAGACTACCTGGTACATTTCGATCAGGCCAAACGAGCCATTACCCAGTATGTGGACATGCCGGATCGCAAAGTCAATCTGTTCATTACGCTGTGTGTTCAGAACTAGGGCTACCTGGCAAAATCCAAACGCAAGAGGTTGTTCTCCTTCTTGTCGGATGTGCGGACTCAGTTTCTGGAGCAACTGGTGCGGGAGGCCTTCGGTTTGCCCGAGCGAGATTCCAAGTCCCGTAGGTCAATCCAGGCGGATTCAGATGGGATTTATATACCTAAGTAACAAAACATCTGTGTGATACTTCACTTGGCGTGCAAAATGCTGGGACGCACGGAACACCGCGTCCCGGCCCGCGGGAAAGGGGCCGTTGCACGGCGAGCAGCGTTGCCGTTAGGCACGGTAACGACCCGTGAACAGGATATATCCGAGTTGTTACTTAGATATATAATTCCCATTCAGATGAATAAACGGAAGGAAGGGGTATAGAAGCATACGTTGGCTAGCGGAGCCCTGATCGTACAAGGGGCCTCGGTTCTGACAGGCAGGGAGGGAGAAACCTGCCACGTTTCGGATTGCTCCCACAGAGACTCCCTGGGAACAACCCCGAAATATTTACAAGAAATTTATCTCAGCAGCTCTGGACAGTCTGTATACTGCACTTGGTTCGCGCGCAAGGTGCACGGCTACGATTTCCCAAAATTCAGGATCACCGTTCATGTTGAAGCTATCACATCGTATTGCATTTCTTTTGGTCTGTGCTGTGGGTCTCTGGGCTGGGATCCTGGCACCCCTTGCCGGTGGGCCAAGTCTGGCTCAGGATAGAGTGCGTGACAGCATTACCGTCACGACGTTGGATAACGGCCTGACGGTCGTGCTGGCTCCCAAAGAGGGTTCTCGCGTCGCCACGGTCAATGTGTGGATTGGGGTTGGTTCGGCGATGGAACCACCGGAACTGAGTGGCATCTCCCACTTCTTCGAGCACATGATATTCAAGGGTTCCGACAAATATCCCCAGGTGGATACGGTAGTGGAGGGTTGGGGTGGCTCCTCCAACGCCAGTACATCCTTGGACTGGACCCAGTATTACATAACAAGCCCCGCCGAACATATCGACTCGGTAATTGAACTCATGGCGGACATCCTGATTAACGGCAATTTCGCCGAAGAGGATCTGATCCTGGAACGGGATGTAGTCTTGCGGGAAGGGGACCAACGCAATAGCAGTCCCGGCAGTTTCCTGACCTATCAGGTCTATGAAATGTACTACGGGGATCACCCCTATGCCCAGCCTATCCTGGGCACAGAAGAAACCGTTTCCGGTATTACGCGCGAAGACTTTCTCAATTGGCTGGATCTCTATTATGTCCCCAATAACATGACGGTCCTGGTCGCCGGGGGCATTGACTCTGAGAGTGCACTGCAACAGGTTCAGGCCCATTTCGGGGACATGGCAGCCAAGGAACTGCCTGCCTTTGAACCGATTGCGCCTCCCTTACGCACCGAAGTTGAGCAGGTTGTCCTGAATTGGGATTCCGACCAGGAAAGACTGCGCTTGGTCTGGCCAGGACCGGAAGTCAAGGACTTTCACGACGTCGTGGCCATGGACGTTCTGCTTTTCGTGCTATCAGGGAATCGCAGTTCCCGGTTCTACCAGAATATCGTGCGGGATCTGGGAGTAATTACGTCGGCGGACGCCAACTACTTTACCACCCGACTGCCGGGTAACTTCCAGCTGTCAGCCCAGTATCCACCGGAACAGGCAAGTGTGGCCCGCAGTGCCTTGTTGCAGGAGATCAACCGAATACGGGAAGGTCAGCTAACCCAGGAAGAGGTTGATACCGCCAAGACGGTGCTCCTAGCCCGTAATGTACGCGGTCTGGAAAGCAGCCTTGGTTTGTCCTTTGATCTGGGCTTTTACGCCACTGTATCCGGGGACCCAAGGGACTCCTTTGAATACATGGATCGGATTCGGGATATTACGGTCGAGGACGTGGTGGCCGTAGCCCAGAAGTATGTCAAGCCGAATGGTCAGATGGAATTCCGGCTGACTCCTGAAACAGCCGCTGACCTGGCCGCAGAGGAGCCCGGAGGGCTGATAACGCTGGACAATGGCCTGCGTCTGATTCTGAGAGAGGACCCAACGACTCAGGTGGTGGCTTTCGAGGTGCTGGTGGGAACGGGTACGGCCGTGGAAACTTCGGCCCAGGCCGGTATCTCTTCCTTTACCAATTCTCTCATGTTAAGAGGGACCGAAAGCCAGTCAGAGGAAGAAATCTTCGACACGATTGAAAACCTGGGCGCGTCCCTGTCCCAATCCCAGTTGCCGGATATGGGTAACATGACGCTGGTGGCGACGGCGGATACCTGGCCCACGGCCCTGCCGGTATTGCTGGACGTGCTGAAGAATCCCGCCTTCGCGGAGGAGGAGTTTGATCGTCTGAAGCGGGATACCCTCCTGCAGATAGAAGCCCAGCAGGACAGCCACTTTACGACTGCCTACGACCAACTCCTGCTATCGCTCTACGGAAACAGCGGATATGGTAATCCCGACCTGGGAACCGAAGAATCCATGGAGATCCTTACCTTAGATCAGGTCAAGGAGTTTTATGCCAGTTACTATGTGCCCAGCAACATGGTGGTTACCGTTATCGGCAACATTGATGCAGAACTCATGGCGGCCCGGCTCGGAACAGCCTTTGGGACCCTGGAGGATGCGGAAGTTCCGACTCCAGTCGGTTCGCGCCAGATTGAGCTTGCCGAACCAGGCAAGGAAGTCACGGAAAAGGCGGACAGCGGTGTGGTGTGGCTGGTCATGGGCTTCCCTGGCCCGGCCATTTCCCATGACGATTATTCCGCCATGAAGATATTGAACAGTGTGGTGGGCAGTGGAGCTTCCAGCCGCCTGTTTGACATTCTGCGGGGCCAGCAGGGACTGGCCTATTCGGTGGGCTCGTTCTTCCCTTCCCGGGCGGGCAACAGCCATCTTGCCATCTATGCCATTGTGGCTCCGGATTACGGCGAACAGGTGGTCGATGACATACTCGCCATCCTGCAGGATATCCGGGACAACGGTGTCCGTAAAGAGGAACTGCAACTCGCCGTCCAGCGAGAAGTGGGAGATTTCCTGATCAATACCGAAACCACGGAAGACAAGGCATTCTATTTTGGCTGGTTTGAGATGCTGGGTGCCGGACACCAGGTAGACACCGATTATCCTGAACGCATGCGGGCCGTTACCAGCGAAGATGTGCAGCGGGTGGCGGCTACCTATCTGGAGAATTACGTAGTTTCGATCGTGCAGCCACCCCAATAGTTTCATACGGACTGCCTGCGAGCGGTTTGGGGCTGATTGCCCAAACCGAGAGGCCCATCCAAGCATCTGGATGGGCCTCTCGGTTAATAACTGAGAAAGCTGTACACGCTTGGGGGTGCCTGGATTGGTTCCTGCCTCCAAGGTGATCGTATGGACCGGCTGGCTGGAGTAAAAGGGGAATTCCGGGTACAGGATCGGTCAACTCCTGGCTGATCTCAGAATGATGCCGGCGACCAGACAAACTGAACTACCGCGCCGTCCGCGGTGCCAAAGCTGCATGGTCAACAACACCCAATATTGCTATGGTTGCCAGGCCAGGAGGTGATCAGCCCGATGACGGGACTGCGCCACCAGGTGGGCATTGGGCAGATCCGTGCTTCTTACTTTTGCTGTGGCTTCTGTACGGTTCTTGCCGCCCTGCATATGCCGCTCCAGCAAACGGGGGTAGAGAATCGATTCGGGTACATCAAGATAGGCAATCCTGGTGCATAGGGAGCGAATGCGTTTCCAGGGCTCTGTATCCAGCAACAGGTAGTTGCCTTCTACCATCACCAGCCGATGGGATGACTGTACCTGTATGGCGCCGGGAACCGTGCTTTCGATGCTGCGGTCAAAGGCAGGTACGGGTATGGCAGGAGCTTCCAGAGCCAGGGAAGCCTGATGGATCGTCTCCAGCAGCGCCACGAATCCCTCGGCATCGAAGGTAGCTGGGATTCCCTTCAGAGGCAACAGACCTTGTTCCACCAATGTGGTGTTGTCCAGATGGAAGCCATCCATGGGCACGATCACTGCCTGTCCCGGATGCTGCTGCTCGGCGACATCCCACCACTGGGTCGCCAAGGTACTCTTACCCGATCCCGGAGGACCCGCAATACCGAGAAGCACTCTTTGGTCTAGTCTAGCCCCCAGAAGGATGTCTAGTTCCCGGACTGATTCGAATTGGCTCATGGGATTTTCACTCTTCCAATATAATAATCACTACGGCGAGAAAGTTTCTCGCCAAGGAATTTTCCCGTTCTGCCGTTGGCTTGTTCTTGAGGTAGGTGCCCAGGATCACCATGATAGTCGACTCCCGTTCTGAAGAAGATTCGGCGCTTGGTATTGCCTGCCGGTTCATGGGGCAGGTGATCCGGGGCAGACGTCTGGTTTATATGATCCTGTGCGTGGTGGCGGGTGGGTTGTTCACGCTGTCCACTATTGTGGGACCTCTCCTCATTCGCAAGCTGATTGCCCTGATTGAAGCCGGGATGGGCACCCGCAGCCACATTACGGATATTGTGCTGATTCTTGCGGGAATCTATCTGCTCCGGGGTGTGGGACGCTATGGCTACGGCTGGCTTTCTCACGTCGTGTCCTACGAAGTGATGCATGACCTGATTACCCGGGTTTACCGTCATGTGCAGGTGCTGAGTCACCGCTACCTCAATCAGCAACGGACGGGGTCCCTGGTGGCCCGTTCCATCAGCGACGTGGAAACCGTAGAGGATTTTGTGGCTCACGGTATACCCGAGATCAGCCTGGCCATTCTGGGGCCCCTGACCATGATGATCATCCTGTTCACGGTGGATCCGTTACTGACATTGCTGGCGATAGCCCCTTTGCCGGTGGCTTCCTTCATTCTGTATAAGCAGCGCAAACGGATCCGACATTTCTGGAGGGAAGTACGGTCTGGTCTGGCGGAGTTATTCGCTCAGGTTCAGGACAATCTGAGTGGTCTTACCGAAATTAAGCTGTTCAATCAGGAGGTGAGTCAGTTCCAGCGCATAGACAGACGCAGCCAGCGTTTTCGGGATGCCTCCGTGCATGCCATGAACATTTCCATGATACCTGGCGGCGTGGTGGAGATCGCCGGTGGGCTGGGGCTGATTCTGGTGGTGAGTACGGGAGGTGCCTGGACCCTGGACGGTCGTCTCAGCCTGGCTGATCTGTTTCTGTTTGTTTCCTATATCTCCTTTATCTATTTGCCCTTCATGCATTTGGCCGATATGGGAGACAAGCTGGCCAAGGCCGTCGTCAGCCTGGAACGAATCTATCAGCTCCTGCAAGTGGAATCGGAGATTCGCAGTCCTGAACACGCAGAGGATCCTTTGGAAACCCACCTTGCTCTCTCTTGGAAAGTGGAATTTGAGGATGTGTATTTCGCCTATCAGCCGGAATCCCCGGCCCTATGCGGAGTTTCCTTTGCGATTGAGCCGGGTCAGACCGTAGCCTTGGTGGGCCCTACCGGAGCCGGGAAGACCACCGTCAGTCGGCTTATTCCGCGCCTGTATGACGTAGATGAGGGTACGGTAAGAGTAGGTCAGGTGGATGTGAGGGATTGGCCCCTGGATGCCTTGCGGAACCAGATATCCTGTGTGCTCCAGGAAGTCTTTCTGTTCCATGGCACTATTCGGCAAAACCTGTTGTTGGGCAAGCCTGAGGCTCGGGACACAGATCTGGTGGAAGCGATTCAGGCAGCCCGAGCCACTGACTTCATTGCGGAAATGCCCTACGGTCTGGATACTGTCATCGGTGAAAGGGGCGTACGGCTATCAGGGGGACAGCGTCAGCGGGTGAGTATTGCCCGGGCTCTACTCAAGGATGCCCCCATCCTGGTGCTGGACGAAGCCACCTCCAACGTGGATGCCATCACAGAACTGGAAATCCACGAGGCCCTGCAGAATCTGATGGCAGGACGGACAACCTTGGTGATTGCCCATCGCCTATCCACCATTCGCCATGCGGACTTGATTCTGTACCTGCAGGATGGCCAGATACAGGAAACCGGGGCCTTTGATCAGTTGGTAATGGCTGGGGGTCATTTTGCGCAGATGGTAGAGGCGCAGACGATATTGCAGGTTGGTTGATGGCGGGAACTGACCCCGCTTACGTCAGGACAGTCGGGCTGCAGGAGTGCTATGGGTGTGGCACGGGGATCAGATCGGAAGACCTAACTGTCGTCGCTCATAGCTTTCAGGCGTTCCTTCAGTTGCGCCAATTCTGCTTCGGCAGCCCGGCGAGCCGAAGCCTCCCGTTCCGCCCGTTGCGCCTCCTGTTTCGCCCGTTGGACCTGCTTCAATCGATCAGCCTGCAGTTCCGAGATAGCGGGATACCAGTTCTGCTCCTGCGGATTCCACAGACGCAACTCACTTGAATCAAGCAGGCGTCCCCAGGAGGTGTCCAGTACATTACTGAAGAACAGCTCAGCCCCCAGTTCCGGTTGCACCAGGCCTTTGATGGGGCGGTAGACATCTCCCGCCAGTTCCCAACCCATCAGGCGAGGAGACAGGTATTCGCCGTGTGGATCATACTGCCAATACTCTGGCACCTCCAGTTGTGCATACAGATGGTGCTTGTTGAACTGATCTTCCTCCCAAGTCGTCTTGGAGGTCATTTCCATGACCAAGTCAGGGACTTTGCCGACTTCCCAAAGGCAGTAGGAGGTATTGCGGTCCAGCTCAACCCCAAAAGCCACCAGCAGATCAGGTACGACCGAGGGTCCCGGTCCCCGGGCTCCCGGTGGCAAGGGTTCGTAATACACGGCGAAATCGCCCGCCACCAGGCAATCAGCCTCCCGCAAATGGTATCGCGTGGTTTCTACGGCATAGGTTAGGGCCTGGTAGTGGGGTAGGGAAGAGGTCATGGGTTCGTCATCGTCTACCGGGTAGAGAGCATCGCGTTCCTCGCGGGAAAGGGATGGTATGAATTCAGGCCAGTTCAATGTCATGGAGATAGCCTCCCAAGAGAGCAGAAAAAAGCATTCTCCTCCTGTACAAACGGCTCAGAAGGGGCACCCGCCCCGGTCCCGTAGAGTGAGCCGGAAACATTAGACAGTATAGACGCAAATTAATGCAATCGCCACTTCATTATGCCAAATCCTCGTTACCACAGTATACGAGCCCATCTTCTGCCTAAACCTTCTTTAATAACTTGACATCGAACACAGATACTGTCTTGCAAGTAATGAAGGTTCTCCTGCCAGCAGGTTGGGTCGCGCCTCAGGGCGTTGAGGAGGGGCAGCCACTTACGCATGGTGGTCGTGAGAGCCACCTTCTGGGGCTTGCCCCGGGCCCACTCTGCAGCTGGGCAGTCCGGCGTTGCCCATCCGGGTGGGACTGGATCAGGGTGTGCCGTTGCGGGTCCACCGGCCTCAGGTCGGCCTGCAAGCGGTCCAGGTGGGCCTGAATCAGCGTCTGGATGTCCGAAGGGGCCTGGTGGTGACGGACTTTTTCCTGACCGTTGGCAGCCACGATTGGGCACCGCCGTACACGCCACGCCTGCCATATGCGCGTGTCTGAGCGTCCGGTACGAGCCGCACGGGGGGACAACGGGGAGACAGAGCGCTTCCGCCATCCGCGCCAGCGTACCGGCATCCCGTGCATCTGTCTGGGCCAGCTGGCCGAGGGCGCCTTGCGGCAATTCATTGTCCTGCCCCTTCTGTTACGGAAGACAGGAGATCCCCTGGCACGCAGGTCTTCCCGAGTGGTAGGATCCCTATAAGGATTGCGGTGCCGGCAATAGTGGACAGGAAGCCCAGACTTCCTCTGTGGCATTAGGCGCAACCTGAGCTATACAAGTCCAACACCGGATATTGCACCGTCTAAGTACCCATGGTCCACCGAACCGACTCATTCCGCATTCTTTATTCATCTCCAGGACTGTTTCATGCCTAACCGGAAACGCCTTCCGAACTGCTATTTTGTTGGTCCAACAGGTGGCGTGGCCCGGACCCGGTTGGTAGTGGTAGCCATGCCAGCAGCGACGCGCAGAAGCGTATTGTCTTTGCACCATAGCTTGCCGGGGGCAACAACGGGCCAAGTCCACCACCGCGTATGGGGCCCCGTGGAGAGTGGGACCCTGTCCAGCGGACTGCAACCCCCCTTTACCCTAGTTTCATCCGTCAAGGGGCTTGATCTATAGGGGCAACTACAGGCGTCCCGGGTATGTGCCTGTTGCAACCAGCATCGGTATCCACAAAGAGGGAGAAGCCGACTCATCCATGGGTCCGCCCAGGGCCTGTACCAAGACAGAACTATCAAGGAGTCTGAATCATGTGGAAGAATGCTGTAGAGCTCTCGTGGTTCCGCCGTCATCTGCTGCAGGACATCCTGCCCCGATGGCAGGCTGCCGTCACGCCCGAGGGTTTGTTTCATTGCCATTTTGATTACGCCTGGCAACGTGAAGACAGAAACTTCGGTACATTGGTATCCCAGACCCGTCTGATCTATAACTTCTGTCAGGGTTACATCCTGACAGATGATCCCTGGTATCAGGATGCAGTCGAGGCGGGCACCGATTTTTTGGTGGAGAAATTCTGGGATGCCGACTATGGTGGGTGGTTCAAGGCCTGCAGTCCCGAGGGTGACATAGTAGACGACTCCAAGGATTGTTATGGACATGCCTTTGTTATCTTCGGTCTGGCCCATGCGCTGACTATCATTGACAAGCCGCAATACCGGGAAGCCCTGGCAGCCACTTGGCAAGTACTGTCTGAGCAATTCCACGACGAATTTGGCGGGTATCGGTACTTCATGAGTCGGGATTTCTCCCATACGGAACCGTTACGCTCGCAAAATCCCCTGATGCATCTGTTTGAGGCACTCCTGGCCGCCGGTGACATTCCGGGTATGAGTGACATGCATCAGGAAGCTGAAAGCCTGGCCGACTTCATCCTGCAGCAACTGGTTCATGACCCGGACCGTGTCTTACCGGAAGTGTACGATCCAGCGTGGCAACCACTACCTCGGGAACAGGATGGTCGTATTGATGTAGGACATGCCTTTGAGTGGGCCTATCTGTTCTCGGCCGCCGCCGAACGAGGTTTGGGCCAGGGCTTTCACTCAGAAGCGGACCATTTTCTGGATACGGGTCTACGCCTTGGCTTGGATAGGGAACATGGCGGGATCTTTTCCCCCGTGGCTCCAGATGGTACGCGTACTACGGATCGCAAGGGATGGTGGGAACAGTGTGAAACCATTCGGGCCTTGCTCCGGCTTGCCGACTTGCATGCCCGGGATGACCTGCTTGCTCCATTACCACAGATGGTTGCCTACATACAGGATGAGTTCCTGGACCCTGAATATGGTGGGTGGTACCTGTACCGCCTACCCGGCGAATCTCCCTCTAGGCAACCCAAAGGACATGAAGCCAAGCTGGACTATCACGTGGTTGGCATGTGTATGGAAGCCATTCGCGTCGAAGATGCCACTACAGACGGTGCCTGATAGCTGGAGGATGCTTCAAGGCAATTACGGGAAACTCCCGGCAAGAATCACAAGGGGCCCCACCCCGGGCACTGGGGAGAGACGCCTGTCAGAATAAGGTGGATGGCCAAACGGCTTGGTACGTATCCAGAATGCGGTCGATCATCTGATCCATGACAGGGTCCACTTCCTGTCGACTTGGATCTTCCCGGTACCACTGCGCGATCTCTGCGGCGCCCTGGTGAAAGGGAATAACGGCCCGATAGGCAGGTACAAGACGTTTGATCTTACTGTTGTCAAAGACCTTGCAGCTGGCCTTGTCGCCCAGGAGGCCGGCCCCCAGTTCCGGGTCATAAGCATGGATCAGATCGGAGGGGACATGGACGAAATGCTCTTCCACCCCAAAGGCGCGCGCCAGGATCGTGTGGATCTGATTCCAGGTCAGCACTTCATCCGAGGTGATATGCACCGCTTCACCGATGGCCAAGGGATGACCGAGCAAGCCCACAAACCCCAGGGCGAAGTCCCGGTGATGGGTCAGGGTCCACAGGGATGTGCCATCGCCATGAATCAGGGCAGGTTTGCCCCGCTGCAGGCGGTCCATGGCCGTGTAGCGACCGGCCGTAGTGGGTACCGAAGTCTTGTCGTAGGTATGGGAAGGACGCACGATCGTTACCGGAAAACCTTCTTCCCGATGGGCCTGCATCAGGACGTTTTCACAGGCGATTTTCTGTTGGGAATATGGCCAAATGGGATTGACCAGCGGGGTGCCTTCGGTGATGGGCAGCGCACCGCCGGGAATCTGATAGGCAGAGGCAGAACTAATAAAGACATACTGCCTCGTACGATGCCGAAACCACGCGATATCCCGCGTGACATCCTCAGGGACATAGGCGACCCAGTTCACTACCACATCAAATTCGTGTCCGGATAAGACAGCCTCGACCGCCTGGGGGTCATGGATGTCAGCCGGGAGATGCGTGGTCCCGGCCGGAAGGGGCCGAATGCTCTGTCCCCGATTGAGCAGATACAGATCCATGCCTTGTTCTATGGCCATGGGCGTAACCGCGGAACTGATGATACCAGTACCGCCAATAAACAGAACTTTCATAGCAAGACCTCTCCTTAGGCAATGCCGGTAGGGCTGGCGAATGGGTGAACCAGGGCCATTTTCGCCCGGCGGGCCAGCTGCACAGGCTATACTTGGAATCATTTCCTGCAAGTATAGGCCAGACGACCCGTCTGGTTACGGCGAGACCAACCCAGAAGGAGACAATTGTGTGCCGTTCTCTGCTCCCGGAAACCCGGGATTTCACCTCTGCTGTTTTACCCCAAGCTCTGGGAGTCAAGAAGCGCCAACAGTTGCTGGCCACCATTGATCAGTTTGAATATGGACACATCACCCGCCGCCGTTTCGTGCAGGGAGCCAGTTCGCTCGTGGGTGCCAGTGCCGCTTCCGTTCTGCTGGCGGCCTGTTCTGTCACCGTACCTGAACCTCCAGCTGCTCCCGAAGGTGTGGGATCGGAAGGAGACGAAGAGGCCTCGGCTGAGGGCTTGACCACCTCCATGGTGGAATACGGCGCGTATGATCAGCAGACCCTGCAGGGGCATCTGGCTCTTCCCGCGTCCGGTCCTGCACCGGCCGTGCTGGTGATTCAGGAATGGTGGGGCCTTAATCCCCATATCAAGGATGTAGCCAACCGTGTAGCCCAAGCAGGATACGTGGCCCTGGCCCCTGATCTGTATCACGGGGAAGTGGCCACAGAGCCCACCGAGGCCCGCAAACTGGCCATGGCGCTGGATCAGGCTACGGCCTTGGCCGAATTGGACGTGGCCGCGCGCTACCTTCTGGATTTGGAAGCCACCAAGGGAGACAAGGTGGGCATCATTGGCTTTTGCCTGGGGGGACGAATCGCTCAAGCGTTTGCCGCCTACAATGCGCTGAATGCCGCGGCTATTTCCTTTTATGGAACCCCTCTGTCAGATGAGGAGGCCGCTCAGGTTCATGGTGCCCTGCTGGCGATCTGGGGGGCTACGGATCAAGCCTATCCCTTGCCCCGCACGGAGCAGCTGGAACGGGCCCTGACGGAAGCGGGCGTGCCCAACAAACGCCTGGTGTATGAAGGGGCCGGGCACTCATTCTTCAATGATACTCGCTCCTCCTACCATGCTGAAGCTGCACAGGATGCCTGGCAGCAATCACTAGAATGGTTCGCCACCTATCTAGGTCTCTGATTCAGCCAGGAAGAATGAGTAGAGTGATCCCGATATTTTTCTGTCCAGAAAGGCAACCCAAGGACTCAGAACAAAGTTCGATTGCGCCGGGCCAAATCCAAAATGACGATGTCAATAGCCTCTGAAGAAAAGCAGGACCTTGCTGATATCAGAATCTGTTAACGTTATTGGGAGCAAAGATTATGCGTAATTGAGTAGTCTCCGATTCGCGGTGAGAAGCGGTAAGTCTTGTTTTCTGAAGTCGAAATCGTGGGTTATAAGCATTAGGTCTTTAACGCGACAAAGATCTGCAATTATTTGGTCGTTAAAGTCGAAGGAGCCCTTAGTGTAATTGTCCAGTGTACCGTTAATGTCCAGGGTGGAGAATCCACTTTCCAGCCTTGAACAGTGTTTCAGGATTGTCATGGCATCCACTGAAATATCTTGAGCAATGCCGATGAAACCGGCACTGTTTCGAAATTCCTTGAAATTCCTGAAAGAGTTCTGTCTCTGAACGTGGTTGAAAAGAATCCTGGAGTAGGTATTAAAGAATTCCGACAGGACTAGCACATCGATGAAAAGCTGGCTTTCTCTGCGCAGAACCTCCAGAAACATCTGTGAATAAATTTCAACGACGCGATTCCTAGGCTTCTGCGGGCCCAAAAGATACAGCCAGATGTTGGTGTCAAAAAAGAGTCGATCTTGCGGAGTGAAGTGATAGCCTTCCACCGACTCGACGTTAGCCACCGTCTTCGTCTCCCATTTCGTCCTGTAGGCCCTGTTCAAAGTAGGCCGGATCTTCAAAGTATTTTTTGGCAGAGTCCACTACCCGTTTCAAAAGGACAAGGTCCGACTGTTCGACTTCCTTTACGCGCAGAAGACTGCGAATGTGCTGCTCATCGAACTTCCCATACAACTGTCCCACAGCCGCATTGAGGAAGGCCGAAGTCAACGCCGTCACGTGGTTGAAGGAAAGATTTACCCGGCAACCCTCTGCCAACGCGGCGGCCAGACGTTTATAGACTTTCTGTCCATCACGCGAGGCGACACACAGAGGACTGCCTATAACTTCGAGGAGCGAAATGGTGATTTCCTTTGGCATAGCCAAACTCTCTTCTTCTAGAAAATATCATCCGGATGCAGTTCTGAAGAAAGAACGTAGGTTTTCGGATCTGCACTATTGATCAAGATATTCACGGCAGTGCCGGGAAAGCGGTTGGACATTGTTGTGTAAGTTACCCTTTGTCTTTCTCTTTGCCAGTAACCATCATCTGATACTATCTGAATACAACCCCCATTCAAGTCAATAAAATCACAGAGGATTTTCAGGCCCAAGCCGCCGGGGATACTGCCTCTGCGTGTCGTATTACTTCCGGTAGTACACCATACGATGGCCTCGGTTGAAGAAAGTTCAAGTCCCAGACAGTTCTTTATGTTTTGGCGCATGCCAATTCCAAGATCTACAACCGTAAAGGCCAAGCGATTCTTTTGGGAATAAAACTGGCCACAGCTGAAAATGCCTAGTCGGGTCTGAGAGTGCCATACGGCGTTGCTAAATAATTCCAGGACACTGTGACGGAACTTTTTCAGCAATTCAGGGGACATATCCGGCATTTCAGGGCGTTGGGCGTATTCGTCCTCAATGTAGCTGGCGAAGTGAAGATCGTCTCTCACATCGAATCGCCGATAGGATACGGTGGTGTTCCAGCGATCCGGCATTTTTTCACGACCATAATGGCTGAGAAAGCCGTTGCGAGAAAGAATATGCTTGACTCCAGGAGGAATGTTTGACAAGTGGACGGTATTCAGGTCATCTACCATCAAGCAGAGGACCGCTCCCAATACTGCGCACATGTCGGCGTCAAACCAAGAAGTGGCCTCCATATCAATCTCGATTTCATCCAGAAAGCATGCACTGGTCTTGGTACAGAGTTGTGCCAGTTGGGCGAACCCTTTTTGATCGTGATGGATGGCGTGAAGCGGAATTCTCACACTGACACCTTCAAGGTTGCTTGCTATTCCTGAAGGGAGGGACAGTCTTCTGCCCGGACAAGAACCTCACCTTGAATTTGGTGAACTGGATTGCGCCGATGGTTCCCGATATTTTTCTCGTGTTGCCAGAGGATACCCTTAATCGTACCGTAGGATTACCCGAGGCCAAACGATCTCCTCCTGCTACCTCCCCCAAAAGGTAATGGTTGTATGAAATCCTGTGTTCCTTCTTTAACAGCCTAAACACAGAAGGGGTAGTGAGTGGACGCTCATCAGGTTGGTGAAGTTCTCCATGCGGTGCCCTTCTTCCCTCAAAGTCCGCACATTATGCCACAGTATTCTGCTGTCCTGTGTCTCCGAAGGATATTACGGAGCTAGACTAGGGATGACGGAACTGTCAGGTCCAGTACATCAGTGCGGGGGACAGCTTGATTGGCTTTCAGGCAGATTTTCTTCATTGCGTTTCTGAAACCCTTGGCACATTCGCAGCCCATTCCTGTTTTCAGGGAGTATTGTCAAGTTCCATCTTAGATATTCACCCGTGAGGACACATGAAAGCCATCTGGTACTTTCTCTCCTGGGACTATGTTGGGGGCTGGACCCAAAGCGGCCCGTTGGGAGCTTCAGAAGTGGATTTCGCATTTGTCCATGCCGTGCCCTACCGCAAGGAATGCACAAATTGAAAGTAACACTTTCAATTTGTGCAGTATTGGTGGCTGGCCTTGTGATGAAGACTTTCTTGGACTCTGATCACAAATCCTGAGAAAGCCGTCACGGATCCAACAGGACAGGTTCCGTCTTGGAACTTCACCATGTGAAGCTGGCTAGCGCGGGGGTTCGGGCTGGAACTTGAGCCCCAGGGAGTGCCGGTTGTCCTGAACCCATACTGAAAGCCGGGTGGTTCCCAGGGGTTGTTCGTCAGATCCCAGCAGGTCGGCGGAAAGACCTTCGAGCTCGTCACGGGACAGAATGGTATCCCGCAACATCTGCCCTGCCAGTTGATACAGGGCCAGGCACAGGGAGGTGCCCAAAGTCACGATGCGGGGTCTGCGCCCAGCCAACCATTCCCCCATCCGCTGCACCAAGCCGTCAAAGGGATACTGTTCCGGGCCACAGGCATCCCGGACTTCGTGTCCGGTGCCTGCCCCGTAGGTACACATGAGTTCTGCCATGTCTCTGACATGGATGGGGCGAATCCGATAACCCAATGGGCCAGGCAGGAAGAATACCGGAAAACGGCGTACGGCATAGGCGATGTTGTTGATAAGGATGTCGTTGGCACCAAAGAAACAGGAGGGACGCAATATGGCATAGGTCAAGCCACTGTTCTTGATATAGTCTTCCACCTCGGCTTTACCCCTGAAGTAAGGCAGGGGACTTGCCGGGTCCGGATGGGTAATGCTGACGTGTACTATCCGCTGCACGTCTGCCGCCAAAGCAGCATCGATCAAGATGCGGGAATTCGCCACGGCATCCGCATGCGTGGTCCACGGCCCCTGATGGCCGATGGGAGGCAGTGTGTGCCTGACCCAATACGTGTTATACAAGGTTTCCACACCGTCCAGAGCCCTGGTCATGTCCGCCAGATTCCAGGACAGGGGATAGGCCTGTACTCCACCGTTGAACGGATCGTCGACAGGAATCGTCCGGGAGGTCAGCGAACGAACCGCATGTCCTTCTCCCAGCAAATTCCGGGTGATATGACGACCCAGATACGACCAGGCTCCCGTTACCGCAGCGACTGACATGCAATCCTCCCGACTCGAACATGCCTGACAATGACCCCGTATGATCCAATATACAAGGTCTGGCCTCTGGCTACGAGAATTCTTACCTGATAGAGTGAAAAATTCCCCTGTGTTCTGGGATCAGGTAGCTGTCCTTCCCGATGTCAAACGATCCGGTTTTGGCTCCTTCCAACATGGAAGGAGCGGTAAGAAAGATTCCCGATCTGTTGTGTTCTCCCCTATCCTGATAGCCGCTGTGCCCTCTTTTCTCTTAGGCCTTGTCCTCGTATCCTGTCGTCCATAAGGAAGCAGAATGCCCGTCATGGTTGGTCCGAACGCAAAGTCAAGGTCTATTCTAATCTGGATCACAGCAACGTTGTGCCTGTGGCTGATGGGGAGTGCAGAGTTCGGCTGGGCCCAGACCACACCTCGCACCACAGTCGCCTCCAACATACGCCAGGGACCAGGGCTAGAACATGCCGTACTGCGCGTGGTCCCAGGCAGTACGGAACTGGTCGTGACGGGTCGCAATGTGGAAGGTACATGGCTGCAACTGGAAGATGGCGCCTGGATATTTGCGGAACTGGTAACCCCACTCCCTACACACTTGCCGGTTGTAGACAGTGGTACCGTAATCCCTTCCACCCCAGACACGGTCGTGACAGAACCTCCGCATAGCCATGCCTTGCGCCAGATGCATCTGCAGGAAATTAACTCGCTGCGCGCAGGGCATGGCCTGCGGCCTTTGGTCTTGGTGGAGGCTGGACCTGCCCAAAAACACGCGGTCGAACTGGCGACTGGTGCTTATATCTCCCATTGGGACCGGAATGGTCTTGCGCCTTATATGCGTTATACCCGGGACGTAGGGGAAGGTACGGCGCAGGAAAATATCCATCAGGCCATCTTCTTCCGGGATGGCTGTATTCCCGCTGATTATGATTATCAAAGTTGGCTGACGAAGGCTCTGGCCGAATTGGCGAACAGTCCTGGTCACCGCGCCACACTCATGCAGGAATACGCTACGGAAGTGCGCATCGGTCTGGCCCAGAGTTGTCACTCCCTGGTTCTGGTGCAGGTAGTAGGCCACCGGTACCTGCGCTGGACCCAGACACCCCGCCTGGAGAATGAGGTACTGCGCTTTGAAGGGGAGATCCACATCCCAGCCCGCATGGGGAGCAATACCCAAGTGCTCATCGCCTGGGAACCGCTCCCCCAGTCCTCATCGGTAGACCAACTGGCACAGACGGGTTGCTACTCCCTGCCGCGCCGCATTCTGTTGGGGGTTCGCCAGGCGGGTAGCGACGAAGACGCTGAAGTGACCGCGTCACGTTGCTATTCCCTCATGGAAGCGGATCCAACCTATCTGATTCCCTCGGATCCCGCACAGGCCCGCCAGGAGCGAACTCACTTCATAAACCGTTCCCCGCGTCGGGAAACCTACACGCTGCCGATGCACAGGGCCAGAAAGTGGGAGGTGGGCATCCGGAATTTCACGATGGAGTTCGATTTACGAGAGATATTACGCACGCGAGGCGACGGGATTTACACCGTCAGTGTCTGGGGAAGAGCAGGAACAGTGTGGACAGTCTTGGGTCAGTATGCCCTGGTCGTGGGTGACCGTTCGGATCTGTGGTGAAGAGGCTGTCCTGCATGGAGAAATCTTCTGGTTCCATACAGGGCCAAGAAAAAAGAGAAGCGGAATCCCCAATATCCAGAGGTGAATGGGAGGCTCAGGAAGTGTATCCCGCATTCCGGTACTGGGGATCGGCGTCCAGACCGAAACCCAACTCACGGCAGCGGAGGTGGAAGCGGTGCAAGTCATCCCGGTAGCGGGAATCTTCAATCAGGTTGACACGTTCGGAGGGATCGCGATCCAAATCGAAGAGCACCTCCGGCATGTCCGCACCGTAATACTGGTATTTCAGTGCATCCTGTTTGATCATCAGATTGCGGCCCCCGAACTGGGATATGACTTCGTTGTGCCAGTGGGCGGAGTCACCTCGACACAGGGGGGCCAGACTCCGGCTGTCCAAACCTTCAGGGACAGGAATTTCCGCCAGTTCGCAGAGCGTGGCAAACAGATCACAGAGGCTGACGTTTTCGGTCACGATCCGGCCACCGTCAAAGCCCCGGGGCCAGCGGATGAAAAGGGGGACACGAACGCTCCCTTCAAAGAATTTCTGTTTTTCCCAGATGCCGTGTTCCCCCAGCATCTCACCATGATCTGAGGTATACAGGATGATCCAGTCGTCCAAGTCCTGTCCCACAGCCGTCAGGGCATCCAATACCTGACCGTAGAAATCATCAATAGTTTCCACCATGCCATAGTAGGCTGCGGTCGCCCGTTGCAGATCCCGCTCGGTTGCATCGACATCTGGACGTACCTGTCTCTGTGACAGGAAAGGATGATCAAATACGGGTTCGTCCATAAAGGGTTCAACCCGATTCAGGTAATACTCGAAGCGCTCCTGCGTCGTCTGGTAGGGGTAGTGAGGCTGGTTGAAGCTCACCTTGAGTAGCACAGGACGTTCCGGGCGCGCCCGATCGAAGTAGGGATCCGTGAAATGATCCCGGATGAAGTTCAGGGTGCCCTGCAAGGCATAGGCATCGGCGGCGTGACTGGGAGGCCAACCCACACCGGCCCGCAGAACCTCCTTGGTGTCTGACCACTTGACACGGCGAAACGTACGGGCGTAGGGTGCGAAACTGGGTTCATGGCGGCCCTGGATATGGTGATCCGCTACCCGAATTTCTGACCCCAGACGCTGATTCCAGCCCTGCATCTGATCCGGTCCGGTGTGATGCAACTTGCCTGCGGCCACGGTATGGTAAGCATATTGGGCCAACCGCCGGGCAAAGGTCATGTAGCCAGGGGCCAGGTCCTGGCCGAAACGCTCCACCCCACAGGTACGGGGTAGCTGGCCTGACATCATGGCTTGACGGCCCGGAATGCAGATGGGCGACGGGGTATAGGCCTGGGTAAAGACTACGCCTGACTCGGCCAGCGCATCCAGCCGCGGCGTCCGGACCACAAGGTTACCGGCATAACCCAGGACATCGGGCCGATGCTCGTCACTCATCAGAAACAGGATATTGGGGTGGGTCATAGGTGAGTGCCACGCATGGCCAGGATTTCTGGGGAAAGACCTCGGTATTTTCCATCCTGATTGTAAGGCAGGGGGTATAGACCCTGCGAAATCAGGCCTGTGGTAAAGGGCCGGGAAGCCAGAGGCGGCAGAATATGGTACAGTACCCCCTGCGGCCGACAGGACCAGATTTTTTGGGATTGCCGTAAGGAGGCAAGAGATGGAGCCCCAACCCCCTGCTCCCCACCACCGCGGCCCGGAGGGGGAATCCCGCTACGCTGAATGGCGTGGCATCCAGCCCCTGGCGATGGTGGACTTGGCGCGTGAGTTCACCTATGAGGATGACTGGATCCAGCGCTTCCGGGCGCTGCGGGCGGATCCTGCGGTACAGGCCCGGATCCGGCCGGGTCTGTTGCGCCTGGAGCGGAGCATGGCGATTGAGACCGGTGTCATTGAGGGCCTGTATGATCCGTCCCACGGCGTCACCCAATCCCTGCTGCGGGAAGGTTTCCGGGCGGAGCATGTGCGCCGGCAAGGCGTGGACGTCGAACCAGAGCATCTGGTGACCGTGTTGCAAGATCATATAGCGGCCGCCGATATGGTCTACGCATTCATCCGCGAGGATCGTCCCATCACCAAGCACGCCATGCGCGAGTTGCACGCCCAAATCACCGCGCACCAGGCAACACACAACGCAGTGGATATGTTGGGCCGCCGCGTGCAGCGGCCGCTACGGCGCGGCGTGTGGAAGGATTTCCCCAACAATCCCACGCGACCCGACGGCACCGTCCACCTCTACGCGCCACCGGAGCAGGTAGACAGCCAGTTGGATCTGTTGCTGGACCAATACGGGGTCTACGAACCGGCCCAGCATCCCCTGCTGACAGGGGTGTGGCTGCACCACCGCTTCATCCAGATCCATCCCTTCGCGGATGGCAACGGGCGCACGGGCCGCGTGCTCCTGAATTGGCACCTGATCCGCAACGCCTGGCCGCCCGTTCTGGTGCACCGGCAGGATCGCAACGCCTACCTGTACGCCATGCAGCAGGCGGACGCGTGTGACCTGGCGGTGCTGACCGATTTCCTGATCGCCATGGTGCGCAAGTCGATCCGCGTCGTTATGGCCGATTTCCCCGTGGCGGAGCGCCTGCGGGTGCTGGGACCCGATGATCCCGACTACGTGTACCGCAAGGAGGATGGCTGGCGCAATGGTGTCTGAGGCTGAGGGTAGTGCTCTCAGAGTTGGATATGCTGTTTACCTCCTGGGTTTTGCTGCGGACGGGCCCCACCGATTCTTATTACCGGGACGAAGCGGCCCTAGCCCTGGGCGCGCCGGCAGGAGGCAGGGGAAATCGGCTAAGTCCCGGTGACGCTAGAACCCGGCCAGGCCTGGCTGCATCATCTGTCCCGCTGACTGCAGCCCCAGCTGCATGTTATCGCTCGCCCGGGTTCACGATCCCCTTTGAAGCAGGCTGATACCGTAAGCGGAAAAGAATTTTCATTGACCAGGAAAAAAACAGGACCATAACATGATTGAAACAGTCCGTGTGCAGGGCTTTCGATCCTTGGCGGATGTAGAACTTACAGGTCTGTCCCGTGCTGCTGTATTGATTGGAGCTAATGGTTCGGGCAAGTCCAACCTCATGCGTTTCTTTGAAATGCTGAGTTGGATGGTGCGTTCCCAGCGGTTGGGGGAGTTTGTAGCGCTGCACGGTGGGGCTGACGATCAATTATATGGCGGCAATCGTTTGACCCCTCGCCTGGAAGCTGAAATAGGCTTGCGTACTCTTGCAGGACTCAATGACTATCGGTTTGCCTTGGCCTATGCTCAACCGGATCGATTTATTTTCGTTGAGGAGAGTTTCCGATTTAGCCGGTTCGGTATTCCTACCAAGGCCACATGGCAAAACCTGGGTAGCAGTCATCAGGAGGCCCGGATCGTCGAGGCTGCCCAGACGCAAGGATTCAAACATGATTTTCCCGGTGTTAATACCCAAACGGCCCAAGTAATTGTCAAATTACTTCGTAATTGTTCCATTTATCAATTTCATGACACATCTGATAGTTCGAATTTCAAGACACGATGGGACAGGTACGACAACAACTTCCTGCGTGCCAACGGCGGCAATCTGGCCGCTATCCTGTACCGATTGGAACAGGAAGACTTCGATAGATATAACCTGATTTGCCGTCATATTGGTCGTATCCTGCCAGAGTTCTCCCATTTTGCGATCGAAGAAAACTACGGACGGGTCCTCCTGCAATGGAAAGCCAAGGGCATGGACAAGGTAGTAGGAGCCCATCTCACCTCAGATGGCTCCCTTCGATTCTTCGCTCTAGTCACCCTGCTACATCTGCCACCAGAAATGTTGCCCGGGGTGATCCTTTTGGATGAACCAGAACTCGGACTACATCCTGTGGCCATTCGTCTGGTGGGTGAATTGATACAATCTCTCGCCACGGAGAGGCAAGTCATAGTGGCTACCCAATCTCCTCTGCTGGTTGACACTTTCGATTTGGATAACGTCTTCGTGTTGGAATGGCAAGATTCGCAAACAAAGTTTCGCAAGATCAATCCAGAAGAATATCAGGTCTGGCTGGATGACAGCTTCGCACCTGGTGACCTCTGGCAGAAAAATCTGTTGGGAGGCCGTCCATGATCCGCATGGCGATTTCGGTGGAAGGACAGACGGAAGAGGAGTTTGTCAAGTTAATCCTGGCTGACCATTTACGGACGAGGCAGATAGAGACACAGCCGATCTTGCTTGACGGGAACGTTTCTGTGGACAAGCTAGTTTCAGAGATGTCCAAACTTCTGTATTCCTTCGATGTTGTTACGTCATTGGTAGATTTCTATGGCTTCCGGCGCAAGGGTCTGGCCTCTGTAGAGGAACTAGAGAGAGGCATAGACCAGAAGGTCAGGGAGCGGGTACGAAGGCATCGGCGACCGTTCCCAGTATTTTCCTATGTACAGCGGCATGAATTTGAGGGTCTGTTATTTTCGGACGTGAGTATCTTCCGCATGATTGGTGCTACAGATATTTCGTTGCAGGAACTTCATGCTGTCCGTAGTCAATTTGCCACACCAGAAGAAATCAATGACCATAGTGATACAGCTCCCAGCAAGCGCATCAAGAAGCTGGTGCCCAGATACAACAAGGTCGTTTATGGTCCACTGTTGGCCGAGGAAATGGGCCTGGACATAATAAGGGCTGAATGTCCGCGGTTTCACCAATGGGTTACACGTCTGGAGGGCTTGGCCATGCCATAAAGTCGACACCCCCGATTCTCACGTTCTGTCCCAGTAAGAAAAAACTGGAACAAGAGACTTGAAGCTTGTCCGCAAATCAGCCCTTCCCGTGGAGATAGTTCGGCTCAATCCGCGTTACGGGGGTGAGGAGAGTTGCTATAATCCTGCATACTGGAGAGTTGGACCTGCAACGGGAAACCTGAGGCTGCGAGCCAAAGCCCTCATATAATGATTGCCCGGCTCGGTAGCCCGGGAGAAACCACTTCTATGGGCTATAGGTGCAGAGTGAATATGAGATCACCGAGGATGATCACCGGAGTGAGGCGCAGTGTCCTTGCTCTGTGTATTGGTTGGCTGCTGGTTATATTGCAAGGATGTTCTGTCACCTCGGAATTCATGTCCGAACTGGCAGGAACATCAGCTGGGCCCACGCCGCTAGGTTCCCCTACACCGGAACTTCAGCTCGTTCCTACTTTCACTCCCGTGCTGGGTCCTGCTATCACTGCTACCTCTGGGCCCACCGTTACCGCCAACACCAATCTGCACCAGGGACCCGGGGCCCACTATCCCACGATGGGATGGCTGGTTCAGGGAACCCCAGTACAGATCACAGCCCGGTCGGCAGACGGGATGTGGCTGTTGCTGGCGAGCGGACACTGGATCGAAGCGAGAACAGTGAGCCATACGCCTCAGGATTCGCCCGTGGTCATTGTGCCTACACCTACTCCTATCCCCTAACGCACGTTGATACGTCCCCTACCGGCTTCTAAATCGACAACGGATTGAGGACTACGTTTGTCGTCAGTCTTGAGGCATCACGATGGACAGGAGTGGGGGTAGCACTGTCCTCTGTGAGGCAATAGTTGACCTATGAAGACACATGAACCACTTGAACGGACTTCGCTACGGGTCTTGCCCCAACAGCCTACAGGATCAGAAAGCGATCCATTTAGGGAATGAATACTGCCAGGTAGGATCTGCTACACTGGGACACCAGCGGTAGCCTGGACCCATAGCAAGCAATGCCTTGGGTTCCGCATCCAGTTCCCGTCAGTCCTTTTCCACTACAACCACCTCACTGGGACCATGGCCGAAAGTTTCTGGTGCATAGATTTCCAAGACTCGGACTGGTGGTACCTGGAAGGTCCCGGACGTCGTAGCTTAGGCGATCACGGCGTATCGATACACGCCTCCATATAACCAGGTAGCCACTGCCTGAGCCCGTTCGGCCAGCAATTGCTGGTGGTCAAACCAGCGCCAGTAATAACGGTGATAGGGGTAGTATGCTGGTGCTGAGGGGTTTCCTCTCAAGGCCGGATTTTCAAATTCCAGGCCGGCGGGAAGAGGACTTTCCAACTGTACGTGATGGCGTGTGTCGGGTGCGACCAGGGTGACCTCAATGCGTACACGCGCTCCCAGTTTCACATGCCAACTGCCATCATCGGCTTGCCAGACATCGGAGGGATCGTCAATCCCCGCATAGGTACGCAAGACGGTGAATCCCCGTTCCCGCGGTTCCAGTTTCAGGCTTGTCGGTACATATTCAAGGCCCAGTCGATAGTACAACCGGCCTTCTCCGGCGCGCTGAATGAGGATCCGTTCCGGCATTTCATCAAATAGCCAGGCCCTGGGAACTGTTGCTTCCCGCAGCGTAGCTTCGCGACCTCTGAAAGGGGTATTTACCACCAGCGCATCATCCAACCAGATACGTGCATCGAAGTCAGGCACCGTAGCTTCCTATTGGCGAAAATACTGGTTCATGGCCAGCAATACGAAAACATTGTCTTGACTGCTGCCCCAATGTCCTTGCCGGGTGCGGGCAGCCAGAAGACTTTGCGAAAGATGCAGGGAACTGCAGGAAAAGGGTGGTTGCTGAAGAACCTCAATGGCGGGCTGAGGGTGAACGCTGACAGGGAAAGTCCGTCCCCTGTTCATGAGACATCGCAGGGCCTGCGGGCAACGGTGCGCGCCGTGCCTTCGTAGGCAATCTGAATTACACGGAGATCATCCGACAGTTCACTGGCCAGACCCGCGAGCAAAGGGCCTTGGCCTGATAGCCTTCCGCAGCGGGCAGGTTCGATTCCCGACTCCGTTCCCCCCCAGTCCGCACTCCTAGTTCCAGGCACGTCCAGGGTCTCTGTGCACGCTGTCCAAGATGTACGGAGGGCGGCGGTGCTGGTGGACTGCCTAAGAACCGATCGGCCCCAGTTCCGGGGCGGGGCTAGGGTTGTCCCTGTGCCCCCCCATCGGTCTCTGCGCTGGGGAGCGTGGTCGCCAGGTCGCCAGGTCCGCCCCCTCCCGCCAGACCTGGACAAGGTCGTTTAGGTCGGCGAAAGACAGGGGGAGGTCAGTGGGCAGGGCCAGCAGGATCGGCTCCAGCGCCTCTTTGGCCTCGGGGCCGTGGTGTTCAGCCACATACTCCAGCTGGAGTTCACGGCGGCCTTCCTGGCGGCCTTCCTGGTGACCTTCCTGGTGACCTTCCTGGTGACCTTCCTGTCTGAGGGTCGGGTAAAGAACAGGTGCCTGCTGTCCCATGATTTTCAGTTCCTCCAATGTAATTTCCTGCGTCAACTCCCCCTTGGCCGGGGCGTCCCAGCGGGCCGCCGCGGTGGCCGCGAAGCGGGTAAGGGCCTCGCGCAGTTCCACACCTTTCGCCTCACCATACAGTGCCGTCACCTTGGCCAGATCGGACAGGGTCTCTATGCGTTGGGCCAGGGTTTCCAGATGGCGGCTGGGGGAAACCAAGGACCGTTCAATATCGAATATGAGCCGCAGCGTTTCGTTGTCAGGAATGTTAGCATCCTGATCATGCATGTCAAACAGGTGGCAGGGAAAGGGGCGGATGACGTCCCTGAACCACGCCTGATGCTCTGGCGCGAAAACACTTTCCAGGGCCGGGGGGCTCCAGCGTTGGCGTCCCCGGTACAGCATGATGACGAGGGGCGTGGGAATGTTGCGGGTTCCCTGCGGGAAGACCCCCGCGCGCTGGCAGTACAGTACCAGATTGGAGACGTAATTCCAGATGCGCCAGCCAAACTCCCGTTGGGGCGTGGTCTGCACCTCAAAGGTGTACAGAATGGCGGACCCCGTCTCCGTCTGAAACCTCCAGGTGGCGTCCCCGCGCCGCAACTGGTTGGCGTCCCTGCGGTCAGGGCGTTCCGTAACGGTCTCCGTGGCGAAGGGCTCAATGGAATGAGGGTCATAAGCCCCCAGGTCATGTTCGTCACAGAGCCAGTCGGTCCAGGCCCACTGCACCCCCAGGTGCTGCAGCAGGTGCTTGTATTGATCGTCGGGGTTAAGGTGCACGGGCAAATCCTGTGGCAGTCATGCCCCCTATTATATAGAACGGTAGTGACTCCGTTTCAGTTTAGCTTTTCAGTTCAAACGGAGTCACTACCTATAGAACACGGGTTAGGGCTTCATTTTGACCCTCAATCCGCCCTGACGGCGAATTCAAAATGAATCACTGCCCGCACATTCATGATGCGATGGCCCTGCGAACTGGGCTCTCTGGCATGGGGACTTTCCCTCAGGACCAGGGATTCTCCTTTCCCATCGTGTGGGTCACGGCTGTCCGTTCTTCCGCAGTAGCTTCTGCGAAGCGGGAAATGATGATCCTGCCCCAGGACCTTGGGTTTGGGCGTGACTGGCCGGATTCCGGACGCGTCAGACCGGTACCGGAACCGGCCTACCGCATAGCCAACTATCTTTAGTCCAGCCAGCTCTTCTTGCAGAGCACAATCTCGGAGATATCACATACCACCCCGGAACTGGCCACATCCGGCGCGGGACGCCAAATCAGGTTCAGTTCCCCCTTGCGAATGGCATGCGCTGGGATGGCAAAGCACTGCAGGTCCGGTTCCTGACTCGTAGGCAGGAAGTCGTGAATGGCCACACCTTCCTCCGTGTCCAACCGCACCTGGCTCCGGGACTGGCCACCATAGGCGATCCTCAGTTCATAATCCTGTCCTACTTCCAACTGGCGGTATTGCATCCGCAAAGGAGTCGTACCCAGAGTGACAAGGGCGCCGCGCCAGGCAAGAGGCAGATTGCGGACGGCTTTGCGATACAGGTAGCGGCGGCTAGGTGAACGGAGGGCTCCTGGGTCTTCGGCGTAGGGCACCCGATCCTGTACCCGGGATAAATCATGGGGCCGCACCAGATCATCGTGAAAACCCCCGGGCGTAGGGTCACTGCGTGTCAGCAGTTCCTGAATGCGGGCCAAACGCAGTTCCTCTGTCTCCAGGCTCAGCACCTTGCTTAATTCGTAGCGCCACCAGACTCGATCATTCAGAGGGAAATCAAGGGCATCCAGGTTGGCCCCCCGCGTTTCATATTGGGCTTGGTACAAAGTCACGCTCAGCTGCATGCGAATACTTTGGAACAGGCCTTCGGCCAACTGGAAGATGCGGGTGCGCAGATCTGTGGCCACCGGTTGTGACACCGCCTGATCCCAAATACCAAAGGCTTCCCGGATGGCGGCCCGGGCACCCATCACCGAGGCTTTGCTTAAACAATCCAGGGCCTGAACCTGCAGCCCTGTCTCGTAGAGAAGCCGCTGATGGATGTAGGCATCGTAGTAGGCGCGGTAGAGAGGCTGCTGGAACCGCCAGTTGCGCCTAAGGAAAGGCGAGGATTTCTTTTCCATAGCCTGAAATTGGCGCAAAGTAGCCTGTACCCCTGCATTAATAGCCAGAGGACCGCGCCAGTTCCGCTCCAGGGCCATAAGGCCATGGGCGAAATCATGGGCCATATCGGGATCGATAAAGAAGCGGCCGTATTCCACCAGCAGGGCGAACACATCCTGCTGATCCTGCCAGGAGAGGCCACTCCAGATGATCTTGTTGACATCGTCATTGCAGCCTTCCGAGTAGGACAGCATGCCCATCGTGCCAGGCTGACTGACCCGGAAACAGGCTTCTTCGTCCACCGGACGGGGGTTCACAGGCTCCCGGCCCACAGTCATGGCAAAGGCTACATCCCAATCCGGGACCGGAAACTGTGCACTGAGGGTATGCGTAATGTCTGGATAATTGCGGATGGGATATGGGTCCGGCACCATCTCCCGGAACTCCGCCATGGGGATGATCACCCACGGCCCATGCACCACGCCTCCTACCCAGTCGGGACTACGGTCCCGCAAATAGGTGAGGAAATACTCCAGGTCTTCCGCCGTGAAGCCCTGTGGGGAAATCCAGATCTTGACTCCCGGGTGATACTCCGCCACGACTGCTGACAGGATCTCCAGCAGATCCAGAAGAACGGGGGATGGGGTGTGACCGGGATCCCCGCCAGGAACAAAGATGTGATTCAGACGGGGTAGCCGCTTCAGTACGCTGGCCCAGAATTCCCTCTCTTCCTGCACTTGTGCCGGATCCGTATAGTCAGGCAACATGACCGGCAGCCAGACCCAGACATCCAGACCATAGGTATCACAGATCTGTGACTGTTTTTCCATCATGTCCAGATGGGGCAGGGGAAAATGGACACTTTCGTCCAGATCATCGGTACGTGGGGGTAAAACCTCAATGGCATTGGTGCCAAACAAGGCCAGTTCACGTATGTAGCGATCAAACTGGGCTTCATCCCAGCCACAATAGGAATTGGTCTTGTCGCGGTATCCCAGCTGATGCCCAATCAGGGGATAGGCTGGAACGGCATCCAGGCTAAGGGTCTCAGGCCCCTGCCAGGTCGTGGTTGACATGTGCATCTGGCGCAAGACACGTCCCACACCAAACAGCACGGCCCGGGGACTGTTGCCCAGTATACCTACGCGATCCTGTGTACCTTCAGGCGTCAGCCGTACGCGATAGGCATCGGGTGAATCCGAAGCCAACGTCAGATCCTCGTCAGACCAAAGCTGGGACAGACCGCCAGGATGGGAGGAGGTGCCAAGCACAAAGCAGGAGGTGTCAGATGCTGCCTGGGCCGTGAGCGCCAGAACCTGTCGGGTCCGTCGGGCAATTTCCTCGGCCAGAACCTGACCTGCCGTTTGGACTTCCTCCGCAGCCTCCGCAGGCAACACAATCTGAGTGAATCCGGCATACGTTTTCATGTTTTCTCCTGGGGGGCAGGTCATATTGCCAGTTAGGGAATGGGCGCCTGTAGTCCCGGCGCGCGGATTTTAGCCTTTCAGGCCAGTCAGCACAATGCCTTCGATAAAGGCCCGTTGGGCCAGGAAATAAAGGATGAGAACCGGCACGACCATAATGGTGGAAACCACCATCATGTAGTGCGTCCAGTCCAACCCGGATTCAAATTCCTTCAGGGCATTGACCATCAGGGCCAACGTGTAGAGTTCCCGTTTACGCAAGTAAATAAGCGGTTCCAGAAAGCCATTCCAGTTAAATACCAGAGCCAGAATGGAGGTAACGACCAAGGCCGGTCGCGCCAGCGGAATGATGACCTGCAGGAAAATACGTGGGCGGCTCGCGCCATCAATGCGGGCGGCCGCTTCCAGTTCCATGGGAATGGTACGGAAGAACTGGCGCAGCAGGAATATGGTAATAGGCCCCCCAAACCAATGGGGCACGATCAGGGGTTTGAAGGAATCAACCCAGCCCAGCCGGGAAAACATGATGAACACCGGGATCATGGTCACCACGTAGGGCAGCATCACCGTGGACAGGAGCAGGGAAAATATCAAATCCCGGCCCTTGAAACGAAGGCGGGCAAAGCCATAGGCGGCCATGGAGGAACTCAGGATCACGCCAATACTGGCAAAGACTGTGATGTAGATAGTATTGAAGGTATTGCGCAGCACCGGGATCACTTCAAATACTTCCACATAATTGCGCCAGTAAAAGGGATCCGGAATCCACTGGGGGGGAAATATGTAGATGGTTGCCGGCGTCTTGAAGGAACTGGACACCAGCCAGAAGAAGGGGGTCAGCATCAGGGTGCCGCCACCTACCAGAATCATGTAGCGAATCTGGGTCATGAGTCGGCCCCTCCCGCTTCGTAGTACACCCAGCGGTTCTGCGTCTTGAAGAGCACGAAGGTAAGCAGGGCAACCGTCAGGAACAACAGCCAGGCCATGGCCGAGGCATAGCCATTACGGAAGTAACCGAAGGCATTGCGATACATGTAAAGCATATAGAAAAGCGCGGCATTGCCGGGCCCGGCTGGGGAGGAAGCGGCATTGGACCCAAACAGGATGAAAGCCGAGGTAAAGACCTGAAAACTGTTGATAACCGCAATGATCAACTGGAAGAAGATGATGGAGGAAGTGAGCGGTACCGTAATGGAACGGAAGCGGCGCCAGAGGCCGGCTCCGTCCACTTCCGCAGCTTCGTAAAAGGTCTGGGGGACACCGGTGATGGCCGCCAGGAAAATCAGCACCGAATTGCCCAGACTCCAAAGGCTGATGAAGACAATGGAGGGTACGATCCAGTCTGGATCCGCGAGCCAGCGGGGAGCCGGGAGCCCCAGGACTTTCAGGGGGTAATTGATAGGTCCGAATTCCGGGTGCAGGCCCCACCGCCACACGGCCGCGGCCGCCACCGAAGGGACGATGGAAGGCAGATACCACATAGTACGCCAGATGGCAATGCCCCGAATGCGGCCACTCATGAGCAGGGCAACGGCATAGGCGAATATCAATGAGGTCGGAACAAAAAGGACCACATATTTCAAGGTGACCTGAATGGACTTAATCCACAGGTCATCGCCGAAAAGGCGGGTGTAATTCTCAAGACCGCTCCACTCAGGACGAGTGATGATGTCGTATTCGGTGAAAGAGAGGCCCAGGCTGACAAACACCGGACCCAGCTGGAACAGGATCAGTCCCAGCACTGCGGGCAGGATAAAGATCCAGCCAAAGATGGATTCCTCAAAACTGAGGCGCTTATAGAAAGGGAGGGATGCCGCAGCATCCTGGGGGCTACTAATGGCGGCCAAGGGTGATCCCGGCTGGTAGCCGGCAAAACCCGGCGCTGGTGGACAAAAGGGACAACGCCAATGTCGAGGCCAGCGCCGGATGCCGGGTTAGTCAATAAACGTTAGGCCAATTCACCCGTCGCCAGGATCTGTTCCGAGCCGGCGCGCACTTCGCTGGCAATGTCTTCCCAGCGGACATCGCCCAACCACACACTGTCGTTGTAGGGAGCCCAGTAATCCAGCAGCGGCTGGTACCAGCCACCAAAGTAGGAACCGATAGTGTCTCCCGGCCAGCGGAAGGTGTCCAAATTCTCGAAAGCATCGTAGAACACTTGGCGGTATTCACGGGCAGGGGGTTCCTCATTGGCCAGGAATTGCTCGCGCAGGTCCTTGCGGATGGGTTGCTGCATACCCAGATCGACGAGGATTTTCTGACCGTCCAAACTGCAGCAAGACCAAACGACGAAGTCGTAGGCTTCCTGCTGGAATTCACTCTGTGAGAATACACACAGGGGCGAATAGTGCCCATAGGAAACCGGAGTCTGGCTGTAGGGTACCTGGACGGCACCCCAGTTGACGCCTGCGGCATTGATGCGGCCAATGGACCAGGCACCAATATGCTGCATGGCCAGATTCTTGGAGCGCATATCTACCGGTGTCGCCACCTCATAGGCAGGGGATGGGCTGACAAAGTGCTTCAGGCCCAAATCGGCCAGCCAGTTCATGGATTCAATGAATTCAGGAGAATCCATGGGCATCGTGCCGTCCCCGGCTATGATTTCCGCATTGTGGGACCAGTGGTAGGTGTAGCGGCCATGGCCCAGACCGGGCTTGAAGCCATACTGGGCCACCCGGGCCGGATCGAAACCGGAATCCCCAGGCTTGTTGCCGTCCAGATCCACGGTCAGCTGCAGGGCTAATTCCAGCACGTCATCCCACGTCAGCCACTCGTCAGGGGAAGGATAATCAAGGCCCGCGGCATCAAAGATATCCATGTCGAAGCCCAGGCACATGGCACCACTGTCCCAGGGCAAACCCCAACGCTTGCCATCATAGGTCTGGGCGATCCAGACGTTGTCTACATAGTCGTCTTCGTTGAAAGTGGAGTCGGCCGCCAGATAAGGCTCAAGGTCTGTCGTTACACCCTTGCGGGTGAGCATACCGGTTGTGCGGTTGGCATCAAACCAGCAATCCGGACCCGTACCGGCGGAAATCATGAGCAACAGGGCTTCCTGGTGGGAATAGCCGGCCACCGCATTGATCTCGAACTCAATGTGGGGATTGGACTCCCGATACAGGGACATCTGCTGATCCATCACGTTGGCAATGAATTCGCCGCCACGATTGAAGAAATTTAACGTAATGGTTTCCATTGCCGCCTCTCCCGTGCCCGGCGCAGGGGCCACCGTACAGGCGGCCAACGCCAAGGTGCCCGCAGCGAAACCGGACACACGCAAGAAATCACGGCGACTAAGTCTTTCACGAGTCATAACGTATTCTCCTTATGTTGGTACTAGGCAAACAGAGACAACAACGCACACCGCATTGTCCCAAACTACTTTCCATGAGGGCTTCATTGCTCCTGCATTGTAGTTTATGCGGGGCATGGATGAGAAATCGGGGGCTGTTTGTTGGGCAACCCGCAAGACAGTTTTCGACCGTGGCGAAGGCAAGGAGAACGGCCCCGTGCCACTCCAGGGCCACCGGGAAATCTCCATGATCCCTGCAGTCCCCTGCTGCGGGTGTAGGCGTGCGTTGTTCTTTCGCCGATAGGAACGGGAGTAGCCCCACCCGATTCAGGCACAGATCAACGCGCATCCCCGGCCTCGCGGTTGTGACTCCCACCGCTACCATTTGCGTCTGGATGACAGGACTGGTGCCCATCTGCTGGGCCGCCAGCAAACGATCCCCTGGCTCGATCCCTGGATATTGCTGGTTGGCATCGCCCCAGGATGTTCTTATTGGACTGTCCCGGGATCGTAAAGCGTTCGTGAAGCATATTCTATGCGCGGCGAATCTTCCGTGGAGTCTTTAACGAAATTCAGACCTAGAGCCGTAAGCCGGCAGTTGCGGTCCCGGAATCTGTCTGCATATCCCTTGGTCTCAATCTGATGCAAGGCTTCTTCGGCCGTCTTGTTGTATTTCAATTCGATCACGCACACGTGTCCCGGAAACTCATGAACTTGGTCCAGACGTCCACCCCATACCAGGACTTCAGAGGCATATTCCAGTTGCATCACATAACGCAAGACATCCATGATGATATGGAAAGCGCTTTCCTCTCTCAGTTTGTCGCCAGGAATATACTGAAATGAGGAGCAAGAGCCCATGGCAAAAAGATTCATAATCCTGGTCTTGCAAGGCTTGGTAGAGAATATGCAGTCTGTTGTGGTCCGGCCATCTGGCCCCTGTCCCATGAAAATGCTCCCAAAGATCGAGCAAATAGGCATCCCGGACTTCCCGGTTGGGGTAGTCCAACTGTAACGGGAGACCTTCCTGTCCTCCCCGAAATGAAATGTATAGTAGCCTGTTTGGAGCATTAAGGCTGTGTAGTCTAAATGGTCCAGGTCATAGCTGACGCGAGAAAGGCGATTCAAAGCGGGAGTGACGGGTGGTGGGTCGTACTGCCCTCTCTCAATGAGTCGGATGAGAAGAGCTGAATTGCCCGCATTGGCCCAGTGGTTAGTCAGTTGTCGTTCGCGCCAAGCCTGGTCGGACTTGCGAAAGCGCCATTCATGCAGAAAGGAAAGCAATGTAAAAGGGTTATAAACCTGATGTGAGTCCTCACCATACGGCGCAAACTGATATCCGTTGTAATAGTCACGCAGCATGTCCTGCAACGTCTGCAAGGCCCCCCCGATGTTGTGGGCAATTTGATCCAGATAGGGAATCAGATAGGTGGATACTTCCTGTTCTGTGAATCCGCACAAGGGGGCATAGCGAACATCCTGGGAAATGTCGGTCAGGTTATTGAGGGCTGAAAACAGGCTCGTCTTGCCGAAACGACTGACGCCCGTGATAAAGACAAAGTGCAGCGAGGATTCCTCGGACTTCAGAACACGATAGAAATCACGCAAGAGGCCCAGGATCGCGGTACGAGTTGTGGGTTCGACTTCATCCTCAAGCAGACGGGTAACCGGTGCGTCATATTTGTCGATCAACACGACAGGTTTCAGGCGGTAATGTGCATACAAACCCTGTAGCAAGGACCTGAACCAGATATGGGGTGGTGTCCTTTCATGCAGGACGACAGCCCACGGAACATCATTGGTGTATTCCCATACTATGTCCGACGCAGACAGGTTGACACCCCGTCTGGCCCATAACACATACAGGCTGCCCAGATGGTCCAGCAGCGTGCTTCTGACTTCCTCTACGGTGTTGCCTCCCACACTGGACATGTCCAGGCGAATAACAGGCCGAATAGCCTGCTTGTGCCACGAATTGAACCCGGCGGTGTCAGCGAAAAGCCAATCAGGTTTGGGGTCATGGTGTCCTGGAGTTTCCCAGTCCGCCGAAATGCCTTGAAACCAGGCCTCCAAGGTGGCGACCAGCAAGCTCTTGCCGAATCGCCTGGGGCGAGCCAGAAACACATACTTGGTTTCCAGACTGGGTTCCTGGGGACTCCCGCCGGGCTTCAGGGCTAACAGGGTCGCAAAGCAGGAAGTCTTGTCAACATACAGCTCCCGGTGACGCCGAATATCGACGTAACTGGCCTGATCGGGATGAAGTCCTGGCCAGTGGGAGGACACTGAATCAGACCATGGCGGGATTTCGGTATCCCCTGGCGATACATGCGGGTACTCTAGCAGAGCCCAATGAAGTGTATGAAGCGCCGGCGGCACATAGAAGCCAGGGCGTTCTGGGCAAGATAGCGTGAAGTCAGGGACTGCATGCGTGCCTGAAGGCTGTCTCGGGCCTCGGCAGGTACAGGCAGCAGGAAAGTTCCGTGCCCACTTGGCATGCCGGTACCGATGTACCGAAGGATCCAATCAGTGGCCTGCCTCTTGACTAAAATACAGAACTAATATACACTATTATATCGTATAGGCCTGAGGTGTGAGGTGAAGCAAGATGCGTGATTTTCTGTTGGGAACTGAAGCCGATATGGTGGAGAGAGGCTTGATTCTGGCTGCCATTGTGGCTACGGCCATGACAGCCTGGACAACACTGGGCGGAAACATCAAGACCAAAATTGATTCCATTGCCAAGCAGATCGGTCCGTAAGGCAGGTCCCATGCCTTACGGACCGAGTTTCTGGCGCCAACGTGAAGGGGACATGGTGGAGGCCGCTCTCACCATGCCCCTCATGGTGCTGCTGGCGCTGGTGCTGGTGAATTTCGCTTTGGTGGGTCAGGCCCGCAACGCCGCCCAGAACGCCGCCGACGTGGGGGCACGGATGGGTTCGGTGGCTTTTACCGGTGCCCGCCAGCAGGCACAGAACAGTGCCGAAGCGGCTTTGCAGCATTGCCTGTGTGATGCTCGTGTTGTGTCCGTAGCCGCAACAGATACCCCCGGAGGGGAAGTTCAGGTAGTGGTGGAATGGACGGTTCTGAACTATGTGCAACCCCTCATGCAGTTATTCGGGAGCCAGATGTCTGACCGTTTCCGGGGCACAGCGACTGCTACCTACCGCAAGGAAGGCTGGTAACAGCATGACTTGGGTGTGGTTCAAAGGTACGGGGGCAAACCTGATTTGGAATGCGGCTGTTATCCTGCTGGTATTTCTGCCCCTAGCCAGTCTGACCGTGGACGTACCCGCGTACTTCCAGGTAGGTAGTCAACTGGAGCAGGCGCTGGCCACGGCGGCCCAGGACGCCACTAATTCCTGTCTTGATCTGCCGTCCTTCAGTCAGTCCGGTACGGCGTTGCTGGAACTGCCCTGCCTGCGTCAGACAGCCCAGCAGCGGTTTGATCAGGCCACTTCTTCGCTGGCGGCTGCCCAGCATGGGCCCACGCTGACCCAGATTACCTGCCACAGCGCTTGTCAGACCGTGACGTTGCAGGGTACGGCCGCCGTACGGGTATTTTTCTCCCTGTCTCCAGCCATCACACTAACCCGGTCCGCCACATCCCGGGTACGCATGACATCCGGCTGAAATCGGCTCTCTCATCGCTTGTCTCATGCGCATTGAGGTTACCGTACCCCGTCTGGAAACCCGTGACTGGATCGTAGGTGGTGGGTGTCTGTTATGGATTCTCATCAGCCTGTTAGGGTATGTGATGACTCGGCAAATGGCGGAGGCAGTGCCGCTCACACGGGAGCGCTGGCAGGAATTGCACATCCAGCGTGAGACCCAAGAGGACTTACGACGCCTGGAACAGGATCTGGCGCAACTGACCGCCCTCAGCCAGACGGATCACCCCGATCCTGTGTCTACCCTTGCGTTGGCCCAGCGCATTTACCATCGCCACCTGGCGGGGGCCATCACCACCACAGCCGCCCGTCGTGCTCTGATCCAGGCCGCAGAAATGGCTGTTCAGGTCTCATATGGTGCACAGGAGCGACCACAACTGGTGACTCGCTTGCAGATGGCTGAGAAATACACGGAACGAATGCGGTCTCCATGAGTTGGCAGACCGTCGATCCACGTACAGGTGTAATCAGACCCGCTGCATCCGGTCTGGCTACAAACCAGGCCCTGTCCTTGCTGGAGGCTATGGGGAGGCAAGGATGGTCCTGTCTGGCTTCCTACGATACAGAGGCTTGGTCGCCGATCCCATCTGGAGGATCGAATTCCGGCCCGTTTGTCTGGCTCAAACAAGAGGGATTAGCTGAAGAGATAGTCCTGCCTTGGCGTACCGACCAAGAGGTCCCTATTGTCCGGCTGACCGCTACAGGCAAGGAAGCTCTGCACAAACTCAACAAGCCTGTAGTGCGGAGTGAAATAGAAATTCTGCAAGATCGCTGTGGCCACAGCCTTAAACCTCACTATGGACAGTGTATCCTGTTCGCCGCCTTGGCCAGACGGGTGGGTTACAAAACCCGCCTCTGTGTCACCTTGCCGACCCAAACCACCGTGGCTGACGTGCAGCTTGAGCGACAGGATGATCAGGTGTGGGTCACCATCGAATCAGGTCTGGACCGTTCGATGCATCCGCTGGACCGCTGGCATCGTATGGCTCAGATCCAGGCGTACCTGCCCCTGGTAGCTCCCACACTGGAAAAGCAACAGGAAATCGAGAAACAGGCGAAGGAACGCATCTATGTCATGCGGTCTACCAGTCTGACCTATCTGTTGGCCCAAACGTTGCACAGGAATACCAGTCTGTGGAATCGCCGCTACAATCGATTTGAGGAACAGACCGCCAAGCGGTTCCGACCCCGAAACAAGCCTGGCATGGAAATCTGGGCGGCTGGGCATGGGGCCATGCTCAGGGCGCTGACGCAAACTCAAGCCAATTAAGCAGTTCCCCGCGCCGTGTACAGCAGACAGGTTGGCTGCAGGCTGTACGCCAATTCAAGTCCGCATTCCGCCAAGGCGACATACCCCTCGAGACTCGAAACCTGGCTGAGGGCCTACACGACTTCAGCTTGTTTACCTGAGGCTTGGGTAAGGTAGGAACGCGGCATGGAGTCTGGTAATCCGTCTTGACCGTACGAACCAGGAACGGAACCTTTGTAGCTACAGGTGTCCTACGCCAGACAGGCGGGACCGAGGGGCCTTGTCCGGCCCCTTCAGAGGACAGGCCGCCAGTCCGCTTCACCCTCCTGTGTTGCACCTTCCCCTCTCCCATCGGGACGATCGCCCTGCAGGGACCAGCCTGTTCTCAGGCCCACGACAAACCAACCCATGGCCAGCATACCTGCGGCAAAGATCGTGTCGCCTACGCTGCGCAACCAACGGAAGGTCTGCCACGGTTCCTGTTGCAGAAAGGCGGCGGAACGGGCATACCACATGCCGTGTTCCACACTGGCCCAGGTCTGCGCCAGGCCGATGGGAAGCAGACTGAGCAGAATCATCAGCATCAGACCAACATTCATGGCCCAGAAGGAAAAAGCCAGGACGCCCGTGCGCCACTGTTGGCGGACTGTCAAGAGCCGTAAGCTCAGTAACATCAGGCCGAGACCCAGCATGCCATAGACTCCGAACAGGGCGGCATGGGCATGGACCGGCGTCGTATTGAGGCCCTGCATATAGTAGAGCGCAATCGGCGGATTGATGAGGAAGCCGAACAGCCCGGCCCCCACCAGATTCCAGAAGGCCACCGCAACCAGAAAGAGGATGGGCCATTTGTAGTGGCCGGACCATGATGTGCTGCGGTGCAGGGACCAGTTCTCATAGCCTTCGAAACCAATCATGACCAGGGGCACCAGTTCCAGGGCACTGAACGTGCCGCCCAAAGCTATGATGGCCGGACCCGTGCCCGTGAAATAGAGATGGTGGAATGTGCCCAACACCCCGCCGGTCAGGTACAGAATGGTGGTGAAAAGCACCGCCATGGTCGCCGAGCGGACCTGCACCAGCCCCAAGCGAATGAAAGCAAAGGCCACCGCCGCGACAGCAAATACCTCGAAAAAACCTTCCACCCACAGATGGACGACCCACCAGCGCCAGTATTCGGCGATGGCCAGATTGGTATCACGTCCTGCCAGGAGGCCCGCACCGTAAAACAGGGCGATGGCGGCGACGGAGAGAGCAAAGATCAGCAGGATTTGCCGGTTGACCCCCTGGCTGCGCCGGAGTCCGGGGACGAGACAGCGGAGCATCAGACCCAACCAGAACAGCAAGCCGCCAAACAGCAGGATTTGCCACAGCCGACCCAGATCCAGATACTCAAACCCCTGATGCCCCACCCAGAAATTGGCGGTCGGAGTCCACTGCTGATGGATGGCCAACCCTTGACCCGCCATGGAACCCGTGACGACCAGGACCAGGGCGCCGAACAGAACATTGACCCCCAACCGCTGAAACCGCGGTTCATGGCCTACCAGGAGTGGCGCCAGACAGAGGCCGGTCGCCAGCCAGGCCGTGGCAATCCAGAAGAGCCCCAGCTGTACATGCCAGGTCCGGGTCAGGGTGTAGGGTAGCCACCGGGCCACGGGCAAGCCATACAAGGCCGTTCCTTCCACGCCGTAATGGGCGGTCACAATACCGGATCCCATCTGCAGTACTAGCAGGAACCCCACCAACCAGAAGTACTTGACAGTCGCACCCATGGAGGGCGTAGGCCGGATCTGGATAAAAGGATCCTGAGGCGCTGCAATCCGGGCACTGGCCCAGGATTCGCGAGTGGCCGCATAGAACCAGGCCAGGGCCCCAATCCCGCCCAGTAGCAGGACAAAGCTCAGCACGCTCACCACCAGGAGGTGGCTGGGGGGCCGGTTGCCCAGCAGGGCATCCGGCGGCCAATTGCTGGTGTAGGTGTAGTCCCGCCCGGGCCTTTCCGTGATACAGACCCAACTGGCCCAGAAGAGAAAGGCCGTGAAGAGGGTACGGTCCGCGGGGGACGCAATGGTAGCGGGCGGCATGGCGTAACTGTCGCGCAGGTCGTGCAACTCAGGCGCATGCCCAAAGAGCCGGGTGTAATGATCCTGGACCGCCTGGATCGCCTGCACCCGTACCGGGGACAGCACAAGGGTCTGGGTCGCCGGATCATAGGTGTTGGTCCGCATCTCCGTCTGCAATTGCGTGCGCAGGACCGCCTGGGGCCCGGCCTCCAGCTCCGCATAGCTTCCCGCCCCCTCGGCCGCAGCCCAGGTATTCAGCAACCATTGCGCTTCCCGGTGCAGCCAGTCCGCCGTCCAGTCCGGGGCAGTGTAGGCCCCATGTCCCCAAATAGAACCCAGCTCCTGGCCACCGATGGAACGCCACACATCCTGACCCGCCCGAATGTCATCTCCGCTGAATACCAGGGCCCCGGAACTCGTAACGATGCGTTCCGGAATGGGAGGGGCCAACTGGTAGATCTCGCCCCCAAAATACAGCAGCATCCCGAAGGAAAGAACCACCACCAGCCCCAGGGTCAACCACAAATAACGCAACGTACGACTGGGCTTGTCCGCGGACATGACAATCCTCCCTCGGCTGAATGGTACGCTTTAGCAGGAAACGGCACAGGGGTCGCCGCTGAGCCTCATCTCCTCATCCTCCAGGCTCACGGCCCTGAGTACGGGGAGCCGCAGGGCAGACGGGTCGCGTTCATGGTTCCTGGGCCTGTGCCCCGGCCTAGGTGACCACACTGGACTCCGCCGGGCCCTGGCCTTGCCCTCCAATGACCAGCAGTATAATGCTCTTTTCACGGGCCTTGACGCTGTGGAGCAAATGGGCCGCACATAGGATGGTGTCCCCAGTCTTGAGCGAAAGCGTCTTTGCTCCCTCGGAGGTCAGAAAATCAATATGGCCCGCTAGCACGGTGACGGTGATCGGACCGGGAGCCTGATGCTCCGGCAGTACCGCGTCCGTGTCCAGGACCAGCAGCACCACCGTCAGGTTCTGGTGTCGGACCAGAGACAGCGAGTCACGTCCTAACCGGCCAAAGACCTCTTCCTGCATGAGTTGGTGTCCCATGGCCAGTAGAGAAAAAGAGGCCACCGTGGATTCGGTGATCTCCAAGGGCTGATAGGGGCGGTCAAAAGATCTAACCATGGCTCCTGTCTCCTGTTGCCAGACTCCGGTCAATATGGCCCTGGATGTAACGGTGCGCAATACCCCCAAGGACCTTGAACTATCCTAATCCCTCAGACCATCCGCCTGGGCCAGGATATGCCTATTGGCCGTCAACGCTCGTCCTTGGGCAAGGGGGACCAGAACACCACTAGACTACCTGCATTCGTGCTTATAACGCTGTAACGGCCGTATGTCGCCCGCCCTGAAAGCCAGACGTCATGAGTCAATGGGAAACGCCTTGTCTGTCCAGAAACTCGATGCCAAAGGGTCAGAGTCCCACCGAACCTGTAAGTCACAGCACACTGAAATTTGCCTTTCTTGGTTCTCTCCGGGCATCGCTGTTGCGGCGCTCGGAACGGAATCGGCCCAACAGCTGGCTTTCGGCAGTTTCAGTACTGGGTGCGGGTCGGCTCCGTGTGCGGGAAATGGCCGATAGGTACTGGGTCAAACCGGAGGTTCGGCTGTAAGGTGCGGTAGGGGACAATAGAGGAAAGACTGCCTGCTGTGATGCGAAAGGGAAGTGAACGTGCGCAGACGCTGGCTTATCGGATCGGCCGGGGCGCTGGTACTGCTAATCGTGGCCTTCGTGGTGTGGGAAGTGGGGGCACCTGTGCCCACGGCGGAATGTATCCCGACGGAGGTTCTAACCTATTTCCTGGAGATAGCGCTCGGCGCCGAGTACGGTGATGACAGTCCGATCATACACAAATGGAAAACCGATCTGGCCATTGAAGTCCTTGGTGATCCCACGGCGGAGGATAGGCATACGTTAAACCAGGTGATTTCAGAATTGAATGAGCTCATCGGCAGCCGCAAATTGGGATTGGCGCAGGAAAAATCGAATGTAGCCATTCACTTTGTGCCAGTAGCGCGATTCTCGGCCATTGAGCCGGACTATGTAGCCGGCAACTATGGGTTCTTCAGTGTATGGGTGCGCAGGTGGAATGCGATCTACAAGGCCAATATCCTGATCGCCTCTGACTCTGTGATCAGCCAAGAGGAACGCTCGCACCTTATCCGAGAGGAGCTAACTCAAACCTTGGGTCTGTTCAACGACTCCCACAACTATCCAGACAGTCTTTTCTATGAGCCCTGGACGGATCTGACAGAATACGCTGACATAGACAGAGAAATCATCAAGCTGCTTTATCGTGACGCCGTCGATGTGGGCATGAGCCGTGAGGATCTGCTGGCCGTCCTCTGTACGAGCAAGTTCGCCCCCGACACCCTGCGCTGACGCGCGGCCGGCGGCCATGCCCTCTATGCCCTGGCCGCCATCGGCTACCTGCATCACCTGCAGGTGCAGGCGTGAGCGGGGTCCGCCCACCTCTCCCTGCTCAGCCAGGGGCAGGGCTATGTGCAGTTCATCGGTGCCATCGGCCTGCTGGTCGTCATGCCCCTGGGCCTGGGCGCCCTGCTGGTCCAGGGGCTCATCGTGCACAAGCCGGCCCAGCGTTCCGTGGCCGATACGGTGACGGTGGTAACGTCAGCCCGACCGCACCGGCGCTGAGCTGGCCGGGGTCGCTGGCGCTGCGTCTGTCTGGCCGAACAAGAGAGTGACCGCCGGAAGGTCCCACTTGGTCATTATGATACCCACCCGGTTAGCTGAGGAGAATATCTGTCCAATCGGGTTGGTTCCTCTGTTCGACAATTTTGAGGATACTGTCGCAGCATAATTTTGTCGCTGTATCAACCAATGTGACGCTTGAATTCTTGGTGCTATCGAAATCTGTCCCGTGGATAACTCGCGAAGCAAGACGATAAAATTCGGCCAACGATTTACGTATCGCTTTGCGTTCGGCCAAAGTCTCGCCCAAATAACGGGCTCCTGTAACTGCCAGCCTGAACCCCAACTCACTATTATCTGAATCGAGATAAATGGACTCCAGCGCAATGCGAAGATCGATAACCCGGTTCTCGTACGAGGCATCGGTTGAGACCGCCCGAGCCCATCGTGTAACCGCGATCCGGAATCGCGAATCCGAATCCATGCGTTGCTGCAGTTCACTCAATAGCTCCAGCGCTCTGTGCAAATGGCCAGCACACAGGTTGGGAGCAGATGGTCCGTTCCACGAGAGTCGGGTCAAGTTCCTTTCTGCATCGTAGCTCATGGTCGAACTGAGACCGCTGGTTCGTCGAGGCACCGTCGTGGCGATACGTCTCCCGTGTATGAAGGCTCCGGCCTCGCCGTAATCGTTCCAACTCCAGGCTAGACTGATCCGCCGGTTACACACCAGCGACAACGCGAGCCAAAACGTGTCGAGTGGCACCGTACCTAAAACGGTACAGGTCTGGAGAGCGGGGTGTCCCTCGTTATATCCCGGTGGCCGGAAAAACGCCGGACGTGTGAATGCGTCTACCTCTAATACAGTATGTCCGAGAACTCGATTGAGCAAGTCCCACTTTAAAAGGGGCATCGAGAGAGGTAGCAAGTCAGATGACATTGGTAGCCGATATACGCGCAGGCCTAGGTCTGATTCCAGGCAGTCTTCAACGTGCACACCGTCCAGCAATACGCAAATCCTGAAACGCCACGACCGCGTGTTGGCCCACTGGCTGAGCAACCGCGCTGTCGGGTCAGGCCCCAAGACTGTGGCGGCGCGAATGAGACTGCCGGCCAGACGTGGCAAAGAGGAACTGGCATGGTACTGTTCGGCGAGATCAGGGCTGTACCCAATCACGGTGGGATCATAACCAATGATGGGAATGGAGTGGCCGATGCGGTCCGTATCGGGGTCGATATATTCGTTCAACCAGTTACGCAGATACTCCACTACGCGGGCGATCGCATCATTACCTGCAGTCTCGGGCCGGGCGGATAGGGCTTCCTGTGTCTCAGGCGCACCCCAACGAGCCTGCGCGATCGTCTGTCGCAGTTCCCCTGTCGAGTAGGTCGTTCCCCCAGCAGCCCGGAACTGGGTAGCAGGCAATGCCTGTACCAACAACGTAGCCAATTCTGTCATCATATCAATTCCGCTTTTCACAGGACGGGATTCAGTGGGAAAATCACACAGCAAGTATTGTCAGAAGACGTTAGCCGTGCAACTATAAGTCTCGTACCTTCAGGATGCCAGCGAAACCCACCGTACACGCTACCGCTCCCGAGGGATGCCTCCGGTTGGTACGCCTGGAACGGCCTGATCCGGCCACTAATCGCCACCGCCACTTCAGAATGGTCAGCTAAATACTTGAATTGTCGCGATTTAGCGTTACAATTTGACACTTCTTGACAGATTTCGCTTGTAAATGAGGTGAATGCGATGTTAGTCGAGTTCAGGGTGTCGAATTTCATGTCCATCAAGGAGGAAGCCTGTCTGAGCCTGGTGGCCGGTAGCGGCCAGGAGCACCGGGCAACGCATCTGGTGACGCCGACCGCCGCGGACGAGGGCGTAGCCTACGAAACCCTGGTGCGTTCCGCCGCAGTCTATGGGGCCAACGCGGCGGGCAAGACCAATCTTCTGTTGGGCTTGAGAATCATGGCTTCGATTGTCGAAGAGTCACACTCGGACCCGGAGGCTCTGGATCCCATCACCCCGTTTAGATTTGATCCCAACTGCCTGCAGCAGGAAACCATCTTTGAAGTCATCTGTATTGCCGAAGGCGTACGGTATCAATATGGGTTTGCCGCTTCGGCCAAGAAGGTGTACCGGGAATGGCTCTACGCCTGGCCCCGGGGCCGCCGTCAGATGTGGCTGGAACGCGATGGAAAATTCTCCTTTGGGCCTGGACTGAAAGGAGCCAGGAAGGTATGGGCAAAGGCCACCCGCAGCAACGCGTTGTTCCTGTCCACGGCCATTGCACTCAACAGCGAACAATTACGTCCGTTGTTTAACTGGTTGGTCCAGACCGTGGTGGTCAGAATCACTGGCTTCTCCCCCACCATGTCCTTGGCCTATAGCCAGGATGAACGCAAAAGGGAAATCCTGGACTTTCTGGTTTCAGCGGATTTCGCCATTGCGGATATCCAGGTAGTCGAAGAGGAATTTAACCCTGATACCTGGTTTAGCGATGTATCAGAAGAATTGCGGGAAGAACTGTCACAGCACTTGGGCAAGCAAAAACGTGTCAACGTATTCCTAAGCCACGAAACTGTGGCTGGTGACTCCGTTGCCCTGAGCATGTTGGAAGAATCGGCCGGCACCGAGAGGATGTTTCGTCTGGCCGGTCCGCTAGCCCACGCCTTGCAGAACGGCCAGGTGATTGTAATAGACGAGATACATAACAGCCTGCATCCGGCCCTGGTCCAATATCTGGTGGATCATTTCCATGATCCGGACCGGAACGTCAGTGGGGCCCAGCTGGTGTTTGCCACCCACGACACCAGTATCCTGAACCAGGAAACGTTCCGGCGGGATCAGGTCTGGTTCTGTGAGCGCAATCCACGGCAGGAAACCGAATTGTATTCCCTGCTGGAGTTCCGGCCACGCAAGGGATGGGAAAACCTGGAGCGGGCCTATCGGGCCGGGCGGTATGGCGCTATACCCTACGTTCGACCCAACGTTTACGCAGCCGGTCCGTGAACCATGGCCAGACGCAAGCGTAGGACAGACACCCGTAGGAAGGAAAAGACGCGGGACGTAAGACCCCGGGTTCTGGTTGTCTGTGAAGGCGAGAAAACGGAGCCCTACTATTTTCAGGATCGCGCGCGCCATTATCAGCTTAGTGGAGTTAAAGCCGTAGGCACCGGATCGGATCCCAAGACGTTGGTGGAGAGGGCCAAGGCCGAAAGAAACGCGGAGGCGCGTCTGGGTGAGCCCTACGATCAAGTCTACTGCGTCTTCGACCGGGATGAACATGACCAATTTGATGACGCCAGTCACTAGGCGCAGAGCAACCGGATGGGTCTGGCGTGCTCTTGGCCCTGCTTCGAGTATTGGTTCCTGTTGCACTTCCGTTACACCGACCGCCCGTTTGACCGCGCAGGTCCACGCAGTCCCTGCGATGAGTGTACGCAGGCATTGCGCGCGCCGGACTGCTGGCCTGACTATGAGAAGAACAAGCCCGGACTGTTCACTTGGCTCTTGGAGCGCCTGGGGAAAGCCATGAAAAACGCCGGCCAGGTCGTCCAAGCCGCGCCAGGGGGCAACAAACCCAAAGCCCTTACCGAGGTGCATCGTCTGGTTCAGTATCTACAGTCACTGGCCGAAAAAACATGAACACAAAACTGTGCCAGCTGCTGGGGCCCTGTAGCGGCCGTGAGGCCAGCGGTGTAGGTCCCCCGCATGATTACCCGGGTCCTGCGTGATCTCCCGGGAACCGGCCTTGTGGCACCCCACCGAGGATCTGATCCACCGCAGGTGGCTGTACCAGGATCCATCACCATGAACTACACCGCTCCCCTTGATGTCCTGTTTGTCTCACGGATCCAGGGTTTACCCACAAGGTTATATTAGTCGACCAATGGCAACCCTTATCCAGCACTTCGAGAATACAACATGACCGCCCAGCGCCTCACAGGTTCAAGCAGGTTGACTGTCATCTGGGGCGGGACCGCAGAATTTGTGCGTCTGCGATCTGTTCTTGACCAGCACGTGGTGGCAGCGACTCCGCCCCGGGACATGTGGACTTCGAAGCGGAGGACAGCTGTCAGGCAACAACGACCTTGATGCGTGCGTTGCCGGGGTTTGGACCCCTCCCAACTGGTTTCGTCTGGACATGGAGAATGGCGCTGCCGTCCGCTTTCAGGGGGAGCTTGAAAAAGTGCCACCAACCTCGCCTTTACCTAACCGCTTAAGGGTTTCGGACAGCCTGACGGAGGCGGAGGGCTATGCCATGCTGGAGGAAACCCCCCGGTTCAGTTGCCTGGTTCCGGAGGCCAAAATCTGGCGTTACATGACGATGGCCCAGTTCTGCAGCCTTGGGCTTACCAGTCACCTGCGCCTACAATCTATTGTTCGGTACATCCAAGACGATCCCTATGAAGGATGGCCGCCGCCATCGTTGGAAAAAATGTGGCCACCCGGACTCCCGTACGATCTCTGGCCCTGGCTGATCAGCAGCTGGTGCCTTTCCGACTACAACAACTTCGCCCTTTGGTATACCTACGGCGATCCGCAAGGTGTGGCCATTCAGACGACGTTTTTTCAGTTAAAGGAACGGCTTTTGATCGGTGAACGGGGAGATGAGACGGGCTTGTTCCGAATCGCCTATTTGAATTACGGAAAAGAGGGGACTTTGTCCCCTGATTGGTTACAGGGACAGTGGCTCCAGGACGAACGGTTGCCTTTTCTGTGCAAACGTCGCGAGTTGGAACACGAGCGGGAAGTGCGTCTCCTACGGAAGATGCCGGACGACATCATGGCTGAGTGGCGAAGCAACTGGCAAAACAACCCCCATGCCGATCCACCCGACAATATCATATCGGGCATTAGTGTCAGGCCGGAGACTCTCGTCGAAAACGTCTATCCTCATCCCCGGTCCCAGCGGTGGGTAGGCGAAACCATCAAGGATCTCATGAAGTCATGGAAGTGGCGGGCCAAGTTCATCGACAATAGGGATCCCAGGCGGAAATTACCCCCCTTCATTCCGCTCACCACAACCCCAGAGCAACCGTAAAGTTTGCCCAGCGGCCAGGATTGGGGGCCAATCTCAGGGAATACTCACACCTGAAACTAGCTAATTACGGTGAGAGTAAGGGCAGGGCGTAGGCGACATCCTCCAGATCCTTAACCGTACCAGACATCAGTGCCGGCAACCACAGGGCGTGTCTGGAGGAGCACCAGGAGGAGACCCCCGCCACCCCTCACTTTCTAAGTTCCGTCCCACCCTCGTCCCGGGCCGGTACCATCCTGTTGCAAGGCGACGAGTGACCCATTGGGTAACACCGTCTATAGTAGAGAGCGATCGCGCCCGTCCGGGCTCCGATCGCAGGTTAACAACTCACGCGCATAGCGCACCTTCTACTGACAACCACACTGTCCGTCGGTTCGCCGACGCAGGCTCCTTCCCGGGGCCTGCGTGTGACAGTGTCATGCGGCCCCGCCTCTATCTACGGCGGAGGCCGTTATGTCCAAACTCACCTACCAACAGATCTGTGAAAACGCTGCGGCCGAAATCAGCCGCCTGATTGAACAGGGCACTGCGCCCTGGATGCAGCCCCTCAAACCTGGGGCCTCCACCTCGCCCCTCAATGCCAAGACGGGCAAGCCCTACCGCGGGCTGAACCCTATCTGGCTGTGCCTTGCCTGCCAGCCGGACCCCCGCTGGCTCACCTACCGCCAGGCTCAGGCACTGGGCGGTCAGGTACGCCGGGGCGAGAAATCCCATACCCTCTTCTTCTGGCAGTTCGCCCATCGCCGCGCCCGGCGCGACGAGAGCGGCCATATCGTCAGGGATGAACACGGGGAAACCGTCTGGGTCCGCCACGACAACCCGCGGCCGCTCGTGCGGACCTTCCGGGTCTTCAACGCCACCCAGATCGACCACCTGCCACCGGCCCCGTGGGCCACGACACCCGTGAACCCTTTCGCTGTCCGGATACGACCAATGGCTGGACCGATACATTCCGTGGTGTGCTGGACGACGTGAAGCTGCTGGAAGGCAGGCCTGCTCCGCTGGGCACTTACTAGCCAGCGCCCCGGCCCCCTTTCCCTGACCCCGCGAATACGGTGATCCCGTGGGCCTCAGCCCCTAACTGCTAACTCCCAAATCTCTTTATTGCCCACCGTAATTATCCCCAAGGCAGAGGTTGTATGAATAACCTTGGTTTTAGGAACTCAAGGAGAGGATTGGCAGGCCTCCCCAAATTTATCCTTTTGGGAGCTAGACAGGCAACCGCAGTGTATGGTTATACCCGCCAAGTTACCCCCAAGAGGAAAGAAGGTTCATCTGCTGCGGATTCCCGTCGTGGCCCGTCATCCGGCTGCTCATCCCTGAAACTCATTCCCCGGCTAGTGCCTTGCGCAGCGCCAGGAAGTTTGGCTCATCTGGATCCAGCCGTATGGCTTCCTCTACATCGGCCAGAGCTGCCTCAAGGTTCCCTGTGATTCCCTTGGCCAAAGCCCTAAAGGCGTAGGCTAAGGCATAGTCAGGTTGTAGCCGTATGGCCGCGTCAAAGTCAGGGATGGCTTCCTTATATAGCTCCAAGCGAATCTTGGTTCTGCCTCGGAAATAGAAGCTGTCCGCTTCCTCAGGATTGAGGCGAATCGCTTCGTCGAAGTCAGGGAGAGCCTCCTGCGAGCGTTCCAGTTCTACTTTGGTTAGGGCACGTCTGCGGTACAAGCTCGCCAGCGTAGTCTCTTGTAGATCGGCAGGTACACGGCGTATGGCTTCGTCGAAGTCAGAGAGGGCCTCCAGAGGACGCTGTAGGTGAGTCTTAGCGATTCCCCGCATGATGTAGGCTCCGTAATAATCAGATTGGAGCTGAATACTTCGATCCAAATTCTGTATTGCCTCCTCATAGCGCTCTTCGTGTAACTTAGCCATGCCCTGTTCAAAGTAGTAGTGGGCCTCCGCCGTTCGGTCTGGGGTGGGCGGTGCCGCGTCTGGGGTGGGTGTAGGTCCTATCCCAACGGTGTCAGCTCCCGAAGCAGCCATGATAGGCAGTGTACTCCGTACTTCGGCTTCCATGTCCGTCAGGTCCGCGGAGATCCAGCGCGGTTCGCCGTCCAGTTCCACGTGCAGCCACTGCCGATCCTCGCTGATCCCCGTTACCGGCAGTTCAACCCCCTGCTGCACTTGGTCCAGAACGGTGTGGTGCAGGCTCGGCCCGGAATGCATGTTGACCCCAGAACCGGTGACGGTGACGGTCTGGCCCTCCGGTTTTGGTTCCGCGGCTTCCGCCGTTCCCGATTCGGTTTCGGTAGGCAGGGATTCCCCGACTTCGGGCACCTCACAGGCTGTCAGCCAAAGGCAAAGAAGCAAACCGCCCAGCATTTGAGTTAACCAGCGCTGCATGCTACCTCTCTCCTTGTGTGGCAAGCTACGCGGTATGAGTCTAATTCACAGATGATAGGTGCGCAGTTGTCCCCAACGCACGATTGGATTGCCGCCATTGTTGGCTGCCGACGATGTCCAAGGTCTCCGTCCAGCCGGTAAGCCACGGGGCACACCGGTTTGGCTACAGCTCCCACAGGTCTAGCACTAGAGGTTCCATCGCTTCGTCACCCGTACCCACAGCTACGCGAGCCTCCCTGTGCCCAAGACTTTGGGCGGGCCTGCTTCTAACGGGTGTATTGAGCGGGGTGTCAAGGGCCAGTTCGGGATGGCCGGATCGTGGTTTCGTCCATGTAAGAATCCCCAGTATAGGGTTCAGCCTTTCCGACTACGCCAAGTCTTGCGTTCTCCCTCAGCATTTAGGAAGCCCATCCATTGCTGCCAAGACTCGCACCTGTCCAGGCCTTCTAGTGTATTCTCAACGACGAATGCCTTCCAGGGTGATGTCCTCCGCGAAATGGCAAGCTACTTGATGCCCGGATCCCAACTCTCGTAGAGGTGGCTGTTCGCTTCGACAGCGCTCTTCGGCGTAGCGACAGCACGGATGAAAGTAACAACCCGTAGGAGGATGCGCGGGATCCGGGACATCACCCTCCAGGACGATGCGCTGGGATCGGATCCGCGGATCCGGTTTGGGGACCGCCGACAGCAGAGCTTCCGTATAGGGGTGTTGGGGCGA
>DAOUJU010000005.1:0-172927 GCA_034422235.1 Anaerolineales bacterium | reverse complement strand
CGGCCTTCAACCTCCTGGTACAGTGGCAGGGACTCAAGCCCGATGAACAGGGCGTCGTCAGACTTTCTATCGCACAATTCGCGCTCTGACTGTCAACTAGCACCAATGGTTATAAGGGTGTAAAACACATTGTGGACCTGTGGACCAAGCATGGTATATCAAGGGAAGAGTACCACCTTGAAATTATTACTTGTGGACAGGGAAAAGGAATAACCAAAGAAAACATGGAAAAGCGATTCGTTGAAAGCTTGAGGAAAGCTTTCCCTAACATTAGAATAAGCTTGTCCCTGAAAAAAGATAACAACAGATTGATGCATGCTCGGTACTTGGAGACGGACCATGCCATTCTTCATATAGATCGCGGTTTTGATCTTTTTGACCGTAACAATCCCAAGAGATTCAGCCGGAATCCTATAGGTCTTGTAACAGGAAACGAAATCTTCAAGACGCTCAGGGAATATCAGGAATTATCTGAGCATGAATCATGAATTCTTGGTGTCAAGTGCGGATATTCTACCCATATGCATGGAATCGGCGGCGACATGATAGCTGTGTATTGCCAATGGTTTTTCCCCACTCCTTTCTGGCGTAGAAGTGACGCTATATGTTCTTGATAAACGGAGAGAAAAAGTTTAGATTACTTTCGTCCCTGCAGTGGGGACTCTGCCCTGCCAAAAACCAAATGACCTGAACCAATGCTTGTTCGGTTTGAGCCATGTCTCTGGATCAAGACTTCTCCTGATAAAGGAGATTCCTACCTTGTCGTGTAGTTCAAGTTAATCTGTTCCGATTGCGATACATACCGTCCAGATGGATCAAATAGTGACCCACTCTGCTTGCTTTGACAGAGGTGAGGAGCTTGCTGCACAAGGCCACTTTGAACAGGCCATTGAGAGATTCGATGAAACCATAAGACTCAAACCAGACTTCGTTGAGGCCTATAGAAGCCGAAGCTCTGCTTATAGAAGAATGGAGCAGTACGGCAAGGCATTTGCTGACTTGGACAAGGCCCTTGAACTTGATTCAGATCATACCTATACTTTCTTCCTCCTAGGTCTCTTGAAACTGGAAATGGGACGTTATCAGGAAGCCATAAGTGACTTTAAGGCAGTTCAGGTTCTGAATCCCGATATTGCGGAAGCTCATTACAGTAAAGGGGCAGGAAAACAGGACTTGGAATTCTTTCAAGAACTCATGAATGTAATTGGCTGGGCCCTGCCTTTCAATCTTCCAAAAGCTGAGAAATTTCTTTTCCAAGGACAGCGCAAAGCTCAAATAGGTAAATTTCAGGACGCAATAAGAGACTATGACCAGAGTTTGGCTTTGAATCCGAATTTCGCAGAGGCTTTCCAAAATCGCGGACACGCTAAAGTTCAGTTACAAGAATATCGATCCGCCATAGAAGATTATGATTGTTTCTTACGAATTTACCCTGAGGACGCCTCAACGTTTTACCTTCGTGGCTATGCCAAGCATGAGTTAGGACACTTTCGGGCAGCGATAGGAGACTTTGACCAAGCTCTCAAATTATATCCAGGCGACACCCATGCATATCTGGCGCGAGGCTCAGCCAAGAGTAAACTTAAGCAACATGAATCCGCTATAGAAGACTTCAACAAGGTTTTGCATCTTGAGCCTCGCAATCATAAGGCTTTGTTTGAAAGAGGTAAAGTAAAGCAGAAACTTGGTTGCATTGAAGAAGGAAGATCTGATCTCATGGAGGCTGAGAGGCTTAAGTCAGGTGGGTCAATCGAAATTGTTGGACAGGACCAATAAGAACAGACCGATATCATTACGTGACAGCTTCGGCCGTAAAGAGCCTTCATACGTTTGGCTGACCAACGGACACAAAGCTTGACTCTATACCATGTCGAAGAGAGATGAAGGCTGTTCAGGTGATGTCAGATCGTATAGGACGTATCCAGGAGGTACACAGGTAGGGTCGGATCCTTTCTTGGGACCAATTGGTCCCGATTGGACAATTAGACACCAGTCCACGCAATACCTGGGCTGGGCACAGAAGGACGACTAGAATGGGGAAAACCGGGTGTCCAGCCGTTTCCCCACTGACGGAATCCCTAAGCTGGACTTTGGCTAAGGTGATCCTGGTGGGTGGCCCCACGGTCCAGCGTGCGTGCACACAGCGGAGCCCACACCCTCCGCACCAGCAAGAACGGGCCAAGATACTTTTTTGTAGGATTCCCGCTCCCCACAGAACTGCAACAATAGCAAGGTCGATGTTTTTACTTGCTTCAAGCGCGTTTCCTTCTTCAGGAAAATCCAGATCCTTCATATCCCAGCCTTGCACCTTATGGCTTCTTTGTTCCACAGTGCAGTGTGAACCGGGGCAGAGGTCCGGCGTGCGGACTGGGCTTTCCGTCGGTCTCCTCCAGGTGGGTCTGGTCAAAGCAGGGGTTTTCACTCCCCGGCAGAGTCCTCCAGTCCACCGGGACTCAGGCTATTCTCATCCGGTAGCTACCGCCACAAATCACGACAAGGGCCAGAAACCATGGTAAACAGAAAGTCGATGCAGTGGCCGCTGATCAACAAACTGGCTTGGCGCACCCACCTGGTAGCTCCTCTACGGGGCAATGTCCTGGAAATTGGGTGTGGCTATGGTCCCAACTTCAAGGAGTACCACAGTTCGTGTCAGGTATCGGCCATAGAACCTGATAGCGAACGTAGGACAGAAGCGGAATTGGAGGCGACCAAGGTCCGAGCTTCCATCTGTGTTTATCAGGCCTGGGCAGAGGATTTGCCTTTTCCAGACAGATATTTCGATTATGTATTGTGCTGTCTGGTGCTTTGCAGTGTGCAGGATCAGCCTATGGCCCTGGCCGAAATCCGGCGCGTCCTGAAACCTGACGGAGACCTGGTCCTGCTAGAGCATGTAATACCTACGACCCCTGCGCTGGCCTGGTTCGCACACAAGATTACGCCGGTATGGTCATCTGCGTTGTGCAACTGCCATCCCAATCGTGACACACTTGCCACACTATCTGATCTGGGTTGGGATATCCGAACGCTACGCCGTCACACCTGTATTGTCCGCGGTACCGTGTGACAGGAGCTGTAGCCAAAGCTGTTTGAATGAGTCAGAGTGTAAAGGAGGTGTACCTCTCAGCTCGACTTTGTACAAAGTCGAGCGCAGGCTGAATTGAGACACTGTATCTGATTGGGTTGGGGTACAATCGACGCTTGCGTAAGGTAGAACACGTGGTTGGTCCACGGTAATCCATATTGCCTCGCTATGATGGAAAATACGCAGAAAATTTCTGGGTCCAGCCTGAAGACATGCATTAGATCTCTTGCGCCGACTTGCGATTTCCCGATGGCTACAAGGATGAGATAAGAAACTGTGTCTTTCCATCCGCGTTTTGTCATCACCAACACCATCACGGCTGCTCTCTCCAAGATCGAGCGTACCCGGGGTTTTCTTGACGCAGCACGCCTTTCGGACGAATGGATCGAATCGATGCGTTCCCGGGCATTTCTTCTTGAAGCCCACCATACGACACATATTGAAGGGACACGCCTTACGATCCAGGAGGCTGACAACCTTTTGGCGGGCCGTTCTGTACCTGAAGCCCCTCGGGACGACATCCGAGAGCTTCTTAACTACCGGGATGCGTTCGCGTTCGTTAGCGCTTATTTGCATGACGGTGGCCCTATTTCCGAGCGACTCATCACCGAGATCCACCGACGTCTGGTAGCTGGTGTTCGCGGTGGAGCCGCAGCACCAGGGCAATACCGTCGTGTGCAGAACTATATTGTTAACGCAGCCACCGACGAGACGATATACACCCCGCCCCCACCTCAGGATGTCCCTGTTCTTATGCAGGAACTCGTAGACTGGCTCAATCGTCCCAACGACATACATCCGGTTATTGTCAGTGGGATCGCCCAGTTTCAGCTTGTTCACATTCATCCTTTTCTTGATGGCAACGGACGCACATCAAGATTGCTGTCGATGCTGTGCCTCTACCGTGCAGGTTATGACTTCAAGCGTCTCTTTGCCCTGAGCGAATTCTATGATCTGGATCGCACGTCTTTCTACGGGGCCCTGCAGAGCGTAAGACGGTCCAACATGGACATGACCGGCTGGATTGAATACTTCGTCCGGGGTCTGGCCAATCAACTTACCGATGTCAAGCTGAGAGGGGAGAGGGCCATCCGCCAAGACACGCTGGCGCGACGCCATGATTTGACGAGTCGGCAGACACTCGCCCTGGGACATGTGATGGAACACGGCAAGCTTACGATTGCGCTTTTTCAACAGCTTTACCCTGAGGTATCACGACGTACTCTCCAGAGAGACCTCAGGGTTCTTGTCGAGAAGAATCTGTTCCTGCGGTGCAACCGGACAAATCAGCAGGAGTACATCTTGGCGTCTGAACTTGCGACAAACTTGTGACAAAACTTGTGACAGACTCGCGACATGGTCTCCGGCAGTAAACAGCCGCCAAATAGCGAGAAACACCACTGCAGCAGGTCCAGAATCTTCCCCCAACACAGTCTTCCCATGATTGCACAAAGTTGCTTCCTGTTGCCTTGGGCTATCAGTTTCCATGGTAAACCTGGCGTCTCGCCTCGAGGGCACAGGCAAAACGGAAGAGAACCAGATACCGTATCCAGACCACATTCCCCATAGTGAGGAGACATGACGAATCCACTCAGAGCCGGAGTCATTGGGCTGGGTCGCATGGGCAGCACTTTCGATGACGAGATCGAATATGACATTCGTCGGGGTGGTGTGGTTTTCCTACCCTACTGTCATGCCCCCAGTTATGCCGCGTCGCCGCTAACCACACTGGTGGCGGGAGCTGACCTGCATGGAGACCAACGCCGGGAATTCTCTCAGCGCTGGCATTTGGCTTCAGACCACGTCTATACCAACTACCAAGAAATGCTGGACACGGAGCAGTTGGACATCGTCAGTGTCTGTACTACCGCCCGCCATCGCGCAAGTATCGTAATGGACTGTGCACGCGCCGGTGTCAAGGCCATCTGGGCTGAAAAGCCCATCGCCTTGAGTTTGGCCGAAGCTGACGACATGATCCAGATATGTAAGGAAGAAGGGGTGGTGCTAGCGATCAACTGTGCGCGACGCTGGCATCCTCTGTTTTTCCAAGCCCGCAAACTCATTGAACAGGGCGAATTGGGCGAGATTCTGCACGTGACCGGATACGGCCAATGTGGCCTGTCTCACAACGGCAGCCATCTGATTGACACCTTGCGTTTTCTCGCTGGTGGAGATGTCAAGTGGGTATTCGGTGAAATTGCGGAAGATACTGCTATGCCCGCAGAAGGGGATCTACAGGGAAACGGTTACCTGGCTTTTAACAATGGAGTCCGGGGCTTCCTGCGTGGCACGCCCAGTGGGGCGGCTGAGTGGGACTTTGAAGTCATCGGCACTGAAGGAAGAATCCGTTCTTCCGCGCTTGGCCTTGACTTTGAATTATTCAAAATGGTTGCAGGTGGTGTGCGAGGTAGAGATTTGCCTGCCAAGGTGCCTTACCCTTGGCCTACACATATGCGAGGCATGGGCGAAATCATCCTCGAAGATCTGACCCATTGCATTCATACCGGAGCCAGTCCGCGTTGTAGCGGTGAAGATGGAAGGCAGGCCCTGGAAGTGGCCTTGGCCCTCCATGAATCCCATGCCCAGGGGGGTATGAAAACCTATTTGCCTCTCCCTGACCGCTCCAGACGCATTTATTCGTTGGACACCCGGGGCGATAACGAACCTGCCCGGACCCGCCGTCAGCGCCAGGCCTAGAAGCAGGTTAGAAGTAGGTACTGTCTGGAATCGCTCCTCACGGGAAATCCGGTCAGGGCCCCCCCAGATATTCTTTTGCCTGCAGGTAACACGCTAACCGCCGGCACCGGGATCCGGTAAGAACCAGATTAGCCGACTTACGGGTCCCGGTACCTGGACTAAACAATGAAGGGAGTCAGGAACTGATGAGACAGCTGCAACCCGCGCACCGCTTCTTCCTCTGAACCTGCCCAGACCGAATCCTCGTGCTCAACACTCAGGGCTTCATCGTAGCCGGCCTGGAACAGTTCATCCAGATATTGGTACCAGTTCACCGCACCGTAGCCTGGCAGGCGATAACGCCACCACTGGGCATGAGGGGTTTGCGCTAACTGGCGGCCATAAATGCCATACGCATTCAATCCGGCGTCCAGCATTTCCGTATCCTTGGCGTGGGCGTGATAGATCCGATCCGCGAAGTCACGGATCGGCTGAATGTGATCGATGCCCTGCCAGTAGAAATGGGAGGGGTCGTAACACAGCCCCAAGGCGGGGGAAGGTACCGCGGTGAACATGCCATCCCACATTTCCGGGGTGGTGGCCAGCATGGTGCCATTACGGGGCCAATTCTCGAAGGCCAGGCGTACACTATTGGCTTCCGCATGGGCTGCCACCGGTGTGTACACATCCTTGAAAACCGCCAGATTCTCATCCCCGGAGAGGGTCATGTCCTTCCCAATCAGATGGGTAATAACCTTGATTCCATTGCGCTGGGCCCAGTCAATGGCTTGAGTCAATTGCTCCACGATCGCAGTCTGCCGGGCTTCATCGCGGCTTAGGTCCGGTGGAATTACGGCTCCCGCTGCATAAAAGCGGAACCCCAGACGCTGACAGGTCGCAACGGCATCATCATTGAGAGGCGGTATGTCTACGGTGGCGTACCCGATATCCACTGCCGTCTGTGCAAAGCGAGCATATTCCATCTGATGCAGGGGCCGATTGCTTTGGAAACATCCCAGATACATATATAGTTGTCCTTATGACTTCGAAACCCGATGACATCTACCATCGGCTCAACCGCAAAATTGCCTCTTAATGTACTGTAGCCTGGCTATGACACCAAAGAAACCTGCTGGCATCTCCACAGTGCACCTTCCTGGCTCCCAAGGAATACCCGCCACATGATCGTGGATTGCCATTCTCATGTTCTCTGGCATCCGGACCATGTATCGGCGTCCGTGATGCATGATGCAATACAGGCATGGCAGGCCAATATGGGGTTGGCCGCTGACACCTTTGAGCGCAATATACCTAATCTGGATTTGTTCGACGCTCGTCCGGAACGCCATTGGGCCGCTTCGGCAGGGGCGGACAAGGTGGTCGTATTTGGCCTGCAGGCCCCGGCGACCGGATTCGATGTGCCCAATGAAGTTATTGCCGACTATGTGCGACAACATCCGGCCAAACTGGAAGGTTGGGCGTCCGTCGATCCCAATCGGCCTGACTGCGTGGCACAACTGGAATACTGTGTGCAGACTTTGGGGCTGAAAGGCTTGAAACTGGCACCCGCCTACCAGTTGTTCGATCCCATGGACACTAGCCACTATCCGCTATACCGCAAGTGCCAGGCTCTGGGGCTACCCATCCTTTGGCATCAGGGGACTACCTTTCCCCGGAAGGCCCGCATTCGCTGGAGTCTGCCCCTGCAACTGGAGGACATCGCCCTGGCCTTTCCCGACCTGAAAATGATCCTGGCGCATTTGGGACATCCCTGGGAAGCTGACACGATTGTGCTCATTCGCAAGGCTCCCAATCTCTTTGCCGATATTTCTGCCATTCACTTTCGCGCCTGGCGATACTGGCAATCCCTGGTTACGGCGCTGGAGTATGGCGTAGGGCACAAGATTCTCTTTGGCACAGACTTTCCCTTTGATACAGTGGAAAGCACCATACAAGGCCTGAGGCGGATCAACGACATGGTGGAAGGTACCCGGTTGCCCCGCGTTCCCAAGGAATTGCAGGATATGATCATCTTCGAGAACTGGAAGCGTTTCTTCACAGAATGGGCTTGACACCTACCGATGTATTCTTGTTTCGTGCTGGACGTTTATTCCCATGGCTGCTGAGTCTTCCCGCCAACGCATTCGGGTCGGTCATGCCGATGAAGTGCCTACAGGTACCTGCCTGAGAGTAGAAGTGGCAGGCCGTGCACTGGGTATTTTCCAGATTGACGGGCAGTTCCGGGCTGTTCTCAATCATTGTCCCCATGAAGGGGCTCCCATCTGCGATGGTAGTGTGCGGGGCACTACCTTGCCTTCAGTTCCTGGTACCTTCCAGTGGGGCCGGGAAAACGAGATTCTGGCCTGTCCGTGGCATGGCTGGGAATTCTCGCTGGCCTCCGGTCAATGCCTGACCGACCGTCGTCGTCTGGCCATATTTCCGACCGAGGTGGTAGATGATGGTTCGATTTTCGTCCTGATGCGTGGTCATCAGCCGCAGGTCTCCGGCCAGGAACAGGCGGAACGCGCATTCGATACCGGTGCCGCTCAGCACCAGATCTCTGATTCTGCGGGTCAAACAGCATGCTGACTACAGAACGCGGGTCACTCCGTCAATTGATGGGTACCCTGTTAAGAAATCGCGCCGCAGCGTTGAGTTCCGTCTTTCTCCTAGCCCTGGTGATCTGTGCCGTGCTGGCACCGGTGGTTGCTCCCTACGATCCCCTGGCCATCGATGCCGATAGAGTTCTGCAGCCTCCCGGCACGGAGCATTGGTTTGGCACAGATGATACGGGTCGGGATGTGCTGAGCCGGGTGATTTGGGGTGCCCGAATATCGTTGCGCGTTGGTTTGATTTCGTCAGGTATCTCTACGATTGCAGGCCTAATTCTGGGTCTAATCAGCGGCTTCTACGGGGGTAGGATTAGCTTTGTCATACTGCGTGCCATGGATCTGCTCCTGGCTTTTCCAGGAGTGCTGCTGGCGATAGTCATTGTGGCCATATTGGGAGCCAGTCTGGAGAATGTGATGATTGCGGTAGGCATCAGTGCCATCCCTGCTTTCACGCGCATTGTCCATGGCAGTGCCCTGGCCCTGAATCAACTGGATTTCGTAGCTGCCACACGCCTAATTGGCAGTTCCAATGGCCGTATTGTCTTTCGACACATCCTGCCTAACATCCTGGCACCAGTGATAGTTCTCTCCACATTACAGGTGGCCAGCGCCATCTTCGGTGCCGCCTCCCTGAGTTTCATCGGTCTGGGCGCGCAGCCACCTACACCGGAATGGGGGGCTATGGTCAGTCGGGGTCGCTACAACCTGCGGGAAGCCATGTGGTTGTCCACCTTTCCCGGATTGGCCATCGCCTTGGTGGTAGTGGCCATTAACATTCTGGGCGACGGATTGCGCGATGCCCTGGATCCCCGCATGCAGATTCGTTAGGGTCGTTTGGATGCCTGTTGTAGAATGAACTTGCGGATTCATAACAGCTTCGTTGATCTGTTGGCAGATATCCATTCCGCCAAGCCGCTTATTTTTTATCCAGGTTTGGGAGAATTGTCATGTTGAAAAATAGAATGCGCATCCTTGGGATCTTCCTGATTGCCACTATGGTGCTGCTGGGTGCCTGTGTAGCACCCACGGGCGAAGCTCCTATGGATGAGGCAGATATGGGGAAGGGAACCCTGACGATCGGGATCCGCAATGTGGACTATGACACGTTTGATCCCCACGCCAGTTCCTTCACCCAGTCAGCCTATGTTTTCCGCAATATCTTTGATCGCCTGATTTATCTGGATGATGACGCCAATTATGTAGCGGGACTGGCTACGTCATGGGAAACCAATGATGATGCAACCGAATGGACTTTGACCTTGCGGGATGACGTGACTTTCCACGACGGCTCAGCCCTGACGGCGGATGTGGTCAAGTACAATTTCGAACGTATGAAGGATCCGGCTACCGAATCCAAGCAGGCCGGGCCTTTGCTGGGTTCCTATACAGGCACTGAGGTCATCGATGCTACCACGCTGAAGGTCACTTTTGAAACGCCCTACGCTCTCTTCCCGTTTGCCCTGTCGTCGCCCTTCATGGGTATCGTATCCCAGCAGGCGGTGGAAGAACACGGAGACAATTTCGCCGATGCCCTGGTGGGTTCGGGGCCCTTCAAGTTTGTGAGCGAAATCCCAGGCAATGAAGTGATACTGGAACGGAACGATGATTACAACTGGGGCCCGGAGATCTTCCATGAAGGTCCAGCCCACCTCGAGTCGGTGGTATTCCGCTTCATTCTGGAGGAAGAGGCTCGGCTGTCTGCCCTGCAGACCGGGGAAATCCTGGTCATCGATGAAATCCCGCCTGCGGCCGTAGACCGGGTGCAGGCAGACCCGAATACATCGGTATTGGGAGCGCCCAAAGTAGGGCTGGCCCGGGGTATTCACTTCAACACCACCTATCCGCCCACCGATGACATTCGCATGCGCCAAGCCGTCATGCACGCCATTGATCGGGAGGAAATCGACCAGATCGTATTCAAGGGTGTTTATCCGGTGGCCCATCAGCTGCTCACGCGCGGGGTGAAGTTCTACGATGACAGTGCGGAAAATATGTTCCCGTACGATCCGGATCGGTCCATCGAACTCCTTGAGGAAATGGGCTACACGGAAATCAATGAAGATGGCTATCGCATGAAGGATGGGGAGGTCCTCTCCCTCTTCCACGCCACCTTCCCTGGTTACGTTGCGGAACTGCCGGCAGAAGTCATTCAGGCCCAACTCAAGCGGGTAGGCATTGAATTCCTGGTCAATGTAATGACCGGTACGGCCATGATGGACGGGATGGCCTCTCTGGACAGCACGTTCAACACGGCGTTGATCGGTACCTACAGTCCCGATCCCGGACTGTTCCTGGACCGCATGTACCATTCCGATTCCCTGGGCACCCGTAACTGGTCCCATTGGGCCACGGACGAGTTGGACACCTTGCTGCGTCGGGGTCTCCAAACCGGTGATGAAGCCGAACGGGCCGAGATTTACCAGGAAGTACAACGCATCATCAATGAGAATGCCCTGGGTGCTGGCATTTATGCCAATGTCTCCATCTTTGGTGTCAGTGCCAAGGTTGAGGGATTCCGGTTTGATCCCTTCGCCCATCCCGAAATTTTTGACGTATCTATATCCGAATAACGAGTTCCACCTTCTATTGTTTACGGAGCGGGGATAATCCCCGCTCCGTGGTTTTATCCGCCCTTATCTTGGCGCCAGTATGACCGGAGGGCCAGTATGAAATATCAGATCAGCGATCAGGAGCTCGAGCGGCGGGTCAGCCAGTTGCGGGCTCATATGGAGCAAGAGAACCTTGAAGGCGTGGTGGTTTTTGGGGCTACCCGGACCTTTTATCTCAGTGGTTTCCATCATCTGGCCACCGAGCGGCCTGTTGTCCTGGTGGTACCGTTGCGCGGTGAACTCGCCCTGCTGGTACCGCACCTCGAAGAAGAAAACATTCCCGTGCGCAATCCCAACATCAAGGAGATGAAGGTCTATCGCGAATATCCGGGACTGAAACACCCCATGGTCTATCTGGCGGAACTGCTGGGTGACAAGGGACTGGCGGAGAGTCGTTTGGGGGTTGACAGCGCCGGTTGGGGCGGTGGCATGGGGTACCGTGGCCCCGATCTGGCTGAGGTTGTGCCCAAGGCCACACTGGTCAGTGTCAGGGACTTCATAGACGATACGCGGGCGGTCAAGTCAGCGGAGGAAATTGAACTGATCCGGCTGAGCGCGATGTTTGGCAACGTCACCCACGGTTTCCTGCAGGATTACATCGAACCCGGAGCGGCGGAAGTAGATGTGGCGCAGCGAGCCAGTCGCGACGGTACCGCTTTTATGATTAAGGCACTGCCGGAGGCTTGGGAACCCTATGGCCGGTCGGAGGGAGCCCACGCCAGTTTTACCTCGGGTCCCAAGACCGCGTTCAATCACCGCCGTGCCGGTGGACGCCGTCTGAAGCCAGGGGATGTCATTCTCACCTACGCTGGGGCCGAAGTAGGGGGCTATACCAGCGAACTGGAACGTACCCTGATGATTGAACCCCTAACTGATGACCACAGGAAGTATTTCGATCTGGAAGTGCAAGCACAGGACGTCGCCTTTGATGCCATTCGGCCCGGAGCCAGAATGAGCGACGTCGAGAAGGCCGTCAATGCCTTCCTGGAAGAAAATGATCTCTACAGCCTGACCCGAACTCACATCGGACATGCCATCGGCATTGAAGGACACGAAGGGCCATTCCTGGATGTAGGAGACGATACTGTGATTCAGGTGGGTTTCTGTTTGACGGTTGAACCATGCCTGTTCCTGCCCGGTTTTGCCGGATTCCGTCATTCGGACACTGTGGTGGTTACCGAAGACGGCATGGACATGATTACCTACTATCCCCGGGACATGGAAAGCCTGACAATTTCCATCTAGGTTCGTCTGCGGGAACCCCGCAGGAATGAGAAGGGGCTTTATATACGTCCCAATGAGAAAGAATGGCTGACGGCATTGTCATCCTGCAAGCGCGGGTCGAACTCACAGATCCTCACATTGTCAATGACAACGCCGACAGCCTTAACCTGTTGAACGCTCTATTTGAGCCCTTGGTGCAGCGCCACCACCAGTTCTACCAGCCTTGTCTGGCTGCATCGTGGCATGTATCCAAAGACGCCAGAACTTGGAACTTCGCTATACGATCCGGGGTGCAGTTCCATGATGGCACGGTCATGGGCCCAGAAGATGTAGTCGCCAGTATGAAACGGGCGTGTGCACCGAATGTGGGCGGCATTCTGGGTACCGAAGGTCTCTTCCACGGCTATCTGGGAGATGCCTCCATCGAGATAGCAGACCAACACACCGTACGGGTCATAACCGCAGAACCGATGGCGGACCTGCTGGATCTGATAGTCAGCATTCCCATTCTGCCAGCCACCCACATAGGGTGTATCCAAGATGAACCCATTGGCAGTGGCCCGTTCCGGCTAAAGAGCTATACTGATCAAGGTGTGGTGATGACTGCCCATACCCGCTACTGGCAGTCAGGCCAGCCGCCCGTTGCCGCTGTAACCTGGACACGAGACCCTGATCCTGATCAACGCGTGCAACGCCTCCAGCGGAGTGAAGTTGACATCATTACCGGTGTATCCCCTGCGCTGGCGGTTGTGATTGAAGCCGACGAACGGATTCAACTGAAGACAGCACCCAGCAATGTCTGTACTGTCTTCATGTGCAATTTGCTACAGGGAGTTTGTACAGACTCCAGAGTGCGCCAGGCCCTTAATTACGGATTTGACCAGTCAGAATTGATAGCACAGATCACCCATGGCACAGCCTTGCCTTTGACCGGACCCTTGACCATCAAACACATGGGTTTTGACCCGGCGTTACAGCCCTACCCCTACGATCCGGCCAAGGCGCGCAGGTTATTGGATGAGGCTGGCCAGGAAAAGGGGATGGCCTTGGTGCTGGATGTTCCCGCAGAGTTGCCAGACGAGGCTACCCAGGTGGCCGCATTCCTGGCCCAACAATACACACAGATCGGTATCGAGACAGATATCGTGACGCACACGGATAGGCCAGCCTATGCCCAGCAGGTAAAGGCGAAAGCCATCCATGACGCCTGTTGTTTCGACTCTTCGCCTCTGAGTACCTTTCGGGCTCTGCGGGAAAAGTTTCACGGGGGCCTCCAAGGTCCATGGTGGCTCGGCTATGCCCATGAACCACTGGATCAAACTTTGGATCAGGCGCAGACTGTGATCGATCCGGATGCACGGCAACGTCTGTACCAGTCGGCCTTTCGCATGTTGCATCGGGATGCCCCCTGGATTTACCTCTACAACCAGGTGGACCGATGGGGGACTTCGGCCCGGATGGGGGACTGGCAACCGACAGTGGACGGATTGATCTCTCTTGTGTAAGGTTTATTCAGGTTCAAAGGTCGTTGAGGCACCCGAAATGATATTGGACTTGTTCCTATCGTTTCCAAGGTTCATGGATTCAAGGTAATGCGTGTTTTCATCCTGCAGCGGATGATGGCCCTGGTCCCTCTGTTACTGGGTGTGTCATTCCTGATTTTTCTGATGACACAGCTGGTGCCCGGCGATCCGGTCATGATGATGCTGGGCGAATACAGCGTCGCCTCGGCGGAGGACATCGAAAAGCTGAGAGAGCAACTGGGTTTCAATGACCCCTTGCATGTCCAGTATGGTCGTTATCTGAGTGGATTACTGCAGGGGGATCTGGGCGATTCCATGCGATCCCGGAAACCGGTAGCCCAACTCATTGCGCAACGTCTGCCGCGCACAATTGAGCTTACGGTCAGTGCGTTGGCCTTTGCTGTCGTGTTTGGCACGGTCATGGGGATTGTGGCCGCCCTGAATCACAACAGCTGGATTGATTATGTCACGGTGACCATTGCCTTGTTGGGTGTGTCCATTCCGGGTTTCTGGCTAGCCTTGCTATTCATCCTGCTCTTTTCGGTCCAACTGGGTTGGTTGCCGGTACTGAGCGATCCCGGCATTCGCGGGTTGATTCTCCCGTCTCTGGCCTTGGGTTTGTGGGCCGGCGGGACCATCGCCCGGCTGGTACGGTCTGGTATGCTGGAAGTTATCCGCCAGGACTACATCCGGACGGCGCAAGCCAAAGGCCTGGCCTATCGGTCCGTCGTGTTCCATCATGCCCTGCGCAATGCTCTCCTGCCTGTTGTCACCGTAGTGGGTTTGCAGTTCGGCCAAGTCTTGGCCGGGACCGTCATTATCGAAGCAGTTTTTTCCCGGCCTGGTCTGGGTCTGATGCTGGTGAATGCCATTGTGGGCAAGGACTTTCCCCTGGTACAAGGCATCGTTATGTTTGTGGCCGCGGCCTATATCATTGTCAACTCACTGGTCGAAATCCTTTACGTGTGGATCGATCCGCGCATTCGATACGCCTGATCTGATAAGCTGCCGCGCGGCGCGTGATTCAGTCGCCTGCCCTGACAGCCTCCTGCGGCTTATGAGGCTCAAACCATTCCCGGCCTTCATCAGTCTAGATGCCCAAGAGCCGTTCCGGGTTGGTCTTGATCATGGTCTGAATATCGTCAGCGGGAATTCCCAGGTCCAGCATACAGGTGATGAACTGGCGCAGACCCTCTACCGGGGTAGACAGAGCATAGCGGCCAAAATCCGTGGACATGACACAGTGCTGGGCCCCTATCGCGTCAATGTAACGGGCCACTTCCGTAATCCCCCCTTTCGGTCCCTCGCTCATGCCTTCATCAATGGAGGTATATTCCTTTTCCACATAGTAATGGGTTAGGGGAATAGGCGTGGCCGCGGTATAAGCGGCAAACGAGAATTCAATCAGGGCCCCTTTAGCCGCCATGGCCTTCAATTCGTCGACAGTCGCGATTTTCGTAACAGAACTGGACACAATCACATTCTGGTAGCCGTAGCGTTCCTGCAGGTCCACCAGGCGTCTGGCCTCGGCCACGGATACATGCCCTGTATCCATGTAAACCTGCGGGTTTTCCGCGATCAGAGTCAGGATCTCATCCAGCTTTTCATCGGGCTCCTCGTCGATGGGAATGCGAATGCAACGATCCAGTTCCTCAGTCTTGAATTTGGGATAGATTTCCGAAAGTGGCCTGAATGCGCCATCGACGTACCGTCCCTCACGAGCTGCCTGGAAATAGGTGGAATGGGCCCCGAAGCTGATGTATTTGGCACAATCTCCGTAATGGAGGGCGGTCTTGACAGCACGAGGATTCATCCCTCCATATACGGTATTCAGGATCAAACCACCGAAGGTCTGGAAATCGGGCACAATCTTATTGACGAGCCAGGACGTGCCGTTGGTCATTTCGAATACATCCAGCAGGACAATGGCTTGCATGCCGGCGGCTTTCGCCTCCTGGGCTGCTTCAAAGGGATCGACACGCCGCGGACTTGAGGTCAGGTGAGGCCCGGCATGCACATGGATGTCGATGGCTCCCTGCAACAGTTCGTAGGTCAGGGCCAGGGAACGGCCTTCAGGCAGTGCTTCCATTTTCTTTCTGTTCCTTTTGCATGCAAGGTAGGTGAATCCAGGGGTAATCTGAGAGATTTTGTGATGGCCGACATCTTCATTTTCCTACCAGCGGGTACCGCACGGCCCAAGGGCGAAACTGTTCCGGCAGGGCGCGATGAGATGACGAGATGGTCGTGACAGGAAATCGGCACAGTGCTTCCCGCCAGGGCTGCCAGCGGAGAACCTGAAAGGTGGACGGTATCGGAGTCTGTCCGCAAGCTGAAAACCATCCTGACTATGCCCTTGGCGCGTGTGGACTGAAGGGCCAGACCGGCGGCAATGGATTCGGGCCAACCATAGGTAAGGTTCAAGCTTCCGATCATGACTGCACTGAATTCAGGTCAGCGACGAATTCACGGCGCGTCATCTGCTGTAGTTCCAATACAGACCATTCGGGAAAAGGCATATCAATATCTTCCGACAAAAGATAGGCGGGATCAACATCTGAAATCAGCAAGCCCAACACCCGCCAGCGCCGCTTCCGCCGAATGCCAAAGCCCTGCTGCAGAATGTCATCCAGATGCTGGCGGACCCAAAGCACCCGGTCTTCATGCCTGTACAGCACCGTCTTGCCGCCTGTGTCTGTTGCCTGGAGCTGGTTTTCCCGAATTTCCTGCACTCTGTCAGGCAAGCCAATACCAAAATGCACGCAGTCGGCGACGAGTACGATGCGTTCATGGGTCAAAACACCGAGGACATCAATGGCCCCTGGATCGTTTGCGGCCGCCCTGATGTTCAGATTACCGACTTCCACAACCCCCACCTGGGTGGGAATCCCCATGCTGTCCGTCAGGATTTGGCCTACCTTGTCCCGGACGCGCCGCTGGCGCCAGGCCTGCCACTGGCCACAGGCTTGCTGGAGGGCCTCAGACTGTCCCGTGATCCGGCCCGTCACACCCATATAGCCCATAAGGCACATGGCCTGGATCAGGTGGCGGTTGCCCCATACGATCCACGGATCTTCCCTTGGCCCCGTCCAGATCAACGGGTGATTCATATAGGCCACGGGCGTGTCGGCACCTGTGGGATTGAAAGCCGGCTGAGCGGTCCTGGCGGGATGGACCTTCGGGTTGCCAGGGGCCAGGGACATGAAATCAAGGCCGCGCCTCACTTTATCTTCGTCCCATGCCAACAAGGAGGACAGACGGGAAACCATGGTACGGACGGACAACCTTTTGGCCTCCTGGGACTGGGTTTGGCCCAACCGGTAAATGCTGTCCATGAGCCTGAGCCACTCAGTAAACGAAAATCCCGTCTCCAGGGCGATGGCCTGATCCAGGGCCTGGGTCAGGTGCTCCAGTTCTTCGTCCATCACCAGAACCTGATCTGTGGTTCTGGTCGGCGGCATCTGAAACAGGTTTGCAGGATCATCCAGCAGGTGGGCCATGAACTTGCGCTGGAGGTTCATCACCTCCTCGGGATCGAAGTCCCACCTTTGGTGATCCCATATGTCAAGAGCCAGGTCAAACAGGGAATAGCCAAGAAAAGGCTGTTCCCCAGCGGCCGGGGTCCCGGCCACCCCATCCTCTTCCCAGATCTGGCCTCCCAGGATTCCGGCGGTACGGTGGCTAAGGGTAACAAGGGCCAGAAGGCGATCCAGGCACGCCATGGAACAGGGCTGCGTGCCAGCGGGTGGTTGTGTGGCTACATATTCCAACAGGAATCGATACCCCGCTTGTTCCCGGTCATGATCGATTACCAGCCAACTCAGGTCGCTGGCCTGTACCGTTTCTTCGCCCAAACAAGCCGTGAGCGCATCCGACCTATATTTCTCGCCGACCATCACTTGAACATAGCGTTCATAACGTGCCACCAGTTTCGCCAGCAAATCAACCGCATCCAAGTCGGCAAGGATTTGCTTCAGCTCACCCCAAAGGTATGTCAGCACTTCTCTCTTGTAGGGTGTGGCCCCAAACAGTGACGTATCCGGTTCTATGTAAGGCTTGGTATCCATATGAGCATCAATTTGGCTCTGGACCTGTCTGAACGCAATATCCGGCACCCACCGGATGGCAGAGAAGACAGGGGACCCCGGATCCAGCAACGGATCTGGAGTCCAACGCACGATCATGCGCCTGGGGCCCGGAGGCATTATCTCCGCCAGCACTTCCTCGATCCCGGGATCCGGGCGGAAGGGCAGGGACGCGCCCTCGGCCCCTGTCAGAATCGCCCTGACGGTGGTCAGCAACGCGTGCACAAACGCACGCTCGCCCTGATTGTCGTACCGGCGCAACTGCTGTGGCAGGGTATGGGACAATCCCAGCCTCATGCCCTCCGCCGTAGCTTCCACCCAGGCGAGGCCCGCATCCAGGGCACTCCCAGCCTGTTCCTTGCCTTTGCTGGCGGCTTTCCAGGCCAATGGCCTGTCCCACTCCATCTGCAAGACTATGATTTTCCGTTCTTGTGACCTCACGGACAGAACGGGGATAAGCAGCTTCTGCAATCGCCATAGCCAGAACGCCACCATCTGGACCAGTTCGCGGGCGATCTCTTCCAGGTTCTCCTCGGGTTCTGGGCCTACCACCCATATCGGACAGGATAGTGGCCCTTCCACCACAAGCGCAAACCGCGGCCCGGGATATTGGGGACAGGAAACCGGTATACCGCCCTTGAACCAGGACCATACAGTGACAACCTCACCGGTGACATAGGACAGTACGCCATGAGGGTTTGCCTCCATCCTCGTGAACTCGCGCAACTCCCGCCCCACGTCCACCGGGACTACGACCCCACCACTATCAAAGTCCATGAACTTGAAAAATCCCCCATGCATCCGATAAAGAGCATACTGATCCAGCACGGATTCAGTGGTCAGGACCTGATAGTAAGGATCGTTTTCCCGCGCCCGCACAAATTGCCAAAGACTACGATTCTGACTGGCATCCAACATGGTCATGACCTGCAGATCACTGAGGGTCATGAACAGATCCAGGCAGTTCTCCGGCAACGGACCCAGCCGTGGCAACCGCACAAGGTTCGTGAGTTGGCAAATACGTACATACAGGATATCTATCATGTCCGGATACTGGTCCGGCAATGCCTGTAGCATGTGGGAACCACGTTCCCCCATAGCCTGGAACAGAGACTCCGCTTCCCATTCCTGAGCATCCAAATTTTCCTGGTATTGGACCAAGGGATCAGCGGTGACTTGCAGGTACAGCCCCTTGCCTGGCGCCAGCAGGTAGGCGGCTTCCCGGAACCCTTCAGGGGCCGGGACAGCAGGCAACGGGACAGGCCGAGCCTGCCAATGGGTCATCAGACTTTCCGCTTCCTGCCAGATCACCTGGGCGAAGGCCTGACCCAATTCTGGAAGCCGACCGTGTTCCCGGGCGATTCCCAACAGACGCAAGAATAACCCTTTCAAGAGCAACGCCGGAATGGGTACAATGTATTCATCGCCTGCCTGGACAAACGGACGATGGTGAAGCTCTCCTTGCCGGCGGCGCTGGGCTGGATTGGCCACAGCGCCCGGTTCCAGGGTCCAATGTGCCAAAGCTTGATCAAGATCAAGGGCGTCCGGCAGCAGAGCCGCCAGTTCCGCCCGGGTGAAGGTAACCGCGGCGCCTCGTTCCCTGAGCAACCGGGAGTCAGGGACCACCGCCGTGGGAGAGAATTCGCTCGCCAGGCTCAGATTCGGATCTAACCCAGCACGGCGGGCAATGGCATTCGAAACCCCCAGACACAAGCTGGCGACCCCCCGTATCTCTTCATGCCAAGACGGAACTGATTCCCGGTTGTCCAGCGACAGGGCAGCCTGCAATAGCCAGTGGGTCGTGTATTGCATTTCATTTTGGATGCCCAAAAACACGACAAACAGTTGGCCTTCGAACAGAATCGTGTCCGCAAACATTTGCCGCCGTATAGGTTCTGTCAAGCCGGCCGCAGACACCAGACCAAGACCCGCGGACACAACCCTCCTGAAGCGGGCGAGGGAAATTATGGGGGCCTCAGGTTGATACGATTCCCCTACTACGGCCTGGGCCAAGATATCCAGACCCAAAAGATACCGGGCATTGTGGGGATCCAGATGCAGGGCGCCCACTTTCTTCAGCAGATCCGCCCGGCCGAATACCGCAAGCTCCTGCCTTAACCGAGGGGGTATATCTGGACCCTCAACCCCCTCCAGGAATGTTTGGGCGCTGTCCTCATTTCCGTTCATGGATCTGCTCAAATTGGGCTTTGCCTGCAAGACGCTACCGTTGAGTGGACTCAATGGGAACTCTGTGTGGACATGGTGGCTTCCTTTCGGATCAGGTCTGCCCTTGCCCCAGATGCACCTCAAGAGTCGCTTGTGATATTGAGTATACTTTATCCCTGAGCATCAACTGGGGGGAATTCTTCATGGTAGCAAGAAGAAAGAACCTAAGAACAAGGGAAGCCCTGCTACAGGCCTTGTGCCCTCCTGGTTCCGCCTTGGGGACATGTCCCTCTTGCCGGTGTTGTTCACTGCCGGGCTGGCCTGTCGGTAGCTGCACCGTTGATCCGGTAGAATCCTCGCAGCGGCTTACCGCCTGATGACAGGATGGGGATGGGTATCCGTGGTGTCCTTGGCTAGGCTATTGCTATAGCGGTGCCCCACATGCCTGGTTCAGTTTCCTGGGCCAACTGGTCCAACCTTGCCAAAGGCCGCGCTGGCACATAAGGGCCATCTCCACGACTTGCCCGCATGACAAAGGATCAAATATGCAAAGGCAACCTGCACTCACCATTGATGGCGACAGACTGATACGCGATCTGGAGGTCCTGGCCACCATCGGTGCGGATACGCAAGGAGGGGTAACACGCATTGCCTACAGCCAGGAAGATCAGATGGGCCGGGAATGGGTCCGGGCGGAATTTACTGCCCTGGGACTGGCCGTATCCACGGATTTGGCGGGCAATGACACCTGGGTTTATCCGGGAACAGCAAGTGAATTGGCACCAATTGCTCTGGGGTCCCACACTGACACCGTCCCGAATGGCGGTCGTTATGATGGTGCTTTGGGCGTATTGTCAGCCCTGGTCATCATGAGGGCTCTTCACCAGCAGGGACGGCAACTGCGTCATCCGGTCGAAGTGATCAATTTCGCGGCCGAAGAAGCCACCATGTCTGGGGCCACCTTTGGCAGCCGGGCGATGGCAGGTACCCTGGCTCCTGATGTAATGCAGCATCGGGCCTGGGACAGTCGTCTCGTGGCGGACCATGTGCGTGATGCTGGCCTGGATCCGGACCTTGTGCCTACCGCCAGACGGACCGCGCCTCTGGCCGCCTTTCTGGAGTTGCATATTGAACAGGGCAGACGTCTGGAAACACAACAAAAACCGATCGGGATTGTGGAGGGGATCGCAGGCATTCGCCGGTATGAAGTCACGGTAGACGGTTATGCCAACCATGCCGGAACCACCTTGATGGAGGACCGACAGGACGCCTTGGTGATGGCAGCTCCCTACATTCTCCAAGTCAAAACGGTAGCGGAAAGTTACGGGATCGTAGGCACAGTGGGGAAAATGGATATTCTGCCTGGTTCTCCCAATGTCATTCCAGGCCAAGTCATCCTTAATCTGGAAATTCGGGGTCTGGAAGAAGAGGTGCTGGATCGGGCCGAGAGACAGCTGGAGACAGAAGCTCGGAAACTGGAAGCCACTTTCGTCCAGACTTCGCACAAACCGCCTGTGGAATCGAATCCCTTGCTGGTAAAGGCCTTGGTCGCAGCCTGTGAAGACAATGGGTTTGCCTATACCCGCATGGCCAGCGGGGCCGGTCATGATGCCATGTGCATGGCAGATCTTGCTCCCCAAGCCATGCTCTTCGTACCGAGTCGCAACGGCGTGAGCCACTCCCCCGACGAATATACATCCCCAGCGGACTGTGTAGCCGGGGCCCAAGTTCTGGGAACCGCGCTGTTGCATTTGGACGAGATGCTGGATACGCGCAACTGAATGTTTTCTACGGGAAGGTACTTTCATTATGGCTGGTGACTTTGATTTGACGATAACCGGTGGCCAGGTGGTCACGCCGGAGAAGGTGATGCCTGCCACCATCGCTGTGGCCGAAGGCAAAATCTCCCACATCTTGGCCCCTAGTGAACAACCTGCGTCTCGTGCCCATCTGGATGCCCGCGGGCTCCATGTCCTGCCGGGCCTGATCGACACCCATGTGCATATCCGGGCCCCCGCACGACCTGATCGCGAGGATTTCGTTTCGGGTACCAGTGCGGCGGCCGCTGGCGGCATTACTACCTTGCTGGAAATGCCCATTTCCGATCCACCGGTCAATTCGGCAGCCGTCCTGAGCCGCCGGATGACGCAACTGGAACCGCATGCCCTGATTGATTTTGGCCTGTACGGTTCCATCTCCCCGGACAACATGGAACAGATTCCCCTCATGGCTGAGGCCGGCGTCATTGCCTTTAAGACCTTCATGACCTTGCCTCCACCCGGCCGGGAAGACGAATTTGTGGGACTTTGTTGTCCCAATGTCGCCGATCTCTACGATTTAATGCAGGCTGTGGCCCAGACCAACCTTCTCCACTGTTTCCATTGCGAACACGCCGGTCTGCTGGATGTATTTCTGCGCAAGGTGCAGGCCAGCGGGGAAATCACGGGGATTGCCCATGCGAAAAGTGCGCCCCCCATCGTGGAGGATCTGTCGGTGGCCGGCATTCTGGTCTTTGCCGAACTATTCCACAATCGGGTACAGATCGTGCATCTGTCCAGCCACAAGGCCGCCCAATTGGTCAAGGAAGCCAAGGCCAAAGGTGTGAACGTCTCCGTGGAAACCTGTCCCCAGTACCTGTTTCTGACCATGGAGGAACTGAATCGTCATGGACCCTTCGCCAAATGCAACCCGGCCCTGCGTACTGTGGAGGAAGTGGAGAAACTGTGGCCTTACCTGCTGGACGGAACCATTGACGTAATAGGCACCGATCACTCGCCCTACATTCCTGCCGAAAAGGAAGTTGGGCAGGAAGATATTTTCAGAGCCACGGCAGGAGTCCCGGGCTTGGAAGCGATGCTGCCCCTGATGCTGACAGCGGTCAATCAGGGACGTCTGACCTTGCCTACTTTGGCCAGACTCATGAGTCACAGGGCTGCGCAACTCTTCGCCCTGCTAGGCAAGGGACAGATCGCGCCCAATCATGATGCGGATCTGACACTGGTAGACATGAACGCCGCCTGGACTTTTGACCGGCATAAGACTTTATCGAAAGGAGGACGCAATATGCATGCCTACCACGGGCGGCAACTGCGCGGGAAAGTCGCGACTACCATAGTGCGAGGGCAGGTAGTGTTCACAGATGACAGGATTGTGATGGAGCCAGGCCATGGTCGCTGTCTCAGATCTGGAGATCAGGAGAATTAAGATGACAAACCCAGCCTGCTGGCAGGGAATAGGGAACATGGCCAGGCCCTGTAAATCAGCAGTATGGGCGAAACCCGGGAAGACCACAGACCTGGCAGGTAAGCACCAGAACTTGGCATGAGCATTGCGCCAGAAGAACTGGCCCAGCATTTGCGCCTGGGCGAGGACAGCAACTGGGAATTCAAGGAAGTCAAACTCCAGGGGGACCGCATCATTGCCCCCAAACAACAGGATCTGGCGGACGAGATGGCAGCATTTGCCAATGCCAGTGGCGGTGTACTGGTTTGCAGCGTGGATGATTCGGGAAACGTTATTCCCATGGAGCCAGAGCATTTGAAGGAACTGGAACGGTTGCTATTCCACGCTTGTGTAGCTTCCATTGAACCCGAACTCCCTGCTGACATCCATCGTGCATTGACTCTGGAAGGACAACCTGTTCTGGTCGTTGAAATCCCGAAGGGAATATCCGTCCACAGGAGTCCAGGAGGGGTGTACAGACGCATAGGCAGCTCCAAGCGCCTGATGTCTGAGGCAGCCTTTCTACGTCTGGCACAAGAACGAAATCAGGCCCGCTTTCTTTGGTTTGACAAACAGGTTGTACCGCTGACAGGGGTAAACTTGCTGGAGCCGGATCTGTACAATCGTCTACTAAGTACCCGCGTATCACATGATCCCGTAAACGGCCTGATGCAACTGGGTTTGCTAGGGGAAGATCACCAGGGAATAGTACGGGCTACGATAGCAGGTGTGCTTTTCTGTACATCCAATCCAGAGCAGTGGCTCCCTCAGGCCCGAATTCGGGCCACCAGATATCGCGGAATGGACCAAGCCACTCAGCAACTGGATCATCTGGATATTACAGGGCCAATAGATCTGCAGATCCGCTTCGCGGTAGCTTTTGTCATGCGTAACATGTGGGTCCGCGCTCACAAGAAGCCCGGCCGGGTGGAGATGCCCCAATTTAGCGAGAAGGCGGTATTTGAAGCTGTCGTGAACGCGGTGGCTCACCGCGACTACTCCATCAAAGAATCAGTCATTCGGCTAGCTATGTTTGACGACCGATTGGAACTGCGTTCTCCGGGGGCCCTGCCCAATACAGTCACGGTCGAAAGCATGCGTGTACGCCAAGCCACACGGAATGAGGTACTTACCTCGATTCTAAGACGGCTCCGTATCGAAGGTATCCAGGGCGGAGGAGATCGGGAATATTTTCTGGAACGGCGCGGAGATGGTGTGCCGATTATCTACCAAGAAACGGAGCTACTGGGCGGCCAATCGCCGACGTTTGAAGTCATTGACGATGCGGAACTTTGTCTTACTCTACCTGCAGCTCAAGACGACGAAAGTGCCGCAACGGTAACGATTGTGGCCTGGACTAGCGGGAATGGCCTCCCAGCATCCGATGTAGATATTCTGGTTCTTTTTCCCAATCACACTTGGCAACACGCCATTACAAACAGTCAGGGGGAAGCCCGGTTATACCTGCATGCCACCCATCTGCCTATGACAGTCTTGACGGCGGGGCCAGGATACATGGCCTATATAGAGAGGAATTGGATTCCCGCACAAAGGAGTTTGGCTTTGGGCCTCCGGCTATTGGAGACCGGAGGTTCAGTCATTTTCCGCGAATCGACAGGTCAGATTCCGGGCCTCCGTGGCAACCTACATCCAATCTTGGATGCCCAAGACCAAACCTATCTTTATGCAGCCACTATGGCAATCAATGAAGGCCTGAAACAACCAGTCCATTTTCATTACGGCGAGACGTTGCGTCTGGAGGATGCCTATGGGCAAAGACAGAATGTGCGTATTATCCATATCGCGGGTCGTTCTTGCCTGATTGAATACCAGAAACCTGATTGATCTTTTCGACCGTCAGACAGGTCATTCCGGTTACACTTATATACAGAGATACTGCCCAGCCCTTCCAACTCGATTCGAACGACTTCAGTCCTGAATTGATTAGGCCCTGATTTCCAAAGCTGATTTCATATCCGCAGTCAGATTTCCAGTATCCAGTCCCATGCAAGACAACATTCTGCTGCAAACTGACAGTTATAAACAGACACACTGGCGCATGTATCCGCCTGGCACCACGGAGATTGAATCCTATTTGGAGGCGCGCCAGGGCGGGAGATACGGCCACGTAGTTTTCTTTGGCCTTCAGTATTTGTTGAAACGCTATCTGACCGGCATCCGTGTGACAGAAGAGCGAATGCAGCAGGCACAAACGTTCTGTCAGGCTCATTTTGGACAGGATGTGTGGCCTCAGGCTGGTTGGCAACATATCCTGGAACACCACAATGGCCAACTGCCAGTGGAAATCTGTGCGGTGCGCGAGGGACAACGGGTACCGTCAGGCCATGTCCTTCTGACCATCCGTAATACCGATCCGGCCTGTTATTGGCTGACCAATCATCTGGAAACCATGTTGGTCCAGATCTGGTATCCGATGACCATCGCTTCGCTGGATCGTGTGCAGTACGACCTTTTGCAGGAGGCAGCGGAACGTTCCGGCAATCCAGCCGGCGTACCGTTCCAGTTGCATGACTTTGGCTATCGTGGATCCACATCCGAGGAATCAGCGGCTCTGGGCGCTGCCGCCCATCTGGTACATTTTCGGGGTACAGATACCTTGGCCGGCTGTCGCCTGCTACAGGAATATTATGGAGCTACCATGCCCGGGTTTTCCGTGCCTGCTGCCGAGCATTCCACGATCACGGCCTGGGGCCCCCAAGGTGAACAGGAGGCCTTTGACCACATACTGCAAGCTTATCCAACTGGCATCGTCAGTGTGGTCAGTGATTCCTGGGATATTCTCCACGCCTGTCGGGACTTATGGGGCAAAGCACTGCGGAACCAAGTGCAGGTGCGAGAGGGCACTGTCGTGGTACGTCCTGACAGTGGTGATCCGATACCCACAGTGCTGGAATGCCTGAAACTGCTGGGCGAGGCCTTCGGCGCACCACAGAATACCAAGGGCTATCGACTGCTGCCTGACTATATTCGTCTGATCCAGGGAGACGGCATCACGCGCCAAAGCCTGCCCGCCATTGTGGAAGCTCTGCTGGATGCTGGCTGGAGCACGGATAATATAGTGTTTGGGTCCGGCGGCGGCTTATTGCAGGAATGTACCCGGGATACCCTCCGGGTGGCCATGAAATGCAGCCACGCCGTCATAAATGGTGAGGGGAGAGAGGTATACAAGCAACCGGTCACGGATCCCGACAAACACAGCCGGGGGGGCCGGCTGGCCCTGATACGAGACGCTTCAGGAGACTTCCATACGGTTCAGACGGATCAACTGCAGGCTGCGGATCATAACCTGCTTGAACCTGTGTTCCGCGACGGTATGCTCCTCCGGGATATGACCTGGGAGGAAGTCCTGTCGCAGGCCGCGGCAACTTGATTCCCTACAGTTGTCAGTCCTGTGGCGTGCCTATGATTACCCAACACCGACGAACCGGAATTTGCTGGTAGTGACGCCGCTGTTACTGACCCCAGGTCGCCGGATACATATGCCTGTTTTTGAGATACAAGGAAGAAGGTTATGGTCCTGCGCGCCATAGACACAGATATTCATGCCCAGGTGCCTGCTTCCCGTATAGAGCCACGGTTACCTCAACCCTGGAAACTCCGTTTTTCCACGGGTGACCGCGGTCCTGGTTCCCTGGGATACTGGAATCCCAACGGTGTAATGCGTCGCGATGCCGTGGCGCCTGATGGCCGCCGCGTGGAGGGAGATCCCCATTTGTTGTCCCAGTATTTCCTTGATGTCCATAATCTGGAATATGGCATCCTCAACTTTACGGGCCCCGCCTTGCACATGGGTTTGTCCCCTGACCCCATATACGCAGCGGCTGTCGCCACAGCCGCCAACGATGCAGTAGTGGAAGAATGGTTGCCGGTGGATGACCGCTTCTACGCCTCCATTACCGTCACGCCCAACAATCCTGAGGCTGCCGCTACCGAAATTCGACGTCTGGGCGATGAAGATCGTATGCCTCAGGTGCTGATGGTATCAGGCGCTCGTATGCCCATGGGGCAAGCTTGGTTTCACCCGATCTACGAGGCCTGTGCGGAGGTGGGGAAACCCATTGCCATCCATCCGGGCTCCGAGGGAGTGGGAATATCCGGAGCCCCCACAGCCGTGGGGTATCCCACCAATTATCTGGAATGGCACACTGATTTGGTCAGCAGTTACATCGGGCACCTGGTCAGCATGGTGACAGAAGGCGTTTTCGTCAAGTATCCAGATCTGAAATTCGTCCTGATTGAAGGCGGCGTTTCCTGGCTGCCACCCATTCTCTGGCGTTTGGACAAGAACTGGAAAGCCCTGCGTCAGACAACTCCCTGGTTGGAGCATCTACCCAGTGAATACGTTTACGAACACGTTTACCTGACAACCCAACCTATTGAAGAGCCGGAACCTATCAGCCATCTTCATCAGATACTAGCCATGTTTCCTGCGGAAGACATGCTCATGTTCGCTACGGACTTTCCGCATTGGGATAACGACATGCCTGACTTCACAGCACGTCTGATTCCTGACCATTTGCGCCCAAATGTGATGAGCGAAACGGCCCGGAAATTGTATCGACTACCGGCAACAGTCACTGCATCAAGAACAACTGAGCGGACTTTGTCCCGACCCTGACACCTGCATGGTGACTGCCGCCAACGGAAAGGATCGTTTCGCAGCCAGCTTTCTCCTATGCTACCCGCAAGTATATTGTCCAGAGCTTTCAGCTGTCGGAGAATGACGGCTACTCTTATCTCAGTTCCGTAGCCCTACTATGCTGACGCACGCATACTAAACCCATGAGGTTATACCAGCGCATTGGTGTCGCTGATACTTTCTTGACTCTTGGACCAAGGACTCTATTTGTTCTCTTGCCGCTACTATGCCCAAACCTGACCAAGGACAAGCCCCATGAATGATCACACCCCGCAGGATCGACGTTCTCGTGTTCCACATTACCGTTTTGCTGCCACACTGGCCGAACAGGAAGAGCAGTTGCAGACCAATCCGATGCTACAGCGCTTTCGGGAATCCCGAGCCGCCCTAGCCTCGGATCCTCATCGGCCTATCTATCATTATGTCAATCCTGAAGGCATGTTGAATGATCCTAATGGTTTATGCTTCTGGCAGGGACGCTGGCATCTCTTCTATCAGGGCTACCCCCCGGAGGACACCCGTCAGCATTGGGGACATACGGTCAGCGATGACCTGATTCATTGGCGCGATTTGCCTTACGCGATCTATCCCGATCCGGAGGAGTGCTGTTTCTCGGGATCTGCCCTGGTTGAGGAAAACCGGGTGATTGCCATATACCACGGTACCAAGGCGGGCAACATGATTGCTCTCAGCGATGATCCCCTCCTTTTGAACTGGGAAAAGCTGACGGGCCGGGCCGTCATTCCCATGCAAAGCCCGGATGGTTCCCCGTTACCCTATCGCGTCTTTGATCCCTGCATCTGGCGTAAGGGTAATGCCTATTACTCTCTTTCCGGTGGCACCTTACCCCATCCAACCAATGGCAAGCGTACCCGCGCCAACTTCCTTTTGCGTTCGGAAGATCTGGCTTCCTGGGAATACCTACATCCGTTTGTGGAGGGAGACGACTTCACCCTCGTGGGTGACGACGGTGCCTGTCCCTACTTCTGGCCCATAGGAGAAGGGGACAATCAGCGCCACATCCTCCTTTTTTTCAGCCACATGAGTGGTGGACAGGCCTTATTGGGAGACTATGACACCTCACGCGACAAATTTGTCCCCACGTCATTACACCGATTCAATTTCGGCCCTTATGGCCCGGCCGGAGTCCATGCCCCTTCGGCTGTACCGGATGGTCAAGGTGGTGTCATTGTGATCTTCAATATGAATCCCGCCAAAACCGCGGCAGGCTGGAACCAAATCATGACGCTACCGCGACGCCTTACACTCCGTGGAAACGATGTGCTGAGTCGTGACGAGCTGGCGGTAGAACCGGCTGGAGACATTGCCTCGCTGCGTCGAGATCACCAACACATGGAAAACCTGACCCTGCCGGCGAATCAGGAGGTGGTACTTGACAACATTCAGGGCAATGCGATGGAACTCCAGGCCGAAATAGAGACTTCGGGCGCCCCCATGGTGGAACTGAATGTCCTGCGCTCTCCCAACAGGGAGGAATTTACACGCATCGCTTTCTACCGGGGCCGGGGATTCCGGGATTGGGAGCGATACACAGGTTGGGACCGAGCCAAGCTGGAAAAGGCACGGGACAGTCTGATCACCCTCGACAACTCCTTTTCTTCCACGCTTCCCGACGTAGAGTCAAGAGCCCCTGAAACCGGTCCTGTCTATCTAACACCGGAAGAAAACCTGCACCTGCGGGTGTTTGTGGACAAGAGCGTGGTTGAAGTTTATGTCAATGGCAAGCAGTGCCTAGCAGTCAGAGTGTATCCAGACCGTCAGGACAGTGTGGGTGTTTCGCTCCGCGCCCAAGGGCGTGATGCTCGCCTGAAATCATTACAGGCTTGGCAGATGGATAACATCTACGCCTGAAGTGCAGGCTGTGATCGGCCACGGCACAAGAACCTCCTACCGGTGGCCCCTTGCGCCAAGGCGTGACAGGTGTACCTGGAATTATGTGGCCCACAGGGTCTACCTGCCAGGGCAGGCGAAACTGACGTCCTGCCCACACACTTGCCTAGTGCCTGTGAACTTGCAGGCAATCAGTCCCGAGATCGCGACAGGGGTACGTAACCTGTTCCCTGCAGATCCTGTTACAGGGGGTCTTCAGCATACTCAGCCAAAATTACTTGATGAGTACTTTCTGTATTGGCTACCAGCCACAAGACAAGGCACCACCGAGGTTCATTGACATTCTGGGCAAGCCTGATTCAATAGTCTGACGTGGATCCGAATCGGGTATTCGAGCAGAATGTGGGTTCCAGTTGCCGCAGGCAAGAGACAACAACGGTCAGGGAAGAATTCATGAATTTCCATCTGGCATATTCCTTTTCCCAAGGCTACGGCAAGGCAAATTCTCTCCTGGATATTTTCTGCAAAAACCCTTGAATATAATTACAACATGGGATCGGGTTGCTCTCCCCTGAGAACCTCATCTCATAGCCACTTGGAGATTCCATGCACTATTTTGCCGGGAGCGGTAGCGGGCAAGGTTCATGTCACAACCACAGTCACACAGCGTACTGCCAAAACTGAGTTTGCGCCGCAACATAGTCCAGACAACCTTGGCCGTTTTCGCAGTTCTTCTGCTGGGCATCGCAGTTACCACAATAAGCCACACTTCCTACAACTCCGTTCTGCGAGTTCTTGATTCCGCCTTGCAGAGAGAGCCAAATCAGACGGAAGCGATGGGAAACGGTTCCATGACTGATCTTTCCACGGAGCTGACAGAAGTTGCCGGGCAATTGAGAGCTACCCGTAACCGACTTGTGATCCTCGGTTTTGCCATCTGCGCCAGCATTCTCTTTATCACCCTGCGCATGGTCGTGGTTGGCTCCAAAACGGTTGATGTTGAAGTCTGGATCCGGCGGATGGGTGAGGGGGATTTGGACTTTCGGGTGCCTCCGGTAGGGCCTCCAGAGGTAGTAGAAGCAGTCCATGCTCTGGAAACTCTCAGGCAACGATCTGTCAAGGCTCTGCAGTTGGATGAAGTTCGCCGACTTTCCGCAAGGTTGCAGGCAAAGAATCAGGAATTGGAATCCGTATTAGCCCAATTGCGCAGTACCCAGGATCAGATGGTGACGCGGCAGAAACTGGTTGAATTAGGCGAATTGACGGCGGGCATTGCCCATGAGATCCGCAACCCCCTCAATTTCATTGGAAACTTTGCCGAGGATTCGGTGGAACTTCTGTCAGACCTGCAGACTACTCTGAAGGGCAACACGCATGGTATGGACAGTGAGAACCAAGAAACTGTTTCCAGCCTCTCCCAGGACCTGACGCAGAATATGGTCCGCATTCAGCGATACGGAGAAGAGGCCAATCGGATTGTTGAAGCCATGTTGGTGTTGGGCCACAGCGGAGGCCAATACCAGGCCACAGAACTCAACCAGTTGCTCTGCGAACGGGCCCGACTAGCCCGTCAGGCAGCCGTAATGCAGAATCCGGGATTTGACCTGGAGATTCGGGAGCAACTCGATGCGCAGATTGGAGATATATCAGTCGTACCGGAGGATTTGGGTCGGGCCTTCCTGAACATAGTCAATAATGCCTGCTATGCCACCAGGGAAAAGCAACTCGCGACGCAGGATGAACAGTACAGACCCTCCATCTGGCTCGAGACCCAGCAGTCCAGTAACGAGATCGAAATTAAAATTCGGGACAACGGTACCGGTATTGATCCAGAAGTCATGTCCCGCATCTTCAATCCTTTCTTCACTACCAAACCGACGGATAAAGGCACGGGACTCGGACTGAGCCTGTGCAATGACATTGTGCGGCAGCACGGTGGAACCATTACCGCCACCTCAGAACCGGGAGAGTTTACCGAGATTGCCATTAGCTTGCCTCTGAAGAGAGAAACAGGGCCACCTGAGCCATAAACCGTAGGTTGGAGCCGTCATCTTGGCCAGTACGAAGGATCGGTAACCTCGCAGACCCACAATCCTTTACAGCGGTGGGACGCTGATTTCCGCACAGCGTTAACAGATTACTGACAATCCCTGCCGGTTCCAGTCTCCTACGGTCTCCAGTGTTAGGTCTCGGGCAGGATACTGTGGTCCATAACCATAGATATGGGAACTGCCAACCTTCATTAGGAAACAGCTCGTGGTTCGGCAGAGAATTTCTGGCTGGAAGTGAATTTGGACCTCATCTTTGCCGCTTGGTGCAAGCACCGCGGAGGTAGCTGAATTCCCTGGTTTCTCCTCTCAAGTGCCCTGTCTCATGAGATTGCTGTCTCGTCAATACAAAGGTATAATGACCATCCGACTTTTTCGGACAATTGAATAACTGGAGGTACCCAACTATGGCACTAGCTATGGATAAACGCAGATGGTATTTCAGCCTGGGGATGATCCTGCTGCTCATCGGCAGTATGATTTTCGCAGCCTGTGCGGGCGGTCCAAGGTCTACCACTGCCGAAGAGGCAGCCGCACCGGCTATGCAGGACATGCGCGACATTCGCATTGTGGTAGTGAGTCATGGACAGGCATCGGATCCCTTCTGGTCCGTCGTCAAGAATGGCGTGGATCAGGCAGCCTCTGATATGCGTGTAACGGTTGAATATCAGGCACCTCAAACCTTCGATATGGTCGCCATGTCTCAATTGATCGATGCGGCCGTGGCCTCCGAGCCTGATGGCCTGGTGGTATCAATTCCTGATGCCGATGCTTTGGGCGACTCCATTCGGGCCGCGGTGGCGGCCGGGATTCCTGTCATCTCCATGAACTCTGGTAGTGACGTGGCCGCAGAGCTGGGTATTCTTAACCATGTAGGCCAGACGGAGTACGAAGCAGGATATGGCGGTGGCCAACGCATGGCAGCGGCTGGAGCCACCAATGCCCTGTGTGTGAATCAGGAAGTAGGTAATGTGGCTCTGGATCTTCGTTGCCAAGGCTTCACGGATGCTATGGCCGAATCCGGCGGCACTGTGGAAATCCTGGCCGTTGATCTAGCCGATCCCATAGATGCCCAACAACGCATTGCGGCCGGTCTGACCGCCAATCCGGATATTGACAGTGTCCTGACTCTGGGGCCCACGGGAGCAGCCCCTGCCATGGAAGCGTTGAGTGAATCAGGCCAACTGGGGGAGATCCTGTTGGCTACATTCGACCTCGGTCCTGAAGTGTTGGAGGCTGTACGAGATGGAGACATGTTGTTCGCCATTGACCAGCAACAGTATCTCCAGGGATACCTGCCTGTTGTACTCTTGACCCTCCTTAACGAAAACCTGAATACCGTGGCCAACAACGTCATTATGACTGGCCCGGGATTCGTCACCCAGGATACCGCCGCGCAGGTCATTGAGTTGAGTGCAGCGGGTACACGTTAACTCTCACCTGTCTCTGGTGTTCTCTCCACCAAGATTTTGCCTTCGGGTCGAAGGTCAGGGCATGCCCCTGTATGCTCTCGAGCTTCGGCCCGACATCAGCAGCCGTATCCAAGCCCGCAGGCATATCAGGCTCTTCATTTGATTGCCGGGTGTGTGTCCACAAGGATTTCTTTGCTTATGTCAGAACAAGCTGTTGCCTCTACTGCGGATGAGCGTATAGTGGAGGCGAGTCTGCTCAAGAGGCTCTTGACTCGTCCTGAACTGGGTGCTCTGGGTGGGGCAATTCTGGTCTGGATTTTTTTTGCCGTGCTGGCACCCCGGGGATTCCTGAGTTTGCGGGGCACCGCCAGTTATCTTGAGGTCTCCTCCCACCTGGGCCTCATGGCCGTGGCCGTAGCCCTCTTGATGATAGGGGGCGAATTCGACCTCTCTATTGGATCGTTGCTAGGTCTCAGCGGTGCCATCACTGCGATTGTATCCACTCAGTTTGGCGTGCCTCTTTATATTAGTGCCCTGCTGGCCCTCGTCGTGGCTCTCCTGGTGGGTTTCGTCAACGGGTGGATGGTGATTAAGACTCGGCTGCCCTCCTTCATCATAACGTTGGGGAGTCTCTTTATTATCCGCGGCTTGACGATTGGCATCACCCGCGCGATAACCGGACGAACCCAGATTGGGGGTTTGGATGACGCTCCAGGCTACAACGTCTTGTTTAATCTGTTTGGCCGGGACATTCCGATTGCAGGGGTAGGTTTCCCTATCTCTATTCTGTGGTGGATCCTGTTCGCCGCCCTGGCAACCTGGATCCTGCTCCGGACTGAAATCGGCAACTGGATTTTCGGGGCAGGGGGTGCCCAGGAAGCGGCCCGCAATGTCGGCGTCCCGGTAGATCGCCTGAAAATTGGTCTTTTTATGACTACGGCTTTTGCGGCCTGGCTGGTTGCCACGATACAGGTAGCCGTCGTCAAATCTGCCGATACCTTGCGCGGCGAACAACAGGAATTTATTGCGATCATCGCGGCGGTGATCGGAGGCAATCTGTTAACGGGAGGATATGGATCCGCGGTGGGTGCTGTGTTAGGTGCCCTCATTTTTGGCATCGTGCGCCAGGGGATTGTATTTGCCGGCGTAGATGCCGATTGGTTCAATGTCTTTCTGGGCGCAATGCTCATCATTGCGGTCCTGGTGAACAATGCCATTCGCATCACTGCCGAACGAGCACGGAGTTAGGATTATGGCAGAAAATGGCACTCCGTTCCTGGAAGTTCAAAACCTGAGCAAGTACTTTGGCAATGTAATCGCCCTGAATGATGTGTCCTTGCGCGTACATCAGGGTCAGGTTCTCTGCCTGCTGGGTGATAACGGCGCTGGCAAGAGCACCCTCATAAAAACACTGGCTGGGGTACACCCGCCTTCGGGCGGAACCTATCTGGTGGAAGGCTCTCCCGTAACCTTCACATCTCCCCGTGATGCCCTGGAACGTGGTATTGCCACCGTGTACCAGGATCTGGCCATGATTCCGCTTATGAGCATCGCCCGGAATTTCTTCCTGGGTTCAGAGCCCACGCTGGGCTGGGGACCTTTCCGTCGCTTCGATATCAGGCAGGCCAGCGCACTGGCGCAATCCGAGATGGCCAAGATGGGAATTGATATACGGGACCCTTCCCAACCCGTGGGAACTCTTTCGGGCGGTGAACGCCAATCCGTGGCCATAGCCCGGGCTGTGTATTTCGGGGCCAAAGTCCTGATTCTGGACGAACCTACCGCCGCTCTGGGGGTCAAGCAGGCCGGAACGGTCCTACGTTACATTCACCAGTCACGGGAAGCGGGCATTGCCGTAATCTTCATCACCCACAACCCTCACCATGCCTGGGCGGTTGGAGATCGTTTTACGATTCTGAAACGAGGCCGCTCACTGGGCTATTTCAGCAAGGAAACCATTACCCGGGAGGAAGTCGTGCACATGATGTCAGGGGCGGAGGAACTGGACGCACTTTCCCACGAATTGGACATGATTTCCCCGTCCCCATGATCATGCACTCTATGGCACAGAACAACCTTGGCCAGAGGTGAGGACAATTTAGCCCTGACCTCGTTTTTTGCGCGTGGAACAAACCTTAATATTCGCCTCCTCAGGTGCGGATATGCCTTAGCGACTTAGGGTCCCAATGCTGGTGGCTACAGACTGCACAACCACCTTTTGCACAGTCTGGATTTTTCCGGTATTGGCCGGCTCAAACCATAATGGTTGCTGCCGGATATGACCCGGCTCCCAATTGGTATGCGAAAACCCTGAGTACAAAGTCTTCGGTGTCAGTCATAAGTCCATCTCCCCATGCGGGCCTGACTTGTGTCGCCGACACAATACTCGTGTTGTTGCCAGTTGCCCGTTACCAAGAGCAAGAGGTCCAGACTGTTCCCAAGTCTGACCAAGTTCCTTGGGCCAAAACAAACCCAGGGTCTACGCTTCAGACGTGGCCAGAAAGCAGGTTTTTGTGGGTTTCATAGCCTCAACCGCAAGAGATCAGGACATTAACGGAAAGCCAATGCGAAAAAGGGCTGTCAAGTTATCTTTGCCTTCTTCGAATGGCTCTGCTACCGCACATCAAGGTAAAATTGGCGTTTTGCTGATTAACCTGGGAACACCGGAAAAGACGTCTTTCTGGTCGGTCCGGCGATACTTGCGGGAGTTTCTGGGGGATAAACGTGTCATTGAGGCTCCTCGACCGATCTGGTGGTTCATTCTGCATGTCATCATACTGAATACCCGACCCGCAAAATCCGGCCGGGCCTACGCCAAAATCTGGGATCAGGAACACAACGAGTCGCCTCTCAAGATATTTACGCGTAACCAATCTGACAGAGTAGCCGCTGTATTGGGATCCAATGTGACAATAGAAGTCGATTGGGCTATGCGTTATGGCCTACCTTCGATCCAAGAGAAAATTGACAGTCTGAGTAAGGCGGGTTGTGACAGAATTCTGCTGTTTCCCCTTTATCCCCAGTATTCGGCGACTACGACAGCCACGGTACAGGACAAGACTTTCGATGTTCTCAAGACGATGCGCTGGCAACCCGCCATCCGGACGGTGCCAGCCTTTTATGATCACCCTCTCTACATTAAAGCCCTGGCACAATCTTTACAGACCCATTTGCAGCAACTGTCCTGGAAACCAGACCTGGTCTTGGCCTCTTATCATGGTTTGCCCGTAACCTACATTGATAAAGGGGATCCCTATTACCGTCAATGCCTTACCACGTCCCACCTGATGACGGAGCAACTTGGCTGGGATACCTCACAGCTGCAAACGGTATTTCAGTCTCGCTTTGGTCGGCAGGAATGGTTGCAACCCTATGCTGAAGAAACCATTTGTGATCTGGCCCAGTCCGGTATCGAAAACATTGTAGTCTTGACTCCAGGCTTTGTTTCGGACTGCCTGGAGACTCTAGAGGAAGTCGCCATAGACATGCAAGAGATGTTCTTGGACCACGGCGGCAGGAACTTTTCCACGGTGCCCTGCCTGAATGATGATGATGTAACCATACGAATGCTGTCCCACCTGATTCAAAACGAACTGGCCGGCTGGATAGATTGATCTGTGGACGGTGATCCGTCCAGACCAGACCAAGTTCAGGCGGACCTGCTCAGTCAGATCTTTGCACAGACCTGCCTCTCTCAACCTCACGGATTCCGCAATTGCTTGCTGTAGCGGCAGGTTGTTGGGCTGATGATCCTGCCTAATCGACACCCGTTCCAAAGTGCACGAAAGCCAGCAGACATATTCCAACCTCTTTGCATAGCTTGAAGAAAGGCAGTAGAATTCCAGAGTACTTTGCTTCGCTTTCCAACTAGTGTGTGGTTCCCTGTTTTTCGCCAGGCGAAGCAGTGATTGTATTCCCTATAGGAGACTTGAACTATGAATATTAGGAAGTTGACCCGTCGAGGATTCCTGAAAGGAACTGCGTTGGGAATGACAACTCTGGCCTTGGCCGCGTGTGCCCCTGCCCCTGCTGCCGCTCCTGAATCGGCCGAAGATACGGCAGCCGAAATGGCTCCAGTCGATATTGATGTTTGGACGGGCTGGACGGAAGGGGCTGCGGACAAGATTGAGCAAATTCTGAACGGCTACAATGAATCGCAAAATGCCGTTATGGCCCACCACGTGGTAGTCCCCGGTGGTAGCACGGCCATGACACAGAAACTGCTGGCCGGCATTGCCGCCGACGAAGGCCCCACGACGGCTGTTGTATTTGGGGCCGCGGTGGCTTATCAACTGGCGGCCAATGATGCTCTCCTGGCCCTGAACGAGCTGGGAGATGCAGAGCAGGTGCAAGTCCTGCGGGACTGGATGCATCCAGCGATCTGGGATCTGGGTGTCTATGAAGGTGACTTTGTCTATGCCAGTATGTGGAACCAATCCATGGGGACCTTCGTGAATCTGGACATGGCGGAGGCAGCAGGTGTAGACGTTGACAGCCCTCCTGAGACCCTGGAGGAGTTAATCGACGTTTGGGAGCAAATGACCACCTACGACGACGACGGCAACATCGATGTACTGGGGGGAGACTTCAATTGGAACGCCATGATCATGGGTCGTTTCCAAGGTCAGTTCGTTGAGGACGACGGCACTACCATTACCGCCAACCATCCGAACAATGTAAAAGCCCTGGAATGGAATGTTGCGGTCTGGGAACGCTTTGGCGTCGAAAAGATGCAGGCCTACCAGGCTTCCCTGCAGGGAGCCGGTGGACGGTCCCGGGGTCTCGCTCCTTTCCTAGCCGGCTTGCGGGCCACCGAGACCACTGGTCCCTGGCGCTTTAACTCCATGCGGGATTATGCCAGTGAAGACTTTCGCTTCACCGTGTGGCCTTTCCCCAAACCTGCCGGGTATGATACGCGAGGTATGTATACCTATGGTGATGGCTGGATCGTACCCCGTACCGCACCAGAACCGGAAGCAGCTTGGGAAATCATCAGCGTGATGACCGGGGCTACGGGAGATCGGGATACCTATACGTCTCTCTTCATCACCTGGCTTTGTGTAAACAATCCGGTCTCGGAAGGCATGCAAGACCACCCACTCTTCCGGGATGAAGTGATCGGGAGTTGTCCCGGGTTCACGGAAATCTTCATGGATGATCTGTATAACTCGGACTATTATCTGTATCCCGCCAAAGTTCCTACCAGTTCCTCCTACAACGCCATACTGGGATCGGAATGGCAGAAGGCCTATCTGGGCGAGAAGACGCCACAGGAAGCTCTGGACTTCGTGCAGGAAGAAGCTCAGAAGGAATTGGACCAGTGGCTGGAACAGGCAGGGTAAGTCCCTAACAGTCTGTATTGCGTTAGTCTTGTGCCGCTTTGCCAACGCGGGGCGGCACAAGATTGCCTTGTTTTGTTAAAAACTTTCTGATTGCTCAGGTGATATGGGCCAGTCGGTCCTGTCAGCGAATCTTTTCTCTTGGCTACCTCTTCCATTACCCCTTCGCCCACGCAAGCAACCGCTTTGGCTGAACCCAGGCGGTTTACCTATTGGGGCATCGAATTCAGCAAATACCTGATATTGGTGTTTTTTGCGTTGTTCTTCCTGATCCCTCTGGTCTGGATGATATCCACTTCGCTCAAGAATGCGGAGGAACTCCCACTTTACCCACCTATCTGGATTCCGGATCCCATTCGCTGGGACAACTACATCACGGCCTTTCGGGAAGGTGAGCTAGGGGGATACCTGTGGAACACAGTGGTGGTCACAGTGCCGTCTGTCATTGGCGCTGTGGCTTCCAATGCCTTGATTGCCTATGGGTTCGCCCGTATCCAGTGGCCGGGCCGGGATCTGGTTTTCTCGGTGGTACTGGCCACCATGATACTGCCGGACTTCGTGACGTTTATTCCCCTCTATCTGATTTACAAGGACTTGGGATGGCTCAACACCTATGCCCCTTTAATCTTGCCCATATTTCTTGGTAGTCCCTTTTTCATATTCCTGTTACGCCAATTTCTCATGGGTTTGCCCACAGAACTGACCGATGCGGCTTATGTCGATGGGGCCTCGGAGTTCCTGATTTTCATGCGGATCATCATTCCGCTGGCCACCCCGGCTTTGGCCGTAGTCGCCCTGTTTCAGTTTATTGGCAGTTGGAATGACTACTTTGGACCGCTTATTTATCTTCGTGATATTGAGAAGTACACCATCTCCCTGGGCATTGCCAACATGGAAAGTTCCTACGGTTTCTCCAACTTCGCCTGGATCATGGCCGCAACCTGCATGAGTATTCTGCCCATCATCGTGTTGTTCTTTTTTGCCCAACGCACCTTCATAGAAGGGATTGCCCTCACCGGTCTGAAGGGATGAGCCGTTATGGTGGCAGGAAAGGCAGTGTTGCGGCAATCTCACTCGCGCCAGCGACGGCGACTGCTAACCGGTCTGCTCTTTATTTCGCCCTGGATTGTGGGCTTTGTCCTGTTTCGGGTATTTCCTTTCCTGGCTTCTCTCTATTACAGCTTTACTTTTTATCCCATCCTGAAGAGCCCCCGTTGGATTGGCTTCGAAAACTACATCAATCTCTTCGATGATCCCCGCTTCCTTACTTCACTTTGGAACAGCAGCTACTACGCCTTAGGGGCCGTACCGATTGGTACCATCTTCGGCATTCTGCTCGCCATGGTGCTGAACATGCGGGTGCGGGGTCTGTCCACCTTTCGTACTCTCTATTTCCTGCCCAGTATCACCCCTACGGTAGCAGCCGCCATTGTCTGGTTGTGGATGTTCAATCCCCGCAGTGGTGTGGTGAACTATTTTCTTTCCTTTGCCGGTATCCACGGACCTGCCTGGCTAGGGGATCCCCAATGGGCCAAACCGGCCCTGATCCTGATGAGTGTGTGGGGCGTAGGCAACGCTGTCGTGATCTATCTGGCTGCATTGCAGGATGTGCCCAGTGAACTCCTGGAAGCCTCCTCCCTGGATGGAGCCAACGCCCTCCAGAAGACCTGGAACATTACGCTGCCCATGATCAGCCCCGTCATTCTCTTCAATGTCATCGTGGGTCTGATCGCCGCTTTTCAGTTGTTTACCCAAGTCCATATCATGACGGATGGTCGCGGGAGCCCGGCCGATTCCACCCTGATGATGTCGATTTATCTCTACCAATCAGCCTTCGAATTCTTCAAGATGGGCTACGCCTCGGCCCAAGCCTGGATCCTGTTTCTCATCATCGTTTTCCTGACTCTGATCCTGTTCCGTATCTCAGGCCGCTTGGTTTATTACGGCGGACGCTAGACAATCAGAATCTGCTTCCGCGTGTCAAACGAGTCTCCGCGCAAGGGGGTCTTGGCGGAATGCTTGCGGTTGGCCCTGTGACCGGGTTCTGGGGCCGTTGAGTGCGTTGCCGATGAAGGTATAACGTACGCCGAACTGGTAAGTCACCAGAACGATAGCCGTAACCACAACGCATAGAAGGAGGAATTTCAGATGATGGGAAATTGGCCATCCAATTACTAGCCACTGTCCTACCAGGACCAGCGGAAGATGCGACAGATACATCCAATAGGATGCGTCGGAAAGATAGCGCCAAGTGAAGCTTGGGCGTGCCGCAAACCAGTAAAAAAACCCCATCAGTCCGAAGCACATCAGCCAGGCAAAGACGGCCTCTAAGGGGGCGGCGATGAGAGTCAGTTCGTGCTTGAACAGCAGGGCGGTCTCGGGCCCTGCGCCCTCAAAGAGAAGGTGGTACTGTTGAAGAAGGCGGTAACCAACATAAAAGGCCGCCGCCGCGGGAATGAGAGCGCAGATCCACCAGCGGTCCACGGCCATGCCCCTCTGGTAAAAAAACGCCCCGAAGACAAAGAAGCAGAAATAGTAACTGAATATCGCCGGATTCGGAATGATGGAAATAGCCGTATCCGAGCCGAATACGGGTTCTACCATCACCAGGGACATCACCGCCGTGAGTGGGATGGCTAGCCACCAGACCACAGGATGTCGGAATTGCACACCCAGCCGACCCGCGATGATGAAACACCCCGACATGAGCAGCAGATACCAGAGGAACCAGAGATGCCCAAGCGTACCGAACAGCCAGACGAATGGCAAGACCCAAAGCGGAAAGTTGTACGGCTCCACGCCACCCGAGATTACCATCATAAGCCCGACGCTGAGGGGTATGACAGTGAAGCAGGCAACCAGAAAGGGGAACCCAACGCGCTTGAGACGCTGCAGAGCCAGCGAATGCAACCCGCGCCGTTGCCACAGCAGAGCGGAGAAATAGCCGCTGAGCATAAAGAAGACCGGCATCCGGAAGCCATGAATCGCATCGATCACCACCCGGTAAAATGGTCTACCGATGGCGGCCGGGTCATGCACCGGCCATAGGGGTACCGGCTCGGGCAGCACGAAGAGGGTAGCATGCAGCACTACGCCCAGCATCATGGCCACGGCGCGCAACGCGTCCAGATGATAAAAACGTTGCGAGGGTGTATCTGTGCCTGCCATCTTCATCGCACACTACGCATTGGACAGACAGCGCCACGGTGCCCCCCCCCCGCGCTTGGCCACTATCCCGTGCCGATGACCCAGAATCTGGAACTTGAATCTGTGGTCCGGGTGGGCCACAGGCGTATACGCAATCTTCAGTTGATAGCTAGGCGGGTCCATGGCAATCTCAGTCCGGTTCAGTAACGTGGCCATGTTCAGAACCATCTGTGCCAGCGCAAAGCCTTGTCCCAAGCAGGCATGATGGCCCAGCCCGAAGGGGGCAAACGCTCCGAGTTGGGCGTGTTCCTTGCGCTCCGGTGTGTAGCGGTCAATGTCGAAGCGCTCCGGGAACGGGAAAAACTCCGGCAGATTGTGCGGGACAGTGGTGGCCATGATCAAATCTGTCCCCGCAGGAATGTGGTAGCCACCGAACTCGAAGGAGTTCATCGCCGTACGCGTCAGCGCCGGTGCTATCGGATACATCCGCAGGGTCTCCAGGACCGTGCCATGGATGACCGGCAGGCGCCGAATGTCCTCTGCGGTAGGCATACCGTCGGCAAACAGCTCATCGGCTTCCGCGCGCGCCAGCTCAAGCAAGTCGCGGTCCTTCAATAATGAATAGAGCATGAAGGTGGCGCTTCCCGCCACGGTGTCCAACCCCAGCAGAAAAGGCCCTATCACGTTGATGAACAGATCCGTGCTCGGCAGAAACTCGGGGGCATGGGCATGGAGGTCCAACAGGTCGTCTACCAAGTCATGGTCCGCCCTCAGCCGCCGCTCTGGCATGTGGGCCACCAGTATTTCCTCGAAGGCCGTCTCCAGGCGTTTGCGCGCCCGCCTCACCCGCGGTAACGACATCATAATCCTGGGACGCCGCCGCGTCAAATAGACCTTCTCTAGCATATTAATGAAGAGAATCGCATCGTCCAGGTACTCCATGGCTGAGGCGCCGGTCGTAATTCTACATATCTGTTCAGTCGTGATACGCTGCATCACGCGGTAGCCGGAGACAGGCTGTTCCAAGCCCAGTTGTGCCACCTCACGCTCAACAATTGTGACCGCCTCAGGGATGTATTGGAGGAAAGTGCGTTGGGAATAGCCAGCCCGCAACGTCTTGCGTAACCGACTGTGCTCTGGTCCGTCCAAGGCGGTGATAATGTGGGGCGAGCCAAGTTCGTCATTGAATCCCCGCCAATGCTCCCAACTGCGCAGATAGGAGCGGCCCTCCCGGATCATGAACCGATTGGCGTCGCGCCCGGCCAGCACGACATAGCGGTGTCCAAACACTCTTATTTCGAAGACCGGACCGTGTTTCAGGTACTGTTCCGTCAGGTACGCCCCTATGTTCCCAGCCAGCTTGAAGGCGTGACCAGCCACCGGCCACGCTCCGGATACCTGCGGCCACCCCCCACCCTGCTTGTGGATAACCCGGCGCAAGGCTTGGGTATCCGCCACATTGAGCTTCCGAATCGCATTGGGAATCGCTTGCCCAATCAGGTCCAGTCCGGCGATGAGCGTGATCCGATCCTGGACCTCTTCATACTCCGGCCCTGTGAGTATCCGTTGGAAAAAGCCACAGGCGTGGGCCAAGGCGATACACACGACATCGGAGGGTGCCGGGATGTCCTCGCTGAAGATGATGTCCATGATCCGGTCGTGGATTTGCCGCTCGTACTGTCCATCTACTGTCATATAGCGCCGCGTGCGTGCGACCCGGTGGGAGAGCGAAAACAGCGTGTGCGTATCATCAGTGTCCAGTATGCCTCGGTTGACCAGTCGCCTCAACGCCTGGGTGCGCAGTGCGTCGGCCTGTGCCATGAAGCGCCTTAGCCAAAATTCAGGAGGCTGCGGATCCAAGTCGTCCCATGCCGCAACAATATCAGCCAAGATAGGATCAAGCAGATCGTCGCCCACGGGGGTTGGATCCGTCAGGATGAGCGCTTCGGCATCCGTGTCAATCCGGCCTTCAAAGGCCAGGTCCATCAGGACCGCCCCGGTCAGCGCGAAGTCGAGGCTACGGGCAGACAGGTGCGAGAAATCGCCGTCTTGTTCGTTCAACAGCAGAACAAGCAGTTCTTCGGCAAATCGGAGCATAGGCTGGGGTAACTTGCATGGATCTGAAGTCCAGGGACAACGGACAAAGGTAGTTCGGGGCGATAAACCTCCAAGGTCCAGCAACATCTACAGGCAGTAACTAGGACGCAACCAGACTTAACTGCGGAAAATACTGTCATCTATATCTCAAGGGCACCCACGCAGAGCCCTTCTTCTGTGCCCGCAAAATAGTTATGTAGAAGTCACACCTTTTATAGTTTATAAACTATAAAAGAATAAATTACAAGCAACTTGTATGTTGTATGAGACCTGCAGATTAGAGAATCTGTAGGGTTAGGCGAGAGGGGCGCGTCGTGAGCAACTAGGTGAGGCAGAGACCACCGTCTGGTCGCGCATCATGGCGTTAAGCAGAGTCAGCAATTTGTGCATGGCCGCAACCAGAGCCACCTTGGCGGGTTTACCCCGAGTCCGGAGCCGGGTGTAGAAGGCCCGTAGGACCGGATTTCAGCGGACGGCGACCAGGGTGGCCATGTACAGCGACCGGCGGACGGTGGCCCGTCTGCCCCATACCTGGCGGGAACCCTCGCCGGGCTTCACCGTGATCCTCTGGTTACACCGCTGGCAACAGTAGCGTCGCGTGGGCCTAGTGGTCCTTTCCAGGTTCTGGATCGGATGGGTACCACGCCAAAGCTTGGGCCAAGCATGAACCGATATGGCCCAGATGAACCTTCCACCAAACTCAATACACGGCACTGGAAACCCGATCTACAGGTTCAGACATAGAGCCTGCCAATAGCGCATCCAACCTGAACCCTAGACTCGTGCAGCCTCTGCCTGTCTCACGATATCCCTAATCTGATCAAAATGGGAATACTCATGAATATGGCCCACTACATAGAGTTCCATGGCATTGGCTACAGGGCCGCCAGACCAGACTTCATAGCGCTTGTCGAGATCTGGTTGTTGAGGCCATACTTCCAGCGTAGCCAGCCTCATCCGGCGACTTTCCTCGAGTGCCTCCCGGCACTGCTGGATTGTCTTGATGGTCGACCAGTGCGGTTCATACCGCGAACGTCCATGATTCTCAACGCCGCGAGCCAATTCTGCCGCCAAGAAAGTTGATTCCTCGGACGAAGCGCAACAATGGACTATCACATGACCCAGTGTCCATGCCATTCCGACTTCCTCTTCTGAGACGGCATGGGGATCATCGGCAGTCTCATCAATGGGCGTAAAGGTAACATCAGCATCTACACAATCAGCGATCATGGCTAACTGGGCGTCAATCATGTCATTCACCAATTGACGCAAATCGTCCTTCGTCTGTCCATCGGCAATGTCTGCGAGCTGCAGGCTGTTATCTCCCAAGAGTTTGAGTGCAATCATGGTGGGCGAATTCCTCAGGTAATTTGTGACTGTTCCGTCCTGCTGGATGATAGCACCATTGGGCACCTTACAGCGGACTGCCGTACCGCCAAGCGGGAAATGACGCAGACGGAGCCAAAGTACTGGGGCAGTTCCATCTCCTTCTTCATCCGTGCGCGGGTCAGTTCCTCACTCTTTGCATCTCCCTGTTCGATGCGCAGGAGGAATCCTCTCCTGCGATCTGCCTCACAGCTTGGGCTTGCATTTGCCTAGGTCAAATTTTCGAAAATTGGGGACCACGTGCTATTCTATCGCTTCGATTCTGAAGACGGGAGTAATCGCACCATGTCAGACATGACCAGCCATTTGTATGGAACTTTCTGTTGGGTAGAACTTGCCACAACAGATACGGCAGACGCCCAGAGATTCTACGGTGCACTGATGGGCTGGGAGTTTACCCATCTTACAGCGGAGAAGTTGATGTGTGAAGGTCGTCCTCCTGGTATGGCTCCTGACCGGATTGTGTATACGGAGTGCACACTTAATGGCAGCCGGGTGTGTGGTTTAGGTGAAACCATGTCTCCTGAAATGCCAGCCTGTTGGACCCTGTACATAAATGTCACAGACGCTGACGCTACGGTTTCCAAGGCAGCCGAATTGGGGGGCGGCAGCCCAACCGGTGTTCATGAGTTTCCCGGTTCGCGCCGAATGGCGTTCATTGCCGACCCGCAAGGCGGCATGGTAGGTGTATGGCAGGCACTCCAGCACAGTGGGCTGGAAGTTATTATGCAACCGGGTACATTCCTGTGGGCTGAGCACGCCACCCGGGATACCCAGGCAGCGGGAACGTTTTATGGCTCCCTCTTTGACTGGGATATCGATACGGACGAAGATAACGAGTCCTATTCGTTGTTCATTCCTCAGAGCGACCCAAAGCGCAACTACACCGCTGGGATGCGCATTTTAAGTGATGAATTTGAACCCAATATCCCCCCTTATTGGGGAACGTATTTTCAAGTAGAAGATTGCGCGGCCTCCTTGCAGAAAGTCAAGGATCTCGGCGGCACGGTCCTCACCGACCCGATCACGATCAAACAGGGTACATTCGCTGTGGTCCAGGATCCCCAGGGGGTTGTCTTTACCATTATGAAGCCCACATTCATGTAGGTCGTGAATGGATGGACTTGAGCACTAGGTCATTGGTGGCCAATGCACCCCCACTTTCCCATGACTGGGATTTGTATGAACAGACAAACACTTTTCGAGGATTGCAACAATGCCTGAAATGAAGAGTCACGACTACGGAACATTTAGCTGGACAGATTTAGCTACCACCGATATTGAGGGTGCCAAGACTTTTTACGGTGCTCTCTTCGGGTGGGAATTCGAACCTCAGATATTTGAAGGTGAACTCGTGTACACGATGTGCACCCTAAATGGATTGAATGTATGTGGTTTGGGCGGTACGATGGGTGAAGAGCAACCAGCCTGCTGGAACGTCTACACCTGTGTGGAAAACGTGGATGCAACAGCGGCCAAAGTAACCGCACTGGGAGGAACCATCATCGCCGGACCGATGGATGTGTTCGAGTCGGGCCGCATGGCGTTTGTAACAGACGCTCAGCAGGCCATGTTCGGACTCTGGCAACCCCGCAATCACATTGGCGCTGAGATTATGATGGAGCCAAACACTTTCATGTGGGCAGAACTCATGACCAGGGACCCTGAAGGAGCGACTGCCTTTTACAAGGGAGTCTATAGCTGGGATACCGTTTCGGATCACAATAATCCCAACTATACGCTTTTTGTACCGGCAGGGGACTCAGCCAGAACGGTTTACCTAGCAGGCCAGTTGACCATGGACGACTCGTTCAGCAGTAGCATTCCCACCAACTGGGGGGTCTACTTCCAGGTAGAGGATTTAGAAGCAACACTACGCCATGGCCTGGAACTTGGTGGTGCCCAGGAGGTTCCCGCCACAGAGATCGCTCAGGGTGTGTTTGCGGTCATGAAAGATCCCCAAGGGGCTTATTTTACCCTCATGCAGCCCCGACACTGATCCCATTCGTAATGAGATATACCTCCCCTGTTTGAGAGGACGGGGGAGGTTTCAAATATGGTTATGTATTGGACCACCCGGGATACCACACGCGGTCAACAGTATGACCGCGAGACGAATGTTGGACCGATTCCAACCCAAGGGGTTTGTCTGCGTCAGCCCTTGGACAAACTTGGCACAGATTCCTGGGTGGGTTGTCTTGTCGTCTATAGTCTCAAGAGCCGATGGAATCAATGCCAATGAAGCATCCTGTTGCAGATTGGGTCAAAGGTCCTCCTTTACCCCCGCCAACATGACTGCTGTTCTATGGCAGTTAGACCCAAGACATTGGGTCCAAATCCCGAACCCCAGTTGATTCCCGGGAATACCAGTCCCTTTTTGATCATGAAGGCAGGGGAATATTCATTGGGGCCGAATAGACATGGCTTCAGCAAGTTACGAGTCTACCGAGGACCGATCGGCGACCAGACCGAACTTCGAATGTCTTGAGGACACGGAGCCATGCAGACGCCAGAAAATCAAGCCGCCTTTATGCTAAACTCCAGCCAAGGGTTGCTTGGAGAACCACCCGGATGGCTCCTCGATTACCGCTGAACATCACGGACTTTGCCAAATTTGTTCCTTCGGACGAAGTACCGGAAGGGTATGCCTTTGTTGACAATACCTCACTGATCTACGACTTGGTGCAGGAACCGACTCATCTGTTTCTGGCCCGTCCGCGCCGTTTCGGCAAATCGCTCCTGGTCTCGACACTGGCTGAATTGTTCCGAGGCCATCACCGTGCGTTTAAAGGCACCTGGATACATGACCGTTGGGATTGGGATCGCGAGCCAAGACCTCTCCTGCACCTTTCCCTGGGATTGCGCAACATTCATAACCCTGTCCAATTGCAATATGAACTGAGCACCTATCTGTGGGATTTGGCCGGTGAACATGCACCTGAGATCTTCGCGGGCAAATATGAAATGCACGATCAGGCCCGCAGATTTCTGGTGCATCCAGCAAGCCTGTTAAGAACCTATCTCGAATGGATGTACCAGTCCCGTGCCGGTAACTCTGACGGGGCTGTTGTTGTATTGGTGGATGAATACGACATCCCCATCAATGAAAATCTGGACAGTCCTCATGCCACCGAGATAGTGGACGTAATGCGGGCTTTTTATGGTGCCATCAAGGACATGGGGAATCGGGTTCACTTTGCTCTTGTGACAGGCGTAGCCCGTTTTGCCCGTACCGGTCTCTTTTCAGGGGCCAACCAGCTCACGGATATTTCCTTGCGACCTCATTTCGGTACCTTGCTGGGGATTCCCCATTCTGCCTTGCAGGAAGCCGGTCCCTGGCGTTGGCATGTACAGCAGGCAGCCAGCAACATGCAGGAGGATGCTGAGGCTCTGTGTTGTTCCTTGGAAGCTCATTACAATGGATATCGCTTTGCTCCAGGCAGTCCGTTGGTGTACAACCCGTGGTCCCTCCTGCAATGCCTTAACGAGATGCAGCAACCGGACGATGCCGGCCCCTTGAACCTTGACCACCTGCACAATTACTGGGTTGACACGGGGAACACCAGTCTGTTGGAACGCATTCTGACACGGAGCGTGAAATCGTATGCACTACCAGCACTTGCCGGGAATCAGATTTCTGCCCCTTCGAACCTGGATGTCAGCGCGATTGTACGGGTCTCCTATGACATTCAAAAGCCAGATTTCACAGCCTTGCTGTACCAGACAGGTTATCTTACCCATGGCACACGCCTGGATGAGCAAGGCAATCAGGAAGTCTGTCTGACCTTTCCCAACCGTGAAATTGCCCAGACATTCTGTGGACCATTCCAGGATTGGTTGCGCGGACACCTACCCGACACCAATACGTTGGATGCCTGGCCGGACATTGAGTCCCAAGTGGCAATCTGGCGCCAGATTTGGCTTACAGGCACCTTGGAAGAACTGTTTCAGGCGGGTAACCAGTTTCTGCGCATGATACCGTATCCCCTCTATCCAGGACGGGATAGAGTCACGATACTGGATCAGGAGTTCTTCTACCAGGCCCTGCTCTACAGCTGGATCAGCGTACTAGGCCTCCATCCAGTTTCAGAAATAGCTACTCACCATGGACGAGCTGACCTGGTCGTGGCCACGCAAGAACGAATCTGGATCCTGGAACTCAAAGTCAGTGGCTCGGCGGAAGACGCTGTGCGCCAAATACTGTTGCGTGGGTATCCCGACATGTGTGCCGACCGGGCCCAACCCGTTACAGCTGTAGGTATGCAGATCGACACTCTTCATCGGCAGATTGCCGCTTGTGCACAATGGCATCTGGGTACGTTCGACAGACAAACCGATCGCTGGGAACGGGAACCGTTTGCCGCGCCGCTGGCCTCCGTACGTTTGCAGTCAGATGATCAGTTGCCTGCTTGGCCTTTCCGTGACTCTCTGGAAACGGCCGCACCTACACATCCATCCGATCCATCACTTCATTGGCCCCCATAGGTCAAGGGCAAGTATAGGCTACAGGGAGCAGAAAATTGTGGGGGACAGCAACTGACCTCGTTATGCCAGATCTGCATGAGGACGGGTTCCCTGAAACTCGGTGCAAGAGCCAACCAGCTCACGAGACCTTTTGGGGGACATGCCCGATCTGATCAGAGTCCCAGACTCGCTGTTATGGGATTCGGGGAGCTGATTTTTGACTCGATCGAAGAACAATGGGGATCGAGAGAATGGGCCCTGCGTCAAGGACGGTAGAGAGGAGCCAAGGCAACATAGCTGACTGACGAGCAGAGTTGCGGGTCGTTAATCCCGTGGTCGGAAAACATCCGCGAGATCCTGCTCCCCGTTATATGTCCGAACTCACGGTCCGTGGCATTCACACTCCAGATTGAACGAAGTTTTCGACTGCCATGTCCTCAACTTGTTCCTTGGCGTGCCAAAGATCATAGGCTAGTTGCATCCGGAGCCACGTTTCCGGAGTTGAACCAAAAGCTTTGGACAAGCGCATTGCCATATCGATCGATATGCCTGCTCGCTCGTTGACCACAGCAGACAGGGCTTGACGGGTGACCCCCAAACCCGCGGCTGCCTTGGTGACCGTTAGACCTAACGGTTCAAGGCACTGCCGCTTGACGATTCCGCCCGGATGGGGAGGATTATGCATAGCCACGATTATTCGTACCTCTTCAATGATAGTCCGTGTAGTTAACGTCAACCGCATGACCATTTTCCAACCGGAAGGTCACCCGCCAATTACCGAAAACTGATACGGCGTAATACCCTCTCAGGCTACCCTTCAAGGCATGGCACCACAATCCCGGCAAATGCAAACCTTCCGGCCCGAAACTTTGATCCAACAAAGCCAGAATATCGCGCAATTTCTGCACATGTTCAGGAGACACTCTCCGTGTTGTTCGTCCCTCATATAGTGCCTTGAGACCACGGTGTCGGAAAGATTTGCTCATGACCTGGCACTATATTGTCACCCGTCAATTGACAATGTTGCAGTTTCCAACCTAGCAGACGTTTCGTCAACCATGGATTCATCTAACTGACAGCGAGTCGGGTAAAGCCATTCAGGCAACAAGTTACCTGGTAGGCTATCAAGACAATATCCCAAACATCAACAGACAAAGGCACATCCGAATTTCGCCTACAGATTTCTTGTAAGCCTCACCGTGACCTGCTACCTGGAGTTGAAGGGGACCGCCGGCAAATAGACACCGGTGAAAAAGCAAGAAGATCTCTCAGCCTCAGACCCCAGCTGATTTCGGTCACTGACTACTGTTCCAGGGACTTCAGTTCAAATGCGGCTATTGCATCCAGGAACACCGAGCCAAATTGTGCGATCTTGGCGTTGCCTACCCCATGTATGGTCATGAGTTCACTCTCATTCCGCGGTTTGTATTTGGCCATCTCGTGGAGGGACCGATCCGTAAAAATGACATAGGCAGGCACATTTCGGTCGCGGGCCAAGGCCAGGCGCATTTCCCGCAGATGATTGAACAAGGCCTGATCAGTCTGATCCTGAGGTTCCACGTCTGCCGACGGACTCATGGTGGCAGTTCGGGAAGATCGCGGACGGGTTATGTGAGTAGCATCACGCCGATAGGAAAAACCTTCACGTCCGGCCAGCAACTCTCGGCCTCGACTTGTGATCGTCAGACTGCCCATAGCCCCAATATCAATGGCCAGAAACCCGTTGGCTACCAACTGACGAATAATGGAACGCCATTCGTTCTTGCTCTGATCGCTTCCTGCTCCGAAAGTTGGCAACTGGTCATGTTTCCATTCTCTCACCTTGGCTGTAGGGCTGCCCGTCAGGATGTCGGTCAAGTGAGCGGCACCGAATCTCTGACCTGTGCGATAAGCTGCGGACAAGACCTTCTGGCCTTCTATAAGACCATCTACCACTTCAGGTGGGTTCTGGCAGTTATCACAGTTACCACATGATTCAGCCAAGTGTTCATCAAACGCTCCCAGTAGCGCCTGTCGGCGGCAGTACGCACCTTCACAGTATCCCAGTAGCCGATCGAGTCGCTGGTGTTCGCGGCGTCGGTATTCTTCATCCCCGGGTGACTGTTCGATGAAGCGACGCCGCTGGCTGATATCAGCCATACCGTAGAGCATATAGGCCATGGCGGGATCGCCATCCCTGCCCGCGCGACCTATCTCCTGATAATACGCTTCAATATTGGCGGGTAAATCGCAGTGAAACACATAACGAATATCCGGCTTATCAATACCCATGCCAAAAGCGATGGTGGCCACCATGACGGCCCCGGGCTGCGTCATAAAAATTTGTTGGTGTTCCAGACGCACATCAGCATCCAGCCCTGCGTGATAAGGCAAGGCGGGAATGTCATTTGCCTGGAGTAATGCTGTCGTTTTTTCGGTACCTTTCCGAGAAAGGCAATAGACAATGCCACTCTCTCCCCGGTGCTGTCGTACAAAACTCAGCAGTTGTGAATTGCCCGACGTACGGGGCCGTACCGCAAGATGAAGGTTGGGCCGATCAAAGCCAGTGGAGAATACCCGTGCCGGTCGGTTGAATAACTTATCGCATATATCCCAGCGCGTCTCCTGATCCGCCGTGGCGGTGAAAGCCGCAATCGGTATCCGGGGGAAAAGTGTTCCCAGCTGGGCCAACTGTTCATAATCAGGACGAAAGGCCGGCCCCCAGCGGGAAATACAGTGGGCTTCATCAATCGCAATGAGAGTCAAGGGAAGTTCCCGCAGAGCTTGCTGCACCCAAGGCTGCATGAGCCTTTCCGGTGCCATGTAGAGCAGTCGTAACTGGCCGGATGTAGCTCGTCGCCAGGTGCTGGTGTTTTCATCCCAGGAACGGTTGGCATGAAGAGCCTCTGCGGCAACGCCTGACAGTTTCAGGGCCGCCACCTGATCGTCCATCAAAGCCACCAAGGGAGAGATCACCAGCGTGAGTCCACCCTTTACCAGAGCCGGTAACTGGTAGCAAAGAGATTTCCCTGCGCCAGTGGGCATCACGCCCAGAACATGCTGACCATTCAATATGGCTTCAATGATTTCCGCCTGTCCCGGACGCAGGCTTTTGAAGCCAAAGACATTCTCAAGAATGGCCTGGACGGAAAGATGCATCGGGCAATCAGTCTCCAAAGCAGGATTTACGGGACCAGAGAGCTTGGTCTCAGGGCAGTAACAGGAATTGCAGATCTGCGATCCGAGGTCCTTACCGCCCCCCAAATCCTGTCATGGTGATGCCTTGCACGAAGAAACGCTGGGCCACCAGAAACAGCAACAGAATGGGGGCCAGCATAATGGTGCTGACTGCAAATACAACCTCCCACCGCTGCACCTCAAAATCATTGAAAAGCTTAACCCCAACGGCCAGAGGAAATTTGTTAATCGTCTTGAGGTAAATCAGGGGATTCATGAAATCGTTGTAATGCTGTAGCAGGGAAAATACCGACACGGTGGCCAGGACAGGTTTGGATAACGGCATCAGGATCTGGGTGAGAGTACGCAGACGACTGGCTCCGTCAATATAGGCCGCATCTTCCAGTTCCATGGGAATACCAAGGAAAAACTGGCGAATCAGGAAGACATACAGGGCCATGACGGCACCCCAATACGGCACAATCAGGGGATAGAAAGTGTCGTACCAGCCCAGGGTTCGGAAGAGAATAAAACGGGGTACCAGGGTTACGATATCCGGCAGCATCATGGTACCCAGCAGCAGACCAAACCAGAAGGTCTTGCCTGGCCATTCAATCCGGGCAAAGGAGTAGGCCACCAGGGCAGACGAGATGATCGTGCCTAGCACGGCAAACACGACGATATAGGCCGTGTTCCACATGAATCGGGCCAGAGGTAGGGTGCCGCTGAAGGCCTTGAGATAGTTCTGCCAATAGGGATCAGATGGCCACCACTGGATGGGGTGTTGAAATACCTCGGTGGATACTTTCAGGGAAGACGACACCATCCAGATTGTAGGTATCAGGAAAGTGACCGCCAGTGCAGTCATCAGGATCTGCAACAGACCCAGCCAGAGATATTCGCGCCAGGACCGGCGTGTTCCGTCCCGTCTCAATAGGCCTATGCGTGAGGCCACCGGCATTGGGGTCGCAGACATGGGCTAGGTTGCTCCTCCCTCCTCGTAATACACCCAGCGCCGGGAAACCACAAATTGCATGATGGTAAACCCCACGATGATCAGGAACAGTTCCCAAGCCAGGGTGGAGGCATAGCCCATACGACCATACTGAAAGGCATTGCGGTATATGTTCAAGACCACAAACAGGGTTGCGTCCTGGGGGCCACCTTCCGTCATGATCATCGCCGGTATGAACGACTGGAAAGAGTTCACCGTGGCAATGACCATGTTGTAGAAAATCAGGGGCGTCATGAGCGGAATCACAACAAAGCGGAGCCGATGCAGAGCGTGAGCACCATCCAGACTGGCAGCTTCTTTCAGGGAATCAGGAATGTTGCCCAGACCCGCGATGAAGATCACCATCTGGCGACCAATGGCCCAGAACGACATGAAAATAAAGGCGGGTTTGGCCAATTGCGGCTCGAAAAGCCATTTCTGCGGTTCGATACCGAACCACCCCAGTATTTCGTTCAGAATCCCGAATTCGGGGTGAAACACCCGTTGCCATACCACGGCACTGGCCACCAGAGGCACAATGATAGGCAAATAAAAGGCGGCCCGGTAGAAATCCCGAAACAGAATCGGCTGGGAGAGGGCTAGCGCCAGAGAGAAGGAGATAACCAGCTGAATCGGAACGGCCAGTACGGTATAGAAGGCGCTGTTGTAAAGACTCTTGTTTACCTTGGGATCGCTGAACATCTTCACGATGTTGTCAAATCCCACAAAGACCGGCTCCCGCAACGGGTCCCATTTGAACATGACCAGATAGGCCGAATGCAGCATGGGATAGGCAATAAAGAGGCAGAATCCTATGATGAAAGGCGCAGCAAAAAGATAGCCGGCTAACCAATCACGCCGACTACGATGGGTGAGAATTCGATTGGATACAGCGCTCAGCACACTCATATAATTCCCTTGGGATTGGCCAATCCGACAGGGACAAAATATAGACAGAGCCAAGACCGCCGGGACAAGGAGTGGTGGCTTGTTTCACCCCTTGCCCCGTGCATACCGTGACTTTTACAGCGGATTAACTGCTCCAGTATTCATCCAGCAGGGCCTGTACGCCTGCCGTGACGTCGGGCATCACCTCAGCGGCCGTAGCCGTGTTGTTGAGCAACGGATCCCAGCCTGCTGGTTTCACTACCTCGTTCCACATCTGACCCCGTGATACACCTCCGATCACGTCTACTTCACTGCGCTTGAAGGCTTCCACGAAAGCGGTACCATTGGTCACGCCAAAGCGTTCATTGATCGTGGGGATCCAGAAATCATTGATTAGCTGTTCCGTATTGGGCAAGCGACCCGTAATGGTGGAATAGATCTTCTGGCCTTCTTCCCCACCCATAAAGCTGGTGTAATTCCAGGCGGCCTCCGCATTGTCGGTAGCCATGACACAGACCCCTTCGGACCAGCCGCGATGAGGTCGATTTTCGTCGGCCACTGTCGGCATCATAACCACGTCAAACTCAATTTCCGCCTCTTCCGCACGCAGTTCTGGCGAGTTGAGAAGCGGGAAGAACCAGGCTCCCTCGTACTTCATGGCAGCATTACCGGTATCGATGGTGTTGGTGCCACCGGACAGATCTGCCGGGGTGGGGCTGACACCCAGCTTGTACTGAAAGTCCTGGGCCACCATCTGTACAATCTCAACGATCTCCGGCTGATCAAACATGGCGGCTGTCGGATCCACCAGCGTATCGAATTCCTGCTTGCCGGTATTCCGAATCCAGTGAATGTCACGGAACCAGCTCCCGTTGGCCTGGTAACCATACATTTTGGTCTCACCTTCGGTATCGGTGAGCGCTTCGGCAATACTCACAAAATCGTCCCATGTCCAGTCATCCGACGGGTAGTCCAAACCGGCATCCTGGAAGGGCTTCCGGGCATAGAACATCAACATGACGCCGACTTGCAGGGGCATGAGATACCGTTTGCCTGAGCGGATGGTGCTGTCGATAATGCTCTGCACACCCTCCGGATAGGGTCCCATCAGGTTGGCTTCCTGAATATGATCATCAATGGCCGTGAGTTGTCCTGCGTCTGCATAGGGTTGCCATTCCCAACCCTGGAAGGAAGCCACGTCGGGAGGCTCACCCCCGGCTACGCTGGTCTGGAGGGCTGTGTAATAGTCAGCACCGGTCCCACTGGGAGCCGTCACGACATCTACATTGGGATTCTGTTCCTCGTATACACGTTCCAGTTCTTCCCAAGCCGGCAGATCGGTCCCACCTGCCCAGGCGGCAAAATCAACGGTTATGGGCTCCATGGCAGCACCTTCCCCCTCAGCAGCGGGGGCGGCCGGGGCACAGGCAGCCAGAATCAATAGAGCAGAACTGGTTCCACCTACCTTGAGAAAGGTGCGGCGGGACAGGATGGATGAGACATGTCGACTCATGGCATACTCCTTGCATGCAAGTTCAAGTTAATACACTGTGTCGCCGTTGGGACGCCTACCAATGTACCACATATGAACGTAATACCGGGGATTTTCGCTCCACTCCCTGTCCGTGATGGTTTTCAGGGACAACAGGTGCCCTACCAGTGCATCTTGCTGAAGCACCAGACGACAATCTGTCGCATTCGTGGTCAGTGGCTAATTCTGGATTGTTCCCATGGGTTCTTGTCTCCAGGATGGACCTGGCATGGAGATCTTTTTCCCATCTGATCCAAAAAGAAAGAGGCCCATGTTACATGGGCCTCTTGGGTCAAATCACCACACCAAATCGAAGCACTTTACATTGCGCCTGCCCGGGCATGTTTTGCACTCTTGAGGCGTTGTCCAACCGCAATCATGGCATTACCCACCTGAATACGAATATTGGACTTCCGTGTCCGGACCGGAGCACGACGCTCCACAGGTTCCGTGTTTTCATGCATCTTTCTGGCGTTTTCCATGGTGATCATCATCAGCGCCAATTTGTCGAGTTCAGTACTCATGCCCAACCTTCCTTTGCCTTCTAGACATCCCCTGGCTAAATGCCCGAGAGAGCTTCCGTAAATCCATATTGAGGATTGTGGTTTCCCCATGTGGACTTTTCGGTGGCAAAGACGTCTGAAACCCATACCAATTTGCATAAAGCTGTGTGAATTCTGTGACACGGGGTCGGCAGGGTGGAACCTGGCAGTCGGGTTTCAGGTGTATCGCGATCTGATCTCTGGTCTCGCCTTTGGGTGCAGACTGTCTTTCTTACGCATCTTCTGGGGTACTTTTGCCAGAACTTCCACAGACATTCTGGCAGCAGATGGGTCAGAACCCGGTTGCGCAGATGTGGCACGTACTATCATCATACAGGCGCGCGGAGCCGTGAACGCATGACCCGTTCCATCTGTTTCGGGTGGCTCGCAATGTCATACTCGGAGACTTCACATCACAATTCCATGATATCGGATTTTCTTTACTTCAGATCTGCCTGCCGTCGGCTTCTCCCGGGTGACCGCAGCAAGTTCTACTACAAGGCTTGATAAAGGTTTCCTGATGCGGATGAATCCACGCCTGGTGGACTGGCTGCTGCTGGGACTGGTACTGTTTGAAGTCGTCTCCGGGCTTGGCACCTTTCTAATCGGCAAGCCAGAGGGACGCTGGTTCTTCGTTTTACACGCTATCACAGGGTTGTCCCTGATTGTCGTTCTGGGCTGGAAGATCGCTCGGGTAACCCCCCGCATCACCCCGAAGCGCCCTACGGTACTCCTTTCCCTCCTGGTATTTGGACTAGCTGTGCTTGCACTTGGTACGGGTATTGTCTGGGTGATATGGCAGGAACCCTTTGGCTATCCCAATGGACTCCATCTGCATGTCATAGCCAGTCTGCTCTTGCTGGTCGTCCTGGTGATTCATACATGGATGCGTCAGAAACCCTTGCGTAAGAAGGATGTATGGACTCGGCGCAACCTGCTAGCTGTGCTCGGTGCTGGTGCCGTGGGCATAGGTACCTACGCAATCCAACAGCAACTCGGACGAAATTTGGAATTGAAGGGGGCGGCCCGCCGATTTACCGGATCACGACAGGCTGAAGGTCCTCTCCCTGTAACCATGTGGATGTTTGACACTATTCCTCAGACCGATACGGCCGACTGGCAACTGGAAATCGCAGGTGCCGTCCAAAAACCTGTGGTACTGGATTTGACCACGTTGCAGCAGCAACCCATGACCGAAACCCGGATCACGCTTGACTGCACCGGTGGCTGGTATCAAGAAGCATTGTGGGAAGGTATTCCCGTCTCCCACTTGCTGGACCTGGTCGGCCTGGTTAATGACAGTCGCTATGTGAGTTTCCAATCCATCACTGGCTACCGATGGAGCCTGACCATTGAGGAAGCACGTAAAGCTATGCTGGCGCTCCAGTTGGATCACAAGCCCCTTTCTGCCGCTCACGGGGCACCGATTCGCCTGGTAGCACCAGGACACCGAGGTTTCCAATGGGTCAAGTGGGTTACAGGCATGTATATTCTGGCGAGGCCTGATCTGGGGCAGTGGGGAGCCATCTTTACCAGCGGATTATCTGCGCAGAGTGATGACACTGCCAGCCACGGGGAAACATCCACCTGAAGGCAGATAGCCAGCATCTTTCTGGGTTATCTACCGTTCAAGCCATGGCACATGGCTGTATTCTCTGATCGTGAAAATCATCCCGGGAACAAACTTCCCCTCCGCTTGGAATCAGGCCGATTCGGGGAGGGACTGGGACCTGTTTTCCCGGTTGAAAGGTGTTTCCTGTCAATAGTGTAGAATGATTTCATCGTTACAACAGGAGACTAACAAAATGGCACTTACCTCTGAGCAGATCGAGTCATACAAACGAAACGGGTATCTCAACGGTATACCTGTTGTCGGATCTGACGAGGCGGCTACTTATGCCTCCGAGTTTGACCGCATTGAACGCGGTGTGGGGAAGGAAAAGGCTCAGATCGAGCTAATTGACAATCACTTTGAGGAAGAGTTTATCTGGGAATTGGCTATCAACGACACCATCCTGGACTGTATCGAAGACCTGATTGGTCCGAACATTCTGTTGCTGGCCACCCATTTCTTCAACAAGTATGGGGATGGGAAATTGGCTGAGTCCTATGTCGCGTGGCACCAGGATGTCACTTTCTGGGGGTTGGAGCCTCCTCTGGCCATAACCGCCTGGTATGCGGTAGATGACAGCGACGTGGGCAATGGTTGCATGCAGGTCATTCCGGGCACACATGATCTGGGTCTGTTGGAACATGGGAAAGCCGCACAGGAAGGCAACCTGTTAAGCATTAACCAGGAAGCCCCTGTTACACCCGAACAGGCCGCTTCTGCCGTAAATCTTGAACTGAAGGCCGGCGAAATGTCCATTCACGACGGGACCATTATTCACGGTTCCCTGCCTAACCAATCGCATCGCAGGCGTTGTGGTCTGACCTTGCGTTATGTACCTACCTGGATAAAGCAAACAGAGGACAATTCATTCGGCAAAAGCTGGAATGCCATTCTGGTACGCGGCGAAGATACCTACCACCATTTTGGTGAAAGGGCTGCTCCATTTTCCGCTGGGTGATTGCATGAGGACAACAGGCATGTTCCAAAAGTAATTTGCCTTCTTCGTCGCGTCTTGGCATCAGAAGCTATATCCCACCAGGATCCGTAGATTTATTGGCAATCAGCTCCAGCAGACCGCGGCCTTCCCGAGATTTATATGGAATCACCGGGAAGACGCAGTCCTGATTCTCAGGACTGCGTCTTCCATGGACCACAGAAACGCAACCAAGCAGGGAAAGCTACTTATGCCATTGCCATCTGGAGGCGGGCAAGGACTGATATGCCAAAGCCACGGGACCCCGGCAGAATACCTTCACATGGCTATTCCCATTCTCATGTTTCATGGGACTCTTCAAAGTCGTTGCGCAGTTCTGCCAGGGTTGGCCAAGACTCGACAGGAGTACGATCAAGTTCCAAGACCAATTCACTAAACCGATCAGTGGATGCATACAGACGGGCATAATCCAGCAGGATCTCCCTCAGCGTTTCCGCGCGTTCTACTTTGCGACCCGCCTCGAATTTCTGCTGCAATTGCTCCGCTACATTGTAGTCTTGCAGATTTGCATCCTCTACCCCCCCAAAAGGACGGTTAGATAGCCAATGCGTATAACCTACCTGGCTGGGCTCTTTGTCGGACAATTCCAGAATCCGGTGGGCCATCCGGCCACATATGTCCTGTACCAGAGCGACAATTTCCGAAGCCGGGCTGAACAAATCATAGTCCGCGTTGTACGGCCCCTGTTGTCGTAATTTGGTCATGTCCTCCAGCCACTCCCGGGCAGGAAGCTCTATACTCTGTTCCTGTTGGTGTATCCCATCCACCAAATCGATCAGGGAATGTGTCTTGTCATAGGCTATGTCCAAGACACTGGCGTAGGCCTTCAGGATATTTTCCAGTGCATGGTGGGCAGACAGACCGGAAGTCCGGTACTCGGCAATCCCTTCGTTGGACAGGGCAGTATGCAGGGACTGCTGAGCCACTTTGAGGTGTTGTTGTACGGCAGGCCATGGATTGTCCTGGACTATGCGCGGCATATGTTCTCCTGCTGGGGTAAGGCCATCCCGCTGTGCTCCTCCTGCCAAATGCATGGGTGCCCTTCGGGCACGATAGAATTCGGCATGGGACAAACTGAATACCTGGACATAAACGGATTGGGCATACAGGCGCTGTACCTCAGTTGCCAAATCCCTTTGCAACTGGGTCGTCTCACTCTGGGTCAGAGCTTCCTCGGAGAGCACCATAAGATCAATATCAGACGACTCAGTCCAGTCGCCCCTTGCCCGAGAACCAAACAGCAAGACTTGGCCAGGGTAGACCCTTTCCTGAAGCAATCCAGCCAGCATCAGGGCTTTTTCATCGGGTACAGATGCTCTCAAGGATTCCTCTTGCAGGACCGCAGTCGCGGTTGCATCGGGAACAATCGGTTGTGCCATGTTCCTTTTGTTTCAACGTTCCAGGTAGACCCTGGCGGGACATCAAATCCATTGTAACATCCCAGGATTAGGCTGCCTGTTACGCGCGTTGAGGTCCTCTGAATCAGGGTCTCCATTCACATTCTAAATCAACCGGAGAAGCGGTTATCCACAACAGAACTACCACATCAAGGTAAAATGCGCGCGCCTGCATTCATTGTGTTGTCCGGGGTACACTGCCTTGAAGGGATTTGGGCCCAAGATGGTTTGCAAACCACAAACCCACGACTACAACTGAACGCAAACCTGCTTGAACTTCTGTGCTTGAACCCCCTTGACAAGTAAACGGCAAGACTGTCCGGTCAATCAAGAACCAAATCCCATGACAGATCCGAAATCCGGTACTACAACACAATCCAACGCTGTGCAGGGTCTGGACTTCATGGGCGACCCGATCAAGATTCGTGCCCTGATTCATGCCCTTCGTCTGCGCCACGGCATTACTGAAAATCCAGAATTCGCCGCAGAGACCGCCTTGATCGATCCTTTGCCCCACCAGCATATCGCTGTGTACGAGCACATGCTCCAGCAGGACCCCTTGCGTTTTCTGTTGGCGGACGATGCCGGGGCTGGCAAAACGATCATGACGGGACTCTACATCCGGACCCAGTTGATGCGCTATCGGCTGCGACGGATTCTGATCGTGCCGCCAGCGGGTCTGGTAGGCAACTGGCAACGTGAACTGGAGCACCTGTTTCAATTCCATTTCTGTATAGTCGAGGGATCCAGTACCCGACAAGGCAACCCCTTTGTGGGTCCTAATGCACAGTCTCATAAGTTCTTCGGATATGGGCCAGCTGGCCCAGAAGGGCGTCCGCCGTCGCCTCCCAGCACGGGGGCACGGCCCGGCGGTTGCCGCCCCGGACATAGCGGCCCACCGGGGTCTGCAGGACCGCCACCCCGGCCAAGGAACCGTGGGCCCGCACGTGACGTTGCCGGGCGCTGAACCCGTGCGCAATGATATTCCGCCAGGACGAGTAGGTGGGGGTGAAGTGAAAGGGGCAACGGGGGTGGGCCGCCCACCAGGTCTTCCCCTTGCGGTGCCGATGGGGGCGGTAGTGGTCCAGGACCCGGTGTACCTGTGGGGTGGGGCAACGCCGGGCCCACGGGCGCAGGAAGGCCAGGAATTCCTGATGCCGGTTACGCGCCGCACAGGCATCATAGAGGCGGCCGGTGTCGAGGTCCATGGCCGCTCTCAGGGCAAGGGTACCAGGGCGGATATAGTCGTGGGTGCGGGTGGCGGGATAGCCGGCGTTCCCGGGCCATCCCGGCGGGGTGCGTTCCCAGGCCTGCCTCTGGGGTTTCTCGTCTCAGGACCGTCTCACGAGGTCGGGGGCCCCTTTGTTTCCTAGACGGCGATCACAGCCCGCCGTTTCGCCTCGCACTGCGGGTCGTTGGAGAGCTGGAAGGTGCGCACCCGGTGAGGCTGGAGGCCCGCTTCCGCCCACCCGCGTTGCCGGTGCCCGGTCGCGATGCCCGTTGCCCGGGCCATGAGACTGAGGCTCCCGCGCGTATGGCCGTCCGGCGGGGCCTCCCGCAGTTTCTGCCACCTGGCCTGCCGGTCGGCCTCGGTGTAGGTCGGGGGACCACCACGCCGGGGCCGATCGTGCCACCCGTCCCGCCCGGCGGCCAGGTACCGGTCCCGCCACGTGGCCACCGTGTCCTCGGTCACGCCCACCTCCGTCCCCACCGCGGCCAGGGTCTGGCCGGCGGCCAACGCCCGCCGGATCCGGGCGCGCTGCACCTGGCGATGGGGCCAGGTCTGCGACCGCGCCCAGCCTTCCAGGGTCGGTCGGTCGGCTGCCTTCAGGGTCAAACCGCGTGTCCGTGCCCTGCTATCCGGCCGGTGTCTGTGGGATTCCAAGAGGGTCTCCATTGTACCCTAATGACTTCCGTGAACAAGCACTAACAGTGATCACGTGATCGTCAGTCTCGACTCGCTGGCTGGGCGCAACCTATTTACCCAGCTACAAGCCCCTGAGGTATAACCTTACGATCTGGCTGTATTTGATGAAGCCCACAAGCTGTCGGTGAGGCTCAGGCGTGACGGCCAGATGGAGCGAACACGGCGCTACCGTCTGGCCGAGACTCTCGCCGGTGTGTCCAACATGCCTGAACGATGGCACTTGAACTGGTCAGCCCCGAACCTGCTGTTGTTGACCGCCACACCCCACATGGGCCGCGACGATGCCTACTATGGCTTGTGGCGCCTTCTCCTGCCCGACATTCTACGCGCTCTGGAGGACTTCGGCCAGTTCTCCCTGGAAGAACGCCAGCCATACTTTATCCGCCGCACCAAAGAAGAGCTCGTGGACTACGAGGGCAACCGACTCTTTCCAATGCGCCATTGCGACACTGCAGGGTTTGCTTTGAGTCCAAGGGAAAAGGAACTCTATGACCGCACTACTGACTATATCCAAACCAGTTACAACGCAGCAGCCTTCCTCAATCCGGAGGCGGCACGTTTAACTTTGGGGGTCTTTCAACGGCGGTTGGCCAGTTCCAGCTATGCCCTCATGTGTTCCCTGGAACGACGCTGTGCCAAGTTACAGGATCTGATCCGACAGGTGGAAGACGGTAGCGTTCTCCCTTCCACTTTATCCGGCTACAGCGGATCACAGCAGGATTTATTCGATCAGGCCACAGCGGAGGAGTACACGGAAGAAGAGTTGCAGAGCAAGGAAGACCTGCTCGTTGAGCAAGTCACTCTCACCAGTCTGCAGGAACTGCAAACCGAATACCGTGAAGTCCAAGCTCTCGCGAAACTGGCGCGGGCATTGTATCAGGATAATGAAGAAACTAAATTTGAGCGTCTGCGCCAAATCCTGCCCGATGAGGACGATGACAAGATTATTGTGTTTACGGAACACCGGGACACCCTGGACTACCTCATGGAACGGCTGGAGGCGTTGGGTTATACCCAGAGAGTGGTAGCCATTCACGGCGGCCTTACCTATCGCGAACGTGACGAATGCATCCGGCAGTTTCGCACACCAGGCCCGCAGGGAGGAGCCGACATTCTGGTAGCTACCGACGCAGCTGGTGAAGGCATCAACCTGCAATTCTGCTAGCGCATGGTGAATTACGATGTGCCCTGGAATCCGGCTCGGCTGGAGCAACGCATGGGACGCATTCACCGCTATGGCCAGAAAAATAACTATGTGCAGATCCTTAACCTTATCGCCGCCAACACCCGTGAGGGCGTGGTGGTCCAACGCCTACTGGAAAAGCTGGACGCAATCCGCAGAGAACTAGGCAACGACAAGGTGTTCAATGTCATCGGACGCCTGTTTCAGGAGTGCCCACTGAGCAAACTGCTCTTCGATCTGGTTCTCACTCCCCACGGTGTCAAACCTTGCAACAGGCAGTAACCAGTCGCTGGCTTGAATTGAGTGATGGCAGCCCGGACTTATCCTGTTCCCGCGAATTGGCCTCACGAATACGTCTAAAGCGTCCCCAGCAGACCTTCCCTGAGGGTACATATCGTGGTACCTGGACCTGTGATCTGGTACAACTGGCGGATCTGATAGATGCCGTACCGGAAATCATGGAACTGCTTGGGACAAGTAGGGCCAAACTTGACCTTACTCTCGTGTTGGAACATGCCAAGGCCGATACTGTGAACCGCATCAATCAGGTACTTGCGGATGCCGGGATTGGGATGCAAGTACGATAGTGATTTCATGTTTCATAGTCTACTTCAGGCTGGCTCTGCTTCATAGCCAATAGGAAAGTGGTACGGAAGACAAAGTCTTCCCATCACTGCTACTTTGCGATTTGTTTAGCACGACTATGTGCAAAGTCAGGCCAGGTGTCCCACCTGAAAGTCTTACTGTCGACCAGAATTTAAGTCTCCACTTCCTCGTTTCCATTCAATCTGGATCCGATAGTCAGCTGCGACCTCCAGTACTTCAGACGGTGCGCGCACCGTTTTGCCTTCAAGCTGATGCAAGGCAAGAATGAGTGGTTCCAGGGCTTCAGCTTTGTCTTTGTCTTTGTCCAGGACTCTAATGAGATCGCTTGCCGTTGCACCACTTATGATCAGATCGGGAACCTCTACCAATATTGCCTGCATCATGTTTTCGTTGCTGGGTGTGAATCCAGCATAAGCCTGGCTAAACACTTTCAAAGCCTCTTCTTGCTTTCCGTTGGCAAATGAGGCTTGTGCTCTTACCAACTGCGACTGCCATTTGAGTAGTGTTGATTCATGGTTGGGCAGATGGGGAGTCAATTGTGTCACCCGATCCAATCTTTGTTCAAGCTCTTCGCAAGTTCTCCCAGCCTGTTCTCCACGATTCGTGGAGACTTGCAGCTTTGCTTTGTCAATAAGCACATTGGCAATCAACACTTGAACTTCGGGAGATTCAATGGTATCGAAATGATCGACTGCTTCTTCACAAATGGCTATCGCTAACTCTTTCTCACTTAGTTGAGTTAGCCCCTTATACTTGGCATGTAATGCCATAGCTACATGTAGCTTCACCTCCGGCTCGGTGTTGGAACCGAAGCGCTCAACCACTTTGTCACATATCGTTATAGCTTCTTTAACTCTCCCAAGGTACAACTGGAAGTGAGCCTTGTTGGCCCATGCTTCTGAGATCTCTTGCTGGAATTCCTGGCTATCGTCATTATCGAAACGGTCTATTATCTCATCACAGACTGTCAGTCCTTCCTCATATGCGCCAAGCTTCAATTTTGCATTTCCCTTGTTAATTAATGCGGAGGCGAGAAGCTTGTGAATTTCGGAACTTGCACTGGAACTAAAATGCTGCAGAAAGTCATCACACGCAAACACCGCCTCTTCATACTCACCGTTGTTTGTTTTCCAGGCTACCTTACTGTTCATCGCCAAGGCAACCACTCTTTGGATATCAGGCGAATCACTGGTGCCGAAATGTTTCACTATGTCTTCACACGCTATTATCGCCGCCTCTGATTCTCGAAGCTCCCAACATGACTTTCCTGTCAAATACAGCGATGAGGCCACAATAAATCGGAGCCATCTTGTCTGGCTAGAGCCAAAGCGCTCCACAATTAATTCACACGTAGCTAACGATTCCTGGAATTCACCAAGATCGTGAAGAGCCCGGCCCTTGGTACAAATCGTTAGTGCCATGGTCTGTCGCAGACCAACCACATTCAATCGTGTCATATACCGTCGCTGTCTTCTTGCATTGAGGGATGCTAGGCGCTCCAGAACCTCATCGAAGCACCTTATCGCCTCCTGATGTTTGTCTCCCTGCCAATGTTCCAATCCTTTTGAATAGAGAGCCAAGGCGTACTCAAGCTCGGATAAGATGTTCTTTCGCTCAATCTCTGGAGGCACTAAATCGCGGAACATCTGCCTGATCTTCTGATCATCCATCATCGCCCGTGAAATCCCCTCACGAATGGAAGGGGAAATACCTGCCTCCATGCGCAAACTACCGTACATCTCGGTCAGTTCAGATTCGCGATAGAATGCCACCATGAAATGGATCAGGTGACGTACGACGGCTGCCTCGTCTCTTTCACGCCTCAGCTTGTAGTAGATACTGTAGAGACGTTCAGAAGCAGCGTATTGGCGTTTCCGGCCATCTCCTTCTACGGTTACAGCTCCGCGGTCCACCAACCGACCCAACAAGGCCGAAACATTTCTCACGTCCATACGGGCGCGTGCCGCGATCTCACCCGTACTCGAAGGTTGCCAAAGGTCAATAATCGCGAGAAAAACACGGCGCTCGGTTTTCGCCAGGCCTTGCAGACAGTTTCGAAAATACTCCGTATGGTCGTCGATCAACTGTACCAATTCCTCCATCAGCTGATTCAGAGACTTATGTCGCGCAAATCCAGCCATAATGACCAAGAGACGTGGACTGCCGCCCGTCAGAATCTGAAGCGGTCTAATTCCCGGGGCTGTCTTTCTGTTGCCGCTTGCCATCTCCCAGAGGCACTGACATTCAGGGACGGAAAGTGGGGCCAGATCGACAATGCGAAACAATTCGAAGAATGATTGCTCCGCGTCATCCAAGCCTTTGAAACGGCTCGTGGCTGTAGCAACCAGCATAATTTGGGGTTCGGTCTGTAGAGTCTTGCGCAACTTCCAGCCAAAATCTTCGTCTACTTCCTGGTCCAGCGTTTGAAGATTCTCGACCATAAGGACAAGCCGTCTGCCCAGTCGATCTGAGGCTTCCAAAACAGCAGCAAGGGCATAATCTTCCAGCTTCTCTTCCCGCCACCTCTGAACTAGCGCCTCGTGCGTCCGGTGCAGTTCTTGTGCTAGATCGGGTTCCCGCGCCTGGCACTCCTGCGCAAGCTGGAAAAGCACCTCAAGCCAGAAGTCAGCCAGAGTGAAGATTTCCTGGCTTTCCTCCATGAAGCGCACTGGCCATAAGCAGTCGACAAGCTTTTCGTTTGTGCGCAACTCTGCTACAAGCCGGGCCAACAACATTGTCTTGCCACGACCACGAGGCGACACAATAAGCACATGTTGGCAAGATGGTGTCTCCAGGTTTTCCCTAAGTACTTCCAAGACGGTGTTGAACTCGTGGTTCCTGACTACAAATTGGCGGATAACCTCCTCATTGGACTGGAAAGTACCTGGATTGAACTTTCGGAGCGACTGCATTAACGATGCATCAGAAGGTTCTTTCATCTTGACTCGGTGCTCCCACCCCGTTCCAGAAGGGGTTTGTAATGATATCGAAACCGTGCACTCCACCAATCCTTCAGCAGTTTCGATACAAACCGATATTCTTCCTCGTCCGATTCAAGATAGCCGTCATGTTCCAGTACATCTAGAACTCCTGCAATTCGTTCGGTAGTATCTTCAACCAAAGCAGAGTAAAGTTGATCGAGACGGTATCGTGCTTCCCCAGTAAACAAATTCTGTGTGGCTGCCTCAGCCAGAATTTCCATGGCAATGGCGTGGTTTATGCCATCCCCCAGCCCTTCCTTGAGCCTTGTCTCGTAATGCACAAGGTCGTTCTGGCCTGAAGGTCCAAGAAGTTCATGACGATAGATTTGACCTACATCAGTCAATAATATTCGGGGTCTCCCCTGAATAGTGGCGTAATCGCGCAAAGAAGAATTGCACATGGTGAGGTATACCCACTCCCAGTTCGTTATATACCGCTTCCGCAACACCTTCTTCAACTGGTATCTGGTAGCTCTGTGCCAGTTGCTGGAAGCACAAAATGCTGTCATTACGGCTCCAAGGTCCCGAGCGATAGGTATAGAGATAGTTAATGCGGTCAGGTATACCAAGCTGCTGTGCCAAGGGTTGTAGACCGATACTTCCGGAAATGAGTACCGCCAGCGATTTACCCATCAGGCGCTGCAACACACTTCGCAACCAACTCAGGAATTCGTCAACCCGTTGTCTGCCGTTGTCGTATCGAAGCATGCGCTTCAGGTAAATGGGCAGTTCGTCAATTACAAGAAGCACCGGTTGTGGATGAATTGCACAATCTTCAAGCAGTTCTTCCCCATAACGCCGCCAATTTCCTTCACCCACACCTGCACGGAACTTCATCCGGAATTCATAGGCGCTAAGCTCCTCGACATTCTCATTGAACAGGTGTTTCATTTTGGAGGCAATTCGCTTCGCGATCGGACGGACTGCGTGCACTGCTCCGGCCATCGAAGCAATTGCATCTTCAGGAGAGGTTGCATCTTCTACATCCGTGAAGAGAAAGATCCATCCATCTTTCTCTAGCAGCCTACCGAGTTCACGAGCAACGCTTGTCTTCCCCATGCGACGCTGCCCAGTCAATAAGACATGGTTATAGTCAAGAATCCGGGACTTTAGAATTTGCAGTTCAGTTTCCCGATCGAAAAAGTTTTCACCGCTAACCCAGCGACCAGTAGATGACTTCATGTCTACCTGGTCCACCTGCCATTACCAAATAAGATAGATTGTAATAGTCAGCAAATCTGTTGTCAACAAAATTGTTGTAATATTGGGTGTCTGCTTTCATCAGTTGTATCGAGGCAAGATTTCTCGCGTCGCTTTGCACTGGCTTCGGATGCACGATCCTCGGTCTGGCCGTAAGGGTTGGTGTGATGACTGTCTAAGCTGGACTTCGTACGAAGTCCAGCTCAGGGCTCCAATTCCATGAAGAGTGGTCATCTGCCTTTGAAAGGTGGAAGAGGAGGTGAAGCCTGACTCGACCGGCACGGACTTAATATTACGTGCCCCCCTGCTCCCTTGACCATACAGGAGTTGATGCCCGACAACCTGCCAGCTGCCTGGAGTGAAGACAGCACCAATGGCTGGGTCCTGCTGGAAGCTGTAGCAGACAACAGAGGACATCCTTGGCCCTGGCCTTCCCTGTGTCAAACCTTGCAACAGGCGGTAACCAGTCGCAGGCTTGAATTGGGGGATGGCAACCCAGATTTACCCTATTCCCGTGATTTGGCCTCACAGATACGTCTAATGCGCCCCCGGCAAATCTCCCCTGAGGGTACATATCCGTGGTACCTGGACCTGTGATCTGGTACAACTGGCGGAGCTGATGGATGCTGTACCGGAAATCATGGAGTTACTTGGAACAAGCAGAGCCAAACTTGACCTTACTCTCGTGCTGGAACATGCCAATGCCGATACTGTGACCCGCATCAATCAGGTACTCGCGGATACCGGCGTTGGGATACAAGTACGATAGGGGTTTCTTAGTCTGCTTTAGGCTGAATCTGCTTCATAACCAACCGGGAAACTGTACCGCGGAAGAAAGTCTTTCAATCACCGATTTAAGTTTCTAATTCCTCATTTAGCCTCAATTTGGGATCGATAGTCAGCTGCGACTTCCAGTACGTCAGTCGGTGCCCGCACTGTTTTATCCTCAGGCTGATGCAAAGCCACAATGGGTGGTGCCAAGGATTCAGATTTCGCTTTGTCCAGAACCTCAACGAGATCACTGGCCGAGGCACCGCTGGCGAGGGAAAAGAGCCACACGAGTACCTGCCCTACACCTTGCCAAGTGTGGCATACACGGCACAGGATATGAATTTCCCGATCTCGGTCGTGTGCTAGAATGGGGTCAGGAGGTACACGACCCATGACTCTTACCCCAAGTCTGCACGGGCAAGCTGGGACGTTGCTGGTCCCACCCCTGACAGACTATGAAAGTCGCTATCCATCCGACGACGATGAACCCATGGCAGACACCGAAGAGCAGTACTATGCCATTATCCGGGCTGTCTTCGCCCTGAGCCTGCATCTGGAGCGCACGGGCCGGGGCGGTACTGTACGCGGCAACTGCGCGCTCTATGGCAATCCCGACAATCTGACCCACTACCTGGCTCCTGACGTGTTGCTGGCCTATGACGTGGCCGTGCCTTCCAAGGGTGGCTATGCCCCGTGGGAATTCGGCAAGCCCCCCGACCTGGTTATGGAAATGGCTTCACCCACTACGCACGACCAGGACAGTGGCCGCAAGAGGGTACAGTATGCCGCATTGGGGATTGCTGAGTACTGGCAGTACGACCCACACCACAAGTACCTGGAGACGGACCTGCTGGGTTGGCAACTGCAGGGGCATGTCTATGTACCCATTACTCTGACTGAGGATCCGGCACGCGGGGCGCAGGTAGGATACAGTCGTGTTCTGGATACCGACTGGGGGCTGGAACAGGAGACGGGCACCCTGCGCTTGTGGAACACAGCAGCCCAGGCATGGTATCCCACAGAAAAGGAATCAGAAACAGGACGCCAGAGGGCTGAGGCGGCATGGTTCCAGGCTGAGGCACGGGCTGAGGCAGCAGAGACACGGGCTGAGACAGCAGAGCTACGAGTTCAGCAGGCCGAAGCCGAAATCACTCGGCTCAGGTCTCTATTGTATGGAACACAAAAGGATGACACTACCCCTGAGGACTGAAACCTGTCGGTGAGTTCTTCGTGAACCACAGGTCTGCTGTGGTGGGTCACAGTTGTGTACACAGAAGCCTCCAAGTCCCAAACTCTATAAGGCAAGCTCTGCCGACACGTGGAAGGTGGGGGGAATTGGGCTCTCCACTGTAAGGCTAGGTTTCGGCCAATTGGCAAAAACACGCAATGCTTACCCGCTGAATCCCGGCGACGACGTCAGCAATATTGGTTGACCAACCGAGGTTGACTACTGCCAGCAAACTGGGAAAGGGAAAACCGAAAATATGCGTGCTGTCAGCCAAAGGAAGCTGCATATGCTGTGATTTGTGTCCGAAATTTTTCAGGATATCTTCAGCCATACCTAATCTGACAACTCAGCCCTACTGAGACAGCGTTGAGAAGACGTTACTTCCCGGGGCAATTGAATCTTGAATTTGTAGCTGCCAGTTGGCTTAAAAGGAGAACTGCCTGGCATCATCGGGCCATTACACCATCAGGAATCGATTGCCTTGCCTGCAACAAAGGTTGATTGGTTGCACATGACCAATCCTGTGTACACTATTAACAGTTGATCGTCTCCTCAACATTGGCCGCCAGGCTCATCGGACTTGCAAAATCCTCCGTTCCTTTCTGCCTCTGTTCAGGGAACAGAATGTAGTATGGATCTGTCACAATTCCGCTGCGGCGCATCGTCAGAACCGCAGAATTACTGGATGCGGTCTGTCTCGTTTGCAGGTTTACATCGCATCCTGCGGGGAATAGCCTGCTCCCCCGACGGATTGAGACCCACTGAGATAAACAGAATGATTTGGGAAGAAGGCTTCCTCATTACCCATCGTGGTACAAACCCAGCACGAACAACTCTCTATCATTATCGGAATACTCTGTTGCATCTGGGCCTCCTCCAGCGATGTGGCAAGCAATTGCGTGCCAACCATGACGAACCGGCCGCCAGGGAACTGCTCGCAACTTCTGTCCCGGCAAAGGAAGACAAGCACTTATCGCCACGTGCACAAGACCTGTTTGCCTCACTGGTGTTGAAAAACAGAGATTGCAGGACCGTCTTCTTTGACCTTTTCATGGCGGGTACCAAGAGTTGTTATACGGTGGCCGATCTTCGTGGATGCGGATCTTCTGTGGACTGGTATCGACCAGACTCTTCTCCCGGACGGGTAGTGTTTCACAGCAAGTTAACTGGCCAGAAGCGCGAATTCGTTTCGGCTTCGCAAAAGGCCGCAGTTCTGTATGGAATCCGGTATTGGGCGCGTGATGAACTGAATCTCATTGATGAATACAGCCATCAGGGCGATGCCGGTATTACCATGTTCCCGGTTTCAAATCCGCTTGCAGAAGTACGGGAGGCTGAAAGTTCAGTTATGCCCCTAGTTCATTTCATTCTTGCTTCGCGACAAAGGGAGGACTGGACTCTTTTCTCCATTTTTGACCTCATTGTGCAATGCTGTGAAGAAGGACGGAGGTCCATTCAAGAACTTTTTTGTGCGATTGACTGGATTGTTCACCACTGGCCTCACCACACGGTGCTAGTCCCCACTTCCCGTGCTTTCGCCACCATGACCGCATCCTCTCAGGGAGAAGAGCTGGCGTTACGCCGCTTCTATCGCCACGCCAACGGCCCATACATTTCTCATATACGTCTGCACAAAGACATCAAAATGAGCCCAATAGATTTGCCTCCTGCTCATGTCCAGTATCCTTCCGAAACTCAGGCTACAATCCAATCCGTTTGAGTTGGCTGCCACCGGTCCCCCTATTTGGCGACTTATCGCCCCCCTGATACACAACAGAAGAGGTTACTTCATCTGCTGGATATGAACTGGGCGGGGAAAGGGATGAAAGCGATCATCATAGTGGGAGAATATGGCATGGGTAAGACATCCCTCCTGCAATGGTTGCACAGAGACGTCTTGCCACAACGTTTCATCCAGTACTGGGAAGAAAACCGATCCCTTCGATACCCAGTCATTCCACTCCCACCCGGAAGCACGACCACACCAAACCCTTGCAGAGCAATACGAAGTCCCTGAAGATCTGGAGGCAATTATTCGCCTAGTGAAAGACAAGCGGTTGCAGCGGATGCTGATGGGTACTTTCTGGATATGTATCTGTGTCTGAACGAGATTGAACGGGTCTGTTGCTGGGATGGGAAAGTGGCTTTGGTCGTAGGCAATGTCAGGTATGATGGACACAGCTATTCCTGTGGATCAATTCACTGCGGGCATCGGGGAACAGATAGGTTTTTGACGTGTCAGGAAATCCGAACGGTACGTCTGCAAGGCAACAGTGCTCAGCAAATGGGACGACATGGACGGATTGCATCTCGGGAGAGCATTGTATTCTTCAACAAACATTGACAGCTGATAAGGCACGGCTGACATCATGGACAATGATTCCCCTGATTGGACAGGGGACTGCTTATGGGCTCTGGTACCGCCGTGACTGCCAGGGTATGGGGCACTTTCCGGTTGACTTTCACCCCCATCCCAAGCCATGCGATCTTCGGGTTGTAGTCCCAACGGTCTGTATGGGTCCGCATCCTGATGGCTGTGTGTGGGTTGGCTCTGGCACCGCTGAATCCGGGAAGTGGGTGTCGGTATCCTTGACAGCATTCCGCCCGCTACCACAAAATGGAGACTGGACATTTGCAGCCAGGTCTGTTTTTTCTTGCAATGGACCTTGCATGCAACGTTCCAAACCATCCCATCAACCCCTATAGGAATCGCACCATGAAGGCAGGCATCTATTCAGACATTCGTGAAATTGGCATCAGAGATGTCGACTATCTCAAGCCACCTCCCGGTTACGTGGTCATGGACACCCAGTGCACAGGCATTTGCGGCAGTGATCTGCATGCTTACTTGGGTCACTGGCCCCAGTCCCTTACCCATGCAGCTGGACATGAAACCTGCGGGGTAGTCGCCGAAGTCGGTGAAGGCGTGGAATCAGTCAACCCTGGCGACAGGATCGCGGTCGAAGTCACCTCCAACTGTGGTACCTGCCTGTATTGCCGCAAGGGCCTTTACAACCACTGTTCACAGCGCACTATCAGCTGGGAAGGGGGGCATGGAGGCTTTGCTGAATACACCATGGCCCATGCCTCTACCGTTTTTCAGTTGCCCGATAGCATGAGTTTCGAGGAGGGCGCGCTGGTTGAACCTGTAGCCGTCTGTTATCGGGCCCTGGCGCAATCTGGAGCTACTTATCAGGACCGGGTGGCCGTCATTGGCGGGGGTACCATTGGCCTTTATTCTCTGGCTGTAGCCAAGGCCATCGGCGTCAGGGAAACTCTCATCACTGTTAAATATGGACAGCAAGCCGCAGTAGCCCGTGATTTGGGGGCGGACCATATCGTCAATATTCGGGATACCAATATCAGGGACTATGTGGCCGATCTGACCTCGGACTTTGGCCTGGATGTGGTAATTGAAACCGTGGGCAGTGCCCAGGGTTTTGATGATGCCTTGGCGATCATCCGCAAGCAAGGCACGGTTGTGCTGGTGGGTGGGTACCATCAGCCATTGGCAGTGGACCTGGCTCCTATCATGAACAAGGAACCAATTGTTACCGGCTCGCTGTGTTATGGCTACAGCGGCATGGTCACCGACTTTGATGCCGCCATTGATCTCATTGCCTCCGGCAAAATCAATGCGACCCGGCTCGTTACCCACCAATTCCCTCTGACCGAAATTACGCAGGCATTTCAGACGGCCGCCGACAAGAACTCAGGTGCCGTTAAGGTACACATTGTTCAGTAAGTTACCTGCCTGTCCTGCACCAAGCGACAACCTAACCCTTCATTCTGACAGAAACTGCACGGAATCGACAACTTCCTTTATGTTAAGTTTGTTGAGACCAACCTTCTACTTTGATCAGCGTCTTCCTATCCGTCGGATGCGCGGGTAAAGTGGGCGGGCAACATTATAGCCTGTGCATCGCTCCAGAGATGGGAACGACGCACAGGGCAATTCTGGCCTGATGGAGCCATCAATCCTGGGAATTTACTGATTCGGCTCCGCCGGCGCACTGGCTTCAGGCAGTTGTACCAGTTCTACCAGCTTGTCGGGGTTCACCACCAACGGTGCCAGTCGGTTGATCTGTTCCTGCGTAACATTGGCAATGTACTCCGCACGTTGATCAATCTGTTCAAGCTGGGCTTCACCGTAAATGAACTCGGTCCAGAAAGCATTGCTCCAATACCAATTGGTAGTCCGGTCGGTCTCCAGTTGGAGGTTCAGTTGGGCCTTGGCCGCATCTACTTCCTCCTGGGTAACTCCCTGAGTCGAGACATCCTCCAGAATATCGCGAGAGGCAGCCAGCAATTCCTCCAACTGGTCCTCGCCTGTGCCAAAGAATATTGTCAAATTCGCCTGCGGACGTGGGATGCGCTGGGAGGAGACACTGGCCTGTACGGCGTAGGTGCCCCCCATCTCTTCCCGGATCTGTCGATCGTAACGGGTGGTCAATATGCGGGACAGAGCTTGCATGGCTACCCGATCCTCAGGACTCAGCTCTGGGATTTGGTCATTGATCAGGATCTGGACCACAAAAACCTGAGAGGCCTGACCATGGTAAATCCGCTCAGAGTAGGGTCCCGTGCGCGCCAGGACTGTGCGGTCTTCCCAGGTTTCAGTCTGACTCACGGTGGGTAGGGAACCGATGTAGGTACTCACCAGTCGCTTGCCTTCATCCAGCTCGTAATCTCCCACCAGTATCAGGACAGGTTCATCCAACGTCTCAAGACGCTCGCTATGGATTTCCTGGACTTCCCTAAAGTCAATGGCATCAAGATCCGAAGCCAACATAATCTGTTCCCGTTTGGCATCTCCGTAGAGAACCATGTAGAGACGAATCAACAGCTGAAAGAACGGATCCAGTTCCTGGTTCTGCAGGCTGACGCGCAGGTTGTCCAGAACGTTCTGGAAAGGGGCCTCGTCAAAGCGCGGCTGGGTTATGGAAAGATGGGCCAACTGCAAAAGCGTCTCCAGATCTTCCGTGGCGGCGCTACCTCGATATCCCTCCGTCATCTCTCCCAGAAAGGGGGAAAGATACACGGTTTGTCCCGCGAGCAATTGATCCAGATCATCGAAGTCATAGGGACCTGACCCGCTTTCCCGCGCTACTTGGGACACGAGCCGGGCAGCGAAGTAAGCTTCATCGGCCACCCGTGAATGTCCCCCTTTGCTGACAAAGTCCAGCTGTATCTTGTTTTCCTCCAAATCTGTGGGCTTGAGAAGGGCAGTTACACCATTGGCATATTGGAGGATTGTCAGATCCAGTCTTTCATCATACTCTTGCTGCAGGATCGGTGCCGGGACCGGCAGATCATCCAATAGACGGGCATCAGCCGCGAGTTCCTCCCCCTGATAAGCCGCAAGTGGTTGTGAAATCGCCTGATCCAAGGCCAGTTGCACTTCATCTGCATCCGGCAGAATCAGATCATCCTTCTCAGGGGCTGTCAGTAGAATCAGGCTCTTCTGGATATCCAGGGCTCGGGCCATATACGAATTAACCTCGGCCAGACGGATATCCGGCAAATAGCGTTTGGCAAGATCAAATTCAAAGGCAATCCCGCTCATTGGAAAACCGTAGAGCACATGACCCAGTATTTCGTTCTGGATCTGCCGATTGCGGCGGGTGGGCAAAGCCTCAAACTCACTTTCGTACTCTTCCAGCAGGTTCAGTTTGGCTCTATGCAACTCACTGTCGGTAAAACCATAGCGTTCCGCCCGGAACAATTCCGTCACCGCCGCATCGAAACCGGATAAAATTCTGTCTTCATCCAGATGGGTGTTGAGTACGATGATCGAAACACCCCCAATACCCAGTTGCCCTGTTGACAGCCACGCAGCCTGAAACTCCGATTCGGGCGAACGGCCGATACGCCCCAGACGTTCGTTGAAAATCTCCAGGGTCAAGTCTTCGATCAGGAGTCGCCGGGCATCTTGCAGTACCTCCACCGGTTCCGTCTTGATGAGCTGCAGAACATCCAGGCCCACAGTGGGCAATTCGGGATCGCTCAGGATTTCAATACTGATATCCTCCTTGAGCGGTATTGAGGCCTTAATGGAAGGCCGGGGATCCGGCACTGTTGTCATCCCACCAAACTGGATCTGAATCTGTTCCTCTATCCATACCGGATCGATACTGCCCGTAACCACCAGGGTCATGAGTTCAGGCCGGTACCAGTCTTCATAGAAACGCCGCAGGTCTTCCGAAGTCAGGGCCTGGATGATATCCATATCACCAATGACGTTGCGTTCCGCATACCGGGACCCAGCCAACAAGGTCTGCAGGATTTGTTCCTGGATGCGGCCCTGCGCGTTCTCGGTGCGAAGACGCCATTCCTCCTCCACAACGCCCTTTTCCTTGTTCACTTCCTCTTGCTCCAGCAGGGCCCTCCGGGCCCAGTCCCCCAGCACAAGGAAAGCCTTGGCCATCACATCTTCATTAGCTGCATCCACGTTCAGGTAGTAGGTGGTCTGTTCATGCCCCGTCCCTGCGTTGAGATGGGGTCCCAGGATCATGCCATTGGCTTCAAAATATTCCCGCAGCTCTTCCGTCGAGAAGTTCTCAGTACCATTGAACAGCATATGCTCCAGGAAATGGGCCACCCCGAGTTGATTGTCATCTTCTTCGATGGCTCCCACATCTACTACGAGGGCAAAACGGGCCCGTTCGGGGGGATCATCATTGGGAACGATGTAGTAGGTAAAGCCATTTTCCAATTGGCCTACCTGCACTACCGGGTCCAGGGGGAAGGCGGCCTGAGGATCAAAATCGGCCAGAAATTCCGGGGAAGGTTCCGGCCATGTGAATTCCGGCACTGTGTCCGGACCTTCTGCGGTCGGGGGGATAATCACGCATGAGGACAGTCCTGACTGCTTGCGCAGGCAATCAGATAGAGCAGGCAAGTAAGTACAGCCTGACAACAAAGTCGCCAGCAGAATCAATGACAACACTAATCGACGGATCATTTTCGGGCTCCAACAATTGACAAGACATGATTTCGGACAGCTGCATTATCAAGTCCACGCCTGAAGCAGGCATAGGTTACAGACCGTGGCACTCTGTGACGTTTCCATGGTTTAACCCATTGCCCAGAAATCCTGACCTGGGTCGGACAGGAAATTTCACAGGCAAGATTCTCTTGGGCCAACGTCTGTGGACCTCCAACACTTCGTTTCCAGACAAGACAATCGTCCATTTTCAGATTCACGATTGTCTGTCACTCTGATCGCAGAAAGACGGGTAAATCACCCATTGGTGGCAACCCTGTCCTACTTCCATACAGAATGGATTGACAATCGTAACGGACAGGGCAAGAGGCAAGCTTCCGGATCTTGACGCTTGATTGGGCAACCGTGGGCTTCCAGACCCAATATGGCAACAGCTCTGTAGCACGCATGTACCTTTTATACCAGTAAAGACCACCTGGTTGCTGTCTGTATCAATGATCCCTTATTGCCTGTCTGGTGTTCAGGGATTCCAACATGGATCGCTGTGCCTGTTCGCAACGTGTCGATCTTCCGGAAACGCACATGGAACTTGCCTGAACTGCGCTGAGCCAAGACAGGAAATCCGCGGGGTCGCATTTCAGTTGAACCAGCACTTTCCCGTTCGAAAAGAGATCCGGTCCCTGATCCGAGGTCCGTCTGTCTTGTCGAAGTCGCAACACGCAGAGAGTTGCTTCGTCACATATATAAAGCGAGCATGCCGCCGTGCGTTACGGGGGGGAATTCACTGTTCTGTGAAAAACCCTGTACACCAGAACGAGACATGCAGGCAATCCCAGAAGGCACAAAAGAGAGCGCGGGAGCAGTTATATCCATGAAACACATTTTCCGCTTCCTCTGGCTGTCCTGCCTGATAGTCCTGGTCGTTATGCCTGCGCTGGAGGTCGAAGCCCAGAATACCCAACCCACCCATACGGTTCAAGCCGGGGATAGCCTGGCTGCCATTGCAGCCCGTTATGACACCACCGTGGAAATCCTGGTTGCCCTGAACAACCTTGACGATACTTCTTACATTTACGTGGGGCAAGTCCTGCAACTTCCAGCCTCAGCCTCCCCTGCACCTCAACCTACGCCAGCGCCGACCTGTGGGCAAACTCATGTGGTGCGGGTAGGCGAAGGTCTATTTGGCATTGCGGCACTTTATAACGTGTCGGTAACGAGCATTGCACAGGCCAACGGTCTGGCCGACATCAATGTCATTCACGTGGGCCAGAGCCTTTGCATTCCTGGCATCCCAGCACCTGCAGTCCCGCGCACACCCTCACCGACGCCGGCTCCCTCTGTGCCTCAGCCATCCCCAGCCGGCTTGACTTATGAAGTGAAAGCGGGGGATACCCTCTTCGCCATCGCCCTGGCTCATGGCGTTTCCAGCGATGCTCTCATTACGGCCAATGGTATAACTAATCCTTCGTTGCTGCGCCCTGGCCAAATTCTGCGCATTCCCGGGGGAGTCGTCGCTCCTGTCCCAACTCCCGCGCCCTCGCCGGTGGTTTCAGCCGCACCCTCTTCCGAAACCATTACCGTCCAGTTTTTCAACGATTCAAGCTTAACCGGAACCCCTGCCTTAACTCGTGAGGACCCGGTCGGTATACCGTATGACTGGGGAACAGGAGCGCCGGCGGCTGGTATCAATCCGGATCATTTTGGAGTCCGCCTGGAAGGCAACTTCTCCTTTGCCGAAGGCAATCATCGCTTTACCGTCACGGTGGACGATGGCATGCGCCTGTATATCGATGGGAATCTGGTACTGGATGCCTGGCGGGATCAGCCAGCTACAACCTATGAGACAGACGTCCAGATGTCTGCCGGAACCCATCATGTACGCTTGGATTACTACGAAAATACCCTGAATGCCTATCTCTGGTTACGGTGGGAACCAATGGTCCCCGGGACAGCGCCAGTTCAACCGGCGCCAGTATCGGCCCCGGCCACTGAACCGGCGCCGGTGCCGACCCCGGCGGGACCCGCTGAGACTTTTACCGTCAGATTCTTCAATAATCTGGATATGTCGGGAACTCCGGCTCGGACCGAAGTGACCGAAGGACCCATTAAATACGATTGGTTTGGGCAGTCACCGGGTTCCGGTGTCAACCGTGACAACTTCAGCGCCATCATCGAGGGTCATTTCACATTTACCGATGGTACCCATCGCTTCCTGGTTTCGGCCGACGATGGGGTCAGGCTTTTCATTAACGGCAATCGCGTCCTGGATGAATGGCGGGATCAAGTGGCGACCACTTATTTTAGGGATATTGACTTGACCGCCGGTAGACATCATGTACGTCTCGAATACTATGAGCGGAGCCATGATGCCTCTGTCAGCCTGCGCTGGGAAACCCTGTCTTCCGGAGGTTTGGGCTCTTTGCCAGGACCTGAACAAACATTCCTGCTGTCATATGATGCAGAAGACAGGAGCACCATGCTCAGAGCCATTGAGGCGGATGACACAGCGACGGTGACACGCCTCTTGGTCAACAGGGGATATCCTGATTTCCGCCATGAACACCTCGCAGCCATCCATATCGCGGTTCAGGCGAATGCACTGGACGTTCTTGCAATCCTGTTGCGCCATCGCGATGCCGATCCTGGGGAGCGTTACACCCTTGCCAGTCAAGAGTATTGGGAACGGAACGCCACCGCATTACACCTGGCCGCCAGCAGGAACCGACCGGCAGCGGCCAGACTATTGTTGCAACATGGCGCCGATCCCGACTTAACAGCGGGAGACGCCTACACAGCTCTGCATTTAGCGGCCCGTTTCGGCCGTGATGAAGTAGCCGAAATCCTGCTGGACCATGGGGCTGAGGCCAATCCCGAAAGGCATTCCAATGACTATACCCCGCTGCATGAGGTGATCACCACGTCGCAGGATGAGGATGTCATGGAGGTGTTGCTGGATCATCGGGATACCGATGTCAACGCCGGTGATGACAACGGTATTACCCCGTTGCATTTGGCAGTCGACAGAGGCGAAGCTGACCTGGTAGAGTTGCTCCTGGACCATTCGGATATTGACCCCAACGGACTCGTCGATTCCGGTAGTGCACCTCTTCACTGGGCGATAGTAATGGGACAGGATAATGTCATGCGGATGCTGCTGGCTCACAGGGATACCGATCCCAACATTCAGGATCGTGCTGACGGGAGAACTCCTCTGCACTGGGCAGTCCTGTACACCAATGTCAGTGCGGCCCAATTGTTACTTGACCATTCCGATATCAATAAGAACGTACGGGACGACGATCACAGAACTCCTCTGGAGTACGCTGAGTTCCGCGGACTGGGTAGCCACGAAATCGCAGAACTGTTGCGGTAGGTGCCGGGAACTCGTGCCAGCGTGGGAGGAAATCTCTTGTGATTCAACTGATCGGTTCATGGGCCAACCTGACTCCCGTACCGACGGGATAGAACGGCATGTATGATCAGAGGTAACAGCCTGAAGTGACAGGGAGTCTGAACAAACAGGTTGTTTTGCAGCCTGCGGTTCCTATGCACCAGAGCCCCCTCATAGGAGGCGAACTGGCGCATAGTCAGGGCCCTGCTGTGAATTCCTGGGTCTGTGTCAAGATGTCTCCTTGCCGCCTTGCGGGCATCACGCAATTGCCATGCTGAATCAGTTTATCTCCCTTGGCTTTGGCTTCTTCCGCGTTTAGGCTAACTGGCACCACTTCAGCAGCCTTCCCCGCTGATTGGCCCAGACCACGGAAAGCCCAGGAAGCAACGTAAAGATAATCTGTCCTGAGGGAAACTGGTCCACGGCTGGGAGGCAGCTAGGCTTTCAAGAACTCGGAGGGTGTCCGGGTATAGCCCTCTACCGATTCAATATCCATGGATAGCTCAAGGGGTGGGTCGCCTTCCCACCAGCTAGGTACGGTGGGGTAGGGGAAGACATCCCACCACTGCAGAATGAGAGGCCGCCGCCTATCGGAGTTGTTGGGCCAGGCCGCATGCAGGACCCGGTTGTCCGCAATTATCAGATCGCCGGCTTTCACGGGAATGTCGACCGCATCCGGATGGTCCTGGAATGCGGCATGAGCCTCCGTCATATCATCTGCTTGCAGTTCCTCCTCGTGGGCATCCGGCAGGATATCATGCAGTTCAATACGCCTGAGATGGGTTCCTGGGATGACCCGCAGGCATCCATTGTGACGTGTGGTATCTACCATGTAATAGGAAAGGAACACCTTGTTGGGCCAAGGCAAGGCCGACTTGGGATGGTGCCATTCCATATGATCCTGGTGCCAGTAGAGCGCAGGACCGTGAGCAGGTTTACTCAGAATCAGGACGGCGTTGCCATGTCGCAAACCTTCCAGGCCAATTTCCGCACACACCTGGGCCTGGCGTTCATTTTCGAGCAGTTCGTCGGTCAGACTCGTGAAGTAAGGTCTTTTCTCCTTTCTGTCCAATAGCTGGACTTTCCCACTCAAGATCTGGTTAACGCGAACCTCGTTGATAATCGGAAAATCACTACCCTGGAACCGGAACCGCCGGTGAGGAATATGCGTGTCCAGGAACTCTTCCGTGAACTCCTGGGCCCGCGTTAAAGCATTCCCTGTCAGGACGTCGGGGATTACACAATAGCCATCCCGAATCAGTTCATCTCGCTTGGTCCTGGCTTCTTCCTCTGTGAGGATACATTGCGCCACTTTTACCTCTCCTGTCTTATCGTGACTGACTACCCTAAGTGAACTATCGGCTATCGGCTCGGCCCAAGACTGCCATGGCCCTGCTTCCCCCTCAGACCATGCCCTGGCGCAAGGGAAATGCCCCCGGTCCGACTCGAACGGACATGCCCTGACGGGCACAGGCCCTCAACCTGCCGTGTATACCGATTCCACCACGGGGGCGCGACAGCCACGCTGTCAGGGCCTTAGTATAAGTTTGGCTGAACCCGGAGTCAACAACCTCCGTACCATCGCCCATTACGTTACATGCTGACGAAAGATGTCTTCCACTAGCCTCACATCTGTGTACGCGTCCTCGCCCGGCGACAGGAACTCGGTTCCCGATTGGATACTCTGGAGGAAACCCTCGATTTCCCGCCGATAGGACCAGGTCCAGCGATCGTCGGGCAAGGGCCTCTCGTAGGCATGATTCTCACCGCCATAATAGATTTCCACTTCAGCCGCCAGATTTTCGTGCAGCAGAGGTGGCGCCCAAGTGTGAACCCAGCCATCCCGGAAGTAGAGCTGGGTGTGTTCGTCCCAGCGGTAATGGTGCATACTACCCGATTCCAGAAGGGCCCGTACGCCCTTGATCTCCAAAGCAACCACACCCATCCAGCCCCCCTTATCCAGATCCACCGTCTTGACTTGTGCGTCATCACCGGCATCCAGAAAATAGCGCATCAGATTTAGATTGTGAACATATTGTTGGAGGTAATTGACATAGGTGCGCAGACAGGAAGAGGGCAACCATTCAGGCCCCTCAATCTTTTCCTGGGGCATAGGGATCGTGCTTGTTTCTATCTCTGTGTCCATGCCACCAACCCAGTCACCGCAGAAACCGTGGCTGCGGACATAGAACAGTTCACCCAGCCGGCCCGAGGCCTGGAATTCCCTAACCCTGGACCGTGCCAGCTGATTTCCCGCATCATACCGTTTCATGTACCCCACCATCAGACGGGCCCCGGGCGTCTGGGCGGCTTCCACGATCGCAGCGGCCTGTCTGACCGTAACGGCCATGGGCTTCTCCATAAAGACGGGACGTCCTGTACGCAAGAGGTCCCGGGCAATCTGACCCTGTGTCATGAATCCTGCTGACACGGCAAAGGCATCGTACGCATCATCACGGGCCATAGCCTGATAGTCTGTATAGAAATGGGGAATGCCGAATTTGGCCTGAACCTTTTCTCCCAGATCAGGGCGTACTTCCACCAGTCCTCGTACATCACAGAGTTTCGTCTGGGTGAAATTGGGCAGATGAACATTCTGGGCCATAAAGCCGCAGCCGACGTATCCCAGTTGTAATTTGGACATGAGCGATACCTTTCTGTGATCTCTGCCAAGTTACTCAGAAACAGGGTGTACCCGTGAAACTTCCACGGTCCTGTCTGTAGTGCCATTTTCCAGCCGGAGGGTATAGGAAACAGATCCTGTAACCATTGGTGCCAGGGGAGAAACAAGCAGGTACAGCCGTTCATCGCCCGTTAATTCCGGCACGGCAAACTGGGCCTGGCCGAATTCATCTGCCAGCCGGCGCTCCAGCAACCGTAATCCCCGGGGCCTCTGGGTCAGGATCACAGCCTGCACCAGCCAGTCCATCGGAATGGTATTGGCGGTCTGGATCCAGCCCTCAACGTTCCAGTCTCCCATATCTCCGTCGAAATCTTCCTGATAACCTATAGCGTCAATAGCCACCTCATCAACGACCCAGCCTGTTCCCGTCATGGCACTGTCTGTAACGTAGTCAAAGCGTATCCATACCTCATCACCTGCGTACGAAGACAGATCCCAACGGTCCCGGCTCCAGCTGCCGTCTGCCGGGATATTCTGACCGGTCAAGGCCGGTCCCAGGCTGCGGCCATGGCGATCCCGAGGTACAGTGGCCTCGCTCTCCAGCAGGACCCAGTCCTGGCCATTCCGGCTAGCCATGACATAGGCAAAATCCCAGTTCTCTTCAATGTCCCACCACATACGTGTTTCCAGATGAACCGACTGCCCTGGTTCCAGCCCAGTCAAGTCAAAGGGACGAGATAAACGGATGCGACTTTCATTGTGCCGGTTACTCCACATTACCCGGTCCTGTATCTCTGCATCCGGGACAATCGATACTGTGGGTGAACCGTCAAATACAAGGACTGAGTCTTGGGTCAGGAAATCCGGAGCAGCCGCAAGGTAATGCACAGCATAGGGAGGCAGGGAACCTGTAACCGGGGCATGGCCTTCCAGCGGTGTCTGCGCCATCCGATTGTGACGTACCGGTTGCAGCCAGGGGGCAAACGTTTCGAAACCCAGCGGTCCTACACTACCTGTGGCCAACGGGTCCCACACCAGATTGGCCAAGGCGAAATCGGCAAACATGTCATCAAAGACGAAAGAACAGCCCCGGTTCTGCAGGAGAACTTCCAGACCAACAATACCGCGCCTGGGTTCTGCCACCACTTCCCGGGCAAACGCTGGTCCGAAGAGCTCCGTCAGATACACAGCGAATCCCAGTCCAGATCCGTAATGTCTATCTACGGCCATATAGTCATCCGTGGACCAGGCATTCAATTGCAGAGCCGGATTGTGACGATAGCCGTCATAACCACTCAGCCGGACGTCGTCCGCCCTTAACGGCGTCCACCGCAGGGTAGCAAGTTCTGCCAATCCTTCATCAATGAAAGAACGCTCCCCTGGCGCGTAATGCCAGTGGATCAAGTGTTCAAATTCATGCGCCAACACACCCAGATCTTCTTGTCGATCCCCGATGAAATCCAGATTCAGGAAAAACATGTCCTTTTCGTTGGACCGGGGATACACCTGGCGGCTGACTCCATCTGCCGACGAGAAATAGCCCAGTACGTCGCCCAGGTTGTGGGCAAAGAGCAGATGAATACGTTTGTCCCGATCAAAACCTAAAGGAAGCCCAGGCCCAAAGTAAGACAGGGTAGGAGGATAGATGTGAGTATCAAAATCAGTAGCCAGGCGTCGTATGTAGTTCTCATTGGTGCCTGAATCTGTTTCCAGCCACACATAGCTGATTTCAGATTTGTGTAGCAGCTTGGCCTCGATCTCCCAGCTTTCATGGCCATCAGCGTCCAATAGCCTGAAGAGGTGCAAATCGCCTACGTTATAGGTGGGGAGGGGATCAGGCAGATAGCGGGGAATAGAGACCAGATCGGGATTGGTCTCCTGGCTCAATGCATATACATCGATCACAGGTACAGGGATATGAAGCCTCTCCCGGGTTTCCTGCCTCTGTACCCAATGCGCGGGGGCATACAGGGAACGCAACAAGGGCAGCTGAGGTTCATGGAGGCCCTGTGGCTGGCAATCCTGGTCCCACCGGCCGTAGGGTTCCTGCGTTGCAGATGGCAGACAGCCACCCAAGACCAGACTCACTACACCCAGGACCAGGATCCCGCGGATGGCAGGGAAGAGGCCGATTCTGTGCCGCATCATAGCCCACCGCTTTTGGATTGGTTCTGATCACGAGACTTGAATGTCACGGCTACTCTCCTTCCCTCACGGTAGGAATATCCCCTGGATCCAGCCATCCCAGGGATACCCGGCAGGAACCCGAGTCAATCACTGCCATCCAGATGCCTTGTGCATCCTCGGCCACATCGATATCCACGGGTCGTACCAGGTTATGGTCCGGATCGATAATAGCCTTCAGATGACCTTCCTCTCCCATGTACAGGATGCGCCCCGCTTCCGAATCCGTCAAGAGAAAGGTACCATCCGCCAAGGCAGACATATGGGGACCGGCCAAAGTATGGCTGGGTGCGGTGACTCTTAGCTGCAGACCGCTGTACATTTCTCGTAGCCAAGATTGTTGTGGAGACAGTACCCAGAGCCTGTCACCAATCTCCAGCACGTCCGTAGGCTGTTCCAGATTAACGGAACCGGGCAAGGATCCGAAATAGTCAAGCCGGGACCCGTCCGCTCCATAGCGCACAACACGGTTGGAACCGGTATCTGCTACCAACATCTGGCCATCGGGTAATACCTGGAATCCTCGGGGACGGTAGAGATCATGACCTTCAATCAGCATTGAGATTTCACCCGTATCCATGTCCAGTGACCAAACGCCATTGACGCCGGCATCCAGAATACGAAAAGTGCCATCGGGCAACACGGCAACCTCCACCGGATCCTGAAGCTCTTCCGACCATTGGGCCAGTATACGCCCGTTCTCGTCCATAGCGAGGGTTACCAGCATACCAGGCTCCTGGCCCACCACATGAACCTGGCGGGAAGTCAGGTCTATAGTGACACCACGGGGCTGGGTCATGACAGGGACCCCTTCATGGCAGGTTCCCGCCGTCTGCCAGACCAGTGTCGACAACCATGGTGGCGCAGGATCACCTACGAAGTCCGCCACTGTTATTGGTTCCTGCAGGAGGGGAGCAGATTGGGGCGAATCAGCAACGTCCGGGAACAACACATAATCTCTTAGTTGCATTAGAGGGTTGAAGCCCAGAATTCCGCCCGGTACCAGCCAGATAAACAGACAGGCGGCTCCGGTCACCAGCCAGCGTTCCGGTATCTCTCTTTCCAGCAGATTGGCCACCAACTGGCGAATCTGCGGCATCAATACCGGCAGTGCCACCATGGCCAACAGCGACGGCACGATAGCTGTCATGTGAGCCAGGGAAATGAAAAGAGTTGAATCCTGGCTGGCATAGACCATTCCGCCTACCCAGGCGATCACACCCAGGGCCGGAATGTAGCGGCGCAATCCCTGTAGCAGGATCAAGATCAGGCCCATCAGTGCCAGCAGGCCATCAAGAAACAGAAAGTAGGTTACGCTGTAGCGCAGTTCCAGCATTTCCGGCTGAAACCAGAAGGTCAGGATCCGCGGAGGATAAAGAATTCCGCCCCAAGCTACCGCTCCCTGTGTAAGACCTGATATCTCTCCAGGGAAGGAATTGGGGTGCAGTAGAAGCCCTGCCACCAAACCCAAACCGGCATAGAGAACGTGAATCCAGTCCGGTCTCTGTGGTCGATTTATGAGGAAGAGGAACAAGGGAACTATGAGAAACAGAATCCAGCTCAGGATCAGGAACCGCCACAGAACGGCTTCTCCCCACAGGATCCCAAGACCCAGACCGAGCCAGAACCATCCTCCCGGACGTGGGGAAGACACGATTCGTCTTGCTGCTACTACGGTGAAGAGGAAAACATAAGGGACCAAACCCCATTGGGTGGCGGGAAACGGTTGCCAAATCTGGAAAGGACTGAGCACAGCCAGGATGCCGGCTGTCAGGGCCCAGGATTCACGGGCAAAGTGTCGACAAGCCCACCAGACTCCAGCAGGCCAGAAACAGCCCAAGGCAAAAGGCAGGAGTACGGCTCGCTGACTGCCCAGCACCTGATACAGATCACCCAGCACGGTTGGATGCCAAGCCAAAGTGTCCCAGTCGGGTATGGAGGTAGCCACCAACAGCAAGCGCACCAAGATGGTTGCTCCCGTCAGGGTCAGACCAATGCGCAGGGAACGTCCCCACCGTCCAAGGTGATCCCGTGTCCATTTTCTGGGCCACGGCAAGCCTGCAAGCAAGAACAGCAGCAGAGCTCCCAACCGTAGCCAAGCAGCAATTTGAGTTGCCGCATTGGCAAGTACAGACACCAGCACCAACACCGCTGCCAGTCCAGCCAAGCCCCCGAAAATCCAGTGTTGGCTGGCGGGGGGTTGGTCTTGGTTCTGTTCAATGGTTCTCCCTTCTTGTCGATGGTGGAACGCCCATTTGCCCAAGGCTATCGAACCGAGCAAAATGGCGAAAGACCCATCGATGACCCGTTGTTCTGCTCCGACCGGAGTATCCCGGAGCCAGCGTTGCCCACCCCAGATGACCAGTAATCCGATTCCCAACCACGGGAGAGTCCGCCACTGCAGTGGGGTGTATTGGCCCTCTTCTGAATCGCCGTTCGCGACAGAGAGAGCAGGATCTTTCTCTTGGAGGGGCGGCACTTTGCCCTATCCCAACAAACTCGCAATATCCAACAGATGCATTTGCCGTCCCTCACCCGTATGGGCGGAATCGATGCAAACCAGATGTCCATTGCGGCTGGAGCGGGGATGAAGATCCACCCGAAATTCCTCTTGGTAGGCTGCCGGAGAAGGGAAACTTCCCAGTTCTATCCGTTTATCCCGATCCACATCATAGAGATACAGTTCCTGCCTGCGGTCTGCCAGGGGATAGGTGTCATTGAGCACTACGTGCCGATGGGCCAAATAGGTGCAGTGCCCATTGACACGCATCTGGCCTAATCCCACCGCCTCAACCTGGTCTGTCCGATCCCGGAACAGGTAAAAGGCGTTGTCATGGGAAGAGTGCCAGGTCCAACCCAGGATGTGATCCGAATCCCGCCATATGAAATGGGACATCTGCCCTGAGTCATCCACCAGATGCAGATTGTCCCCATCCAGATCTACCGTGAACATGCGCGTATGCAGGGGGCTTGTAGCTTTGACGCCATCCCACTCCCGCCAGCGGTTCAGGAAAATGAACCGGGTTCCGTCCGGGCTAAATAACAGATGGTTGAAGTAATGCTTGCCCTGGCCATGGGACGGATGACCGCTGGGAACACCTTGGGCTTGGGCAATGCTAAACACCATTCGTCTGGTACCGGCTTCCAGATCCAACATATAGACCCCACTGTCTTCCGGAACCGAGACCTCGCGATTCCGATCCACGATGCCCGGATACCCGTAGCCAGGACGCATATCCTGAATACGTTCAAAATCTACCCCCACCGCCTGACGACCATTGGGGCTAAGCGCATAGAAAGGGAAAGGGAAAGTCTGACAGTCGCCCGTGGCTATATCCAGTATGCGCGTGACGAAACGATCCTGCTCCCGATCATTCCACATGATTTCCGTTTCGGAACCCGGGCGCCACTGCAACATACAGCCCTGTTGCCAGCCCCAGCTACAACTGGTACCCAGTTCGATCCAGCGATCGCCTTCCGCCAGATCTACCATGCCAATTCTGATCTGATCCGCCGCTGTGGGCTTACGATTCTCGAAATTGACGGCCATACCCAACACAAAGCGTCCCGTGGGATCGAACTGGAGCTTGTCGTAGTAGGCGAACCAGTGATAAGAGGGCCCCTTGGTGATGGTACGGATCGGAATTGTCCCCTGTCTGCTTGTCATGCTACCCACACCCTCCTTGGGTTTCATCCGGGAAGTGCCGGATTACCCCTGCGGGCTAACCTTCAGGACAGGGTTTTCTGGACAAAACCAGCCCCAGCCTCCCTGTACGTTTCCGTCCCCCGCGTCACCGTTGCGTTGTGGCATGATCCACCTGCAACCACCATTCGTCACTGCCAGAATGAACCCAGTGTACAACAGGAAGTGGATCAGGCGACGGAGAAGCGGGTAGCCATCCGACCCCGGTACCGGACAATCAGGGATTGGAACATCGTGGGGCCGAACCACAGACGTAGGCGTACCGCCTACAGCCACACCGGGTAAGGCAAGGAAACCTGGCCCGGCGTCTGGCACCCCAGAGTCAGAATACACGGGGGGTCATCACCGGAAATTTTCCCGGTGGCTAGATCGCCCACCGTCAAGAGCGTGCGGAGACGGCGTAAGATGATTCCCCGGAACTACTGGGGCGATGAAGTGCGTATAGCTACACAGCCAATTAGGGCAGGTTGTGCAGATAACCGTAAGTTTGCAAGAACGGTCGGTCCCAGGCTTGACTTGGTACAATCGGTTACAGGACAATCTGGCCGTGAAGGACATAATAGTCAACAACCTATATGCGGCAAGAGAAATCGTGGCAGTAGGCAATTCGCCAATCTGATCCAGAGGACAGATTGGGATACTGGGTCTGCCCCGGTGTCTTGCCTCTGCATTCCGTTTGGCAGCAGTTGAGGTTAAGTCAGTGCACCGACTCCAGCAACTTCCCCGGATACTGCAAATTGCTCTGGGAATCATACTGACAGGCTGGATAGGTTTGGGTCTGTTTTTTCTGTCGTTTGTGTTTACGGGTTTCGCATCTTTTTGGCATGTTGCCGTATGGCTGAGCTATCTCTTCCTTCTGCTGGTGGTCGCTCTGCTGGGGACAGGTATGCTTAAGGTGATGGAACTCCTGATTGCCTTGCATCGTCCATGGGCCGAGGGTATGGCGGAGCGCAAGCGGGAAATCGCCCAATCCCGGCCAAGACTCGGGACTTTTCTGAAGATTGGGATGGGAATCACCCTGGGAACTCTCGGACTGGTGGGGATTCTGACCTGGAGTCTTTTCCTGCCGATGATCATTGAGTGTCGGGTCTTCCAGCAATGCACCCCCTCAGTCCTGGAGTGAGGCGTGGTTGCAGGCCAGTCATCGCCGAAACTGGCCATCTGAGTCATTGGTGTACGTGGGTGGACCGCCTGCGTATTGATCGGGAGGAAGAACATCTGCTACCCCGCGGGAGGCAAACACAGGGCCCATTTCAAACCGGATTACGGCTCAAGGTGCGGTTACCCCAATCTTGTGATAGCCCCGGATCTGTCAGTCTGCCCTGCGGACAGACCCGGAAAAGGATAACCGACGCCCCCAAAACCAGGATCGCTAGCCATCTCCGCTCTCAACCTGATGTCCTGATTAGGCAGGGGGGTAGCTGGTCAGGTACTGAATTGGTGGGTATGAACCAATGGGCCACCGGAACCAGCACAGGTCAGGATGACCTGATCCAACGCGGCTCCAGTGGGATGGGGGCTATTGTCAGGGCTTGCCAACGTTTCTCGTCCTGTCTGCCAGCCGCTCTGCAAACACACCGCAAGATGGCGCCCATACTGCGGTCTCCTGAATCCGGGCGCCTACCGCCAGCAATTTGCGGCGGGATCTTGGCCGCAGATCCTGTTCGGCTGCCTTATGGGTGAAGGGAACCTCCGCTGCGGTGTGGCAACGCCAGGTGGCGGCTGAATGATCTGGCAGGCTCAACTTCTGTCAGGCCCAGAGGCCGTCGACACCGGCCGGATTCTTGCCCTGGCATAGGCCCTGTCGCAAGTCAGGCACGCCACCCATAACGGCCGGTATCAGTGCCGGGACTGCGTCACGCGCCAGTACTTTCGCCAACACTGTCACTTGCCCCCACAAGGAAGTGGCTACAACCTCTTGAGTCGTGACCATTGGCTCCTAGGGCGACATGGGGTTGCCAGGAGTCCAGGGTGACAGCAAAAAACGGAAACCGGACTTCAAGTCAAGGTCGGTATACCCGAGAGGTACACCATACCCGACTTTGTACAGAGTTCGGCAGAGCAGATGTGAAACACCTTATCAGATCCGCTCTTGTCACGAAGTTTTTTTACCCCCATCCGGTTTCCATTGCCAGGGTTTGACTACACATTGGCTTCCACGGGTTCCTGCTTGCCTTCGTACACGAGGAATCGCAAGGGGGTCAGTCCAATATTAGCCCCTTCATGTACATGCAATGACTTGGGTATAAACACTTTGATCGCCTCGTCTACGCCCGACAGTGTAACCAGCGCCTTACGATAATGGCCCATGTCCATAGACTGTTCGACCTCCCCGGCCCAGGCCCCATCGACGGGAGTTGCCGAAACCCTGAAGTCCTCAGGCCGAATAGCCACGGTAACGGACGCATCCCCCTGCAGGCCATCCGGCAGGGGTAAGGCCTGGTTTCCTACCCCAAGGTGGTCATCTCCGCGTTCTGCCAGTATTAGATTCATGGCACCAATAAATTCTGCCGCAAACAAGTTGCGGGGACGGGCATACATTTCGCTGGGCGTATCCAGTTGCTCTATCTGTCCATCCTGCATCAGGGCAATGCGATCTGCCAGACTCAGGGCTTCCTCTTGATCGTGCGTTACAAAAATCGCCGTGATTTGCAACATACGCTGAATGCGCAACAACTCTTCCCGGAGCCGGATACGCAAGGCCGCGTCCAGACTACTGAAAGGCTCGTCCAGTAACAGAATTTTGGGTTCCAGGACCAAGGATCGTGCCAGAGCTACCCGTTGCTGCTGGCCTCCCGAGAGCTGAGCCGGCAGCCGTGCACCGTACCCGGCAAGACCCACCAGATCCAGTCCCGCCTCTACTTTCTCCTGGATTGTATTTCGGGGCAAGCGGCGAAGTTGCAAGCCGTAGGCGATATTCTGGAATACCGACATGTGAGGCCAAAGCGTATATTGCTGAAACACCATGGCGGTGGGCCGTCGGTTAGCCCCCGTACCCAGCACGGAATTCTGGTCAATGAGTATGTCGCCGGCACTGGGAGTCTCAAAACCGGCAATCATGCGCAGGGCTGTGGTTTTGCCGCAGCCTGAGGGCCCCAGGAGGCACAGGAATTCGCCGTTTCCTACCGTCAGGTCGACGCCATCAACAGCGGTCACCTCGCCAAATCGCTTGGTGAGGGCTTGCAATTCCAGCGTAGCCATAGGATCAGACACCAAATCCGGAAGCGATAGTTCCGCCCCGCAAAACACGCTGGGCAAAGACCAGCAGGATTAGGGAAGGCACCCACAGGGCCACGGAAAGGATGGCCCCATACTGTATTATCACCTGATTGTTAATCAGCCGAATCATAACTACCGGCAAGGTACGTACCTCGGGTACCCCTACCAACAGAGCTCCCTGCGTCTCATAGAACGCCCCGACGAAGGTCAAAAGCAAGGCAGCGGCCAGCGCCGGGGCGACTAGGGGCAGCGTTATCTGGATGAAGACTCGCAGGGAGGAGGCACCTACATCCCGGGCAGCTTCTTCCAATGTGCGATCGACCCCTTGAAAAGCCGCTGTCGGAATCCAGATCATAAAGAGAAGTGTGTTCACCAGCTGTATCAGTACCACACCAGGTACGGTACCAATCAGACGCAAGCGAAAAAATATCACGGCAATTGCGATATAGAGTCCGAAACGAGGAAAGGCATTGGTGGCCAGAAAGGACAGCAGAAAGAAAGTCCTTCCGGGAAAATGCATGCGGGCGAAGGCATAGGCGGCGGGCAAACAGACAATGGCTGAGAGCACGGTCACAATTAGGGAAATCCAGACACTGACCACAAAACCTTCGGCAATATCGGCACGGGCCAATGTGTCGGCCCAGAATTCCACACTCCATTCCGTGGGCAACAGGGCGGGATACGCCCAGCGGCGGGTGAAGGCCCACAGGAATACATTCATCATGGGTCCCAGGATCACGAGCACCAGCAACAGCAAGAGACTGATACCAAACCAGGGCTGGCGGAGCATGAAGCGAAAGCTCCGCCCAAGTGCGTCCAGGAAACTCGTCATGTCAAGTCAGGAAGTCGCGACAAGGTTCACGCAGGGATAATTTCACGTTTCTTCCTCGATCTTCTGGCTGACCACCGAACGTACGTACAACAGGCTGATCACGCCACTGATCAAGAAGGTAATTACGGCTTGTACCTGGGCGCGACTAGGCAGATTGGCATCGTAGAAAGTACGACGCATGTACGGCCCCATCATTTCCGGAGAAGCCGGTCCCAACAGGTAAGGAATGGTAAAGGAACCAAATACTGTCAGAAAATTCAGAGTCAACACAATGAGGACGGACCGCTTCATCAGCGGCAAGGTGATACGCCAAAAGGTTTGCCAGCGGTTGGCCCCCACATCCTTGGCCGTCTCCAGTAATGGATCCGGAATCTGACTCAAGCCGGCTGTCATGATGAGAACTGTGATGGAAATGCCTTCCCAAGCCAGGCCGACGACAATACCCGCCGGACGCAGATACGGTGACGTATATCCCTCGTAGCCGGTGAGAAGATGCAGAATTCGCTCCAGCCAGCCATTGTCGCCAATGAACCGGATGAGGGCGTAGGCCGCAATAATGCCGGGCACAAAAAGAGGAAACAGGGCCAGGATTTGGATGATGTCACCGAGCCGCCCCCGGGTAAAGCGCAGATACAACGAAATGGGGAACCCCAACAGAAAAAGGACCACGACCGTAACGACCGTGATACGGAGGCTAAAGAGCAGATTGCGAACAGCCAGAGGGGTGGCAAAAAACTCAGTGTAATCTGACAGGGAAAACTGTAGCCTGCCCCCGCTATCCCGCAGCGTCAGGGTATCAACCACAGATAACAGGGCAGGATAGATTATGAGTGTTCCCATTACCAACAGGGGCAGGAATATCAAGGCGTAGCCTGATACGCTTTGGGGAATACGGAACGGGCCACGGAGTGTAACCCGTTCCGCATGGGGTCCTGGGGACCCGTTAACGGCCATAGAGGGCCTTGTGTCCTATTCGCGTTCTATGTCGGGTGCCACATGTGTGTACCAGCCATCGAACATAGCCGCCCGCCACGTACCACTGAAAGACGGTACGGTATCGGTAATAACGTCGTTGAAGTCCTCCTGCAACTCACTGGGCAGCAAGTCCCAGCTGATGGCCGGGAACCCACCAATTTCCCTGACAACGGATTCCTGCATCTCCGACGACAGCAGGTAGTTCGCCAGGATCAGAGCCCCTTCCAAGTCAGTAGCATTGGTAGGAATGGTGGAGGAGGCGTACCCACCGACCATGGGCAAGTCCTCCAACTGGATGAATTTCGTCTGCTCCGGTAGCAGTCCCATACCCTTGGCCTGCAAGGCCTGATCCGACCAAATGGTGATCATGGTAACCAGGTCATCTACCAGGAGACGGGTTTCGGCAGAAGATCCTGCCGGGTAGGATCCTTCATCGTACAGACAAGATTCAATGGCATTCAGCTGTTCCCAAGCGCCAGCAAAGTACTTTTCGTTAATTTCCGCAATCTGGTCTGTGGTTAGCTCTTCCGAGCCATATTGGTCCGCAAAAGACTGGGTCGAGAAGATTTCGGGTTTAAGACCGTTCGCCTGAAACACGGCCCGCGTAACGAATTCCCGCCCGGCGCCTGTGGTGTCGGGTCGGGGATAAATGAATTCGCCGGGGAATTCACATACCCAGTCCATCAGTTCCGGCCACGTTGCAGGCACAAATTCTGCGGGTACTTCAGTCGCATCTGCCCCTACATCACCCCGTTCCTTGAGAATGCGTAACAGGCGCTCAGCGTTGTAGGCGATGAGTACCTGCGAGCCCCGATAAGGAAGTTCAAAAGCGGTACTGCCTTTGCGCGCGGAGTCGATCACGTTGGCCAAATTAGGTACGTTAGCCTCCGTGATTTCCTGCCAGAGACCAGCTTCCAGCGCCCCAATAGGTTGCAGGGGATTGAAGGTTTCGAAGTAGTCGGAACCGGGATCATCGCCCGTTTCCAGAGCGGCCATGGCGCGTTCAGCGATGGGTCCGTTGCCACCGCCACCTGAGCCTGTGTGGATGATGTTCAGTTCGTAACCCGGATGTGCTGCGTCAAAGGCGGGCTTGATCGAATTGCTCCACCAGTCCGAGATGTTGGTATCAGAACCAATGTACACATCGATGACCGAAACTTCATCTTCCATCCCGGCATCTCCTGGCACCGGCATGGCACAAGCTGTACCCACAATCAGGACCAATAACAGAGTCCAGACCAGGCTAACAGTTCTGACCAATAGTCTTCTTTCTCGCAACATAATATTCTCCTGATTGCCTCTGTGAGTCACAAGCATTATACCCTGCTCGCCAATTCCTCACCTTTGGCCATGGGACGTGGTCAGCGGTGAGTCCCTGAATGTGCAACGCGGGAAACCCAATAATGCCCGTGTTGACTTAGAACCTCCAGGTTCTCATCTACAACCGTCTGTTCAGGAGAGGTGACCACCGTTCCATCAACCTTGCGCACCATACTGTAACCTCGTTCCAGCACATTGAAGGGACTGAGGGACTCGAGTTGGGCCACGCCTGTGGTCCGCGCAGCCTGCCGCCTTTCCAGTAGCCGGGAAGTAGCACGCTGCAGGCGGATACCCAGACCATCCAAGTCCTGACTCCGTTGTAGCAGAATTCGTTCGGGATGACTGTTCCGCAAACGAATGGTCAACTGGTCCAGTAAATGCTGGTTTCCCTGAACCTGCAAGGCAAAACGATTTTGGAGACGCGTTCTCAGACTGTGGATCATATCCCGCATCTCCTGTTGTTCCGGAACCGCATCCGCGGCCGCCATGGTGGGCGTGGAGGCGCGATGGTCGGCCACGAAATCCACCAGGGTGAAATCCGTTTCATGGCCCACACCGGATATAACCGGAATAGGACAGTCAAACACCGCGCGCACGACCTGTTCATCGTTGAAGGCCCACAGATCCTCAGCGGATCCTCCGCCTCGTACCATGAGAATGACATCCAGGGGATCTTGCTGGGCATGATACGCCCGGGCATTGTGCAGGGCTGTCACCAGTTGCCTGGGCGCTCCTTCTCCCTGCACCAGACTGGGAAACAACACTACCTGGATGGCCGGCCATCGATTCTGCAGAGTCCGCTGCACATCACGCAGGGCATCGGCCTCCCGACTGGTAATGACACCCAGTCGCGCAGGAAAAGCAGGCAAGGATTTCTTATGTTCGGGCTGAAACAGCCCTTCCTGTTCCAGCTTTTGCTTCAGTAGATCAAACTGCATCTGCAGGGTTCCCGCCCCCACGGGAACCAGATGGGTCATGATAAATTGGTATTGCCCACGTGTCCGATATACATCAATTTTGCCCAGTCCCTGAATCTCGTCTCCCGGTTCGGGCCACCACGGCAGGCGAGCTACTTGACTGCGCCACATGACACACGAAATCTGGGCTTCCGTATCCTTCAGCGTAAGATACATGTGACCACTGGCAGGACGACTAAGACTGGACACTTCGCCCTGAACCCAGACACTTTGCAGACTTTCATCAGTCCGCAAACGCGCCGTAATACGGTCGGTGATTTGGGATACGGTATAGAGCGAATCTACGGTCATTTGGCTTCTCTGTTTCCTCTCGTTCCAGTATAAGGACCCAGATAACTGTAACAAAGGACTGAGAAACCTGAAGAGACAACGAGCACCTGCACGTCAATCCATAGCAACTGAACTCTTTGCCCGAAAAAGCGCACTGGGCAATATACAATCTGATGCCGCTCTTTCCGTTTTACAGTCTGTAAACAGATGCCGCTTTTCACTGGAATCTGGATTTTGCCTGCTTTGTCTTGCTTGTCAGCAGACCACTATGGCTAGTTGATCTTGGCGTCAAGTATCTGACGTGCCCGTTGGAAGCTGGGCAGGATTTCTGCCAAGACAGTCGGGTTAACTTTAGCGAGAGCGGCAAATGCCACTTTCCCTTTCTGGTAGCGACCATTGGTAGCCCGTTGCAGGGCATTCAGAACCTCATGGCGACTCCTTCGCTCAAGACCATCAAGCGGCAATATTTTGGATTCGTCAAAATGCCTTCCGAACATTTCCCGCAAAGCCTTTGGATCCGCCATAATCCAAGTTTCCATGCTCGTAGTCATGAGCAAGACTTGGTTATCCTCTGAACCTGGAGGGCGTTGCCAATCATCTCGTGTCCAAAGGTGTTGCCAAGTCTTATGAATATCCGAGACCGGATCTTCACTGTCCACTAGGTGCGCAATAAAATCCCCGGCTCTTGCCTTGTCATGGGCAGTCTTGAAGTCATCATATGCCGCTTGCCTGTTACCACAGGCTTTCATTCGCGGCATTCGGCCAAGAAATCCTGCATTTTCCCATAGCTTGCGGAACCCTTCACGACATCGAATCTTGAGTTCTTTAGAGTCCCCGCCACCTTCTACGTAAATTCTTCTTGTGCTCACCACCTCAATCCGCCCAGTTCTCCACTAGTCCATAGCTGTCCCAATCGATACTTTTCAAGCCAGTGGCTCAGATCTCTGCGGTTGAGCCGTTGCATTGACGTCTGACCATCATATTTCTCACATACAACAATTGATTCGGGTCTTTCGGAAAGCGCGTCCACCATAATGTCAGAGTGGGTCGTTACAATTAACTGGCACCGGGTGGAGACATCTACCAGCAAATCTGCCAGTTTGGGTATTAAGTCAGGGTGCATGCCCAGTTCCGGTTCTTCAATTGCCACCAATCGGGGCGGCTCAGGGTCCAACAGGATAGCCAGCAGACAAAGGTACCGCAGGCTGCCAGCAGACAAACGCGTTGCGGGTATGGCGAAATCCCCCTCTGTGAAGAATATCTGGACTGTTCCGCCCTCGAAGTTCAATTCAAAATCATTGACACCTTCGTAAATGTCGCCAAGTCTTTCGAACAGACTTGGCTTGGTTCTCGGGTATTGCCTCAAACGACTGAGAAACATGCCCAAGTTGGAGAAATCTTCCTTCAAGGGAGCGGGGCGCACATCGGTCTTACCCGGTTGGCGAATCATGGTATCTGTTCCTGACTGCCATTCGCGATAGAGGCTGATTCCTGTATAGAAGCTGCTTAGGTAAGCCAATTCTGGAAACTGCTCAGGATCTTTGCGCTGTGAAAGTATGGACGCGTCCGGGGCCACCGATGCCCTTTGCAGTTCTCTTCGTCCTCCAAACTTATAGTTGAGAACAGGAAATCCGTGCAGAAATCTGTAATAGAAATAGGTATCCCTTTCGCCCGGTCTGGGATCTCTATTTTCAATTCTTTCATCCACCAGCGTAAAACTCTGGGCTGACTCTTTGAATTGGATCATGTGCCGGATTGGCTGTTCGCGATTGGTGATCTGGACAACTACCTCGAGCTCCGCCGAAGACTGTGGGTTTCCCTGCCAGATCCAATTCCGCACACCGCCGCCATTCCTTATGGGCGTAGCCAGTTCGGTAGAAGCGGCTTGCAACAAGCCCACAGCCTCAATAAGATTCGATTTGCCCGATCCGTTGGGACCAATCAGGACGGTCAACGATGGCAGTTCCAGATCTATGCCTTCCGGGCCGAATGACAGCAGATTTCTGGCACTAATATTAAGCAACATGGGATCAGTAACATTGACTGGGTTAGGTTAATGTCTGCGCATTATATGTTAACCTCGTTGAGCCAAGACCAAGACACTCAAGTCCTACCTCTTCCCTGAACCGGTCGAATGACTCACCAGATAGTTGTGAGAGAGTTGTCATAGGTTGGGAACAGAGTGATCACTGCCCTCAAATATTAGAGGGAGTCTCACATGTCTCTGATACCATCCTCAGGGTAACCCCTCGAGTCAGGATTAAGTGGGTGATGATATAACGGATGGTCGCTGTAACCTGTTGGACAAGATTGGTATGACTACCTCTGCAGAGACCACGCGCCACATGGTCCACGATCAGTTCTCGGCCGTGGCAGCCAATTACGCCCGGAGCAAGGTCCATGCGCAAGGAGAGGATCTTGCGGCGCTGGTCGAGATTACCCAGTTAACCGGCAAGGAAGCCGTGCTGGATGCGGGTTGTGGCCCCGGTCCCGTGGCCATGCAACTGGCACCTGATGCGGGATCGGTCACCGCCGTGGACTTTTCCGATGCCATGCTGCAAGTGGCGCGTACGGAAGTCGCAGCACGAGGTCTCACCGGCATTTATTTCCACCACAGTGATCTCGAATTCATGCCTTTCCCTGATGCCTCGTTCGACCGCGTCGTTTCCCGTTATTCGGCCCATCACTGGCTGGCTCCCCAGGTAGTCTTGCAGGAGTTTCGCCGCTTGGTCCGTGACGAGGGACACATCGTATTGTGCGATGTCATGGCACCTGAAGAACCTGTTCTGGACACCTTCCTGAATGCCCTTGAACTACTCCGTGATCCTTCCCATGTAAGGGACCACAGTATATCCCAGTGGCAAGCTATGCTGGATGCCGCCGGGTTTGAACCCATGATAGCTTTCACCTGGGCTCTGCGCCTGGAATTCAAGCCCTGGGTCCAGCGTATTGCCACTACACAGGCTCGTATCACCGCCATCAGGCGGTTGTGGGACGACGCCGGGGCCGATGTGCGCACCGCCTTCAAGTTGGAAGAAGACTATACATTCACGATTCCTGGCGTAATTCTGACGGGAAAGCCCCGTTAGAAGCCCCTGTTTCAGGCGGTCTGGGCTAGCTCCAAAGCCTGGGCCAGAGCCGCTTCATCCCGGAACAGAGGCCGAAATTCCAAGCCTACGTATCCGTCATAGCCCAGGCGGTCAATTTCGGCAAACACAGTCTTGTAGTCAATTTCGTTGCCCAACAGTTCATGCCGGCCTGGCACACCTGCAGTATGAATATGCCCAATAACCGGCAGATAGGTCCGCAGCAGGGAAATCAGATTGCCTTCCGTAATCTGCTGGTGATAGATGTCATAGAGAATAGTCAAAGCCGGGGAGTCCACCTCTGCCACCAGATCCGCTGCCTGTGCCATTGTAGTCAACCAGTAGCCCTGATGATCCACAACCGGATTGAGCGGTTCCAGGTACAGCTTGAGACCATGATCTTCGCAGATGGCCGCCATCGCCTTGAGACGCCGCCGGGCCCGACGCATGGTGACATCCGAAGTCTCATCGGCCAATACATTGCCTGTGGTCACGATCATGCCCGGTGCGCCGAGCTTCTGTGCGGTCTGGATGGAATTGCGGATCCCTTTCATCAGGGCTGCTTCCGTGTCCCGGGCCACCAGACTTTGACCCGGCTCGCTCAGATGGCCTGCGCAGGCGAGGCCGGTTTCCGCCTGCACGGCTGCCATCGCATCCACATCCTTGTCACTCCAGGTCCAGAATTCGTAGGCACCTATACCCGTAGTAGCCACCCGCCGCAGTTTTTCCACCGGGTCCTGGCCGGGCCAGAACATTTCAATACACACGGAGAGAGTAACCATTTCATGCACCACTCGTCTTATATATATGAGCTAGGCAAGAAGGATCTTACAGATCGGGATTGCCTTTGGATGTATATTGCCACGGGCCCGTGAACAACCCGAAAGTACAGTTTCTGCGCAGGACCTGATTGACCATCGTTGCCACTGGGACAGCCAGGATAGGCTGGTTCCCCTCTCATCATGCCCCCTTCTTCCCCGTCCCCTGACCTGCCTGTAGAGCAAATTGCCCAGGAACTGGCCCGCCATGTGCGTTTGCAGCCTGACGCCATCGATCCTGCGGATCCGGCCGGTCAACTCCTCACCCTGACGGCCCAGCGTTGCTTGCCCCGTCCTGCCACCCGGGAACTCTGGCAACGTTTTCTGTCGGCACCCGACAGTCACATTGCTGCCCTGGTGGCGTGGTTGAAGCAGGAAACGCAGATCTGCCAAGGTTTTTCCCGGCAGTTGAACAGTGCTTGGCAACATGCCGCTGTCATGTTGGGGCACGGGTATTCATCCCCTCACACCTTCCTGCCTGGATCCAGGCCATCCGAACCGAATATTGACTTGTCACCTGTTCTCCAATCCCTGCCCGGAGGTATTCAGGATCTGTGGTCCCTCTGTGTCCCTGATTCTCTGACCCGGTCACTGACAACATTTGTGGAGCGTCACCATCGCGGGCAACCGCTGGCGGACCGGGCCAAAGCTCTGGCCCTGCACATGGCCACTTACTTGCGTCTTTCTGCACAACCTGACCCGGACATGGGATCTTTTCCCCGCTACTTTGACGCCCTGTTGCTGGAACTGCTGGAAGACTATCTGCAACTGCCACCCATGCAGCCCACAACCCGTAGCGCTTTCCCCTATGCCCAAGCGGACACGGCTCCAGACCCCCCCGTGGCTTCGCCTCCAGAGATGTCGCGTACTTCCACCTGGAATATCGAACTGGATTGCCCCGAGCGTATCTGGAGAGGCACACATCTGGTCAAGGTAACAGTTAAGCTCTTTCGGCACTCTGATACCGACAGTTCTTCCTACATGGCCTTACAGATGCGAGAGGATTTGCCCGTACGCATTTGGCTCACGGCACCAGGCTTCGACGTACTCAGCCCTCATATCCAAACCCTATGGTTAGGACCTGACACAAACTTCCGGGATGTCACATTTGACCTGCAACCTTCGACGGCAGGGCGCACATTTGTATCCGTACATTTCCTGCAGGATGGGACTCCTCTGGGGGTCATGGCAGCCCAAGTGGAAATCGTGGAAAATACAACCCATACGGTGCAAGACCGGCATGTCCAGGCCAATCAGTTTGCTGTGGATGTAGAGGCCGAGTCGCCGGACTTGGTCCTGTTCGTTCATTATGACAAATCGCAATCACAGCCCCACCTGCTGTTTAACCTGTATCGTGAAGGGGAGTTGACCCAGACCTATCCGCCCCTGATTCTGCACACGGATCCTGGTGCCTACCATGAAGAGATCTATCAGCGTTTGTCGGATCTGACCGATCTTTTTGATCTGAAGAAGAATGATCCGGCCGCACTGGAAACCATGCACCAGGCAGTGCGCAATCTGGGACAAGGTCTTTGGAATGATCTTGTGCCTCAGGGCCTGCAGGAACTCTATGCCCTGGAACGGGCAGAATGGCAGGACAAGACCCTGTTGGTCATCACGGACGAACCCTTCATTCCATGGGAATTGATCTGGCCCTACGGATACCAGGAAGAAGTATGGGAAGATGAGGCCCCTTGGTGTTTCACCATGCGTATGACGCGATGGCTGCAGCGGGATGGTGACGGGAAAGGCCTGCAAGGACCGCCCACCAAGCTGAACCTGGAACGGTTTGCCTTTGTGGGACCCACGGATGTGTCTCTCGCCGCTGTCGATGCCGAAGGGTCACAACTCCGCACTCTGATGCAGCAGGCCGGCATTCAGGATGCCAGTCCTGTTCTCAGCTCCCTTGAGCACATTCAGGAACTGCTCGAAACTGGCTCCTACGATTGGTTTCACCTGGCCTCCCATGGCGAGTTCTCGGCAGAACGGCCTGATGCATCTTCGGCCATACTGCTGGAAGGCAGACAGGCCTTTACCCCCGAATTGCTGATTGGCCCCCGCATCCAGAGTCATCTGTTCCAGCGGCGGCCCGGCTTCGTTCTGAACGCCTGCCATACCGGGCGCCAAGGCTGGGCCCTGACCCAATTGGGTGGTTGGGTGAATCGGCTGGTGGGTTCTGGTGCAGGGCTGTTTCTGGGGCCTCTGTGGACTATCACGGACGAGTCAGCCAAACAGTTTGCCCTGCATTTCTACGCGCGGCTGCTGGCGGGAGATACGATGGCCAATGCCATGCATTTCGCCCGCAGCCAGATCCGGGCCAGCGGCGATCCTACCTGGTTGGCCTACAGTTTGTACGCTCATCCCAACGCCCGCTGGAACCGGGCTGTGATGGGCTGATCCGTGCCTCTTGCTCCAAACGAGACCAGGAACTGAAACGAAGAAGATCTCTGGGGTTAGGACAACCAACAGGCAGGTTCAGTCAACTGAACCTGGCCATCAGGTCCGCAAAATTATTGCCGGGCGCAATTTGGCCCAGCACTGCCCTGTGCGCGGCCCCGGTACAACTGGGCAGATTGCCGGGCCGGCCATGTATTGTTTCGTAGCCCAACACGGCAAATGCCAAGGCTTCCTTGGCATCACTGTTCTGGATCAGGGCTGTCGCCGGCAAGACAGGAATTCCGGGCAATTCTGCCTGGAGCCTTTGCATCAGGGTTTGGTTGTGCATGCCGCCACCTCCCACCCAAACCCGATCCGGCTGACAGGGCAGATGACTCCGGATCGATTGGGCAATGGACACGGCTGTCAAGGCCGTGACTGTGGCCAGCATGTTAACGGGTACCAACTGACGCTCTGTCGCCTCCTGCCAAAGACGTTCACCATAAGCCTGTCCATAACGCTCGCGACCGGTCGTCTTGGGTGGTGCTACCGCAAAATAGGAATCGGCCAGCAGATCGTGGAGCCAGGAAACATCCACTTGTCCCTGACTGGCCAGTTGACCGTCCTCGTCGAAATTCTGAGTCTCCCCAGTGACACGGTGAGTGAAGTAGTCGATCAGCAGATTACCGGGACCTGTATCGTAGGCCAGCACCCCGGCCGGATTTTCCTGGGCTGGCAGATATGTCAGGTTGGCGATACCGCCTACGTTGATGACCACCCTTGTTTCCTGCCCGGATCGCCACAGGAGCCAGTCTATATAGCTGACCAGAGGAGCGCCCTGTCCTCCTGCTGCCACATCTGCCGTACGGAAGTTGCCGACAGTGGTCACTCCGGTGCGTTGGGCAATGACAGAGGGGTCTCCAATCTGCAGAGTGGCCGGCCACTCTGTGTCTGAATCGACAGCATGATAGATGGTTTGACCATGTGAGGCGATCAGGTCCAGTTCCGGCAACCCGATGCCTGCCGTCTGCAGAGTGGTCAAGGCAGCATCCGCCAGCCAGACACCCAAGGCAAAGTTCATGGCGTTGATGTCATGGACCCGACCGGTTTCCGCCTCACACAGGCGGGCAAGGCACCGACGCTGGTCTGTAGAATAGGGATACGTAGCAAAACCTACCAGCTGGACAGAGAGCTGGGGTGGTTGGCCCGAAATTTCTGCGAGCGCACAATCAATGCCATCCAGCGAAGTGCCAGACATCAGGCCGGCGATGATCATGGCATGAGATATAGGGTCACAAACGGGCCAAACAAGGACTGGATCTGGCAGGGCCTTCCAGGCTCCAGTTCACCTTCATCATAACGGTGGGAACCCGGATGGATTCGATCCAGATAGGAGGCCAGATAGTTCAGATTACCCAGGAACAGGATCGAACCAGCTGGCCCACGTTTTTTCCGTCCCATGAGCGCTGGGAGGGTCCTTTCAGGCGAAAGCAGGCGTGTGCTCCACCAAGACACCTTCCCAAGCTTCTTCGATAGCCACCACCTGGTCACTTGAAGCTACCGGCATGGGAGCCCGTGGGATACCCCCATCCCGGCCTTGCAAGCGCATACAGGCGCGTACGGTTGCCGGTAGATTGTCCCCGGTCAGGGCATTCCAGAGAGGCAACAACTGTTGATGAATCGCCAAACCAGTTGCATGATCTCCTTCCTGCATCGCACCCCAAAGGGCTACACAGGCCCGGGGTGCCGCCGACAGAATAGCGGCAATGGCCCCTTGGGCTCCCAGGCAGAAGGAAGGATAGAGCAGGGCATCCACTGCGGACATGATGATGTCGTCAGGTCCCGACAGTAACAACAAATCCGCCAACAGTTTCATGTCTCCGGCGCTCTGTTTGACGCCCACTACGCCCGGCACTTCGCGCATGATGCGGGTAAGGAGGGCAGGCGACAGATAGATATGGGGCACCACGTTGTAGATCAGGATGGGCAGAGCCACGGTATCGGCAATAGTGGCAAAGTGGTGGACATGCATGTCATCTGTGGGACTGAACAGATAGTGCACAGGCGTGATTTGCAAGGCGGCCACATCCAGGTCAGCCAAAGCTTGTACTCTCTCCACGGCCTGGCGCGTACTGTCCACAATCACGCCTGCAATCACAGGGGCTTGTCCAGCAGCGGCGTCCACGGCCGTGCCAACTACCGTACGCAGTTCATCAGTAGTCAGCGTATGCCCTTCACCCGTGCTACCACCAACGGTCACGCCGTGGACGCCAGCCTCTTCGATCAAATACCTCACATCGGCCCGCAAAGCCATCTCGTCTACATCTTCGTTCTGATCAAAAGGGGTAACCATAGGCGGCAGGATGCCACGCAACCGGGTTGTCATTGCTTCATCCTCCAGTTTGACGGTTTGCTTGTCTCACGTATGGGTACTTGACAGCCGTCAGGTTCTTCCCTGAATAAGACTGTCCGCAATATCATCCCATTCCTGCTGCAAGGGTACCGAAACCGGTGTCTTCCGAGCTCGGTTGTACCAATAACGCGCATTGGCGTTATCTCCTTCTTCCCGGTGCAACCAGGCATGCACCCATGCTGAGCCATTACCGTCCGGTTGATCCTGAAGAAGGTCATGGGCCTTGTGCCACTCGCCTTTGCCAGCCCACCAGAGGGCCTGCAGTGGTACACCAAGATCCACCGGGGGGTCCTTTGCCTCCAATGAAGCCTTATAGGTAACCAGATTCATAATGGGTTTCCTCGTATCATGGAAATTCGGGGAAAAACTCAGAGCATTTTGCCGAAACCAATGCCCTGACCAAACGCATTATAGCTATCTCCAGGCACGGACCCATAAGACCGTAGCCATTGGTTCGCTTCCCCATGGTGGCCCAAATACCTTGCCTTAAGCCACACAGGGAAGGAAACCCATCATCAGATTCGGATCTGATTGGCACTCTCGCTTGCATAACGTTTCAGGATGGCCAGGACGAACAGGATGCCTGTTCCCAGACAAAGCTAGCCAAACGTCGCCAGATTGCATTGACACAACATCTCCACGGACAAGGCATCACTAGGCCGGTACCAAGGTAAACAGAAAAACCTGTGTCGTTCCTTCAAACAGGGTTTCCGGACTAAGAGAGAAAGTAACGAGAGTATGCTGAAACTGCTCGGCCCAAATCCTGGAGCGGTCCAGCCCCAACCTGGCAGTCTATCAGTGCAAGCGCAGCTTATCCCTGCCAAAGTATTGAGCGGGACACAGAGCAGCAAAGTTCCCAATTGTCTAGATGAGAAAGCCCCAGCGCCTACGAATCGAGTTAGGCCGAAGGTAAAGTCTTCCAGCGAGAACACAGCAACCTGCTGCCAGTCCCCCCGCGTGCGCGGACTGGATAGGGAAGCCCCAAGGGGGCACGGCAGACCCGGGATATGACCCATGCATACACATGCTACACTACAACATGCAGGTAGGGACCATGGTGAAGAAATCCAGTTTTTATGCGCCAGCTTCCTCTGGGCATCGCCGACTTTAGCCAACTGCAATATCCTGACGCGGGTTTTGAGGCCTATGCCTATGTGGACAAGACACCGTTGATTGCCCAGTTGGCGCAGTCCACTGGACATCTTTTTCTGGTGCGTCCCCGCCGCTTCGGCAAAACCCTTTTGGTATCTACTCTGCAGCAACTGTTCCAGGGCAATCGCCAAGCCTTCCGGGATACCTGGATGGATCAATCGGACCACTGGGACTGGACCCAAACATATCCCGTACTGCGCCTGGACATGGATATGCGTAATATTCATGATCCGACCGTGCTTGAACAAGCGTTGCAACACTACCTTTGGCAGCTGGCGGGAGATGCCGCGTCTGAGATTTACGCCGATCAATACCGCACACATCAGGGCGCTGCCGGCGAGATCAACGTCGAGTTTTCCATACAGCCCGACCGCATGCTGACCACCTATATTCATCATCTGGCGGCCCGGCATCCCCGAAATCAGATTGTCGTACTGGTGGATGAGTACGACATGCCTATCAACGAGAACCTGGATCGACCCTGTGCTGAAGACATTGTGGATGTCATGCGAGCCTTTTATGGTGCCCTCAAGCGCGCCATGCCCCAGATTCGCTTCACGCTGGTCACAGGCATCACGCGCTTTGCGCGCACAGGGCTCTTTTCCGGTGCCAATCACTTGACTGATATCTCCCATCGCCTCAAATACAACGCACTCTTGGGGATCACCCAGGCCGAACTGGAGCATGGCGTTCTGCGGGAACATGTACAGGCTAGCGCCGATAACCTGGGCGTTGCCCTGTCCGACATGTACGCTGCCCTGCGTCAGCGGTACAATGGCTATCGCTTCTTCCCCCACGGAGAAGCCGTCTACAATCCTTTTTCCTTGTTGCACTGCCTGGATCTGATGGCCGACCCGGACGAGAGCCCTGTGCTGTCACTGGACCGCTTACCCAACTACTGGGCTGAATCCGGCCATACTTCCTTGCTACAACGGCTGCCAGCCGTACGTTCCGGCGTGATAGCATGGGCAGGCGGCGCACCCGCCTCCATTACGGATGTGTCGCATGTGACTTATGACGTACGTCAGACCGACATCACGGCCCTGCTGTACCAGGCCGGTTACCTGACTTACCGGATGTGTTCCCTTGAAGGGAGCGAGGACGAAACGTTTCTGGATTTTCCCAATCAGGAAGTGCAGGACACCTTCGAGGGCCCCCTGCGCCAGTGGTTACGAAACCAATTGCCCACAGTGGCGGATATCCAGGATCCCTCCAGCCGGTTGTCGCCCCTGGTCTCTGTGTTGCACCAGGCTTGGACCCAACGTGATATGCCAGCCCTGTGCCAGGCACTCAATCAATACCTGCGTCTGGTGCCCTATCCCTTGCATCCAGTGCGTGACCAAGCCAAGACCATACTGGACTACGAATTCTTTTACCAGGCTGTGTTGTATGGTCCCCTGCAGTTGCTGGGATTGCAGAGCTGGGTGGAAGTGCCGCTGGGCCGGGGCCGTACGGATCTGATGGTGACCATGGCAGATGATCATATTTGCCTGGTTGAAATCAAATTGAACGACAGGGCCGACAGGGCGCTGCGGCAGGTGCTGGCGCGGGATTACATGGCACAATGCGCCCGTGATGGCTTGTCAGTGACGGCCATGGGCATCAATATAGACACGCATGCCCGGCGCGTTACGGAATGTGTGAAATGGGAATTGGGACGGTGCGATCTGCGTACAGGGCGGTGGGAACACGAACCCTTTGCTCTGCCCCTGCAGGAATGGGAGACACAACCTGAACCGGTACGGATGCGGCAAGCTTGGCGCCAGACGCCGTCAAGGGGTGAATGGCCGGGCCTGCGCTTCACATCCTCTGATTCCTGCAAAGAGCCGGATCCGGCATAAACCTGGTTGAACTGCCATTTCAGACGCCATACTGCCCGCTGGTAAATCCAGTGTGCTAACTTGGGGCTGCAGGGCAGTATGGTATACCGGTACCCGTCCCGCTCAACCGCCCAAGCCGGATGAGTGTGCCAACCGTCTGATGTAGCAGGGATGTTATCCCCTTATTGGCCTGCAGTCATGTGAATTCAGCCCCGTGGCATCAGATCCGAACCTGAATGGCACTCCCGCTTTCGTAGCGTTTCAGTCCTTGGTGGAACGTCACGATGGCCAAGACGAACAGGACACCTACCCCAAGACAGAGCCAGCCAAATGTCGCCAGATTGAATTGACGCAACATCTCTACGGGGAGCGCACCGATAAATCCGGCAGGTACCAAGGTAAACAGGAAGACCCGTGCCGCGCCTTCAAAAAGAGTTCCCGGATAGGTAGAAAACGTAATGAGGGCATTCTGAAACTGCTCGGCCAAAATCTCGGAACGGCCCAGCCAAAAGACCAGACTGTTTACCAGGATCAGGGCGGATATGAAGGCTAGCGCCGCCACCAGGACACAAAGCAGGAAAGTGCCTATATGCCTGAGTGAGAAGTCGCCGGCCACGACGAACCAAATGAGGCCAAAGGTAAAGTCGCCCAATGAAGGAACGGAACTGCGTGAGGCCAGGACATGCAACAGAATGGGGCGGGGCAGGGACAGGTATTGGTCCAGATTCCCTTCAGCGACCATGCGAGCGATACGATTGCAATTCCCGAATAACATCAAGGCCAGTCCCAAGCCAGTCGCCACCACGGCAAACAGCAGGATCATATCGTGCAGGGTCCAGCCGCGTACTTCCTCGAACCGATCAAAGAACAGTAGCCAAAATACGAAAAAGATGACATTGTTAAAGATCATGCCCAGAATTAGGGTGATGAACGAGACGCGGTACTCCATAGCCGACAGCAGATTCACCCGCCACAGCTGTCCCAGAAAACCCAGCCACCGTCCCCGGAACATGCTAGTTAGCCTCCGTTGATAGTCAGGCGGCGGAAGGAGTGCCGCGCCAATAACTGAAAAATAATTCCCAAGGCCATCAACCAACCTAGCTGCAGGGAGAAAGTAGCCAGCATCTGATCGGGTTCGGGGTGGATGAACAGGCGTCCCGGGGCATACATGATGGAGGCAAAGGGAAGGGCCCGGGCAAGTTGTGCCAGCCAGGTAGGATAGAACTCCAGAGGCATGAACAGGCCCCCCAGAATGAAACTCACTTTCTGGTAGATCCAGCGGAAGGCAAAGATATCCTCCACCCAGAAGGCCACCAGGCCTATCAGGGCTTCAAAACAGAACTCCAAACCCCAGGCCAACACCAGCGCCAGCAAGGCAGGCACAATACCGAACCAGGTGGGAGGAGGCCCCACCAACAGCCAGACCACCGTCCCTCCCGCTATCAAATTCACACCAGCCCGTAACGCTACATGACCGGTATAGCGACTCAGATGATAGAGGCCAAAGTGGTAAGGTCGCACCAGGTCATAGGCAATGGACCCGCTCTTGATCGACTCGGATATTTCTACGGCCAACAACGGCTTTGAAAGTACTACCAGCTCCGCCATCAGGAGATACCATAGCGTGTCTTTCAGGGTCAAGCCAGCAATCCGCTCTACTCCCTGAAAAGCAAAAACCGTTTGCCACAGCATGCCGAAAATCCACATAAACATCACCATGACCAGCATGGTGGAGGCCAGATTGCCCAGGTAGGCCAGATTCTCGGCAAAGGGCATACGGAATATGGCTGCGTAACGGTTACAGACCGTCCGTGCCGTTAGCGCTTTCTGCATAGATCGTCTGAATAATCTCTTCCAGATCCGGATCCGAAATTGTGATATCTACCAAAGATCCCAAGTGACTCAGTTCCGCGATTACCACGTCAATGTCAACCAGGCGCGGATCAAAACGAATCCCCAAGCCGTAGCGTCCCGCGGCCACGGTCTCAACACCAGGCATAGGCAGATGGCGCGTCCCTTCGGTAGAGAAACGGACATCCACGTGCTTGGCCGTCAGATACCGCCGTTTGAGTTCTGCCATCGAATCATCAAAGACGAGCTGGCCATCACTGATGACTATGACCCGTTCGCACAGAGCCTCGATGTCTCCTGCATCATGGGAAGTGAGAAGCACTCCGACTCCTTCTTCCTGCTGCATATGCCGTATCGTGTCCCGGAGCCGCTGCTTGGCCACCACATCCAGTCCAATCGAGGGTTCATCCAACAGCAGCAGACGCGGCCCATGCAACAGGGACACCGCCACCTCACAACGCATGCGTTGCCCCAGGGACAGTTTGCGCACAGGCGTGTGCAAGAGATGCTGGAGTTCAAAAACCTCGACCAGGAAATCTACCCGGTGGCGGGTCTTCTCCTCGTCCAAGCCATAGATGGCGCCATACAGGCGAAAGGAATCAACCGGCGGCAGGTGATACCAGAGTTGGGGGCGCTGGCCAAATACCGAACCTATTTCATAGCACAGATCGCGTCGTTCCAGCCACGGAGTGTGACCAAGAACCTGGGCGGTGCCCGAGTCAGGATGGAGTATCCCACTCAGGATCTTGATGGTTGTTGATTTACCCGCACCGTTGGGGCCGATGAAGCCCAGGGCTTCTCCCTGGTCCATCGTGAAGGAGATGTCCTTGATCGCCGGTATCTGCTGCCATTCGGGTTTCCATAATGATTGCCATGACCCCATCAAACCGGCTTCCTTGTGCTTGACACGGAAGGATTTGCACAGATGGCGCACTTGAATGGACATGATAGATACCGCAACGACTAAACATAGTGCCGGGATCATAGGTGGGCTACACCCAATTGTCCAAAAAAAGCAGGCAAAATACCTGTAAACAGAGGTCTGGACTGACAGGCCAAGAGAATAACAAGGGTCTGGGGCCAGATCCTTTACCGACTTCCGGTCAATCTCGGACCGGGAATTCCAGGTGAATAAACTGGGGCCGAATTATCTCAGTTAGTGCTACAGCCTGGACTGATGTCCAATACCTGAGCGCCCACGTCCGCGAAGAGATCAGCAATAAAGCGATGGCAGGTGAATACCAGAACCTGATTGGTCTGTCCGAGCTGGGCAAAAGCTTGGGCCGCCAGACGGGCTCGTTCCCTATCGAAATTCACCAGAGCTTCGTCTACCACTACGGGCAAACGCTCGGCGTGTTCTCCAAACTCCCGAATCAGACCAAACCGCAAGGCTAGGTAGAGTTGCTCGCGCGTACCCCGGCTCAGTTCGGCTGGCTGCTTGCTGCGGCCCCTGGCATCGGTCACAGTGATCGTTTGCTCACCGATGGGCGCATAGAGTCCCTGGTACCGTCGGTCCGTCACGTTAGCAAAAAAGTCCCGAGCATGGTGGATGACACTGGGCTGCCGTTCCTGCTCAAATTTCCTCCGTGTCTTGTCCAATAGCACCTCGGCAATGGAAAGTCGGGACCACTCGGACGCATGTTCCCGCAACTGTTCCAGCAGGATATTGCGCCGCATACGCAGGCTGGAAGATTCTTTTTCACTGATCAGTTGGGCCAAGGCACTGTCATTCCGGCCCAGTTCTTCCCGCAAGTCATCGCGACGACTTTCCTCATCAGCCATGGTGTGGGCAAGCTCCCGGGATTCCTGATCCAACTGGAAACGATCAGAAGTCGCCAGTTCCTGCTGGAAGGTCTCGAACTTTCCTTCTGGTCCCGCCAGAAGGCGCAGACGGCGCAGGTGTTCGTCTTTCCTGCGTTCCAGTTTCCTCCTTGCTTGCTGCTGGTGAACCCGGCGCCGGAATTCTTCCACGTCATCGGTCTCTCCGGTAGCCAGCAAAGCTTTCCAATCCCTTTCCACACTCTTGAGCCGTCGCATACGCTGATGTAATTGGGCCTGGATAGTATCCTTCTGTCTTTGGGCCTGCTCGCGGGCAGCGAAACGTTGGCGGACATCCTCAAGTCTCTTGATGAGTTCGTCGGCGGCAATCGCCAGTTGCTGCACATCATGGGGACTCAGTGGGATGCTGTTCGCCCTGGCTAGAGGTGCTACCTGTTCCTGAAACTCCCTGATGTCATGCTCAATGGCGGCGATGCGTTGGCGCATGCGGCGGCTCTCGGTTCGCAGGGCGTAGGCTGTTTCCGCGCGGGCCAGAAATTCCAGCGCAGCATCGGGCGTAAAACCTTCCGGCAGGTTGTGTTCCCGCAACCAGTTGTGCCATTGGGTTTGCTTTTCCACCAGAGTCTGCGCTGCCTCAGTCTGACTCTGAATAGCCGTTGCCGTGCTCTGTTCCTGTTCCTGCAGACGTTGGACTACATCATCTCGCTGCAGGACATGCCGACGTACAAGATCAAGGTGGTCGATCAGTATGTTGGCCACGGCCATGAAGCGCTGGGGATTGTCCTCTTCCAAAGCCAGACCGTATTTCAGGGCCAGTGGCCGCACCAGATCCTGGTATTGGCTAATATCCTTTTCAATGGCCCGCACGCGATGTTGGGTTTGGCGTATCTGCTCCAGGTGGGTCCGAGCCGTGTCGATCTGGCCCATGAATCCCATCATCGTTTCCGGGGTGAATTTGCTATCCACCCCCAACTGCTCCAGCCAATGCATCCATGCCTGGTGGCTGGCGGCTTCGGCTTCAACCGCCGTCTGCAGATTCTGTTTCACGGTTTCCACCTGCTGCTCCTGCATCTGCAGGTTGCGGATTGCTTCTTCCCACTGTTCCCTGCTTTCCTGCCACTGGCTTAGGAGGTTGGCCTCCCGGTCCAGCCATGCTTCGGCATTATCCAGGGCATCCACAGTGGGCTCGGAGTTGAGTTCCAAAGGTTGGGCCGCTTCCACCAAGCGCTCCAAGGCCTCGGCTGACGAATTCTCCGCTTCCCCGGCATGCTGCACCAAGACATCAGACAGTGGGCTGTCACTGATGAACGGGGCGCGACTGCGCAACAGCAGAGCACCGGCAATACCCAGAAGAACGAAACCGCCAATGAGACCCAATAGCAAGGCTTCCTGTCCCAGCACTACGCCGGCCAGGATCAGACCAAACCCGATAAGCCCCAGGAAAAGAGGCAAACGCAGAGAAGGTTGTGTTGTTTCTACCTTGTCGGTAGCCGAACTGCCACGCAGGGATTGCAGTTGCCTTTGCAGGTTCTCCAGATTCAGATGTGCTCTTTCGTAGTCGTTGAGTCGGCTGCGGGCGGTACGGAGGGCATTGCGTTTCTGGTCCAGTATTCTTTCATCCAGCGTGGGTTGCTCGGCCGGCATGCGTTCCTCCGCGACCCGGGCAGCGGTTTGCAGTTCACGCAACCGGGTCTCTGCCTGTTCCCGTCGTTGCCGGGAATCCCGTACTTTCTCTCGTTGGTCCGCCAGCAGATCCTTCCAGCGATCAACCTCCTGGTGGAATCCCAGGGATGTATCAAAGCTATCCAGATGAGCTTCTGTCCATTCCGGACCCAGGTTACGCAACCGTTCCTTGAGGCTGGTTCCCTGTGCCTCCAGTTCGGCTTGCCGCTTCGGCAGATCCCGCACAGAATCTTCGAAAGCCCCTTGGCTACGCTGCATCTGCTCCAGTATTTTCCGATCTTCCAACAGTTCCTCCAGCTGCCCGCTCGGAGGCTGAATCGTATCCCCGTTGACTCCGTCAGCTTGCGGCTGCAGACGACTCTGTGCTTCAGCCTCTTCCGTCTTGAGTTGCTCCAGTTGACGATGGTTCTGTTCCGTCAGGATCTGGGCAGTTTCGGCGGCATTCTCCGCTTTCGCCAGTTGCCGTTTCCAATACATTACCTCTTCCCGGACCAGCAGGGATGTATCGACGTTGTCCAGGTTTTCCTCCTGCCAGGCATCTCCCAGGCTCCGCAAGCGTTCGGCCAAGGCATCCTCCATTTCCCGGAGTTCCTCCTGCCGTTCTGGCAGGTCACTGACAGAGCTGTCAAAACTGCTTCGGGCCCGGCGGATAGCCTCAATGCGGTCTGCGTCATCCAGCAAATTCTCGCCCGGAATATCAGCCACAGCCATTTCACTAATCTGGTGCAGCTGTACTGTGACCTCTTCGCAATCATCCCGCGCCTGCTGCAACCGTTCCTCCAGATTCTCTAGTCGCTCGATCGGGTTTTCGGGGAGCTGTCTATAGTTAGGTAACTCACGCAATTGCAGGTCACAGTCTGCCCATGACTCCCAGTCGTCCCGACCCTCCAGCAAGCGGCTGATCCTGGCCCGTCGTTTGTTTAGCTGCGAAATGGCGGTATCGGCCTGGGCCAATTCCTGGGCAATTTCGTTCTGTCTGGTGGCCAGACGATGGTATTCGTCTGCATGGTGCCGAACTTCCCGGAGCCGCCCATCGATTTCCTCAAGCTGGCGCAGCACTTGCGCAATCTCTTGGGCGCTACCCCGTGGTTTGAAGAGTTCGTTCTTGCGTCTGGCCAGGGACCGGGTGAAATCGGGCAGTTGGGATGCTCCCATACCCGCACTGTAGATCCGACTGGCCACTTCCGAGTTACTCAGCAGGCCTTCCGTTTGTATCTCATCCAAGCTGAAGGCGAAGACGTTACTGAAGAGATCCAGCGTGGCGTGCCCGGTGAGACCGGGTAACTCCGCGGCTTCCTGCAGTACCTCTCCCGAGCCGGTTCGCAATTGGCATTGAACACCCCGCTGTCCTACGAAGCGCTCCAGGGTATAGCTCAAGCCAACATCGTCTGTCAGCTGGATGCGGCCACCGTGCCGGCCTCCTGACAGGGGAGGATAATGCTGGGCGCGTCCGCGCGCAGGAAAGCCAAAGAGGATGGCCCGGATGAACGCCAGCAGGGTGCTCTTGCCTGCCTCATTAGGACCATAGAGTACGGTAATATCCTTGTCCAGAGGACCAATAGCATACTGATGGAAATGTCCGAAGCCTTCCAGATACAGGGTTTCCAGTCTCATGCTTCTTCCTCATCATCCATCAGCGCAGCCAAACATTCTTCCTCGGCCAGGGACAGGATCTGGAGCAGTTCCTCCCCATCCGGTAGCTGATCTTTCAAATGGCGTCGTATCCGTCTCGCGCCGTACAGCTCCTGCAGGGCTTCCTGCAATTCCAACTGCATCTGGGCACTCGTTCTCACTTCGGCCACGATCTTGGCTAGGTCACCCACAAAGTCTTCGCGTTGAACTACCTGTTCCCGATCCACCGGTGACGCAGTGTCCACCCGCAGGCGTTCGCACCAGAGCCAGGGATCTTGATCGGCATACTCTTCATTAACCTGTTCCAGGAGATCAATGGCGGTTTCGGGACGGCGCAGCCAACGGTGTAATTTCCCCCTGCCGCCTAGTACCAACCGGAGTACAACCGACCGGCCATCAGCTTTCACGAGAATTGAATCCGCCATCTGGCTGATTGCGTCCAATAGCTCCTGCTCGCTTTCCAGGTGAGCAATGTCCAGAGCCAGACTTTCCCAGCGAATCACATCCATGGCCCTGAATTCCAGGTGGGGTGTGCCTGCTCTGTCCACTTCCACCAGATATACCCCACGGGCACCCAATTCGTTGGGATGGCGTCCCTGCGGGTTGCCGGGATATACGATAGCCGGACCTTCCGCCCTCAATATCTCCCGGGTATGGATATGACCGAGGGCCCAGTAGTGCATGGGGGAATCCTCCAGATCAGCCACGCTACAGGCTCCGTATGCATCATGGTGGGGATTCCCGCCAACGTTGGCATGCAACAAACCAATATTGAAGCCTTCTGCAGGCCACTTACGAAAGTCAGGTGTGACATTCCTGTTCATTACCCGCCGGGGATAGCTCATCCCATATACCATGGCTCTCTCAGGTTCTTCGGCAAACACCGGGACTCCTTCCACCTTGGCCTCAAAGCGAATACACCCTGGCGGCAAATCCAGCTGGGCTTCCCACCCATCCAGGGGATCATGGTTGCCGTGGCAAATGAAGGAACGGATGCCCGCCTCTGCCAGCTGTTTGAGGCCCTCGGCAAATTTCAATTGGGCCCGTAAACTGCGGTCAGCGCCATCATAAACATCACCCGCAATGAGAAGGGCGTCTACGCGTTCCGCCATACACAACCGGATAATGTTGTCGTAGGCATCGAACGTGGCTTGGCGTAACGCCATGGTTACGTTATCAGGCGCGATAGCTCTCAATCCCGTGAATGGACTGTCAAGATGCAGATCAGCAGCGTGTACAAAGCGCAATGTGGACATGGGCTCGTGTGAAGTTCCAAGTATGACTTGCGTCCTTCATTCGGAACCAGCTTGTCGCTAGTTCATGGATTCTCTTCTGCAAGGAGCGAGTCCTAGCAGACAGGATAACGGAATCTGCCTGATCCTTCTAGTCAGGGATTCCCACGTCCCTATCTATAGCAAAAGGTGGTGGATGAATGACACGCTCAGCATAAAACAGATTCAGATCTTTGGGTGAATAGCCGATGGCTTGCCTTTATTGACTTCTGGCAGACTAGACCCAGTCCAGCGCCCCTCCTATTCGGATTCCCTAGAGCAGGGATTTTGCAGCTATCCAGAACTTGAATCCGTGGATAGCCTTCTACACTACCCCTCCTGACTTAGGCATGGAACAACCCCGTATACAGTACACTCTTGGATAATGTACCCGGATGGGACTGGATTTGTCCCTGCGGGACACTTAGAACTGTATACGTTTTTGCTGGGCCACGGGCCTGCAATGCGATGGGAATTGGGAACGTGAAATGAAGAACCTGCGCCGAATTGCCTGGAGCCTATGCCTTCCTCTTGCCTGTTTCATAACCGCCTGTGTGGTTCCCCCTATGGATCCGGCAGCGCAAGTGCCGCGCGAAAAGGTATCGATCCTTTTCTGGGATCAGTTCCTGGATGTCTCGGCTCAAATGGACACCATCGTAGCAGACTTCAATGCCAGTCAGGAGCGGATTGAGGTGACACGCGAACCTTATACGGTCACGGCCATGCGGGACATTGTGCGTACGGCCCTCACATCCGGCACGGGACCTGATATCTTCTACTATGATTTGGGACCGGGTATCTCGGGCGTATTGGCCGACGCCGGACTGCTGTTGCCCCTGGAAGACATTTATGTAGCACGCGGGTGGGATCAGAAACTTTATCCCTGGACCCTGGCACGCAGCACCTTTAACGGTCACGTATATGGTGTGGCCAACGAACTGGAGTTCATCGGTTTCTATTATAACCAGCGTCTCTTTGCGGAGCACGACTGGCATATTCCGGAAACTTGGGACGATTTGATCGCCCTGTGCCCGGTCATGCAGGATGCAGGATTTATACCCATTGCGTTTACCAATGGTCCCAGTTGGCCAGCCTTTCATATGTTCAGCATCATGATGAACAACCAGGTGGGCCGGGAACGCCTGACACGGATGATTTCCGGCGTCGAATCCTGGGATCACCCGGACACCGTAGATGCCATCCAGAAATTCTTTGTGGACATGCCGGCAGCGGGGTGCTTCCCGCAGGACTTCAATGCCATCAGCTATGAAGACGGTTTGGCCATGCTCCAGACGGGGCAGGCGGTTATGCACCCCAGTGGTACCTGGAATGTGGCGATTTTTGCGAATCCAGAGCTCACTCCCGATCCCATGGGGTTCTTCTTCCTGCCGTCCCTGGATGAAAAACCCGTCGTCGTACCGGGCGGGATTGGTTCCGGCTGGGTGGTGAATGCCCAAACTCCTCACCTCGACGAAGTACTGGAGTTCATCGACTATCTGATCAGTGATGAGATGGGCAGGCGCTGGATTACCGAAATCAATGTGGTACCCGCCTTCCCTGTCGATACTTCGGATCTGGTGATTCCGGATCTGTTGGCCCTGGCCCTGGATATCATTGGGGGGCAGGCCGAAACCATGGGTTACAACATTGATGTGGTCGTACCGGCCAATTTCAACCAGGTGCAGTGGGACGGTTTCTCCGCGGTAATTGAGGGTGTCAAAACACCCGCAGAAGTTGCATCGGAACTGGAAGCTGCCATGCAGGAAGCAGTGGCGGCCGGCGAGGTCATCGATCTTACCCGCTAACCAATCAATCGCTACTGTCCGGCTGAAACAAGCCCTGCCTTGCAACCAAAGTCGGAACTTTGCGACTCTTTATAGGCTTCTTGCACGCCCGGTTTAGGATCGCAAAAAGACCCCAGAAATTGAAGCCTTTCTGCACTTTGAGCACCGTGGTACAATTCGGCTATTCCGAAAGCAAGCCGCGATTCAGTGAGTCCTGAATCCTGGTGGGGAGGATGACCTCTCCTGCCTGTAGGGAAGGTTTTTTCTGTCGCTTGACGGAAGATGAGTTCGTCAAGAAGAAAGTTACTGGCCGCTGTGGATAGTGGCCATGCGCGTACATTCTGCATCTTGTGGATATACCTCTAGTCTTGTCCCCCCAGTGATTGTAGGAGTCAAAACATGAAGCGTTTTCTGATGTTGCTAACGGTTACAAGTATGGTGGCCGCATTTTTGCTGGTATCGTGCGTTGTGGCTCCAGCCCCAGCCGCCGAAGAGGCTCCGGAGAAAGTTACCGTCCTGTTCTGGGACCAGTTGGCAGATGTGTCAGAACAAATGGATGCCTTCGTAGCTAACTTCAACGAAAGCCAGGATCGCATTGAAGTCGTACGGGAAAGCTACACCACCCAAGCCATGCGCGATGTAATTCGCACCGCCCTCAGTTCCGGGACAGGTCCTGATCTCTTCTACTACGATCTGGGCCCTGGTTTTGCCGGTGTGCTGGCCAATGCAGGACTGCTCATGCCCCTGGATGATGCGTATGCCAACCTGGGCTGGGATCAGCGCATCTATCCCTGGACTCTGGCGCGGAGTACCTTCGATGGTCACGTTTATGGAGTCGCCAATGAATTGGAATTTATTGGCATCTTCTACAACATCCGGATCTTCGAGGAAAATGGCTGGACTATCCCTGAAACCTGGGAAGACCTGGTCGCCATGTGCAGTGTCATTCAGGAAGCCGGCCTTATTCCCCTGGCCTTTACCAATGGCTCCAGTTGGCCCAGTTACCACATGTTCAGCATCATGATGAACAATAAAGTGGGCCGGGATCGGTTGACCCGCATGATCTCAGGCGTCGAATCCTGGGACCATCCAGACACCGTGGATGCCATCCAGAAGTTCTTCGTTGACCTGCCGGAGGCGAACTGCTTCATGGATGACTTCAATGCCATCAGCTACGACGATGGCCTCGCCATGATACAGACGGGTAAGGCCGCCATGTTCCCCAGTGGCACCTGGCTGGTTAATGCCTTGTCTGATCCAGAGAGAACTTCGGAACCCATAGGCTTTTTCTTCCTGCCTTCCATCGATGGCAATCCAATCGTTGTGCCCGGAGGTATCGGTTCAGGCTGGGTCGTGAGCGCCAATACCGAACATCCGGACGAAGTGCTGGAATTCCTGAGCTACCTGATCAGTGACGAAATGGGCCAGAACTGGGTCAGTGAAATCAATGCGGTACCGGCCTTCCCCGTTGACACGGCCGATTTGGACCTGCCCGATCTCCTGAAGCTGGCCCTGGAAATCCTGGGTACACAGGCCGAAACCATGGGCTACAACATTGATGTGGTCGTACCGGCCAACTTCAATCAGGTGCAGTGGGATGGTTTCTCCGCCATCTTTGAGGGCGTCAAGACCTCTGCCGACATCGCCACTGAATTGCAAGTCGCCATGGAAGAGGCAGTTGCAGCCGGGGATGTCGTCAACCTCGTTGACTGATCGCACTTGACTTCGGCCTAGTTAACACCGATTTTAGTATTATTGGGCCTCCAGGCGAATGCTACGCTCGGGGGCCCAACCAGGGAAATTTCCCCCGTTTTCCAGCCAGATAGATTCTTGGTGTGACTGTTTCGGCCCATCCTCAACGTGTACGACGCAGATGGCGACGGCATGCCTTGCCGCTGCTGTTTGTTCTGCCTGCCTTGCTGGTGTACGGGATCTTCGTCCTGTGGCCATTTTTCAATACTATCTATTTCAGTCTTACGGACTGGGATGGGGCCCAACCGATCAAGAACTTCATTGGATTGGCCAACTACCGGAAAATGTTCGCCGATCCCCTGATGTGGCTGTCCCTGCGCCATAACCTGATTTGGATCGCATTGGGTACCCTGACCCCGGTGGTCATCGGCCTGGTGTTGGCCAACCTGGTTTGGAGCGGTGTCAGGGGCCGCATCGTGTTTCGTACGGTTTTCTTCATGCCCGTTGTACTGGCCTCGGTCGTGGTCGGCATCATTTGGCATTGGATTTACCACCCGCTTTTTGGTCCCATCAACGTGGTGTTACGCGCCGTTGGCCTGGATCAGATCGCCCGTGGGTGGCTGGGAGATTATGATTGGGCCCTCTATGCTCTCCTCCTGGCGGGCCTCTGGGCGTATTTCGGCTTCTGTTTTGTCATCCTGCTGGCTGCCCTCCAGGGTATTGATATGGAACTCCATGATGCGGCCATGATCGACGGGGCGGGGCCCTTCAAGCGTTTCTGGCATGTGACCGTTCCGCAACTGGCTCCCGTTCTGACTATGCTCACGGCCTTTACCCTGATCGGGGGCTTCAATGTCTTCGACATCATCTTTATTACGACCAAGGGGGGTCCTGCGAACGCCACGGATGTGCTGGCCACATATACCTATCGCCAGGCCTTCACCCTGAATGAGGTGGGTTATGGGGCCACCCTGACCATGATCATCACGGTACTCTCACTCGTGGCCTCCTATGTCTTCATCACCCTGCGCGAACGGGGCAACGTGGTCTCAGAATAGAAAATATGTCAGAAGCTGCCTATTCCCCTGCCCCCCGTCCGACCAATCTGCAGCTACTGGCCTGGGTCAAATACATCATCCTGATTCTGGTAGCTATCCTCTGTCTGATGCCTTTTGTCTGGGTGTGGTCCTCCGCCTTCAAACCTTCCCTGGAAATCGCGGACACACCCTTGTCTCTGCCGCGGGAACCTACCCTGCAGAATTTCGCCAACGCCTGGGTGCAGGGACGTTTCGGCAAATACTTTACCAACAGTGTCATCGTTACGGTGCCTATCGTTGGCTTTACGCTCGTGCTATCAGCGCTGGCGGGATATGCATTTGCCCGTCACTATTTCCAGGGGCGGCAATCTCTCTTTTATGTATTTCTCCTGGGACTGACGCTGCCTTTCCAATCGATCATGATCCCGCTCTACTACACGTTGCGGGATGCGGGCATCCTGGGTACGTATTGGGCCATGATCATTCCCCAGACGGCTATTGGTCTGCCTTTCGGCATATTTATCATGCGCGCTTTCTTCCAGAGCTTGCCCAACGAACTGGAAGATGCAGGGCGGGTGGATGGCTGCAACGAGTTTGGAGTCTTTTGGCGTGTGATGCTGCCCTTAACTGCTCCCGGTATGACCACACTGGGAATCTTCAGTTTTCTCGGGGCTTGGAACTCTTTTCTCTTACCCCTAATCTTTATGCAACGGGAAAGCCTGCGCCCCCTGGTTGTGGGCCTAATGTTCTTCCAGTCCCGCTATACCCGCGATTTTGCCCTGATCATGGCGGGGGCTACGATCATCAGCGTGCCCGTCATCGTGGTCTATATTATTTTCCAACGGCAATTCATTGAAGGTTTGACGGCGGGAGCTGTCAAAGGCTGATACACCCCCAGCAGGTTAGTCCATGTACTCAGGGTCACGGACATTGCGGGGCCTCGCCGCCGTATCACGGCCAGTTCAGGCAGGAGTATAAGGCTGAACTGTGATCTCATGGGCGCGTGCCCGCATCTGGGATGCATCGTACCAGGCCTGCATACGCAGGAGCATATCCATGCTGACCCCGAAGGCCTTCTCGAGGCGCAGAGCCATCTCCGCCGACAAAGAGGCTCGACCATTCAGCAAGACCGATAGGGTAGCCCTACGTACCCCAAGAATTTGGGCAGCCCGGGTAACGGTAAGGTCCAATTCCGCGATGACCTCGGTGCGGATGAAGTCCCCCGGATGAGACGGTGTCATAGAAACAATTATGCCGCTGGCCCCATCAAGGGTAATTCTCCATGTGCAAACGGTCGATATAGCCGTTCTCTTCCACAAACGTAATGCGCCAATTGCCTGAGATCGCCACGCTCCACTCATTTCGTCGCGTACCGGAAAGCCGGTGAACACGCCATCCAGGTGGTGAGCTAGCGATAAAATCGTCCATATATTCCGCCAGGATGAGGACCGTCAGGATCTTGCGTACACGGTCAACCAGTCTCTGCTGCTAATACCGGGGATTGTCATTCTCCAACAGGCGACGCCAACCCCTATGCCGAACAGCGCGAATGATCATACCGGCAGTGTACGGTATTACCGTTCACTGCGACAGTCTTGATCGGCTCATGCCTCAGTGTCGGCAGCCTGTTCTGCCCACAGTTCCACAATGCGCAAACAGGTCCGTGCAGCCAGTTCCATGTCCTGCACACTTACCCACTCCAAAGGCCCGTGAATTTCGTGCATGCCGGTAAACAGGTTAGGTGTAGGGACACCTTTCTCCGTCAGCATGGAACCATCGGTACCACCACGAATGGGCTCCTCCCGTGGCTCAATGCCCAAATCGGACATCGCCTGGTAAGCCACCTCGACCGGTGTCATATCCTGTTCCAGCCACTCATGCATGTTGCGATACTGGGCCGATATTTCACAGGTGACCCGAGCCCTGGGCTCAGCCAGCTGTAATGTTTCGGCCAGGTGTGCCAGCAACTGGCCATGGGCCTGCAACCCCTCCCGGGTGAAGTCCCGTAAAATGAAATGCAGTTCTGTGACCGCGGCCGTGCCTTGCATCTGGTACAGATGGATGAATCCCTCACGGTCACGGGTGGTTTCCGGAGTCCGCGCATAGGCTGGAAGCAACTGGATAAATTGGGTAGCCAGCGTGGCCGCATTGACCATCTCCTGAAAGGCATCACCGGGATGGGTGGATACGCCTTCAATGCGGACCACGGCCTTATCCGCGGAAAAGGTTTCGCTACAAATCTCTCCGACTTCACCCCCATCCAGCGTATAGGCCCAGATGGCTTCCAGATCGTCGGGAGTCAGGTACAACACCCCACGTCCGATCTCTTCATCCGGGGTAAAGCACAATCGAATGGTTCCGTGCTGTGTGTCTCGGTGAGACATCAGGTATTGGGCCAGGGACATCAGGATGGCTACGCCTGCCTTGTCGTCAGCACCCAGCAAGGTGCTACCGCTGGCCGTGACGATGTCATGTCCGATTTTCCCGGCCAGATCCGGTGAGTTTCCCGCATCCAATACCAGTGAGTCGTTCTCCGGGAAGCGGATAGGGGTACCGTCCCAGTTCTGGTGTACCCGTGGTTTCACCCCGTGCCCTGAGAACGCCTGGGTAGTATCGACATGCGCCAGGAAGGCCACAACAGGTACAGCAGGATTGGGATCCGTAGCGGGAATTGTGGCCAGTACCGTGGCATAGTCCGTCAGACAGACGTCTTCCACACCCATATCGCGCAGTTCGTTCATCAGTAGTTGCAGCAGGGCCAGTTGACGTGCCGTGCTGGGAACAGTATCGGATTCTTCCTCCGACTCTGTATCCATCTGGACGTAGCGCAGGAATCGTTGTTCAAGGTCCGAGACCAAATCGACTGCCATAATTTCAAGACCTGTCCGTTGGCTGGATGGTATACATTTTGGGACTGCAAACCGCTGTGACTCTGCCGGGCAAGTCCCTAGTCGACCGATAATACATCTACAATATGCAGGACCAGGAACATTGCCTGTGCCAGGAATATGTTCAGTACTGTTGGTTAGTCAATGTACAGGATAACCGCCAAGTGTTTTATCCGCCTTCTCTTGATTCCGTCGGGCACAAGCGGAATGCAGGACAAATACCAGAGGAGAAATCGTTATGAACAGCCAGGAGAGAGGACAGGTCGTGGCCGCACGCGACTGGGACCGCGATGTGGTGCGCTATCCGGACGTTGCCGTAGAGATGGTAGATCCCAGCTTTCAGGCTTATGTCAACGGCAACGCGGCGGTGGAACGCCTGTTTACCGGTGCCCGGTGGACCGAAGGACCTATCTGGTTTGGGGATCGCGATTGTCTGCTCTTTAGCGATATACCCAACAATCGCATACTGCAATGGGATGCCCGCAGCGGCGCCACATCGGTGTACCGTCAGCCTTCCCAGAATTCCAATGGACATACCCGGGATCGGGAGGGACGTCTCGTATCCTGCGAACACCGTACGCGACGAGTCACACGTACGGAACATGATGGCTCCATCACGGTCCTGGCGGACTCCTACCAGGGCAAGCCACTAAATGCTCCCAATGATGTCGTCGTTCATTCAGACGGCAGTATCTGGTTTACAGATCCAGGTTATGGGATCCTCCACAACTATGAAGGAGGCCTGGCCGAACTCGAGTTGCCTACCAACGTGTATCGTCTAGATCCCCATTCAGGCCAGTTGGCCGTAGTGGCTGACGATTTCGAGAAGCCCAATGGCCTTTGTTTTTCACCTGATGAATCTCTCCTGTATATCAGTGACACATCGACATCCCACAACCCCGATGGCCCAGCCCATATTCGTGTATTCAAGGTGAATAACGGCAAGTTGAACCAAGGCCGGGAATTCGTGGACATGCGTCCCGCCGTGTCAGATGGGTTCCGAGCGGACATGGACGGCAACATTTGGACGAGTTCCGGTTGGGCCGGCGCAGGATCGGATGGCGTACAGGTCTTTAATCCGGCCGGGGAGTTGATTGGACGAATTCATCTGCCCGAGATATGTGCCAATGTGTGTTTCGGCGGTCCTCACCGCAATCGCCTTTTTATGGCGGCCAGCCAGTCCCTCTATGCTCTTTACACGGAAGCCATTGGGGCGCATCGTCCTTGAAATCTCATCGGTTGTGGTGACCACGGGAAGTGAAACTGATTACTAAGCCGAACTTTGTACAAGATCGGTGCGGATTCACGAAGTGTGGCAACAACTGTATTGAGAGTCAAGTTTGGTATATACGGGGGGACGGGGGATTGTTGCCATGAGTCTGGGAACGGTTTTGAGTGGCTGTCCAGGAGCCATAGAGGCAAGATGAAGGGGGTATAGCAATCCCTTCGTCCTCCGCGGCCCATATTCTACATTATGGCTGCTGTGGAACTAAGGAAACAGTATTGTGTCTAAGCCTGGCTAAGGATTGATATCCAATTCCGTTGTTGAGCAGTTTTATTAATGGCTGCGATATTCGGGATTACCAAGGGAATGTGGGGAGTCGACGCAACCCCGCCAACAACAACAACGCTGGTGCGGAGAGATCGCGTTCGGTTGCCTTAAGGTTGGTGGTCAACAAGCAGTTCTTTAGCTCATTCATCGCTCTTTCATGTTGCTTTCTATATTCTCTTGCACCCCATTCCCCACAACGCCACTCATCCCAGCCTGGCCACCATGGCCAGTCAGCCTTGAAATCGGCAGGGCTGTGGGTCTTCAGCTCCTCTGCAGTCACACCAGTCAGTACTTGGAAATAGAGTTCCAGATCTGGAACATGGCAAGCGGCTATATCATCACGCAAGGCATCCCATCGCGATTTCTCTTTCTCCGCTACTTCCCTGGCTTCTTTCACCATTGCCTCGATCTTTTCCTTTCGTTCTTTCCGCGCAGGATTATTAATGGGACTTGCTTGGGCCACAGTACCCTCCTCGGTTCCCAAACTGTTTTGCTCCATTCGGTCCAGAGATTCCCGAAACTGAGCCAAACTAGAGTTGTGCAAGGGCGACTTCCGAGTTTCCTCTTCCATGGGGGTCTCACTTCCTGGTTCTGCTTTAAGGAACGGCCTTACCGCTGTCCCTGCTCGCTCAGGGGAATAGGCAGCCAACTCAGTCCGTAGGCTGTGGGCAACCTCAGAGAATCCTTCCCTTTCTAATTCTTGTGCCAGCGACAGCATCTCTTGACGGAACTCCGGATCTACAGCTGCACGCTCCAGTGTCGGTATGCGGATGTCCTGCACAGGCATTTCACACTTCCCTTTCTTGCTGGTACGCTTCCCAACGCCGTTCGGCAGTTTCAATATCCCGTCGCTGCCTTTTGCTACCGCCGTCTTTGCCGTGGCCTTTCTCGCCACAATGCAATATTACTACAGTTCCATCCTGATCATACACGAAGTATAAACGGTATTGGGCAATGCGGACTTCCTGCAGACCTGATTGGCTGTGAATTGGTTTGATGTTTGGCTTTTTGCCAAACATCCACAGACGCATTGCTTTATCGATGCGCCTAGCCGTAGCGGCGTCAAGTTTTCGAAACCACTGATCGTAATGGCTGGGTCGTTCAGGAGTAGAACTGTAATAGACAATCCGTTGCATTAACACGCCTTGGTTCTATTGACCCGGATTCAGCACAGACCAATGTATCTCCTTTCACATCCTACACCGAACTACACTATGCTTTTCTCCAATTGTAAGCTTGCATCAATGCAAAGTCCGCCCCGGCTTCGGCCGGAAAGTCGGGATGATATGTTGAACCAAAGTTCGTCAAGGGATTTGTCATGCCCAACCTGCCAGCCCCATTATAGGGTTGCTGCAACCCTTTGCTCCGCTCATTGATTTGCAGACTTGGCGCAAGGCGCAGATTTTGTAGGTGGGGTCGAATTTGGTGCCAGGCAAACGCACGGTGTCCTCGGCCCTGCATGTTCTGGGCCTCCAAGACAAGAGCCACTTTACGGTGTAACAATTAGGTACTCAGCCGTGCGGTCTGGTCTCCGCGGATGGTGAGTCAGGTGTTCCTGAGCCTGTTGCTCTGGCATCAGGCCCCGGCGACCGGGCTTACCATTTTGTGGGGTGGATAAGACCGCGGAGCTAGACAGGAAGGCCAACGGCCAGACTAAAGGCTGGGGACTCAATAGTCTTCCCAGCATAACGAAAGGCCCCGGGGTATACCCAGAGCCAACCGCTGACCGGGAACAGTCCCCAGTCCAATGGGAGCAGGTTAACAGTTCTTTGAATCGATTATCAAGTAAAAATTACAACAAATTTGAGTTCGTTTTGTCGGGATTTCGTCAAAGTACCTTAGCGGGATTGAGTAGAGAACAGAAAGCCAGGAATTCGGACACTAAACGGGTTCCGAATGGATACTATCTAGTTGCCGTACATCATCCTCATCCAGGTCCAGACTGTTTGTCTCAAGGTTCTGGCGCAAATGTTCTCTATTGGTCGACATGGGAATCGTGGCTACCAAAGGTTGCCGTGTCAGCCAGCGCAGAGCTACCTGGGCTGGGGAGACACCATGTTTTCTGGCAATGGTTAACACCGTTGAATTGCTGAGTACGCCGTCTTTCAGTGGACAGTACGCCGTCAGGACAATATTGTTTTTCTGGCAGTAGTGCAGAAGATCCGTAGTTTCAGGAGCTCGTTCGTGGAGATTAAAGCGTACCTGATTGTTGACTATCGGTGTTGCACAGAGTTCCTGGGCCCGCTGGAGGAGTGGCACATCGAAATTGCTCACCCCCACCCGCCTTATCTTACCCTCAGTCACAGCTAAGTTCAGCGCCTCAAACGTTTCCTCCAGTGGTACTGCCTCAGAAGGCCAGTGGATAAGGTAGAGATCGACGTAATCCCTTTGCAGTCGGCACAGACTCCCTTCCAGCGAACGTAGTACACTGTCGTAGCGCAGATTGGTCTGCCAAACTTTAGTTGTCAGGAAAACATCGTTCTGGGAGTATTCGGACAACGCCTGACCCACCAATTCCTCTGTGTGTCCAGCCCCATACATCTCGGCTGTGTCGATATGCGTATACCCCATAGCTAAGGCATCTCTAATCAGACTTACCACTTCCGTGTCATTAGCGAAATCTGCATCGTAGCGTCCCCCCATCTGCCATGTACCCAGACCGATAACGGGAAACAAACCACCATCTTTGAAAACGAGTTTTTCCATTGCTCAACTCCTTACAGACTTATACCACATTGGTATAAGTCCCAAACCGATCACTGACTCGGGCCGTTTAATAGCCAATGGGATGCCCGAGGTTGCTGCATAGGACGACGTATATCTTGTCTGTATCGGCGGTCGCCAGTCCGCAAAACCATTCACTGCCGCTCCACACGATGCCGGTGATATCGTAATCCAGTGTCCATTCCAAGAGTCCATGGTCACAATTATCCCAGTCTGCCTCCAGCGGGCCATGCCCAGGGGGACAATGGAGTGCGTTAATGGACCGCCCCATGACGCGCGCACCCACAGCCAACCCCACAGCGCTATCTACCGCACGACCTATGTTTCCCTCGTGCATCACCAAGGCCTCACAAGGCAGTAGCCACCAGCCGACGGCCTTGCTCTGCAAGAGGCATATATCTGTGCCATCTGGCAAAGTATCGACACCTAGGAGATCGTAATCAACGTTGTCAATCATTTGGACCCAAAGGCATCCCTGGCTGTGGCAGTTATAGGCCCAGGATCGGTACATTGAACGGACAGTGAGCAGTTCTTCCCAACCGGACACTGCAGTTGGGGAAGGTGCGTACCCTTGGGTTACATAGGCCTCCACCGATGCTCGGAAGGTATCCGAGAGCGGGTTGTCCACTGGGTAAGTCAGGGCGGAGCAGGGATACAACGCCCAGCCTGTCCGCCGTAGTTGTCCTTCATTCCCACTGAATTCGCCCGTATAACATATGCGGTATCCATCCGGTTGGACTGTCTCGTGTAACAGGACGATCCAAGTTCCCGGATAGGCACCTGGCCGCAGGTCGCACCTCTCAAATCCTCTATCACATCCATACACATCCGTATGTAGCAATACCCGTGCAAACGTATACGGAGGATCCGGATCATCCTCCAGGATCGGTGCCCGTCTCTCTTCCACCAAGGCGGCCGCCACTGCCTTCCATTCTGGAGTTGCGGCGTATACGGCTCCTGGGATCAGGGGACGCTCAAAGTAGCTCTCCGGAATTTCAGCATCCACTGTGTCAGGTTCCGTCTCCGACACGGTTGGAGCTTCCGGTGGTGTGGGGACAATAGGGAGGGATCTGGTAGTGCCCTTCACCGAAGAAAAGAAAATCCACTGTCCCTCACCCAATTGGAGCCATTGGCCATCAGCGGACCGGGCAATGGGTTCGACAGTATCGCCCGGTGCCTTGTTGCCCACAACATCGTAATCAAACCCTGGCCCAGAGCGTATCTTGGCCGTTGTATTAACTGAATAACCCACGAGGGTCGGGGTAGATGTCACCACCGTTTCGCGGGTTGCTGTGGGTGGTGCCGTGTCCGCAGGAGGTATTGTGCACTGGACCAACAGTATCAGACCCCAAAGCCATAGCGGAGACACTCGTAACATCCGCAGGCAGCTTCTTTTTACAGTCATAAATGTGCTCTCCAGCGGGCTATTGTACGGCTGGTGGAATTAACCAAAGTTTGGCCAGTCTTGGAGCCGAAACCGAGGTACACGAGACTGGCTATCCTTAGTGTAATACCGTAATACCGGTTGGGATTGTTTAGGCTGAAGTTCATAGCTTGCTTGCCGAGTACAGTCCCTCTCATTTCGCTGGCCAATTATGGCGCATTGTGATCGGGTGGAAGGACCACCCCTGGGTCAGGTCCACCAGAAAGAGCATCGGTGTGCGCAGGCAGATTAGTCGTTCCTTGGGAAGGGACTGCACTGCGCGCCGTAAGGTATGATCGAGGGTAGGCAAGGCGACATCAGACCTCGGCTCCAGGATGGTTGGTGATACCTTCCATGGTAGTCTATCGGCCACTTCCCTGGTACCTGTCACCATAACATAAGTGGAAAGGAAGCTGGATGGTAGATCAATCTAATGTCCTTGATCAGGACGATGAGAAGGAAGTAGTCAAACAATTTATTTTGGCCAGTGTGGATGCAGCTTACCAGGCCATCCAAGAACGGTGCGAACGTGAAAGCAAGGAAACGGACCAGAAGAAGGGCAAGGACGAACCCCGAATCGAAATGGTGGATCCCAACACCCTGGAATGGAGTCCTCTCATAGAAAAGTCACGTGATTACACGGCTCAGGAATTCAGTGATCTGTGCGCCTCAATCGACAGAGAAGGAGGGGTTATCCAACCGATCATGCGAATAGCCAATCCCCACCGGCCGGATTACGGAAAGATTTTCGATGGACGGCACCGTCTCCGGGCGGCGCAAAAGCTGGGATTGTCGTATGTTCCGGTCTTGGATGTTCACAGTTGGGATTACGAGTCGCTTAGGGGGCGTCAGGCTCTGCAGCCTGTGCCAGTTGAGGTCGGACCAATCTTTGATCGGGTAGCACAGCAAGTCTCCACAGGCGAGATAGACCCTAACTTAAGCAAAGATGCCAAGAAGAAGATTGCCTACATCTACAAGACGCTTGACATGGCTGAAGATGCCTTGAAGAGGAACGTTTCCGGCAAGACACGCCTGAATAAGCACATAGCCAAGGCTATCGAACGAGCTGCGGCAGACATTCGTGAAACCGAGATTATATGCTCACCCAGAACAGGAAATCTGTACCGTGTTTATACCTACGCCCAGGGCATCAGGGCACTGCTGAAGCTGAATGTTGGGGCGAAGCGGCCTGAACAGAAACACTTTCCTGACTGGGTTCGAGATGCATGGGATGTCGCTTACGGTCCTGACTGATACCATTTTGAGGTACGGTCTCATTGGGACAACGAAATAGATGAACCTTTAATCGGCAGGCTAGTGTTGCGTTATTGTCGATACAAACCTAATTGGCATTTAGCCCCACGTTGCGCCGTACGTCTTGGTCCTGGGCATAGGGCGATAACGCTGAGGAAGTCTATTGCCTTTCTTGCTCTTTCCGGTAGCTGGGCTACTCTCAAGGCAGCGTCCCAAGGACTTGGTCGCCATTACTGCCTGCTGTTCTTTCTTCCTTGCCCAGGTCATGGGGATGTCCCCGCCAATGCCGTTGAGAAAAAAAGAGGACCGTGCTAATCTAAACACAGCTAACCGTTCTGAAAGACCTATTGATCCGGAGGAATAGCCGAAACGAAGAGTAATGTAGATAAATCCAAGAGGGAGAACCCCGGACGTCCACCAGGAGATGCAGGATGGCCAATCCAGCCATTGCGGTCAGGGAAATGAGTTTCAGCTATGGGGACAATCTGGCCGTAGATAATATTTCGTTCGATGTGGCAGAAGGAGAAGTGTTCGGCTTTCTGGGTCCCAATGGCGCCGGCAAGTCGACAACCGTGAGATTGCTGACGGGGCAGCTCACACCCGCAACCGGCAAGGCCGAATTGCTGGGCATGGATATCGTTTCGCAGCGCAAACAGATACAGCAACAGATTGGCATCTCCTTCGAAACCACGAACCTCTACGACCAGCTCAATGCGGTGGAAAACCTCAACCTGTTTGCCCGCCTCTACAAAGTGGTAGACTTCGATGCGGTTGCCCTCCTGGAAAAAGTGGGCCTTGGGGGACGTGAGAAGGAGCATGTAGCCAACTATTCCAAAGGCATGAAACAGCGACTGATGGTGGCTCGTGCTTTGGTCAGTCGTCCCCGATTGCTATTCCTGGATGAACCTACGGATGGACTTGACCCCGTATCGACCCAAACCATTCATGCGTTGATTGAGGGCGCTACCCGGGAGGGCGCATCCGTATTTCTAACCACCCACGACATGATGGAAGCGGATAAATTGTCGGATCGCGTGGCCTTCATCAATGAAGGCCAGATTGTCGCTCTGGATACCCCCGCCCAACTGAAACAACGTTTCGGTATGCGCGCCCTCAAAGTGGAAGTCAGGCTGGACAACGGGGAAACCGCCATACGGGAAGTGGCCCTGGACGAGGACCAAACAGCCCAGACCGTGCATGACCTGTTCAAGAAGGAGCAGGTCTTGACCGTTCACAGTGAGGAGGCAACGCTGGAAGACATATTCATTGATATCACGGGCCGAGGACTGCAGGGATGATTGGCACGCTGGTAGTGAATGACATCAAGCTCTTCTTTCGCAATCGGTTCTTTGCCATTGTTACCGGTCTTGCGCTGGTGTTCTACCTGGTTATTTTCTTCCTGTTGCCCGACCGGGTAGATGAATCTGTCGGTATGGCCTTTTACCTGGAAGATCCTGAAGCCTTGCCGGTGTTTCGCCAATCCGTCCAGGACGAGGAAGGCTTTGTGCTTTTCAGTTCGGAAGCCGAGATGCTGGCGGCTTTGGAGGATACAGATGACTATTTTGTGGGGTTATCCGTGCCGGCGGATGCCGCACAGGCCATGGCTCAGGGCCAGCCAACTACTGTCAATGCTTTCTACGCCCCTGGTGTTCCTGTTGAAGCCAAGCAGGTGTTTCACGATGTCCTGGTCTTGGTGGCCAATGCAACCAATCCAGATCTGTTGGCCAGGTTGTCCCTTATAGAAGAAACCGAATTAGTCCTGGGTCATGATCTCCTGGGCAAGCCTCTGTCCATCCGGGATCGATTTGTACCTCTCTTCTTGCTTGCCATTGTCATGACAGAAGTACTGGGCCTGGCCACCCTGATTGTCCGCGAGATTGAGAGTGGTACCGTCCGTGCTCTCATAACGGGTCCGCTAAGACTGCATGAGTTCTTCGTGAGCAAAGTGGTGGTTGGGCTGCTACTGACGTTGAGCCAGGTGTTGTTCTTGTCTATCGTTACCGGCAAGATCGGGGTGGCCCCGCTCCTGCTATTAACGACTCTGCTCCTGGGCTGTCTCATGATTGTGGGTGTTGCCTTCTTTATCGCCGCCATTTCCAAGAACAACATGTCAGTCATGGCTTGGGGCGCCATCAGCATGATCTTGTTTCTGATTCCGGTCGTTTCCATCATCTTGCCCGGTTTGGCTTCTGGTTGGATGGAAGTGGTACCTTCCTATTACTTCGCCGATGCTCTGCATCGAGTCCTGAATTTCGAGGCGGGTTGGACAGACATCAGTCGCAATCTGTCCCTTTTGGCCACTGTTGGTCTGGGTACCCTCATCATTGGCAGTGCAGTGCTAAGGAAGAGATTCTGATGGATATACAACGCATTTGGGTGCTGATGGGCAAGGAAATCCGTCTGGGTGCTACCAATTTCATGAGCATTTATGTGGTCGTGATGCCCGTCATATTAAGTCTGCTGGTTGCCCTCGTGTTTGGGGACCTGTTTGCAGGAACACCAAGGCTAGGCATTCACGACGCCGGTGGCAATGAATCCCTGGTGCAGGCCTTTCTCGACCACCCGAGCATCAAGACTAGCACTTACGGCACAGAAGCAGCCCTGGAAGCAGCGGTAGGGAGAGGCACGGTCGAAGTCGGTTTGGGCCTGTCCGATGGATTCGCCAGTGCCTTGGCCAGCGGGGATACGGAAGCCAATCTAACAACCTATCAATGGGGTGAGGCAGGAGTCCGCAGTCTCCTGCTCCTGGAGTCAGTGGTGGCACGGACGATAGTGGAAGGGAGCGGCATTGGTTTTGATCAGCTGCCGGTCAGCATCAACGAGATGCAACTGGGCAAAGCAAACACAGCTACGTGGTCCCAACGTCTCCTGCCCCTAATTCTGATCATGTCGATCGTCCTGAGTGGGCTTTTCGTACCGGCCTCGTCGTTGGTTGACGAAAAACAGAAAGGAACCCTGGTCGCCCTCACCTCTACGCCCACGTCCCTACTGGATGTATATCTGGCAAAGACTCTGGTGGGTGTCATCTTGAGTGGCGTAATGGCCGTGGTAATTCTGTCACTCAACAGTTCGTTTGCCGGACAACTGGGCTTGCTCTTTCTGGTGATTGCCCTGGGTGGGCTGATGTCTTCCGTGCTGGGGGTAATTCTGGGATCCGTGTCCAGAGACATGGAAACCTTCATGGGCATCATCAAAGTCTTGGGTCTGGTGCTCTACGCTCCAGGCATTCTGCAAATTTTCCCGCAGGTTCCCGAGTGGATTGGTCGAGTCTTTCCGACCTATTACGTCATGAATCCCCTGTTGGAAGTAAGTCAAAATGCGGCCCATTTCGCAGACATTGCTCTGGACCTGGCCATACTCGTTGCCTTCATTGCCGTGTTGTTGTTTATACTCACCCGGGTTATCCAACAGCAACAGGAAAAACTGGCGCTGGAGAGTTAAGAGAGCGCCAATTTTGTCTGGCCGGATAGCAAGCAATATGGATAGGGCATTGGACGTGGGATCAGTCTTTCATTCATGGAACCGTGACCTTAGCGCTCTGTTGCAGACTGGTGCCCGTGCGATTCAGAATCGACGCTTCCTGGCGGGTGTCAATGGGCATATACCGTAGTGTCTGCGGTGTTCCGGGTCCCGATCCTCTGGGACAAAATTCCGGCTCCCCCTGCCACTTGCAGGGGTCAGCCAATATAGTCACCCGCTAGTCATAGTCCAATCTATTGGTATAAAGTGTTGCAGCAACTTCGTGCCTGAACATGAGGACAGTGGAATGCCAGAAAGAGAAATGACCATCACTCCTACAAGGCACAAGAGGGAGTTGTTGGTGCGGGAACTCAAGCTAGGTGGTCTGTGGCTTTTCTCTGCTTTGTTCCCGCATCCCTATCTGTTAGGTATGACGGGTGAGCTAAGGGTGCATAACTGTCTGGTGCGCGGGTTGCCGATTGGTGCCCAGATTTGGAGCGATGTGCTGCTGCCTACCCCAAAGGGAACGGTCCAGGTAGACCTGATTGTTTTTGTCGGTAACCGGGTCTTTGTCGTTGAGGTCAAGAACCGTACGGGCCGAGTTAAGGGGCGCTCCGAAGATCGCACGTGGAAGTGGGTGGTAGGCAAACGCAGAGGGACTTTGTACAATCCTGTCCGGCAAGCCCGTCGGCATGCGCGACATCTCACGTCTGTGTTGAACTGTGAGGTAGTACCACTGGTGGCTTTTGCGGGTTCCGCCAGAGTAGACACAGATGCCCCCTGTGTCTTTACCTCACCCAGAAAACTGCTTGATTCCATCCTGACACAGTACCAGAATACGCTATCCGTTGATGACCCGGTGGCTCAAGCGCAGGCTACAAGCCGCAAGTTGGCCGCAGTGCGCATGGCAGGAACATGGCAGGAAAAAAGTGCTCACGTTCGGCACGCCCGCAAGGTCGCATCAGAACAGGAACAGCGTGCCCAAGCATGGCACCGCCGTCAGCAAAGTTAACAACGCACAATCGGTCAACCAGCAAAGAGACCATAAGATTGCTGGCGCGGAAACAACATAGGGACGATCTCCGACTGCACTCCTGTGTGCAGCCGGAGCAGAAACGCATGGTATAAGCCGGCTGGACGTGTCCCCAACAATCCCTGCCCGGCATTTGTGATCTGTTGCCGAAACTCTTCAGGAAGCCAGAATATTAGGTTCCCGTGGGATCAGTTTGTGAGGCATAACAATCGATCGGCGCTCCGGAGTCAGGCGCTCCAGTAATTCAGGCGATGGGGCGTAACCGTGGCGGAACATACCCCAGGAAGGTCCGTAACGATATACCACAATTCGGCGTTTGCCGGGTGTGACCCGCTTGGCCGAGCCGTGGCAGATGGCATCCACGAACAGCAACGCATCCCCTGCCTTCATCTGGAGTTCGATAGCTCCTTCCACCTCATCCACTGATGCGTCTTTCTGCATGCGATGTATTTCAGACTGGGGATGGGGGAAATGTGACTTGTGGCTACCAGGCACAACCATCGTCGCGCCGTCCCCAGGCCCAATGTCGGTCAGGGCAATGAGAATGTCGATCTGGCCACAGTGAAATTGGCCATTGAAAAAGCGGAACTGGGTACGTTTCACCCCGGTGTGTCCGCCTGAATGCAGGCCGATGGCTTCTCCGGGTTCCCGGAAATTGGCGAAGTTTTCGTCAATGAACAGATCCCCATGGTTGTAATCAAAGGTGCCTGCACCCCCCACGAAGTGACGTACCTTGTCTATCCACGAAGGATGGTCAATGAGAGCCTCAAAGGGCTCACCGGCTTCGTAGATTTGCTGCAGGTTCAGGCCATCTGTCTCCCCGTATTGATGCGCGTGTAGGTGTCCATACCATTGACCAACCTCCATGGTCGGAAGGTCATCCAATACCTGATTGAGTTCCGCCACTTCTGCCACGGTCAGGGCATTGGGCAGATGCAGGTATCCACGCAAATCAAACATGTATATCTCCATCTCGCTAGGGCCGTTCGCAAGTGTTTCCATAGCTCTTCTCCTTCCTGTTTTTCGGCTCTGGGTATCAATAACCGGCTCGCTTGTCCACCAGGTTTTGGAGGGGCTTGCCGTAACAATAGCGTTCGTAATTGTCCAGGAAAGTCTCGGCACAATCCGCTTCATTGTGGTCCGAGCATCCCGCACAGTGGGGTGACAGGATTACATTGGGCATGGTCCACAAGGGTGATGCCGGTGGTAGCGGTTCAGTGGCGAATACATCCAGGGCTGCTCCGGCGATCCAGCGGGCCCGCAGAGCCATAGTCAAGGCCCCTTCGTCGATGACTGCACCCCGTCCGACATTCACCAGAAAAGCCGTTGTAGGGATGGCCCGCAGTTCCCGGAGACCGATCAGTCCCCGCGTTTCTGTTGTCAGGGGCAATGTTACCACCACATAATCAGCCTGCTTTAGCGCATCGGTCAGGTGTTCCGGCTCATACATCTGATCAATATAGGGCACACTCCGGGCCCGTTGGCGTCGCACCCCCAGCGTGCGCAGGCCGAAACTCTTGGCAATACGGGCCACGCGCCTGCCCACTGTGCCTACGCCCATGACCACCATGGTCTTGTCAGCCATCGTGGTCATGGGCAATACATAGGGATCCAGCCAGGAGCGTTCCGCCTGTGCTGGCAGGAATCGATGCAGCGACCGGGTCCAGGTCAGGATCAGGGCAAACACATGCTCGGTAATCGCGGAGGCCTGAACGCCGCGTGTATTGGTCACCCACACATCCCTTGCCGCAATCTCCGGATAGTTCAACATCAGGTCATCGGCTCCCGTAGACCACAGTTGAATCCAGCGTAGTTTCGGGGAAGGCAAGACCAGATCAAGGGAGATGTCTCCGACCATAATCTCAATATCAGGAGCAACCTTTGCAATTTCCTCTCGGTCCTCGGTCATCACTACTTCGTGCCGCCTGACTTTTGTGCGAATATGCTGAACTGTTCCTGTACTCAGAGAAGTAAAGGAAACACCAAGCAACAGAACAGACATGGAAGAGGTGTAGCCAAGGCAACTGAATACCAGATTATAGCGAGAATGCCTTCCGATCCTTCCGTTCTTATACCCGGTACCTAACTCCGACAGCAACAGCCCTGTTCCTGCAGCGGGATCCGGGTAGTTACCCTGCGGTCACGGCTTACGGGCTACATAAAAGCCTTCCTGCAGGCCAAAGGTCCATCCACCTTTTTCCATCCGTGGCTGGAGATAACCCTTGGCCGTGCCCTGTGCTCCTTGTAGTAGAGCCAAGAGATAATCCTGCATGACCTCGTCATGACGGCTAGCCCACTTGAGAAAGTTCATGCGCTTGCCAAGGATCTCCTGGTGGACGACTTCAAAGCCGTGGGCTTCCAGGCTAGACTGCCAGGCTTCATGGCTCAGACACTTGCCATGGCTGGGATCCCGTAGCTTCTCCAGGGCATTCACATATGAACCGGCCAGACCTGAGGGCATAATGTTGTCAATGACCACCAACAACCCACCCGTAACCAGAATTTGGTGGGACCGTCTTACGAAAGCCTGGATATCAGCAAAGTGGTGGGGAGCAATACGGCAGGTGACACAGTCGAAACTGTCTACCGGATAGTTCAGTTCCTCGGCCTGCGCTTCTTCCACCGTTATATTGTCAAGGCCCCGCTCTCGTGCCTGCTCGCGAGTGAGTTCCAACATTTCTGGTGTGATGTCAGTAGCCAGGACATGGGCTACATGAGGTGCCACCGTCAGGGCCGTATGTCCTGTCCCGGTGGCAACATCCAATACACGCCAGTCGGCAGACCAGGGCACAACTTCCAGCAGACGGACCAAACTGGCTCCTCGGGCATGGGTTTCATGGGTAACGTAGAAACGGGCATTGGCCCCGAACTGCTCGCGAACTGTCTGCATGGACATGACTGGACAGAGACTCCACTCTGAATTCCCATAAAGGGATAATTATAGGTGATGTTGCCCAAGAGAATTTACAACAGGTCTCTGGGTAACAGCGTCTAGAATTCTCTGCAGAAAGACTTGCGGCAGAAGACTCAGCCATGGAACTGAAAATCTACCAAGTGGATGCCTTCACCGACCAGCCCTTCCGCGGCAATGCGGCAGCGGTCGTACCGTTGCGACAGTGGCTGCCAGAGGCCACTATGCAAGGCATTGCCCTGGAGAACAATCTGTCTGAGACGGCCTTTGTCCGGCGGCGCGAGGATGGCCAATTCGATCTGCGCTGGTTCACGCCTCGGGCAGAGGTGGACTTATGCGGACACGCCACGTTGGGCACGGCTTGGGTACTGTTCCATCGGCTGGGACAGACCGACCCCACCATTACATTCCATACAAGGAGCGGACCGCTGGAGGTCACACGCGATGATGCCCGGCTGGTCATGGATTTTCCGGCACAGCCACCGATACCAACCGAGATCGGCGATGTCACGGGTGCCCTGGGAGTGAAACCAGAGGCGGTGCTCACAGCACCCTATAGTCTTGCCGTGTTATCGAGCGAGGTGGTGGTACGCGCCATCCAGCCAGATTTCACCCAAGTGGCCCACCTCGATTGCCCAGCCCTGATCATCACTGCACCGGGTGAAGACTGCGACTTTGTCTCGCGTTTCTTTGCACCGACATTGGGGATCGACGAAGACCCCGTGACCGGCTCTGCCCATTGTATCCTGACACCCTATTGGGCAGAACGGTTGGGCAAGACGGAGATGTTCGCGCGGCAGGTCTCAGCGCGCAGTGGTACCCTCTGGTGTTCGCTCCAGGGCAACAGAGTCTTGATCGCAGGGCATGTTGCTCCCTATCTGGAAGGTACGATCACGATCTGATGACTACCAGATTTGAAAATATGTTGCAATCCGGAGACTGTACAGCCAGACGACGAATATCGATATCTGCCTGAAGTTCCCGTCCCGCCATAGGAATCCGTATGAAATTTCTCCATAGAGACAAGGTAGTACAGCTCATAAGTATGGTGGTTGCGACTTACCACAGGATAAAGGACTCCAACAGCCAGTCCACCCGATGAAATTCTGCATGAATCCGCAAGTCAGTTGGGGTCAGTTCCGAGCCTTAGCCAAGGCATTCCAGAATTCCTGAGACTTTTCCCGGACTTCCGGTGTGATTTCAATCGAATCACGAATGGATGTGGGTAGCCGCAGATCAGCCGCAGCCTGAGGATCCGGTACCCGGTGATCCGATGCATATGCCGACCTTTCCGCGGCATCCCGAAAATTGGGCACCGACAGCGGCTTCCCATCCGCCAACGCACTGTACCAGGCCAAAATACCTACGCTGCTCATGGCGACACTGCGATATACGTCCAATACCGGGCTTTGGCCTGTACGTACAGCTTCCAGGAAGTGATGCATAACCCAGAAGTCGGCACCACTGTGACCAAACTGATTGGCCTTCTCTGCCAGCTGTGGCCACTGAGGCAGATAGGTACGGTCGTGAGGCTTGTCTTCAGGGCAATTCCAGGGATCGTGCCAAATACGTACTTGGCCCGGACCGAAATATCCGGGGCCACGCTGCGTTTCCATAGCACCGCTCGTGCCGTGTACCCGGTACCAGTTGCTGTGGCCGGGAATGCGGATCCCGAACAAACGGAATACCGCCTGATTGTCCATGCGACACAGGATAACGGAGCCCGGATCGTTGATCCGGGCTTCATTGGGTCCCAATTCCGCGGCAGGAATAGACAGGGCATTGACCACCTCCGGCCAGGTATCGGTCATGACCATCAAGGGCCCCAAGGCATGGGTACAGTAGTAGGTGGAAGGCAGCCAGTTGCGCCAGTGCTGGAAGCCGGGAGCTAGGCGCAGCATCGCTTCCGGGGCCATCGGATGGTTGTATTCCCCTTCCGCATAAAGTACGCGTCCTATTTCCCCCGTGGCGTAGATCCGGGTCATTTCCTGACAGAAATCCGTATAGGCACTGTTCTCACCCATCATGTAGATGAGTCCTGTTTCCTCCACGGCCTCACAGAGGACAACCCCCTCGGCCAGGGTGGCGTTGGCGGTAATCTCGCTCAGAACATGCTTGCCGGCCTGCAACGCCATGACGGCCTTGGGTGCATGTTCGTGGAAGTAGGTGGCAATCACGACAGCATCCATCTCCTGCCGCAGAAATTCCTCATAATCCAGAAATACCGGAATGCCGTACTGGGATTCGAATGCCTGAAGCCGAGCCGGCTGGGTGTCACACACCGCCACCAGTTCCATGCCCATGTCCAGTCTGGAGGCTCTTGCATAGCTGGCTCCACGCCCCGTGCCTACCACGCCAATGCGTACGTTATCCGTCGACATCGCCCAACTGCCTCCTGTCCCTTGCCCTAATACATTCAGGGAGCATACTGCAGAATACGGATCTTCCGGAACTCTTCTTCGGCCACCAGAGTTCTGTTGTCGGCCAAGATTGACGAAACCAATCTATCAGGATCTGTGTACCAGTCATGGGAATACACCAGCCAGATTCGGGTGCCTGGTTCCAGCTGGGCCTCAAGGGCAGGCACCTCTGCCAGGGTCATCCGGGGTTCCGCTACGTCGCCCGCAAATACAGACTCTGGCACCGGGATCTGCTTCAGTTCCGGACCTGCCTCCAGATCGGGCGGCGGCCGTTCATAGTGGTACATGAAAGGCAACTGGACCCAATTGGCATGGAAGACAAGGGTATCACCGGCCTGAGCTGACGCGGCTACATGGATAGCTGCATCCCGCCACCCTTCCTTTTCTCCATCCTGGTAATATTCGCTTAAGCCCCACACCTGCAACAATGCCAACAGCAGAATGGTCAGGGCCTGTATCATCGGCAGCAGATGTTGAGTCCAAAGCCTGGCAAGGCCTCGGTTCGTGGTTGGCCTTTCTCGTTCCGCGAACCCACCGGCGATACCCGTTGCCACCAGTATGTAAAAGAACAGACTGATCCAGTTGAGACTCTGCTCATGCCACAGAGGTCGTAGCAGGTTGGTCCCTATGGCCAGCAAAGCCGGCACCAATATGCCGGACAACAAGAGTCCCAGGGGTACTGGCTTCTCGCGCAAGCGAATACAGCCCAGCAGAGTCAGTCCCACCATAACGAGGACCGGGATGGCATGCATTTCCGGTGTCAGGGGGAGATGGGCGAAGGCCATGCGGGATACCATACCCCAGACCCGGTAAATGTCTGCTGGCTGGATCCAGAATTCCTGCCATATACGGCCCGTCTGTTGCAGGAAAGAACCTGACCATGGTAGCCACATGATCACGGCTACGGTTTGCATGGTGAACCAGTTGAGGGCAAACCCGCGGGTGTTCAGGGATGGATATCCCGCAAAGGCAAACCCGCGTCGGGCCATCCAGATCCATATGAGGACGGGGACATTGAGGCATGCCGTCAGATAGGGACCCGCCGTATTGTGGGTGTAGGCAGCACCCACCTGGCACAACACCAGGCCTATCCAGTACACGCCTGCTGAAGTGAGATCTGGCTCCCGGAGCAGGGCCACCAGAAATATCAGGGTAAGTACTACCCAGAGCGTCAACAGAGAGTACATGCGCGCTTCCTGGGCAATGTCGACCTGGAAAGGAGCTAAGGCAAATAACAGAGCGGCCAAGAATGCTGTGCGCCGCCGGGTCAATAACAGGGTAAGGACATAAAGACAGGGAACTGTCAGGACACCAAACAGGGCCGATGGAGTGCGCAGAATACTCAGGCTGTCCCCCAGGACACGGGTCCACAACAGGAGAATCTGGTAATAAAAGGGAGGATGTGTGTCCCAAGCTCGGAGAAAAGGCCACAGGGATGGCAGCGAATTGCGTGTTACTATCTCCAGGCTAATGGCCTCATCCAGCCAGATGGCATGTTTATCCAGGGCAACAAACCGGACCAAAGCCGCGGCCAGTGTCACCAACAGGGTCTGAAACAATATCCGGGTCACACGCCGCACGTATCTGCGGTCGTACACCACCTCGGCCATGAAAGCAATTCGATCAGGAAGTGGACGCTAGTTTCTCTTGTAATGGTAGAGCAAAGGACAGTAGTTACACACTAAAGCCTGTCAGATTGCGGGACTTCTGGTCAACACTTATACAGGTAGGGACAAATGTCGCTTTCAGTCTTAAAATCCGGCCTGATCCCTATTAGGTGTTGAAGCCCCTAGCGGTTCGAGCCTCTCGCCACAAGAGAGCTTTTCCTGGAATGGTCGTTTTTCATTCCTGGCACGGTTTAGGAGCCGATGCCGAACCGATTCGGACACGTTCCGGGCAAGCCTCATACGATGGCCTCCAGATAGGGACGAATCACTCTCTCAACACGACATATCTTGGTGTAGCCCTGCAGCGCGATAAGATCCATTCTGTCACGTTTTCTGTAGAGTTTCAGCGCTTCCAGCACTATATCCATGCCAATTTTGTGGCGGAATTTGAAGCAGTCAGCCAGAGTTTTCTCGCAGCAGTAGATTTTGACAGGCACCCCATCGATCTGATGAATCTCGATACCGCACTCATATGTTGCCTGCGAGAATTGGTATCCCCGAATAGGAAGCTGATCAAGTTTGGGTATGCGCGTATTGCGCAGGACTGCTACCGATATCTCGTGAGGGATCTGGGTCGTCATATCGTGGTGGGCCAAGGCCGAAACGAGACAGATGACGGCGTTGGGAGAGCGCAGACCGACTGTGACCAGGTCAGGATTTCCAAGCGGTGGCAGTTCCGCCAAGCGGTAGATGCCCCTGCTGACTGCCTCAATGCTCCCCCGATCCCGCAATGCATAAAGCATGTAGCGCGTGATCCCAAGGCCGATAGCCTCACTCATGCGAAGTTGGCCACCGTGTTCACGAAAGATCTCTTTAGTTCGCTGCTGCACCCTTACTCCCAGACATAACGTACTTATCTCTTTATAAGAGATGAGATTATGTCTGATTCGCCCCAAAAGACAAAAACTCAATTCTCCCGGATACCTTGGGGACATCCTTCGGGATCTGAAATTCCATCTCTTCGCCCACCTGTTGGCGAGTGGTTTAGCCCTGAGTCAGCATGTCATGCCGTATGCGAACGCTGTACTCAGCTTACATGGCACACGCCTCTTCACTGCACAAGGGTCATAGGGACAGACTGTAGAGTTGAAGTCCCTTAAAGTATCCGTTTCGGGACAGCCGCTGGGAAGTACGGACCGGGAATCAGGCCCCAGGGGAGTTTCTTTTTATTCCGGGCAAAAAGGAAGATTCGCCTGTCCCCGTTCGTTGAAGGAAGACAGGACCGTTACACCTTGCTCCCGCCAGACGGCGGGCAAGCAACCCGTCAGTCCATTGTGCCGCACATCCAGGATTTCCAGATGAGGGAGTTGACCCAGTTCAGGAGGCAGGTCGAACAGCTGGTTATGCTGTAGGTAAAGCTCCTGCAGGTGGGCCAATTGGCTCAAGGCCGGGGGCAGATCTGTCAACTGATTCTCGCTCAGATCCAGGACCACCAGACGGGACAGCTGGCCTAACGCTGAAGGCAGAACCGTTAGCTGGTTTTCACTCAGATCCAGATCATACAGCCCCTGTAGCTGAGTCAGGGTATCCGGCAGGGCCGTCAGCCGACTGCCCTGCAATGAGAGATGGGTCAGGGTCGGGAACCGGAGTAGCAGGGCGGAGAGGTCCGCCCACGGGTTGCCTCCCAAGGCCAAGTCGGTAAGCTTGGGCAGCTCTGCCAACTCAACGGGCAGTTCGTTTAGCTGGTTGTGGCTCACATCCAGCTGAGCCAGTTGGTGCAACTCACTCATTGTCGGCGGCAGGGAAGGTAATTGGTTTCCACTCAAGACCAGGGTATGCAGGTTGGGAAACTGTCCCTCGTTCGGCGTAAATTCCCGGAGGCCGTTATGCCCCAGATACAGACCATACAGACCCTGGAAGACACGGGTGGATGAGGGAAAATCGGTGATCTGATTGCCGTTCAGAACCAGGGTTACTACATCGGGGGGATAGTCTACCCTTGTCAGCCGGTTGTCGCTTAGAACCAGGGTATACAGATCCAGTCCCGGAGGCAACCGAGTCAACTGGTTGCCGCTCACATCGAGATAGTGCAGTTTGGACAGCTGCCGTATCTCCGGAGGCAGCACGGTCAATCGGTTCCCACTCAGGTCCAGCCAGATCAGTTCCCCCAACTGTCCAATCTCAGGAGGCAGGATTTGCAGTTGGTTATCCTGCAGGTACAGATTTCTTAGGGTGGTTAAGTCCGCCAGGAACGTAGGTAAAGCCACGAGATCGTTCCTGCCCAGGTTCAAACTCGTGAGTCGGCTGAGCTGACCGATTTCCGGGGGGAGCGAGGACAAGCGATTTCCATAGAGACCCAAGGATTCAAGGTTCTTGAACTGTCCCAACCACGGCGGCAACTCTAACCAGGGATTGCGGCTGAGACTCAGATGTTTCAGACCTGTGAGTTGTCCCAATGCAGGTGGGAGGTCCGTTAACTGGTTTGCAGTCAGATAAAGCGTCTCCAAGGCACTCAGTTGACCTAGCGCCGGGGGCACTGCCTTCAACTGGACGTTGGTTAAATCCAGCCATTTCAGATTGGGAGGCAACTTCAATTCTGGCGGGAATCCGGGCAATGGATTGTTGCCGAGGATCAGGGACTCTAGACGGGAAAGGTGTTCCAGTGTGGACGGTAGGGCCCTGAGCTGGTTGTCATTGAGACGCAGGTATTTCAGGTTCGTGAGCTGTCCCAATTCAGGCGGCACCGCCGTCAGCAGGTTCGCCGCCAGGGAAAGGTCTTCCAAGGCCGTCAGTTGACCTAACTCCGGGGGCACCGCCGTCAGCTGGTTGTATTCTAGGCGCAAGCGCTGCAACGGGCCTAGCTGGCCTAGCTGTGGTGGGATGGGACCGGTTAGCTGATTGTGGCTTAAGTCCAGCAGCTGCAGTCGGCCCAGTTGGCCCAGTTCCGCTGGGATCAGGCCCCTTAACTGATTGCGGCTGAGGATCAGCCACTCCATGGCGGTGAGCTGGCCCAACTCCGGGGGGATTGATCCGGCTATTCGATTCCCTTCCAGGGTCAGCTTCTTCATGGCGGTGAGCTGGCCCAGTTCCCGCGGGATCGGTCCGCCAATCCCATTGTGGCTTACGGTCAGCCGTTCCAGCTGGGTGAGTTGGCCCAGTTCCCGCGGGATCGATCCACTGAATTTGCTACCCCTCAATTCCAGCCACTGCAACGCTGTGAGTTCGGCCAGTTCCAAGGGAATTGGGTCGGTCCTCAAATCCACACCAAAACCATCTACCCGCTCATCTTCCCGGAAACTGATGAACTTGCCGGGAGGATGAAAATGGCGATTGATCGGTCCTGGCAGCAACAGCACCTCCAGGACCGCAACATCATTGGCCGTGGGGGTGGTGCCCCAGACGGTCTCCAGCGTGTAGGCCAAGTACTCAGCGCCCTCCACCCGCGTGTCATCTATGTAGTACACCCTCCCGTCGGGATCCACCTGTAACAGAAATGGGTGACGAGCCGTCTGCTCGGGATCCGGCGTGCCATCCGCCCGCACGGGTTGGCCCTCCCCGAGGCGCCGGATCGCATATGGCGGTCGGAAACCTGAGGGAACGGTGAAAAGGAGGGTCGCCACATCCCGGGCCCCGAATGGTACTAGGGAACGGGTCGTGGTGAGGGTGGCTTCTACCTGTTCCCCACGCCGCTGCAATTTGTAGCGGCCATCCTGATGCGCTGTCAGGTTGTCATAGGAACCCTGAGTAGCCTGATCCCGAGCCGCGCGCTCCTCTGCCTGGGTATCTGTGGGACTAAGGCTGCCCTCTGGCTCTACTGTAACGGCCAGGTCGGGCACCGAGATCACCGGCAGGCGGCGCAGGGTGTCCGCTACATCGGTCAGATTCGCGTAAATCCAGTGCGCTTGTCCCTCCTTTGCCACCTGCAGCCACTGACCGTCGGTGCTGATGCCCGTCACCGGCAACACATCCCCCTGTTGTACCTGCCCCAGAATCGCGTCCTTCAGGCTGGGACCACCCCGTACATTGACTACCGTACCCGTGACGGTGACCGTCTGGATCGCCGATGGGGTCGTCGCCGTGGTGGGCTGAGGTGACCCCATCGGGGGGACGGTATCCTCCCTCTCCGGGGGCTGGGGGCTGGCTTCCCGCGCCTGGAGAGGAGTAAGCGTCGGCCCCACGGGTACCGCCACCGTCGCCGTAAACGTGGGGACTACCACCAAGGCGGGCGGGGCCGGTGCGCCGGGAGTGACCGCTGTGGCCACCCGTTCTGGGCTGGCTCTCTCCGGGCGGCAGCCGCCCAGCAGCAGCCCGGCCAGCAGTTCCAGGACGCACAGCATGCCCAGACGGAAGATATGGGGGGCCAAGCGCCGCATAAAGCCCGGTCTCCTGGAGGTCTTAGTCACGGCCCCATGATACCCGTGCTGGGCACCTAGGCCCAATACTGTTTACTTTGCGCAATTTTGGCCTCTGGCACCATCTTTTGAGTAACTGACATAGCCTCAAGCCGGCCTTAAGTTAACAGAATTTTGCGCTTAAGTAACCAGTATTGCACCTAGGCCAAGGGATAACGAGAGCGGAGATAAGAGCTCCGCCGCGGGGCACAGGGACCCACGGGCTATCAGTCCCAGATGGCAAGAAACTTAGTCCTGAGAGCCGAAATCCCACCCGATCTGTACGTCCCAGAACGCCGAAATTTGCTCTTCCTAGCCTTCTGAGCATCTCATTTTATTTGTGATCCAGGCCAGAACGGCCCCATAACCTCATTTCCGGGGGCAGCTCTCAGCGCGCACGCACGCTGCCTACGCCCGATGCACGCGTTGCTATAGCAGGGCAATTGCACGATAAAAGTTCCACGATGGTCAAGGGGAGAATGAGCGTCTACCGTTCCCCATCTTCACGGATTCACCCCCATGACCGCTCATATTGCGATGCCAACAGGCTGGCTGGGATGAGGCCTATCTCCTGCAGGTGTGATCTCAATAGCCACACATTCATGATGCGATTGCCCTGGTTGCTATAGGCAGTAACTCAGGTGGGGGACCATACAAGAGGTGGGCCTTTGTACCGGCTGTTATGGAGTGGTTTTCAAAGCGGCTAGACCATAATTTGGTCTGCGAAACTATGGTTAGACGGACAGATCTGCGGTTTGCTCTCCTCGACAATTATCTCTTGACACGGCAGCCACCGGAGCTTCGACTTTAAGGCCGACATAGTCTGGTGACAGGCCGGTGTCCTCTATGGCTCTCATGCCCAGTCTTGTCCCTGGCGCCGTAGCCACTACGAGCCCACGGCACTGAGCCGCGTCTGGAACTGAAGAAACCCGAAGACCCGGTTTTCGGGCTGATTCCATGTGGATCCCAGAAATAATGACACGCGGAGAGGCCCAGGCAGGCCACAATGCGAGGTGTTGTGACCTGCAGGTCGGGTGAGCGTTAGGGCCTTAGCCTGCATTACTTGACAGGGGTCCAGCCAGGCGAGAGTTCAGGCCTTGGAGCGTCCGTTTTCTGCCATTTTGGGGGAACTGAGGTGACCGCATGGCAACGTCCTGAGGAAGCCTGTGCCGGTCATTGCGGTCTTTCAGGGGGTGGTTGGGCGTTCCCGATTGGCGCCGGCGCGGCCAGCGCAGCGAAAATCCAACCCTCCTCGTAGTTATCCCAATTCAAGACTCTAAGCCAGGTTCCGGTATCAGAGTCTTTAACGCGACGCAAGACATAGAGGTCGTCACCTGCTTCCAATGTCTGGATGACTTCGTGCTCTAAACCTGGCCCACGGCGCAGGTTAACCCGGGTGCCTGTCACCTGGAAGTAGTGGCCATGGTCCCACAAATGGCCCCACACGTGATCGGGAATCGAATGCAGCGCGGAACCCCCTATATCGAGGCTAGACAATTGAGGAGCCCTATGCAGGAAGGTCTCCGGCAGTACCTCCAGTTCGCCGATCGTCAGATACAGTGTATACAGCATCGGTACGTCCGCCAGCAGGTGGTGGGGCAACGCACTCACTACAGGCAAGTGCATATCCACCAGCCCTAGCTGGGGGGTGTGCGACAGGAAGCCTGCTGGCAGGACCGCGAGGTCCCTGGCATAGAAGTAAAGGCTACCCAGCTTTTCAGAATGGGAGAGGAAATCCCTCGGTATCGTCGGCTGTCCCTGGAACTCAAGGAATACGCTGGACAGTTCCGGCGTCTGAGTCAGGAAACTGCCGGGTATCTCGTCCAGGTCTCCGTAACGCTGGTGCAATGTCTTTAGTTGCGGAGCATGGGCCAGAAAGTCCTCAGGCAGTTTTGTTAGGTCCGTTACAAGCTCCAGATAGACCAGTTGGGGTACATGACCCAGGAAACCATCAGGCAACTGTTCCAACACGGGTGTCAGCAGAGTCAAGTGGGCCAACTGGGGTGCCCGAGCCAGGAAACCATCAGGCAGTTTCTTCATATCCCCCCAGATTTCCAGAGACTTCAGTTGGGGGATGTAGGTCAAGAATCCTGAGGGAAACACAGCCAGATTGCTGTAGTCCTGTGATACACTCCACCGATTTGGGCCCACCCCCTTGCCAGGTCGGGGGAAAGACATACCGTAACCCAAACCGGTAAGGGCAAAGATTGTATGCAATTTCATAGTGACCAAATTGGGGGCATACACCAAGAATTCTTCAGGCAGGCTTTCCAGACTCACAGCGCTCACTGACAGATCCTGAAGCTGGGGTGGATGGTGCAGGAATCCCTTCGGCAGCCTCTTGACTTCTGGCAAGGCCAAGGCAGCCTGGCGCAGGCGAGGGATATAGGCCAGAAAGCCGGATGGCAGCGCTTGGAGCCGACTTGCGGACAAGGTCATCTCTTGCAACTGGGGCGTGTGGGCCAGAGATTCTGGAGGCCATGACTCCACCCCATGCAGGTTCAGGGCCAATTGCTCAAGTCGGGGTGTATGCGCGAGAAAACGGGGGGGCAACCGAGTCAGCCCATCAGCGCGCAAGGTGAGGTTAACCACTTGTGGGATATCGTCCAGAAAACCCACGGGGTATGCCTCCAGTGCCTGGGTTTCCAAATGCAGGCGGGTAAGGTTTGGGAGCGATTGCACCAGCGTCGCCCGCACCTTCTCCAGGTTACTTACATTCAAGGTCAACCCCCTCAAATGCGGGGCATAGGCCAGGAAATCCTCCGGGAAAGCCGTCAAAGAAAACGCATACAGGTACATATGCTCAAGTTGCGGCGTGCGCGACAGGAAACCTGACGGCAGTCGCAGAGGTTGCATACCTCCAGAGAATGTGAGACTGAGCTGTCTCACATTCGGCAAATAGGCCAGGAAATCAACAGGCAGAGAATCCAGCCGATAGATATTGAGTGACAGTTGCTCCAATTTCGAGTTGTTGTCCAGAAAAGCGACAGGCAACGCTGACATGTCGCCGACCGTCAGAGCCAGTTGCTTGAGTTCCGTACAGTTGGCCAAGAAAGAGTCCGACAATTTCGATACGGCGGATGCATCAAATGTCAAGTGCTGCAGTTGAGGCGCATCCGCCAGGAAACTAGGCGGAAATGTGGTGATACCCCAAACATCCAGGTCCAACTGCGTCAGTTCAGGTACGGAGTTCAGAAAGGCCGGAGGGAGGTCTGTCATCTCCCACGCCTTCAACGTCAGTTGAGTCAAGGCTGGCAGTTGGGACAGGAAACTGGGTGTTGCCGGGGCCCCTTGACCCGGAATGAATTCAAGATGGGCCCGTGGGGGCGCATGGACTGGAAAATCTGGGGGCAAGTCCTGCTGGAAAGATGGATAAGCCAACGCAAAGGAGCTCTCGACGGTAAGACTCTGCAGGTGGGGCACAGGGGTCAGAAAATTCGCCGGCAGCCAATTCACGACGCCTGTCTTCACGTGCAACGTCCGCAGGCGGGGAGTTTGTGTGAGCAATTCCTCAGGCAGCGACTCATCTCTTACCTGCAGGTCAAGAGCCTCCAATCCCGTCAAGCCGGCCAAGTCTGTGGACCGCGCCACGTCTAACAAAGCACTTCCTCCGCCCGGGCTCAAAACTGTGATAGCCGACAGATCAGCCCATGTCACATCCGCACATAAAGGATCTGACTCCCTTTCTGGATTATCTTGTTCAAGGGCCGGACGAGTTTCGCCCAGGCGCTGCAGGATGGCTTGCTGCACGCTCTCGGTGCGGTCACAGACCGCTGGTTCCGCGCCGGCCAGAGGCCAGGCCAGGCGGACTTCATACCTCAGGTAACCCCCGCCGTCGACTTGGCCCTCGTCGACATAGCGCACCGAGCCGTCCGGGTCAATCCGCACATGGAAGATGTGGGGTTCCACCAGATTTGGATGGGGCGACCCGTCCGGCTGCAGGTGCCAGCCTGTGACCTCCCAGGTCACGGTGGTGCCTGGCCGGAACCCCTCCGGTACGGTGAACAGTATCGCCGATGGCTGCCGGGCGTAGGGTTGGATCGGGGAGCGCGTGGCACTCAGGATGGCGGTTACCGTAAGCTCTCCGCGCTGCAGAAGGTAGCGACCGTCCCAATGATCGTCCGGGTCGGTGTATTTCCCTTCCAGCCCGGTGGCCGGAGGCAGGGCGGCGGCCGCGTAGGCAGGGAGAACCAGGAATGTGAGGGACAGCCCTATCCCCAGAACCAAAACTCGGAACAAGACTAAGAGACCAGTAACCATACCCCCCCTGCCAACTCAAGACCTGCCACTCTCACGCCTAAAAGCCACGGGGTTGAGAGTCAAACTTCCACCCGGTAATGATAACCTTCGCCCCAAGGAGCTTGCGTACGGCGAGGATAGGTGGCGGGGACACAGCGGTTGCGTCGTGGGTATGAACAGGAGGGCGAAGCTTGGCAGGCTAGGGTTTTGCCTCGTGATCTTTTCCACTATACACCCTACCTTGGGGTAACGGCGGTGGCCGATCGCCCCACAACGGTGTAGTCCCCTGTCCCAAAACGGATCATTACTCAACCAATTTCTGGTTCCCGGATATAGATACTACAGGTGTTGGGATAGTGCCAGAGTAACTCATAACCTCAATCGGATTTCATACCAGCAAACGTATTCAGGTTCTCTGGCGCATGGGAAAGGGAAATTTAGTCCCAAGAGTGGGTATTGAATCGGTGATATCCCATTTCCGGGCTTGGTCTGTGTGAAATATAGACTTCATTTTGGGATCCCCGCTGGACGTCTTCCCTTGCACTGAACCTACGAACAGGCTCCTTGCACACATTTATCCTCATCAGGAGACAGACAATTCAATCAATACTGGACTGATGTATGCTTGAGAAGCTGCGCATTCCCAAGGAGGAACTACGGTGAATCAACTCTTAAATACCCAGGTGAATTTCGTGGCACCCGGTCAGGTGGAGTTAACAGCCGCTAAGTTACCCGTGTGTCAACCAGACCAGCTTCTGATCCGGACTCTGAAGTCCCTGGTCAGTCCCGGTACAGAACGGGCATTCCTGATGGGTATGGAGAATACGACCCAGCAATATCCCATGGGCGCTGGCTACAGCACGATAGGGGAAATTGTGGAATGTGGCAGCGAAACAACGGGCTGGCAAGTGGGAGAGCGCATTGCCGTTCCCATCCGTCATCAGCGGATTGCCGCCGTTCGGCCTGAGCATTGTTGTAAAGTACCCGCAAACCTGTCGAGTGAAGAAGCCACGTTCTTCTTTGTGGCTGCTGTTGCCCTGCAAGGTATCCGCAAGGCTCGCATTGAACTAGGTGAAGGAGTGGCCGTGTTGGGAGCTGGCATTATTGGATTACTGGCCATGCAATGGGCTCGTCTCAATGGCGCCATCCCTGCCCTGACCCTCGATGTGGATGGTACGCGTCTGCCTTTGGCCCGGCAACTGGGGGCGGATGATGCCTTGGTGATGGAAGGAAATTTCATGGACCGCGTCTTGCAACTTTGTGGTGATGACAAACCCCAGATTGTGGTAGATGCAACGGGACATCCTGCTGCCGTCACGGCCGCCTTTGACGTCATTCGTCCTCATGGCCGTCTGGTGTTGCTGGGCAGTACCCGGGGCAATACGCCTGAGGTCAATTTCTATCGGGATGTTCACAGGACGGGTTTAACGCTGATTGGGGCTCACGATTCTGTCCGGCCCAGGATTGACGATTCACCGGGTTACTGGACGCATGCCTCAGATCATGACTTGGCCCTGCATTGTATGGCTACGCAGAGGCTGAAAGTAGCTCCCTTGGTTACCCATCGATACGCCTGGGAAGATGCTCCGGCCGCCTATGAAGAACTCAAGCTGGCCAATCCCAATACTTTGGGACTGGTGTTAGAATGGGATAACTGAAATACACAAAGTCAGGAGACTTGACATGGGTCAGGGAACCTTAGAAGCCATTTGGGTCAAAACCGCCAAGCGCGGTCCCATGAAAGCTGTTTCCACCGCTTCCATGGTGGCGGGCAAGGGCATCGTGGGCAATGCGGATTTCGGAGGGGCCCGGCAAGTAACAATTATCGAAAAGGAAGTCTTTGAATTGCTGCAATCCCAGGTCAGTGAGGATGTTGCCCCCTCAGATCGGCGGGCCAACCTGATGGTCAGTGGCGTAGACCTTCGTGATTCCGCCTCGAAAGTTCTGTGCATCGGTGACATCCGCATACGTCTGCAGGGAGAAACCCGGCCCTGTGGCCGCATGGAACAGGCTGCCTCGGGCCTGCAGGACAAGATGGCCCTCATGTGGAGAGGTGGTGCCTGGGGTGATGTGTTGGATGAAGGGGAAATCCAACTGGGAGACACGGTTGCCTGGGAATCCTAGGGCAAAGCCAAGTGCCATCTTCATTGATTGGCCACGTAGAACGACAGTCAGCCCCTAAAGTTTCGCCTACCAATCTTCCTGGCAAACCAGACTGTCCTGAATCAACCGTCCGGTCAATCGGACAACAATGGAACCTGTCCTACCTGTAGACAGTGGGCGCCTCAAGGCAAGCAGAGTTGTTCCCGCTAGGTGTCGGCTAGTTGTACCAGGGTAGACGTCAGCGTTCTGGCTCCGGCCACAATGTGTTCAGGTTCTGAGTACTCCTCGGGCCGGTGACTGTAGCCTTCGCGGCACGGGATGAATATCATCGCCGCCGGACATTTCTGAGCCATGAAGACGGTGTCGTGATAGGCACGGCTAACCAGGGGCAAGTGGGCATAGCCCAAGGCTTCCGCACTCCGGGTGATGGCCTTGAGAATCTCTGGATGGGACTGGCAGGAAGGATCGTGATTGAGCACATTCCACTCATAGTGCACCCGGCGTGACTCGGCCAAGGCGGTCAGGCCTTCCCGGATCTCCTTCAGTATCGCATCCCGTAACTGCATGTCCCGGGCCCGCACATCCAGAGTCATTGCCACAACGCTGGGAATACTGTTACTGGCACCTGGATGAACCTGCAATTTGCCGACTGTTGCTACCGCAACGCCCCTAGCCTGGAAACCAGCTGCTTTTTCGGCCAGCAAGGTCAATTCTGCCGCTGCCGCCAAAGCATCGTTGCGTTCGGGCATGGGTACGGTGCCGGCATGTCCGCCGTCACCCTTGAGAGTCACCTGGACTGTGGTGGAAGCCACAATATCAGTCACGATCCCTATCGCGGCATCAGCTGCCTCCAGGAACGGGCCCTGCTCAATATGCAGTTCCACGAAATAGGCGTAGGTATCTGAGGCCAGTTCCACCGAGGCCAGTTCTCCTGCGAATCCGGCCTCGGTACGGGCCTTCTCCAGCGACATTCCCTCCGCATCCTGTAACTCCCGCATGGCATCCCATGCCATGCGGCCCGCCATACCCCGACTCCCCAGACAACCAACCCCGAATCTGGTGGGCTCTTCGGCGGTAAACATGATCAGTTCCAAACTGCGGCGCGGTGTGATACCCGCTTCCTGAATGGCCCGCAGGGCTTCCAACCCCCCCAGTACACCTACGACTCCGTCATACCGGCCAGCGAAGGGAATTGCGTCTATGTGGGAACCGGTAGCCACCGCAGGTAGTGCAGGCTCAGTACCTTCCAGTCGGACAAACCAATTGCCCAGAGCATCTTCTCGCCAGGGCAATTGCGCTTCATCCGCCAAGCGTTTGAGGTATCTCCGGGCCTCCATGTCAGTGGGCGTATACAGGATTCGGGTGACCGCGGGGGCGGGTACATCGCTGTACTGGCTGATATGGTCAATCTCTCTCAACAAACGATCTGCATTGAGAGGAATTTCTCTCATCCTGCCCCTGCCTCCAGCGGATCCCGGCCCACATCCTTGTAGTACAGGTACCGGGCGGGTTCCTTGCCAACGGCCGTAAACCACTGGGGACAATAGGATGCCATCCAGATAACGTCACCGGCCTGGACGGGGTGCCAGTCCTGATCCAGCCGGTAAATTCCCTTGCCCTGTAACATGAGCAAGCCATGTTCCATGACATGCACTTCGACCAAGGGTAAAGCAGCCCCCGGTTGGAAAGTAAACAGATTCACCGCCATATCAAATTCCGGGGTTGTGGGCAACAACGTCTTGAGCATTGCGTCCGGATCATCCATGAAGGGCTCAGCTATCACTTCCTGTTCGTAACCAGTTATCGGCGCAGGAGATTCATGATCCCCTAACGAACTGTACCTTTTCTCGAAAATCGTAAGGCGACAGCCAGTTTGGGTAACCATGGCATGGGACAGATCAGCCGGAATATAGGCGTAACCTCCAGGTTCCAGGCTAATCTCCTGACCCTCCAGCTCCAGTTGTAGATTCCCTTCCTCAACAAAGACGAATCTCTGGTTTCCCGGCAAAGGTGGGCCTGCCGTTCCACCTTCGTTCATCAAGGCGAAGTATTGGGCAAAGCAGGCTCCCATTGGGGGTGAAATGACAATAATGCCACTGGTATTCGTCCAGTGGGGCATGGCGGCCGGTACGTGGCTTTCAGGTGCAATAACGGCGTAATTACGAGCTGAATGGCTCCGCGTAAAACCGAAAGGGTTCATGAAACTATCCATTTCCTTTGTGGTCAAGTCTTAGGCTCTATCTTGTACTGTTCGAGTCAGCAGTTGCCCGAATCCGGGCTCAGCGGTGATAACACCATTCTCACAAACGGTCACCCCTCTTACAAAGGTACGTTCCACCCATCCCTGGAATTCAAAACCGGTGAAAGCGCTGTGCGGGTTGCGGTAGTAAAGATCCTCGTTAGCCAGAGTCCAGGTACGATCCGGATCTACAATAATCAGATCTGCATCGCTCCCGGGCAGAAGCGCGCCTTTCTGTGGGTAGAGTCCAAAAATGCGCGCCGGATTGGCCGATACCATGCGGGTCAGGAGAGGCAACGAAAGGCCCCGTTTATGTACGCCTTCCGTTAATAGTCCTGGCAACATGGTCTGGATTCCGGAAATGCCTCCCCAAGCCTGCCAGATATCCGTATAGCCGATGTCCTTGTCCTGGGCTGTACACGGTGAATGGTCGGAGCCAATCGTGTCCACGTGACCGTCGAGTACGCATTCCCAGAGCGCTTCCACATGGTCCCGACTCCGAATGGGAGGCGCACACTTGGCCCGTGGCCCAATGCGTTCAAAGTCTTCCAGATCCAGCAGCAGGTACTGGGGACAGGTTTCGACTGAAAGGTTGACACCCTGCTGTTTGGCTTGCATGGCCGCATGAATGCCGTCGGCAATGGAGACATGCACGATGTGAAGTCGGGCGCCTGTCACACCTGCCCAGTACATGGCTCTTTTGATCGCTTCCAGTTCCTGGAACGGGGGACGGGACTCGGGCCAAGCCGCCAGATCCCGGCGCCCTGCATCCTGCAGTTGCCGGGTCAGGTAGGCGGTCACATATTCATTTTCCGAATGGATGGCTACGACGTTGTCGAGTTCTTGAACCTGTTCCATACCCGCGTAAATCAGGTCATCATCCACGCGGGGATAATCCGGCGCATAGGTCATAAAGGCTTTGAAACCGATCACGCCCGCATCATGCAGTGACGGCAGGTCGGCCAGATTGTTGTCGATCAGTCCTCCCCAATGCCCGTAATCCACGACCGATTCGCTTTGCACGGCCGCGCGTTTGCGTTCCAGTTCCTGTAGGTTGATGGTGGGCGGTGTTGAGTTTAGAGGCATGTCGAGTATCGTCGTCACACCTCCCGCAGCTGCTGCCTTGGTGGCGGTGCGATAACGCTCCCACTTTTCCATCCCAGGTTCATTGAAATGAACATGTCCATCAACCAGGCCCGGTAGCAGCCATTTCCCCTGAAGATCCAGCGTTTCAGAGGCTTCCACAGCCGGTGTTCCGGAAACGACTTGAGAGATAGTGCCATCTGCCACAACCACGCCACCATGAAAGACACCTGTCTCCGTCACCACAGTACCATTTTGCAAGTAGAGATCTGACTTCATGTTCGCTTCCTATGGAGAAGATCTCGGAAATTCTTGGCAGCTGTTAGCGTAATGCGAGACCTTGGCTGAAAGTATCACAGGAAACTGTTACATGCGGTAAAAAGTGGGATTGGGAAGTCAGGAAACAATCTTTCCTTGATTTCCAGCAACTGATTCCTGCCCCGGTTGGCACACGATACCAGCGGGACCACAGCAGACCACTGTGTACTCTCTGTCCTCTTGCAAGGCACACGCCCTTCCGCGGGTCAGTCACCCCTAACTGCGTTGGCCCCACCACTATCTGAACCTATTCTTCAGTTCAAGACAGGACTTAGACAGTCCAGACCTGTCTTTTCTCTCCCCCGTAATACGAGAGCCCACACCACCAGGGAAGCAAAGGGTTGCCGTAGCGCTATCATAGCCGCAGGCAGCGATGGCAGGATGGGGAACCTTTGTACTTTTGATTCATCATACTATCCTGCCTTTCTTGAGGATTGCCCCCTGCTATTTTGTCCAAAGTCGCGCGGAGTAGGCCGATTCCTAAATTCATTCATCGTCTGAAACGGAGTCAAACAAAACAGTGCACAGGTTACAATCACAGAGACGTGGGAAAATAAACTTTACCTTGTAGGCAACAAATTGAGGTCACAAGGTAACGATCCAAGGGGAGTACTCCGTGATTATTGCCAGCGGTCAACCCGGTCGTTCAATGGTCTGGCACGATGTCGGTCTATGTCCTGCAGAACGCCGCAAACGATTTGGGCATGTTGTTTGTAGCCCAAGACGGAAATTTGTGGCCGGGGAGTGGATCACTCTTCGCTTCACCATTACCATCGGTAATACCGAACTTCCCGAGGGTGGCCGGCTCGCCTTGGCATGGACCTGGCCCCTGGATTGGACCGAGCTGCAGGCCAGGGATTGTGCAGCTGCAGGATTCACAACTGTGCTCGTTGAGTCTGCTGGACACCATGAAGCAGCCCATGTTGAATTCCAGTTTTTTCCTCAAGGATCCTTCGATCCTTGGCAGCATCATCTTGAGCTGACCGTATCGAAAGGCCGGTTGCATGAAGGTGACACTTTGGTTGTTAGCTGTGGTGATCAGTCCGGTGGCAGTCAGGGATGGCGGGTACCCACGTTTCGGCTTAAGGAACTGGAATTCGTAACGCTGATTGACCCCGAGCGAAGTGACAATTGGCATCGATTGCCCGCGATCGAAGGCCTGTCCATTGGTTCTGGTCCACCCGAGCGGCTGGTGGCCCTTGCTCCCAGCGAAGGAGTGGTAGCCGAGTCCGCCACAGTTATCCTCAGGGCAGAAGATCGCTGGGGCAATGCGTGCAAGCTGGATTGGCAACAGTGTGGTATTGCGGAACTCGGTGAGGATCCAGGTAATTCTTTGTTGGCGTTCGGAGAATCGGTTGCCATCCAGGAGCCACCGGTAGTACACATTCCCGTGCGGTTTACCGCACCTGGAAGTACAAAGGTTGAAGCCAGATTCAACAATTTAGACCTGAAGGCGCTTAGCAATCCCATTCGGATTCGAAGCAAACCTCTCCGCTGGCAGTGCTTTTGGGGAGACCTCCACTCGGGCCAAGGTGAAGTCGGATGCGGGGTCGGGTCCGTGGCGAACCACTTCACCTATGCCCGCGACGCAGCGGGGATTCAATTTATTTCGCACCAGGGGAACGATCATTACGTTTCGCGTGACTTATGGGATGTGGTCAGGCGCGAGACGGAGGCATTTTACGAACCGGAACAGTTCGTCACCTTCCTCGGATGTGAATGGAGCGCTATGACGAGCGCAGGGGGAGACCGCAACGTCTTCTACCAGCAAGACGAAACCCGTTTGCGCCGTTCCGGGCGATTCTTCCTGGAAGACGAGCCAGACCCGGAACCCGACTTAGTCACAGCGCAGTCTTTCCTGGATGCACTGAGCCAGGAACCGGTGCTGATCAATATGCACGTCGGCGGTCGGCCGACCAATCTTGATTGGCACGCCCCTGAGATTGAGCAGTTAGCCGAAGTCCATTCCACGCATGGCACTTCGGAATGGTTCATCAAGGACGCGTTGTCCCGTGGCTACAGGTTTGGCATTACCGCAGGTACAGATGGCATCACCGGGCGGCCGGGAGCCTGCCAGCCGGGATGGCGTCAAAACAGGAATGTTCGCAATGGTCTTACTGCGGTCTATGCCTCTGATTTGACACGTGACGGGATTTGGGAGGCGATCCTTGCTCGAAGGTGTTATGCCACTTCGGGTGAACGCATCGGCCTTTGGTTTGAAGTAAATGGACAACCAATGGGATCAATTTGCGCCGCTGCCGGTGCCCCTGAGGCAACGATTGAAGTCGCGGGTACGGCTCCGTTGGAGACAGTCGAATTGTTGCGCAACAATGTTGAGATTCGCCAATGGCGCTTAGCCGGTCCATCTCCTACGATTGAAGGGCGAAATCGCATTCGCCTGCTCTGGCAAGGCACGGCCCAGCGAGGTACGGCACGCGCCCAGAGGGCAATTTGGGGTGGTTCCTTGTGCTTGGCTGGCGGCAGAATTCATACAGCCGAAGCTCTGAATTTTCAGGGGGGAGACGATTACCTGCATCAAACCGATACCAATCGTATTGCTTGGCAAAACGCGACGGCAGGCAACCGCGCAGGGGTCGTGTTGGAGATTGAAGGAAATGCCGCTACGAAATGCGAATTCGAGTCTGCCCAAACGTCTTTTTCCTTCTTGCTCGCTCAGGTTCTGTCCACACCGCTGGCCATAGCCGCGGGTGGTATGGATTGCCAGGTTTCAGTGGGTCCGGCTCCAGACGAAACGGCCCCTTCCCGAGTCAGTTTGCGTCATAGTGACCATACAGTCCTGCCGGAGAAGTTTGCTTACTGGGTGCGAGTCACCCAGATTGATCAGGCTCAGGCATGGAGCAGCCCGGTTTTTTTCGACAATGAATAATTGAGACTGCCGACTAGGAATTCAGTGACGGTGTGGGTTAATGCCACCCTCGGTTCTGCTGAAATTTGAACCTGCTTCTGTGCCGCATGGGTGTCCTGCCTCCGAGCTTCTGGCCTAGCGTCTTGTGGCAAAAATTGGCCGGGGGGACGAAAGGAACCCGGCCCGATAGACCCCTTCGCGATCGGCTTCCCCTGGCGGTGTGCCACGGTTTCAGCGACCCCCAGCAAGATCGGGCCACAGGCCGAGCCACACCTGGCTCACTGCCAGGGGGAACCCGACGGCGTGGCTGAGCCCAGGGTGGTACCGGGCGCAATCCCGCTGGCCCTGCCGCCCCAACACCGGCCAGGCCGAGGATATCGTGCGTTGGCCGGGCGCCAGCATGGTCCCCACCAGTCGGACCTGCGCCTGCGACCAGGTTCGAGCAGCAAAGAGGAAAGTCAAGGGTTGCCGTAGCGCTATCATAGCCGCAGGCAGCGATGGCAGGATGGGGAACCTTTGTGCTTTGGGTTCAGCCTACCCTCCGGCCTTTCTTCAGGATTCCCCCTGCTATTTTGTCCAAAGTCGAGCTGGGTAGGCCGGTTGAATACAATCAGAAACTTTGTTACCCCAGTCTGCACAGGACAAAAAGTCTGGGTAGAACCGCGATCCGCGCCAGAATAATGACGGGTTTTTACGTCCCACAGGGAAAGTAGCCAACTCAATCCGGAGTTGTGAATAGGGGTGGTTCCAATTTTGGAATCCCAACAAGACCTGCCAACGTTGAACTATGACCAGCTTCCTTCTCCGTACATGTGAAGGACATACACAGCGTTGGGTCATTCGGTTGCAAAACGAGAGGTATTGGACTGATGCGCAATGTTCCTTCCCACCAATGTCAATCGGCGTTCTTCGTTCGGTACGTCAGCTCCAACAGTCCTTGCAGCACATCCCGCCAACGTGTCCGCATTTGTTCCCTCTCTTCAAGACTCGACAGTCGCTCCTGGTGAAACCTGACCGAGGTTTTCCCTCCAGCTGGCACGATGGTGACCTGTAGCGTGGATGGACGCGGCAGATCCGGGCTGCACCAGGTTAACCTGACCCGGCGTCCAGGGACGGCAGAGCGGATTTCACCCGAAATTCCAGCAGACGTGCGATATTGTTCACCCTTGTGGAACTCCAGACTGTCAATCTTGCCCAGCCAGATGCCCCTGCCAGGCTCCTCTGCCAGCAGGCTCCAGGCCTTGTCAGCTGATATCGGCAAGGTCTTCTGAACGCCAATCTGGAAGTCGGCACTTGATGTCTGACCCACAACCCGCAGCCCTCGGGCCTGTTCGTATCCCACTGCAACTGACTGCTGCCACCATCCGTTGGCTAATCCTCCCGGACCAGCAACGAGGGCCACGATTTCTTTGTGGTTCATTTCCCTGGCACCCAGGCCGTCAAGAAATTCCAGCCATTCGCCCCAGTCCCAGCCGGTTGCCTTGGCCACAGCCTGGTCTGATACACCGCCAAATTTGCGATCATTACCTGACACCAGTCGCCTCCCCTGTCTCTGCCTGGCGATACACTATAGACTACCTTTCCTGAGCGGCCTCAGGATAAGACCAAGCCGGTCCAACTTGCCACCTTCTGCCAAGATCGCGTCGTACGTCCGGACAACCCCAGAGGGAAGTTCCCACAGTAAACTCTGATGGGATCGCCAAACACGGTCACAACCTTGCAAGTAAACTCTTGCCAGTGGCAAAGGCGGAAACTCTTGTCGTCCCCCAGCCTATACTGTCGGTCTGTGTGGCATCCATGAAGGTGAGGGTAGGAGCTCTCGTACCGAATCAGGATTGGGACCAGGGCCCCGTATGGGTTGACCTTCTGCTCAGTCTATACTGATACTAGAGTGACTACCAGTCACCCGGGTAGATATCTACTTGAGCTACAGCAGCTGGCTGATGGGATCTGGTCAGCGGCACCATCAGGGCCAGATATGCGACGGGCTGACAAGGAGAAAGAGGAGAAATCAGATGGATTTTGACGTCGAAAATCACCTCAGGGCGGTGGAACGCTCCGCATCAATTTTAGAACACAATGGCCAGCCTGCGCGCGGGGTCACGCTTTCCCGCAGCTACATGACGACGATTGAGGATCTGTGGGATGCCGTGACAAGTGGCGGACGTATCCCTCGCTGGTTTCTGCCAATCCGCGGAGATCTCAAACCTGGCGGCCGCTATCAACTAGAGGGTAACGCAAGCGGCATGATCACAGTGTGCGAACGACTATCCCATTTTGCGCTCACATGGGAATTTGGTGAGGACGTCAGTTGGGTGGAGGTACATTTCTCAACCGAAGAACCCGGATGTGCGCGACTTACACTCACACATACCGCACTCCTTACGGAACATTGGATCATGTACGGACCGGGCGCAACTGGAGTGGGCTGGGAGTTGGGTTTCATGGGCCTCGCGATGCATCTCATGCATCCGACCGATCCAAAACCGGACGCAGTCGCATTTGTCACTTCCTCTTACGGCAAGGCGTTCATCAAAAGCAGTAGCGAAGAGTGGGGACAAGCGGCGGTCGCGATGGGAACTGACACTACCAAAGCGCAGGCGGCGGCGCGGCGCACGACGGCGTTCTACACAGGGGAAGCCGAAGAGCCTGCCTAGGTTAAAGGCACTGTCGTACTTTTAAACTCGCAAGGTCATAACCCGTTATGGGTCATGGTAAGAGAAACAGCCACCCATGGTGCCAAAGCAATCCAGGAGGAGAGAATACCTGATCTTGGGGCAGGAGATACCAATCTCTATCTTGGTTAACCTGATGATGTTCAATACCGGAAGCTATTTGGTGTTCACGGCATACACCAAGCCAACCGTGCCTGTGTTTTCGTAGATTCTGTGTTCCGTCAATGTCAATCCGATACGTGTGGAGAGTTCAGACACGAGCGGAACACCACTGCCGAGCAGAATTGGTATTACACTCACTTCGACCGTGTCAACAAGCCCTGCTGTGGCAAGACTGCGAAACAGTGAACCACCTCCGAACAGCCAGATATCTTTCCCCGACTCACGCCGGAGAGACTCCACCACTTCTTTCCAATCTTCACCAACAATCGTGACATCGTCGTAGTCACTCTGCCTGAGTGTTCGTGAGAACACGAACGTTCTTTGTGTACCGGAGATTGCAGTCTGACCCATGCGGCGTGTGATCTCGAATGTCCTGCGACCAACCAGATATGTGTCGAACTGATCGAAAAGCTCGTTGAAGTCGATATCCGGATCGACCGCAATCCAGTCGAACTCGTCGTCGAGACCTGCGATATATCCATCCAGGCTCATAGCACAGTTATAGCGAATTCGTCTCATCTGAAGCACCCTGACTTGATCTGTCCAGAACTTATGCTGTCGTCCCGCTTGCACCATTCCTGCCATGCTAAGGCCGATCGTGCCATTCCACGATATCCAGGTAACTGGTATATCGAAATTAACCAAGGAGTCAGAACTTTGGCCAACTCGACAGCAAATATTGCGAATGCTATATCAGCAGGCTGGACACCGGAGCTAATCCAACCTTAAAGTACACTTTGCAAGCTTTTTGATTCTGCTATGAGGTAATCCGCCATGATGCGAAACGAACTAAACACCAAACTGGAAGAAATCCGCACCCGCCGTATCGAAGTGCTGACTCTGCTGCAGGACACAGCAGATACTCATGCTTCTTTAGACACAACAAAATGGAGCAACACTTGGCCTACAGTGGGTGTCCTATTCGTGCGCTTTGGTGATCACATGCGAGAACACGCCAACCAGATTGCAGGGGCACGCCAGGCGCTACAGGCCAATTACACCGACATACAACGCAAACTGGCGGAGGCCGAACGGGCCTGGGGGCATTTGCTTGGTACTTTGGTAGGTCTGACCGATGAGGACCTGGATCGAGTACCTGAAGATGGTTCCTGGACTATACGTGAAACTTTGGATCACATTCTTTGGGCGGAAACCCGATACATGGGACACATTCAGGCTGCGTTGCAGGAACTCGATCAAGCCTAATTGATCAGAGGACATGCTGTTGAAAGACTAGCACTCGGTTGGTCCTTTAGTTCGCACGATTCCTCTACTCCATATGCAAGAGATGCGTTAAGTCCCTACCTCGTATATTCCTGACTTACTGTGGGGATATGGGTCTATCCAGTAGCCCACCAAGATCAGATGATAGACAAAACCTGGATTCGTCCGCTCACAGTGGGTCTGGCCATTGCGTCTGTCTCGTCTCAGAAGCGCGAACACCAGTTCCATGTGGTAGCGGGCCAGACACCAAGCGTCATTTTGACTTGCGATCTGGAACCTTTATTCTTGCCTTGGATGGCATGTGAATTCTGGCAGACATGCCGTTAGGCAGATGCGGGATCAGGGGCCATTAATGTCTCCGGAAGAAAGGTTGTCATTCCTGGACAAGGTGATCTATGGGACTGGTGAATGGACTTCGGCCATCGCCGGTACGACACGGTCACTCTTCCTGAATTATTTTCTGGTGAGTGTCGTCGGGCTGGTCCCGGGTACGGTGGGCCTGATATTACTCTTGGGTCGCATCTGGGATGCGGTCAACGATCCTTTGGTCGGTGTCATCAGTGATCGCCTGAACACGCGATGGGGACGCAGACGGCCCATGATGCTGATGGCGGCGTTGCCTCTGGGATTGCTCTTTGCCCTCCTGTGGTACCGCCCTCCCACGGATAGCATCGCCTGGCTGTTTGTCTATTTCGTGATAGTCAGTTTAGCCCTGGACACGGTGTACACCGTTTTCGCGGTGCCCCATACCGCCCTGCTGGCCGAAATCACGCAGGACTATGGGCGTCGCATCTCGATCGTGGCCTGGCGCAATGCCTTTTACCTGCTGGGAGCGCTGATCACGGCAGCCATGTTCAAGCGGCTGGCCGAAGACTTCGCGCTCGCGTGGGGGTGGGCCGAGAATATTCTCCAAGGATATGTAATAGCCGGCTGGCTGTTTGGCCTGTCCCTGATGATCGCGCCAGTGCTTATATTCTGGCGCCTCCGGGAACCCACGAATATACAGACTCCGGATCACATGAATCCGGTGAAAGCCTTTCAGGCGGTCTTTCAGAATCAGCCCTTTCGCATTCTGTCCGCGGCCTATTTCCTGGCCTTTACCGGCTTGGAATTCGTGGTGGTCTCCTTCGTTTGGTATTTGCAATTCGTATTACAGGCCCCTGCTGGCATGGACGACACGCTCGCCGGCCTGCTGTTGTTTGGGGCTTTGATCACGATGCCATTGACCAACTGGCTGGTAGGACGCTTTGGTAAGCGCAATTCCTTTCTCCTCGTAGGGGCGGCCTGGATTCTGTCGATCCCGATTGGGGCTATCTTCCCGGCCGGCGGGTTCAGAGCTTTTGCACCCTACTGCATTTGGTTAGGTTTCATCTATGGAGCCGGCATTACGGTACCAGGCGCCATGTTACCTGACGTCATGGAATACGACGAGTTGCAAACAGGGGAAAGGAGAGAAGGAATCTTCACGGCCTACCTGACGTTCTTTCGGAAATTGGGCTCGGCCCTGGCGGTATTGGTCGTCAATTTCATTCTGGCTCGGGCAGGTCTGATTGAGGGCACAGCTGGTACCGATATTGTCCAACCTGATACCGTGGTGGTGGCCTTACGCTTCATTATTGGCGTCCTGCCTACCTTGATGGTCCTGGCCTCTCTTTGGGTGATTAAGTACTATCCCATCACCAGAGACTACCACGAAGAACTCAAGGCCAAGTTGCACAGACAGGGATCTGCCTGAAACAGTTGTGGCCCTCTTTGCCCTCAGGATCATGGCTATGGGGTATGGTGGGATATCAGATAGCGAGCCAACTTTCCCCTATGCTTACATGACGTCGGTAGTGATCGACTGCCTTGGGACGCGTGGGTCCTAGGCTGGCTCTTATTTGGCGAATCATATTAAACTGGCCAGGTTCAGCTTCTCCGTTGCAGCTTTGAGCACAAGTCTGGATGGACCGGATGAACTCATCTCTTGAGATAGTCGCGTATTTTTCTGTAGACCAATTTCAATAGGGTATCCGCTGCGGGCTACTTCATGGAGCGCGGTCAGGCGATTGACTAATCAGTGACTACCAGAGACGTCAACCAACCCATCCGCTTTGAACCTGAGGAAGCTTGTCCCCCGTTGATCGCATTGGCGGTCGGATTTCAGGGGTCAGCCCTCGTGCTCGCACCGACTGTGCTGAACGTTGCGATCGCGATTCGCTCCTCAGGGCTGGATGACAGCTATCTGACCTGGGGTGTCTTCGCCGCCATGCTGATCTGCGCAGCGATCACCGCGTTGCAAGCGTTTCAATTTAAGCGATTCGGGGCCGGCCACGTTGTACTGGCCTGGCCGGCTGCAATGTTCATCGCGATCATGGTGGCGACCATTACCAAAGCGGGTCTGGCGACGTTTATGAGCCTGCTCATCGTATGCAGCTTAATGCAGATGGCGCTCGCCTGGTGGCTGCCAACGCTGCGTCGGATCGTGACGCCAGTCGTCTCCGGCACGGTGACGATGCTGATCGCCGTCAGTGTGCTGCCGATTGCATTCGACAGCGTCCAGGACCTGCCGGCCCATACGGTAGCGGGAGCCGGACCGGCCATCGCCGGCGTGACCTTGCTGGTTTCGGTGATTGTGACGCTACGGGTTAGCGGTCGCTGGCGTCTGGTGGCACCCTTCATCAGCATTTTTGCTGGCTGCGCCGTCGCCACCGCCTTTGGTGTGCTCGATGCGGACCGCATCGCCCGCGCCCGTTGGTTTGGCCTTCCCGAACTGCCGGCCCTGAGCTTCGATCTCACCCTGGGCCCGGAGTTCTGGGCGATCCTGCCCTCGTTCGCAATTCTCTCGCTGGTGCTGGGGCTTAAGACGATCAGCGACGGTGTCGTGATACAGCAAGGCTCCCGACGACAGCCCCGGGCCATCGACTTTCGTCAGATCCAGGGCATGGTGAGTGTCAACGGTCTGGGCATGTTGCTGGCCGGTATCAGCGGCACGCTGCCAACCATGGCCAATGCCTCCTATAGCCTGTCGCTGATCAGTCTCACCGGTGTCGCGGCCCGTCGGGTCGGCGTCGGGGTGGCGATCGTCACCCTGGTACTGGCCTTCTGCGCCAAATTCGCTGCCCTCCTGCTCACGATTCCCGGCCCGGTGTTAGGAGCCTACTTGATGCTTGCTATGGGCATGCTCTTCGTCAGCGGCTGGCAAACCATTCTGCGGTACGGACTCGACTCCCGGAGTGTGCTGGTCGTCGCGCTGGCCAGTGCGCTGGGTCTGGGTCTCCACGGTCATCCCGTCAGCCGGGACATCTTTGGCGATGAACTGGGCGGATTGCTCGGCAACGGTGTCACGATAGGCGCCGTGGTTGCTGTCGGTATGACGCTCTTGCTCAAAGCGACCAGCCAACGACGCGCACGGCTGGAGGGCACGCTGGACATCGCCTCGCTGCCCGCGATCGATGCGTTTCTGGGTGGACTCGCCACCCAACTCCTATGGAGCGAAGCCGCCACCCGCCGGTTGTGCTCCGCCGGCGAGGAAACGCTGGTCAGCCTGCTGACACAGCAGGACGATACAGAGTTCGCGGAGCGTCCGCGCCTGATCGTTAATGCCCAACCGGAGGACAAAGCCGTGGAACTCGAGTTTGTCGCAACCACGCGACAGGAGAATATTGAAGACCAGTTGGCGTTTCTGACCGACGAAGCCGCCGCACCGACCGTCGATGATCTCTCCCTCCGCCTGTTGCGCTTCCATGCCTCTGATGTCCGCCACCAGAAGTTCCACGGAGTTGACATCGTCACGGTCCGGGTCGAGGGCAGCTCCTGAGTCTCCCAGCCACATATCTGGCACAGCCTCCATCAACTCCGGCTCCTGCCTGGCGCCCCGCAGCGGGGGCGGGGTGTCAAGGGGCTGAGTCCGCTCTGTGTGTTTCTGATCGTAGGGCGCTGATATCCAGGCTTCCTGGTGTTCGGAACTGGTTGTATTGCAGGGACTGATTATAGCAACTTTCGATCCACCGCCTCGCTAAGCCCAGAGATCGGGCAGGGCAATCGCATCATAAATATGTGGCTATTGAGATAATACCTGCAGGAGATAGGCCTCATCCCAGCCGGCCTGTTTGCGTTTGGCGGCGATACCCCCCTTGGCCGTCGGCTCCTGACGGAGCAGATTCAGGGCCAAGCGACGCAGGACGGCCCTGTTGTGTGCGGCTTGGCCGGTACGGATGCGGCGTTCATCCTTCCAAAAGGCAATGTCCAAGGTCCAGTGCAGGGCATATGCTCAATGCTCCAATGCCCCCGCACGGCCCCCAACAGGGTGCGTGCACACGGTAGGAAGTAGCGCGTTGCGGTCGTGGTAAGGTCTCCCAGGCGGCATTCTGACGGGACCATCACCACGCGCTGCCGGTCCGGCCAGGCGTGGTCCGGGTCGACATACGCCCGGTATTCCGGGTCCCCGATCGCCCCGCACGGACGGGTTTCAATCCGTCCGTGTCCCTTGTTGACGGTTTGAGAGTAGGTATGGGGACATTGGGCAAAGTCTTCCGCCTGCTCATAGGCGAACATGTCAGTGACCGCGTCGTGTAGTGCGGGCTGGTTGGCCTTGAGCCCCAGCACATAGTCCGCGTCCTGGTCCCGGATGGCCTGGGCGATGGCCTTCGGGCACCCCCACCCAGTGGGCCCGATCCAGGGTCACAAGGCAACGGGTTAACAGCAGTTGCTGCAACAGGGCCGGCAGGGCGGTAATCTCGTTGGACTTGCAGTCAAGGCCGTTTGGCCCAGGACCAGGCGGTGGGCGTGCGCAAAGGCACTGACGAGAGGCAGCGGAGGGATCCCTGCGGCGCGGTTATGGGCCCCGCGGACGGTCTTGCCGTCCAGGGCCACGATCTGGCCCTCCAAGGCAGCGGCCACCGCCTGGACCCAGCGCAGGAAACAGGCTTCCAATGGCTCCGCATCCCGCACGGCCAAGACCCGGCCACAGGTGTCGTGCGAGGGAAGGCCATGGGGCAAGTCCAGACACGGCGCCAGCTACGGCCGTTTGCGCTGCCCAAACAGCGCAATGTCCACCCAGGTGTCTGCTCCACAGATGACGCCGAGGATAGCGATGAGGAGGATGGAGGATAGGGGGTGACGCCGGGTTCGTGCCACACGAGGATCCTCGATCTCTTCGACCAGCGTGACCAAAGGTAGAGTCGTAAGCGTGGCGCTAGCGGTCATAAGGGTGACTCCTTGAAAGCCAGGAACGGTCAACTCTCATGCTACGCCCTGACAATCGTGAAACATTTATGATGCGATTGCCCTGCCTACAGACCCTGGTTTTCGGCCCACTGGGGCGCTGTGGGCGGTGAGTTGAGGCTTGGGTTGGATTAACGTGGATCTGAGCGGTAGATTTCAGGTTATACAGCCGGTTAGCAGCAGGCTATGTTAGACCACCCAGAGGGACAGCCCCGGTATTGCCAAAGCGATACCGCGTCCTCAGCGTGGTTAGGGCCCTATACCGCACAGCATTGCGCCAGCGGTGCCTTAGAATCGGGGGCGGAGGCCGCCGAAATTGTCTTCGTTACTTGACCGCTGCGGGGAATGCCATGACCGAGACCCAGTTGCGTAGCCTGGAAGCCGAATTACGGGCCCAGCACGGCCTGGAGTAGAAGTACTCCCGCCTAGCCTGGCCCTTGGCACTGCACCCGGACACGGATCAGCCCTGGACCCTAGCGCAAGTGCGAGCGTTACTGGATGAGCGGTACCATAGGCATGCCCAGAATGAGCAGCAGTTCCGGGAGCAGGTGGCCAGTGAGGAATACCAACGGCGGAAGCAGACGCGCGTGGCGGAACTGACCGCCCAGATGGGCTGTGAGCCGGACGATATCAAGGAAGTGTGGGACCAGCTGACAGGGGGCTATCCCCAACTGTCGCTGGAGGCGCCCGACGGAACCCCCTTCAGCCTGGATGGAGACCAAGCTCGCTGGACCGACATGACGGGCTACGTCTTGAAACCGGATGAAGAGGATCCCTATGCGGAGTTCCACCAGACCCTGCACGACTGGTGGAAATCGCCCCCCGGCACCCCCTTCCCGTTCTCGCGCGCGGCTCAGGACGGCGACGATACGCGCGCAGAGGAGGACGACCAGGACAGTTAGCCATCCTACGGGTGGTTTTGAGGCCTAGGGCTGGACTGTTACGTCACTCCGTGTACGCTCCCAGCACCTCGTGCCACGTCTCCCGCTCTGGGAACGCCCCGCCCCACGTGAACCGCTCCTGGCCGCCGCAGTCTTCAAGGTGAAACACGGGGGTAAGGGGCTCCTTGGCCCCTATTTTCGCGGACCGAGAGCCAGAGCCCGCGATCTGTGCTTCTTGGTCCCACGGACTTCACTCGTGGTCCTGAGCCGCCGTAAGCCCTAAATCAGTCCCAGTTTCCAAGTTGCTGGCCTCCCATCGCCGGAGAGGCCGTTCTTCGGGCCGCTGGGACGCTGTTCTATTGGAGCTGAGGATTTGGGTCAGGTTTTGAGGGTCACAGCAGTTTGGGGGCGTAGCGGCTGGATCCTGTGCCGCCAAGGGTCGGACCACCCCGCTGGTAGTGCAAGGTGTGCGGTAGCCACAACCGGGGCGGTGCTGTCCCGTGCCAGGAGTGCCAAGCCGAACGGGACCGGCAGTACACGGCGGCGGAACGGCGCACCTTGCTCATGGCCCAGGTGGCTGCGGCAGCGCAGAACCTGGGACTGTGGGACTAGACGGCGGGAAGCCTAAAACGTAATACTCTAAGGCCAAATCTTCCGCCGATTGCTAGGAGGACCGGCGGCGGACGGGCTCCCCAGCCTTCCGTGCCGCAGATCATCGTCGAGGCCGTCCACCGAAGCGTACAGGCGGCTCAGATGTGCCTCCATGCGCCTCAAAGCGTCGAGTATTTCGATCAGGATAGCGACAGAACCACACGTCAGAATGGCCGCGACAATCCCCACAGCAAGGCCGATAATGGCACCTAAAAAGCTACCGATGTTCAGTTGCGCCAACATCGAGGCTACCGCCTGCCCTCCTATCACACCGGCCAGGATTAACACTATGGCCAGCAGCTTGTTCAGGCGATTCAGATTGGATACCAGGAAGTGATTCATTTGCCGTCCTCGTGCATGGGTCCAACGCGCAGAGACTCCCAGCTTAACCGCTCCTACTAATCCCAATCGATTACCAACTCGTCCCCCTCCCTGCCGCGAGTCGCAAGGACGGTGATAATATCACACAGACCGATGACCGGAAAGACATTCACTTCAAGCACAGCCTGAGTGTCAAAGGGACAGAGGCACCGCCGCAGTGAGGCCGCCCGAGACCCAAAGAGGCCGAAGAGTCGGTTTCCGCGAGTTGAACTGCAGGTAGGATTGCGAGGATTTCGCTTGGTTACTTGACCAGTTTGGGCTAAGGAACTGGCCTCGGCTCACTCGACAAACGCCCCTAGCACTTCGTACCACGTCTCCCGTGCCGGGTCTCACTCGCAGATGGGTAAAGGAGGGCAATTACAGGTATTGGCCAAGGTAGAGGGAATACAACCTGTCAGCTCATTTTCGTAAAGCCACAACAGGCGTAATTGACCCAGCTGTCCCAGCTCGGAGGGAATAGATCCTGTTAGCTGGTTCTGACTCAAGGTCAAATTCTGCAGTTGCTGGAGTTGCCCCAATTCGACGGGAATGGTGCCCGTCAATTGGTTTTCATGCAGTTCCAATTCCTGCAACAAGGTCAGTTGTCCCAATTCGACGGGAATGGCCCCTGTTAACTGATTGCCCCAAAGATAAAGCAGCTTCAATTGACTCAACTGCCCCAGTTCGGGGGGAATGGTCCCCGTCAATTGATTCAGTCCGAGGAATATTTCTTGTAGTTGGCTCAACTGTCCCAGTTCCGGGGGGATAGGCCCTGACAACTGGTTCTGATAGAGAAACAGTTGCCGTAGCTGGGAGAGCTGGCCCAGTTGGGGCGGAATGGGGCCTGTAAAGTCATTAGCCATGAGGCCGAGTATTTGCAACTGCGAGAGCTGGCCCAATTGGGGTGGGATCGGACCTGTTAGCCGGTTTTCGTCCACACGCAGGAGTTGCAGATTCGGGAGTTGGCTCAGTTCTGAGGGTATAAGTCCTGTCAACTGATTACCCGAAAAATACAGCCCTACCAATTGCTGGAGTTGGCCTAGTTCTGGGGGTATGGGACCTGTCAATTGATTACGATATAAGAAGAGTATCTGTAGTTGACTCAACTGTCCTAGTTGGGGAGGAATAAACCCCGTCAGTTGATTATCCTGCAGCTGTAACCATTCCAGCTCGCCGAGACGGGCTAAGGCGGGGGCAATGCTACCCGCCAAGCCGTGTTCAGGCAGTTCGAGCCGTGTGACGCGGGGCGGGGAACCCGCCACGGTAACTCCCTCAAACTGGGTAACCGGGACCGCGGAGTGCCACGAGCTGAGGACCGCGGCATTGGTGCCTCTGAGCACGTCCCTGATGTCCAGCAACACCTGCTTGTCGCAGGCCAGGCTAGAGGAGAAACCATTGGGTGCGGGACAGGGTTCGTTGGGACCGGAGGGCGTCGCACAACCGCCAACCGCGGTGGCGACCAGGAGAGCCACCACCATGCCAATGAACCAACATCTGTGCATAACGGGAATTCTCCTTACGTTCCTTGTACGATAGCTTTCCGGTCCGAGTACAATTATGGCTTCTTTATATACCCTAAGACCGAAAACCCAGGGCGATTGCAAGAAAGCCAGAGTGACCTCAAGATCAGGGGGACCCCCCGTCTCACCGGAGTAACCTCATGACTGCCTCATCCTCTCCCCGGCCTCTGCTCGATGCCTTTGCTGACCTGACCGATCCCCGCAGCGCGCGGGGATGGCAGTTTTCCTGGGACGCGATTCTACTGATCGCCCTCTGTGCCGTGATCGGCGGCGCCCACGACTTGGTCGCCGTGGC
>DAOUJU010000004.1:0-103786 GCA_034422235.1 Anaerolineales bacterium | reverse complement strand
CGGCCTTCAACCTCCTGGTACAGTGGCAGGGACTCAAGCCCGATGAACAGGGCGTCGTCAGACTTTCTATCGCACAATTCGCGCTCTGACTGTCAACTAGCACCAATGGTTATTACCCTTTTGGCGGTGGACCGCGCCGCTGTATCGGAGACAGCTTTGCCTGGATGGAAGCCCAAATGGTGTTAGCCACCTTAGGCCAGTCCTGGCGTATGCACCATGTCCCGCGACACCCAGTCGAGTTGGAACCCTTGGTAACTCTGCATCCCAGGAAGGGAATGCCCATGGTTCTGGAACGCCGCCCCCCACCCTGAAATCACTTGCGATTACGGCTGGGACATCTGTGACTGGACATGCCGTGCCGGCATGTCCTCAATCTTCGGCGTACCCAACTCTGGCAGAAAGTGGGGTCTGCACTGCCATGACAGGGAGAGGCTAGCAAGACAGTACTATGCCAGAAGCGGGTGTTGCCCAAAACAGAATTTACGTCCTTCCCTTGTATCACCGACTCTTTGGGACCAAAGTGAGCACCACAGAAGCAACATGACTTCCTCCACCGTTGACTATCCCCGCAAACCTGTTTTCGTGCGCAGCCAGTTGCCTCCCGGGCCACCGGAGTGGCCTGTCCTGGACCAGACGTGGCGCTATATTCGCGATCCTATCGGTTTGATGCAAGAAGCCGCGGCGTATGGGGATCTTGTGACCCTGTCCGTTAAACCCTTCCTCATGTATTTGGTCAATCACCCGGATCTTATCCGGGAGGTCTTCATAACCCAGCACAGACGGGTGGGGCGCGGCCGTTTAGGTGAAGCCATGAAAGTTTATCTTTGGGGAAAGCCTGATCACCTCGGAAGGAGATTCCCATCTGCGGCAACGCCGTCTGATGCAACCCCACTTTCACAGACGCCGCATTGCCACCTACGCTGACGCCATGATTCACTTTGCCCTGCAACATCAGCAACGCTGGACCAACAGCAGGGAAGTGGACATGACCGCAGAAATGCGTGATCTCACCCTGCACATCGTAGTCAAGACCCTGTTCGGGGTCGACTTGCCCGCGGACGTCACGCGCATCGGCCAAGCTTTCGATTTCGGCAACCACTACCTGATGCGCCGTTACCATCAGCCCCCTACGCGCCGCCGTCTCTGCCATCGTCTGCCTTTACCCCTGACGCGCCGCTTCCGCCACGAAATGGAGTTTTTGGATCAGACCGTAGCGGACCTGATCACCCAATGTCGCCAGTCCGACCAGGAGCGTGACGACCTGTTGTCCCTGCTCGTGCATACTACCGATGACGAGGCGGAAAACCCTGATGAACTGGTCATGACGGACAAGCAAGTGCGGAATGAAATCAGTGCCCTGTTCGTGGCTGGACACGAGACTACATCCCTGGCCTTGACCTGGACCTGGTACTTGCTGGCCTTACATCCGGAGTGGCAGAAGCGCTGGCATGCCGAACTGGACGAAGTCCTGGGCAATCGGCCCGTCACCCTTTTCTGATCTCTCCCATCTGACCCTCACCGATCAGATCCTGACGGAATCCCTGCGTCTGTATCCCCCTCTCTGGTCCTCTGGCCGCATGGCATTCGAGACCTTCGAACTGGGAGGCTACCCCATCCCGGCAGGAGCCATGTTATTGGCCCCCCAGATCGTGTTGCATCGGGACCCACGCTGGTTCGACGAGCCTCTGTCCTTCCACCCTGACCGTTGGACACCGGAATTTCGCAAGGACCTGCCGCAGTTTGCCTATTATCCCTTTGGGGGTGGTCCGCGTCGCTGTATAGGCGACAGCTTTGCCTGGATGGAAGCCCAGATCGTGTTGGTCACATTGGGCCAATCCTGGCGCATGCATCGTGTTTCACATCACTCGGTTGAGTTGGAACCTCTGGTAACCCTGCGTCCCAAGCATGGGATGCCCATGGTCTTGGAACGACGCCAAACCTGACCGAGAGAGTTGGGCCCATTCCGTCTTGGCTGGCCATGAGGGAGTAAACAGGATACGGATACTATTATTGGTGCCTGGTCTTCCTGGTAAGACCCGCATGGGTTGTGGATGGGTCAACGAGCCGGCCGCAAGTTGCACCATAAGCCTAGACCCGCCCCCTGCGACCTGAGCAACTGTCCCCCAATTGAGCCTACCTTTAAGTCATCCCTACCGATGGCTAATGCCTTGGTGATTTGCAACCATAGCGGGGCTGTAGGGGTAGCTATAATAGAGACAAGTGCGATCATGGCCGTAACAGCAGTCAACTACCCCCCTAAACCTTCGGTGGACCGCCACCTGTTACCACCGGGCCCGCCGGAGCCCCCCATTTGGGGCCAGTCGTGGCGTTACTTGCGGAATCCCGTCAGCTTGATGCAGGAAGCCGCCTCGTACGGGGACTTTGTGACCATGTCAGTAAGACCCGCGCTGGTATACCTGCTCAATCATCCGGATCTGATCCAGGAGACTTTTGTCACCCAGCATAAGCGGGTGGGCCGGGGTCTCACCAGCGAAACCCTCAAATACCTGCTGGGCGAGGGCCTGATTACGTCTGAAGGGGCCTTCCATTTACGGCAACGTCGCCTGATGCAGCCCCACTTCCACCATCACCAGATTGCCACCTACGCCGCAACCATGACGGATTATGCCCAGCGTCACCCGCAGCGCTGGACCGACGGGATGGAAGTGGATATGGTCCAGGAGATGCAGGAACTCACCTTGCATATAGTGGTCAAGACCCTGTTCGGCCTTGCATTGCCCTCCGATGTCGAGCGGATCGGTACCGCCTTCAATTTCAGCAATCACTACCTGATAGCCCGCCACCGACAGCTCCGGCCCCTGCGTCAGTTGTGCCACCGCCTGCCCCTGCCCCTGACGCGACGTTTCCGGCGGGAACTGGCCTTTGTGGATCTGACCATTGCGGATCTGATTGCACAACGGCGTCAATTGGAGGGGGACAGGGATGACTTACTATCCTTGTTGCTCCATACCCTGGACAACGAGTCGGCCGACCCCGAAGAACGAGGAATGTCGGAAAGGCAAGTGCGGGATGAAGTTGTTACCCTTTTTGCCGCCGGTCACGAAACCACGGCCCTCGCTCTCACCTGGACTTGGTATCTGCTTGCCGTCCATCCCGAGTGGCAAACCCGCTGGTATGCCGAGTTGGATACGATTCTGGGGGACAGGCCCGTTACTTTGTCCGATCTGCCTCACCTGACTGTCACGGATCAGATCATTACGGAGTCCATGCGCCTGTACCCACCCATTTGGTCGATCGGCCGCATGGCATTTGAGCCGTTTGAATTGGCGGGTTTTCCCATCCCGGCCGGGGCCATGCTGTTGGCACCCCCGCTCATTGTGCACCGGGACCCACGGTGGTTTGATGAACCTCTTTCTTTCCGTCCTGAACGCTGGACTCCTGAATTCCGACAGTCCCTGCCGCCATTCGCCTACTTTCCGTTTGGCGGTGGACCGCGCCGATGCATCGGTGACAGCTTTGCCTGGATGGAAGCGCAAATTGTACTGGCCACTCTGGGGCAAAACTGGCGCATGCACCATGTCTCGGATTCGCCGGTGGCGTTAGAGCCAATGGTGACCCTGCATCCTAAAGGTGGCATGCCTATGGTTGTGGAACGCCGGCAGGTCTGAACACAGGGCCTGTCTTGTTGCTTACGTTCAGTTGTCCCTACGGTAGACCCAACAAAGCCGGATGGCCCCGAATTTTCTGTGCCGGTGGCTCGAGTCTGTTCAGATTGCCCTGGAACTGAGCCAGATTGAACCTTACGCCCACCTTCCCTGGGGTAAGTCAGAAAAGGTAAGTCTCACACAGAGTTGACCCAGTCTCTTGTATTCGTTGTACACAGATGGCCCAACATTCCTGGCCTCCCAGCAGGCAGAGCACGGCTAGCCAAGGGTCCCAGCGGGTAGGGCAGAGATTAACGGTGGAGATGCGACAGGCTGGCGGCTAGCCATCAGGAAAGTCTTGCGGAAACAGCATGGGTGGCGGATAATTCTGTACCCGTACCAAGGACCCAGGGCAAAGGTTTTCCCCGCATAGGTCTCTTGGATTTTTCATATTGCCTTCCTGACTCATGATCGATTCGCTGTTAACCCACATCCAGGATCTGGACTTTCAGGCTCCGCTGCCGACTTCGCTGGTACAGGGATACCAGACTTTCCCAGGAGTTCCCATTGAGTCCATAGGCAGGGAAGTCCAGGCCGCATTGGGAACGAGTCATTTGTTGGAAAGTGTGCAACCCGGCCAGAGTGTGGCGATTGGGGTAGGCAGTCGAGGCCTGGCCAATCTGCCGGCCTTGACTAGAGCCATAGTAGAGGCGGTGCGCACTAGGCAAGCTCATCCTTTTATCGTGCCGGCTATGGGAAGTCACGGGGGAGGCACGACGACGGGGCAGAGGCAGGTTCTGGCGCAATTGGGTGTTACATGTGACACGGTCGGAACCGAGATCCGAGCGGCAATGGAGGTCAAGTGCACCGGTTGCTTGCCGGAGGGACTAGCCTTGTACCAGGGTCTTGATTCGGCGCAGGCTGATCACACCCTCTTGCTGGGGCGCGTCAAACCCCACACCAGCTTCCACAGCAATATTGAGAGTGGCCTGGCCAAGATGAGCGTTATCGGACTGGGCAAAATGGTGGGGGCCCAAACCTTCCACAGCTTTGGGGTGCAGGGCTTTGTTTCCCTGTTGACTCCGGCCACGCGTATGCAGGTAGCGCGTACCAATATCCTGGGGGGCATCGCTGTGGTTGAAAACGCCCGGGAAGAGACGATCGCCATTGCAGCCTTGGCCGCTGACGAATTTGCGGGCCCCCGGGAAGAGGCCTTGCTGGAACTGGCCCGGGATCATATGCCCCGGATTCCGGTTTCCCCCATTGACGTTCTGGTGGTACGGCAATTGGGCAAGAATATCTCGGGAACCGGTATGGATACCAATGTCATTGGACGCTACGGTGTGCCTGATCAGCCGGATGCCGACTGGCCCCGTATCACAGTGGTGGCTGTTCTGAGTCTCACACCCGATACCAAGGGCAATGCCAACGGCTTGGGCCTGGCGAATGTCATCCCGGCCAGGGTCTTGCAGGATGTGAACTGGCAGATAACCTATACGAATTCACTGACGGCCGGAGTGATGGGTTTGCGCAAAGCCGCCTTGCCTGTGGTCATGCCCAGTGATCGGCAGGCGTTGGAGCTCGCATTGCGTTGTATTCAAAGACCGCCGGAGCAAGCGCGCATCCTTATGATCGAGGATACCCTGTCTTTAAGCCACGCCTGGATGACCCAGAACCTGGCCACGGAATGGGAGTGTCAGCCAGAGAGCAGCTTGGGTACCTGTGTGCCTCTTTCCTTCGACGAGGCGGGGACCATGATTACCCCGTGGTCATTGACTTGAGACTTGGGTAGTTGCCCAAGAGTCAATTGTACGGAATAAGGAAGAGACTGAGTCAAAGCCTTGCACCGCATCTGCTTCGCTCTCACCAGGAATAGCAGAGTGGGTCTGGTTCGTGGACGCCGCCGCATCTGAGGCGGATGGGCCTCCGTCCGCAAAGTCCTATATATGACCACCCTGGTCGCCACCCAATGGCATCCCGTGATCCGGGCCTTCTACCTTCGGCAGCGGGATCAGGGCAAACGCAAGGAGGTCGCCCTCACGGCCGCCATGCACAAGCTGTTGACCATCCTCAACGCCATGATGTGCGACTAAAGTCCAACTAAAGCCCACGTAATTCGGAGAAGTAAGTCGCGTAGAATCCACGATCCCTAGTCAGAAAGGTATCGGCATTGATAACAGCATGGGCTCCGATCAGGAAGTCAGAGATGATCCGGCCTCGCAGTCCTCCAGCCTTTCGATACCGTGACCAACGTCGTCCCGCTTCGTAGGCTATCGCAGTGTCGATGGGGGAGATCGTTGCATTGATCTCTCGGAGTGCTCCATCCAGCGCGGAACGGTCACGGAAAGCCGGAGCGAGCTCAGCATAGACAACGTCGCAGACCAGAATAGCGCCTTTATCGTAGGCGTGCCGAAGCCACTCCTGCGATTGGGCATGGTGTGGGGTATTGGATACGAATACGTCCAGCAGGACATTCGTGTCGACAGAGGTGATCACTTCCCCCTGATCTCTTCTATGTACGAGTCTACCTCGACAGCGTCGTCAAGGATCCCGCTGATCTTGTCCACCGGATGCTTGGATGCTGTCCGTTTTTGAATGAGTAGCCCGTCCTCGGTTGGCGTGATCTCAACTTCGACATCTTGACCCATGCCAAAGCGTTCTCTGAGTCGCTTGGGGATGGTGATTTGTCCGCGCTCCGAAATCCGCATGTCTCACCTCGTATGAATTATCGTCGCAGAAAATCATACCACAACCGACAGGAAATAGTCAGGCCCATACCATCATCACCCAAGGCAATCGCATCATGAATGTGTGGCTACTGAGACAACACCTTAAGGAGATAGGTCTTAATCCCGGACGCCGACGCGCCGGGCGGAAGTACTGCCCCTATACCTACACGGTCCGTACACCGGTATTCTGCCGGGAGCCGCATGGCTTGCTCAAGTATATAAGTCCCGTTCTTTTCCTGTTTTAGTTCTTGGTGTTTAATTCTGATTGGAGCTTGGAACCTAGCCCGTTCAAAGCCCAACCCAATATTATTCACTGACTTCTGGTCTTATATGACGGAAGATTCCCTGGGCCGTCCTTGCAACAGACTCCCTTTCATTGCATGAAGTCTTCACTGCCCGAGCTAGTACGCCAGAAACTGGATGAGCTACCCATGGCCACGGGTTGTTACCTGATGCACGACCATGAGGGCAAAGTTCTGTATGTCGGCAAGGCCTCGGTACTGCGTCAGCGGGTACGGAGCTATTTCACGGATTCCCAGGCCAACGATCCCAAAGTGGAACTGCTCGTGCCGGAAATCTGTGATATCAGCTGGTGGATCACCCGTAATGAACTGGAAGCCCTGACCCTGGAAAACAGCCTCATCAAGAAGCACCTGCCACCCTACAACGTGCGGCTCAAGGATGACAAGACTTTTCCCTATCTGAAGATTAACTGGCAGGACCCCTTTCCCCGTATCGAGGTAGTCCGCAATGTGCGCCCGGACGGGGCCCGTTACTTCGGTCCCTATACCAGTGCCCGCAACATTTATCGCATGCTGGAAGGTATCCGCCGCATCTTTCCCTATTTGGACTGTGACCGTACCATCACAGGACAGGACCAGCGCCCCTGTCTGTATTACGATCTCAAGATGTGCGGAGGTCCCTGCATTGGCGCCCAGGATTCCGAGGAATATCGCCAGAACCTGCGTCAGATGATGCGTTTCCTGCGGGGAGATACGTCTTCGGTCCTGCAGAAGCTGGAGACCCGGATGTACCAGGCTTCGGAAAACCTGGACTTTGAGCGCGCAGCGCTCATCCGGGACCGGATCCGGGCCGTCCGGAATATTGTGGAACAGCAGCGCATGATTGGTACAGCTCCGGTGGACGAAGATTGTGTGGCCACGGCCCGCGATGCCGACACCGGAAACGCCGTAGTCCAGATTCTCTTTGTGCGTCAGGGCCGTCTGATCGGGCGGGATCACTTCTGGCTGACCGGCAAGGAACTGGAAGCCAAGTCCAGTGACGAAACCCGGCGGGGCAATCTAATCGGGGCCTTCCTGCAACAGTATTACGCGGAAGCTACGTTCGTGCCGCCCTCTGTTTTGGTGCAGGCCATGCCGGACGGGCGGGAATTGCTGGAAGAATTCCTGTCCACCCGGAGAGGGCGCCGGGTACGTCTGGCCGTCCCGCTGCGGGGGGCCAAGCGCAAACTGATGGAACTGGCCCTGGAAAACGCCGCGGAGACCCTGCGGGTCCAACAAACCACCTGGCAGGTTGACACCCACAAACAGACCGTGGCTTTGGCCGAGCTGCAGGAGGCCCTGGACTTGCCGCGGCCTCCGGTGCGTATGGAATGCTATGACATCAGTACCTTGCAGGGCACCCATACCGTCGGCGCCATGGTGGTCTTTGCCCGTGGTGCCCCCCGCAAGAGCGACTATCGCAAATTTCGTATCCAGGGCCGGGGCAGCCAGGGCGAACCGGACGACTACGCCAGCATGCGCGAGATGCTGGAACGCCGTTTTCGCCGGGCCACCGAGACCCATCCGGACCCAGGGCGCAAGGGCAAGTCCAACTGGCACCTTCTCCCGGATCTGATCATCGTAGACGGCGGCCCAGGTCAGTTGACCCAGGCGATAGAAGTGCTACGGGCCCACGATCTGCTGCATGTCATTCCGGTTATTGGTCTGGCCAAACGCGAGGAAGCCATATTCCGCCCCGTGCAGCCGGAACCCTTATACCTGCCCCCGCACAGCCAGGCTCTCTTCCTGCTGCAACGGATTCGGGATGAGGCCCACCGGTTTGGCATTACCTATCACCGTTCCCTGCGTAGCCGAACCATGACCCGGACGGTTCTGGATGAGGTGGCAGGGATTGGTCCCGCCCGACGGCGGCAGCTGCTGGCATGGTGCGAAGGGGATCTGGATCGGTTGCGGCAGGCTGATCTGGTGGAATTGAGCCAGATCCCAGGCATGAACCGCAAGGTGGCCCAGGCTTTACAGGATGTTCTGGGAAGTTAGGGGTTACCAGCCGTAGTTGAGACGGTCAATCAGGATGTGAGGCAACTTGGCCCTGCGCATCTGTGATTGGGTCAGTTCAATAGGATATTCGACACGATCGTTGCACCAGGTCATCTCTGCCCGGTCCAGCAGGGCGTAGGAGGCACGGTTGTTCTTGTCCCGGGGCTGGCCCACACTGCCTGGATTCAGGACCACTCGATGATCCCGGTGAGGTTGCAGTGCGATCTGGGTACCCGGCGTAGCTTTCAACTGTTCCACCCGTACTTCACTGGGATTGGGCCCTGCCTCCAGGTACTGAAGGCGAAAGATGTCCGGCAAATGGGTATGGCCTACCAGACAATATTTTTCCGTAAACTGGTTCCAGTTCTCATAGGCGGTCACGGGGTCCAGCATATACTCCGACACCGGATCCCGCGGACTGCCATGGGTGGCCAGCAAATCCATGTCGGGGACTGGGACCGGGACCGGTTCCAGACTGGCCAGAAAAGCACTGTTCTCCACAGCCAGCTCCGATCGGGTCCACAGAATGGCTTCCTTGGCCATGTCGTTAAACTGCAGGGTGCCCAACTGGTCCAGTACGGCCAGATCATGGTTGCCGGGCACACACAGGGTGGCTGCATCCTTGATCAACTCCACACATTCGTTGGGGCGTGGACCGTACCCCACGATGTCTCCCAAGCACCAGAGTTCGTCGTAGGTGCCGTGCGTGTGATCCAGCACCGTCTCCAGTGCAGCCAAATTGCCGTGGATATCCGAAAGTACCAAGATCCGCATGGTGTTGCCAGCGTTCCCTCGTTGCCCCCTAATGAACCCATTATAACAACGTGTTCCAGACCTTTCTCTGACCTCAATACGGTTGGGCAGTCTCTTGCAAAACGGGTTTTTCGCTACTTGACCGCAGAAACCAGGCAGTAAACTGTAGCTGGAAGTCAGACAACATCAAATTGATGGTCCAACATCCTGTTTTACAACATACAATTATCGTATGAACAGTCAAATTCCCGCCCAGTCCCTGATCATAGAGAAAATCTGTCTCCTGCATCATCCGCACAAGGCAGAGGCAGCCCGGCTAGCTGACCAGATCGAGCAAGCCTTGCCCCAGATGGGTATAGATTCCATTCAGCGCTGCTCCGAATGGGAGCCCACAGATACCCTTGTACCCCACCTGCCACATGTAGATGCCATTATTGCCCTGGGCGGGGATGGAACCGTCTTGCGCGCCGCCCGTAATGGAGCGGCCCACGGCGTACCGGTCCTCGGTATCAACATGGGCAAGGTAGGATTTCTTTCCGAAGTCAAACCTCTGAACTGGCAGGAAGCGGTGACCGCTATGCTGTCCGGTGAGTTCTGGATTGAGGAACGCCTGATGCTCGGCGTAAAAATCGAGCGCCGTCCGGCCAATGGGGGACCCCAGACAAGCGTGCGCACCTATTCAGCCCTGAACGATGCGGTAGTCAGCCGCGGCAGTCTGGCTCGGGTGATAGAAGCCTGTGTGGAGTTGAATGGCACTGTTCTGGCCCAGATTATCTGTGATGGCCTAATTGTCGCTACGTCCACGGGCAGTACAGGGTACGCCCTGGCGGCCGGCGGCCCCATTCTGCCACCCGAACTACGCAACTTCGTGATTGTCCCAGTCGCTCCCCATCTGTCCCTCAATCGTCCCTTGGTCCTGTCCGAAGGCACCGAAGTGCGGATTCGGGCTACCTGGAATCATGAAGCCATGCTGACTGTCGACGGGCACTTCCACGAAAACCTGCATCACGGGGACGAAATCCTGGTGGTATCCAGTCCCCATCCAGCGCGTTTTATACGTACCCGTAGCCGCCACAACTATTACCAGACCCTGGTGGATCGCTTGAGTAAAATCTATTGATGGGTAGTGACATGACGGACACGGAAGTCCTGGTGGACGATCCGGTCACTCTGGTGTGCAAACGGCATCCGAATGTAGAGACCCTACTGCGCTGTAACCAGTGTGAAGAACCCATATGTCTCAAATGTGCCGTGCGGACGCCGGTAGGGTACCGTTGCCGGGACTGCATCCGAGCTCAGCAGGACAAGGCCTACAACATGGAACCCCAGGATCCCTGGCTGGCGATGGGCACTAGTCTGGGCCTGGCCTTTGTGGTGGCTCCCGTGGCCAATTTGCTGTTCAGCCTGATCCCCTTCCTGTTCCTGAAACTGATTGTCGCGGTTCTGGCCGGAGGCGGAGCCGGCAGTACACTGGCCCAGCTGATTCGGCGCGTGGTAGAGCGCCGGCGGGGCCGGCGCCTGGGGTTATACACGCTGGTTGGCATTCTGCTGGGCAGTAGCGCAGGGGGCATCCTGGCCGCCCTGTTCCTGCCGGTTCCGCCCTTTTCGTTACCTCTGCTTCTCTTTGTGATTCTGGCTCTGGTCACAGCCTGGCCTGTACTCAAGTGAGGAGATGGTTGGGTTGCGGCGATGGAACTGAGTTCCGAATCTTTCACGCGACACCGCCGTTTTCGTTTTCCCGTTTGGTTGGGGATCATCATTCTGCTGGTGGGCATCAGCTTATATAACCGCCGGGATATGTTCCGGGATGCTTCCAACATGCTGCAGTCGGATCCAACGCCTACGCCCAACGTCATTGGCTGGCTGGCCGAAGCCCGGGTCTACGAATCGCAGGGCCGCATCCGCGAAGCGCTGGAACTCTACGCCCAGGTATCAGCCGTGGAACAGAGCAGTCCCGACGAACTTGTGATCCAGTCTCATTATTATCTGCTCCTGGATGACGTCCCCCAAGCCTTGACCACCGCGCAGGCTGCCGTTGACCGCGATCCTGAACACGTACCCAGCCTGAACGCGCTGGCCCGGGCCCTGGACTGGGCCGGGGAGTATGAAAAGTCCGTGGACATAGCCGTGGAAGCCCTTACTCTGGAACCGGATAACAGTGATACGCTCGCGATCCTGGGCGAAGTGTATGCCGATGTAGGCAACTGGATTCGATCGGAGTTCTATCTGGAGCAGGCCCTGGAAGCCAATCCCCTGAATGTCATGGCCTGGCGTAACCAAGCCTTGCTCTATGAACGCCAGGGGTTCTATCGCGATGCGTTGGATGCCCTGGATCAGGGCCTATCTGTAGATCCCTCCGCTTGGTACCTGGAAATTCAGAAGGGCCGCCTGCACGAGGCCCTCGGTGAGTGGGATGAAGCCTTGGCCGCTTACGAACGGGCCGTGGATCTGAATCCCAACACTTCCATGACCTGGGATGCCCTGGGCTTCGGCCATTTCAAGGTGGGAAATGATCTGGATGCGCTGCGTACCCTGAAGGAAGCGGTAAAAATCGATCCAGCCAATGGGGTAGCTCAGGCACATCTGGGAACAATTTACTACCGGCTCCGCAACTATGAACAGGCCGTGGTGGAATTGAATACCGCCATGGAATTGCTCGGGGACCAGACACGTATCGAATACTTGTATCAATTGGGTCTGGCCTACATCTACAAGGAACCGTCAGAATGCGACAAGGCCCTGCCTTGGCTCCAGAAGGCTCTCACCCTCGATCCGGATAGCGGTCCCGCCCTGGAAGGACTGGCGGCCTGTCCCATCTAACGCCACCGCTGTCATGCCGCATATCGCACGTCATCCCCCCCCCACCGATCCCGTCATCCGGCACAATCTGGGGTTGTATCGCCTCCAGGAATTCGGAGGACGCAAACGGGAACTGCTGCGCCTGCAGTCCTGGCTGCTGGAATCGGAGGCCCCGCCTGTCATCGCCCTGACCGGCCCCGCCGGCGTAGGCAAGAGTACCTTGGCCACTGCCACGGCCTGGTCCATAATCCGACATTTCCCAGACGGTGTGATTTGGGTGGCTCCGGCTGGCCTGGAGCGCTTTCGTCTGTATGACATAGCCCAAACCCTGGACACCGTGTTGGGGACTTCCATTACCCGCCAGGGTGATGACATGTGGAAGGCCGCTATGCTGGAGTTACTTTTTCGGCGGCGACGACTCCTGATCCTGGATGAAACGGACACGGCGGCACCATCGGATTGGGACAGCCTGCAGGATATCTTCGGCCATTTGGGACTCGGTGATACTGTTTCCCGGATCCTCATTCTCTCGGAAAAAGTATCTCCCGTCTTGGAAACGCTGGCCAGTCCCCACATTCTCTCCCTGCGTGGGTTCACGGTTCGGGAAACCGAGACTTTCCTGGAACGCCACTTTCCGGTTCCGGTCGAGGTGCAGACAGCCCGGGCCCTGACGGAGGGCAATCCCCTGGGCCTGCAATTCCTGAAGGGACTCCTGTCGGCAGAAACGGAACTGGCCCGTTTGGATATGGGGGATAGCACGGATACCACCGAGTCCCGTGTCCGGGCCCTGGCCCGTCGGACTCTGGACCAATGTGCTGCGGTACATCCAGAGGCGTATGCTTTGCTGGTGCGTCTCACCACGGCAGCAGGCGGTGCCTCGTATACCGCCGTGCGGGACCTGTTCTGGCATGGCACTCTGACACCCGAACCCGAGGAACAGAATTCGACGTCCCTTCCTGTCACCCACCTGGACGACCTGCCCCTGGATCTGCAGTCCCTGTTGCACATCCTGTTAACCCGCGGACTGCTGGAACAGGATCCGATGAAATTCCGGGTCGTTATCCATCCGGTGATACGCGGCCTGATAGCCACCAGTGTGGAAGTGGATGTCCAGGGCTGGCGCTCAACCCATGCCCGTTTCTATGTCCGTTATGCCACCCGCTACGGGAAGCTGGATCTGGATCACTGGTCCGAGGTCGATCCGGAATGGGGCAATGTGCGGCAGGGCGCGGACTGGTGCGTGCAATTCATGCGCCGTCTCACCGGTCAGGATCCACTGGCCATGATCGCAGAACTGTCCGCCCGTGTCGACTCAGCGCCCCAATTGGAAACCAGCCGGGAGGAACTGATGCTGATCATCCGGTATGCCCAGGCCTTGGCCCTGCATGCTTTCTGGCGCCATCCGCCCCGCAGTCTGGACTGGATCGCCGCCGGGGCCGTGGCCTGTGCCAGTCTGGCTGATTTTGCCGGTTTCGGACGCCTGTTGCTACACCTGGGGCGGCAACAGTATTTCCGGCAAAAGTTTACCCAGACCATCTATTGGCTAGAAAAGGCGCGCGCGGTTTTTGCCCATCGGGACATGCTGACCCAATTGGCCTATGTGCATACCGATCTGGGCATGGCCCACCGGGCTCTCGGCCACCATGCGCGGGCTCTGCGGCACTGCCAGTATGCCTTTGAATTCCTGGCCCAGGAGGGCAACCCCACGGAACTGGGCAATGCCTATCTAAATCTGGGCAGTGTGCATGCCAGTTTGCAGGAACATGATCAGGCCCTGCGCCATTACCGCAACGGCCTGCAGCTGGCTGCCCGTGTGGATGATCGCCATCTGATGGCCAATGCCTACAACAATCTGGGACTGGTGCTGGAAGCCCGCGGCCAGCGGGACATAGCCCAGGCCGTATATACCCGGGCCCTGGAACTGTACCAGTTCCTGAATCACGGTGAGGGCGAAAGTACAGCTCTCAACAATCTGGGGTCTGTCTCCTTCCTGGAAAACGAGGCCACGGCGGCGGAAAACTGGTACCGTCAGGCACTGGCTCGTTGTGCCCAGCGGGGAGCCTGGCTGGATATGGCAGCGACGCATCATAATCTGGGTCTCGTGTTGCAACGGCAGGAACGTTGGGCCGATGCCGCCCACGAATTTGAAGCCGGCTTGGTTCTCTATCGCTTCTTCCAGCTTGATGCCTATGCCATGGAGGAGAAAGCCCTGTGGCAGCAATGCCAGGAAGCCTTGCGTCCCGCCTGATACCTGCGTGGACCCAGCGAGTCTTAGCCCTGGTCGGCTGCGGCCATTTCCGGTCATGCAATGGGATGGCTAAGGATGGGGAAGCCACGCAGCCGCCTCAGCTGATCCGGCCATCGTTGGCGGGACTTGCATTCTCTAACACAACACAAACAGAAAAACGCCCGCTTTTGCATTAAAGTTATGGCTGTTGTTTGTTGGCCTTGCAGCGCATCCGGGGCAAGCACGGATTTTTGCATTGCATTGGGGGTTTCGCTATGCTTTGCACTTTAGCACTCTCACCATGCGAGTGCTGATTTTTGCAGGAAATCGTGGCCCGGAATGGTGTGGGCAAGTTTTTCACAAGAGGAGAGACACAAATGAATTTGAAGCCTTTGGGTGACCGTCTTGTGGTCCGGCCTTCAGAAGGGGAAGAGCAGACCTCTTCCGGCATTTTCCTGCCGGAAACGGCCAAGGAAAAGCCGCAGGAAGGTGTGGTGGTTGCAGTAGGTCCGGGTGCGCTGGATGATGCCGGCAAGCGCATTCCCATGGAAGTGGGGGTAGATGACAAAGTGCTCTACGCCAAGTATTCCGGAACCACGATCAAGATTGAAGGCGAGGAGATTCTGATTCTCAAGGAATCCGACGTCCTCGCCATTGTCGCGTAAAACCCCAGACGGCAATTGCCGTTGCCGAAACTGAAACTGGAAGGAGCAAATTTCATGGCAAAGCAACTTGTATTCGAGGATGAGGCACGCAAGCATCTCAAGAATGGGGTGGACGCCCTGGCCAATGCAGTCAAGACGACACTGGGGCCCAAGGGTCGCAACGTCGCCCTGGACAAGAAGTGGGGCAGCCCAACGGTTACCCATGATGGTGTGACCGTGGCCAAGGAAATTGAATTGGAGGATCCGTTTGAGAACATGGGGGCCCAACTGCTGAAGGAAGCGGCCACCAAGACCAATGATGTAGCAGGGGATGGTACCACCACCGCTACCGTGTTGGCCCAGGCGATTGTGGAACAGGGTCTGAAGAATGTGGCCGCCGGCGCCAATCCGATGCAGCTCAAGTGGGGCATCGAGGCAGGTCGTGACGCGGTGGTCAAGGCGATTGCCGACAGTTCCACCCCGGTAGCCGACCGTGAGAACATCGCCCAGGTCGCCAGCATCTCGGCGGCCGACAATCAGATCGGGGATCTGATCGCCGACGTGATGGATCGGGTCGGCAAGGATGGCGTGATTACGGTGGAAGAGAGCAAGGGTCTGGAATTCGAGACCGAGTACGTGGAAGGCATGCAGCTGGACCGTGGTTACCTTTCGCCCTATTTTGTCACCAACAGCGAGCGCATGGAAGCCGCGCTGGAAAGCCCCTATATCCTGATTCACGACAAGAAGATCTCCAGCGCCCAGGATCTGGTGCCCATTCTGGAGAAGCTGATGCAGATGGGCAAGCGCGAGATCGTGATTATCGCCGAAGACGTGGAAGGCGAAGCCCTGGCGACGCTCGTGCTGAACAAGCTACGGGGCACCTTCAATGCCCTGGCCATCAAGGCCCCGGGATTCGGTGATCGCCGCAAGGCCATGCTGCAGGACATTGCAATCCTGACCGGTGGCGAAGTCATCACCGAGGAATTGGGCAAGAAGCTGGAGAATACGGCGGTGAACGACCTGGGACAGGCCGATCGCGTGATTTCCACCAAGGACGACACCACCATCGTGAGTGGCTCCGGGGATACGTCCCAAATCAAGGGCCGCATCGATCAGATCCGCAGCGAGATTGACGCTTCCACCAGCGACTATGATCGCGAAAAGCTGCAGGAACGCCTGGCCAAGCTGGCTGGTGGCGTTGCCATTCTGCGGGTGGGCGCGGCGACAGAGACCGAGCTCAAATTCAAGAAGACCCGTGTGGAAGACGCCCTGAGCGCCACCCGGGCGGCGGTTGAGGAAGGTATCGTGCCGGGCGGCGGTGTCGCCCTGACCAATGCCATCGACTCGCTGGATGGGATAGAACTGGAAGAATCGGATGCCGCTACCGGTCTCGCCATTCTGCGTCGCGCGTTGGAAGAGCCCATGCGCATGATTGCCCACAATTCGGGTCTGGATGGCGCTGTGGTCGTGGAGAAGGTACGTAACGGTGACGGGGATGCCGCCACTGGCTACGACGTGCTGGAAAATACCTATGTGAATATGCTGGACGCCGGCATTATCGATCCGGCCAAGGTTACCCGTAGTGCCGTAGAGAATGCCTGCTCCATCGCCTCCATGATTCTGACGACCGAGGCTCTCATCACGGACATTCCTGAACCTGATCCGCCAGCGCCAGCCGGCGATCCGGGTATGGGCGGCATGATGTAAAGCCCAGTCCAGAACGATAGTGTCCCAAGGGGAGCCTTCCCGGCTCCCCTTTTTTGATCCATTTTTTCGGGAAGTGCCCGTGGGAGGTGGGATCCAGCCGGGGATGAGTGGGCCGGAAGAGAGGAGGTTAGTGTCCGGAACCGGCTTCCCTAAGGCCCAAGCCTCCCAACTCTCCTCGGCACCTGAGTCTGCGGGACCGGCACAACGCCCGGGGCAGATGGGGCCGAAATGCAACCGTTATACTTTGTGGGGCTTAGGCAGCAGGAGCTTGGAAGAGCAGAGCTCTGTGATATGATGCAGTTGTCAATCCCGCCTCTGCCCCTGGCACCTTCCGGTCGGTCATGTCCCCTCGCCACATTACCCGCATCTGTGTTGCCTGCAAGAATGATGTAGCCATTGCCGATCAGTTTTGCCCCACGTGCGGAGCCGATACCCAAAGTGCCCTAGTCGTCGGGGAAAATCACTCGCTTTGGCAGAAGGCCGAGCAATCCTTACCGGTAATCCTGACCCTGGCGGTCGTTCTGCTGCGTGTGGGCTTCCGGCTAGGGCAAGCGGCCTGGTTTCGGCAAGCCCTTTCCCTGTGGGCCAAGGGTTCCCGTTCGGCGGAGGCTGCCCCCAACTCCTTGCAACGCAAAACCGGCGAGAAAAAATCCCGCCGGTTTCATATTCGGTCCCGCTGGACAATCCGGGATTCCCAGGGCCGTGAACATCAGGGGACCGAGGAACACCTGATAGATGTTTCCTGAGGCAAACCGTTCTGCCAAACTTACCCTAATCTCGGTAATCTGCCCTTTTCAGGCAGACACGGAAACTGGTGTTGACTTATACTCTTCCCCGGCCGTGCGGTCCGCAGGGGACCGTCTTACCGCGCCTCCGTGTGCTTGGGCGGCGGGTGAACTCTCCGCCGTATAGGCCTCTACGTTCCGGGCGGCATTCAGGTCCCGGTTCAGCGTCAGGCCGCAGGCAGGGCACTGGTAGGTGCGCGCCGACAGCCCCGCAGGGCCACCTTGTGCGCGCCGCAGTGGCTGCAGGTCTTGGAGCTGGGATACCAGCGGTCCACTTTCTCGAAGCGGGCGCCTTCTCTCTCGCACTTGTACTCCAGCATCCGTATGAAGTCCGCCATACCCGCATCACTCAACGCCCTTGCCCGCCGCCGGTTGCGGACCATCCCGCGGACATTCAGGGTTTCGACTTTCACCACGGCGTAAGTCTTGGCTATCGCACTTGTCGTCTTGTGGTGATGGTCCTGCCGGATACGTTTCACGCGCGCATGGAGCTGACGGCGGATCGGGTAGAGACGGTTACGGCGCTGGGATTCCCGGTGGCCGCACCACCTGGCGAGAACGGGCGATGGCCTTGTCCACGCGGCGCAGGTCGGCCAGCGCTTCCTGCAGGGCACGGGGGTTCTCATACGTGGTGCCAGCGGACAGGGTGGCCAGCGTCTCGAGGCCCATATCAATGCCTACGGTGGCTCCCTGTCGCAGGGGTGGGGACGCCACACCTGTGTCCACCTGGATTGCGGCAAACCAGCGGTCGGCTTCGCAGCTGAGGGTAACGGCGATGACCGTCCCCGACCAGCGCAGCGCTTCCCGCATCCGCACCCCACCGATGCCCGGTAGCCAGACACGTTGGCCCTCAATCCGGATCGTGTTGCGCCCATTGGACGCCGTGTAACGGTCGTGGAGCCCCTTCTTGCGAAAGCGGGGAAAGCCCACATAGCGAGTCTGTTGCCCGGCCTGGCGCGCTTGGCGGTACCGGCCCCAAGCCTTTATCGCCCGGCCCACCTGCTTGATGGCGTTCTTGGCGGCCAGCTAGGACAGCTCCCCCGACCACGGATACAGATCTCCCTTGACCCGACTGAACCGCCGCCGCAGGTCCACGTCCGAGAGCCACACGCCCCGGTCCAGATCCGCCTGGAACGCGGCCACCGCCCAGTTGGCGGCCACCCGCGCATAGCCCACGTGTTGGGCCAGCAACGTGGCCTGCCGATTATTGGGGGCGAGAGCGATGCGGTGAGCGGTGAGCATGGCCGCGGTCAGCCGCCTGGGGCCTGCAGCGCGGCCAGAATCCGCTTCGTCTTGGGGGAACGGCGACCATACGGCGTGCGCTGAACACCGTCATGATCTCCAGGACATCCGCCGCCAGTTCCTCCTCAAAGGTTACGGGGTCGGCCGGATGAATCACCACCACCGCAATGCCCTGCGGCTCACACAGCGCGAATACCCGCTCAGACCCAAAACGCAGCAGGCGGTCCCGGTGGGTGCGGACCCACCGGGCGAGCCCGCGCTGCAGGATCAACTCCAGCAGCCGTTGCAGACCCGGCTGCTGGTAGTGCAGGCCACGGCCCCGATCCGTGAGGATCGCCGTCGGCCAACCCTGTTGGGCACAATACGCTTCCCGCATCGTCGGCTGCCGCCGCAAATCGTCTTTCGGGTCCGCGCGGGACACCCGGGCCGAGCCGAGGGTCAGCGTACTGGGGGCCGGGCGCGGCCACAGAGCGTGCATGTCATCATAGCGGGGGCCTCCCCGCGTAATCCGGGCGGGTAGCTATTCGCCCTGGGCGTGCCATTCCCGCAACACCGGTGGGGTGGGGCCCAAGAGTTTCGCCGCTTGCCCCATCTTGAGGTAGCGAGATGCCATACCCTTATTAATATAGGCTAACAGCAGAAAACTGTAATTATTAGAGCCCTGTTGCAAGCCCGCGGCCGCCTATACGCTGAGTTCCGGTGGCTCTGTTGTCGGCCGCACTCAACCTCTAAACCCGTTCCATCAGGAGGGACGGGCCCCCAGCACTATATCCAGATCGTAGTACTGGCCGTCCCGCAGAATGGTCAGGGTCACCTGATCGCCGGGTGAGGTGTAGCGTTCCAGATACATCATCAGGTTCCCAAAGGTAGATACCGCTGTGCCTTCAATGGCCGTAATCAGATCCCCATCCTGAACCTCTGGACAGATCGTATTTAAATATTGATTCTGATACTGTATGCGGTTGCGTCCGCCCTGCAATCCAGCCCGGGCGGCGGGTCCACTGGACAAGACCCGAATAATATAGACTCCCCGCAAATCCTTGGACAAACCCAGTTCCTCGGAGCAGACGGGACTGTAGTCCTTACCCGTAATGCCGAGATAGCTGTGTTCGTACTGGCCGGTTGCGATCAGGGAAGGAACCACACGACTGAAAATGGATACCGGTACCGCCAGACCAATGCCACTAAAGGACCGTTCTGGCGAAATGATCTGGGAGACGACACCCACGACCTCGCCCTTGTCATTAAACAGAGGTCCACCGGAATTGCCCGGATTGATAGCGGCATCAAACTGGATGCTGTCGGGAATCTTGTATCGCTGATTGAATGAGGACATGGTACGGCCCAGGGCACTGACAATGCCACTGGTCATCGTCTGTTCCTGGCTGAAGGGTGAGCCAATGGCCGCTACGCGCATGCCTACCTTGAGGTCCTCGATGCGTCCCAGCTGTACCGGCTGCAGATCGTAGCCTTCGGCATCAATACGGATGACCGCCAGATCACTGTCGGGATCCTGACCGATGACTTGTCCGATCGATACCGTACCGTCATAGAAGCGGACCCCTATGGTGTCGGCCCCGTGGACTACATGGGCATTAGTGACAATATGGCCCTCCCGGTCCCATACAAAGCCAGAGCCCTGGCCTTGTTGCGCGAAAATCCAGCCACTGTTACTTGCCAGATCCATAACATAAATATTGACTACGGAGGGATTGCCGCGGTCATAGATATCCATGAGCACCGCGGTTTCGTAATCCACCTCCAGGTTGCCTATCGTACCGGGATCGATACTCACGACCAGTTCGGCCGGTTGCACAGGGGGAGTCGTGGGGTCGGTAGGTTCAGGTCCCCGGTTAAACAGGCGGGCCAGATTGGGGGAAGGTCGGTCCAGCACCGCTATGCCCAGCACTATGACAATAAGAAGCAGTACAAACCACCAGTTGTTGCGACGGGGAGGATAAGAAGGAAACTGAGACATCGAAAAGATTGGAGAACCGTTACAGAATCAAAAACAGAAATGGACCCGCAGGTAGAGGATTAGTCGCGATTGAAACCTGTCAGAAGGAAAGCATAGTAGGCCAGAGTGGAGATGGACTGGAGAGCAGCGGCTACATAGGTGAGCGCGGCGGCATCCAATACTTTATTTACGCCTGCCAGTTCCTGGGAGATCAGAACATTCTGGGATACCAACAGTTCCTTGGCCCGCTTGCTGGCATTGAATTCCACCGGCAGGGTAATCACGGTGAATACCGTGGTCAGGGCAAACAGACCCAGACCCAGCCACGCCAGGGTAGGCGAAATGAACAGACCGGCAATGAAGATGATGGGACCCAACCAACTCCCCACCTGGGCCGTAGGTACGACCGCACTGCGCAAGGCCAGGGCGGCATATCCCTGTTGATGCTGGATGGCGTGTCCGGCTTCATGGGCCGCGATACCGACGGCCGCAATACTCTGGCCATGGAACACATCCCGGCTCAGGCGCAAGACCCGGGCCCGGGGGTCGTAGTGATCCGACAGAAACCCGCGGGACTCTTCCACATCCACATCATACAGGCCCTGGCTGTGCAGAATCTGCCGTGCCGCCTGGGCTCCGGATAACTGGCGCAAATTGCCGACCCGTGAGTACTTGTTGAAATTGGAGCGAACCTTGCTCTGGGCCCATAAACCCAGCAGAAGCGCGGGCAGAGCAAAGACAAAATACAGAGGATCAAAGAACATGTTGTCCAAGCACCAGTAAATGACAAGTTATACATACATATACGGCAAGCGGGAGAAAGCAGATGTTAGCCTGATCACTCCTGGCTTACGATTCAAGAGTATCTTATATCAAGCCACGTTGCGATTCTGTTAAAGATTCGTTAGATCGGAAGTCCGCATATTCGTCCCGTATTGGGGATCTTGGCTGGCGTGTGCCGCGTCCGGTTCCGGTGTCTCACAACCTTGCCCGGAAAGTTTGGCTTTTATATGGGGGGGGGTTGGGGCATCCTATAGATCTCTGTTTTGAAACCCGAAGTAAGTAAGCTTTCGGTTCCCACATACAACTCACGGTGAACAAGATGAAGAATTCATTTAGATTATCGCGCCGCCATTTTCTGCAACTGGCTGGGATGAGTGCCGCCGCTGGCGCCTTAGCTGCCTGTGCCCTACCCACAACCCCGGCGGCGGAAGAGGAAATGATGGCACCGACCCCTCTTCGTATTGCCCACTGGTGGGGCGAAGCTTTTGACAATGCCATCGGCGCCTTCGCCGAGCAACACCCTGATCTGGACGTCACGAATGAACCATCCCCCTGGGACGGTTATCATACCAAGATCCCCACATCCGTGGCGGCAGGCACCGCCGCGGATGTAATGTTCATGGATGCCGGACAGTTCATGGCGATGTTACCTCAGGGCGTGGCCACCGATATTACGGAATATCTCAACGGCGATCCGGATCTCGATTCCGATCTCTGGGCGATCGATCCAGGCCTTGACACGGGAGTCAATGGTGTACCCTTTGGCGTGCCTCAGTGGCACCCGGACAGCGCCAACCTCTGGGTCAACAAGGACCTGGCCAGTGAAGCGGGACTGGAAACCCCGGAATGGGGCCATGAAGATGTCATGACCTGGAACTGGGACGACTTTCTGGCCGCCACCTTGGCCACGACCAAGCGCATGGATGATGGCTCGTTCGAGCAGTGGGGGATATCGCTGGGGCGTGTTCAGCGCAGTGCGTTAAGAGACATGGTGTGGACCAACGGTGGTGAATTCTTTGACGACACAACCCACCAAAATCCTACGGTAACCCGCTTTACCGACCCCGAATTCGTGGAAGCTATCCAGTACCTGGTGGACTTTGAACTTACCCACAATGTAGCCACCCGCGCCGATGATGAAGCGTTATTCGGGACCGGTGGCGCCTATCTCAGCGGCAAGGTGGCCTATACCTGGAACTGGAATATCTATGGCGTAATGAAGCAGGCCGATTTCGACTGGGGTATCATCGCCCCTCCCTTCTAGGAACGACGTGCCAATAAATACGGTGGCAACAGCTGGACCATCAGTGCCTCATCAGAACACCCGGAGGAGGCCTACACCTACCTCAGTTGGGCCGCCACCAAACTGGAGGGCCAAAAGCAATTTGTACAAGTGGGTACAGTCCCTGCGTACAACCCCCAAGCCATTATTCCCGAAGCCGAGAGTGAAGCCCAGTCCAATGTATGGAACCTGATCATCGCCCGGCAGGAAGCGGCTATCGCCGACGGGGCAGCCCGGCCCTTTTCCCTCGGTGCGCATGGGGTTGAACTCGCGGACATTATCTTTGCCGAACTCGCCCTGATCTACAACGGTGACCAGTCCGTCGAGGAAGCCCATCGGGCTGTGGCCGCGGACCAGATTTGGCAAGTTAGCCGTTAATCTTGGTCATTTGAGCTCACCTATCAGACCGCACTGGTTCGACTCCCTAGGCCATTCGGCGTGTCATAAGAAGCCAATTCCAGTTACCAAACAGATAGTTCAGGATGAAGTAGGAGACAACGGCTACCCAAATACCGATGCCCAGTTCCAGATAACTGGCGGTCATTCCGACCGGCATCCAGGCTACCTCTTCCAGCCAGGACAGCGTGAACCATACCGTACTCCCCATACCCAAGGTGGATACAAACGTGTATTCCGTCTCCCGGAACAGATGGACCCAACTCAAGTCTGGCAGCAGCCGTTTGAGCCACCACAGGAGAAGAATCATCTCCACCGTGATGGCCACACTGTTGGCGAGGGCGGGTCCACCAAAGCCCAGGGGACGAACCCACCAGATACTCAGTATGATGTTCAGCAACACCACCAGAATCCCGACGATCACCGGTGTGCGGGTGTCATGCAGGGCGTAAAAGGCCCGTACCGTAACTTCCACTACGGCATAGGACGTAAGACCAAGCAGAAAAAACTGCAATGAATAGGCTACACTCATCGTGCTCTCAGCGGTAAAGGATCCTCGCTGATATAACACCTCAATCAGGGGAATTCGGAGCAAAAACATGCCTACCGCGGAAGGCATGGCCAGAAATAGAATCAGCCGTACCATTCGTCGGAACGTCTGCTCCATCTCACGGTAGGCCATTCTTTCCACCTGAGCGGCAAAGGAAGGAAACACCACAATGGCCAGGGCTTGGGCAAACAGTCCCACCGGCAATAGCATAAGCCGAAATCCGTATTCCAGAGCACTTACACTGCCCGGTGCCAGCTTGCTGACCAGATTGGTATTGACAATGAAGTTCAGGTGAATAAACACCAGGCCCACCATACGGGGCAGCAGGAGCACCAGCACATGCCTTAGCCCTGCATGCCGCCAGTTCAGGGCCAGTTGGTAGCGGAACTGGTACTGCCGGCGCATAAGAATGGGAATTTGGACCACGAGGTGCAGTACGGACCCGGCGATGGCACCCGCTACCAGACCATAAATTCCCCAATAGGGAACCAATACCAGCGCACCAGCAATGATCGCCAGGTTGCGGATGCCAGGTGCCATGGCCGGAAAAGTGAAATGCTGGTAGGTATTGAGCGAGGCCATACACAGGCCACTGGCTCCATAGATCAGTGTACCCAGCAACAACCAGCGCATGAGATGAGCCACCAGTTGTTGTTGTTCCGGGTCAAAACCAGGGGCGACAACGGTTCGTACCAGCCAGGGAGCTATCAGGATGCTGACGATAGCCAACAGCAAGATAGTCACAGTCACGGCGTTCAGGACTTGACTGAACAGACGCCAGGCGGCTCGCGACCCTTCACGATGGAGCGTCCGCGTGAAGGCTGGCAGGTAGGCGCTACCCAGGGCTCCCCCCGCCACCACCTCGAAAATCATATCCGGGATCCTGAATGCAGCCTGGTAGGCATCCAGCTGTGCGGACAAATCAAATTCGGCCAAGATAATAATGTCGCGCAGGACACCGGTCACGCGACTTACAATGAAGAATACGGCAACCAGAGAGGCAACCCCCAGGATAGAAGACAGAGTCAGACTGGAGGGAAGGCCAGCCTCGGGGGTTGTCACCTGGCCTTCTTCGGATGGGACGGATTGACCTTCAGGCATGGGAAGCCTGACTCCAACCAGTCAATAACATCCTGATTTCATTCAACCTGAACTGTTTTGCCATAACTGTCTCTCCTACCTATTGTCCCGCCAATAGGTAGTGGACTGAATAGTATATGCCGGATTTCCCTTGACCCAGCCAGCAGATAGGATAGTCTCCTGCCCAGGTAATTGTATGTCCCGGAGCCTTTCCGGGATCCTTCCAGTCCCAAGTCCAGGTTTCTGTTAAACGTTCCAGGTTAGACCGATGAACTGTCGCTATTCTTGTCTTTTGACGACGAAGATGTCTGGGAAGTGACTTTATCCTTCTTTGTAGATTTCGTCTTCTCAGTCTTGGTTGAGGTCTCTGTGGATTTCTGTTTCTCTTTCTCTTTGGATTCGTTTTGATCATCTGCGTCTTTGGCTTCTTTCTTCTTGTCCTCAGCCTCACGCGTATCAGTCTTGTAGAAACCGCTACCCTTGAAATGAATGGAAGGCATGCTCACCTGACGCAAGGTATTCGCAGACTGGCACGCAGGACACACAGGGCTTTCTTCTTGGGAGAACGACATCAGACGTTCAAACCGGAAGGTGCAATCATGACAGATAAATTCATAGAGAGGCATGGTACAAAGGTCTTGCTAGGGTAGCGAGCACAGAACTGAAAGCTGAAAGTTATCCCCAGATTGTTCCCCTGTTACTGTGATCGTATAGCAATAGGTTTCATATCCTATTTATAGACTCTTAGTAGTAGTAGGGGATAATTTTTCTGGGGATAACTCGGCTTCTCCAAGTACCCACCTACAGGTGGAAATGCGGTCTGCATTATAGATTTTGAGAGTAAATCAGGAAAACTTTTCCTGTCAAAAATCTAATAATGCTTCCTTCAACATTACTATAATTTCTGGGGATAACTGTCTCAAAGCTGGGGATAACTGGCAGTTTGAAAGAGGGGAATGGGGATAACTGCCAAATTTCTGTCAGGAGTTAATGATCAGTTATCCGAAGATTGAGGGCAATTATCCCCACACTATCCCCAGATTCGTCCTGAGTTATCCCCAGGCCCTGACGTCAACCCGCAGGGACCGGATCCTTGCGCATGCAGCAGTGTTTGTACTTCCGGCCACTGCCGCAATGGCAGGGCTCATTACGCCCCAAGGTACGTTTCGTTTTTCTGACAGTCTGAAAGGCACTGGGTGCACTCTGGCGATTCATCTGGATATGGTCAAAGAGAGGGGTAGCTGGTTCGACCCGGCGCAATTCCAGGCCCAGAGCATTGCGGACAATCTGATCCCGGATATCAACTTGCAGGAGATTGAACATCTGGTAGGCCTCCTGCTGGTAGGCCACAATAGGCTGGATCTGGGCTAGGGCCCGCAGGCCGATACCCTCGCGCAGGTGATCCAGATCGGTGAGATGGCGTGTCCACAGATTGTCGATGACATTAAGCATGAGGTCACGCATCACACTCTCAAACAGGTCCTTGTTTCCCAACTGTTCCTGCTTGGCTTCCATAAGGGCCATAGCGGCATGGTTTAGTTGGGCCAACGCTTGATCCGCTTCCAGTTCCGCGTCGTCATCGATAGGCATGAATTCCCGCATGGACGCCGGCAATTGCAGGCTATGAGGGGGAAACAGGGTCAGAATGTTGGGAATAGTATCTTCTTCATCTTCATCCCGATCGCCGAACAACTCGTCCACCAGAGAGGAAAGGGAATCATCCATCAAGGTTTGCATAACTGACATGATGGCTTCTGATTCCAGGATGCGTTGCCGTTGTTGGTAGATGGCCGTACGCTGTTCATTCATTACTTCGTCATATTGGAGGACACTCTTGCGGCTGTCGAAATAGAAACCTTCTACCTTGACTTGCGCGTTCTCTATCACGCGGTCGATCATCCCACTCTCGATGGGCGCATCGTCCAGTTTGAGCCGGGTCATGACCGTATTCAGTCGTTCCCCGCCAAAACGCAACAGCAGATCATCTTCCAGGCTGAGGAAGAAGCGACTGCTGCCCGGATCGCCCAAACGGCCGGATCGGCCCCGCAACTGATTGTCGATACGGCGCGATTCATGCCTCTCCGTACCCACGACATGCAGACCCCCCAACTCTCGCACCTCTTTGCGTTCTTGTTGGACCTGCTCGTAGATCTTTTTGAGAACCTGAACCCAAGTCCCTTTCACTTCCTGGACCGGATCATGACCCTTATCCAGTAGCTCCAGCGCATGATTCCAGTCCTGCAGAGCTATTTCCAGGAGATCAAAGTCCTGTTTGCGCAGGGCTTCGCGAGCGAGGCCTTCCGGGTTCCCGCCAAGCAGAATATCCACTCCGCGTCCCGCCATATTGGTCGCAATGGTCACTGCACCCCGGCGTCCCGCCTGGGCAATAATGACAGCTTCTCTTTCGTGATTCTTGGCATTAAGCACTTCATGGGCAATGCGAGCCCGGCGTAGCCTCCGACTCAGCAATTCGCTGGTTTCGATGGCCACGGTACCGACAAGGACAGGACGGCCCTGCTCATGGAATTGCTGGATTTCCGCCACCACATCCCTGAACTTGCCATCCTGGTTGCGATAGACCACATCGGTGTGATCCCCACGGATAATCGGCTTGTAGGTGGGGATAGATACTACGTCCAGATCGTAAATGCTGCCCAGTTCCTCTTCCTCGGTCTTGGCCGTGCCTGTCATCCCGGATAGTTTGGGATACATACGGAAATAATTCTGGAAGGTAATACTGGCCAAGGTGACGGATTCCTGTTGCACCTTAACCCCTTCCTTGGCTTCTATGGCCTGGTGCAGACCTTCCCCAAAACGGCGCCCCTCCATCATGCGACCTGTGAATTCATCTACAATGACCACCTGTCCTGAACGCACCAGATAATGAATATCCCGCTTGTACAGGACGCTGGCCCGTAGGGCATTGTCCAGATAGGGCAGCATTTCGGCATGTTCGCTGCCGTACAGGTTGTCTATGGCCAGGGCCTTCTCAATGCGTTCCAGGCCCGTTTCGGTCAGCGTCACTGCTCGTTCTTTTTCCGCTACCGTGTAGTCCTGTTCCTGTTTCAGGGGTCGCACCAGGGCCGCAAACTTCTGATACAGATTGGAGCTTTCACGGGCCACCCCGGAAATGATAAGGGGCGTCCGGGCCTCGTCAATCAGAATATTGTCCACTTCATCCACGATGGCATAGTGCAAAGGACGCTGAACCTTGCCCTGTACGGTGCGGGCCATATTGTCCCGCAAATAGTCAAAGCCAAATTCATTGTTGGTGCCATAGGTAATGTCTGCCCGATAGGCTTCTATGCGCGAAATGGGGCGCAGAGCCTGATAGCGGTCATCCGTGGTGGCATGATCAGGGTCAAAAATGAAACTGCCCTGATCCTGGGTATTGCCCTGGTTCTGGATGACGGCAGCGGACACGCCCAACAAGTGGTAAATGGGACCCATCAGCTGTAGCCCCACTTTGGACAGATAGTCGTTGGGGGTGACCAGGTGGGCACCGCGTCCCGCCAGGGCATTCAGATATAGAGCGAGGGTAGCTACGAAGGTTTTGCCTTCCCCAGTCTTCATTTCGGCAATGGAGCCCTGATGCAGAACCAAGCCGCCCAACAACTGGACATCATAATGGCGCTTGCCCAGTGTGCGCTTGCAGGCTTCCCGCACGGCGGCAAAGGCATCTATCCGCAATTCATCCAGAATACGATTCTCGGCCTTGCGTAACTGGTCCTGAGCCTGTTTCCAGGCATACTGGGTGGCCGCTACCTGATGCGGCTCGGCCAGGGCATGGGCCCGCGCCGTTTCTTCCAACTGGGTCTGTTCCTGCGCCGTCTCCTGCTGGATCTGCTGGCGGAAGCGTGCGGTCTGTGCCTGCAGGTCGTCCGTGCTGAACTGCGCCACTTCCGTTTCCCGGTCATTGATGACATCAACCAGTGGCTGCAGGTTCCGTAGGACCCGTTCGTCTGCGGTCCCGAACAGACGGTTATACACTTGGCGCAACATGATGGAAACCTGTATAACTGGAAAGGAGGAGTATGGGCATGGAGCTACCGGAATCAGATCCTGTGGCGGGTTACTACCCAACCGTGGAGCAGACAATCAACAGAGTCGCTATCAATAGTTCAGAAATTCTCCCACGCTGTGTCCCTTGTGTATGCGAGAAATGACCCCGGCCAGAATATGTCCCAGACTGAGAATTTCAATCTTGTTACACATTTTCTCGGGAGGAATAACCAGGGTATCCGTGACCACAACCCGCTGGTAAGGACTGGCAGCGAGCTTGCACGTAGCGGGATGACTGAAGACGGGATGAGTAACGGCGGCATACAGGTTTCGGGCTTGGCCCTGTTCCTTGAGAAAGGTGGCCGCTTCCGTGATCGTGCCGCCCGTGTCAATCTCGTCGTCCAACACGATCACATCGTGATCCTCGACATTACCGATAATATTCAACATATCCAGTCCATCCGCCTGACGCCGTTTTTCGATGACGGCCAGGGGCAGATTCAGCTTTTCGGCCAAATTGCGGGATCGGCGCACGGCTCCGATGTCAGGTGACACTACTGAGGTGCGGTCCAAGTCCAGATCCAGAGACTGGAAATAGCGGGCGATGGAATTGATGGCGGAAATCTCATCGACCGGAACTGAGAAAAAGCCCATGATTTGCCCGGCGTGCAAATCTACCGTCAGGATGCGATCCGCGCCGGCCGTTACGATCAGATCGGCGACCAGCCGGGCGGTGATGGGCGAACGGGGCAGATCTTTTTTGTCGGTGCGTCCATAACCGTAATAGGGTAAGACCGCCGTGATACGGCCTGCGCTGTCGCGCCGCAGAGTCTCAATAAAGATCAGGAGTTCCATCAGGTTATCGTTGGCAGGAGCAGCGGTAGGTTGAATCAGAAATACGTCCTTACCGCGGACACTGTGTTGCAACTGCACGAAGGTATTGGAGTTGGCAAACTGATGGATTGACGCCTGCGCCGGTTCCAGGCCCAGAGCATTACACACGGAGCGGGTAAGAGGCCGATTGGCCGTGCCTCCGAAGACAACCAAGTCACCGTACAGATTGGAAGAAAGTTCGTGGCGTGTGTTCATGGATCCGGCTGGCGTGAGGAAGGGAAGAAGGGAAACTCTGACGCTTGCTCTCAACGGCGGTGGCGGGCATCCAGGTATTCGTCCTGGATCAGAATCATGGCAGAGGGACTGGCATCCCAAAAGTAAGTCAAAAGCTGCTCCGAGTCTATCAAACCAAAGCGATGTTCGGCCATGATTTCACTGAGCTGAAGACGAAAAGCCTGATGGGCCATGGCTTCCCGCAGGTGGTGAAAAAACAGGGCACCTTTGCGATACACCATGATTTGGAAGTCCTGGTTAGTGGCATACTCGTTCACGCGCAGGTCAATGGGGGCATCCCGATCCCTTGCCTGCAGATAGGCTACCGGCACCTCCCATTCCTGGACCCGAAAGAGTTCGGCGTGTTCGGGCCCGTACAATTGCTCCAGGTAGATCAGCGTAGACAGAGTACTCAAGGCTTCATCCAGCCACGGCTCGTTCACGGGATCGTTGTGTACAAGCTGATACCACCACTGATGGGCCACGGCAAAAGCTATCTGGGATTCCAAATTGGCTTCAAAATCCCGGTACAGTTGCAAGCCAATTTGGTTTAACAAGGGATATTCCATAGAGCCGTTGGCCAAGGGAGCCATGGCCACATTCAGGGTCGGATAGGGATAGGGACCAAACGCTCGGGTATAGATGCGCAGGGCTGCGACCGCATAATCCCGGGCCGACAGCCCTGACGCAGCATAGGCTGGCACCCAGTAGCTTGTAACCATAATGCCATTGACATCGAAGTCGACGCTTTCGTAATCCGGGTGGGTAATGAGGGCAAACTCGCGGGTCGGACCGGCAACGTACCGGTATTCTTCCAGCGTCCGTATCCGGCACTCCGGTTCCGATCGTACCTCCAGGCATTGGGCCTGCTGCTCCGCGGTGCAATCCGCCCAGGGTAACTGGAAGGGACAGGTATGGGATACAGCACGCTGGGCAATGGTTACGCCACTGGTGACCGGGGGATAGTCGGGGGGCATGAAGAGAATAACGTCAAAGAAAGAAGCCTGATTGAAAGCTACGTCCCCTTGGGGTGGGGCCTCTTCCAGCCACCAATAGCCTGGATTGGGAGGAGTGCCAGGGAGGTAGGGAGCCAAGGACGGATAAAAGAGGGGGACGGAATGAAAACCCAGCATCCGTCCAAAGCGGACATAGACACTGGAGACATCCGGCAGTACGGGCAGATCCAGACTCCACTCCAGATGGAAGGTAAAGGCCTCGTTGGGGTCAATCCAATTTTCCTGTGCCAGCAGGAAAACGGCGGCTGTATCTTCAACTTCCAGCCGGAAGGGCACCAGGGAACCGTCTGTCAGGGAGCCTTTCGTGATTGTCATGCGGCCGCCGTAGTGGAACAGGTTGGGATAGAGACGAAAGACCAGTTGTTGCCAGGTATCCGTTGAAGTATTGATGCCAGAGATCCGCAAAGCGCCATCAAGGTGATTCCGGTGTGGTTGAAACCACACGTCCATCTGATAGCGGGGTAGATGGTTGAGTTCCCGGGGCAGGGAAGCAAACTCAGGCAGCAAGGCCTGCGCATAAACGTCGGTAACTTCGGCTTCAGGACTGGTGCAGGCGGACAGACCTGCCATGACCCCTAGCGCCAGCATACCGGCCCCAACAAGATGTCGTCGGTCAGCCCATAAAGTCAGCAGGGTCCGGAAAATGATCACGGTAAGCAGCAGGGTCCGGGAAGCGTCATACTGATCGCTAAAAGGCAGTCGAAATATTGTAAGGCACATCGGAGCTCAGGCATGGCAGCGGGAATGACAATCTGCCCGGGAAAGAGATGTCGAACGGGATATTCTTACCAGAAAACTGGCCGCCATGAGCTTTGTCCATGTGCATGCATTCCCGCCAAGACTGGTCTTAGCCCTGCGCACAGTTCAGATCATATCGGGACACAGTGGTTTACACCGCTCCATAAAAGCCCACCGTAAACGGGTGGACTGTTCGTGGGATACGTCAGGGCACGGAGATAGCATTGTCTGGATCCCGATATTGTGTCTTATACTAGGCAGACCGCTGGCACACTGGCTCCGAGCCATCCATGAGAACGTCGCAGGCACCGCTCGGTGGTTCCTGTGTCCGACTGTTCACAATCAGAGAGGATTACCCGCAAATACCCGCGGCTCAACGGTGGATATTCCTGTCCCGCAGCCGGAGTCAGGATCGCGCTGGGATACCCAGTTCAAGCGTGGCATCCTGCTCCTCATTCTGATCCTGGTCATATTCCTGCTGTGGCTGGCCCGCCGGGTGTTGCCCCTGATGATTGCGGCTGGACTACTGTCGTACATTCTGAATCCCATTGTCAACTTCGCCAGTGGCATCCGTCTCCCGCGTGGTGTGGTGACCTTTATCGTGTATCTGTTACTGCTGGCGGTCCTGGTGCTGGGTTCCTATGCCATGATGCCCATCATTGATCAGCAGTACCAGACTGTGCTCAGGATCGGGGCCAATTTCCTCGAACTGTTGCGGGATCAGAACAATCAGATTCCGGATACCATCATGCTGTTTGATGTGCCGCTGGATCTTTCGGGCATCAGGTCGGCGGTGGAACCCTGGTTCAGTGGTGCCTCGGTAGACGTGTTGCCCACCTTACAGGAAATGATCAACACCCTGGATACCGCCTTCGCTTCTTCGGAGGGTGCCAATTCCAACCTGTTTCGGGGCACGCTGGACTTTGGCCTGGGCGTCATTAATACAGGTGTATCCATCTTGCTTTCCGCCCTGTTCATCTTTGTGGTCAGCCTATACCTGACCAAGGATGCCCCCCGGATACGGGAGTTTGTGGTAGGCAATTTCCCTTCCCGGTACCAGGCTGAGTGGGTGAGTCTCATCCGGTGCATCGGCAATCTGTGGCACGCCTTTTTCTGGGGCCAGGTCATTCTGTCCCTGACCGTGTGTATTCTCGCCTATGTCACCTTGTCCATACTGGGTGTGCAGGGTGCGCTAATCCTGGCCCTGATTGCGGGGGCCCTGGAAATCATTCCCAATTTGGGGCCTATCATTTCCATGATTCCGGCGATCCTGGTGGGCCTCACTACGGGCAGTACCACGTTTCCCGAGATGAATCACGTGGTGTTTGCCTTGGTCATTGTGGCTGCCTACTTCGTCATGCAGCAACTGGAAAACAACACCATTGTGCCGCGGCTGATCGGTCGTTTTGTCAACATCCATCCCATCCTGGTAATTTGTGGCGTGACCGTGGGCTATCTGTCCAACGGCGTGATGGGAGCCTTTCTGGCCGCTCCCCTCATGGGCAGTGCACGGGTCCTGGGCACCTATGTCTTTGCCAAACTCATGGATTACCCGGTATCTTTCCCGGAAACCCGATCCAACCTGCCCCTGCGTGAGTACGATATTTCCATTCAGGTACACAAGGAAGCCCCGTCCGATACCGGAGACGATGGGGATGCGGGCCCTACGTCATCCGCGGAAGATTCTACCGACCTGCCTGTAGTAGCGGAGCCGGATACCCTGCCGGTTCCGCCGGTCACGTAGCGCACTGATTTTCGCCAATACCCAAGAGGCCGATGTTGTTCGGTCCCCAAGATCCTTCTTGAACCTTAAGGGAGGCAGTGGCATGAAGCGCGTGGGAGTCATTGGCCTGGGAGCCATGGGATTAGGGATGGCCCGCAATCTGCACCAGGCCGGGTTTGGAGTGGCAGGATTCGATTTGCGTGCGGAAAGGCGACAGCTGCTGTCGGATCTTGGGGGTCACGCACTCCTGTCGGGCCGTCAAGTCGGGGAAGCATCAGACATTCTCTTCATCATGGTCCTCAATGGGAGTCAGGTGCTGGCTGTGTTACAGGGTGCAGAGGGTGTACTGGCCGGGATGAACGGCGAGGGCACGGTGGTGATCAGCGCTACCGTGAAACCGGCTGAAGTACGACAGGCAGCCGAGATATGTAATGCATCCGGTGTGCAAGTACTGGACAGTCCGGTTAGTGGTGGACAGTCCGGAGCGGAGGCGGGAACTCTGGCCATGATGGTGGCCGGTGACAAGGCCCTGCTGGAGACACACCGGGATGTATTCGATGCGGTAGGAGGCAATATCCAGCACGTGGGATCCGAAGTGGGTCAAGGCCAGACGGCCAAGGCAGCCCTGCAAGCCCTCATTGGTACCACTTTTGTGGCCGTATTCGAAGCGCTTGTATTGGGGAGCAAGGCAGGCGTGTCCGGGAAGGTTATGGCAGAAGTGTTTGGGGCCAGTCATGTGGCCTCACCCCTTATCAAGGACTGTATAGACAAGGTCCGGACCCGACAATTCACGGGTACAGGAAGCGGTATTGGCACGATCCATAAGGACTTGACTATCACCATGGATTTGGCGCGTCAGGCGGGGGTAAGCCTGTTCGCGACGGCGGCAGCGATGGAACTCTTCCAGGCCGGAATGTCATCTTTTCCCGACGAAGACAACTGGGCGACTGTCAAGATACTGGAACAAATGTCAGGAACCGAGGTGAATTGACATGGCCCGACTGGGAGTCATTGCAGATGGCATAAGCCGGGATCTGGCCACAGCGCTGGCCGTCACGCGGGAAGCAGGTTTGGCCGAGGTGGAACTGCAGTATGTTGATGGGGTGGAAGTAGGGGACATGACCGAAGCCCAGGTTGAGTCCACGGCAAGTCTGCTGGCCGACCAGAAAGTCAGTGTGTCCTGTATTTCCCGGCATACCTTCAGTGGACTGCCCGTTATGGATACGGAACTTCATGGACCTGTGATGCAGGCCCACCTGGCGGGCTTGGAGCGATGTATCGATTTGGCCCAGCGGCTGAACGCACCGCTGGTACGCATCATGAGTTTCCGCAAAGAGATGATTCTGTTTGGGGATCACGGCGCGGAGGAGTGGGTGGTGGCCACGGGAGCGTGGGGTCGGCTGTTGACCCTGATAGAACCGGCCATTCAACTGGCCGATGACCGGCAGCAGACACTGGTGATAGAGACCGGCAATACAGGGATGGTGAATTCAGCGACGCTAGCCCGCAAGTTATTGGACGATCTGGGGCATCCTGACCATCTGAAGGTGCTGTGGGATCCCTGCAACTGTCTCTATGCCGGTGAACCTGCGTATCCGGATGGCTACCAGCAGTTGCTGGGCGGGTATCTGGGTCATATCCATATCAAGGATGCCCGCGTCAGGCCGGCGCAAGCCCGTGTGTCCTGTGTCCCCTTGGCCCAAGGGGACATGGGGCCCTTCCTGTCTGACATGGCGGCTGCTTTGAAGAATGACGGCTATGATGGTGCCATATCCCTGGAAAGCATATACAAGCCAGCAGGTGGCAGTTTTGCCGATGGTTTCCAGCAATCCGCAGGCACAATGAGGTCCCTGTTTGCTTGAAACTGCCATGGAGGAAGACTAATCCACATTCCCCTGCAGGATATGACCTGCGCCAGGTCCATACCGTTGATACTGTGCCGTTAACCGGAATGGACAGAGCAGCAGACTCTCACAGGACTTTCCACCAAGGGGTAACCAGTACATCGGGGGCAAGCCATTCCAGCCTGTTTCCATCATGCAATAACAAGCCAGCCCTGGTCTTCTCTCCGTATTCAGCCCGGAAAGTTCGCAGATGAGCAAGATCACGGAGACGGGGACGAACGGTTGATTTGACCTCAATGGGTACCAGACGGTCCGCTGCCTCAATCACGAAGTCCACTTCTTCACCGATGGTTGTGCGCCAATAACAGACTTCAGCCCGCTCTGGGCGCGTATCACGCCAAGTCAGGAGATCGTGAAGAATGAGGTTTTCCAGATGGACACCGCGCGGTTGCGTCTCCTGGGCCAGGTAGAAAGCCAGTCCCGTATCACCCCAATACAGTTTGGGGGATTTAATCAGCCGCTTGGTACGGTTTACCGCATAGGCGGGAAGTCGCACCAGCAGATAGGAAGTCTCCAGCAAGTTGAGGTAGCGGTGTACGGTGGGTTGTGGCAATGCCGTATTGCGGCCCAAATCCGTCTGATTGATGATCTGGCCCAGGCGCAGGCTGGCAGCCCGTATAAGCCGCCGGAAGTCGGGCAAGGCGGTAATGGCCGAAAGCGTCTGCAGATCCCGTTCCAGATAAGTACGCACATAGCCATCAAACCAAATGGTCCGTTCCTGTTCCGTGTTGAGGTAAAGAGCTGGCAGGGGGAAACCGCCGCGGCGTGCCCACGCGCGCCAGTCCTCCGGCTCAGTCGGCTGGGCCGCCAGCAAGTCTAACCACTCCTCATCGCGAGTTCCCAGCAATTCCTCCCAGATGCCTCCGTGTCCCCGGCTCTTCTGCTCTCCCCTGGTCATGGGCCACAGGGTCAGGTAACTGGCCCGGCCGACGAGAGATTCCGAAACCTGTCGCATCAAGAGCAGATTGGCTGAGCCGGTGAGAAGAAACTTCCCGGGCTGACGATCTCGGTCAATGGCCCGTTTTACCGCGTGTAGAAGGCCCGGTTCCCGCTGTACTTCGTCCAGAGTCAAGGGTTGGTTGCCACGCAACCATATGTCGGGGTCGCGTTGAACCATGTCCAGTACGTCCAGATCATCCAGGGAAAGATACTGACGGTTCCCGGGTGTCAATTCCTGGGCCAAGGTGCTTTTTCCCGTCTGGCGAGCACCCGTTACCACCACTGCTGGCATAACGTCCAGGCAGTTTTGCAGACGGGATTCAACCATACGGGAAAGGACTGGCGAGGGCATATCTCTAATGAATATCATTCATATCTTGAATGATATTCATTCACACTCAAAATTGCAACAGAGGCAAGGGGGGCAAGAACAGGGAATGACTACCGCCGCCTGCCTGCCACGGGCGGCCAAGCCTTCAGAAAGGGTCTTCGATCTCTATCCCGTTGTACGTCTGTCCGGGATTCAGGTCTTCCGACAGGATACGCGTACAGCCTGCTCGTTCAGCGGCAGCCACGATCAGCGCGTCCCAGTAGGTAATGCCATATCGCAAATGGGTATAGAGCCCGCGACGAACCATAGCCATATCGATTCCGACTACAGGCATAACGGCAAAACGGTTGAGTTCAAGCTCGGCTTCTTCGGCCGAAAGAGGGTTCGGGATACGCCGCGTCACTACGGTGAAAAACTCCCCCAGCACCTGAACGGAGAGCAACAGTGTTCCCTCTTCTATACCTCTCCTTACCCGTTGCCGGGCAATACTCCGCTTGGCCGGATCCCTACGGTCATACATGTAAACCAGGATATTGGTATCCACGAATACCCTATCGGCCATATCGGCTCAGCCTTTCTGCATGAAGGTCCTCGCGCGTCCAACTGCGGGGTCCCATATCGCGTGCAAGGCGTTCCGTAGATGACATCAGTTGGGCGGCCTGTTCCTTGCGGACAGCCAGGTCGCTTTCCGCCACTGATGTCAGATATTCTCGCACCATAGCGTTCAGGGTGGTGTCTCTGTCAATCGCAATCTTGCGCACCTTCTTCACGATCTGTTCATCAATGCTCAGTGTGATGTTCATGGCCCTGCCTTTTTATCCCGACTCTATACCACGTAATAAGTGTAACACGGTATAAGGGCCAGAATGGACGCAGTTATCCTTAATCATGGTCCTGATACCGTGATAAGGGAAACAGGAATGTTTTCTTGCATACTGGCTGCGCGTGGTGCTTATAGCTCAATGTTGGAAGGAATGGCTACTTCCACGAGGTGCCGCCGCTTACCGGCAGCCTTGTCACAAGGGGAAAGTCCAACCACTGGAGGAGCCTCAACCCCTGTGTCCAGGTTATCCTGACGCAAGCAGGCTTCCGGTCATGCCGGCAATCCGACGGGCCCATGAAGGTAAGACGGTACAGCAGATCTCACACTACACTCCCAAGACAGGCAATGACCCGGAAACTGCATGTTTCCGAGAGGCAAGACCGCCCCCTGCGACTGGATATGGGGCCTTACGTCCAAGTACCTGGCTCGAAGAGACGAGGGAGGACTATGGCCGTGTTCGGGGTAGATGCAACTGCAATGCCTTGCCGCAATGGTACGGAAACTAGGCCTGAGTCCGTGCCTACTGGTGTACTGCGCCCATGGCGCCACCGCCTGCTGCTATTACCTCGCCGGTAATACATTCCGCCTTGGGCGAGGCCAGATAGACAGTGAGCCACGCAATTTCCTCAGGCTGGATCAGTCTCCGTATGGCAACGTTCTGGCCCATTGTCGTGTTGACCTCATCGCAGGGAATGCCCTGCTGCCGGGCTTGGTCGTCAAGCCGTTCGTTGATGGTATCGGTGAGTGTCAGGCCAGGGTGGACGACGTTGAGGGTGATGCCGTCCGGACCCAGCTGGTCGGAAAGCGTCTTGGTCATATGCACTACAGCCGCGTTGCGCAGGCCGTAAATGGTGGCCTGACGAGCGGATAAACCACCGATGCTGATAATGCGACCCCATTGCCTGGTTCGCATGTGTGGCACCACGGCCTTGATGCTGCGAAAGTAGCCGACAACCTTGGTATCAAGGTCTTCGATCAGGTCCTGTTCGTTGGCCTCGTCAATCGTACCGCGCACCTGTCCGCCGACCATGGCGGCGCTGTTCACGAGAATATCCACGCTACCGAGCTGAGTGACAGTCGTATTCACCATTCTCTGCACGTCGTCCCAACTCGTGGTGTCGGCGGCTATCGCCACCACTTTGCGTTGGGTTTCGGCCGCTAGTTCCTGCGCGGTTGCGTCAAGGGCAGGCTGGGAACGGGCGGCGATGGCTATATCCACCCCTTCCCTGGCCAGTTCAAGTGCGATGGCCTTGCCGATTCCCTTGCTTCCGCCGGTGATGAGTGCGGTTTTTCCTTGTAGTTCGAGGTCCATTTGTTTGCCGTTATCTGGATAGGTAAGTCAGTCGCTTCATTGTACAACCTTCCCTTCCGTTCAATCCCTCGCTTCTCGCCTGCTGACATAACACAGCTCTTCCTCTGTTTGCGAGCGCAAGAGGTCCAGAAATGAGGGATTATTCCTGCCTGATCGCCTCACCTTTTTTCTTGCCAGGTGACGGCTGTGCCGATTCAGGTTCTGATGACAGAGGCCAGATTCGTTGCAGTCCCACCATGTTTCTGCTTGTAGAAGAAGACCAGGACTACGGGCTGAGTGAATCAATACCTGCTGTGTTAAGGGTCAAGAATCCTTGATCCTGAGCAGACAGCACGGGACCCGGGAGGATAAGGGTGGTGGAAAGTCCCGCCGAAGACTCGGTGTTAATGCTAGTGGTTCAATCCGATTAGGTCAGGGAATTTTCAGGGATCGGCAATCGGGCAATCACATCCATACCCAGGTCAGAACGATCCAGACCGGCTGGGGCATCGGTCTCCAACTGGCTCAGGGCATAGGCCGCCGCGGCGATCATGGCCGCATTGTCTGTGCAATACCTGAGTGGGGGAATACGCATGGGCACACAAATCTGACCAAAACGCTCAGTAGCTTCCTGGCGTAACTGCTGATTGGCACTGACCCCACCACAGATACACACAGAACGGGCCTCGTGAAACTGCACCGCGTCCATGGTCTTGTCCAGCAAATTAGTGACAACCTGGGCCTGAAAGGCGGCGGCCAAATCCGCTACGACTGGGGACGGGGCATTTTCTTCGTCACCGGGGTCTTGGAGGCCTGCCTTCCGGGCCCGGTGCAACATATCGGTCTTGAGGCCGGAAAAGCTGAAATCGAAACGATGGGACAGGTTACCCTGTAAGGGATAAGGAAGATCGTGCTGATGGGGATCCCCCTTCTCGGCAGCCCTTTCCACGACAGGGCCACCCGGGAAACCCAAACCCAGAATGCGCGCCACCTTGTCAAAGGCCTCACCAGCGGCATCATCCAAGGTGCTGCCCAACACCTGAAACTGGCCATGAGTTTCCATTAGTACCAGTTCTGTGTGGCCTCCTGACACGATGAGAAACACGATCGGAAAGGCGAGATCGTGCCAGGAACAACCCACCGCACCGGTATCGTCCAGCCAAAGACTGTAGATATGCCCCACCAGATGATTTACGCCGACAAGAGGTACACCACTGGCGAGGGATAACCCCTTGGCGGTATTGACTCCTACCATCAGGCTGCCCACCAGACCCGGACCGTAGGTAACAGCAATCAGATCCAAATCGGCGACAGCGGCAATATCGGCTTCCCGCAATGCAGTTGCAATTACGCCGTCAATCGCCAGGACATGCTGACGACTGGCAACTTCGGGGTAAATCCCCCCGAACCGCGCATGGAGTTCAATTTGGGAGGCCACGATGCTGGAAAGTACGTGATGACCATCGTCTACCACCGCCGCCGCGGTTTCATCACAGCTGGTTTCAATCGCCAGGATACGCACAATACAGGGTCGACAGTTTTTCAGCTATGGGCTTCTTCCGCTGTTACCCGCCGCTGTCCGGAGGGCACGGAAGGTGCGGCTATGATCTCGGCCTCTGGCTCTCCAGCTTCCCGCATGCGGCGCAACAGGCGCTGGCGCAACACATCCGCTGCGTCACGATGGGATTCCAGACCTACCAAGTTGGTCAGTTCGTAGGGATCATAGGCCAGATCATAGAGTTCGGACTCGACGTAGCGTTCCGCTTGGGCCACCTGATTGCCAGCCAGGCCCGGTGCTTCCACACAGTATTTCCAGCGGCGGGTACGTACGGTCCGGGCCACCTGGGATTCGCTGATCTGGATAAAGACCTCTTCCGGCCACGCAGCTGAGGCCTGGTTCTGCAGCAAAGGCAGCAGGGAGCGTCCCTGCATCTGTTCCGGTATAGGCAAGCCAGCAGCCTCCAGCAGGGTAGGAGGCAGATCCACCAGACTGATCAGTTCATCGACACGGCCTCCATGATCGAATCCAGGTCCAGACAGAGCCGTAGGCAGGCGGATGGAGGCTTCATGGCAGGAGCGCTTGTATTCAGCATTGCGGGTCTTGAAGTGGCAGCCGTGATCCGTGGTGTAAAGCAGAATGGTGTTGTCCAGCATGTCCAGGCTTTGCAGTGCATCCCGCAAGCGGCCCAAGGCTTCATCCAGGCGTTTCACCATGCCGTAATAGCCGCCTAGATGCTGCTGGGTGGATCCGCCCAGAGCTGCCAGATCAGGTGGGGTCCAGCGGCCGGCATACCGTTCCCGGTATCCATTTGGGGGAGGATAGTCATCCAAATGATTCTGGTGGTGAGGCTCGATGTAGGAAAGGAACAGGAAGAAAGGGTTCTCCTGGTGAGCATCAATGTAACGAATAGCGGCGTCCGTCTGGGCATCCACGCGGTATCCAGGCATTTTGACGGCTTGGCCGTCATTGTCATACATGACGCAGTCATAGGCATCCGAGGTAAATTCCAAAGTATTGGACGCCAGCCAGTAGTCATAGCCTCCCCGCTGCTCCACCGGTACTGGGCCGGGGGTCGGTGTGCGTGCCAGATGCCACTTGCCAATGTAGGCCGTGTCATAGCCTGCATGGCCAAAACTATGGGCTAGGGTATGGGCGTCCTCCGGCAGGGGAATACCATTGCGCCAGCAGCCAGTTTCCGTGGCATAGAGACCGGTCTGCAGGCAGGACCGAGCCGGACCGCACACAGGCTGGCAGGTAAAAGTGTGGGACAGATGGGTACCCGCCATGGCCATGGCGTCGAAATTGGGTGTCAGATCGAGCGGATTGCCATGCAGGCCGGAGGTGTCCCAGCGCTGCTGATCTGTGAAAAACACAATTACATTGGGTTGGGGCATTACAACAGTCTCCCAGGATTACGCCAAAATCTGCCTTGCTGGATCGGGTCTTGGTCTGTCAGTATGCCATGCGGTCAGGTGTTAGCCCCCAAGGCATAATCCCCCTACCGGATCTGTCTGCGGCATATGCCTATGAACGGGTTTCGACCCCCAATGGGCAGATTCTGCCATTGATATAATTAACCAATTCCCCATTATAATCACTGGGTACGTCGCCTCAGGGAACCCCGGTCCATAGTAGGTTATTGCCAACAGCGAATCCGTGGCAAGACTATGCTCGGGCATCCTTTGCGAGGCATCAGCGTATCAAGTTCTTTTTCTTTTCTCACAAATTGATCCGGAGAACAAGACATATGGCAAGAATACTACTAGGCAAAAGGATAGGACTGCTGCTGGCCCTGGCCCTGCTGGGACTGCTGCTGGCGGCTTGTGCCTCTCCGGTACCGGGGGCCTCACAGGCACCCTCGGGCGGTGAGGCCGAAACGGGCATGGCGATGGACGGGAAGGTACTGACCATTCTTTATTGGCAGGCTTCTTCCCTGCCGGGACCGTATCTGTCGGGTGGAACCAAGGATCAGGATTCCGGTGCCATCACACTGGAACCGCTGGCCAATTACGATCCAGCTGGCAATCTGGTGCCCAAGCTGGCTGCGGAGATCCCCACCCCGGAAAATGGTGGCGTTGCGGAAGATGGCATGTCGATCACCTGGACCCTGAAAGAAGGGGTGAAATGGTCGGATGGCAGTGACTTCTCTGCAGATGACGTGGTCTTTACCTGGGAATACTGTACTCATCCTGAGACGGGATGTGTGTCTATCGACAACTTCGATGGCGTCGCCAATGTAGAAGCCTTGGACGATCGGACCGTCAAGATTTCTTTCGAGTCCTTCACGCCTTATCCATACAATTCGTTTGTCACTGCCCAGGGGCCCATTATTCAGCGTGCCCAGTTTGCCGACTGCGTAGGAGCTGCGGCCCAGACCTGCAATGAGCAGAATCTCATGCCCCATGGCACGGGGCCCTATCGCCTGACCGAGTTCAAGGTCAACGATGTGGCGGTGTACGAACGTAATCCGCACTATCATGGTGAACCGGCCTACTTTGATCAGGTGGTATTCAAGGGCGGAGGCGATGCCGCTTCAGCCGCCCGGGCCGTGTTTGAAACGGGCGAAGCCCATTACGCCTGGAACCTGCAGGTAGAGCCCCAAATCCTGTTGGACATGGAAGCCAAGGGCCAGGGTGAGATCATCACTGCTTACGGGGGACTCGTGGAGCGGCTGCTGGTCAACCAGACCAATCCCGATCCGGAACTGGGTGATGACCGCTCCGAATACCTGGATGGCACCAATCCCCATCCATTCCTGGTAGGCACCGTGATTCCCAAGGCCATGTCCATGGCCATCGATCGCGCGGTGATCGCCACCAATCTGTACGGTTTTGCCGGGCAGCCCACCTGCAATGTGATTGCGGGACCCAGTCACTATGTTTCCACGGCCAATGATGACTGCCTGACGCAGGATATCGATGGCGCCAATGCCTTGCTGGATGAAGCTGGCATTGTGGATTCCGATGGCGACGGTGTCCGCGAATATGATGGCATCCCGCTGGTGGTTCGCTACCAAACGTCCACCAATACGGTACGCCAAAAGACCCAGGCCCTGATCAAGCAATGGTGGGGCGAAATTGGTATTGAAACCGAACTCCTGAACCATGACGCGGGAGTCTTCTTCGGTGGCGATCCCAACAGTCCGGACACGTACCAGAAGTTCTACACCGATATTCAGATGTATACGACCGGACCCACTATCGATCCCCAGCAGCATCTTTCCAGCTGGCAATGCCAGTACATCCCGGAACGAGCCAATACCTGGGCGGGAGGCAACATCTTCCGCGGCTGTAACCCGGAATTCGATGTCCTGTTTGCGGAACTGGTGAAGACACAGGTTGGACCGGACCGGGAACGCATTGTCAAGGCCCTTAATGACATGAATGTCCAGAACCATTTCCAGATCCCGCTCGTGTTCCGGGCTAAAGTTTCCGCCAAGTCCAACAATCTCCTGAATGTAAACATCCATGATTGGGATAGCGAAATGTGGAACATCGGGGAATGGACCCTGAGCGAATAGCATCGAGCCAGCAGTTTATGAACTGGGGGGAACGGCATCAGTCGCTTTCCTCCAGTTTTCTTCATCTCTGGTCACCTCGTGAGCAATTATCTAATACGGCGACTCCTCACCGCCATTCCCACGTTGTTGGCCATCAGCTTTGTGATTTTCAGTATCCTGGATCTGGCACCGGGTGATCCCACGGGGGCCCTGCCCGAAACCATCCGGCCCGAGGTACGCCAGATGGTCCGGGAAGCCATGGGGCTGGATAAGCCCATGCATATCAAGTACGTGCTGTGGCTGCGCCAGTTCTTCATCAATGAGCCGCTGGCCTTGCTGGAAAAGGCGCTGGGCATTGAGATTGGGAATTCAGAGGCCCGTCTGCGCATTACCTCCTGGGGCAGCCGAGGCACTCCAGTCTTCGATCTGATTCTGCAACGGGTGCCTCAGACCCTCTGGGTGGTGGGACTGGCGTATGTGGTCTCAGTTCTAATTGCCATTCCGGTGGGAGTGATCTCGGCCGTCCGGCAGTATTCTGTGTTTGATCAGCTGGGTACCCTGTTCTCGCTGATTGGCTACTCAGTACCCACCTTTTTCACGGGCCTGGTCCTGATTATCGTCTTCAGCGTGAATCTGAACTGGCTACCCTCCATTTACGATACCAATCTGCGGGTGGTGGACTGGTCCAGCCTGATGGCCCAACTCCGGCAAATGGTAATGCCGGTGGCGGTTCTGGCCTTTTTCCAGACGGCCTCGCTGGTGCGTTTCACCCGCTCCGCCATGCTGGACAATCTGACGCAGGACTACGTGCGTACCGTGCGGGCCAAGGGCTACCGGGAACGGTACATCGTTATCCGGCATATCATGCGCAACAGCCTGATTCCGGTGGTAACCCTAATTGCGCTGGGTATACCCACCATCTTCGGGGGGGCGATCATTACCGAGCAGATATTCCGTGTCAACGGCCTGGGGGCCCTGTTGATAAGTTCCATCCAGGTCAACGATATTCCACTGATCCAGACCGTAACTTTCATCTTTGCGGTTCTGATAGTGATCTTCAATCTGCTGGCAGACATTGTCTACGGCATCCTGGACCCCCGTATCCGGTACACTTGAGGTATACAGACCCCTCCTCTCCCTGTTGGTCATCCTTCGGAATACCATGTCGGTTCAGGAAGCTTCATCCACCCCACCTTTGGCCCAAGTCACTTCCTTGCGGGCTCCCCGCACCCTGTGGGGAGATGTAGTCCGACGCTTTGTACGTCATAAGCTGGCGGTAACCGGGCTCGTCCTCCTTCTGGCCCTGACTCTGGCCATCCTGGCAGGACCTCTGGTATATCGGGCGGATCCCGAATACATTGACATTGCTGTGGCCAACATGAATCCCTCGCCCGAGTTTCCCATGGGGACTGATGATCTGGGCCGGGACACGCTGGCGCGCAATCTCTATGGGGGCCGCATCTCCCTCGCGGTCGGCGTGGTGGCTATGCTGGTCGCCATCTTCTTTGGTACGCTGGTAGGCTTGCTTTCAGGCTACTTTCGCAAGCTGGACAATCCTCTCATGCGTTTTACCGACATGATGCTGGCGTTGCCCAGCCTGCCGTTGCTTATGGTCATCATCATGCTGTTCCGTGACACCATGCGTCGGATGCTGGGGCCGGAGCTGGGCATTTTTATGCTGGTGGTATATGTAATTGGGGCGCTGGGCTGGATGCCAACCGCCCGTGTTGTGCGGGGAACAGTGCTTTCCCTCAAGGAAAAGGAATTCATCGAGGCGGCGATCAGCACCGGTGTGCGCCAGCAATTTGTGCTTTGGCGGCATGTCCTCCCCAATATTCTCTCTCCTGTCATCGTGTCCGCCACGCTGGGGGTGGCCAGTGCCATTCTGGTGGAATCGGCCCTTTCCTTTCTCGGGCTGGGTTTTCCCCCGGATGTGCCTACTTGGGGTCGGCTCCTCTTCGAAAACAAGGATTTCATCACCTACAACCCTTGGCTTATTGTGTGGCCGGGTCTGTTCATCTCCATGACCATCCTCAGCATCAACTTCATGGGGGATGGTCTGCGGGACGCCCTTGATCCGCGTCTGCGTCTCTGATGCATTGCCGCCACGGCCTGGATTCGGACGTGTGTCACAAGGAAGCCGAGCGTGGCGGCAGACAAGAGTGCTCCCCATCGGGTGTAGGTAGCTGGGTGCCACGGCTTGAGGCCGTCTGCCGGAAGAGGGTCCGCAGACGACCTGGGCTGCGGGCTGGTGAACGTAGTGGTGGCCGCCGCGCAGCCTGGCCCCCGGATATCCACGGTAATCCTGACAGTGATCGCTCCTCTTGGCTTTGCCCCCTGCCATTCATGTCCTGGGCCTCTGCACCAGACAGCACATGCTCTATAATAGCGGGGGGCGACCGGCTGTGTCGTCCTGGAGAAAGTCCCATGACCCCTGTTCTTGCCCCTGTCCGTCCCTCACACCCGGCCTGGCTGCAGGCCCTGCCCCATTACGATCCCGGGTATGACTACCAGTGGGAGCGCTATGAGTATGCTTCCGATTTCACGACGGACCCCCGGTACCTGGTGGAGGATGTGAAAATGCCTAAAGGGGGAATCCAGGAAAGCTTTGAGGACAGCAAGATCCGGATGACCGACTATGTACAGGAGCGGGGACTCTTTCCCAGGCGCTATTGCCAGATCATGGAAGGCCGTCTGATCCGAGACCTGCAGGCGTGGCTGGCCCGGACCCATGGGGACCGCCTGACCGTCGCCGACTTCCAGGACCAGGTGTCACCGGACATGGCCCTGTGGGTGACCGCCGTGCCCCTGCCCCTGGCCCGGTCTTATTCTGCTCTGACGCATGGGTTACCCATGCTGGTCATGGAATGCGTGTCGGACTATTCCGCCCGCGACCCGAACGGCACATACGAGGAATGGGGGTCCAAGCTCGTGCTGTATGCCTGGCTGGAGATCCGGGAGTACTGGATTTATGATCCCACACAGAATCCCGTCCAGTTTCAGGGGTACCGACTGGTGCGTCCGGGACAGTATCAGGTTATCCTGGAGGCACCGGAGGCATCGGGCGCGTATCCGAGCGAGGTTCTGGACACAGTGCTCACCGTGACGCCGGACCATAACCTACATCTATGGGATGCCGCGCGCGACACTTGGTTTGACCGGAGCGAAGTGTCGCGGGCAGAGGGCCTGGCGGAGGGACGTGTGCAGGATCGGATTGACAGTTTCCTGCGTGCCTTGCCGGATACCGGGCTCCCTCCTGCCCTGCAGCCCGAGCTGGCCCGCCATCTGGAGCGTGTTCGGCCTCATGCCCTCTCCCTGCCCCTCACTGACATTCCCGATGGCGGAGACCTGTGGCGCACCCTGTACCAACATGGAGGCCCCGACCGGGTGCCCGCGGCCGCGCTCTGGGCTCTCATGCCCACGTTACCGCCTGACCCGGCCCCCTGATCCTGGGGCCGTCGGACGGTATCCATGGGTTATACCTTCACACGGCGGTGGAACCGCTAATCTGAAACGCACTGGCCTGTGCCAGGAGGATTTCCGGCATGTCTGACACTTTCGTGCTCGGTCTGGATGTATCCACCACGGCCACCAAGACGGTCGTCGTGAACGAGCAGGGCCATGTAGTGGGCTCTGCCGCCGCGGAATATGACTTTGATACCCCGCGCCCCCTGTGGTGTGAACAGGATCCCGCCTTATGGTGGGAAGGGGCCGTGTCCAGCATCCGTGATGCGGTAAAACAGGCTGCTATTGAGCCCCGGCAGGTGCGGGCCCTCGGCCTTACAGGCCAGATGCACGGTCTGGTTTTGCTGGATGGAGCCGGCAAGGTTCTGAGGCCCTGTATCCTGTGGAATGACCAGCGTACAGGTTCGCAGTGTGACACTATCCGTGCCCGGCTGGGATTCGAGAAGTTGCTGGCGATTACCGGTAACGATGCTCTCACGGGGTTCACGGCTCCCAAGATACTCTGGGTCCAGGATGAGGAGCCCGAGATCTGGAAGCAGGTGCGGCACATTCTGTTGCCCAAGGATTATGTACGCTGGCAACTGAGTGGGGAATTTGCTACCGATGTAGCGGATGGATCCGGCATGCTGTTGCTGGATCTGGAACGGCGCACTTGGTCCCGGGAAATGCTGGCTGCGCTGGACATTCCAGATACGTTCATGCCCGGCGTAGTAGAGGGCACGGCGGATTCTGCCCACCTTTCAGATGAGGCAGCCAACCTGCTGGGGCTGACTGCGGGTATTCCGATTGCCGGTGGTGGTGGGGATCAGGCCGCCCAGGCCGTGGGTGTAGGTGCCGTACAGGAAGGTCTGGCGGCGCTCACTTTGGGCACTTCGGGTGTCGTGTTCGCAACCACCTCGAGGCCTCGTATTGAGGCCCAGGGCCGTTTGCACGCCTTCTGTCACTCTGTACCTGGGCGCTGGCACCTGATGGGCGTAATGCTGAGTGCGGCCGGGAGTCTGCGTTGGTTCCGGGATACCCTAGCCCCAGGCCGGGATTTCGGCGAACTGGTGGCCGAGGCCGCGGATGTGCCACCGGGCGCTGATGGCCTGACCTTTCTTCCCTATCTGACGGGAGAGCGTACGCCGCATCCAGACCCCCTGGCACGGGGAGCCTTCGTGGGCCTGACCGTACGGCATGAGTTGCCCCATATGACCCGGGCTGTCTTGGAAGGAGTGGCCTGTGGCCTAAAAGATGGCTTCGATCTCATGCGGGGAGCAGGTTTACCGGACCTGGAAAAGGTCCGGGTATCTGGAGGTGGCGCCCAAAGTCCCCTGTGGTGCCAGATTCTCGCCGATACCCTGGGCCAGGCACTGGTGACGGTCGAGGAAGGAGAAGGCGCTGCGCTGGGTGCAGCGATTCTGGGCGGTGTGTCAGCTGGCCTCTGGCCCGATGTAGATGCGGCCACCGCGGAACTGGTTCAGGAAACGGGCCAAGTAACTCCCCAGACCGAAACTGCTGCCCTTATGGCAGGAGTACATGAGCGGTATCAGGACCTGTATCCCGCTCTGCAACCTTATTCTCAGACGGTAGCCTGAGTTCAAATCACCTCTCGGCAATGCAGGTGGCTTCGGTGCAACCATGGAGTCATGAATTGCGAACAATCCTCTGACGGTACCTCGTCTGTAACACCTTAATCCCCGACCAGAGTCCTTTCCCACAGTGGGCCTGCACATCAGCCAATACGTGGATTCGACGGAACCAGTCAAAGTGGTGTCAGTAGAAGATACCCGGGTGCAGTTGTGGGAGGTGGAACGATGTGGGGACGAGGCGCTGGTCAAGCTGGATAAGCTATGGACGGTGCTGTTACTATATGACCACCTTGGGGATGCTAAATGACCATAGTCATGACTATGGTATAATACGGTCAGTTGGTCAAGATAGGGAGGGGGTAATATGGCAGGCAGGGATGCGGTCTGGACCATCAAGGCGTCGGAATTCAAGGCGAAGTGCCTCAAGCTTATGGACGAGGTGGCCGAGACCGGCGAAGAGATATTGATAACCAAGTACGGCTACCCTACGGCGCGGCTGGTCCCTTACCGTCAAAAGCCCAGTGACTGGTTCGGTGCGGACCGGGGCCAGTTGGAAATTTTGGGCGATATCATCTCTCCGGTTGAGGTTGCGTGGGAAGCCGAGTCAAATCCTGACCGGGTGATCAACCCATGATTATGCTCGATACGCATGTGTTGCTCTGGTCCAGATGGGGCGGTGGACACATAGGCCCCAACTGCCGGCAACAAATCGAGCAGGCGCTGCAAGAAATGGCTTTGGCGGTATCGGCCTTCTCATTTTGGGAGGTGGCTATGTTGCAGGACAAGGGGCGCATAAACTTACGCCGCGATATTGATTCCTGGCGCCGGCATCTATTCGAGGATGGCCTGATTGAGATTCCTGTGGACGGAGAGATTGGCATCCGAGCCAACCGCCTCTTGAATTTTCACCCCGATCTTGCCGACCGCATCATCGTTGCTACCGCGCTGGAAGGCCACCGCCTGGTAACCGCAGATGCGCGCATTCTTGTCTGGAGTGGAAACTTGGACCGACTGGACGCGCGCACATGATGGCAGGGTCAAAGAAAATAACCGCTAGGACTTCATACCGCGGACGGCAGGAGAAGCTTAGATAAGTCCCCAAGGGCTTAGGACTTTCCCGTACCTGTGGGCTATATCGGGACAGGGCCAAGAATTCAGAGGGCCCCTATGGACGGGGCTCGGTTGGGCCCGCTTCCGGCGTGGCCTCAGAAGCGATCCGTCCCAAGGTTGAGGTTGATACCCTGCTCCAATCGTGCTTTGGCCGCCGCGAGTACCAGGGCCAATCCCCCCGTGGCATCAACCACGGTGTCCATGACATCATCCGCGTCACGGTCAAAACCACCATGGACAACGCTCACGCAGGTACCGTTATCACCCCGATCTTCCAATCTCCACGCCACCGTAGTGGGTGGGTCCGAGGCCCCCGTCCTATTCCCTGTAGAGCTGTGGGTTGGCCTCCAAAGCTAACACGCGTGTAACAGACTGGCCCGTCACCGGGGCCCCGCACTCCTGTTGCACCGGAATTGCGTGATCGTATCCGGGTTCACCAACGCCTCACACACTGCCGCCACCGACTGGCGTATCTGGAGTTCAGTGCTTGCCCTGGACGGCGGCGGCCTACTCATCCGTGCATGCTGCCGCCACCGGTCACACGTGGCCCATGAGGGGCGCGGTATGAGCCCGCAGGGGATTGCCGGGGGCCAGCCAGCATCAAGGCCCCGTCTGTGGGCCCCTGTGTCGTCCCGGATAGGCTTTCCCCAAGGAGACAGCATGGATTACCTGGAACCTTTAACTCTTCCTGATAGGGCTGCTCACTATCGTCGCGGCCTTGTGGGTAGTGCTGGGGTTGGTGGCCGTCCTTATGGCCTTGCGGAAGAAGCGCCGCTTCGCACGCTGGGGCCTCTACGCCCTGTTAGCCGCCCCCTGCGCGTTGGTGCATGCACTGTGGCTCAAGCCGGTGCGGTGCCCCCACTGCACGCACATCATCGGCGCGGACCTCACGGTCTGTCCCCACTGTCAACAGGAGCGGTGAAGGCCCTGGGCGCTGAGAGCCGGGAGCCCCACCCGCCAGGGCACAGGGCGGGCAAATCTTCGGGGTTCGTGTCCGTTAATCCCAGGGTGGCCAGAACCCGAAAGCGCCTCCCACAGGCGCCGGCGCTCAAGCCTGGGGGAACACTCTTAAGGAGGCGGGAACTTCCTCAGGGCTTCCCTATACGTATCCCTAGTATGTTGGAAAAGTGGTGGTAGCCACGGGCAGGAGCGGCGTAAGCCGCGACTGGCTGTAGATGTCTCAGGCTAAACTTCCTGGATCAGGGAACCTTGCCCGGTAGCCGCGTCGGATATGCTACAGGTCCAAGAGCAAGCGTAAACCTGTAACCTGGGAGAATATCGCTGTGAATGGGATCGTGCGCATTCTGAACTCCATGCAAGGCCGCCCCTTGACACTGGTGGACATGGCCATGACCGCCGGTCTGATCCTGCTGTTCTACTACCTGGCCCGGTTGGCGTCCAGACAGTTCCAGAAATGGATTCGGAAACGGCCCCGGATCAACGCCACCAACCAGCACCTGATGACCTCGGGCCTGAATCTGACCATTCTCTTTGCGGGGGGCTATACGTCCCTAGCCTACCTAGAGGTGGACCTGACCATGTTTCTGGTGCCGCTCGGCGCGCTGAGCATCGGGTTGGTTCTGGGCCTCCAGACCTTGGCCAGCAATTACATCGCCGGCATGGTGTTGCTGACGGAAAGGACCATCCCTGATGGTGTCGTCATTGAAGTGGACGCCATCAGGGGCACAGTGCTGGGAATTGGGCTGCGGGCCACGGTGGTCCAGACCTTCAGCAATGCCGCGGTCATCATTCCCAACTTCCTGCTCACCTCGCAGCGCCTGGATAACTGGACCCAATCGGATCAGATTCTACGGATTGGTGCCACGGTGGGGGTGGCCTATAGGTCCGACATCCGTCAGGTCCATGTGGTACGGTACCAGCGGGTTGTCAGCCATCCCGCAGTGTTGTAGGAGCCGGAACCCCGCACCTTCCTGACAGAATTTGCGGACTCGGCCCTATTGTTCCGTCTCCTCTACTGGATTGACGGTCCCACCCAGCGCCTGTCTAATTTGCTATTATTACACATCGTTTTATTGCCGTGAGCGACAGTGGAGATAATTGGGATGAATGTAAAACGCACTGTACTGCTGGGCATCTCTGTTATTGCCGCTGCCATCTTGGCAATCGGTGGTGGCTTCGTATTCAATAGCACAGCTCAGGGCCAGCCGAGCTTGTCTGCCCGTGCCCACGAACAGGGAGACACCAACCCAGACGTTCAGGCTCTCGCCGCTGCCATGAGTATTTCAAGGCACGCCGGAAAGTTGGTGGCCTTGTCTGCTCCCACTTCCGTTGTGATGAAGCAGGAAGACCTCATCAAATCTGCGGCGATGATAGCCGACCACCAAGCCGTCTTGGCCGCGCAACTGGAGATTCTGGCCGAAACCGGCTATGACGAGCGAGCTGACGCGATCACAAGATTAGTCAACGATCTGGAAGCCAACGTGGAGCTCATCCAACAAGGAAGGAGCTCCTTGTTGAGCGCGCTGCTTAAAGGGATAGGAAACAGGCAGCATGTGTCTCTCACCAGCACCATAGAGGTAGTCCCTGCTGCCGAGACCAGCCTGGACGACGAATTCTATCGCCTGGTGACCGGTGGTCATGACGGAGAGTCAGCTGATTTAGGCAATCTATCCACGGACGACTTGCTCCGGTACGCCCACTTGAAAAATTTGGTGACCACTTTGGATCTCGCAACTCCCACGCTCCTGGGGGCGAGCACACAGGATAATCCTGCATTGGCAGGGCAACTCCACGAATTCTTCGACGGGAGGGCTTCCTCCGCGGAGCGAGACATTGAATATCTGTCGGAGCATGGGGGCCCTGAGTTGGAGCACGTCCTCCAACTCATTCAGCAAATGTTCGCCCTCGGGCAGGGGGATAACAACCTCTGGGACGGCTTGTATCATCGGCTCAGCTTGATAACCCAGGAAAGAGTCCTGGTGGCGAATGTCGCGAACATCCAGCAACTGTTGCTGGATGAAATTGACGGTCTGGCGGCCGACGTACAGGGCGACCCGCGACCGTCAACAATGCCCGAGGCAGGAGTGGGGGTACCCGGCGTTACGGACAGCGAGATCAAGTTTGGCCAGTCGGCCGTTTTGACGGGGCCTTCGAAGGCCTTGGGCGAAGGGGTGCAACTCGGCATCCTGGCGGCTTTCCACCAGGCGAATCAGGCGGGCGGCATCCATGGCCGACAACTGGCGCTTAAGACGATCAATGACTATTACGAACCCTTCTTTGCGTTTTCCGGTACCAGTCGGCTGATTGGGCAGGATCGTGTATTCGGACTGATCGGCTCGGTGGGCACGCCGACTACTCGCGCTGCGTTGCCATCGGTGGCAGGAGGCAATGTTCCTTTTGTAGGGGCGTTCACCGGAGCGCAACTGATCCGGCGCGCTGATCAGACCAACGTGCTCAACGTGCGAGCCTCGTACTACGATGAAACCAAGACGATGGTGGATTTCCTGGAAAAGGCGGGCAAAACCAGGGTGGCGGTGCTGTATCAGAACGACTCCTTCGGCCTTGACGGGCTGGAAGGGGTGAAGAAGGCGCTGCATGAGCGGGAGGGTATGCATCTGGTGGCATCCTGGTATTACATCCGCAACACCACCGCGGTGAAGGCGGCAGCGTATCGTATCGCCAAGGCCGAGCCGGACGCGATCATCATCATCGGGGCTTACGCTCCAGCGGCCGAATTCATCAAGTACTCGCGCCTGAGGCTTAGGGATGATCCCACCTTCATCGCTGTGTCATTCGTCGGCAGCAGCGCGCTCAAGGTCCGGCTTGAGGAACTCGACCAATCCTTAGCAAACGTTTACGTGACCGAGGTGGTGCCTCTGCCCAGTGATGAAAGTAACGAGGTTGTTGCCAAGTATCGAGCTGCCCTGTCCGCATACGATTCCGAAGCAGAACCCGAGGTCATCTCGCTGGAAGGCTATATCGCGGGACGTCTGGCGATCGCGCGGTTGCAAGCGTGCGGCCCTGATGTCACCCGGGAATGCTTCCTCAATGTGTTCCGTGAATCCACAGCCATCGACATCGATGGCCTCCAACTCCAATATGGGCCTGGGGACAATCAGGGGTCAGATAAGGTTTTCCTGACCAGGCTCGACTCGGATGGCGAGTACGAACTGGTCGGTGGCACGGAACGTTAGGTCCGGAAGATCCCTGTCTGTCCGCAAACCTGGAGGTTGAAGGGATATGGACCAGGCCGATTCCCCGGCTATATCCCGCGGGTCTGAGCCCTACAGCACAAGTAGAGAATGGGTCCGGTTAGCCATCCGTTTGGGGACAGGCCCGGCGCGCAGGCAGTCGAGGTCAGAAGGCTACCCCATCCGCCTCCTCAATCCTGTCACAGGAGTCTGAGGGACAGCCGCCCCACAACCATTCTGGTCCGCGCCAGGTGGTGGGACAGAGCGTAGATACCGAATGGTCTGGGTCTGGCAGGTTCCCGGTCACCCCTGCTAGGGGACACGGTCCACCAAGCGCCGGTAGGGAAAGTCCCAGGAAACGGCCAGTGTGGGGTGATCCTGCCTCCATGCGGACAGGAGGTGCCCCCAAACTTAAGATCGGCAGGCGGGGGGTGTTCCTTCTTTTTGTGGTGGGTCTTAACGAGCTCCTGTCGGCCGCCAACGCTACAGAGCACACCGTGGGGATCGGGCTGATGGCGATTCCGGCCACTATAATTGGGGGCCGAACCTGCCGGATTGGGCCGAGACCCCCGATTTCGGCCAGTAAGCGCCCAGATTCGCTGCTGCCATGTTCCCTTGTCCGCAGACCCCGTTGTGCGGCCCGCGGGCGCGCTGTTGGGTCGGACTTGAGGTTTGGGTCAGGTACAGGTGGATTTGCGTAGCGGATCTCGGAGTCACAGGGCTGAGTAGCAGGTCGTAGTACAACCAAGGCCCCAGAGCAGTAAAGAGGTCTCCGGCTCTCCCCACAGGGGGAGAGAACATGGCCATGATCAACGAAAAGTTGCGGCATGCGTTGCGCAGGGATGCCTCTACCCCAAGCCGAAGTCGTGGCAGCTCATATTCCTGACGGGTCGCAGTTCGCCACCCAACAAGCCATAACCGACCTGTAACGAGAGGTGAAACTGCTACGGTGGGCTCTGTGGATAGGGTTCGGTGTGGTGCTGGTGCTGTCTGACAACTGGATCGTCTTGGTGCTGGAGCGGATTGCCCGGTTCTTTTAGTCTACGGGAGAAGCACGCACGAGTGTGGACAGAAGAAATGGACAGGGCCGACTTAGTTACCAAGGATGACCTACAGGCCTTCGCGGACCGCCTGGAACGTGAGGTGCGCGGCGTGCGGAATGAAGTACGCCAGGATCTCAAGGAGCTGCGCGTTCAAGCGCGGGAGATCAGGGTAGCCTTACTTTCTCTGATCGGCTTCATGGCGATCATTGGCGTTCGGCTGTTCACCCTGCCCCTCTAAGCCGTCGGCAGGCCTGGCCGCGGGCGGATCCCGCAGGGCATCACCAACCTCCACCACCACCGTGTGCAAGCTACGTAGACGATCCTCCACGCCCCGCAGGGCAGCGAGCATTTCGATCAGGATCAGGACCACACCACACGTCAGAAGGGCCACGGCCCCCCCGACTATAAGACCGACGAGGGCGCCCATAAAGCCGCTGCTGGGCAGGTGTTGCCCCAGGACGAACGGCAGCGGCACCGCCCCCCGCCCGCCGAGGTAAGCCCCCCCGGCGATTAACAGGAAGGCCAACAGCTTATTCAGGAAACGCAAACCGGAAAGTGCGGGGAAGGGATTCATGGGCCGTCCTTGTGTCTGGGTAGGGGGGCGACGGCTCCCAGCATACCCCACACCGGCTACCCCCAGTCAAGGCCCTGTTCGTCGTGATCACGGCCCCGTGGGGGCCTGTCAGGGGTAGGTAAAGCTCCTGACGAAGGTTACCAAAGCGGAAGAAGCAGGGTGGACCGTTACCCTGTATCTAGGGAACAAACGATACCGGGGGGGCGACCCTGCTTCTTCCGTCCGCATGCTAGCCGTATCGTGCCGGCATCGCCCGGTATCTGCCTCATCTGCGCCCAGCCAAGTCCAGGGCCTGGTGCTGTGGGTGGGCGCGACCGTGAGGGCCCGCAGCGGCTGTCAGCATGCGGTCCTAGGGGCTTTGCAGACCTTGGGTCTGGGCTGGCACACCACCCGCCAATATTTGCGGGAGTGGTTGTACGATGGGTCAGACCGGGCGGCGCCCTGCCAGGTCCAGTTGGAGGTCGAGGCCTGTTTCGCGCCACGCCCGCGCTGGGTCCTAGCCTGGTGGGAAGGCCCAGATTTGACGCTGGCCCTTGATCCTACGGCTAAGGGTGAGGAGTGGGTGGCCTTGGTCATCCGCGTCGTGTACCGCGGTGGGGCCCTGCCCGTGGCCTGGCGTCTCCCGCCGGGGAACCAGAAGGGCGCCTGGAGGCCGACGCTCTGTCACCGGCTGGACTCGTTGGGGGCCGTGGTGCCGCCCACCCTGCCCGTGCGTGTCCTCTGTGACCGGGGCCTGCCGAGCCCCTGTCTGTGGGCGGCCATCCGCCGGCAGGGCTGGCATCCTTACCTGCGATACGACCGCCACCTGACCTTTCAGGCCCCAACCGGCCCCTGGGGGCCGACGTGGTGCTTTGTGGCCCGGGCAGGCCCGGATACGGTGACGACGGGCCTGGCCATCCGGCGGCAGAAGCGGCGTTGTACCCTGATCGTACTCTGGGGCCCAGGACAGGCCGCGCCCTGGATGGTGCTCACGGATGAACCGCCGGCGGCCGTGGATCTGGGCGCCTAACGGCCTGCGCGTGTGGATCGAACAGGGCTGCCGCGTGCGCAAGCGCATGGGCTGGCCGTGGCACCAAGGGGTACCTGGCCGTGTGGACCCGACACGGGTGGACCGGCACTGGCCACCCTGTGGGTAGTGGCCCACGGTACGCGTGTGGAGGAAGCGCTGCGGCGCGGCGTGGCGCCCGGCCCGGTGCGCCCGCCACCGCTGGTATCCGCGGAAGCCCGCCACCGACCTCTGCGTGTGTTTCCGTGGGGCTTGTTTCAGGCCCCGCGGCTGTGGCCCCGCGGCGACGCCTGGACTCGGGTCTGGCTACAGCCGACGCCCGGCCCCGCCCCACCACCCGGCCTGCCGTGGGTGGACCCGCCGGGACCTGATCCAACGGGGTCTGCCCTTGACGGGCAATAGCCTTTACCTACCCCTAACAGCCGGGGGCCCGGGAGGACTACGAGTATCGGCGTAACGGGCCCCGCCATCTGTTCCTGATCACCGCCCCCTTCCTCGGCTGGTGCACCGGGCCGGTGACCGCGCGCCGCACGCGCGTGGACTTCGCCGCCGTGCGCAAGGGCTTGGTGGACGTGCCTTGCCCCACCACACGCCAGATCGCGGTCGTCTGCGACAATCTACACGCACAAGCTGGACGTGTTGTATGATGTCTTCGACCCGGCCACGGCCCACCGTCTGCGGCAGAGACTGACCTTTGTGGACACCCCCAAGCACGCCAGCTGGCTCCATAGCGCCGAGATCGAGAACAGCGTCCTGCAGCGCCCATGCCTACAACGGCGCATCCCGGATGAGGAGACCCTGGGGGCGGAGACGACGGCCTGGTACACCGAACGCAATACCTACGGGGCGCCGGTGGACTGGCGCTTCACCACCGACCAGGCGCGTATCAAGCTGCGCAAGCGGTATCCGACAATCTAAGATGGAGACGCTATACTGGCATTTACGAAACACAGACAACAGGAGACGGCCATGGGCAAGAAGACGAGGGTTGCAATCGTGGGCGGGGGGCACAACGGCCTAGTCGCCGCCGGTTACCTGGGAAGGGCTGGGCTCAACGTCCAGGTATTGGAGCGCAGGGACATCGTGGGTGGTGCCGTGGTGACGGAGGAGTGGTTTCCGGGCTACCAGATCTCCACCTGTTCCTACATCTGCCACATCCTCCAAAAGAAGGTGATCGACGACTTGGAGCTGCGCCAGTACGGCTTGCACATCTATCCTATTGACCCGTCGCGCGTCCACCCTTTCCCCAACGGCAAAGCCCTGACGCTCTGGCACGACGACGCCCGCACGGCCGCGGAAATCCGGGCGCTGTCGCCGGAGGACGCCGCTGCCTGGCCCGCATGGGCCGACTTTTGGCACCGTGCCGTGCGGATCCTCAGCGACTACTACCTCAGCCCTCCTCCTTCGCTCGCCCAGCTTAGCGCGCGGTTCCGTCAGGAGGGCGAGGAAGAGCTCCTGGAGACGCTCCTGACCGTGCCCCTGCGGGACCTGATTGACCGCTACTTCCTGTCGGACGAAGTCAAGACCGCGGTCAGCACCGGGTCGGTCGACATGGGAGACATCAGCGCCCCCGGCAGCGCTTACGTCACCGCCCTCTATCGTTTCAGCGCCTTCCGGCCAGACACGGAGAATTACGGCATCGTACGCGGCGGCATGGGTGCCATCACCCAGTCGCTGGCCCGTTCCGCCGAGGCGTCGGGCGTGTCCATCCGGACGGGCGCGGCCGTGAGGCGGGTCCTGACGAACGGCGGCCGGGCCACCGGCGTCGTGCTCGCAGACGGTGAGGTCATTGAGGCCGACGTGGTCCTGTCGAACGCCGACCCGAAGCGGACCTTCCTCCAGCTCCTGCGTGAGACGGACTTGGATGAGGCGTTCCTCCATGAGGTGAGAGCGCTGAAGACGCGGTCGGCCTCCGCCAAGTTGCTGTGCGCCCTGAAAGAACTGCCCGACTTGTCCGGCCACCTTGGCGCCGGGTACAACCCGGAGCACTTGGCGATGATTACGCTGTGCCCCACGGTGGAGCAGTGTGAGCGCAGCTGGCACGAGGCCAAGCACGGTCGGGTGCCCGACACGCCGATCATCCATCTCCAAATCCCGACGGTGTACGACCCGACGGTCGCCCCGGAGGGCTGCCACGTGCTGTCGCTGTGGGTCTACTTCCTGCCGGCCCACGTGCGGGACGGCTCGTGGCGGGAGCTGCGCCAGCCGTTCGGGGAGCGCCTCATCGACGAGGTGTCCAAGTATGCCCCGAATTTCCGGGACGCGATCCTCGACTGGGTCCTGCTGACGCCGGAGGACATTGAGGAGCGCATCGGCCTGACGGACGGGAACATCAGGCATCTGGACATCATCCCGCAGCAGATGATGTCGCGCCGTCCGCTGCCGGGGTGGTCGGACTACCGGACGCCGGTCGCCGGCTTATACCTGTGCGGCGCCGGGACGCATCCCGGCGGCGAGGTTACGGGGGCGCCCGGCCACAACGCCGCCCACGTCGTCCTGGGGGATCTGGGCGGCTGAACCGACGCCGCGTCTGGCGGCCCGCCACGGCAGCGGTCGTCGTCGCGCCCGGCGCCGTCATCCCCGGCGGCCCTGCCTATTGGCTTGGCTCGGGTCACCCCCGCTTCCGCGGGTCCTCTGCCCATACCGGGGTGTCCGGCTGCGTTGCCAGGGGGTGTGGACATTCGCCAACGGCTTGCCCAGCCCTTGGCGAGCCGCGTCGATCAGGACAGGCAGCTGGGTGCCGCCGCCGCCCCGGCTGCGGCCCTGGGCCTGCGCCTCCTGGCCGCCCTGATCGGTACCAGTCCCCTCCCTTTATCTCTTGGTGGAGCCAAAAGGAGCCCGCATGGATTTCGTGGATTTATCTTCGCGGTCTTATGGTTGCTGCTGGGGTTGGTGACAGTACTCATTGCATGGCGGAAGAAGCGCCGCTTGGGTCGCTGGTGCCTTTACGCCCTGTTGGCGGCCCCCTGCGCTTTGGTGCATGGGCTGTGGCTCAAGACGGTCCGGTGCCCCCACTGCGCGCAAATCATCGGCGCGGACATCACGGTCTGTCCCCACTGTCAACAGGATCTGTGAAAGCCCTGTGGTCTGGAATCCGGTATCCTCACCCTCCAAGCCAGAGTCAGGGCCCCGGCACCAAACATGAGTCTCTCTCCGCCCTGGGGCCCTGACCCGTGGCACGTAGCGGGAAAATTCATCTGGATCCGTGTCCGTTAATCTCTGGTTTGTATGACAGGAAAAGACGCTGACTGGCGGCGGTCCTGGTGTCTGCCTGTCATATTCACCGAGGTCTGAGGAACACTGACTTTCCAGCAAACTGCGCAGTCGCAGATTGACCAGTCCTCGGGTAATTCCGAAGCCATTCTGCCAACGACATTTTACGAACCTAACTGTAACTGACCCTGTTGGTACCCCAAGATTGATGCTGAAAAGACCTTGAATTTAGGCAGAAGAAAGGAGAAAGGTATATTCAGGGAGACCCTGTGGCTGAATTCAGTCCTGACGTACAGAATCTGTGGAGTGTTGTGAACCCGGCAGTACAACAGCCGCTGGATAGCGATCAGGTTTGTTAGAGTCTCTGCGGGAATTGCTGCAGGTTCCTCCCGCTGCGACCCAGCAGTCACGGGTTTCCAGGCTGCATACAACCAGAGCCAGCGTTACAGAACCCGCTCCCCGGATGCGAGGCAGTCGATCGTTCTGTGTCATTCTTTATACTTTTGTATTTTCCGCTCCCCGGATGCACCAGCCCAGAATGCTTACCCTAGGGGCTGTACCGGGATGGACCCGTGGCAGCTTTCCCACTTGCTTACCACGGGTCCCAGTTGTGACCGCATACAGACAGCCCTGCACAGAACGCAGAGAGTTACTGTGGGGGCAACAGAACCGAAACTACATAGGTCTCCAGATACTCCGACGCAACGCGCTGCACATCCTCAGCCGTGACAGCACGCACGCGATCAAGATAATCGGTTTTCACTTCGTGTCCAGCTCCCAGCATTTCGTACCAGCCAAAATCAAAGGCTCGTTGCCTTGCCGTTTCGTGGCCCAGGATGAAGTCCCCGGCCTCCCGCTGAATCGCCAGCGCCAACTCTTCTTCAGAGACTCCGTTGTCCCGAATGTCATGCAGTATGGCCAGAATGTCGTCTACAACCGCCTCGCGGTAGCTTGGCAGCACAATGGCATAGACAGCCAAATGGCTATGCCCCGCCCGTGACGGGAAAAAGGAACCTACCGAATACGCCTGCCCCTGCTGATCCCGAATGATGGTGAACATTCGACTGGAGGCACCACTGCCGACAATACTGTTCAGCACCTTCATGGCAGCATAATCCTCATCTGATATCGGTGGGCCTGGGAAACCCATCACTAGCCAGGCCAGATTGGCGTCTTCACGTTCTATGGTCACGGTAAGCGGTTCAACCAGTGCAATGTGTCTCGCGCCCTGCTCGATTGCGGTCGCCGTGGATTCCAGAGCCCCTAAGGCAGTGCCCAGGCGGGCTGCCATCAGTTCCGCATTGATGTTCCCTACCACGGTTACCACCATGTTCTCAGGGACATAGTGACGGGCATAGAAGTCTTCTACCTGGTCCAGCGTCAGCGCATTGATGGATTCAACTGTACCCAAATCAGGATTGCCGTAACCACTGTTCCCGTAAAGAGAAAGCAGCAGCTGATCGTAGACGGTGCCAAATTTATCGTCCGCCTGCGCTTCAATATGAAGCAGGCTATCGCGCTTCAGCCGTTCGAATTCCTCTTCGGCCAAGGCAGGGCTTGTCAGCACATCAAGGTAAATCGGCAATGCCTCCGGCCAAGTGTCTGCTGTGGCCACCAAGGCCACATGGGCCATGTCAGGTAACTGTGACTGCGACAGGGACACGCCCAGATTCTCCAGTTCCTCAAAGATCTCCTCTTCGGTTCGACTTTCGGTACCCCGCAGCAACAGGGTATTGGTAAAGGATGAAATGCCAGCTTGATCGGCACTTTCCACTCCGGTACCGGTCCCCACAAACGTTTGAAAGGCCACTACATTGGTGGAGGGATCCTCCCGCAGAATCAGCCGCAAGCCGTTGTCCAGTGTCAGTAACCTCTCCTTCACACCAGAGATAGTCTCCAACACCGATTCAGGAGCCATGCGGAATTCCATCTGAGTACCCAGCTTGACATACTTGCGGGACACACCAATCACATCTTCCACCGTCACTTCCCGAATGAGGTCCATATATGCAAAGGTGTCCAGGGGATCGCCGGCTATCGTGGCATAGAACCCCAAGTAGAAAGCCAGACCCCTACTGGTTTCGGTAGCTTGCTCTATGTCAGACACCAGTACGGTCTTAGCCGTATCCACCTCCGTCTGTGTGAGATTCCCGTCCAGGATGCGTTGCATCTCATGGAGCAGAGCGCTACGGGTTACCTCGTTCTGGGCAAACGGATACTGGGCTGTCATTTGGAAAATGGCAGGCAATCGGGTGGTGTAGTACCACGCGTCGGCAGCAGTGACTACCCCCAGATCCCGGATGACATTGCGATAAATGCGGGAGCTGCGGCCCCCTGACAACACCCATAACAGCACATCCATGGCCACCACGTCTTCAAATTCCGCGACGGGAGGTGCCGGCCATGCCATGAACAGGCGTTCCTGTTCCACTTCGCGCGGCAGGGAAATCTCCTCCACAGCAGTTCTCGGCGCAATGGGAGTTGGGTCAAACAGTGGCAAATCCTTGGCCTCAAGCCCGCCAAAATGCGCCTGAATTTGGCCTAGGGCACTGTCTGGATCAATGCCCCCGGAAACAATCACAGTCATGTTGTTGGGAACATAATAGGTATCGAGCCAGGCCAGAAAGTCATCGCGGCTGATGTTGGAAACGGTCTCTTCCGTTCCCAGTATGGGCTGGCCATAGGGGTGATCGCCATAGTAGGCATCCCACACCTGGTAACTCAGGTACGAATCAGGATTGTCGTTGCGCTGGTCCCCTTCGCGCAACACCACATCGCGTTCCCGGTTCAATTCCTCTTCCGAAAACAGGCCATTGATCAGGATATCGGATACCAACTCTATCGCCGGTGTCGTGTGTTCTGCGGGAACAGAAACGTAGTAGTAGGTAAAATCGAAGGATGTAGCGGCATTAGAGGAACCACCCCAACCCTCCACTACCGCATCCACGTCGGGAAACTTGGTGGAACCCTTGAATATCATGTGCTCGAAGAAGTGGGCGATGCCATTTAGTTCTGGCGGTTCCTGCGCAGAACCCACCCCAATCCAGACATTGACCGTGGTCACCGGGGAGTTTTCCTTCGGAGCCAGGACAACCGTTAAACCATTGTCCAGCGTAGTGATGACAATGTCATCCCGCACGGACTCGAGGGCTAGACTGGAACTGCCGATTCCCGAGAAAAGAAGACCGGCCCAGAGCCCGATACTGCAAAGAAAGACCATAGTGATACGAAGCCAAGACCCAGGCATATGCAATCTCTTGATGTATGGGAATAAAGGGTTATGAAACGCCCATAAGTCCATAAGTATATAGTCACCAGGGACTCGTGTGAACGTTTTCCTGATTCTTGAACGAAAGATGAGAAAGTTCAGGGATCCGTAGAGCACGGAGCAGGGACGTGTGGAGAACCGGTGCATTTGAGGGTCTCAATCTTTCTTTGCCTCCCTATAAAAATCAGATCCCGCCCTGGGAGACACGGTTGGTTTCAACATGGGCACGGCCATTGGGGGAACGCAGAGGATGCCACATAATTGGATGTTCAGAACAATCCCCTGCTGGATGAAAATGGGAAATTCGAATTCTGTGGGACTACACTAGAAACGAGTAGCATCGCAATAGCGGATCAAAAACTGGGCCAATAGTGGAAGGACAGATAATGCAAAAACCCTTGCCTTGTAGAGAGATGGTGCTGGAAAATGATTCAAGGTGGTGATGGGCTTGGTTCACCTGCGAGCGGTTGAACGCAAATGGGTCAGCGACCAGGAGCGTCAGCAATTTCCCTTCTCTGTTCCCGTAATTGCCCTTTGGGATGAACCGATAGCCTTTACCCATGAGGTGACGTTTCTGGCCGGTGAGAATGGGTCAGGCAAATCCACTTTTCTGGAAGGTCTGGCCTGTCAGACCCGTTTGCCTTCCGCAGGTCGTGAAGAGAGTGCCCGGGATCCTACACTCGACAAAGTGCGTCCCTTGGGCCGTAAAATGAAAGCCATTTGGAACCATCGCACGCATCAGGGATTTTTCTTGCGGGCTGAGGATTTCTTTGGCTTTGTCCAGCGCACCAATGAAACCGTGGCCGAACTGAAGCAGGAATTGGCGCGAGTGGACTCCGACTTTGCAGGGCGTTCACTTACGGCCCAACAGCATGCCCGCATGCCGTTCGCCCGTGAACTCTCGGATCTCATACAGCGATATGGCGGTGACATGGATGCTCAATCCCATGGTGAGGGTTTTCTGGCCTTTTTCCAGAGTCGCTTCGCCCCCCGGGGCCTGTACTTGCTGGATGAACCGGAAACACCGCTCTCCCCCCTGCGCCAGCTGGGTTTGCTCGCCCTGCTCAAGGAAATGGTGGAGGAGCGAAAGGCCCAATTTATCATTGCTACCCATTCCCCTATCCTGATGGCGTATCCAGGGGCCACGATCCTGAATTTCGACCAGGCACCCGTAGCCCCCATCGCCTACGAAGATCTGGAACACGTACAGTTCACCCGTGCCTTTCTCAACCATCCCGCATCCTACCTGCGTCATCTGTAAACACAGCGCTGGGACAAGGGATTCCGGCCTTGCTCATGTCCGCCCTTGAACAGTTGCAGGGAAGCATCCGGTCGGATCCCCTGCTGCGACCTAATATTGTGCATGTGGAAACTCTGCCAGCCGTGCAGGCCGAATGGACAGAGATTCCGGACTGGCTACATCCAGCCCTGGTGGACACCCTCAGGGAACAGGGCATAGAACAGTTATATAGTCATCAGAGGCAGGCTTGTGAACTGGCCCGGACGGGACAGGATGTCATGGTGACCACGCCAACCGCTAGCGGCAAGTCCCTCTGCTACCTGTTGCCGGCCCTGGATCGGTTACTGCGAGACCCGAAGGCTTGCGTCCTTTATCTGGCTCCCACCAAGGCCTTGGGACAGGATCAGAAACGGGAACTGGATCGCTGGAACGCCAGGCTTTCCTTGCCCGGCGGCCTGGAGCCCGGAGCTATTGCGATTTATGATGGAGATACCCCCCAAACCGTACGGCGGGGTATCCGGGAAAAGGTGCGGTTTCTAATCTCCAATCCCGATATGCTGCACGTAGGTATTCTGCCCCACCACGATCTGGGTTGGGCTCGGTTTTGTTCACGTTTGACCATGGTCGTAGTGGATGAAGTCCATACTTACCGGGGGGTTTTTGGCAGTCATGTAAGTCATGTATTTCGGCGTCTGCAGCGAGTGTGTGCCTGTCACAGCACGGCTGTCCAGTTTCTGTGTGCCAGCGCTACCGTAGCCAATGAAGAAGACCTGGCGACCCGGTTACTGGGGCGGTCAGTTAGTCTTGTAAGGCACAGTGGTGCCCCACAGGGTCCACGGCAGGTTTTCTTTCTCAATCCTCCCGTGCGGGATCCGGAAACGGGCTTTCGGGATGCCCCTCAGTTCGTGAACCGACTGGTGCACCTGTGCCTGGAGAACGGTGTGCGTAATATCGTCTTTGGGCGTACCCGGAATGAAGTGGAACGCCTCCTCCTGGATCTGCGGCAAACCAGCCTCTGGAGCCGCCGGTCCATCACGGATGTTACCCGACGGATTCGGGGTTATCGCAGTGGCTATCGACCAGAAGAACGGAGGACCATTGAAGCCGGGCTGCGTGACGGTTCCGTCCTATCCGTGGTGGCCACCAATGCCCTGGAATTGGGCATTGATATAGGACATCTGCAGTGTGTAGTCATGATGCGCTATGCCGGCTCTGTGGCCAGTACCTGGCAACAGATGGGTCGGGCCGGGCGTCGCCAGGATTTGTCTCTGGCATTTTTTGTGGCGAGCCACCATCCTTTGGACCAGTACCTGATTGCCCACCCGGAATTTCTCTTTGATACCTCCCCGGAACATGCTCTCGTCAATCCGGATATTCCGCCGCTGCTTCTGTCACATCTGGCTTGCGCCCTGCATGAATGGCCCGTATCCGACCGCCATTTCCCCCATGATCCGTATCTGGAACTGCCCCGGCTGGATGAGGCTCTGGCCTTTCTGGCCAAGCGGCGCCTGGCCTTCCAGCAGAGGGACCGCTGGCGATACCGGGGAGATGAACATCCCCCGTACAAGGTCAATCTGCGCAATATGGGACGCACCTTCCACATTGTGAAGACTTCCCAGGCAGAAGAGACTGCACTCCTGGGAACCATAGAAGAGGACAGCGCACCTGTCCTGGTGCATCCAGGGGCCATCTATGTGCACGAAGGACAGACCTTCCGCGTAAAAGCCCTGGACTTCGCAACCTACGAGGTGCAAGTCGAGGCCCAGTCTCTGGACGACCGCTATACCCAACCCATAAAACAGTCAGACATCCAGGTCTTGCAGCCTCGTCAACAGACAGTGGCGGGAGGTGCCCTGATAGGCTATGGCACCGTACAGGTCCAGTCGCAGGTCGTGGGCTATCGGGAAATATCTCGCCGCCAGCCCCCGTCCGGCTGGCTAGTGGAGGAAGTCAACTGTCCGGTACAGACTCTCAAGACAGAAGCTTACTGGCTCCAGGTTCTGCCGGGAACGCAGCGCCAGCTGGAAGAACAGAATCTGTGGCGGGACAGCCACAATGACTACGGCCCCAATTGGCAGGCCCAGCGGCGTCGGGCCCAGGCGCACTATCGGCATCGCTGTGCCCGCTGTGGCCGGCAAGGGACACCGGATAATCCCCTGGATGTCCACCATTTGCGGCCCTTCCGTACCTTCGGCTACGTGCCACGACAGAATAGCCGTTACCGACAGGCCAACGCGCTGGACAATCTGCAACTGCTTTGCCGACGCTGTCATGCGCTGGCAGAACCAGTGAAATGGCAAGGGTTGCGCGGTCTGGCTGGTTTGGGACAGGCTATGCACAATATGGCCCCGTTGCACCTGATGTGCGATCCTTCCGATCTCCATCTGATTGAATCCCTGGCGGATCCCACACCGAACACTGCACAGGAATCGGCTGTGACGGAATTTCAGCCCCAGCGGGCTACACTTTTTCTGCATGAACGCATTCCGGGAGGGCTGGGTTTTGGTCAGACCCTGTATGCGCTTCATGGCGAACTGATGAAGAACATCCGCCACCTGATCCGGAACTGTAACTGTCAAGCTGGATGTCCCTCCTGTGTAGGCCCTACCATTCTGGATGACGAGGTATTACAGGAAGGGATTACACGCAAGGAATTGGCCTTGGCCTTGGTGCAGACCCTGCAGGACGGATAGCCTCAAACACCGGAAAATCTGCATTTCCTCTTGGTCTGTGCAAGGCTCTTTCCTATAATAAAACCGTACTACCCAACGTACATTGGCAGTGCCTTGTGGAGGTACGTCAGTCAGCTCAGATCGGCCAGGATAGGGTGCGCCGCTTTCAGCGTCCAATCGGGTACGTATGGATGAATTTCCAGGATACGTCTCCGGCCAAAGTGGCAGATTCAGCTGTATGAGAGGCAAGCCACACAAGACCTCCGTCCGTGTCAGGTGGTGGCTGGCGATACCACGGTCTGGTCCCAGGAGACCTGAGCTTGTGGTATCCAGAAATTTATTCAGTCTGCAAGGATGACGTACATGAAAGTGCTGGTAACAGGCGCCGCTGGCCGTCTGGGCGACTTCGTCGTACAGGAACTGCGGCAGCAACATCACGAACCCATTCTGTTTTCCCGTACGGAACCCCCGTATGAGTATGATGGTCTCACCTGGATACAGGGAGATCTGTGCTGCTATGAGGATTGCCTGCAGGCCATGCAAGGCGTGGATGCAGTGCAACATCTGGGGGCTCGGCCCAATCCCACGGATCATCCGCGCGTGAAGGCCCGTACGCATGCTTTTGATGCTACCTTCAAATCCAACATGCTGGGTACTTATTACCTGATGCAGGCCGTAGTGGCAGAAGGAGTTGACCTCGTGGTCATGGCTGGCAGTAACTGTGCTTTGGGTCATGGCTTTCGCATCAGTGGTACGCCTTTTCCCATAGAGTACCTGCCGATCGACGAAGAACATCCCACTTTTGTGGAGGATACCTACAGCTACTCGAAGCTGGCGGGGGAGGAACTGCTGGCCAGCTATACCCGAGCCTTCGGGATTCGCACCTACATCACGCGTATATGTGGCATTCTGCCCCCCGAGCGGCGAGCCGAACTGGCCCGTTCCGTCAGACCGGCCACCGGCTGGTCCGATGGTCTGTGGTGCTGGATCGCCAGCGAGGATGTCGCCACGGCCCACTGCATGATCATGAATGCCGCAGACCAGTTGCCCCCGCATGATGTATATGGACTCAATGCCGACGATACGACGGCGCTGGAATCCTCCATGGAACTGGTGGAGACCTTCCGTCCTGATCTGGTACCGCTTACCAAACGGCTTGACAGTCACCAATCCCTCATGAGTGTCGAGAAGCTGAAGAAAGCGGTAGGCTGGTCGCCGGGACCCTCTTGGCGTGAGCTGCGCTGATACCTCGTTTGGCGCACCGTTTTTTCTGTATGTTGGCGTAGCCGGTCATTCTGATGCTATCCGGGAGGTTGGGCACTCCTGGGGAATGCCGCCCGGTTGTTACCCTATAATCAGTATTTCTGGATAGACCCCGTGGGCAGGTGTCGCGAAGGGACAAAATACCATGCCGTTTGGGGCTACCCAAGGACAGTAGTCACCGCCGTCACTTGGATATGCCGGGGGCAATTCGGGATACAGAGGACGGATGAATCCAAAAGATGGCCAGTCTCTTGGGTTTTGTTCCCGAGTCGGTGACCAACGCCAGAAGAGTATCGCTTGCGTGGGATAATGGCCGCTGAGGCCACAACGGAACATCCAGGACATGACAAAGGGGGCCAACCGTGACAAGAACCATTCTTATATCCTGCATCTTGCTGGTCGCAGTTCTGGGCCTGGTAGCCTGTTTGGCTCCTCCCTCACCAGTGGACACACCGGATACGACCAGTGGTTCTGCCGAGAAGGTTATATACATCGGCGCCGCCGTAAGTGAAACCGGCAAGTACTCTCGGGAAGGCCAGGATACCCGCCAGGGCTACATGACTTGGTTAGATTGGGTAAACAATGAATACGGTGGCATCCGGGTCGGTGAGGATCGCTACCGGGTGGAGCTTGTCATGTACGATGACGAGGGAGACCCGGACACGGCCGCCCGTTTGGTGGAACAGCTCATTAATGAGGACCAAGTGCATTTCCTGCTGGGGCCCTATAGTTCCAGCCTGACCCAGAGCACCAGTGCCATTGCGGAGAAATACAACAAAATTATGGTGGAAGGCAATGGGGCCTCGGAAACGCTCTTTGAACGGGGATTCCAGAACCTGTTTGCCGTGCTGACTCCGGCCGGGAACTATACCCAATCCGCGCTGCAGATGTTGGCGGACAAGGGAGCCCGGACGGTCGTGGTAGCCTATGAAGACACCGCTTTCCCCACCAGTGTGGCGCAGGGCGCCCAGCAGTGGGCTGCCGAATATGACCTGGAATTGCTGGGCGTAGAAACCTACCCCAGGGATGTAGCGGATGTCAGTGGCATCATGTCCAAGTTCAAGGAACTGGACCCGGACATCTTCGTGGGCGGTGGCCACTTCAACGATGCCATTCTTTTCATCCGGGCGGCCAAGGAACTGGACTTTAATCCTAAGGCAATGGTGATCACGGTGGGACCGAGTAACCCGAAGCTGGTGCAGGAAGTGGGTGCCGATGCGGAATACGTAATTGGTCCTACACAGTGGGAAGCGTCCATGAGCTACGCCGATGCATACTTCGGCACGGCGTCCGACTACGCGGCACGCTATCAGGACAAGTGGGGTGACCCACCCACCTACCAGGCCGCAGAATCAACGGCTACCGCCCTAGCCTTGCATTTGGCCATAGAGGCGGCCGCTGCCCTTGATACGGATGCGGTGCGGGATGCTTTGCGCAATCTGGATGTGGTCACCTTCTATGGGCCGATTAATTTCGACGAGACGGGCAAGAATGCCAGCAAACCGATGGGAGCCATTCAGGTACAGGACGGTGAGATTCTGGTTGTGGCTCCGGATAACGCCGCGGTGGCCGATGTGAGATATCCTGCGCCGGCGTGGAAAGACCGCTAGATACCTCTGACTCTCCGGCACGAGAGACAAAATGGACCCGCTAGTGCAAGCGCTTACCAGCGGACTGCTGCTGGGTGGGTTCTATGCCGTCATGGTGCTGGGTTTCTCCGTCATCTGGGGAGTGATGGGGGTGATCAATCTGGCCCACGGGGAATTCCTGATGATGGGAGCCTATTTGGCGTGGGGCCTGTTCCATTTCTTTGGCCTGGATCCCTTCCTGGCCCTGGTGCTGATTTTGCCCCTCATGTTCGTGGTGGGTTATCTGCTCCAGTTTCTCCTGATCAACCGTCTGGTGGAACGGCCCCATCTGATGGTGCTGCTGGTTTCCTTCGGTGTCTCCATTGCCCTGGCCAATCTCTTTAAAATTCTGTTCACATCGGATCCGCGCAATGTGCCGGTCGCCTATAACGGTTCCATGGAACTGTGGGGTATCACCTTTCCCATCGTCAAGACCATCATCTTCATTCTGGCTCTGCTGATCATGCTTGGTCTGCACCTCATCCTGCAGCGGACCCGTCTGGGCAAGTCAATCCGGGCCGCTGCCCAGAACAAAACGGCGGCCCGCATAGTCGGGGTGGACATCAACCGTGTTTACGCCATTACCGCCGGCATATGCATTGCGCTGACGGCTGCTGCCGGGGCCATGATTAGCCCCACCCAAGCCATCTTTCCCTTCATGGGACCACCTTTCACCCTGAAAGCACTCACCATCACCACCTTGGGGGGGTTGGGGCGCATCCCGGGTGCCCTGATCGGCGGTGTAATTCTGGGTATCACCGAAACCCTGGTATCCCGCTTTGTACCGGGTATCGGCACCAACCTGGGCGTGGCGACCAGTTTTGTCCTGTTGGTGCTGATCCTCATATTAAGGCCGCAGGGACTGCTGGGAGGCTTGCGTCCGATAAACGCGGAGGTCGAGTGATGACCACCCTCAGCCGACGGCTGCGTCTGTTTCCCAGTGGTTGGGGACAGTTGGTTCTCTGGCTACTGCTGGTGATGCTATTGGCCCTGTACCCGTATGCAGGGATTTCCAGTCTGGCCCTCTTCGTGGGGAGCCAGATCTTCGTGCTGGTGACTTTGGCCTCCAACTGGAATCTGATCGGCGGCATGACCGGCTATGTGGATTTTGGACACGCGGTCTTCTTCGGCATTGGTGCCTATGTGATGGGCATTCTCGTGACACCTTCACCCCTGTGGATCTCACCGGAGTGGAGCTTCTGGCAAGCCTTGCCCATCAGTGGGGTGGTGGCGGCGGTCTTCGCCCTGCTCATAGGTTTGCCTACCCTGCGGCTCAAGGGTCCGTACTTTTCCATCGCCATGCTGGGCACATTTGTGGCCATGCGGGAAATCGTGCGAGTCCTGCGCCCCGTGACCGGGGGTGGTATCGGCCTGAATCTGCCGCCCGTCCTTAACCGGGTAGGGGACTACTATCTGATGTTGGGTGTAATGGGTCTGGTCGTAACCATTATGTGGTGGATTCGCCGCAGCGAGTTCGGTCAAAGCCTAATCGCCATCCGCGAGGATGAAATTGGGGCGGAGATGCGGGGTATCAACACCACGTTGCACAAAATTGTGGCCTTCATGATTGCCGCTTTCTTCACGGGCCTGGTCGGCGGGTTCTGGGCCTGGCAAAACACCTTCATCGATCCGGATGTGATCTTCTTTGAAGCCCGCACGGTAGAAATGGTGATGATGACCATATTGGGCGGCTTGGGCACGGTCTGGGGACCCCCGCTGGGGGCTGTGGTCATCTACGTCCTGCAACAGGTTGTCTGGGGTCATCTGTTTGGCGTGCATCTGCTGGCCCTGGGGATGCTGATGGTAATCCTGGTACTCTTCCTGCCCGAGGGCATCCTGGGCACCCTGGGCGGAGGGCACAGCACATCCCTCGGCCGGCTCCTGGGCCGCTTCCGTCAACAGGGACGGCACGGATGACAGAGGCTCAACCCCTCCTGGAAGGGCGCCAGGTTTCCAAATACTTTGGCGGTTTGGCTGCGGTCAAGCAAGTAGACTTTGCGGTCTACCCCGGCGAAATCGTGGGTCTCATCGGCCCCAACGGTAGTGGCAAGACAACCCTTTTCGATTGCCTGAGCCGTTTGCAGAAAATTGACCAGGGACAGGTACGTTTCCGAGGCCGGGATGTAACTCGCACCCGTCCGCATCAGATCGCCCGGATGGGGTTGGCCCGCACCTTTCAGGTAATTCGTGTCTACCGCCATATGACCGTGCAGGAGAACATGCAAATCAGTCGCCCCTGGCATAACAATTCGCTTCTGCAAATGCTCCAGCCCAGCCAGGCCGGCATTCGCCAACGGGCCCAGGAACTCCTCTCCTTTCTGCAGATCGCACACTTGGGCGATGCACAGGCCGGTCATTTGTCGGGCGGTCAACGCCGCCTGCTGGAAATCGGCATGGCCCTGATGCCCGACCCTGATATTCTGCTGCTGGATGAAGCCACCTCCGGTGTCAATCCCACCCTGATCGAAACCATCAAGGACCATATTCGGGCCCTGAACGCACAAGGGAAGGCCTTTCTGCTCATTGAACACAACATCAACTTCATCGCCGATCTCTGCAGCCGGGTCTACGTACTCAACTACGGGCAAAAGCTGGCGGAGGGCACACCCCGGGAAATCATGGCGAATGAAGCCGTGATTGATGCCTATTTTGGGTCCTGACGATGGCGGAACCCCTGCTCTCTGTCCATAAACTCCATGCCGGCTACCAGGACGTTGACATTCTGAGGGGTGTCGACCTGGAAGTATATCCCGGCGAAATTGTCTGCGTCATCGGGCCCAACGGCGCGGGGAAGTCAACGGTTTTCAAGGCTATCTATGGGTTTGCCCAGGTGTATCAGGGCTCAGTTCACTTTGACGGGCAGGAGATCACGCACGTCCGGCCCCAGGACGCCCTGCAGGCCGGCATCTCGATTGTGCCCCAGCTACGCAGCGTATTTCCGCAAATGACCGTCATGGAGAACCTGGAAATGGGCATGTACCTGGAAAGGGACGCCACCCGCATCAAGCAGCGCATTACCTACATTCTGGATCTGTTCCCCCGTTTGGGGGAACGACGGGAACAGTTGGCCGGCACCATGTCCGGGGGTGAACAGCGTATGCTGGAGATTGGCCGGGCGTTAATGCTGGAACCCAAACTGGTCATGATGGATGAACCCAGTGCGGGTCTGGCTCCCCTGATCACCCGTACCATCTTTGACAATATCCAGCGTCTCAATCGGGAAACCCACGTGACGGTTCTGATGATCGAACAGAATGCACGACAGGGCCTGGAAGCGAGCCACAGGGGATACGTTCTGGAGCTGGGTCGTAACACCTATGCAGGTACAGCCCAGGAACTGTTAGACAGCCAAGAGGTACGGCGGTCTTTCCTGGGGGGCTAACCCCCAGCGCCAATCGGTATGAATAGTGAGCAGGTGACCGGCCCGATCCCAAGACTGGTTTTGGTTGGGTGATACGGGATGCCGAAATTGTATGGGGCAAGTCTCACACGTTTTGCATCCGACTAGGGACAATAACCTCGTTGGTGATAGTATCGCCAGCGAGACGTCCCGTCCCTTGTCTGGGGTGGGGTGTTTTCTTTAGGAGCCGACCGGGGTGTTGGCCACCCTCAACCTCAGTTTGCGGACTGTTGCAACACATAGCCGTCCTGTGCTGTCACCGGCGCCGCTCCCGCCCATCTCCTGGCGGCCCTCTGCTATTCGGCCTGAAACGCGCCAGACCCCCGACCGCTCTCACCGACTTTGTACAAAGTCCAGCGTAATTTGGGGGAAGATGCAAGCTATCCTTCCGGGCCTGGATCCGTGCTGAAAATGCACAGATTATGCGGTCCCTGTGACAAGACGATCCAGCCAAACCCGGGTTTTGAGTGCATTGGCATTGTCGCCGCCTATGCCCCCGAGGTTGTTGCCCTGCGTCCACATATACCACAAACCCCCCGGATGCGGGCTGACAGGAGCTTCCAGCACCGACAACCAATGGGCCGTATCAGGATCTCGGGTCAGGCAGGCCACCTCTGGATCCGAGGCGGGATCTGCCGGATGGATACGGATATGATGCAATTCCTGAGAGGGATCGAACCAGGGAGTTTTCTGGCCTTGGGGATGGTGGGCAAAGAGAAAGTGCAGGAATCCCGCGGCATCAAAGGCCAGCGCCATGGACCGACCTCCGCGCATGTCAAAACTGGCCAGGGCAGGGTGTGGTGCATGTTGAACCACCTCGCTGTCCTCCCAGTGGCAAATCAGACCACTGGGCGTATCCGGGTGTACCACGTAGATCCAGGGCCTTTCCTGCGCATCCTGCACAATGCTGCAGATACGCATGCCGCCCGCCGGAGCCTCAATGAAAGGCTGAGCCGTTTCCACGGTAATGGGCAAGGCAATGTCTGTACCGTCATCCGCCTGCCAGGTCTGGCCACTATCCCGTGTGGAAATATGCACGCCGGCATAGGTCTGGCAGTCAATGGCGTTGCCGGTAAAGCTGTAATGGAACTGAAAGACCAGGTGCAGGACACCTGAAGGTCCCAGGGCAACCGATTGCATGAAATGGTTGTAACCGGGCACAGGACTTTCAGCCAGGTACAAGGGTGGACTCCACGTACCGCCGGGAGGCAGCCGGCGGTACACCAGACGCCAGCGGTCTGGATTGGATTCCCGGTACGCCAGATGCAGAGTACCGGTGGCATCACACACCAGACTGGGGTATGACGCTCGCGGTCCCACAGGCACAGGGTCGGACCAATGATTCAGGGCGAGCGGATTGTCGGCATCGATCCAGCGATACAGGAAATCCCCATGGTGGGCCCCAGACATGAAATGCAGACGGCCGTCTGGCGCCAATGCCAAGGCTGGACCACAATGGTTATCTATGCCTTCCGCGAGACATAGGGCTCCTTGCAGGGCTCCTGTAGCAGGATCGGCGACCCCCAGCATGACCCGGGCCATGGCTCCCGACCTTACCGGGGCTTCCAGCCATCCCAGAACCAAGTCCGTACCGCGGCGCAGAATCTTGCAACTCAAATCATAGCCTGTGGCCCGATCCGACCCTTGACCCGAAACCAGAATAGGAGTAGCCATATATCACCTTTGCATGAGGATTCCCGGCTTGCGGGTAGGGAACCGGCCAACAGATGGGAAGCCGTTCCCCCAAAGCACCCAACCCGTTGGCGTGCACTTTCATTATAATAATGGTGACTCAGAGGCAGACATCCAAGGGAATGAATCATGACAAAAACAGCCAGAGCGGTAGTGGTACAGGGGCAGGAATTCGAGGTGCGGGAGTATACCGTACCCGATCCGGCACCCGGTGCTGTAGTGCTGAAACAGGAGCTGGCCGGCATCTGCGGCACGGATCTTCATTATTGGCAACATGGTTTCAGGGAAGAAAAGATCCTTGGTCATGAGAATGTAGGCATTGTGGCTGCTCTGGGCTCAGGCGTTGCGCATGACTCGCTGGGCCGTCCTGTCAGGGAAGGAGACAGGGTTGTGTTGCAACCTGGAATTCCCGCGGGATTCGGTTATGGTTTTCAGCCTCCGCCAGGCTTGTACGGAGGCTTCGCGGAATATATCCATCTTGATTTGCCCGGCACCGAGTGGTGGCGTACGGATATGCCGGCTGAGGTTGGGGTACTGACCGAGCCCTTCACAATTGGCGTCCATGCGGTGGACCGGGCCCGCATGCATATTGGGGATACGGTTGTGGTGCAGGGCTCCGGAGCCATTGGCTTGGTTACCCTCATTGCCGCCAAGCTGTCGGGGGCTGGCAAGATTATTATGGTCGGAGGACCGGCCGAACGCCTGGCCCTGGGTCGCAAGTTCGGCGCCGATGTCACCATTGACATCGAAGAAGTACCCACGGTAGACGAGCGTACAGAACTGGTTATGGCCGAAACCCCGCGGGGTGAGGGCGCTGACGTAGTATTTGAATGTGCGGGTTTCCTGTCGGCTACGCCGGAAGGGCTGGGCTATTGCCGGCAGAGCGGTACTTTTGTTGAGGTAGGACATTTTGTGGATATGGGGTCCCTTGATTTCAACATCAATAGGCTATTAATGCGCAAGAACCTGACGCTGGAAGCCATCTGGGGCTCTTACACGCCGCATTTTGTCCAGGCTCTGCCTATTTTGGAGAAAGGCGAGATTCCCTTTGGCGACATGGTGAGTCATGTGTTGCCACTGGAACGGGTGGCCGATGGCTTTGCGGCCCTGAACGGTACGTACCATCTGGGCGACGAAACAGTCTGCAAGATTGCGCTGGCGGGTGATGCCTGATAGCGAGGAAAACCGTGAGGATGTCGGGCTACTGAACCGGGTGGGATATGTAACGGGATCGGTAGGCCAGTTTTAAGCTTGGGCCTTCCCGTTGCGGCCAGGTGCTGCCCCGTACCTTCGGCTCCGTCCACCCGCTGTCGGTAGGGGTGATACGTGTCGTTGAACCGCATGGGCTTTGGGCCTGTGTCTCCACTCACCGATACGCCGCGACTGCACCCATCCCTGCTCTTGGCTCACCGTCTCTCGCGACTTGCATCCGCTGGTAGCTTCCGGCCCGCCAGGCAGTACATGTGTCCGGGGACCAGGGCACATGGCGATCCTGTCTCCTATACCTAGAGCCGTTTCCTGTCTCACCGTGGATTCCGGCACAGCATGCGTGTACCGGCGTACGCCAGGGCTAGGGTGAGGTACTGCATGATACAATGCTCCTGGAATCCTGTTCAGTGCATAGGGAGCGGACGAACGCTGTGCCCGCCCTGCCAGCAGCCCCCTCGGTAAGTGATTTTCTGGACAGACGCCAGAACCATCTGCTGTACGTCGACAAGACAGCCCAAATCGCCTCATTCCTTAACTACGACCGGGCCTTGATGTTCACACGGCCCCGCCGTTTCGGCAAGAGTCTGTTGCTGTCTACCATTGAAGCCATGTACAGCGGCAATCGGGAACTCTTTGGCCAAGATGAACGCAGACCCGAGCTATCGGTGTACCGGGAGGGCGCATGGCACTGGCGTCAACATACCGTGTTGCGGCTGGACATGCTGACGATCAGGGATCGCGGGGCAGGTATTGCTCCCGCCCTGACTTATCTGGTGGATGCCGTAGCCACCGACTTGAAGATGACAGGACGTTACCAACATTGGCCCGACGATCCGGCCTTCTCTTTGCGCAACCTGATTGCCGCCTTGTCTAACCAGTCAGACACCGCCACGGGCCAATCCCGGGTGGTCATTCTGGTGGATGAGTACGATGCGCCCATTTTGAATCATATGCATGAGCCCCGGGCCCAGGCGGTGCGGCAGGAACTCGCCGATTTCTACGGTGTTTTCAAGTCCATGGCCGGGCAAATCGAAGTTCTGGTCATGACCGGCGTGACCCGGTTCGTGAAGACGGGGCTGTGGTCCAAACTGAATCAGATACGGGACCAGTCCGAGAATCCCCGCTTTCATGACCTGACTGGATTCACGGATGACGAACTGGATGCTCTGTGGGAACAGGTAGGCGAACAGGTCACCGGGTCCTCGCCCCAGGAAGGCTGGCCCCCACTCTCGCGGGAGGCTTGGCGGGAGTGGTACAACGGGTATCGGTTTTCGGCCCGGGCGCCCCAGCCCGTCTACAACCCGTTTGCCATCATGTCCAGTGTGGCTGATGGGGAAATGGGGGAATACTGGTCGCAGACAGGACATCTGGATGTCGTGGAAGCATTGCTGCAGGCGCCGTGGACGCAGACGGAACCGCAGGATCGGGTCCCCCTTTACCTGACCCGTCCCATCCCCGTTCACGACTATACCCTGCGCTTTGACTGGTTGGACAGCCTGACGCCAGGGGCTTCGCCTGAGGCCATGTTGCAGCAGTGGGAACCCAGGCAGTTGGTGCCCCTGCTGTACCAGACGGGGTATCTGACGTTGACCCCCTCTGGAGACCTGGCTCCCCCCAACCGCGAAATTGCGGTGTATCTCAGCCGTGTGCTGTTGGATCCCTGGCTGGCCCCGGGCGAAATGCAAAGAGCCACCCTGTATCAGGCCCGGCTAGTGGAGGCCCTACTGGATTTGCACATACCTGCTATGGTGATCCATTTCAACCACCTGTTACAGCTGTTGCCGCACCAGCGTTTCCATGGCGCTCTCCGCAGCGCCGCTAATCTGGTGCTGGACCTGGCAGTTTTGTTGTCGCGGAACCGCATACGGTATCACGAGATGGAGAAATCCGGGCTGGAGGGTGAGGCGGATACGGTGCTCGGCTGGGATGATGTCTCGCTGGTCCTGGAATTCAGGACAGGCTCCCATGCGAGTGCCTCAGCGGGGCAAAGGCAGATCCAGAAACAGGGCTATCTGCAGGCGATCCCTCATGTGTCACACCTGTACTTGGGGCTGTCCCTGTATGCGGGAGACGGCCGGCAGGTGGATGCCTGGACCTGCCAGGGGTATTCACTGGCGGGCCAGCCTCTGGGAGAACCCCTGACCCATCAGGACATCTGGCCCGCGGACAAGGCCGAACTGTACCAGATGTGGTCCGCTGCTGGGGAGAGAGATCAGGTTGATATGCCCTAGCGAGCGACTCGCTTGGCTAGCGTAGGTCAGGCAAGGGGACGCAAAAAAATGGGGCTTATATACCATACAACTGATGTGGAATTAAATAGTTGACTATAAAGGGAAAAACCTTCCAGCATGAAGGGAGTTAATTCACCATTCGGAGGTTTTCCCCATGACCAGTATACCCTTGGTGGATTGGGCGACGAGGGTGTAGGTGCGGGTAGACGACTGGTATCAAGAACGGGGTGTGTCTCTGTGGTGCGGTAAAGTGGGTGCCAAGCCAGTGTTCAGTGTAGCGAAGTCATCACTCTTCTCCTGCTGATGGATTACCTGCCCTCCCCCGGTGAGCGCCAGTTCCCAGGGCGATTGCATCTAAATTGCCTAATCACCTTGAACAGGGCCCAAACGTATTTCTAGGAGGTCCAAGATGACTGCTTGTGTCTTGACAAGGAAGAAGATCGGCATTTCACATGCCTAAGCCGTCGTCTTGGCTGTAATAAATACGTCCTATAGTTCCGAAAACCCTCCTGATAATCTCTGTTTCCCCTCTTCGCGAGGCCTAAACTTGACAGTAAATTTAGATGCAATCGCCCTGCGCCCAGTTTCTAGGGTTTGTGCCGGGCCCATGACTTGGTTCTTTGCCCCCGACGGCTGGACCAGAGCCAGTTCAATCGCCGCGCGCGCGGCCTGCGTCTGCTCGTGGCAGCGTGGCGTCGGCACTGGGCCGTGCGCCTAGGGGTGACCTGGCGACCCAGTTCCTGCGGGATACGAAGCCCGTCCCTGTGGTCGGCTACCAACGGAGCCAGAAATACAGCGCTTTGGACGGCGCGGAAGTACTGCGGCCAAGGGGTGCGGTGGCCCACCGGGAGGGCTTCCCGGTTGTCTAGGAACTCGTCCCCGCGCATACCGAGGAGCGCCGGGCCGCGGACACCGTGTGGTCCGTCTGGTGGCACTGCGATATCTGCGGGGACAAAGGCTTCCTGGGGGGGTGACGGGCTACCACTCCCGTATGACCGGCAAGGCCATCAGCTAGTATTACAACGACGCAATTCAGAAAGAGAGGCTACCCATCATTATGTGTGACTAAAGACCAGGGGCAAAAAGGGTAGAAGGGCTGAAAGGTTTTGAATATGTGCGCAAAATCCTCGGACTTTGGGGCTTTTCTCGGGCATCACAGTGGGTCATGGCTGGGATCTATACTCTTCTTGCCCTGTCCCGAACTTCCGTCGTTGTAATACTAGGGACCCCCTAACGAGCCCATCAACACCCGCCGAACGACCCCGCATGGGACCGCTGGCTCAACGGGCAGCGCGAACGCATCGACGGGGTCTTCCATGAAGTGCCGAATACGGGACGCAACCTGGAACGCCTGCTCCGCCAAACGGTCACGGGGTTGGTCACACATGTGATGGCGCAAATGGCCAGCCATACGCTTAAACTTTACTTGCGTCGTTTCTTCGGCCTGGATGTGCAAACGTTCACGGCCATTTCGGCGATTTAATTCCACATCAGCCGTACCATAGTAAACAGCTATGGTAGAATACGCGAAAGCGGCAGGCATTTCGGACTTGCCTCCCGCTTTCTCACAGACAAGGAACGGAAACTTCCATGCCTGCTTCTCCCAGTCTAACACAAGAGAAAAAGTACGCACACCGCGTGGTGCGTTTGCGTCTGTTGCCGGCAACCCAGGCGGTCGCGCACCAGTTGGCGGGCCAAGCCGGAGCTTGCCGCTGGCTCTGGAACTATATGCTGGCGCGCAAAAGGGCGGAATATCAGGCGTATCAGAACGGGGAAGGGGCGAAACCGGACGTGTCCTTCTTCGGGATGGGCACCGAATTTACCGCGCTGCGCAATAGTGAGACTTATGGCTGGCTACAGCATTACGGGCACAAGGAAGTCAAGTATACGCTCAAGTATCTCGCCGATGCGTTCAAGCGTTTTTTCGCGGGTGAAGGGCATCCCCGGTTCAAAAGCAAGCACCATACGCAAGACGGTTTCACGATTCCCTCTCACGTCAAAATTCATAGCTCGCATTTATCTGTGCCTAAAGTGGGCAAGTTGTTACTCAAAGGGAGCAACCCCTACGCCGATAGCGAACCCTTGCAAGTGCGCGTTCGCCAAGAAGGGTCACCGACACGGCCCAAGTGGTACGCTTATGTGTTCTACTGCGTCAGGGTCGACGCGGTAAAGCCAGGAGCGGATCATGGCATTCTAGGCTTGGATCGCAATGCCGGCCAAGCGACAGACAGTGCAGGCACCGTCTATAGCATGACGGACACAAGCAAGCTCGACACCAAGATCAAGCGCAAGCAACGCGAAAAGAGTCGCAAACAGCCAGGGTCAAACCGGAGTAAGCGTGTAACGGGGCAATTACGGAAATTGCAGCGCCAGAGCCAACAGATCCGCGACAATGATACACACCACATCAGCCGCGAACTGGCCGACAAGGCGCATACCGTAGTGCTGGAAGATCTGAACACCGCCGCCATGACGAAATCGGCCAGGGGCACGGTAGAGAAACCGGGCACGAACGTGAAACAGAAATCAGGTCTAAACCGGGTGATCTTGGGCTCCAACTGGTACCAGTTGTACCAGCGCTTGCTTTACAAGTGCGCCGCCGTGGCTATGGTCAACCCCAAGCACACGAGTCAGATGTGCCACCAATGTGGGTGCATAGACAAGCGGAATCGGACCTCACAAGCCGTCTTTCACTGTGTCTCCTGCGGCCTCCGTATGCACGCCGACCACAATGCGGCGATCAACATATTGGTGCGCTATGAACGCACTGTGGCCCGCGGGACAGGGGCAACTGCACGGCGAGAAGCGTTCCCAACAGGGACTTCAAAGACCCGTGAACAGGATATACGGCAGTGGACACGTTCCAAGAACCATGTTTACTAAGGTATATAAGTCCCATAAATGGCCCGGATGAACCCTGCGTAAGTGTACCGCTTATGACTTCGGTCTGGCCTGTCCAATTGCAGCCGCTCGTAGCCCTTGATCTTGAGGTCTCCAGCCAGGGCTCCATTCGCCACATTGGGGCCGTGAAATATGACGGCCAGGCTCGAGGCAATGACCAGTGTTTCGAACACAAGAACCTGCGGCGCCGGGATGAAACAGTGGTCTTGCAGAATTTGGATGACTTCTGCCGGAATGCCCGTTTCGTACTGGGTCATAACCTGATCGGCCATGACTTGCCCATTCTGCGCAGCCAACATTCGCAAATGGTCCTGCTGCACAAGCGTGTCATTGATACGCTATATCTCTCACCCCTGGCTTTTCCAAGCAATCCCTATCATCAGCTGGTGAAGGATTACAAGCGAGTGCAGGATTCGATCAATGAACCGGTAGCGGATGCCCGACTTTCTCTCACCATTTTTAAGGAACAATATGAGGAATTTCAGCAGCAGGCGCAACAGCAACCGGATCTGATTCGCTTTTTTTACTACTGTTTCGCCAGCGAACTGCAAGATAGCCACAGCCATGCCTATCAGGGGTTGGCCGCGGTATTTGAGACTCTGATTGCAGCACCATTCTCTTCCCATCGGGATGCCCGGCAGGCGTTAACAGGGCTCTGCCGGGACAAAGTCTGTCCAGAACAGCTGAAGAGAGTCATAAGCCAATACGGGCCGGACCCCAGATCCCGGATCCCCCTCGCCTACTGTGTGGCTTGGCTCCAGGTTGCGGGGAAGAATTCGGTATTGCCGCAGTGGGTGAGGCATCAGTTCTCCACTATTCCCCGGATTCTGGAACAGCTGCGCGAAGAACACTGTGGCCAGGATGAGTGTGCCTATTGCGCTGACAACCACGATCCGGTCAGGCATTTGCAACGGTTCTTTCAGTACCAGGATTTCCGCGTCACGAATGATGGACGTCCGTTACAACGAGATCTGGTCGTGGCTGGGATGCAGGGCAAGTCTCTCCTGGGAATATTGCCCACCAGCGGAGGCAAGTCCCTCTGTTTTCAGGTGCCAGCCCTGGTTCGCTATTATCGCCGTGGCCTGTTGACCGTGATCATTTCCCCTCTCCAGGCCTTGATGAAGGATCAGGTGGACAATCTCAAGGAAAGGACTGGTTCTACGGCCGTGGCTGCTGTCTATGGGTTATTGACGCCCCCGGAAAGAGGGGCCATTCTGGAACAGGTGCGGCTGGGGGATATTGGCCTGCTGTACCTTTCCCCTGAGCAACTGCGGAATCGGTCAGTGAGACGGGTATTGAGACAACGGGAGATTGCCTGCTGGGTCTTTGATGAAGCTCACTGTCTGTCCCAGTGGGGGCACGACTTCCGTCCTGATTATCTGTATTGCGGGCGTTTCATCAGGGAAGAGGCAGAGAAACACCCGGGTGTCCTGCCTATGGTGGCCTGCTTCACGGCTACGGCCAAAGACGATGTCATTGCGGACATTCAAGCGCATTTCAAGAGCACGCTGGGACTGGAACTGGAGGTCAAGAAAGCGGGAGTCAATCGCCGTAATCTGCAGTTTGAAGTTCATCTGGTGACCCAGGCGGCCAAGTATGGTCGGGTGGTGGAATTGATTGAAGAACGTCTGCCAGAGGATGGTAGCTGCATCGTCTACTGTGCGACGCGCAGGGGTACTGAGGAGCTGGCCCGTTTTCTGACGCACAGAGGCCTGATCGCGGATCACTTCCACGGCAAACTGGAGGCACCGGCCAAGAAATCGGTCATGGACCTCTTCTTGCAGGATGAGATCCGTATCATTTGTGCTACCAATGCTTTTGGTATGGGGGTGGACAAGGAGAACGTACGACTGGTGGTACATGCTGAAGTTCCCGGCTCTCTGGAGCATTATCTGCAGGAAGCCGGGCGTGCGGGACGGGACGGCAAGATGGCCCATTGCATCTTGCTGTTTGACGAACAGGACATAGAGACACAATTCAAACTGGGCGCGCTGGCGAAAGTCCACCAGCGGGACATCCAACAGGTGTTACGTGGAATTCGGCGTCAGGAGAGGAAAAAACCGGGACAGGATGTTGTTATCACGACAGGGGAGCTGTTGCGCTCTGAGGAGGTAGATACCTCGTTTGACCTGGATGACTCTGCCGCCGACACCAAAGTCAAGACGGCAGTTGCCTGGCTGGAGCGCAGCGGGTTCCTGGAACGAAATGAGAACTCAACCCAGGTTTTCAATGGTGAACCTCTTTTCGCAACACTTGAGGAGGCCAAGCAGAGACTGGACCGGCTGCAGCTTTTACCGGCCCAGCGCAGGAAGTGGGAAATGCTGCTGCAGGTGCTCATTGATGCCGAGCCGGACGAGGGCCTGAATGCAGATTATCTGGCAGAGCAAATAGGCCGTCTGTCGCAAAACGACAATGAAAGACAACTGAAAACTGTTGACATCATGAGGATTCTGAACCAGATGGCCCAAGCGGGAATCGTATCCCACGGGCTACTCATGACCGCCTTTCTGCGCCCCCGAGGCCGGAACAACGCCCAAGCCGTTTTTGCCGATCTCTGCCGTCTGGAATCGAAAATGCTGGACTTGCTCATCCAGGCCCATCCTGCTGCGGAGAAAGGAATCGAATATCCCCTGGACCTGCGGTTGTTGAATCAACAGTTGTTAGACTCGGAGTTTGGTTTCAGCAACCCCCGACTCCTGCGTAATTTGCTGAAGAGTCTGGCCGCGGATGGCAAGGGACTAGCCGCGTCCAGAGGTAGCATAGACATTCGCTATGTCTACAAGGATAACTATGCGGTCAAACTGAATCGTTGCTGGCAGGATATCTGGAAGATTCTCGGGAGACGGCATGTCCTTTCCGCCCAGATTCTGGAAGGCCTGTACCAGGCCCTTGAGCCATCAGAGCAGTCATCCCGGGCGGAGGTCCTGGTGCAGTTTTCATTGCAGGATCTGTTGGAGGCTATCCGTCCCACCCAAGTTCGTCCAGACAGGCAGATGGCCGCCCTGGAAAGGGGATTGTTGTTTCTGCATGAGCAAAACGTCATTATCCTGCAGCAGGGACTCGCCGTGTTCCGTCAGGCTATGACCCTGAAAGTAAAGCCTGAATCCCGGAGTCGCCGCTACAACAAGGGTGATTATGATCCCCTTGACCGCCACTACAAGGCCCGCGTAACCCAGGTGCATATCATGAACGAATATGTGCAGCTGGGCTTGGATAATATGATTACGGCCCTGACCCTGGTACGCGATTACTTCGCCCAAACCAATGTGGCTTTCCTGAACCAATATTTTCGGGGACGCCGAGAACTGCTTGCATTGGCGACCAGCCAACAGTCCTATAACAACATTGTGGATTCGCTGGGCAACCCGCATCAGGAGTCGATTGTCAGAGCTCCCGTGGATGAAAATATCCTGGTCCTCGCGGGACCGGGTTCCGGTAAGACACGGGTAGTGGTACATCGATGTGCCTATCTGACCAGGGTGCACCGGGTGCGGTCGCGCAGCATCTTGGTGCTCTGTTTCAACCACAGTGCCGCCGTAGCCCTGCGCAAGCGGCTGAAGGCGTTACTGGGGCATGAAGCCAGTGGGATCAGCGTCTATACATTTCATGGTTTGGCCATGAGGTTGCTGGGCCATGCCTTTGATCCCAGGCAACAGAAAGCCCAGGGATCCGGAGAATTCGACTTCGACCAGCTCATATGCAAAGCCACTGCTTTGCTCAAGGGGGAAACTGCGTTACCGGGAATTCCGGATGATCAGATTCGTGAAAGGATGCTTTCGGGTATCCAGCATATTTTGGTAGATGAATATCAGGACATTGATGCGGAGCAGTACGACATGATTTCCGCCATAGCTGGGCGTACCCTTGGCGCCGATGAGGAAAAGCTCAGTATCCTGGCGGTAGGGGATGATGATCAGAGTATCTATGGTTTTCGCCGGGCCAACGTCAAATACATCCGGCAATTCAAGGAGGATTACCGCGCTCAGATCCACTATCTGACCCAGAACTACCGATCAACCCGGCATATCATCACAGCTGCCAATAGACTTATCGGTCACAATCAGGATCGGATGAAGACAGAACAGGCCATCCGTATCAACGATGCCCGCCGGGCAGAGCCTCCTGGGGGAACCTTGGCGGAAATCGACCGGGTTGGCCAAGGCAAGGTCCTGGTGATCTCCTGTCCGGACGTTGCTACCCAAACTACGGCTGCCGTACAGGAATTGGCAAGACTGCGGGACCTGTGTCCCGACCTGGAGTGGTCAGACTGTGCTGTGTTGGCACGATGGGGACTCGGCAAGTCGGAACTCACGCATTTCCGATCAGCGGTCGAACATGAAGGAATTCCGATCAGCTTCCCGCTGAAGGGTGATCAGACCATTCCCCTTTTTCGCGTAAGGGAATTCAACGCCATACTGGCTCAACTCCACCGCAAACAGGAACAGCCCATTACATCCCAGCACCTGCGAGAGTGGATTGACGATGTGAGTCTGCCGTCCAGTCCTTGGCAAGAGAAATTGCGCGAGTTGATAGAGAACTGGGAAGAAGAAACAGAAGGCAGTAAGCTACCGGCCAGTGCCTTCTGCCATTATCTAACCGACTATCTGCGAGAGGTCCGGCGTGAGCAGCGTTTCGGCGATGGTGTTCACGTAGGTACCGTGCATAGCGCCAAAGGCTTGGAGTTTCGGGTGGTTGTCCTGTTGGATGGGAGCTGGGAAGTACATAGCCAGCGGGAAAGGGAGGAAGAACGTCGGTTATTCTATGTGGGTATGACCCGGGCCATGGATTGTCTGGTGATACTGCAAAGAGACGATGCGCAAAACCCTCATGTTCCCTTGCTGGACGACGATTCCTTGCATGAAAGATCCTATGGTTTCTCCCGCCCATATCCTTTGAAGGAATACAGAACTCTGGGCATGCCGGATCTGTACCTCAGTTATGCAGGAGGATTCGTATCAACGCATGTCATTCATACAAGACTCCGCCAATTGAATGCCGGTGATACCGTGGATTTCAACCCTGCTCAGGGTACGCTTCTGAGCCAAGGACATACCATTGCCAAGCTCAGCCAGAAATCACGAGAGCGGGCATGGCCACAATTCAATGGCACGACCATCAAGGGGCGGGTACTGGCTCTGGCGCAGCGGCGTAACAAAGACTCCGAGGAAGCCTATCAAGACAGACACAAATGTGAGGAATGGGAGATTCCCATAGTCGAACTGGCGTGGGATGCGCAGGGTCAAGCCAATGATGGGCCATGAGGTCTAGCCGTCCGCGTGGAGCTACGAGATTGGCCAGGGACTACAGACTCCAGGTCCTGGGCCAACTGGAAGTTTTCCTGAATGTCCCACAATGCCCGCGGTTAACACGCTCTTCGGGCAGAGCCCCTATCTGTTCCCTTGCCATACGACGTAAGCCCACCTTGTCATGCCGGCCCCAGGCCTTTTTCCCACCACTGTCCGTTTCGTTTGACGGATTCCCACATGTAACTGGAGGACCTCGCTACGATTTGCTGTGAGACCCGGCATACCAAGCTGCCTGTTGCCAGTTCAGACCCTGGTAAGACCCAGGGATCATCCATCATCCCGGGATTCTCCCGTCAGGAACATGCCGCGTGAAGATACGCTTTCGCAATCTGTTCTTTGTTGCACTGGGTCTTTCCCTGCTGATGTTTGCCGGAGGAGTAGGCACGGGTTACACGATCCAGGAAGCATTCGGTTACAGGTTAAGCCAGCGAATGCCTGCCGTATTGTCAGCATGGTGGGCGGACCATGCGGCAACCCAGGATCTGGGAGTCCTGAAAGAGGCGGTAGGCATCCTGGCGGACGACTATCTGGGCCCACTGCCTGATTCTGATGTGCTCAATCGGGCTGCCATCCGGGGGGTGCTGGAAGAACTGGATGATCCTTACACGGTGCTGCTGGACCCCGAGCACGCCCGGATAAAGCGGGAGAACATGGAAGGAGAGTATGGCGGCATAGGAGCCCGGGTGGAATGGGACGAAGAAACCGAAGCCGTGCGCATTGTAGAAGCGTTTGCGGATGGACCTGCCATGAAAGCAGGCCTCCTGCGGGGCGACTACGTGTTAACAATCAATGGCATATCGGTAACAGACTTGGGCCTCCAGGGGAGTGTAGCCAAAGTACGTGGGCCTGAGGGTACGACAGTGGTATTGGGTATGCTGCGGGACGATATCCAATGGGACGTTACCGTTACCCGCCAACTGATCGAGAATCAGATAGTAGAGCGGGAGATACTGGGTACTGACTTCCCTGTGGGATATCTCAAACTGTCCACTTTCAATGCCAAGACGGAGGCCAAGGTGCAGGAGGCCCTAGAAGGACTTTTGGCTGCAGATATACAAGCGCTCGTGTTCGATCTGCGGGATAACGGGGGCGGTCTGCTTGACCAGTCCGTAGCTGTCGCCGGGATGTTTCTGGGTGAGGAATTGATTACGGAACAGCGATCCAGAGACGGCGAAGTCATCCAACACAGGGCGGAACGGGAGGCCATGGTGCCTCCTGATATAGAACTGGTAGTGTTGGTCAATGAATCCAGTGCCAGTGCCAGTGAAGTCGTGGCCGGAGCACTTCAGGATCATAATCGTGGGTATCTGATCGGACAGCCTACCTTTGGCAAAGGTTCCGTGCAGCGTCCCCACCAACTGTCGGATGAAAGCCAGCTGCGCATTACGATTTCCCAGTGGTTTACCCCGTTGGGTCGTTCCATCGATGATCAGGGCCTGGAACCGGATCTGTGGATCGAGATGGACGAGGAGGATCACGCGGCCAACCAGGATCCTCAACTGGAAGCAGCCTTGGATCACGTGGCCCGTAAAAGGGATGAATAATGGTTAAGGCCAATTCAAAGATTCAGGGAACCAAATTGAATTCCCTGATGAAAGTTTGACCTCTCTGCTGATTGGTTATCCAGCCACTTGCGAGAAAGAGAAGCCTGCGGTAAGCGAGGGGACATGTCCAGTTCTTGTGTGTCTCCAGCAGAAGACGCAGGCAGATTTGGTAGCCAGACCCCATTCAATAGTGGTCAGTTTGGGTTCCTCGAGAGCCATTGGACATGGAGACTAGAGGCCTTTATTGCTGGAAACACTGCACCAGAAAGTCGTAGTTGGCACGACTGAATCTGAGTTAGTGGGTACCCTTGCCAAGTCAACGGTAAGTTTCTGGCAAAGGGTTAGGGGTATGGCTCCTACTCCTTTGTCAGATGGATTGGTGCAGTCTGAATGTACATAATGGGCCTTATACTTGTATAAGGAAACGATGAAATCGGTCTCGTATTGAACAAAGGCAAGATTATCCTGCATCGGGGAGAATTGGGTGGATTCGCGGTAAGCTTGGAAGCTTTTCATCACAGGTATGAAGGCTAATCCATCTCTTGGAGGAATGGCCGACCGTCGGAGAGGAGAAAATCCAGACTGTTTTGGAGATTAGAATGCCTACTGCGCTAGAGTTGTCTCGCGAGCAATGGCAGCCTTATATTGAAGCGGCGCGACATCGAGTCGACCGCCCCCAAATGACACGGACTGAACGAACGGAGCGGGAACGGCTCCTGAACCGAGTGCGCCAGCTAGCTCTTGAGTTAAAGACCCGTTATAAAGTCAAGCGTGTCATCCTTTTTGGTTCGCTAGCCAATACCGATTGGTTCACTCCAGGTTCAGATGTTGATTTGGCGGTAGAGGGATTGTCCTCAGACCATTATTGGCCGGCGTGGCGGCTTGCCGAAGAGATAGTCAGGTCTCGTCTGGTTGATTTCATTGAGCTGGAGACCGCCAAACCATCGCTCCAGCAAGCGCTCCTGCGCGATGGGATGGAATTGTGAGTGGTGACGTTTACCAAAATCTGAATCAACGGATTCGCAGTGAGGTATCGGATTTAGAGCAAGTCATTCACCGAGCGAGACAAAGTTGGTTTCGAGTCCAACAAGCATCAGCAGAGCAATACGCCTTTGTAGACTCCGTGGCCTTAAGTTTGCATGGCTTCTATTCAGGGTTGGAACGATTGTTCGAGCTAATTACCAAGCAGGTAGATCAATATCTGCCCGATGGGGAAACCTGGCATCGCGATTTATGCAACAGATGACTCAAGACCTGCCTGAGGTACGACCCGCGGTCATCAGCCAGGAAAGTGCGCTTCTTATTGATGAATTCCGACGATTTAGACATTTGGTGCGGAATGTATATGCGATTGATTTGGACCCGGCCAAGATAGAAGGTCTGATGAAGTCATTACCTGCATTATGGCCCCAGTTAAGTGCAGAACTGTTGGCTTTTGCTGACTATCTGGATGTATTAAACACGTCACTTTCAGACTGAAGGACGCGGCAATCGCACAATCTCCTGTCTCTGGTATAGCAAGTTTACAAGGGTGTGGTGAGGGAAATAGCCAGATCCAAAACCAGATTTGGGAAACGTTTGAAGTCCTTGAACAGGCGCTATACCAGGGTCTGACCCATCTCATCAATCCGCAGGTGCTATTGTGTCATGTGCTGGAAGTGGTTGCTGTAGCAGGGCGGCCAAGGGCTCCAGTGTGCGCTCATCCCAGTCATTGAAGCGATGAAACCAGGGGAAGATATACCGATGTAAGGGCCTGGTTGGCGGCTTTACCACCAGCTATCCGATCGATATCGGCATGGCTTTCACAGGCTAGACAGGCTAAGGGATCTGCTTTCTTCATTGTTTATCTTTTTGGTTTTGGTGCTCTCCCCGCGCGACTAGGTGGTTTATCACAGCCGCCAGACCCAGGACAGCTGTAGCCATAATCCTTGGCTGGACCTGTTAGCTGCCAGGTTTCTAATAGTTTTCTTTCACTATGCTAATACGCTGCCAACATCCACTGTTTATGCTTGAAACAATAGAAAAAAATTTGTAACCCTTGTTGTGTTTATTGGATAAGCCACTATGAATTTCGAGAAATATACCAAGAAGAATCAGCAGGCTCTGGCGGCAGCCCAAGGCCTGGCGCGGGAATATAGTCACAGTGCCCTTGATCCTGAACATCTGTTGTACGCCCTGGTCCGGCAGGAAGAGGGCATTGTTCCGGCCGTACTGACACGTGTGGGCGTTGACTCGGTGGCCTTGGGCCAGGAATTGGACCGCATGATCAAGGCCAAACCTCGTTTGGGCACCGCCACACAGCCAGAATTGAGTCCAGAAGCCGCCAGCGTCCTGGATGCGGCGGAAACTCTGGCCGTGGATATGAAGGATGATTATGTTTCGACCGAGCATGTGCTATTGGCTCTGGTTAGTCCTGAATGTCCCGCTGTTGCCTCACTGCTCAAGCGGTATGGAGCCGAATACGCCACCATCCTGGAGGCATTGGCCGGCATACGGGGCAATCAGCGGGTAACCAGTGACAGTCCCGAGGACAGCTATGACGCCTTGTCCCGGTATGGAACTGATCTGGTTGATTTGGCTCAGCGTGGACAACTGGATCCGGTTATCGGCCGGGATGAAGAGATCCGGCGGGTGATGCAGATTCTCAGCCGCCGCACCAAAAACAATCCCATGCTAATCGGTGAACCCGGTGTGGGCAAGACTGCCATTGCGGAAGGGTTGTCCCTGCGCCTTGTCAAGGGTGATGTCCCCACCTCGCTGCGCGACAAGCGTGTGATATCCCTGGATCTCGCGGCGCTGGTGGCGGGAGCCAAGTATCGCGGGGAATTTGAAGAACGTATGAAGGCAGTCTTGCAGGAGGTGAAGGCTGCCGAGGGCCAAATCATCCTTTTCATCGATGAAATTCACACTCTGGTAGGGGCCGGCGCGGCCGAAGGAGCCATGGATGCCGGCAACATTCTGAAACCTATGTTGGCCCGCGGCGAATTGCATGCCATCGGTGCCACGACCCTGGACGAATACCGAGGCAGTATTGAAAAGGATGCCGCGCTGGAGCGACGGTTTCAGCCTGTATTCGTCACCGAACCATCAGTTGAGGACAGCATCAACATTCTGCGGGGTCTCAAGGAACGCTATGAGGTTCATCATGGCGTACGGGTGACAGATGCCGCTACGGTCGCTGCCGTCACCTTGGGGCAACGGTACATTTCCGAACGCCGCTTGCCTGACAAGGCCATTGATCTGGTCGATGAAGCGGCCAGCCGTCTGCGGATGCAAATTGACTCCAAGCCACAGCAGCTGGATGAACTGGACCGTGCCGTGATTCAATTGGAGATTGAGCGCGAAGCCCTGCGCCGCGAAGAAGATGACAAAAGCCAGGAAAGGCTGGAACAGGTTGAGCGCAAACTGGCCGATCTGGCGGAAACACGGGCGCAGTTGGCGACCCGCTGGCAAGGGGAACAGGAGGCCATTGAGCGGGTGCATAGGGCCAAGGAACAGATGGAGGCAGTACGGCTGCAGATCGAGCAGACAGAACGGGCCTACGATCTGGAGAAAGCCGCAGAACTGCGCTATGGCCAATTGCCCGCCCTGGCCGTGGAATTAAAGGCGGCCGAAGCCGAATTGGCTCAGCAGCAAAGTCAGGGAGCCCTGCTCAAGGAAGAAGTGGATGCAGACGAGATCGCACAGGTGGTGAGTGACTGGACGGGCATTCCGGTAGCCAGGTTACAGGCGGGGGAACGGGCGAAGCTCCTGCACATGGAAGAGGAACTGCATCGATGGGTCAAGGGCCAGGAATGTGCAGTCCATACGGTATCCGCAGCCATTCGACGCAGCCGGGCCAGGCTCAGCAATCCGCACCGTCCGGTAGGCAGTTTCATCTTTCTGGGGCCGACAGGTGTGGGCAAGACAGAATTAGCCAAGGCTCTGGCCGAATTGCTGTTTGATGACGAACGCGCCATTGTCCGGATTGACATGAGTGAATACCAGGAACGGCATGCAGTCGCGCGTCTGATCGGAGCTCCCCCCGGCTATGTCGGGCATGAAGAGGGTGGCCAACTTACGGAAGCTGTCCGGCGCCGCCCCTATTCCCTGGTGCTCCTGGACGAGATTGAAAAGGCGCACCCGGACACCTTCAATGTACTCTTGCAGGTCCTGGACGATGGCCGCCTGACAGATGGGCAGGGGCGTACCGTGGATTTCCGCAACACCGTTATTGTCATGACCAGCAATATTGGCAGTCCCTACATTCTGGAGGCGGCAGGGAATATAGAGCAATGCCGCCCGCAAATCATGCAGGAACTGCGGGCACGCTTCCGACCGGAATTCCTGAATCGGCTGGATGACATTGTGTTCTTCCAGGCCCTGGACAAGACCCGGCTGATCCAGATTGTGGAGCGCCAGCTGGGTGAGCTGCAGGCTATGGTCAGGGAACAGGATATGGCACTGACCTATACCGACGAGGTGATACAGTTGCTGATCGAGCGGGGCTATGATCCGGCCTATGGAGCCCGTCCGCTGCAACGCACCTTGCAGCGCCTCGTGGCGGATCCGCTGGCCATGCACATCCTCGGGGGCAATCTGGCACACGACTCGCACCTGAACGTTGCGGTCAAGGAAGGCGAGATCGATATTGAAGCTACAGAAGTGCTCAGCTAACCCGGTGCCATGGCTCGGACACCTGACGTACCGCCTCCCATAGAGTTGGGGTGCAGGGTGGCTATCAGATCGCTCCGCCCCCTGGTGCGTCTGCCCAGGCGCGTGAAGGGATGGGCTAACGCATTGTCAACAATGGCTGGCTTCCCTAATCCAAAGCCAGAACGGAAACGGTCGCTCTATTCCCCTTCAATGTTAGATACCAGTTGCATGCTGTGAATGGCATCCCGAATATCGGTCAGGGGTTGCCGATTCTGTTTGATGCACTCAATCAGATGCTGATGCATGACCAGCGTGCCATCGTAGGCAGCACCATCGGCTTTGTCCACGCCCTCGATTTCCCAGCCCGGTACAATTTCCTGTCGTGAGTCGTCCTCCAGGAACAGGACCTGACCCGGAATTTCCATATAGCAACCCACACCAGATGCGTGGAGTTGGGCGCCCAAAACCCGACCACCGGATGCCCGTACGGCCAGGATCATGCCTGCCGCGTTGTTGTCGAAGGTGATCAGGGCATTGTAGTTGTTCCAGTGGTCGCTGTCGATCCGAGTCCGATGCGAGTTCACTTGCACCGGTTCGCCCCCCGCCATGTACCGGACCAGGTCCACGACATGACAGATATCGTTCCAGAGGGTAGTGGTAAACCCGCCTGCTGCTTCCCCCAGCAATTGCTTGTGGAATATGCCGGCGGCCATGGATACGGCCGTGCCCCGGTCCTGCACACGGCGCAGGGATTCCTTCACAACCGCTGCATACCTGCGCTGGAAGCCCACCATACACCAGACATCATTGGCCACAGCGGCGTCCCGGATCCGGGTGACTTCCTCCATATTGGCCCCAGGCGGTTTCTCTATGAACAGATGCTTGCCCGCATTGAGGCAATCCAGCACTGGTTCCAGGGCCCACTGTTCATTCATGACACAGTAAACGATATCCGGATTGGCCTTTTCCAGCATTTCCCGGTGATGTGTGTAGATCTCGGCAAACTGGTATTTTTCCACTACCATGTCCAGGCGTTCTTCGTCCAGTTCACAAACTGCAGCCATGGACACGTCAGTCAGCCGTGCCACATTGGGATAATGAGCGCCACGACTGCGCGGACCCGCGCCGACGAAAGCCGCCTTGAATTGGTCAGCCATTATGGTCTCCTTTGTACTTGCTGAATGACTGCGTTACAACTGTGCACGCAGGGCATTGACATAACGAACATCGCACCGGGCCAAATCAATCACAGTCGCCACCTGTTCCCCGACATACTCACTATGGAAACTGACAGGTCCTGAGAAGGAAAAGGCCTGTAGCGTGGTCAGCACATTCTCCCAGTCCACGAGGCCGGTACCCATGCGCACGCATTCTGACCCCCGCACAGTACGACCATTCTGTTGCCTTTGCCGATGCGTGAGATCCTTGAAAGCACAGACCCGCAGATGTGAACGCATGATATCCAGCGCCATGTCAGGAGGTTCCCCGCAGATCGCCAGATGTCCCGGATCGGCAAAGATCGCCACATGGGCGGGATCAAAGTCTTGAACCAGGTGCATGGCGGCACTGCCATTGAGGCCCATAGACCGACCAGAGTGATTGTGTACCAGAGTAGTTACGCCGTGCTGGGCGGAAAGCGCCGCAAATCCTTGCAGAGTCTCCTTGACACGCTTTACGGTATCCCAATAGGGTTCCTCCGCCTGCCAGTGCCAATACCCAATCTTGATGTACTGTACTCCCGCGGCGCCACAGGCGGCATAGAGATCCTTGGCGAAGTCGGCAGCGGGTGTGGTGAAGCTGGTGGGTGTGGTTATCAGGGGAATAGCCAGACCTTCATCCTGGAAGCGTTGAGTAGCCCGGGGTAGTTCGGTCGTGGCGTTCGCGGGAGTAACCGGATAACCGGGCCGTACGCAGAGATCTGCGCCCGACACGCCAACCTTCTGCAACGCCTGCATAATCCCATCCAAATCCAATCCTTCCAGATGCTTGGTAAACATGATGTATTGCATGGCGTACATTTCCTTTCGGTACTCGTGAGTCGGGACAGTTGATTTTATCCTGTACTGTAGGAATTGGGTTGAGTACAGGCCTAGCGAATGACAGAGTAAAGGGGTGCTTGGGCAGGCAGATGCCAGGACATTCCGAAGAGGCTACGAGACACATGGGGGTTTTGTAGATCACCCCCCACCTCGACGGTATGGGCCTTGTCCACCTGCTACCAGCTGGAGTGATACGTGTCATGGGACCGGACACGTATCAGCTTGCGGCCCTGTTTCGTCAACTGCCTCCACCCAATCCGTTGGGGCCAGACTACCTGTGTATGTCAGGCGCAATGGCCGCTGGTGCCTCTGGCAAACGGAGGACCATTGCCCCGTCACAGGGGATCGCCTTGTACACCCTTTATGTATGCGTGCCGGGCCGTACAGACGAGAGAGGAAGACTGCTTCTGTGTCCTGTATGCCTTCTATCTATGGCCTATCGGCTTGGTTTCCATCCCATCAACGGTCCACATCTGATACAGTTTGGCCTTGTCCGAGGGCCAGGTGTCCTGATGGGTCAGGGACTTTCCCAGGGGCTGGCCTTCCAGTGAGTAGCCTTGACATGACCAGGCATCCACCTGCCTGCCATCCTCGGCATACAGGGACAGGCCCAGATACAGACGGGCCACTTGGGGGACAGCTTGCAGATAACCCTGTTTCCGGATCTGCCTTTGGCCCGCTGTGGCACTCGCCTGGGTACCCGTCTTGAATTCAATCACAAGAGCAATATCATCCCACCCCAACACCGTATCCGCTTCGCCCTCTAGCCCGGACTTCTCCATCTCGTGATACCGGATTCGGTTCTGCGACAGCAAAACCGCTAGGTCCAAGACCAGATGGGCGGCGCTGCGCAGGGCACCGTGGAAACGCTGGTGGGGCAACAGCTGAAGAAGGTGGTTGAAATGGGCCACCATGAGGGGAATGCGCAAATGCAGCAGAGCCTCCACCAGCTGGGCCTGATACAGGGTGGCTCGTTTCTTGTCGTCTGGAGACAGCCAGGGATCCAGCAGGACACGGCTGAGGTACGTCGCAATTTCACGGTTGGGGGGTGCCAGGTCTCCAGCAGGGGTCAACGTCAGGTATCCCGTCTGATACAGCAAAGGGATCAGTTGCCGGGGTTCCCACTGCTGTAGCATGGCTTCGGGGGATGGGCCGGGTGTGAGCCGGTTCAGCCAGTCAAAGCGCAGTTCGTAGTCGTCCACCGGGACAGGACGAGTCAGATACAGGGGCACCCGGTCCTGTGGCGAGGCCTGGGTCCAGGGAGCCTGCAACAACGCTTCCACAACATCCAAATGCCCCGTTTGGGATCAGTATTCGCCCATTTCCCCGTCGGCCAGGCTGGACATAATGGCAAAGGGATTATAGAGAGGTTGGGGTGCCCTGGGTGAAAAGCGGTACCCGTTGTACCACTCCTGCCAGGCCTCGCGGGACAGCGGCGGCCAGCCCTCCCGGGGCGGTGGGACGGAGATTTGGTCCTGGACCTGTGCCCACAGGGTATCCAGTTCGTGATCGGTAAAGCCGATCAGATCATGAAACCGGGGATTTTCGGATTGGTCTCTCACCTGGTTGAGTTTGGACCAGAGGCCTGTCTTGACGAAGCGAGTCACGCCGGTCATGACCAGAACCTCGATTTGGCTGGATAGGGACTTGAACACTCCGTAGAAATCGGCCAGTTCCTGCCGGACCTCTCGAGCGCGGGGTTCATGCATGTGGTTCAGGATGGGAGCATCATACTCATCCACCAGAATGACTACCCGGGATTGGCCTGTGGCAGCTTCAGACTTTTGGCTCAGGGCCACAATCAGATCGGCCAATGAATTCACGGGATCCGGCGGGCCGTAACCGTACTGTCCCGCCATCTGCAATTGGGTGGCGGTCCTCGCTACCAGCCGGGACAGGGCAGGAGCAATGCCGTAGCCTCTGTCGCGTACTGTCAGCATGTCCAGACGCAACACCGGGTGAGAGCGCCAGTGCCATGCACCCTTCCGGTACACGGACAGTTCGGGCCTGCGTGCATCTCCCCCAAAGAGTTCCCGATCGCCACCGTACATCGCCTCAATTGTGGACAGTAACAGACTCTTGCCGAAACGCCGGGGCCGCGTAAATAACAAGGCTCGGTCGTGGGTAAGAAAAGAGGCGATTTGGGCTGTTTTGTCTACATACAACAGATAGTTCTGGCGTCTGTCCCGAAAATCACTTACCGAGGGGGCTACAGGCAAGGCGGGTACAGCATTCATGGGTTCCCTATGCACTGAGCAGAATTCCGTGGGCATTGTACCACGCTGTTCCACCCTGTGGCGGGCGTAGCCGATATCCTCGGACCAAGGCCAGATAGACTTTGTCCGGCGGGATCAGGAGGGACAGCAGCAGTTGGCTATGTGACGGCCATGCAGGATGCGGCCATGGTCCCCCTGTTCGCCAAGTGTCTGGAATGGATCCAGTCAGCGCGTCCAGGATGGCTAATGCGTGATGCTGGGTGGCCCCTAACTGTCACAGGCCAATCACTTTAACGGGTGACCGTATGTCACGGAGCACACCTGGCATCTACCAATCACACCCCCCGGGAAAGCACCCTGCGAGTTTCAGATGGTACGACCACCGTCCACCGGGAGACAGACTCCTGTGAGGAATTGGGATTCGTCTGCCGCCAGAAAGAGGACCGCATGGGCAATATCGCTGGGTTGGCTCAGGCGTCCCAAGGGAATAGTACTGACAAATCGGGCATACATTTCGTCACTCACCGTGCCTCCCATGAATTCACCTAGCATCTGTGTGTCACCGGCTACGGGGCAGACGGCGTTTACCCGAATCCTATCGGCGGCGAGTTCGATGGCCATGGACCGTGTGAGGGTAACCACGGCTCCCTTTGAGCCGTTATACCAGACGAGGCCAGGGCGGGGATTGGTGGCGGCTGTTGAGGCTGTATTGATAATGCATCCACCCCCTGCCTGGCGCATCTCGGGGACGCAGTGCTTGGCCGTCCAGTAAATCGCCTTGACATTGACCGCGAAAATCCTGTCAAACTCCGCTTCGGTTACGTTTTCCAAAGGTTGGTTGCGCTGGGGTACGCCAGCGTTGTTGACGACAATGTCCAGTCGCCCATAGCAATTCAGGGCTTCTCCGATGAGCCGACCCACGTCGGCATTCAAGGACACATCCCCGTGCACAAATCGGGCTTCTCCACCCTCATGCCGAATTTCGTTCTGGACCCTGAGGCCATCCTGCTCATTGACGTCGTTCACCACCACGCTGGCCCCTTCGGCTGCAAACTGCCGGCAGATTTCGGCACCAAAGCCCGCTCCGCCCCCTGTGACTATCACCACCTTTCCTTCAAAGCGCATGCCTTGCTTCTCCTGTAGCCTCAAGGTCGGAGCCAGCCAGTTGCACGGCCGCGTCAAGCAGAACCTGGCAGCCCGCGGCGAGGTCCTCAGGCGTCGCGCTCTCGAGTTCGTTATGACTAATGCCATCTTTACAAGGCACGAAGATCATGGCTGTGGGCACAACTTGGGTCAGATAGCACGCATCGTGGCCTGCTCCACTCACGAGATCCATATGGGCTATCCCGCTACCAGCGGCTGCTCTGCGCACCGCATCAATGCATTTATTGTGGAAAGGGGCTGCCGCAAAATGCCAGACTTGTGCGATCTGCAATTGGAGGCCGAGATCGGCGGCGACAGCCTCACTGCCTTCCCTGAGCTGGGCATCCATCTGGGTGAGATATTCCTCCTCTGGATGCCGGAGATCCACGGTAAAAAAGACCTGGCCCGGGACCGTGTTCGGAGAATTGGGATATACCTGTAGCTTGCCCACCGTGGCGCGAGCTTCGGGATGACGCAGACCTATTCGGTTTACGGCTTCGACCATCCGCGCTGCACCGACCAGGGCATCATGTCGCAGACCCATAGGGGTAGGTCCGGCGTGGGCCTCCATGCCCGTGACGTTGACCTCATACCAACGCTGGCCCTGTGCGCCCGTAACCACCCCTACCGTTTTCTGCGCCGTTTCCAGAATCGGGCCCTGTTCAATGTGGGCTTCCAGATAGGCTGCGAACTCATGACCGCGTAACGGCCTTGATCCGGCATAGCCGATGCGTTCCAATTCAGCTCCCAGGGTCTTGCCATCAGCATCGGTACGACTCAGCACGAAGTCGAGATCAAACACCCCCGCGAATGCCCCTGCAGCCAGCATCGGAGGCGCAAAGCGGACTCCTTCTTCGTTTGTCCAGGATACGATTTCGATAGGGGACTCTGTACGTATGTTGCTGTCATTCAAGGTGCGAACGACCTCAAGTCCGGCCAGTACGCCGAAAGCTCCATCGAACTTGCCGCCTGTGGGCTGGGTATCCAGGTGGCTCCCCAGCAGCACCGGGGGGTGCTCTGGATGCAACCCGGCTCTGCGGGCGAAAATATTACCCACCTCATCTACAGCAATTGAGCAGCCGGCGGCTTCACACCAGCGGGTAAAGAGCTCCCGCCCCTGCCGGTCGAGATCCGTGAGTGCCAAGCGGCATACGCCTCCCTTCGGGGTAGCGCCTATCGAGGCGAGTTCCATGAGGCTGGCCCAGAGTCGTTCCCCGTTGATTTTGGGACTGTTCATTTTTCCTGTCTTGTGCCTGTTTTGAGAGCCTCTGATTCTACCGGAGAGCCGGGTGCGCAGGACGGAGAAAGGCCCCGCAGAGTGAAGACCCGAGAGTAGTATAACCCGTTCACAAGGCCGTAGCGGGCAAGACTGTCCAGCTTTAGGAATGGCTCTGAATAGCAGCTCAATGCGACACGCGGGACCTGGAGGGATTCACAGACCTGCTCTGCCGGTTAACTTAAAGGAGAGCTACTCCCGACATGGTGGAAGCAACCTGCTTCCAGGAAGCGCAGACTGATATTCCGTAGCTGGCACTGCAATCCTTGACCACTAGCCATTACTCGCGTTTGCCTCCAAGAGCCTGTGTCCACGGCGATGGCGTGAGGATTGCTTGGAGCGTCCCAAATCCCTATGCCATAATGCCCTGTGCGTGGTGCAGGATTTTTCAGGTCACCACAGGCCAGTATGAGCCTCACCACCGGTAATTGACCGCAGATTAAAGTGCATGGCACTGGCCACAATACCCGAAAAACACGGCGTACAGTCACGCGGGTCACACCAAGGATATTTCCGTCGTGCCAGGCCGCTAGGGCGGACTTCCGGAACATGGGCCATCTGGCTGTGTGCCAGGCCTTCAAGCCTCCAGGATGGATGAAGAAACAGGAGGAGAAACAACATGAGTGTGCAGGTCATCCAAAGAGACTATAGCCTCTCAGGTGGTTCGGCGCGAGCGGTACCTCTGGACGACGAGCGCATTGAAGAGCGCATGGAGGGTCGATGGTGGAAACCCGCGTTGCCCCGCCAGGAAATGAAAGCCCTCATGGAGCGTACCGATGGTCCTGCCCTGTGGCATTTCATCCTGTGGTTTGCGTTATTGGGTGGCAGTGCTGCCCTGGCCGTGGTTTCCTGGGGTACTTGGTGGGCTATTCCTGCCTTTCTCCTGTACGGAACGATCTATTCGTCGTCTGACGCCCGCTGGCATGAATGTGGCCACGGCACGCCGTTTCGTACCCATTGGCTGAATGAAGTTTGCTATCACATCAGCTCTTTTATGACCTTGCGGGAAGCTTACATGTGGCGCTGGAGCCACTCCCGCCATCATACGGATACCTATTTTGTGGGCCGGGATCCGGAAATCCAGGTACAGCGACCAGCGGATCTGCTCAAGATTGCGATGGATTTCCTGTACTTGCGCAGTGGGCCCCCGGAAGTCTGGCGTATCATCCGGAACGCTTGTGGCAAACCCAATACCGATGTGCAGGACTTCGTGCCCGAGCGTGAGCGCCCGAAGATGTACTGGTCCAGCCGCATCTATGTCGCCATACTGGTGGGATTTGGCATTTGGTCCGTAGCCATAGGCAGCTTTCTGCCCATGATGTTTGTGGGTCTGCCCCGCTTCTATGGGGGATGGCTGCATCAACTGCTGGGCCTGACTCAGCATGCGGGCCTGGGTGAAGATACCTATGATCATCGGGAGAACACCCGTACGGTGTTGGTCAATCCCGTGTACCGCTACCTGTACATGAACATGAACTACCATATCGAGCACCATTCCGTGCCCATGATTCCTTATCATTCCCTGGCCAAACTGCACGCTGCGGTGCAGGACCAGATGCCCCCCGCCTACAAGAATCTGTGGGAAGTGTACCGGGAAATGATTCCCGCCCTGATCAAGCAGGCGACCGGGGATCCGGACTACCAGATCATGCGGCCCATTCCCCAGGATCCGGAAACAGCCGCTGTGGTGGTAGGGGAGACAACCCAAGAGGAAGAAGGTGAGTGGGTGGAAGTCTGTGCGGTGTCCGAGCTGGCAGAGGAAGACGTTATTGGTCTGGAGCATGAGGGGTGTTCCTATGCCATTTATCGCCTGCGCGGAGACCGGTTCTATGGTACGGACGGCATTTGCACCCATGAATTTGCCTATCTCGCCGATGGCTTGGTGATTGATGAGATTATTGAATGCCCCATGCACAATGGACGTTTTGATGTCACCAGTGGCCGCGCCTTGCGGGCCCCCGCCTGTGATGACCTCAGGACGTATCCTGTGGAGCGCCGGGGGGATCATCTCTATATATGTATCAGCCAGGAAGAAACGAAGTAGGGCTGACGTGAAACCAAATTATGGCAAGGACGGGGCCAGTCCAAGACTGGCCAAGGTCAAGGTAACGGGGCCAGAATAACTTGGGCATATGGGTGGCTATCCGCATCATGGCCTAGGTCGCCATTCCCTTTCCCTTTCTCTTCACCTTGTACCGGCGAATCGAACCAGAGCTTGATTCACTCTTTGAGCGCATGTTCCGTGCCGAGGCCGAAGTGCGTACGGTTACCAGCGATGCCCTGACAGGCATGCGTGTAGTACGCGCGTTTGGCCAAGAGCACCGCGAAAGGGAACGATTTGCGGTGCCCAACCAGACGGCTGCCCAACTTGGCTATCAGGCGGGTGCCATGATTGGCACCACGCGGCCGCCCATGGAGCTGGTAACGGAACTGGTGCTGGTAGGTGTCTGGGGTGTGGGTGCCTGGATGTTTGCTGCCGACAAAGTGACAATAGGGTTACTGATAACCTTCGCCGGTTACCTGGGACGGTTTTTCTGGCCAGTCGGCCAATTGGTGGAGCTGATCCAGGACTGGGCACGGGTGACCACGGCCTCCCGCCGTCTGCTGCAACTTATCGACGCCCCCGCAGACAGACCTGCTGTCCCGCCCCAAGGCCTAACGCGTGTGCAGGGCAGGATTGATCTCGACCAGGTTTCGTTTAGCTACGGTGGAGGACAACAGGCCCTGCAGGAGGTTAGCTTGCGGGCAGAACTAGGAGAGATGATCGGTCTTGTGGGCCACACTGGTGCCGGTAAATCCACGGTACTCAACCTGATCGCCGGTCTGTACCAGATGAACGAAGGCACCGTGCAGCTGGACGGGCTCGACATCCAGGCCCTGGCGGCCAGCGACCTAAAGGATCAGTTTGGGATCGTACTGCAGGATACTTATGGGAATTATATACTTGGCTAACGGAACATCTGTGTTATACTTCATTCGGCATGAAAATGCTTGGATGCACTGAACATCGCGTCCCGGCCCGAGGGAAAGGGGCAGCTGCACGGCGAGCAGCGTTGCCGTTAGGCACTGTAACGACCCGTGAACAGGATATACCAAGCAACGGGCTATGCTCGGTAGCGAAGTATATAATTCCCATACTTATCTGTTTCTGGAAAGCGTAGCAGCCAACATTGCCTATGCCTGTCCTGACGCTTCCCAGGAGCAAATCATGGCGGCTGTGGCCGCCAACACCCACGACTTCATCATTGAACTGCCTGATGGGTACGACACGGAACTGGGACTTGGGGGCAACGGATTGTCAGGTGGACAGTGGCAACGGATTGCCATCGCTCGTGCCTTGTTGCTCGATCCTCTTGTTTTGCTGATGGATGAAGCCACTTCAAACGTCGACACAGAGACTGAACTCAGGATTCAAGACTCCATTGAGCTCGTGGTTCATGGCCGTACCGTGGTAGTAATTGCCCATCGCCTCTCTACGCTACGTATGGCTTCCCAGTTATATGTACTGGAGAACGGCCGGATCGTCGAAACCGGTACGCATGCCCAACTCGTTCACAGTGGCGGCGTATACCAGAGACTGGTGGAGCGCCAGCGCCAAGCCCTTCAAGTCACTGGAGTAGGGGAATGACCCCAGCTTCCCAACATTCTGGACAGCCCGTCGGTCGCTTGGATGAGTTACCTCGGCTGACGCCGCAACAGATTCGGTTTGAGCGAACCCAAGGAGGTTTGGTCAAGGCCCTTCTCGTCACTTCCCAGATTGAGCCAGTGGATTTCTACTAGGCTGGACTTTGTACAAAGTTAGTGAGAACGATCAGTGGCTAGGCGCCTGTCAGGCCGAGTAGCAGAGGGCGGCCAAGAGGTAGGCCGGCGGCGGCTGGGGAAGTTTTTGGATGTCGGGGGTGGCCGGGGACATCCCAAAAGGGATTACCTCAGTCCAGAGGGTGTGGCGGACCAAAGCCAGCACATCGGCGAAAGTGGGGTGTTTTTTAGCATACTAGGCCGCCCGGCGGGGGTGCAGTTGACAGGCAAGACAGCTGCTGTCAAGGTTGGGTCCCCGGGAGTTGTAAGCTTGGCTGGCGCAGGTCCAACGGGCCAATGAACAGGCCCGAGGCTCCCATGTGCAGCGGCACGCACGCCGCTACGCGCACGCCTCCGGCCTGCCACCCTGAAGCCGTTGTTGTAATACTAGTATTACAACGACGGAAGTTCGGGACAGGGCAAGAAGAGTATAGATCCCAGCCATGTCTCACCGTGATGCCCACGAAAAACCCTAAAGTCTGAGGATTTGCGCACATATT
>DAOUJU010000003.1:0-8097 GCA_034422235.1 Anaerolineales bacterium | reverse complement strand
TGCCGGTGCCAGCAGTTTCGCCGACGGTGGCACCCCCTGGGACAGGATTGGGTTGGCGGTGATTCAACCTGTAGCCGCATTACTGTTGTTGGTGGCGGTTCAGCCCCGCTGGTCTGTTTCCCCCTTGCTTGCCCAACTCACGACGGTGATGCTGGCGGCCAATATCACGGCCAACACCGGGGTCGCCGTAGCCATCCTTTCCGGGACTACCAAGGGCGACTGGTTCTTGCCGCTGGGCTTCATCGTTATCCCCACGGTTGGACTGATTTACCTCATCATGACCCATGTGCAGTACCTGACCCGCACCCAGCGGCAAGAGCAGGTCGCGTAGCGCCCCATCCTGCCCTCGAACCCATACTTGGTTACTTGCGTTCTTGTGACATGGCTGCCATCCCCGGGTCAAGGTCATGGCGTATCATGGAAACCACTCCGGCAGAGGCATACAGATTGAACTTGGCTGGCACGTTTAGCAAGTGAACAGGTTTTTTAATACGGCAGGGCCCTGTATACCGGCCAAACACTACATGCTGCCGGCCACGGCCCGGTTGGAAGAGCTCGAACTGGATCGACTCATTGAGCAGCAGGCCTATTTTGTGCTCCACGCCCCGCGCCAGACCGGCAAGACCACCGCCATCCAGGAATGGGCACGCCAGTTGACGGCCACGGGGCAGTATATAGGCGTATGGGTTTCCATGGAGGTAGGGGCTGCCTTCCCGGATGATGTAGGACAGGCCGAAAACGCCCTTCTGGATAACTGGGGTGGCAGTCTTGGCTTTCAGTTGCCGCGGGATCTGTGGCCACCAAAGCTGAACACCCGGGCGCCTGCCGGCAATCGCATTTATAGCTTCCTGACCGCCTGGGCTGCGGCAGCGCCCAGACCACTGGTGTTGTTATTGGACGAGATCGATGCGCTGCAGGATCGACTGCTGATATCCGTACTGCGCCAGTTGCGGTCCGGTTATCCACAGCGGTCCCGAGGATTCCCTGGTTCGATCGGTCTGGTGGGGTTACGCGATGTGCGGGACTACAAGGTACGTGCGGATGACTCTGCCTATCTCCATACTTCCAGTCCGTTCAATATCGCCCAGGAATCCTTGACCTTGCGCAATTTCACGGTCGCCGAGGTACAGTCGTTACTGGGACAACATACGGCGGCCACGGGCCAACCGTTTGTCTCATCGGCCCAAGGGGTGATTTTCCAGTTGTCGCAGGGACAGCCATGGCTCGTCAATGCCTTGGCCCAAGTGTGTGTACAGGAGCTTGTCCCGGAGCGTTCCCAAGCCATCGATATGTCGCATGTGCACGCTGCCCGGGAAATGCTGGTTCAGCGTCGGCAAACCCACTTGGACCAATTGACAGACAAATTGCGGGAAGTACGAATCCAACGGGTTATGGAGCCCCTCCTGGCAGGCAACACGCTGGAGGACATTCCGCCCGATGATCTGGAATATGCCGTGGACCTAGGTCTGGTACGTCATGACCCTGGAGGCACAGTAGCTGTCGCCAATCCTATTTACGGCGAAGTGATTCCGCGGGTATTGGCGAGCAACACGCAGGCTTCCCTGCCTGGCCTCAGCCCGGACTGGCTCAATGCGGATGATTCCCTCAATCCTGACCGATTGCTGGAGGTTTTCCTGGTTTTTTGGCGCCAGCATGGACAACCGCTATTAAGAAGTGCTCCCTATCATGAAATTGCCCCGCATTTGGTGTTAATGGCCTTCCTCCACCGTGTGACCAATGCCCAAGGCCGTGTCGAGCGCGAGTATGCCATCGGCTCGCGCCGGATTGATCTTTGTCTTTACTACGGGGACGTGCGTATGGCCATGGAGCTGAAGGTATGGCGCGAGGGAGAAAGGGATCCCCGAGACCAGGGATTGCTGCAGCTGGATGCCTATCTCAGCGGTTTGGGGCTGGACACCGGGTGGCTGGTGATCTTCGATCAGCGTGCCGGGTTACCGGATATCAGTGAACGCACCTCTACGGAATTGACCTCCACCCCAGGTGGACGCAGTGTGACATTGGTGCGGGCGTAAGCCAGAGAGGCGGGACCAGGAGCCTTGCACTGGACTTAAGGGGTTGCCATGGTTGTATTGGGTGCCGCTCCGGTATTGTGAGTTTGTCCACGTTATCAGGCCTGATTTGCCTGCCCCCACCTGTCTTGGTATACGTCCTCTGGTCAGTGATCAAGTCCTCCGGTTACATGGCTGGAAGTTCCCGGATAGAGTTTCAGGTCTGATTCTGTCTGAGTCTGGCCATGTTGATAGAACTGAGGTTCTTACGGTGGCAGCCATGTGGTTGTTCAAGAATCAGAAGGACCTGTGGAAGCTTCCCTACTCCATTGCGTCAAGAAATTTCGGTACCGTCAGTCGTTAGATGGCTCAGTTCTTCTGTTGGCATACCTTGAGTGTTCATGTCATGCGGAGACCAGGTCCGTGCTGGCATGGCATATAATGGACTTCATTCTGCGGTAACGCGGCAGTACTGCCTGTAGGTGTCAGGATGCGGAATATCGTAGGTAAGGCATACGATGATCGGGCGCGGCAAGTGGCGCTTGCCGTGCAGAAAGCCACCGGGATTGAACAGGTACTGCTTTTTGGTTCCCGGGCACGAGGAGACTACCACGCAGATTCAGACATTGATCTGTTGGTAGTGCATCCTGGAGATCAGAAGATGGTAGCGACCTGCAGGCAAGTTGCCAGCCAGGCCGTACAGGCAGTCTATGATGATTTTGTAACTACAGATGTTGTCTTGATTTCCCCCACTCTTTTCAGGAGTATGCAGTTTGGTCTCAATCATATTGCGGCCAAGGCGGTCAAAGATGGTGTCACGCCCATGGGAATGCCCTATAACCCCCCACCTGGAGCCCTGCCTCCGCAGGATCCTCACCGCCTGGAATCGATGGAACGAGCTCTTCACGCGCGCCGTAAGTTCACGCTCTTGCAGAAACTCATGCGGGAAGGAGAACAGGATGACTATGTGTCTCCCGAGGAATTCGAGGTGGATTGCGGAGAGGCCGCCCAAGGAGCACTTGAGCACGCGCTTAAAGCCTTGATCGCGTCTCAACGCCAGGAGTATGCCCGGAGTCATGACCTTGTACGGCTGGAAACCCGTGCACAGCGGGTTGTACCAGAATTCCAGGCGCTGGCATCTCCCGCCAAGGCTCTATCCGCGTTTGCGGGGGGAGAAATCTACGGTACACCGGATTTGGAACAGGATATCGTAGAGCTCTTTGTCTTGGTACAGAAGGATTTCACATCCATATTTTCCCTGATTCGGGACAAAGGTGGGTTTGATCCCTGGACCATACGGAAGTCTGATTACCAGCTCTAATCTGTCTTGTCTTTTATCACAGAGGTCACAGTCATATGGCCTCTCCCGCTGTAGCTTCGCAAAGGGAAATCGGACATTGATTCGCGAAAGTCCTACTTTCTGCGTTGTCTGGGCAGGTTTGTGAATCAGAAATCACACGAAATTCCACCAGCGGGGAGGCACACGGAAGCCGCCGAAATTTCCCGCAATCGTGGCCGCTGAGTCAATGTTTGACCCACACGGGCTCTTTCACAGCCCTTGCTCTGGCTTTCGTGCTATCAAGCTACGGAAGGGATGCCTTCCAGTGTGATCTCCTGGGCAAAGTGGCAGGCCACCGCATGTCCCGGCTGATCTGGTACGGATTCCAGCGGCGGAAATTCCTCTTCGCAGATGGGTTGCCGATAGGGGCACCGGGGATGGAAATGACATCCCGATGGCGCCGACATGGGATCGGGGACTTCGCCCGTTAGTACCGGCGACTTGCGCCGGAAACGGGGATGGGGCTTGGGGGAAGCCGATAACAGGGCCGCCGTATAGGGATGCTGGGGCGATTCGAAGAGCGTCTGGGTAGGGCCTATCTCCACCAGCCGGCCGACATACATGACAGCCACGCGGTCGCTGATGTGCTGGACCACCCCCAGGTCATGGGATACGAAAAGATAGGTAAGGCCAAATTCGCTCTGCAGATCCTTGAGCAAATTGAGGATCTGGGCCTGGATGGAGACATCCAGGGCCGACACAGGCTCATCGCAAATGATCAGCTTGGGATTCAGGGCCAGGGCCCGGGCAATGCCGATCCGCTGCCGCTGACCGCCACTGAAAGCGTGGGGATAACGCACCATGTATTCTGGCCTGAGACCGACGGCGGCCATCAATTCGCCGACCCGACTTTCCAGGGCCGACCCGCTGGCAACACGGTTGACACGGAGGGGTTCGCCAATGATGTCCCGCACCCGCTGCCGCGGATTCAGAGAGGCAAAGGGATCCTGAAAAACCAACTGGATATTGCGCCGGGCCGCTTTCAGCTCCTCTTTTTCCAGGATCGCCAGATCCTGATCCCGTTCCAGATGAAAAATGACCTGCCCGGAGGTAGGGGCCACCGCCCGGATTATGGACTTGGCCACCGTGGTCTTGCCGCAGCCGGATTCGCCTACCAGACCGAAAGTCTCGCCGGACCGAATTTCGAAAGTCACATCGTCGACCGCCCGGATCACCCCAATCTGGCGCTTCAGAAGCCCCTTGCGCATGGGGTAGTGCTTTTTGAGGTTGCGTACTTCCAGCAGGGGCGGAGCGTGTTCAGCCATGGTCGATATCCTCATCATAAAGGACACAGGCTACGGTGTGATTGCTTTCTACCTGGATCGTCTGTGGCTTGGCTGTGTCACAGATGCCCGGTCGTACAAATTCGCAGCGCGTATGGAAGCGACAGCCTGCGGGAAGATTGTAGGGATCAGGAACACGGCCCACAATGGACTTGAGGCGGTCCTTCTGCTCCTCTCCCAGATGGGGAATGGATTCAAGCAGGGCCTGTGTGTACGGGTGCTTGGGATCATCAAAAAGCGACCAGACGGGAGCCCTCTCCACAATCTCTCCCAGGTACATGACCACCACTTCGTCGGCCATTTCCGCAATGACCCCCATGTCATGGGTGATGAACAGGATGGCCGTCCCGGTTTCTTCCTGCAGGGAACGCAGCAAGTCCAGGATCTGGGCCTGAATGGTGACATCCAGCGCCGTAGTGGGTTCGTCGGCAATCAATACGCGGGGACCGCAGGCGAGAGCCATGGCAATCATGGCCCGTTGCAGCATACCGCCCGACAATTCAAAAGGATAGGCATGGGCCCGTTTCTCTGGATCGGGAATACCTACTTTGCCCAGCAGATCCACCACGCGGCTCTGGGCTTCTTCCCGGGTGACATCCTCATGAAACTCTATGGCTTCACGCAACTGCCAACCTACCGTATGCACAGGGGAGAAAGCATTCTTGGGTTCCTGAAAAATCATGGCCACTTCGCGACCGCGCACATCCCGCAGTTCTGAGCTGCCCGGATTCAATTCAGCCAGATTCACGACTTCGGTCTCCCGTTGCAGCAGGATCTGACCTTGCTTAATCTGGCCTCCCGGCCCCACAATCTGCAGTACGGATTGTGCCATCACACTTTTGCCGCAGCCGCTCTCGCCCACAATGCCCAGGGTCTTGCCTTTTTCCACAGCGAACGACACACCATCCACGGCGCGCACGGTGCCTTCATCAAATTCGAAATGGGTGACCAGATCCTGAATGGCCAGTACCCAGTCGGAGGACGTTTCTGCCATGGCGGTTTTTCCCTAGGTCGCGTACGGGTCGGCGGCATCCCGCATCCCGTCGCCCAGGAAGTTGAACATCAGGACCGTGACGATCACGAAGATACTGGGAATCAACTTCCAGGGATGCAAGGCCAGGGTAACCAAGTCCTGGGCATCCTGCAGTAGAACCCCCCAACTGACAGCCGGCGGCTGCATGCCCAGCCCCAAAAAACTCAACGCGGTTTCGCCAATAATCATACCCGGTATCATGAGGGTCAGGGTCACGATCAAGTGACTGGTAAAGGAAGGGAATAAATGAACGGCCATGATCCGCAATTCATTGGAACCTACCAGACGCGCCGATGTCACAAAATCCTCTTCCCGCAGGGACAGGAACTTGCCTCGCACCTGCCGGGCCAGCGCCGGCCAGGAGATCAGGGAAAGAATAAGCGTAATAAAGAAATAGGTGCTCTCAATGGACCATTCCCGGGGTACGGCTACCGAAAGAGCCATCCACAGGGGAATGGTCGGGATGGACAGGATAAAGTCAATCGTGCGCATGGCAAGCTGGTCCACAATGCCCCCAAAGTAGCCGGCTGCGCTGCCAATGAATAGCCCGAGGATAAAGCTCATCACAACGCCGACCAGACCAATGGAGAGTGAGATCAGGGAACCATACATGGTGCGGGTGAACAGATCCCGGCCCAGGCGGTCGGTGCCAAAAAGAAATAGGGGAACTTCGTCGGTGCCGAACAGATGGCGCTGGGTCTTGAACAGACCGAAGAGCTTGTACTCGGCCCCTTTGACCCAGAAACGAATAGGATAGGGCGGACTTTCTTCCTTGGGGGTGTACTTGGTCAGGAAAGTCTCCATGTCCAATTTGGGTTCCACGTCCAGGATAAAGGGACGCATGAATTGGCCCTCATGGAAGATCCGGATCCGGTGAGGGGGGGCGTCGAGATAACCACTGAACCGATCCAGGGGCTGATAGGGACTGACAAACTGGCAGAAGATCCCCAGACAATACAGCAGACCCAGAACATTCAGGCCAATGCGCGCAATGACATGCCGGCGGAAAGCCCACCAGATCAGTTGCCATTGTGTTGCCCGGTAAAATTCCTCGCCTACCTTCTCTTCCACCTCGGCCGTGGTAGGCATATCCAGCTCTGCCAGTGTCACTCCGCGACTCCCTCATAGCGAATGCGTGGATCGATCCAGACCAGCAGCAAATCCGCCACCAGATTGCCCACAATGACCAGCAGACTCAGGATGAGGGTAATACTGCCCGCCAAATACATATCCTGGGACATCAGGGCATCCAGCAGGACGGGACCGGTGGTTTGCAGATTGAAGACAATGGATATCAGCACCTCGCCGGCCACAATGCCGGGCAAAATCCAGCCAATCGTGCTGATGACCGGATTGAAGGCAATCTTGACCGGATAATAGTACAGGACCCTCAACTCAGGAATACCCTTGGCCCGGGCCGTGACCACATATTGTCGGCGCAGTTCATCCAGCAGGTTACCCCGCATGACGCGCATCAAACCGGCCGTACCGTTCAACCCGATAAGGATCACGGGGAACCACATGCGTGTGAGCAAATTCCAGACTTTCGCGGGGCTCCAGGGTTGATCCATGAATTCGGGAGACAGGAGGCCGCCGACGCGCCAGTCAAAAAGGACGAAGACGCCCCACATCAGGATAAGCGCCAGCAGGAAGCCGGGAATGGATATGCCGATGAAGCCGACAAAAGTGAAGAAAAAGTCAAAGAAGGAATACTGGTTGGTAGCAGAAAAAATGCCAATGGGCACGGCGACGAGAAAGACGAAGATTGTGGCGGCCAGGGAAACCGCTACGGTCAGGGGTACCCGATCCGACAAGACGTCAGCTACGGGCCTATTCCAACTGAAGGATCGCCCCCAGTCCCCCTTGGTCACGATGTTCTTGATCCAAATGAAGTATTGCATGTGCATGGGGCGATCCAAGCCATATTGGCGCCGCAGACTCATGGCTAATTCATCGGTGATCTTGATGCCTCCCTCCTCCAGATTGGCGATATAGGTACTCATGAAGTCACCGGGAGGCAACTGAATGATGAAAAACACGACGGCCGAAATGACGAACAACATCGGCACGAGTACCAGAAACCGCCGCAGAATGTAGTTCAACACGAGGGAGAATCCGAATTGCAAACAGACGGGGGCAGACAATACCTGTCCATCCCCCGTCTCACTCTTTCAATGTCTTAAAGCGTTCCAGAACCCGTTATTCGTCAATGTACCACTGTTCCATACTGTACATAATCACAATACCCATTTCTTCCACCACACCCACGGGCACATTCTTGATGCGCACGGACGTGCTGGTCGGATAATAGGACTCTTCGACCGGATTGAAGGTCCAGTAGTTGTCCCTGATATTGGTATAGAGATTCTGCAAAGCGTCCGCACTGGCCTGTGTGCCGATGGGTGCCTTCAGGAAGGTGGTATGCAGATCGTA
>DAOUJU010000002.1:0-73008 GCA_034422235.1 Anaerolineales bacterium | reverse complement strand
CTGCGTACTGTGGCCCGTGGGACAGGGGCAACTGCACGGCGAGCAGCGTTCCCGCCAGGGACTGCCCTGACCCGTGAACAGGATATACGCGCTGAGTCAAGTATATAAGTCCCATAATCAAACCGGACCAATCGGTTGCTATCGAGGCTGAAGCCACGAGCGTGGTAATGGATCTGGAGTCACGCGCTACCCTATTGGTGCCGCCTTGCGTAGCGGTACACCTACCCCTGGTAAGAAGATGCAGGACTACAGCGTTCCTGGACTGTGAGAACAACGCACCATGCGTGTGATGGTTGCCGCACCGTGAAGGTATTTCGCGTCCATGCTTCCCATCTGGAAGCCATATAGGGTAACGGGAGGAGTGTACACACGATGTCAGACCAGTGGAGTCCAACTGTCGCTGTTTTGGGAGCCGGTGCAATAGGTAGCGTCTTCGGAGGCCTTCTGTGCGAGGGTGGATTGGAGGTAATCCTGGTTGACGTCTGGCAAGACCACGTAGAGGCCATCAACCGGAATGGCTTGCGAATCGTCGGCCATGGTGGCGATCGAACTGTTCCGATCAGAGCTTTCACCGGGGTTGGATCACAGAATCCGGTCGATGTCGTGCTGGTTCAGTGTAAAGCCGCAGCCACCCAGGAGGCTGTGCGAGGGGCACAGGGACTCTTCGGGGACAATACAGTCGCCATCAGTTTTCAGAATGGGCTGGGCAATGAAGAAGCCATCGCCGAAATCATAGGGTCTGAACATGTTTTGGGTGGGACTACCGCGCAAGCGGCCAGTGTCGTGGAACCGGGGGTAGTCAGGAACTACAGTAATCTGGATTCCCGGATCGGGGAGATGCAGGGCGGATCTTCGGGGCGCGTCACGCGCATTGCCAAGACCTTTACTGACGTGGGACTGACAACAGTTGCTTCGGAGCGCATTCAATACGATATCTGGAACAAGCTGTTTGCGAATGTGGCGGTAGGTCCCACATCCGCGGTTGCGGACTTGACGATCTATGCCGTGAAAGCGATTCCCGAACTCTGGGATGCCGCACTCGCTGCCCTCGATGAGGCTTTGGCTGTATCCCAGGCGGAAGGTTTTGATTTTAGTCGGGAGCAAGCATGTGAAGTCCTCTTTCAAATCGTGGCGGAAGACGGAACCGGAGACAACAAGTCAAGCATCTGTGTAGACATCAATAACAAGAGACCCACCGAAATTGATGTCATCAACGGGGCAGTTGTGCGCTTGGGACTCAAACATGGTATTCCGACACCGGTCAATAGGACTCTGGTCGCAATGGTGAAGGGACTGGAGAGTCATTATGCTTAAAGTTGAGGTTGTTGCGGCTTGTCCTGTTGGGGTGAAGGAGCACGATACCTGCGTAACAACGGTAATCTGGGCTGTGATCCTCCTACTTTTGTGGTGGAGCTGAGGATTATGACCCGCCAAGATACCGCTGCGGTCTTGCGCTTGGTGGCGGGACACACGGTCTGGAAACCACGCCAATGGTTGCACGCAGACCGACGGTTAGCCCCGCCAATGTCTTGGGGTATGGGGGTCTGGAAACCACCGTGCCGTCTATACTCACGTTTCCGTTCGGTATAATTTGACGTCTATTGCCGTGGCTATCATCCGAGCCCGGTGACGAAAGAGAAAGGATTATGGAATCCTCGTTGCCTGACGGCACTGCCCCGCTGCAAGCTTCCCTAGCCGTTTCCCGTGTCGCCCAATGTTACGCAGCAGGACTGATCAGCCCACCTGTCTGGCTTGTCGAGAATCTGCAAGCTGAAGTTGTGGCAGGTTCACAATCCTATGGATGTGCCCGCCCCGAGGATTCGGATTTGGACATTGTCGGCATTACCATTCCGCCTGTAGAGGTCGTTTTCCCCCACCTGACCGGATACATTCCCGGGTTTGGGCCCAAACCTCCGGAATTTGAACAGTTTCAGTCCCATCATGTGATTCCAGCGCACACCAAGGCGAAGTATGATTTTGCCATTTACGGTATGGTGAAATTCTTTGATCTCTGTATGGCCGCTAATCCTAACATGGTGGATTATCTGTTTGCTCCAGACCGGTGCGTCCCGTATCAGACAGCCGTATGGGACCATCTGTCACAGCATCGGCAACAGTTTCTGCACAAGGGTGCCTGGTCTCGCTTCCGTGGTTATGCCGTGTCCCAGATACGCAAACTGGAAGCAGGCAGGGACAGGAAAAATCCGGTCCGCCAAGCCAGTATCGATACATTCGGCTACGACACAAAATATGCCTACCATATCGTGCGCCTGGCCCTGGAATGCGAGCAGATCCTGGCAACCGGCAACTTGATCCTGGATCGTGACGCTGCATTGTACCGGGAGATCCGGGCCGGGGAGTGGAGTCTGTCCCAGGTACGGTCCTGGTTTGACCGCAAGGTGTCCGAATTGGAAGTCTTGTATGAAACCTCCCTGTTGCCTGCCGGTCCCGATGTAGAGTCCATCCGTAGGCTGTTGCTGGAATGTCTCGAGATGCATTGGGGGTATCTACCGGATTTCGCGTTGAAGCCGCTGCCTCTACGGCGATAAGAACTGGACAGAAAGCCGGCGCATGGCAATGGCTACCTACGGGCACATTCTATGCCACTGCTTGGTCTTCCCCGATTGGTGCCATTCTCTGGGCCAAGGTGACATGGGGGCTGTCATCCTGCAGGACAGTAGCGGCAGGAAGTTGGGAATTTCTCTCCGCGGACATGAGCCGCAGGGACAACCAGGAACTCAGGAAGATAACGGCTGCTATCCATGGGGTAGCAGAATCGCAAGGTCTGAAATCCTGGTCTGTCGATCGGCCAACCGCTGGACTCGAGTCCAAGGAACAAGGTTTTAGTCCAGGGAGTCTGCGGCCATTTCATGCTGATACACATGCGCAAAAGTATTGCACTCTAACGATGAAACCAAGTGCGCCATGAAATCGGCAGTTGATGTGAGTCTGGATCAGCCCCGGGGAACATTTATCAAGTTAGCATTGTCCCGTATTTTGCGACCGCAGTCGTCGCCGTAACAGAATATGTGCAGTAGACTTAGGCATGGATTACCTGCGCTGAGTTCCTGTGCATTGGGCAAAAGTGCCGCCTGCTCCTTGGGATGCCTCGCCCGGCCGTGCATCCCAAGTCAACCATGATCTGGTTGCGATACCAGGACAATGGACCCTGACGGTTTCGCCGGTCCATTACGGCAAAGCGCAGTCAGGACAGATGGTATTTACCGGTAGACAATCATTATGAGCTTTAGACCCCGGGGATTATGGCAGTCGGAAAGTTTAGGATAAGCATGCTCTGCGATCGGAATCTCTTCCTGCCCACCCGTGACTTGGTCCTGCATATTCGTGAGGCGCCTGGGGCTGCACCGGCCTTTCTTTTTTCGCATGGTTTGAGCAGTAACTGTCTGACGTGGGAACCGGTGGCCCGACTCTTGCACAAGACGGGTTATCAGGTAGTGACCGTGGACCAACGCGGGCACGGCCAATCCCAGAAGCCTGCTTCAGGCTATGACTTCCCGGACATAACGGCAGACATGTTAGCCCTGCTTCAGGCTCTGGAATTGCAGTCTCCGATATTCGTGGGTCAAAGCTGGGGTGGCAACATTGGGCTGCACTTGGGCGGAACTCATCCAGACCTGTTGGGTGGCTTGGCTTTCATCGATGGGGGATTTCTTGATATGCAGGCAGATCCCCATGCCGATTGGGCTACCACGAAAAAGCGATTGACACCGCCGGTGCTGGCGGGTCGGCACATTGACGATATGAGGGTCCGCATGCAGGAATTTCATCCTGACTGGACGGCGGAGGGGATTGATAACACCTTGGGCAACTTCGCGGTAGATGAACAAGGTATGATTGCCCCCCATCTTCACCTGAATCATCATATGCAGATCCTGCGGGCCTTGTGGGATATGCGACCAGGTCCGTATTACGACAAGGTGCGCGTACCTACCCTGATCTGCCCCGCCCTGTCCACCGCTGATCCCAACGGGGTGGCCCGGAAACGGGCTCGGGTGGCGGAAGCCGCAGCGCGGATTCCCAAGACCACGGTGGTGTGGTTCGACGATACAGATCACGACATTCATGTCCAACGTCCCGCGCGTTTGGCGCAAGTATTACTCCGGGAAGTCCGGGAGGGTCTCTGGTGTCAACCATGACTGAGACTTTGCCAGGTCCCATCATATTGCTGGGTTCTGGAGAGACAGCTCCGTCCATTCAGAAGGTTTACAATCGCGTGTTTACTGATTTGGCCGTGCGTCCCCGCATTGCCATTCTGGAAACGCCGGCTGGCTTTGAACCGAACTCCGAGCACGTGGCAAAGGAGATCAAGCGTTACCTGCACAAGCATCTCCAGAATTACCACCCTCAGGTGATCACTGTTCCGGCTCGCCGCGCCACCGGAGAACTGAGTACGAACAATCCCGAATTGCTGGCTCCCCTTTATGAATCCAATGTCATTCTGACTGGACCTGGCAGCCCTACGTACGCGATCAGGCATCTCCGGAATAGTCTTTGTTGGCAACTCATGCGCATCTGTCATCGGCTGGGTTGTACGCTGTTCCTGTCCAGTGCCGCTACGGTAGCTGTGGGCAGAGTGGCCCTTCCCGTCTATGAAATCTACAAGGTGGGCCTGGATCTGCATTGGTATCCTGGCCTGGATCTTTTTGACAGTTTTGGCTTGAAGTTGACAGCGATTCCCCACTGGAACAACCAATCTGGTGGCGCATCACTGGATACCCGACGTTGCTACATGGGCCTTGAACGCTTTCAGCGGTTGCTGGATCTGTTGCCCGACAGGGAGCGCACCACCATTCTGGGCATTGACGAGAATACCGCTGTCATGCTGTTACCTGACCAGGGGGTGGGGGAAGTGATTGGACAGGGCCTCATCACCATCATACGGAGAGACCAGACTCTCCAGTTGGCTTCCGGGGAGTCATTCGACCTGCGCAAACTGGGGAACTGGAAAATACCCCAAGGGAACGAAGGCCTGGATGTAGATCTCTGGCATCAAACCTTGAACCGTATGGCGGAATGGGAACGTCAAGAACATGAAGACCCGCAACCGCCTGAGGAAGTGCAGGCCTGGCTTCAGCAGAGAGAAGCGGCCAGAGCGGTACGAGACTGGGAGTTGTCCGATACTTTACGCAACCGTATACGGGGATGTGGCTGGGACGTACGGGATACGGCCCAAGGCCAGGAAATCTTTCCTTTGCCTCCACCTTGAGTAATCAGGTAACAGGACGGCCGGGCGCAACCCAGCCCGGGTGAAGAGACAGGGCTGAAATTTGCACATCAGTGCATAAGTCACTATAGTTGATACGAATTGTCAGTGTGGTGTAAGCTGTAACACTATGGCAACACTCAATACAGTAGAAGACCTGATCCGGGTTCTGGATGAACAGCCAGAGTGGTGTGAAGCCTTGAGGCGGCGTCTGTTGTCACCTGAGTTGATTCAATTGCCGGAGACATTGGCAAAATTTGCCGCCTCAACTTCGCAAAGTCTGGTGGAACTGAAGGAGGATGTTCAGGACCTGAAGATGGGCCAGGCCCGGACGGAAACCCGTCTGGGTCGACTGGAAGCTGGACAGAAGAACGCAGAAACTCGTCTGGGTCGACTGGAAGCCGGGCAGAAGAACGCAGAAACTCGTCTGGATCAACTGGAAGCCGGACAGAAGCGACTGGAAGCCGGACAGAAGCGACTGGAAGCCGGACAGGAGCGACTGGAAGCCGGACAAGAGCAAGCTGAGTTCCGCTTGGACCAACTGGAAGCTGGACAGAAAAGGCTGGAAGTGAGTGTGGGCGAGATCAAAGGCACACATGCGCGTGACGCTACCCTGCGTGAAATCTCACTCCTGGCAGAAGACCTGGAGCTACGGGACATTCGATCCCTGTCCCGGCGAGATCTGATTGACTTGACCCATAGCGCAGAGACTCACGGTATCGCTACCAACGAATTGCGCAGTTTCCATAGAGCTGATGTCATCGTGGAAGCCGAAGACAAGGAAGGCACTACTCACTATATCGCGGTGGAAGCATCGTACACGGTGGATGAGCGAGATACCCGTCGGGCGTTGCGCAACGCCCGTTTACTGCAACGGTTTACAGGTCATCAAGCCCATGCCGTAGTGTCAGGAGTCCATATGGATAATAGGATCCAGGCCACCATCACAACTGACGGTGTGTCCTGGTACCAACTTGAGGCGCAAAGCCTTGAGCCGGATTGAATGTGTCTCTGTGTGACGCAGAACCGAATCCAGCCGCCAACCTACGCAGCTTTTTCTGAATTCTGTTGTCTGATGCCCCGTGTGTTTGCTCCGGGAATGTCATCGGGCCGTGCGGTGAAAAAGAAAGCCTGCCTCTAGCCCGTATAATGGCAGGCAGGACTTTCGCTCACCCTTGGACAAAGCCTTGCACAAGACCATGCCCGATTCCTTCTTCCAACCGGTATCGGGGCTGGAAATTCCCCGTTTTGCTGGCGTCGCGACTTTCATGCGTCTGCCGCTGGTGACCCCTGAACACCCCCGGTTTCCCGAAGTAGAGTTGGGTTTAGTGGGAGTTCCCTGGGACGGAGGCACAACCAATCGGCCAGGCGCCCGACATGGTCCACGGCAGGTCCGGAATGCCTCTTCCATGGTCCGGGCCCTGCATCCGGTCACACGTCACTCTCCCTACACAGCGTTTCGTTGCGCTGATTTAGGTGATGTGCCGCCCAATCCTGCCGATCTGGATGACACGCTGGAGCGCATCACCCGTTATTACCGGGAACTGCGGGCCTCAGGCATTCGGCCCGTGACGGCAGGTGGTGATCATCTGATTTCACTGCCGATTCTGCGGGGACTGGTAGAGGAACCCGTAGGCATGATTCACTTCGATTCCCACACGGATCTGTTCGCGGACTATTTCGGGGGGTATCGGTTCACCCACGGTACACCGTTTCGGCGTGCGATCGAAGAAGGCTTGCTGGACCCGCAGCGAGTCGTGCAAATCGGTATCCGGGGTTCGTTGTACGATGGGGAAGATATAGAGTATGCCTTGGCCCAGGGTGTTCGCCTTATCACGATGGAAGAGTTCAAGGCAAGAGGGGCGGAAGCGGTCATGGCGGAAGCCCGGGCACGTGTAGGATCGCAGCCAATCTATGTAAGTTTCGACATTGACTTCGTGGATCCTGCTTTTGCCCCTGGCACAGGTACGCCCGAAATAGGCGGTCCCACCACTTTCGAGGCTCTGCAGGCGGTGCGAGGATTGGCCGGTACTCATATTATCGGTGCTGACATGGTGGAAGTCTCCCCTCCCTTTGATGCGTCGGAGGGTACGGCCTATGTAGGGGCCACCATGATGTTCGAGATTTTGTGCATGATGACTGTGCCACAGGAGGCAATGCATAGGCTGGTGGGAACCACAGACGCTTAGGCGAGAAAGGGCAGGTTATTGTGCACCATTGGTTCGTGAGTGTGTGGATAGTATCCTCGGTCCGCACCAACAATGCAGATTCGGGTGACGGGAACAATCTGGTACTACGCTGCGCGGGAAGCTCAGAAACCTGGGATTATGAAGTTACCAGGAGCTTTAGCTCCATGGGAGACGAACGGGTGCAGCGACCGCTCGGAGGCTAAATTTGTAGCCACAGACCTCTTCCCCCTTCGCTCATGATTACTACCTGGCGAAAAGGGGAAGGTTACATTGATTTCTTCGCCCCGATTGCCGGAGTCCGAGGCTCTGGTACCTCTATGTCTCTGCAATAGCCATGAGGCTTGGAAACCTGCCTTGCCTTCCCGCAAAGCAGGAAGGCAGCAGTGCAGGTGGTCCCGGATTTTCCGATAGGCCTGGAGGTCCCAACTCATGTTGTCTGCTACGGTACGTGCCCGATCTCCCGTACCGGCGACAAACAGGCCGCGCGAAGGTTCGAAGTACTGAATGGCAAAACGATTTACCCCTGTGGCTAACAGATCAGAAGTGAAACGGTCCATGTTGTCAATGGGCAGGAGAGGCGTCATGGTGATGACGGCCGGAATGCCCGCGGCTACTACATTGGCTATTGCCTCCAGCCGCGCCGCTACTGGAGGGCATTTGGGTTCAAAAGCCTTACGCACTTCCTCGGAATCGGTGGTAACTGTCATATTGACGCAAACACGCGGAAATTCCTGAAGAAGATCCAAGTCCCGTGTGACCAGCGGACTGCGGGTCTGCACCACCAGTTCTAGTCCCCGCCTGGTCATAAGAGGAAGCAACTCCCTGACCAACTGCAATTCATGTTCAATGGGTTGATAGGGATCGGTAACTGTACTCATGTAGACAGACTTGCCCAGAAGGTTTGACCGCATTCGTTCCAGTTTTGCCATTGCATTGCTTTTGATTTGGACCCATTCTCCCCAAGTGTCACGCAAGGCTTGGTTGGAGGGGAAAAAAGCCGCGTAACAGTAGGAACAGCCAAAGACACAGCCGCGGTACGGATTCAGGGTGTAGTCGAAGCTGTCAATGAAACCCGTGGCGCGGGTAAGAATCGCAGAGGTCTCGTGCGGTGTCACGTCGGTCTGTCGGGACCGTGCCAGAACTGTTTCCAGGCGTTGGGGTAGGGGGAAATCCCTGGCAGTCATTTGGTTATCCCCTCACCGGCGATGCGGTCAGCGTTTGAAGTCCGTGATCGTAATCCCCTTGATGAAGGCCCGTTGGGAGAGGAAGAACAAGACAAGACAGGGGGAAATTATGGTTAGGGCGGCTGCCATGTAAAGGTGCCAGGGAGTGGTACGTACATAAGCCACGGTGAAATTGGCCAGGTACATGGTCAGCGTGAAATTCTTCGGTTTGGACAAAATGATCAAAGGCCCCAGGAAGTCATTCCAGAAGTATACAAAGGCCAGAACCCCGATGGCCGCCAAGGCCGGTTTGGATAAAGGCAGAATGAGACGGGTAAAAATCGTCCAGTGCTTGGCTCCATCGATACGGGCCGACTCATCATATTCCAGCGGAATCGTCAGGAAGAACTGGCGTAGCAAGAAGATATTCCACGCCGATCCGAACCAATACGGCACCATCAGAGGCAGAAATGTATCCAGCCACTGCAGGTGGCGCCAGAGAATAAACTGCGGCACCATCAAAACTGTGAAGGGCACCATCAAGGTGCTGATTACCCCCAGGAACATAGTGCGCTTGCCCGGGAATTCCATCCGGGCGAAAGGATAGGCGATCAGGGCACTGGAGAAAACAGCCGCCAGTACGCCGTTTACGGAAATCAGTGTGGTGTTCCAGGCATAGCGAATGACCGGTATATCCTTGGTGACCCCGGTTCTTTCACTGGTCCAGGCTTCCACGTAGTTTTGGAAGCGGATCGGATCGGGATACCAGTCCGGCGGAATCTGGAAGATCCGGGAACTCTCCTTGAGAGAAGTGTTCAGCATCCAGTAGAAAGGCAGCAGAAATAACAGCGCCAGCAATATGAGGGCAGCATACACATAAAACTGCTGGATCAGACCCCGCTGAAACCGGTTACCCAAAAGCCGTATGCGCAAGCGGGATGGGGCGGTAATACTCATATTGACTTGGTCAGTAACCTCCTAACGCGCCTGACCTTCGTAGTAGACCCAGCGACTGGCCAATCCGAATTGGGCCATCGTCAGGGCAAATATGATGAGAAACATGATCCACGCCATGGCGGAGGCATAGCCCATCTTCAGAAAGTGAAAGGCATTCTGGTACAGGTGCAAGCCCAGAAACAGGGTCGCATTGTCCGGACCTCCTCCAGTCATGACATAGGGCTCCGCGAAGGTTTGAATCTGCGAAATGATCCCCATGACTACGTTGAAGAAGATCACCGGCGATATCAAGGGCAAGGTGATATTAAGAAATTTGGACCATTCACCCGCGTTGTCCAAGTCGGCCACTTCGTATAAATCCTGCGGCAGCCCTTGTAACGCCGCCATATAAATCACCATGGGAACCCCCACGTTCCAGAGGCTCTTGACAATCAGTGACCCCAATACCAATTCCTTTTCCCAGAGCCAGTTGCGGCCTTCCAATCCGACTGCCTGGAGCAGATTGTTAATGATGCCCAGTTCGCTGTGGTACATCCAGAACCAAAGCACAGATCCCGCCACCCCACTTACCACTGCCGGCAAGTAGAAAATAGTGCGCCATCCCCCAAGACCCCGAATCGGCTGATTCAACAGGAGAGCCAGGGAGAGTGACAAAACCTGAGACAAGAGAACTGAGTAGAAAGAAAACCGGAATGTAATGCCCAGGGATTTCCGAAACAGGTCATCCACGGAGAACATGCTGATGTAGTTATCCAAACCCAGAAACTGGGGTGGGGCAATGACCTTCCACTTGAAGAAACTGAGGGCAAAGGAGGCGACAATGGGTCCTCCCACAAAGAGGATGAAGCCCACAATCCAGGGCAATACAAAGAGATAGGCCGTTATCGTTTCCTGAGCACGGGGGGACCGTGTGGGCTTGGCGGAAGCCGAGGCAGTCACAGTGTTGAACCGAATGAACGGAAAGGAACAGGAACAAACCTGGTAGCGGTTCGTCCCTGTTCACGTTGCAAGTACGTGGAGACTAGCGATCTGCAATCACGGCTGTGACTCGATCTGCGACCCCCGGCAGAATATCAGCTGCTTGCGCATCACCGGAATAAATCTTTTGCAGGGCGTCTCCGATCAGTTTCAGGGCCTCACCTTCGTTGGCAGGTCCAGGCAGAATACGCCCATATTCCAGCGACTCCGGAATTACGTGCCAATCTACTTCGAAATCCACCTCGGCCACCCAGGGGAAAGGTTCAATCTCATTGGAAGAGCGTCGACTACCGGGGAAATTCGCGTTGGAGCAGTAGTTATAGATGCCCTGTGTACTGCAGTTGAAATTCACCCAGGTCCAGGCCAGATCCTTGTAATCAGAAGTGTTGGCGATGGCATTGAAGGCTCCATGGGCAATGGTGGCCTGCTGGGTAGACATGGGTTCGGGCGCCACGTTGAATTGGAAGCCCGCATCTACCAGTCCACCCGTAATCCATGTGCCCATGCGTTGCATGCCAATCTTGCCGGCCGTCAGCAGTTCGGCGGCCGCACCGGCACCACCGATACCCACAATCTGGGAAGGGGATGGCATGACATTTCCGTCCAGCAGCAGGTCAGCCCAATACTGCAGGGCCTCTACGGCCGCCGGCTCGCCAATGGTACAAGACAGGTAATCATCACTGTAATAGGTACCACTGTTCTGCCAAACCTGCTTGACACTGAACATATGCCAGCCGACAGGAATGGTCTCTGAGCCCCAAATCTTGTTGTCTGGGTCGCTGATGGCCCGGGCTTTTTCCTCGAAGTCACTCCAGGTAAAGCTCGCGGGATCGGGGTAGGCGACCCCTGAAGTGTCGAACAGGTCCCTGTTGTAGAAGGTCATGTGGGTGGCTACGGCATCTGAAATGCCATAACGCTTGCCGTCTTCCACAGGGTAATTCCACCAGTTTTCATAGAAGTCATCGGCATTGAAGTCAGCCTGACCGTCAACATAAGACTGGACATCAATGAATTGGTTATTGCGACCCAAATCCAGCACCATGGCTTCCCAGCTACGCACAATATCGGGCAGGTTACCCGCCGCGGCCATCGCGGGGATCTTGGCGTGAAATTCCCCAATGACCTCAATTTCCACGGTCAGATTGGGATTGGCCTCGTGAAACGAATCCAGCGTGGCCTGTACGCCGCCCGCCGGGTCATGGCGCCCGTACCGCAAGGTGACGGGTTCCGCCATAGCGGTGTCACTGGGAGCTGCCTCCGGGAGAGCGCATGCCGCCAGCAGGCCGGTCATGGACGTTACCCCCGCCAAAGCCAGAAAGCGCCGGCGGGTGAAAGTAAAGGGACTTGACATTATTCTTCCTCCAAATAGTGGGTATATCAGACTGCCCGTTGCCGGGAACGGAGCCATTATATAGTGGCTTCTCAGGTTTGTGAGATTCTGTCGGTGTCCCATAATTCCTGCCTGCACGAATAGGAGTTTGTATGGTGTTTACCAGCCCGGCGAAGGGGAACTTGCACGGAGAAACCTGATCCAGTCCCTCTGGCAGACACCTCCGTGGTTGTTACTCCGTCAGGGTTAAAGCCGGATGGGGCTAATGATGGCTGAGCCAACAATATATGGCATGATCTACCCCAGTTACTGTCACTCTCTGGCCACCAACAATTCGGGTGATGAAAGATAGCAAGCCATGCTTGAACCTTTCTCTGAGACTCCCGGAAGAAAATGGTCGTTACAGGCAGAATTTCTCCCGGAGCACTGTGGCCAAGTAGCCATGGTGGCCTTGGCACGGAAAGGAAGAGATATAATCATGGAAAGGGTTCCCCTGGCGATAGTCGGATGCGGGGGTATGGGCAACCGACATCTGCGTGGTCTCGCTGAACTGCAAAGCAAAGGGCTGTCCCGGTTTCGACTGGTGGGAGCCTGCGATCCGGTGACAGAAAACGCGAACCTGCTGGCGGATGAGGCCGAACGCCGTCTGGGTTCCCGTCCCCAGGTTGTACCTGACCTGGCTTCCCTGGAAGCCCTGGGTGTTGTAGCGGTGGATATCACCACTACCCCCCGGTATCACCATAGCCTTGCGGTGGAAGCACTCCAACGGGGATGGCACGTCATGTGCGAAAAACCGTTAGGCCTCACGGTAAAGTGTTGCCAGGCGATCCGCGAGGCCCATGAAGGTACAGGTCTGGTACTGAGCGTCGCTGAGAATTACCGTCGTGACCCCATGAACCGCTTGGCCAAGGCTGTTTTAGATGCGGGGGTTATTGGGGACCCTCGGCTCATGATCCACAACTCGCTGGGCGGCGCGGATCGGATGGCCATTACGGTCTGGCGCCACATGAAAGATCAAAGCGGTGTCTTGATCGATGTTGGCGTCCACTTTGCCGATATTCTGGAGTATTATCTGGGGCCGGCTGAGACCGTATTCGGACAGATTCGTCTGCATGAGCCTGTACGCCGCAATCCGGCAGCAGACAAGGATGACGACATGACCTCCAATCCGGCAGGCATTTATGGGCGCTGGCAGAAAGTCATGCCTGCTACTTTCGAACCCACGGCCGAAGACGCTTCCTACGGGACGATCACTTTCCAAAACGGTGCTGTGGCCCAGTTTGTTGAGGATCATGCCGCTCACGGTCAGGGCATGTTCCAACGTCTTCTCTTCGGGGGAAGTGGCTCCATGACTCTACCAGGTGACCGCAGCGGACAACCCGTGTCGGTTCATCGGGGAGATGGTACCACCCTTACGGGAGCTGAGGTTCTGGATCTGGTCCCTGACTTTGCCCTGGAAGAAGCTACCGCGACCCTGTTTGGCGGGGAACGAATTGGTGGCTATCAATTGCCCTTTACGGAAATCGATCCTAGAATCATTGCGATTGAATACGCTGAACTGGGTCGGGCGATCACCGAATCAGAACCCATCGAAGTAGACATAAACCAAGGACTGCGTTCCGTAGCTCTGTCCTACGCCCTGATGGAGTCGAGTACAGTTGGGCGGGCGGTTACCCTGGACGAAGTAATGAGCGGTGAAATCGACGCCTATCAGCGTGAGATAGATGAGGGTCTGTAATGGCCTGCCTTTTCTGTCCTGTCTTATTCACACTATCGAGTAAGTGAGATGCCATGCCTTCACTCCAAGCACCTGTAATTTCCCGTTCCACCGAGTTGCTGCAGCGGTCCGATGAGCTTCTGGTACGTGGTTGCCAGGGGCACAAGCGCAGCCACGAAATGATTGCCCGGGGATACCCGGTATTTACCAGCCGTGCCCGGGGACCCCGTTTCTGGGATGCGGATGGGAATTCCTACCTGGATTACCTCTTGGCCTACGGACCCATCGTGCTGGGACATGATGATGAAGCCGTAAATCAGGCTATCACCGAACAGATCCAGAACGGTACCATTTACACGACCGCCTGGGAGCGGGAGATCGCGGTAGCCGAGAAGCTCATCAATCTCATTCCCTCCGCCGAGATGTTGGGTTTTCTCATCGGTGGCAGTGCGGCCACAACGGGAGCCATTCGCTTGTCCCGGGCCTATACCGGGAAAGACTACATCATCCGCAGTGGCTATCATGGCTGGCACGATTGGGCCATGGCCGGAAGACTCGGTGTGCCGGCCCAGGTGAGTCAATTTACCCTGGAAGTACCCTATGCCGACCTGGATGCTTTGGAAGATACATTCCGGCAGCATGAAGGCCAGGTGGCCTGTGTCATCATGGAAACCACGAGGGAAGATGGTCCGCCTGAAGGTTTTCTGGAAGGCTGTGTTGAGATTGCCCACCGGCATGAAGCCCTGTGCATCTTTGATGAAATCAAGGTAGGGTTTCGGGTGGCATTTGGCGGAGCTGGCCATCACTATGGTGTGACTCCGGACATGTCTACGTTTGGCAAGGCCTGCTGCAATGGGTATCCGGGCAGTTTTGTCGCGGGGAAAAAGGAAATTCTGAATTCGCCCCAGTGCCAGGAAGGTTGGCTGGCAGCCACCTTCCATTGCGATGCCCTGAGCCTTACGGCCATGGATGTTGTGATTGACGAAATGCAGCGCCGTGACGGTATTGCCTACCAATGGAAAATCGGCAATCGCCTGATAGAGGGTTTGAATGCTGTCACCCGGGAACATGAGATCGGGTACAGATTGACTGGCCTGGGGCCCATGCCAACACCCGTCACGGATGAAGAGGACAAGGATAGAGTCTCAGCCTGGTTGCGGGGCTGTCTCGCACGTGGTGCCTACATTCCACCCAGCCATCCTCTTTTCCTGACACTGGCGCATACGGAAGAGGATATTGAAGAGACCATCCAGATTGTTGCCGATGCGGCCCGGGATGTAAACGACTGATCGTTCCTTCTTCCCTTAGTAATTGCCCACAGTACAAGGAGAAGTGAGAGCGAACCGTTAGGCCGCGTGGTGGACAAAAGACAATGGGCTAAGCGGTTCGCATAGCTAAATGTTTAGATACCAGGCGCTGCTGTAGGGTACGGAACCCGGTATGAATGGCCGCCGTGAGCTTGCGCACGGTGGGATACACGCGCACGGGCATTTCCTGGTGCTTGGCGACGCCGAAGTAGGGCTCAATGTCGTTCAGTTCCGGGCTATAGGGGGGCAGGTACCACAGGTGGATGCCCCGCTTCTTCAGTTCCGGCTGCGCCTCCCGGATGGTCCGGCTGCAATGGTAGGATGCATTGTCCAGCACGACCACGCGCGCGGTCCCGTCTCCCGGGGGCAAAGAGAGACGCAGGAAGGTAAGGAGATGTTCGCTCTTCCAGGTCCAGGGGGCCGCCCACCAGACCAGGGGGGTGTCCGGCGTCGTTCCGGGGGCGGCGAGGGCAGCCAGGACATTCACGCGTTGCCCCCGGGGACTTTCATGGGGGACCCGGTGGCGCTGGCCGCGGCGACACCAGGTAGCGGTGGGCGGCTGGGTGGGGGCGAAACCGCATTCATCCAGGAAAAAGAGCTGGAGCTCCCCGTCACGGGCCTTTTTTTGAGCGTGTCCAGCGCCTCCCGCGCCTGGGCCACCCGCGCCGGGTCCTGCTTGTGGCGCAGACAGTAGGTCGTGCGTCGGTACCGGGCCCCCATCAGCTGCAGGTACTTGCGCACCGTGCGGGGCTGCATGACAATCCCTTTCTCCGCCAGCGCCGCCGCCAGTTGGGCCGCCGTCCAGGTCCGCTTCCGGCGCAGCAACCCGTTCAGGGCCCGCCGCACCTGCTGGCGCCGCGCCCAGTCGGGTCCGGTCCCCAGGGGCTTGTGGCGGATGGCCTTCAGCCCTTCCGCTTCCCACTGCCGGATCCAGCGCCGCAGCGTGGCCTCGTGACGCCGGAAGTGGCGCGCCAGTGGCGGCACCTTCAGGCCGTCGGCGGACAGCAGATACATTTCCACGCGATCCCGTTCGCGCGGTTTCAGGGTGGGGTCGTGGCGCAGGGCCTGCAGGCGGCGGCGTTGGCGGGAGGAGAGTTTCACGTGCAGGGGGGCGGGCATGAGCTTCGGGCAGGGATGACAGGGTTCAGACCGTACCCGATAGTATACCGGCTATCTTGATATTCGTCCATGCGAACCGCTTAGTTGCCACCCAGTGTTTGCAATGAGCCCCGTTCGGTTCGTGGTACACAGAGCAAAGGTCACTCAATTGGTGTTGCCCGGCGGGTTTTAGTTCCCGCAGGGTCCATTTAGGCTCAATACTGTTTACTTTGCTCAATTTGGGCCTCTGGCACCATCTTTTGCGTAACTGACATAGCCTCAAGCCTACCTTAAGTTAACAGAATTGTGCGCTTAAGTAGACAGTATTGCATTTAGGCTTGGTGATCGGTCTATGTCAGTGAAGTTCCAACGGTAGAACGGTGTCTACCAGGTTGCGTTCAGGTATATGGGAACCAGGTTGCCGGAGTTTGTACCTGTTCCGTGAAGAGTGCGGGCCTACGGTTGATCGTATTAGCGGTATGAGCGTGTATCTTGATGTAGAAATCCAAGTAAGTTGCCGTGCGGCCAATGTCTCTAAATATCTCTGGACATAGAACATATCAAAGGCCAGGATGGAAATTGTCGAACAAATATACAGGAAAATCAGACTTGGCCAGTTTGAGTTCTCACAACACGCCGTTGATCAAGGTATTATCCGCAGGATAAGTGTGCAGGACTTTCGGGATGCCATGGAACAGAGCGAGGTCATTGAAGACTATCCAAATGACAAGTATGGTCTAAGCTGCCTGATTCTCGGCTTTACGTCGTCACATAGGCCGTTGCATATTCAGTGTAGTTATCCGACGAGATCCCTGGTTAAAGTGATTACACTGTATGAACCGGATCTCAAGGACTGGATTGACTTCAGAGTGAGGAGATAGGAGATGCCTGGAGACAGAGCATGGAACGAGACACTGGTAGAAAAAAAAGTTACCTACTATATTGAGTTTGAAGGTCGGCTCTACCTCATAGCAAATGTTCCGGCGCGGGTGAATGTGGAGACCGGAGAAAAGCATTTTTCACCGGAGACTGTTGAGCGCTTGCAACAGGTGGTCTGGGAACAGTGCCGACCTGTGCGAACCATCGAGACTCCAGTCTACGAGTTTGCCACTTTAACCTAAACAGACTGGCAATTGACTCTCATCCTACTCTGTTGCTGCAACCAGCAGGGGCAGGTTCATGTTGCAGTTACTTGCAGAATGGCCCAGTGAGGAAGGAGTTAGAGGCTCCAGGATAAGAGGTTTGGGTGTTGCTCATGGAGACGGCGACGGACGCCTGCGCAGCCGGGCGGGAGATCCACTTCTGTACCCTCGTCTATGCCTATTTGACGCTATGGCTATGCCTCTTTGGCCACCATGAAGATGCCCGATTCCGTGGTTATGCGGAATGCGCCCTTGAGTTGGATTCTCCTATCGAAGTAGGCATGTAGGTCAATGGCTTCCTCATCGGATAAGCATATATAGGACTTCAAATATTCAACCAGTGGTGCTGCCTCGGTCACGACCAGGGCACCGCATTTGCTTTCGACCTCGACTTCAGCGAACCATTGGACCAACTCCTTGGCACCATTGTCAAGGTTGAACTGGGCCACCGTCTGATCGCTGTTATCTGAGGTTCCGATCCCCAACTTGCGCGGCACTTTTTTGAGTTCGGCCATGTGATTCAGCCCCACGGTGGTCGCGTACAGACATCCTGCCGGCTTTAGTACCCGTCGAATCTCTGAGAGTGCCTTGGCCAAGTCTGAAACGTGATACAACATGTGGTTAGCGATGACAACATCGAAAGTGTGCTTCTCATAGGGAATCGATTGGGCATCAACCACCTTGAAGGTGAAACTCAAATCGGAGTGGAGCAGACTCTGCTCTGTTTCCTGTACCATCCCCCGCGAAGCGTCAGACAGGGTCAGGCTCCAGCCGTGAGGTATCCGATTCAGGTTCTCGCGCCACAGCAATCCTGTGCCGCACCCGAGTTCAAGTATCCGCCCGTCCTTTGGAATGTCGAAATGGTCGAAGACCCAATGAAACCAGGGATACTCTTCCGTGCCAAAGCGAGTGTGCAGATTGACTCTGGCGCTTAGGTTGGACGAGTCCCTATATTGCGATCGGAGGTAATCCTGATTGGGTAAGGTGTCCATAGAATGTCAGTTTAGCATGATTGTCCGGTTGGGCAGAGATCGACTGGGACTGTTGCAGAGGGTGTGATCGGGGTGATAATACAGGCAAGGGCCATGGCGGTAAGATGGTGAAACTACAACAACATCACAATACAGTTCCTAACGCCCCATTTTCTGCAGTTTAAAGCTTCGGGCCTCTGCAATCAGTGCCAGCAACCGGATTCCTCTCATGACCCCTATACCCCGCCCCCGCATGGCTCTCTGGATTATTCTCATCCTGTCCCTGGGCCTAATATCCGCAGGATGTAGCGACTATGGTAGCCACACCGATGTGCCCCTGCCTACCCGGGACACCGTCCAAAGTCCGATCCCCACGCAACTGGCTGAAGCGGTGGCCGCACAACTGGTGCCCGCCGACTTTGATGAGTTCGGCGGAGAGAGGTTGTATCTTGATGTACGCGGCGACTTGCTGTTCGTCAAGGGCGTGGTCAACCACAACAGCTACCGCCGTATGTACCGCAGGCTAGAGGAGGAACCCGGCGTTCATACCGTCGTGCTTACCTATGTCCCTGGTTCCGCCAACGATGAAATCAACCTTGCCCTGGGACGCATGCTGCGGGATATGGGTATGATCACCTATCTCCCCGCACAGGGAGAGATTGCCTCAGGGGGCACCGACCTCTTTCTGGCCGGTGTGCGACGCATTGTGGAACGGGGTGCCAGGATCGGTGTACACAGCTGGAGTATCGATGGTGCCGACACCGGGGATACCCTGGCCCGTGACCATCCCGAGCACGAGGTCTACCTGAGCTACTACCGGGATGTTGGCATTGCCGAAGACTTCTACTGGTACACGCTGCAGGCTGCTCCGCCCGAGGACATACACTGGATGACCGAAGAGGAAATGGCACTGTATGTCATCTATACAGACCTGCTCTAGGCCTACGGTGCCGCAACCTCTTTCAAGCCTGAGGCAATGGAAGGCGACCCTATTGCACTTGGTCGATACTTGCAGGCGTGCAAACGGCGGGAGGCCAGTCAGAATGACCAAGCCCCTGACCCGCCCAGTCCCGGTACATGATTATGCCTTGCACTTTGTATGGCTGGACAAACTCACGCCGGGTCAAACCACTGAGGAAGGGCTGCTCCAGTGGGAACCCGCACAACGCATTCCCCTGTTGTACCAGACGGGTTACACCGCTCTCAACGCCCCCTTTTCTGCAGGTAAAGCTTACCACCTATGCGGTCACCCTCGACCTGTCCCTGTCATTGGCATCAGGTCTGGCTTCCGGCAGGCATTGTGGATACCGACACCAACAAGTGCATTATTAACCAGCCGGAGAATGTGAAATCTCTCAATCAGCTTCACGACATGAAATTCCGTGATCGCCTGATTCCGCAGAGCGGTGACATACCGGAAGATGTAAACATGTTTGCCAGTGGCCGCCTGGCCATGAATATGGCTGGAGTCTGGGAGATTACCAGTACCCGCGACCAGGTAGGCGATCTGGAGTGGGATATCGCCCTGATTCCCCAGAATCTGGCCAATCCGGAGGAAAACCTTTCGATCAACTACGGCGCAGGCTATGCGATGGGTGCGGAAACCAAGCATCCGGATGCAGCCTGGGACCTGATCCGCTATTTGTCGCTGCCCGCCATGCAGCAGGTTTTCATCGTGGAAGACAACTGGGCCCTGCCAGGACGTCGCTCCGTGGCGCAGGATTGGCTGGAAGGTGTACTCGGTACGGGTACAGGCCAGCCAGCCCACGCCGAACACTGGATTACCGCTCTGGAAACAGGCCGCAGCGTACCTGTGACAGCCGCCGAAAAGGAAATCGAGGATGTATACCCGAACCTGATTGCCCCCGTCCTTGTGACCGGCGAGTCCCGGGCCGAGGAAGTACTGCCGCATGTACAGGATCAGATCCAGGCGGTTCTGGACAAGTACGCCTAATCTGTGACTTGATCCTTGTTGCCTGTCCGCGCGCAGTCAGGACCCTGGCATAGCGCGCGGACGGGTCTGGTAACTCTGAACATTCCTATGGCTACGAAATCCCAGTCACGGGGATTGGGTATTGCCCGCCGCGAGACCTACGAAGCCTCTCTCTTTCTGTTGCCTTGGCTCCTGGGCTTTCTCATATTCACGGTGGGGCCCATTCTGGCCTCTTTAGCCCTTTCCTTTACCGACTGGCAGGTGGGACTGGGCATGAACTTCATAGGACTGGAGAACTTCCGCCAGATGTTCATCAACGATGACCCGTTCCGCAAGAGCCTCGGCGTCACGTTCAACTATTCGCTGATGGCTTTGCCAGCGGGCATCGTTGTGGCCTTGCTCATGGCCATGATCCGCAACCAGCGCGTGTTTGGCATCGGCGTATTCCGTACCATCTTTTACCTGCCTGCGGTCACTTCCGGGGTAGCCGTGGCCATGCTCTGGACCTGGATTTTCAATGGGGAATTCGGCATTCTCAACTGGGCCCTGGATCTCATAGGAATTGAAGGCCCTGCCTGGCTGCTGGACACCCGGTGGGCCCTGCCGGCCATGGCGATCATGAGTCTGTGGGGCGCAGGAGCCCTCATGATCATTTATCTGGCGTCGCTGCAGGCGATTCCCCAGAACCTATACGAGGCCGCCCAGATTGATGGCGCCAATACCATCCGTCAGTTTTTTCATGTCACGATTCCCATGCTGACCCCCACGATTCTCTTCAATCTGGTCGTGGGTATCATTGCGGTGTTCCAGACTTTCACCAATGCCTTCATCATGACCAAAGGTGGACCCAACTTCGCGACCTACTTCTATGTGCTCCATCTATATAGCAACGCCTTTGGGTACGCCCGCATGGGTTACGCCAGTGCCCTGGCCTGGGTTCTTTTCCTGATTGTTCTGGTGCTAACGCTGGGAGTCCTGCGTTCCTCACAGTATTGGGTCTTCTATTCCGGGGAAAGAGAGTGACTTTGGAAGACTCATCCGCCCGTTTGCCGGACTGGACCGGTACCTATCGTTCCCGGCGCACAGCGCTGTCGCTACTCCTGCTCATCCTGGGGAGTGTACTGTTCATGCTCCCTCTGATCTGGATGATTTCTACCAGCCTGAAACCGCAGGATCAGCTATTCCTGTTCCCGCCCCAATGGATTCCCCGCCCCATAGAGTGGGACAACTACGCGGAAGCGTGGAGCCAAGGGGAGCTTTGGGTCTATACGCAGAATACCACGCTGGTCGTCATCCTGAACATAATAGGCAATATTTTTGGCAGTTCCTTGCCCGCGTTTGCCTTTGCCCGACTGCGCTTTCCCGGCCGCCGGATTCTGTTTCTGATTATGCTGAGCACCATGATGGTGCCGATCTGGGTTACGATTGTACCCACTTTTCTGCTGTTCAAGTTTTTGGCTGGAATGGCACGCTTTGGCCCCTGATTGTGCCGGGCTTCTTCGCGGTTCCATTCTATACTTTCCTGTTGCGCCAGTATTTTCTGGGCATCTCCCACGAACTGGAAGATGCGGCACGCATGGACGGAGCCAATTCCCTGACGATTTACTTTCGAATTGTCCTGCCTTTGGCGCGTCCCGCTCTAGCCACGGTGGCTATTTTCGCGTTCGTGTATCACTGGAACGATTTGATCACTCCACTTATCTACCTGACGGATGAACGACTGTTTACCGTCGCCCTGGGTCTGGCCCGATCCGCAACTCCTACCGGATGGAAATGAGTCACATGATGGCAGCGGCCACTTTCGCTCTCGTCCCGGTGCTCATCATTTATTTCTTCATGCAACGTCTGTTCATTCAGGGCATTGTCTTGTCAGGAAGCAAGGGTTGAGGCGGAAGGGGCCCGGATCTGGGGCCCTTCGGGCCGAGGCTGCCCAGATTGGCGGCTGGGTCTGAGACAGAACAGGCGACCACACAGCAGTCCTCATGCGGACCGTGGATGTCTCTCAATTGGTGCAACTGGCTACTCCCGAACTGATTCGGTAGCCCGTGATATACTGGATTTGCTGGATAACACATGGGAAAATTTCATGTCTTCCACGCGTGGTGTTGCAGATACAGAAGCTCCTGCCCTACCAGATACACGGAAAGAGACTCTCTTGCCGGTTGAGCAGGTTTCTGCGCAAGAGAATGCTCCACGGACCAAGTCGGTCCTCTCCCCAGATAAAAGTGTGTTGGAATTTCCTGTGGTGGATCTGCGGGATCAACTTCGCCAGTTACCCCATTTTGATCCGAGCTATCCCTATGCACCTTTTCGGTACCGATACGAACGCCACCACACCACCGACCCCAACTACCTTGTGGAGAACGTCAGCATGCCGCAGGATTCTTGGCAAACCCCGTTTGTCGAAAAGACAGGACCCTGCCTGATAGCCTGGGGAGAAATTACGGGCCCCAAATGGCGTTACACAGTAGAGGCTGGCATGTACCATATCGAAGTCTCCGGTGGCATATCGGCCTCTGCCGATATTGCCTTGTGGAACCAAGACCAGCTTCCCGCAGTGTTTCGGTCCCTGGAGCACCGGGTTACTGGCAATCCTCCGATGGTCATGGAAGATTTATATTTATCCATGCGAATCGCTTAGGTGGCAAAGTACGGGATCGGGTTCGATTGTATTGGTCCCACTGCGGCACCTACCGCGCGCTATCCGGAACTTTACGACCAACCACTCGTCGCCTACGCCGATATCGAATCTTAGTTATAATCCCCAATATTTGTTGGCGGTTCTGGACGTGGTGCGGGGGCGAGCGGTTTGACGGAGCGGGAGGTCTTATCGTGCCTCTACTAACAGTCGAAGAACTTTCGATCCAGTTCGGGGGCATCTTGGCGTTGGACGGGGTCGGTTTCGCCGTGGACGAAGCGGAGATTGTGTCGATCATCGGTCCCAACGGCGCGGGGAAGACGACGGTGTTCAACTGCCTCACCCGCGTTTACGATCCCATGAAGGGTTCCATCCGGTTCATGGGCCGGGATCTGCTCAAAATGAGGCCCCACCAGGTTGTCGCCAACGGCGTGGCGCGCACCTTTCAGAATTTGGAACTGTTTTCCTCGATGTCCGTGTTGGATAACCTGCTGGTGGGTCAACACTCGAAAATACGGTACAGTGCTCTGGATGCGGTTTTCCGCCTTCCCAGGCAAATGCGCGAGGAGAGGGAGGCTCGTTCGCGGGCAGAGGACACTTTGGAGCTGATGGAGCTGACGCAGGTCCGGGACATACCCGTCCACGCACTGTCTTACGACGCAAAAAAGCGTGTGGAGATAGCCAGGGCCCTGGTTTCCCGGCCCAAGCTGGTGCTGCTTGACGAGCCTGCGGGTGGCCTGACCCACCAACAAGTGGACTCCATAGCCCGCATTGTCCGGGGAATCCGAGACGAGTTGGGAGTTGCGGTATTGCTGGTGGAGCACCGCATGGGATTGGTGATGGACATCTCCGACAGGGTATGCGTACTCGATTTCGGTAGAAAGATTGCCGACGGGACGCCGACAGAAGTGCGCCGTGATCCTTTGGTAATCCAGACGTACCTTGGTGCGCCGCATGTTAACGCTTAAGGACATTCACGTTTCTTATGGCCAAGCGCCCGCCTTGCACGGAGTCTCGTTGGAAGTGCCGGAAGGCCACATCGTGACTCTTCTCGGAGCCAACGGGTCCGGAAAGAGCACCACCATTCACGCAGTGGCGGGTCTTTTGCCGATCCAGGCCGGATCCATCGATTTTGAAGGCCGGGAGATTGCCGGGTTGTCCACCGAGGCCATCGTGAGGTTGGGCATATGCGCGACGCCTGAGGGACGCCAGTTGTTCGGTGAGATGACGGTGTTGGAGAACCTGCGCCTGGGTGCGTACACCCAAGGGGAGGGCAAGGGCTTCGATGAACGGCTGGAGCGGGTGCTCACCTACTTTCCCGCCCTGAGTGAGAGGCTTGAATTGTCGTCTTATCTGCTGAGTGGCGGCGAGCAACAGATGCTGGTCATCGGGCGGGCGTTGATGGCGCGGCCCCGGCTGTTGCTCATGGACGAACCTTCGTTGGGCTTGGCACCGCTTCTGGCCCAGGAAATGTTTGCCGGAATCATGAGCTTGAGTAAAGCGGAGGGCATATCGGTGCTGCTGGCCGAACAGGCCGCCGACTTGGCGGTGGGAATTTCTGGGTATGGCTACGTGTTGGAAGTGGGCAAGGTGGTGCTGGGCGACACCGCCCGGAATTTACTGGACAACGAAGAGGTGCGCAGCGCTTACCTGGGCCACTGAGCGTCGCTTGAGCCGCAATGGGAAATGCAATGGACCTCTTTCTGCAACAGCTAATCGGCGGCGTCGCCAGCGGAAGCATGTTCGCCATCCTGGCTCTCGGCATAGTGTTGATCTACCGCTCCACCGGCACCCTCAACTTTGCCCAAGGGCAGATGGCCATGTTCTCGATGTTCGTCGCTTGGTCGGCGATGAGCACAGGCATGGGCTTCTGGCCGGCGGTCTTGCTGACCCTGTTGTCCGCGCTGGCGATGGGGGCCTTGGTCGAGTGGCTGATCGTGAGGCGGGTAGAAGGAACATCCGACCTCAACTCTCTTATTGTGGCGATGGGGTTGTTCCTCATTTTCGACGGGTTGGCCTTATATATTTGGGGACCGTTGCCCAAGAGTTTCGGCCCCTTCAGCTTCTTTAGCGGGGGCGCGTCTTGCGTTGGCGGGGTGTGCATCGGGCGTCTGAACCTGGGTATCTTGGTGGTTTCCATCGTGACTACGGCCTTGTTGTATCTGCTGTTCCAATGCACCAGGTTTGGTCTGGCGTTACGGGCAACGGCCCTAAACCGGCTGGCAAGCCGGTTGGTGGGCATCCCGGTGGGCCGTATGTTGAGCACGGGTTGGGGTTTGGGCACCGCAGTGGGCGCTATAGCCGGAATACTAGCGGCCCAAAGCCTAGGGCTGGAGATCCGGACGATGTTTTTTGTTGTGCTGTTCGCCTTGGCGGCGGCGGTGCTGGGTGGCTTGGACAGCCCTGTCGGAGCCGTGGTAGGCGGGTTGATCATCGGAGTTGTGAAGAATTTGGCTGGCACCTATACGCCTTCCAGCGTAGGCAGCATCGACTTGGCCGTGGCCTTCGCAGTGATTGTGCTGGTGCTGATGGTGCGGCCCAATGGCATTTTCGGGCGATCCGTCCGGATGCGCGTGTAGCCGGTGCAAGCCCTCCCACCCGGACTTAAGCCGATAGGGTTACTGCTGCTTAGCGTGTTCCTGGTGGCGTTTCCCTTCCTTCACGAGTGGCCTTTCTTCAGAATGTTTCTGGGTGAATTCCGGACCTTCAACGCCACCATGTTTGCCGTTTGGCTGCTCGTTCTGCTTGGCATGAACCTACTGACCGGATATAGCGGACAGGTCTCGTTCGGACACGCGGCGCTGGTCCTGGCCAGCGCGTACCTGACGGCGGTGCTCTCCCAACAATACGCCTTCCCTTTGTGGGGTGCCATCGGCTTGTCGGGGGCGGCGACCGCCGTCGTGGGGTGGGTGACGATAGGCATCCCCGCAGTGCGCTTGAGAGGACCTTACCTGGCCATTGCCACGTTCGGTTTGATGTTGGCCTTTCCCCAAATCCTCAAATTGAATGTGCTGACCCAGTGGACCCAAGGGGCGTTGGGCATTAGGGGAGGCGTGGTGGAACCTCCCGGCTTTCTAGGGGGCGTACTGGACGGCCGGGAGTGGATGTATTACGTCGCGATGGCCGCGGCAGTGGTCATGACAGTCTTGTTCCTGAACCTTACGCGGAGCCGCACGGGCCGGGCGTTCGTAGCCTTGCGGGACAGCGAGGTGGGCGCGGAGCAGATGGGAGTCGACGTGCCGAGGTATAAGGCGTTGGCCTTCGGCGTCAGTTCGCTGTATGCGGGCATTGGGGGAGGCCTTTTCTTTGCCGTACAGGGATTCGTCTCTCCTGACAGCCTCGGTCTCATAGACTCGATATTCTTCTTGGTGGCGATAGTGATTGGAGGACTGGGCAGTGTGCTTGGTTCCATAGTCGCAGCGTTGTTCTTAACCTTCCAGTCTGAAGCCATCAGCGCTTTGGCCGAGTTCGTGCCGGGGACCAACAACCTGCGGAACGTTTTCTATGGGGCGTCCCTGATCGCGGTGATCGTGCTTTTTCCCAAGGGTATCGCGGGATTTTTCCAAAGGCCTATGTGGCCCAAACTCCGGTGATGGAACCCTGGAAGGCTCTGGTCGTCCAGGTCATGACGCCGGGTGTTTGCCTGTGTACGGGTTTGCGCCGTCGCCGTTCGACATCCAAGCAAGCCTACGGCCCAAGGCAATTGCATCCAAATGGATTTGGGCTTGAGGCCGATTAGCCGGCACAGGTAGTCCTTGTTCCAGGCGGCCGCCAGCCGCTTGTGGGCGGCGTGTCCCGTGCGGATGCGGCTGTCATCCTCGCCGAAGGCGACATCCAGGACCCAGTGGTGGGCGTTTTCGATGCTCCAGTGCTGGCACACCGCCTGCAGTAGGGGTTTGGCCTTGGGGGGCAGGCTGGAGATGAAGCAGCGGGTGTCGGTCGTGACCCGGTCACCGCAACGGTGGGTCTCAATTCGCCCGTGGTCCTTCCCGACCGTAGCCGCATAGTCGTGGCGACAGCCGGCGCAATCCACGGTCTGTTCCAGGGCGAAGGTGTCTTCCAGGCGATTGTGGAGGCCTTGGTGGTTGGCCCGCATGCGCAGCACGTAGTCGGCTTCCTGCGCCCGGATCTGGCGCGCTATCGATTATTGGCAGCCCATGGCATCGAGGGTCACCATGCAACCCGCTAGGCACGGCATGCGCAACAACTCCGGGCTTGCGTTGGACTTGCCGTCCACCACCGTCTGGGCCCAGACGCTGCCGACGCAGGGGGGCCAGCCCCCGACCCCGGTCGTGGGAGCCGCGCACACTCTGGCTGTCGATGGGTGCCACCTGGCCGTCGGTCAAGGCAAAGGTGTTCTGCACCTAGTCCCGAAAGCCCTCCTCGAACCGGGCCGCATGCAGCCGCGCAAAGTCCCGCCCCAGCGTGTCGTGCGAGGGGATCCTGTGCGGTAGTGCCAGGAAGGTGCGCAGCCACTCCTCGTTGAGTTGGCCGAAGAGCGCGATGACCGCCAGCACCGCCCGCCCCAGGATGTCCGTCAGGTGGTGCCGTTTGGTGCGGTCGACCCGCGGATCTTCCAGGGACTCCAGGGCCTCGACCAGGGACGAAGGCATCGGGCCGTCCGTGAGGGGTTCTTCGCAGGCTGGATTCGGAACCGTCCAATGTAGGCCAGTGTCCATCCGCCCCCTGTCGCCCCCCAATTAGATGCAATCGCTCTGGCCTATAGGGCAATCGCATTCTAAATTGGGCGGTGCCGGATATGGTTAGAATGGGAACGCTCATAGCCGTTTCCAGGAAAGACTCTCATGACCGACCTCAATGCGACGCCTCTGGTGACCTTGATCGCCGACTTGGACGATCCCCGGCGCCCACAAGCCAAGCGCCACTCTTTGGCCAACATCATCATCATTGCAGTGCTAGCCGTGATCTGCGGGGCCGACAGCTGGACCGATGTGGAGCTGTTTGGACAGACTAAACGGTCCTGGTGGGCTACGTTTCTCGATCTGTCCCCTGGCATTCCCTCCCCTGACACCTTGGGTCGGGTCTTCGCTTGGCTGGATGCCGTGCAGTTGGAGGAGCGGTTTGCGCGTTGGGCCCAATCCCTGGCCGTCCGGTTTCGGGGTCACACGGTGGCCATTGATGGTAAGACTGCCCGGCGCTCCCATCAGCGGACGCAAGGTTTAGCCCCCCTGCACCTGGTCAGTGCCTGGGCCGAAGATACGCGCTGGGTCTTGGCCCACCATCCCGAAGAGGGCAAGTCTAACGAGATCACCGCGATCCCGGAACTGTTACAGTTGTTGGCCCTGGAGGGTTGTATTGTGACGATCGATGCGATGGGTTGCCCGAAACGCATGGCCCAAGCCATCCGCCAGCACCAAGCGGATTAGGTGCTGGCCCTGAAGCAGAATCAACCTCAACTCCATGCCGCCGTAGCCGAAACGTTCGCCGTGGAACAGCAGGAGGGATTTGAGGGGTGTGTGCACGATTTCCATCAGACGGTAGGCAAGGGCCATGGCTGGATTGAGACCCGACGCTGCTGGGTTATCGGTACCCCGGAATACCAGCACTATGTCGACCCACACCAGACTTGGCCGGACTTGCAAAGCCTCATCATGATCGAAGCGGAACGACGGATCCAGGACCAGGTCACCACTCAAACCCGCTATTACATTTCCAGCTTATCCCCTCAGGCCCGAACCCTGTTGCGCGTGGTCCGCAGTCATTGGGGTATCGAGAATGCCTTGCACTGGACTCTGGATAGGGCCTTCCGGGAAGATGAGAGCCGCATTCGCACCGGCCATGCCGCCCATAATATGGCGATCCTGAGACGCATGGCTCTCAATCGGTTGCGTCAGGAACCCACGGCCAAAGGGGGTATCGCGGCTAAACGCAAACAAGCAGGTTGGAACGAGGAGTACCTCATTAAGGTATTGTCGCAATAGAATGCGATTGCCCTGCCCTGGCCTACGGCCCCCCAAAGCGACAGCTCGAAGTCTGGTATAATACCTTTCAACGTACAGCGAAGCACGATTAGGAGCGACGACATGCCTCTCTCGGGAAAAGCTTGGACATGGGTTGTTGCCGGATTACTCGCGGCGATGTTCATGGGAGCCGCATGCGTGGAGGGTGTCGGAGAAATTCCGGTGCCTACCGAGGAGGCGCCGGTACCCGGGGTTACGGACGATGAGGTGGTGCTGGGAACTCACACCGCCCTTACCGGACCCGTCGCCGTGTATTCTCAAATCGCTTTAGCCATCAACGCTTACTTCGATTACGTGAACGAGACCAAGGGGGGAGTCAACGGCAGGACAATCAAGTTTCTGATCGAAGACGACAGCTACTCGCCTCCCAAGACGGTCGATCTGGTTCGCAAGCTGGTGGAGGAAGACCAAATCTTCGCCTTGGTCAACGGATTTGGAACGCCCACCCACTTGCAGGTTGTGGACTATCTTCAGGAAAACGGAGTGCCCGACCTGTTCGTGGCGACCGGAGCTATCGAGTGGGTGAAGGACCCGGAGGCCAGACCCACGGTCTTTGGTTCCATCCCCAACTACGTGGCCGAGGGGATAATCTTGGGGCAACATATCGCGGAGACCTACCCCGGGCTAAAGTTGGGCTTGATGCGCCAGAACGACGATTTCGGCGCGGACGGAATGACCGGCATCAGGCGGGGAGTGGGCGATGCCCTGGACATTGTGGGTGAAGAAACTCACGAAGTCCTGGATGTGGACTTGGCCTCCCAGGTGGACCGCCTCCACGCGGCGAGAGTCGACGTGATTGCCATCTGGGCCACGCCCCAACATTTCGCCACCGCGATCAAACACGCGCGTCTGAACCTGAATTGGGACGTACCCTTTGTTTTGAGTTTGGTCAGTGCCAACGAATTAACCGTGCTCCTGGCCGGCCCGGAGGTCATCGAAGGTACCGTGTCCCTTGGATACCTCAAATCGGCCTTTGAAATCGACGACCCCGATGTCGCCAAACACCATAAATTGGTCCAGGACTACATGGGAGTGGAGAACGGCAACACCTTGACCCTGTACGGCCAGTACATCGGAGAGTTGGTGGAGGAAACCCTGAGAAAGGCTGGTCGGGACCTTACCCGCGAGGGCCTGATCGAAGCCGCGGAGTCAATCACCGATTTTTGGTGCTCCATTTGCCTTGGGCCCCTCAACACCAGCCCCACCGACCACGATCCCGCGCAAGGGGGTATCCTGGTACGAGCTGAAGGGGGCAGGTGGGTGCGTTTCGGCGACCTCGTCACCTACGAGGGTGTTCTGCCGGGCGACATGATGGTCGAGGACTTGGCGAGGTAAACGGGTCTTGCCTTGTAGGGGACCGCATTCGATTGCCGCCGGTTTGCGGCTTGGGAATCCTTCCCGCACGCAGGGGCAAAACCTCCTCGACCTCCTGTGGCTAGACCCCGACGCACCGTGGCCGGACCCCCGTCCCACTCTAACCCGATACCGTCGCATCCCCGCCCCTCAGGCCGCTCGAACAGGGGTACCGGAACAGTTACCGCCTAATACCAATCTAGCGTAATGGAAAGACCTGGAGTAGGATACCCGGTCCCCATGCCTGTCACCGGAGCCTGTTCCATGGCCCGTCCCGCCGTCATTCCCTGGGCCGACGAAGACACCGCCGAAGCCCTGTAGCAACGATACCTGGCCGAAGCCGAGGGGGCCGTGCACACGCGGTTGCATGCGCTGTGGCTGAAGTGGTACCGGGAGGGCGGCGTGGCCGAGGTGTGCGGTCGGCGCAAGGGCGGCGTGGGCAATCCCTCCTACCTGACATCGGAGCAGCAGGCGCAGCTGGTGGCAGAAGCGGCCAAGGGGGTGTTTGCGACGGCGCAGGCGGTGCGGGACTGGATCGAGGCCCGGTTCGGGGTGGTCTCTACACCCGCGACAGCATGTACACGCTGCTGCCGCGGCTGGGGGTCCGGCTGAAGGTGCCCCGGCCCCGGCACGCCAAGACGACCCCCAGGCCCAAGCGGCCTGGAAAAAAGGGGGCTCGCCCAACGGTTGGCCGCGGTCGGCCTGAAGGCGGGTCAGGGGATCGTATGGGGCGACGAGATGCGGCTGGGCCTGTGGAACGAGGTGCGCAAGGTCTGGGCGCCGCGCGGCCGTCTCCCAAGAGGTGCAAATCGGCCGACGGTACACTTATGTGGCGGTGGCCATCGATCCGATGACGGGGCGGCTGTGGTGGGCGTGGCAGGAGAACATGAAGGGCGAGGAGATGGCCCGCATCCGGGGGGCCTGGGCCGAGGAGCCGGACATCGACGGCTGGGTCCGGGACGGGGCCAGCGGCCACCAAGGCGAGGCCATGCAGGCGGCACCACCTGGGCCACCGCCCTACGCCCCCGAACTGAATCCGGTCGAGCGCTTCTTCCAGGAGTTGCGCCGCACCATGGAGGACCGGATGTATCCCACCCTGGAGGCCAAGAAGGAGGCCCTTGAACCGATCCTGAAGGCCTGGCAGGCGGATCCAGCGCGGGTGCGGCAACTATGCGGCTGGGACTGGATCCGGGACGTCCTGGAAGCCCTGCCCGCCGACACTCAAGTCTCATATTCATTCTGGATTGGTATTGAGCTGGCGGAAGGAACCACCGTCAAGGACTTCTGCCAGATAGGGCACACCATAACCGGATATGGGGTCCTTTCTGAAAGCCCGAACGTCAAATCGATCCAGTCGTATAGGTGAACACTATTCGTACCGCCCGGAGACGGTACAGGCATGACAGGCTTCTGTTGGTGTCTCTTGCCTGACCTAGGGGGAGATACGGGTGGATTCTCGCGGCTTTCCAGGTCACAGATTGACCTGTAGTATCAGGGAAGGGGATGGATAGAGACAGCCTTCAAGCTACTTGGTCAGACTGTCTCACTCTTCGTGCTTGTCCAGGCATGTCCAGCGTAACGGCCCAAGAAAGGCAGTTACGCTGACCCAAACCTTATGTCGTGGGAGTTTCCGGTTGAAGGGGCATGCTGTCCCAAGACGAAGCTCACATGGCCATACCCATCGCCGTTGCCTGGTTCTCTCCCATGCTTGCTGCTTCTGCTGCTTCCCGATCCTCCCGGGTGGGCCATTGGCATCCACCCTCCTTGTCCGGGCGCACATGGCAGAAGCGGGACTCAACAACTCCCTTATAGCTGTAGGGGTCTTTCCCGGCGACCAGAACGACGTCGCGGAAATCCGCCATGCCAATCCCGGTACCCGCCGGGTAACTGCCCCAGGGCAGCAAGGATTCTGCACTCATGTAATGGTTGACCAGTGCCCGGCGAAAACCGCCTGGTGAATAGTTGGGCAACGAACGATGCAGCAGGTAGCCATTGAAGAAGACGACTGAGCCGGCTTTCATGGGCACCAAAATGCCATCTTCGTCCCTGTACGGAAAATCAAAGGCCTCCACCGCACAGTCATATCTTTCGTCATCATGTTCCCGGGTGGGGTAAATGACGCCTGGCCGATGGGAACCGGGAATCACCCACAGGCAGCCATTCTCCGGGGTCGCATCTTCCAGGGCCATCCAGGCGGCCGTCAATGATCGGTCCCGCGTGGGAATGAAAGCTTCGTCCTGATGCCAAGCTTGTCCAGGCTGTCCTGCGCTCTTGATGAACAACATGGATTGCATGCATTTAACATTGGGGCCAATCAGGTGTGTGAGCACCTGTACAATCCCGGGTTGGTCCAATGTGCCGTACATGACATCAGAAATTTTGTGAGGGAAATGGACACAGAGGGTCTTCTGGATTACCTCATCATCCGTCTCGGAGGAGGAGAATTCCGGCAATCCGGTTACCGTACCCCGTTCGCCCCGGCAGATGTGGGTGGTTTCCTGACGTAAATCCTCAAGTTCTGCAGGAGAAAGGAGATCCTCCACAACCAGATACCCATTTTGGTGAAAGAAATCCACTTGCGCCTGGGTGACCGTTAGGGCAACAGGGTCGAGGGTAGGAACTGGTGCGATTGCCATATCTATTCTCCTTGAAAACACATACGAGGAACGTGCAGTAGCGGATGTCCGAGAACCAAGAATAACAAAAAGCCTAGCGTCCTGCCAGTCCCGTGAGCTGAATGCCCTGCACAAATCGTTTCTGGGCCACGAAGAACAGGACCAGGACCGGAATAATGGTCATCACGGAAGCGGCCATTACCAGATGCCAAAAATTGCCGAAACGACCTTGGAACCAGAGCAAGCCTAGCTGCAGGGTGAACATCTCATTGGAAGAGATATACAGCAATGGTCCCAGAAAGTCATTGTAGTGAAAGAGGAAAGCAAAGATGGCAATAGTGGCCAACGCCGGGGTGCAAAGGGGGGCAATGATTTGCCACAGGATGCGGAAATGGGATGCACCGTCCATCTTGGCCGCTTCATCCAGTTCCTTGGGCAGAGTCAGCATGTACTGACGCATCAGGAAGACATAAAAAGCTACGCCAAACCAGGCTGGTAACCAGAGCGGATAGAAGGTTCCGACCAGACCGGCGTAACGATAGATGATGAACAGAGGGATAATTGTAACTACCCCCGGCAACATCAAAGTGGCAATCAGCAGGGCAAACACCAGATTGCGTCCGGGCCAACTAATTCGGGACAGGCCAAAAGCCACAATCAGGGAACTGATCACAGACCCGGCCGTGCCCATGATGGTGATGTAGAACGTGTTGACAAAGAAACGCGAGAAGAGAGGCAGTTTCTCGAAGACATCACTATAGTTGTACCAGCGCGGATTCTCTGGTATCCACTGAATAGGGGTTTCAAAGACGCTACCCGGGGCCTTGACAGCCGTGGTCAACATCCACAAGAGGGGCAAGAGAAAGGAAAACCCTACGACCCAGCAGATGAGATGCCAAGGCAAGTTAGTCAAGCGGGTCATACCATCTTCGCCAGCAAGTACATGTCCGTAGTGAAGAGCCTATTACCACCAAGTCAGGCACTTCCAGCTTCGTAATATACCCAATAACGGGCAAAACGAAACTGGATTACCGTGAAAATCATGATGATTAGGAACAGAATCCAGGATAGAACCGCGGCATAGCCCATGCGGAATTCATCAAAACCATTGTAGTAGATGTGCAGGACCATAAAGCGGGTAGAGTCCTGCGGTCCGCCCCGGGTCATGATGAAGGCATTGGTGAAGACCTGAAAGCTGCCAATGACCCCTATCACCAGATTGAAGAAAAAGATGGGGGATATGGTAGGTACGGTGATGTTCCGAAAACGTTGCCACGTATTGGCCCCATCAATCTGGGCCGCATCCAGAAGTTCCAGTGACACGCTCTGCAAGCCGGCCAGAAAGATGATCATCTGGGGGCCGACCAACCAAAGACTCATGAAGACGAAGGCCGGTCGAGTGTACGCTGGATCAAAGAGCCACTTGATGCGGGGCAGGCCTACTATTCCCAATAACTGATTGAGAATGCCGGATTCAGCGTTGAGAATCTGGATCCACACCACCGCGAAGGCCACGGCCGGCGTGATGGAAGGCAGATAGAAGATCACACGATAGAAGCCGATGCCCCGCATCTTCTGGTTAAGTAAGAGGGCAAGGGCAAAGGCCACCACCAATTGCAGCGGGACGCTGAAGAACGTGAAATAGAAAGTGTTATAAAGCACCTTCAGAAATCGGGGATCCTCACCGAGACGCTGGAAGTTGCGGAACCCGACGAATTCCGGGGGGGTGATCAGATTCCATTCCTGGCCGAGCAGGTAGATGGAATACAGCATGGGGCCCACCCATAACAGGAAGGTACCCAGAATAAAAGGAAGTGTGAAAAGAAGGCCGTCCCGCAAGTCACGGCGGCGGGAGGCCGACATGCGCTGGTTGGGAACTAGGGCTGTGTCGGACACCATGACCGGATATTCAGCACATTATGTGGGTTTTGACCCACAGCTGTCGTCGGAGAGGGAATACGGTCCAGGCCGGGGACGCATCAGGCCCCGGCCTGGAGCAATCAGGCGGTAATCAGGCGCGGTCGGCGTGGTACCGATCGAGCGCATCCTGGATCTCAGCATTGGCGATGGGTATCGCGACATCAGCGGTTTCCTGCAAACCGAGGAGCTTGTCCCAGAGTGAGGTGATCGCGGCTCCACCATAGGCATGCAGCTCGGCCCCTTCGCCGAAGACTACGGGAGTGGCACCCTCAGCCATGGAGGATACGAAGGCACCCGTATTCTCAAAGCGGTACTTTTCCGAGGCGATGGGAGCCCACAGATTCTCAATGTTGCGGGGCGTACCGCAGAGGCGACCTCCATTGGCGATGATTTCCTGGCCTTCGTCGCTCAGGATGAATTCAACTACCTGCCAAGATTCATCCTTGTGCTCGGATGGTGTAGTAATGGTGTGGCCGTGTACGTGACCGAACGTATAGTTGTGGTTGTCCCGGCCCACCGGGGCCAGTTCCACGTCGAAGTTGATGCCTTCCTCGGTCGTGGCCAGTTCGCCAAAGAGACGGGGCATGAACCAGGGTCCTTCCAGTACCATGGCCACACGTCCTGTATCTACGCCGACGCCGCCTCCCGCGATCACATCCGGTGAGGGAGACCAGCCGTTGTTGATGGTGTCATAGACCACAAATTGAAGACCGGAAATGACGTCTTCGTGGTCCCAGCGGGCTTCTTTAGGCTCAACGATGGTGTCCCATTCCACATGACCGTTGCGACGCATGAAGGTGGAGCAACGGCCATAGGAACCGTTCCAGCCAGCCGCCTGGGCCCAACCATAAACCTGGGTTCCATTCTCGTCGACATAGGACAGAGTCTCAATCGTCTGCTGGAATTCTTCCCAGGTCCAGCCGGCGTAGGGATAGGCTACCCCATTGGCATCAAAGATATCCTTGTTGTAATAGATAACCAGAGGACCGGTATCGGTGGGGGTCATATAGGTGCTGCCATCCCACTGGGTCATGCTGTTGTAATTCTCATTGTCTGGGAACATGGCGCTGGCATCGGAGGCTGCGATGTAATCATCCAGGGGAGCGAGAACGCCGTTTTCAGCATAGGACTGGAAAATCCAGCCTTGGTAGTAGAGAATGTCAGCCGCCGTATTGCCGGCAAAATTGGCCTGAATCTTCTGGTAATAGCCGCCCGGATACTGCTCAACTGTCACATTGATGTCATCATTGGCTTCCATGAAGGCATTAGCCATGTTTTCGTATACCACCGCATCCTGGACATCAGCCCAAGCGGAAAGTCGGAGGTCTACCGGTTCCATAGCCCCTGCCATTTCGCCTGCATCCCCAGTACCAGGCGCGGCGCAGGCAGCTGCCAGGGCCAGACCACCCGTCAGGGCAGACACTCGCAAGAAATCACGTCGACTGACTTGGCTTTTCACAGTACTCATAGTCTTCTCCTGAAAAAACACCTCCTAATACAATAAAGTCCCTTGTCTCCACTTGAAGTTCAGCCCCTTCGGACTTCTGTTTTCAACAAATGATTTCTGACAGGGACGCAGTACCCTCGACAGGATTCGAACCTGTGCACCCGGCTCCGGAGGCCGGTGCTCTATCCAGCTGAGCTACGAGGGCTAGACCTGTAGAGAGGATTATACTCAAACAGCGACCTGAACCCGAAGAATCCGCCCGTAGTGCGCTTCGGTCCGGGCCAGTCTGAATCGGTTAGATCGGGCGGTTGTGGTGTCAAGACTCCCAATTGCCGCCGCTGATGGCAGGCACAAAGTGAATTTCGCTTTTGTCATCTACGGGAGTACCCAAACCCTTGGTATGTACTACACCATCAATGGCAATGGCAATGCCAGGCTTGATTTTTCCGTCCTGGAACAAACGATCCTTGATGCCTGGACACTCTTGTTCCAGGTTGTTGACCACCTCACGCAGGGTGTCACCAGGCACAACCAACTGGTCACGGTTTCCACTCAGAGAGCGCATCAGGGGCGGGATCCAAACATTGGCCATGGTTCTGCTGCCGGTGAGGAATAACTGAGTTGCCTGCTGGTTACCCCGGACTATGTCTGGTGGAAATGCTTCGGGAGACAGTACACAGCCTGCCTCCCGAAATTCCGTCCGTCTATTTGGATCCGTTAGCCCAAACTGCTTCCAGCACCTTGCCGGGAGACATGGGCAGGACTTCCATACGAATACCGAGGGCATCGTAAAGGGCGTTGGCCAAAGCTCCTGCAGGCGGGACGATGGGCGTTTCGCCGCACCCGCGAACACCGTAAGGATGATCTGGCCAAGGAACTTCCACCAGTACGGTTTCAATCATGGGCAAATCCAGGGCCGTAGGCATGCGATAGTCCAGCAGACTGGCATTGAGCAGCGAACCGTCCGTGTCATATACATACTCTTCATTGAGGGCCCAGCCGATGCCTTGGGCCACACCGCCCTGCATCTGGCCCTCGACATAACTGGGGTGGATGGCCTTGCCCACATTCTGCAATGCCGTGTACCGGAGGATCTCCACCTTGCCCGTATCGGGATCCACTTCTATATCCACAATATGGAGACCAAAGGCGGGACCCCAATGGGGAGGCGCTACCGAAGCGGTACCCACAATGGGTTCGCCGCTGGCGTCCGCCTGGGCTGCTACCTCGTTAAACGTCATGCGGGTGCCGTTGGCACTGAAAACACCGTCTTGGTATTGGACCTGGTCAGCATCCACTTCCATCAGGGAGGCAGCACGCTGTACCAATTCAGCGCGCAATTTCACTCCCAGTTCATGCACGGCCATTCCCGTCACAGCCGTGGTGCGGCTGCCACCAGTCAGATCGGTATAGCCTACCGAGTCGGTGTTGACTACCCGGGTCGTAATCTGCTCGTAGGGAATCTCGAGCGTTTCGGCCAGTTGCATGGCAATCGATGCCCGCGTGCCACCGATATCGGTGGATCCTTCCAGCAAACTGACAGAACCATCACTGTTGATACTGGCCGAGGCGCTTGACTTGCCTCCCCAATTCATCCAGTAACCGGCGGCTACGCCACGGCCCTGAAATTTGCCTTCCAGCGGAGTTGCGTAATGGGGATGGTCGATAGCCTGTTCCACTGTTTCACGGTAGCCAATGGGACCGAAGGGAAGGCCGTTAACCTGCCTATCTCCCTCTTGTACGGCGTTCATGTGCCGGAATTCCAGGGGATCCATGTTGATGGCACGAGCCAATTCATCTACCACGGTTTCCGAGGCAAAGGCGGCATTCGTGCCACCGGGGGCCCGATAGGGGGAGGCCTTCGGTTTGTTGACCAGCACGTCGTACCCGTCCACCTGAACATTGTCCAGCTTGTACGGAGCCAGAATTACCAGGGAGCCGGAGGGTACAGGAGAACCAGGGTAGGCTCCCGCTTCATAGGCCATGAGGGCCTGGGCTGCGGTGATCTTGCCGTCATTGGTCGCCCCCATCTTGACCTTGAGATACGACCCGGAAGTAGGACCGGAGGCCTTGATGACGTCGGCCCGGGACATCGCAACCTTGACCGGTTTATGACCAGCCTTGCGCGACAGGACAGCAGCTACGGGTTCTACATAAACCGGAATCTTCCCGCCGAAACCGCCGCCGATTTCTGTAGGGTTCACAGTGATTTCAGATAGAGGTTTTTCCAGGACACCAGCGACCTGGGCGCGGGCCGCGAAAGCCCCCTGTGTGCTGCACCATATGGTGATATGGCCATCATCATTCCACAGAGCCGTGGCCGCATGAGGTTCGATATAACCCTGGTGTACGGTGGCGGTATTGAATTCCCGCTCGATGATGACATCGGCCTCGGCGAAACCCGCTTCGATATCACCCAATCCATGGCGGAAATGCGAGGCTACATTGGTGAGACCTTCTTTCTGTTCTCCCAGTTCGTCGGTCCGCAAATCCTCCAGCAGGATAGCGGCGTCTTCGGCCATGGCCTGATGGACATCCAGAATGGGAGGCAACACCTCATACTCAACCTCAATAAGAGCCACGGCATCTTCAGCTGTGCTCAGATCTATGGCAGCCACCCCGGCAATGGCATGACCGTCGTACAGAGCCTTGTTGTTGGCCAGAATGTTATTGCTGGCATAACGCATGTTGGCGGTGCCGCCTTCGCCCAGATCTTCGAACTTATCGGTGAGGTCCGGAAGATCTGCGGCGGTAACTACTGCCTTGACTCCAGGCAACGCCTCTGCCTTGGAGGTATCAATGGAAAGGATGCGGGCATGGGCATGGGGGCTGCGCAAAATGACACCATACAGCATGCTTGGTAACAGGGTGTCATTGCCATATACCGCCCGGCCCGTTACTTTATCCACCCCATCAGGACGGGGTGGGCGCGAACCAATAACCTTGTATTGTGGGGATGAGGTCATAATTCAATCCTCCGCTTGTCAGGGAGACAACGCTGTGGCCGAGTCCTGGACGGCACGAATAATTTTATCGTAGCCGGTGCAACGGCATAGGTTGCCGGCCAGCCACAGACGGATCTCATGTTCCGATGGGTTGGGATTCTCATCCAGCAGGGCTTTGGTGGAAACAATGAAGCCCGGGGTGCAAATACCGCACTGCAGGGCAGCATGTTCCAGATATTGCTGCTGAATGGGATGCAGTCCCTCTCCCTCGTAGGTGTCAGCCACGCCTTCGACCGTCAGTACATCACGACCCTCCAGTTCTGCGGCCAGGACTAGGCAGGAGTTTACCAGAACACCATCCAGGACAATGTTGCAGGCGCCGCAGTTGCCATTGCCGCATCCTTCCTTGGCACCGGTCAGTTCCAGCGTTTCCCGCAACACTTCCAGTGCGGTTTGACGGGCTTCACAGAGAAACTGTTTGGACTCCCCATTAATGGTGGTCGAGACGATCATCTTATTGCTCACTGGGATCTCTCCTCTCAGCGTGTAGAAAGGTTTGGGATTGATGCGAAATTCAGGAACCGCGGGCCCGTTCAATGGCCCGGGTGAGTGCCCGTCGGGTCAGGACAGCGGACAGGTGCTTGCGCTGTTCAATCGTGCCGCGCATGTCAGCGATGGGTCGTGCCGCATCCCGGGCAATCTCTCCGACACGTTCAATCAATTCGTCTGATATGGTCTGTCCCGCCATGGCATCTCCGGCTGCCTCTACAAACAGGGGAGTGGGAGCCACCGCACCCAAGGACACACGGCCGGATTGGATAGTATTACCGTCCAGTACCACGGAAGCACCCGCCCCAACAACGGCGATATCCATTTCGTTGCGAGGAATGAAGCGCAGATAACCGGCACCAAACCCGGCTACAGGAGCCGGTATGTGAATACTGACCAAGAGTTCTCCCGCTACCAATACATTGCTACCGGGGCCCGTACAGAAATCCTCGACGTTCACAGTACGAGCACCATTGGGGCCCTGGATGTGACAGACGGCGGAATGAACGATCAGATTGGGCGTGGCATCCGCGGCAGGGGATGAATTGCACAGATTGCCGCCGAACGAGGCCCGTCCCTGGATCTGGGTACCGCCAATCAGGCCGGAGGAATCGTGCAGGGCCGGAAAGATTTCCTGTACGGAAGCATCCGAATTCATACGATGGCAGGGAACACCAGCGCCCAGCATCAGGCCATTGGTGCGGTCACAGGACATGGCCATCAGCTCAGGCACATGCTTGATGTCCACAACCAAAGCCGGACTGCCTTTCCCCTCCTTAAGCTGGGCCAGCAGATCCGTACCTCCACTCAGGACACTTGCATTGCCATTTTGGCTTGCTAATAACTCAATGGCCTCGGCAAGGGTTTCAGGTGCAGCATAGTCGAAGGCGTGCAACGCGATACCTCCTCAAAAATGAAAAATCGGGTACAAGATTAAGCAAACTCAGAGGGCGACTTTACGTCAATCGGATCATAACATAGGCAAGGGCAGGCTGGGAAACATGGACCTGACAAGTCAGGACGAATGCACTTTTGATTTAGGATCAATATGCCTTCTGGCTAGATTCAGGCAGCCATCCACTGTCTGTGCAGGAATTTCGTTCATGGTTGACATCAACCTGTCTCCTCTGGGCACGTGTTGGAAACAGGCGGAAGATTCCCGCATCAAACGGGCCGAACGTCCTGAATAGCTGGCTACGCTGGTGATCAGTAACTTGTGGGACTGTGCCACCTGCAGTACGGCAAATTGTCCGACGTGATATAACTCTGTTCGAGCCCAACTGTGCCCATTGATGTCGCAGGAAGGGCAATGAACTAACACAAATGATCCCTGCTAAGGGTACTCTTGGGAGGTTAATACCGACTGCGCCAGCGAACTCTGGCGAGCGGTATATCCACGGCGCGGCCGATTCCATCATGCCGTTTTGGCGGGAGTATGAAATGCCAGATGAAAAGCAGGTAAATCACGCGACACCAGGTCAGAAACTGGCTGCGCTTTATTTGCAGAAACAGGTCCACTCGCTAGGGCAGGAATTCCAGGACCTGCAGAGCAGCAAACTAACTGGTTGCCGCCGAATATTACTGGAATCTCACCTGGCGAGAAAACTGGATCAATACATACTGCATCTGCAGGATAGTCTAGTCAAGCAGCTACTAGCAAGAGCAGAAGACGGCGTCTGGAATACACGACCAAGCGTTAAGGCCTATCTGGGAGAAGTGATCCGAGAATTTCTATTGGATGTAGCCTATAAGGATGTGGAATGAGGGCATATGGCGGAAGTACTACACGATAGCGATTCTAGTTACCCGATGGGCTTGATTGTTAAGGCCGCCAGAGGGTTGTTCTCCCTTATGGAGGTCTGTGAGGTCTGATAATGACCCAGTGCGTCTCCAAGCATTATGGTTTAAAGGCTCCGGTGAGAATGTGTGCTTTGGCAGACTTACCTGTGTGGGGTTGATGTTGCGACATTGACAAACTTCCCATCTAGAACTCCTCCATCTCCATAGCACCATGCCTCACTTCAACGAAACGCTAACCATCCTGCGGGATCATGCCACCGACCAGTTTGGCATTGGGCGGTCCTTTGCGCGCCTGATACACAGCACCCTGTCCGAGGAGCCAGACATCTTGGGGAATCGCTTCGAGCGAATTTAGTTATGGCGTGAATGGCCCGACCACAATGGTCTGGACTCGGGCATAGACCTAGTGGCTGAGGCTTGGGAAGGGGGGGGTGTGCGCCTTCCAGCGTAAGTTCCCTGATCCCCTCCAGTCAGTACCCAAGAAAGCCTTTACTCGTTCATGGTGAAATAAATCCATGCAATAGGAGATGAGAGCTCCTTAGTCTTCCAAGAGCTTAGTATCCGTTGGCGTAGTAGTCTCGTCGTTCGTCGAAGTAGCAGGCATTGAAGGACTCGTATTTTCCAGGTCCTGGCGACGCAGTCGGGCATCAATCAGCAACCCAATCCCGACAAAGATGGGTATCAGACCGAACACTCCACCCACGAATACCGTGGGATCCCCTACAGAAAGGGAATACCAAAGAAAGGGGAACATGAGTCCCAGCCCTGCCATGATGGCGATAAGACCATTCCGGCGCGAGGCTGCCATACGTTCATAGGAAGTCTTTGTCTGGTCGACCATCTCAAGGGGAATCCCTTTCTCAATGGCTTTCATCTTGACTTGGGCCTTGTTACGGGAATTCCCGAAGTGCAATAGCATCGCGAAAATCGTGACTAACGCACCAATCGCTACAAGTACAAATACAAAATCAGTAAATTCAGACTGCATGTTGGCATCCTCCTGATCTGTATAAACGACCTCCGCTTGACTGAATTGGGTATACGCATCTCAGACGCTCTCCCGTAAATCCCCGGTTCGGGTTCGGGCCGACAGTCCTGCTTGGTCATCGTCCTCCATATTCTGTTGGACTGAAAGTGTCGGAGAAATGTTTCAGATTCCTCAAAATTGAAACCTCCAGCCCTAAATCCCGTCTAACTCTGTATGAGGGCTGCCACCTTTCTGGCACCTACTCCAGCAATAGGGGAACCTCTGTGGAGGCATTGGACGATTTCATTGCCGAGCACCAAGACACGGTTTTTCGCATGATTGGCAGCATGGTACGGGATCCACAAAGAGTCGAAGACTTGGCGCAGGAGGTATTCCTACGCGTCTGTCGTGGCCTGCCCCACTTCCGTGGCCGCTCGCAGATCCAGACTTGGCTCTACCGGATCATCTACAACGTGGTTGTGGACGACTACCGAAAAGGGCAGTTGCAGCCTACCGTGGAGCCCTTGGATGAGGAGCGAATGGTCAGAGCCGTGGCCGACCCTGCTCCCTTTCCATGGCAGGTGGTTGAACGGCGGGAGTTAGGCGAGCAAGTCCGCCAGGGACTGGAAGAACTAACTCCCCGTTACCGTATGGTTCTCACACTGTTCTACCTCGAGGAAAAGCGCTACAGTGAAATCGCCCGCATCATGAATATGCCGGTGGGCACGGTCAAGACCTGCATGCACCGCGGGCGTAGAGAACTGCGCAGGATTCTGCTTCGGTAGCAAGGAAATTTTCAGCCACTCCAGTACAAACGTAAGAGAGAAGCGTGTGAATTGCGTCCAAGTGCAAGAGCAACTGCCCGAATACCTGCACCGTCCCTCAAGGGTACGCCGAGCTAAAGCACTGTACCGCCATTTGGCCCAGTGTGAAGATTGCCGCGAGGCCTGGGAGTTCGAGAAGCTCCTGGCGGATACCCTGAGGCATCCACCGCGGCTGAATCCCCCCGCCCACTTTGCGGCTCGCCTCCGGGAGCAGCTGCAGGCTGACGAGCCAGTGCGAGCGGAGGCCACCCCGCGGCGACTCTTGTTAGCCCTTCCCCATGTAATGGCGGCCGTCCTCTTCCTGATTGGGATCTGGGCAGAAACCCTGGGCCCGCAACTCATTGTTCCCACGATCACGACCTTGCTGCACCTAATGTTTGGCTCTCTACTTTCCCTTGTGCACCAGATGACGGCACTTGGGGGAACACATGGGGTCGCGGCCATGATCCAGGTATCAGGCCCGATAGCCCAACCGAAACCTTCCTTAACCATCGGCTTCCTTCTTGTTGGGCTTGCCGCCATTCCTGCGGCTTACTTCCTCCTCGACATAGGTAAGGGAAGAGGCAACCCACGAGAACAGAGCCACAGCCCCGACCGATCCTTGTCTGTACGTTAACCTTTGCCGCTGTTATGCCAGTTTCACTTTCCCCTATGAGGTAAGAGCACCATGGCGGCTATTCTCAAGGTCGCTGAAAGTTTCGGTCTGCCATTACACAGGAGTTTCTTATGGCCACCTCCCGTTCAATGCGCTTCCGTCCGCGCTGGCTGATTCTCGCCTTGATTGTATTATTGGTGCTGCTTGCACCTTTCTTGCTGCTCAGCCTTGATCCTGATTCGGATCACCCCAACCTTTTCGCGGGTTTCAGCCAATCGTCGTATACGCGCGTTGATGCGGAAGGCAACATCCTCGAACATTACGTCAACGGTGTTCCCGCGACGCCGCAACCACCCCAACCTGATCGGTGTGGCCAGAGGGAGGACGAATTCGTTCCCGTGGATGAAAACAGGGACGAGGTGGTGCACAGTACTTCCATCAGCATTGGCTGCTGGAAACTGTTTGAAAGAATACAGAAACAATAACGTGGTGTGTGGTGTAGACAGACCTGCACCCATGCACTTCACCAGCCACTTCCGTCCTGCGCTGGAAGTTCTGTTGCAGCATCGGGTGCGTAGCGGGTTAACGGTACTGGGTATCACGATCGGTATCAGTTCTACGGTCATCATGCTGGCTCTGGGACACGGCATGCAAGACCAGATTGAACAGACGTTTACCGAGGCCGGAGTGACCCTGTTGACGGTGACTGGGCGCAGGCCTCCCGACGTTCAGGGGGCTTCTAATGCGCATAAGCTGCGATGGGAGGATTATCAGGCCCTGGTCGAGCCTGGTAATATCCCCTATCTGGTCACCGCCATGCCTCTCGCCAGTAACCTGGTTACGATACGCTGGCAGGACCGACAGGTGCGAGCCCGTATGATCGGTGTAACCACCGCCTATCTGTCAATTGCCGGACACCGTCTGGCGCTGGGAGATTTTCTCTCAGAGGAAGACAACCGGGGCATGCGCTTGGTGGGGGTGTTAGGTTCCGGTCTGGCCAGTAGTCTATACGCACAGAACACCTATCCCCTGGGCACCTCCCTCACAGTGGAGGGCAAACGCCTGGAAATTATCGGTGTGATGGCACACTCCGGTACCGAGGCGGACTACCAAATCATCGTACCCTTTCACACCCTGCAGAAACGTCTGCGGCGGGCCGTGACCGTCAGCGGCTCGCCCCTCATGGACGAAATCCAGGTCCGGGTCCAAGCCCGGCACCAAGTGGCAGACGCACGCCAGGTCATGCAGGAGGTATTGCGCTGGCAGCGGGGCATTGGTCCCCTGGAACATGACAATTTTCGGATTACCACCTTGGAGGCTGGCCGCGAAGCGGTACAGGATATTACCCGTACCCTGACCGTATTCTTGGCCACCATTGCGAGCATCAGCCTGTTTGTAGGGGGCGTGGGGGTTACCAATATCATGCTTGTCAGCCTGGGGGAACGCACCCGGGAGATTGGGATTCGCTATGCCGTCGGGGCCACAGTCCGGGACATTACCCTTATGTTCCTGCTGGAGAGCATCCTCCTCTGTGGGGCTGGAGGTGTGATAGGGGTGTCCCTTTGTGCATACGGTGTTGTGCTCATTCGAGTTCTGGCCGATGTCCCGGCCAAGCTAAGCCTGAATATTCTGTTACTAGCTCTGTTTGTCAGTATGACGGTAGGACTGCTGTCAGGGATATATCCTGCCCTTCGGGCCCGAAGGGTGACACCGTCTGAAGCCTTGCGCAGTCTGTAGCACACGGCCGGCTGGGGGTGGGCGCTGTCTCCACACCGTTTGACCCGGGAGGCAGCCAGATGGGGGGCAGGATAATCTGAGCCATTGGCTCCACAGAAAGGTGCTCAGCCCCACCATCTCCTTCCTGCTTTACCAAGCTCAGGGCATAGAAGAGACATGTGTTAAGAGGGAAAGACCGCAGTCTGGCTACCCCGAAACTGGCCATTGCCACCCAGGCAAGCCGGAGGACGTCTAGCGCAAGATCCAGGCCCAGTACTGTTTTGTCCCCACGTTACCTCCTGTCTGTGGCGTAGCATCTATCGGGAGTACGCGGAGCTGATCCGTGCTGAGAGATGAAAATCCCCGAAAATCCCGTTATTGCGCTATTTCGCCCGGACCGCCGAAAGAACGACGTCCTCAGAGGCCCAGGAAGGCCGAATTTCCAGGTTTTGTGACTTATAAGCTCGGGTGCAAACTGGTTCTTTGGGGTGGACAGCCTCTACCGCAGCCAAACTTTCCAGGTGTTGATTGCAGTGTTGTACCGCTTGGGTCTAAGGCTGCGTAAACTGGGGTGGTCTGGGTAGGAAGTAGACCCTGCCACCTGCTGGCAGGAGACCGCTCGCACCGGCCCCAAGCTTGACTTGAATGATTGTTGCGGTCATAGGGAGGTCACCACGTCAGCCCTTCACGAAGAGCTGGCGGGGGTAGTTGGCGAGGCATGCGGCCGGACCGGTGTCCCTGACGAGCAGGGTTTCCGTAATCTCGAGGCCCCACTCCTCCATCCACAACCCAGGCATGAAGTGGAAGGTCATGTTCGGCTGCAGCACGGTGTCGTCGGTATCGCGGATGGAGTACGTGCGCTCACCCCAGTCGGGAGGATAGCTGAGCCCTATCGGATATCCGCAGCGCCCCTCCCGGTGAATCCCGTGTTTGGCGAGCACGGTATGGAACGCGCGGGCCACGTCGCCTGCGGTGTTACCGGCCCGTGCCGCTTCGGTGCCGTCGTGGATCCCTTCGAGCAGCGCTTCCTCGGCCGCTCGTATGTCGGGCGGGGGATCGCCGAGAAAGATGGTCCGGCACAAGGGCACGTGATAGCGTCTGTGGCATCCTGCAAGCTCGAAGAAGGTGCCGGCGCCGCGCTCGAACGCACGATCGTCCCACGTCAGGTGCGGTGCAGTCGCGTCCTTGCCAGTAGGCAGCAAGGGCGCGATGGCCGGGTAGTCACCACCGAAGCGGCCTTCCTCATCCTCGCCGCCCTCCATGCCGACTCGATAGATTTCTCCCACCAGATCATTCTTGCGCAAGCCCGGCTCGATCAGTTCGAAGGTCCGTGCGTGCATCCGCTCCACGATCCGGGCGGCCCGACGCATGTATCGGATTTCGGCCTCTGACTTCTCTGCCCGCTGCCAGTTGATGAGCGCGGTCACGTCCCTGATCTCACCACCGAGGGTGGCCGACAGCACGGCATGCGCCCGAGCCGTGTAGTAGTAGCTCTCCATCTCCACGCCCACCGACTTCCCTCTCCATCCGCGCTTGCGGATGACTCCGGCCAAGTGGGTCATCGGATGGTACGTCTCGGACATCACGAAATGATCAGGGTAGCCAACGAGATCCTCCGCCGCCATGTAGCAGGTACGCATCGCGCCGTTGACGTCCTGGGCACGGCCCCAGAACACCGGATCGCCTTCCGGACCGACCAGCACTCCCTGATGGACGTAGAACGACCAGCCGTCATACCCGGTGAGCCATGCCATGTTCGACGGGTCGCAGGTGAACAGCACCTCGACTCCGGCCCGGTCCATCGCCTGCCGGGTATTGCAAAGGCGTTGTGTATACTCGCTGCGGCTGAACGGGAGATCAACGTCGGGCATGTCTTTCCCTCACTCGGGTCCGGTCGAGACGGTCGTATACCATACGAACTCCAGTCGGCTGTAAACTCTTGAACTGCGAGAGATTAAAGCATTGACTCTGCAAAAGTCCTGTAATGCCGTCCACAACTCGTCGGGAATCATGGGGTAGAACGAGGTATCGCATCATCCTGCAACCCCGGCTGCTCCGGGCATCACCTCGTCCGGATTTGCGTTCCTGGAACCTGCTTCAAGATGTAGTCCTTGCCGTCATCGGTCACGCAGTGCAGTCCGCCGCCGAAGGGACAAGAGTCGCGGAACGGCACCGGGATCACCTTGAAGCTGTGAGTGGTTTCTGGTGGGGCCTGACACAGCGAAAGGACTACGCGCCGCGATCCAGGAGCGGCTGCAACCGCAGCAATCACTTTTGAGCGGTCCGGGGGCCACTCATCCGCCCAGCCGCCATACACCCCGGAATCGGCTTGCCCAGATCGTCCTGCATATAAACCAGGCTTTCCTGCCTGGTTAGCTGGATCGAGAGTTTCTTTCCAGTCTATGTTTCCATGGAGCAAGGACAAGGGAGTACAGTGTTCTTTGGAACTGTCAGAAATATCTGCATGAACCGACCAGTTCATGGCACTAAGAAACAAGGAGACCGGATGAAGATTCAGGGAATTTCCTATCGGGTGTCATCCGAAGGATATATCGACCACTGGCTGGTGGCAGGTCCTGACTATATGGTGTTACCTACGGGACTTGCCATAGCCGACTTCAACAGAGCCGAGCTCCATCTTCCGGAACCGGACTATTTGGAACACTTCCGACGACCCGTGGAATGGGAGGTTCCTTTGGTCGTCGGAGATGGAAACTTCCGCTGGCAATATCAGAGATGTTTACCGGATCACCGGTTGGACTTTTCTTCTTGGGGAACCAATCCTCAATTCAGCCGACGCTGGCTGTATACCGAAGTCAGACAGGAGCGCCGGGAAACTGGCTGGATAGAGATAGAAGCCACAGGAGACATATCGCTGTGGTACGGACGTACACGTTTGGAACCGGCAGCTTCGCAAAGTGCAGAGGGCATCGTAACTCTACGCTTCAAGCGGCCCGCGCGCCAGGGACGGATCAGTCTTTTCCTGTGTCAGGAGGAGAGTCGGTTCGGTCTCTGTCCCAGCCATATCATGGTCAAATGGATATCGTCGCGTTCGGGACAAGAACAGATTACCCTCCCTACAGCTGTCAGTGCCAAGCGCCGCAAAGACCTGCAGGAAATCATTGAGGCGGCCTATCTCGACCGACGGGTCTACAGCCGTCAAGACCCGCTGACCATCCGTTGGCCTGAGGCCATGAACAAGGTGGCGATGCTGGGCATCAACATGCGCAATCAGCGCGGGGAATCCTACCTGGAAGTCATGCACACGCAGGCCACCGGCGGAACTGAGTTTGTCCCATCCCTGGATACAGCCGTGCCTGACGGCCCGTACCAGGTCCAGATTAAGCCCTGGCTTTCGGAATACTACGAAGAGAATCAGCGCGTGGCTCAGGTTCTGGACGTAGCCATGATCCAGTACCCTTTCGAGCAGACCCCCGAACGGGAACCGGATGAACGGGTAAGATTGCTGTTGGAGAGTGCTCTACGTCAGACTACCAACCTCTATTCTGAATTGGCCAAGATCAAATTGGCCCGCGGTTCCCTGGATGAGACAGTATTTCAGCAAGCGATAGAAGCCATGGAGCAGGGCTATGCGGATGCGGAACAGGCTCTCTTGGGTCTGCTGCTGATTGAACATGAGGCCCAACAAAGCCAGACTCACATTGAGGGCCAGGCTCCTGAAATGGGGGAACACTTGCCCTGCTACTTACCGTCCAGTCACCACCAGTCCCATCCCCGCGAGTCCGTGGCATCGTTCCTGGAATCTGTTTGTCGATGGCTGTCGGGGCAACGATGTCCCAGGCAGTCCTTCCTGCATTTTCAAGACCGGAGTGGTTCTGAATTGCAGGAGGAAGCCCGGCAGGAGATCCAGGACTGGATACTGGCACGTATGACATCCGGATTCAGATACTGCGATGCGGAGCAGGATTTGGCGTGGCTAATCCACGCCTGTAACTGCCTGCAGCGCCTAGCCCAAGACGGGGACATCGCAGACCTGGCTCTCCTGCTGATGGACAAGACTTTCTTCTCAATCGCCCTGAATTCCTTCAGAGGTGTTTATGGTATTGCGTCCACCCGTGCCAATACCGATGCCCTGCAAGATGCCAGACTGGGTGCCCTGACTCCTCTGGCCTTCTGGGCCTGGGGCCTCGGCGGGCCCAACAGCCATTGTGAGGTCGCGGTTTCCCTGATCAATGCCGGGTACGAAGTGCCGCAGGTCATACAGGATATTGGGTTGTTTGTACCTGATTCCCTCTGGAGCCAGGAATTGCATGCCTTTGCCCTCCAGGATGAAGATGATGGTGCCGGCGTACCGGAACGCACGCGCCGTTGGACCTATCAGACTCCCGACTTCATGTTGAGTTCACTGCAGGAATTTCGCCCAGGTCAACGCGGAGGTTATGAGAATGTCTGGCAAGCAACCTTGGGATACGATGCCCGGATCCATGCCAATGGTCCAGTCTACATAAGTGAACATGAGGCTGTACCAGGGAATTTCTGGCGTGGGAATCGTACCTTGCCATGGGTAGTACAGTGGAAGGAAGCCCTGTTTGCCTTTTACCCTCAGGTAGAGGAATCCGGTGCCTCAGTGGGATTCACCCATGCCTACTTTCCGGCACATGCATTTTCAGAGTATGTCTTGTCATCGCCCTGGGCTTTTGCCCGCAAGGATGATGGATACATCGCTCTGTTTGCCGTGAATGGCCTGGACCTGATACAGGAAGGACAGAGTGCCTACCGGGAAGTGAGGTCGCCCGGTCTGGCCAATGGCTGGTTCTGTTGTATGGGCGGCCGCAGTGATCAGGAAAGCTTCTCGGAATTTCAGGCTCGAGTCAGGCAGGCGCTGACCATGGATACGAAGTCCAGCACCTTTATCAATGTTCAAGGCCAAAGAATCAGCTATGACTCCGGTAAATCTCTAACGGTGGATAGGGTATCCATTCCAATCCAGAAAGAGATGCACTATGACAGCCCCTTCTGCCAAGCGCCCTTCCCTGCTTCCGAAATGACAATAGGAGGATTGGGGGCCCAGGCGCTCGAATTACGGTTTGGGTGAACTGTGGAATTTTAGCGTATTTCTCTTTGGAAAGTTAGTCGTTTACAATAAAGCTAAGAGCCCTTTTGCTTGAATATATACAACAGGAGCAAAATCATGACTCGCAAGTACTCTCGTCGAGAGGTGTTTCGCATTTCCGGAACCGTGGCAGCCGGGTCCGTGTTGGTAGCCTGTGGTCCAGGCGCCGCGCCTGAAGAAGAGGCCCCTGAGGCCCCGGCCGAAGCCGCTCCGGCCATGGAAGAAGAGATGATGGGGAATGAATCCCCGCTGCTGGCCAATAGGGTTGCGGCCGGTGAATTACCCCCCTTGGAAGAACGGCTGCCCCTGTCTCCCCAAGTGGTCCAGACATGGAGCGAGGTGGGCGAATATGGAGGTATGTTTACCGTAGGCAATCCCGCCGCCGGAACTTTCCATAGTGGGCGTACGGGGGTTGGTCAGGACGGTGTTTTCCGAATTGGGACCGATCTGGTCTCAGTGGTGCCCAACATTGCGGAAAGCTACAATATCAGCGAGGATGGCCGGGAACTTACCCTGAACCTGCGCCGTGGCGCCAAATGGTCAGACGGCCATCCCCACAATGCCGACGACTTCGATTTCTGGTATCACGGCTTGGTGGCGGATACCGAGATGTCACCAACACCTCCCGGCTGGCTCACGACCAGTGGCAATCTGTGTGACTATGAACGGGTTGATGATTATACCGTCAAGCTGATTTTCACCGATCCCTATCCGTTTGTACTGAAGTACCTGTGCCATATTCACGGCGCATCCATGATCCATCCCATGCATTACAGCAGTCAATTCCATCATGCCTATGTAGATGACGTGGCGACCCTGGAGGCCCAGGCCAAGGACGCAGGTCTGGATAGTTGGAAGGATTTGTTTGCCCAGAAAGCCCGTCTGGATGAAGGTGTACCCCAGGCGAATCCGGATCTGCCCACGCTGGGTGCCTACAAACTGCTGGAAAAAACCGAGACCCACTGGCTGTTTGAGCGCAACCCCTATTACTGGAAGACGGATCAGGAAGGTCACCAGCTACCCTACATTGATGCCGCCTTCATCAAATTGCTGCAGGGAAATGAAATCCAGGACGCCGCCTTTATTAGTGGCGAACTGGACATTGAATTTGGCTGGATGCCCAATCCGTCCAATTGGCCCCTGTACAAGAGCAATGAAGAGCAGGGGCAGTATATTGCGATCGCGGCCCAGAACCTTACTGGCTCAGTCCTGCACTTCCAGCCCAATCAGACGTATGAAGGGGACTTGGGGTTGCGGGACATTTTCCGGGACAAGCGTTTCCGTATTGCGTTGTCGCATGCCATCAATCGTGACGAAATCAATGAAGTGGCTTACTTTGGACGGGCCACGCCGCAACAGGCCACGGTTATTCCCGCGTGTTCCTTCTACGAGGAAGAATACGCCAAGCTCAACATTGAATACGATGTGGACAAGGCGAACAGCCTGCTGGACGAAATGGGCTTGGATTGGGATGCTAATGGGGAATGGCGCCTGCGCCCGGATGGCGAGAGATTGGCTTGGACCATCGAATCGGGAATTGATCCCCAAACCAGCGACAATTGGCAGTTGTGCAAAGGCTATTTTGCGGCCGTCGGCTGTGACGTTCAGGTGAAGCAGATTACCGGCGAGTTGATCTCCGAGCGTTATCCGGGTAACCAGGTGGCTATGGGGACCTGGGGCGCTGACAAATGCACCGACTGGCTCTTCCCGCTCACACCGCAATTCTGGGTGCCCTACAACCTGGGGTGGGAATCGACCATGTACCCCCTTTGGACCCGCTGGATCGTCACCGATGGTGAAACGGGTGAAGAACCCCCGGACGAACTCAAGCAGCTTTGGGACCTGTGGCAGGAGATGAAAGTCACCACCGATATGGGGCGCCAGGTGGAATTGGGCAAGGAAATTGTCCGCATTAATGCCGAGAATATGTATGTTATCGGCACCGTGGCTCTGCCGCCGCATCCGGTCATCATCAAGGACAACCTGGGGAACATGCCTACCATTGAGCAGGGCCTGCTCTTCGGCTGGGATCTGTACCAGTTCTATCCCTATCACAGCGAACAGCTCTACCTCAAGACGCCGCGTCATGCCCGTCAGGAATACGAAGGGTAAAGTCTGCAAAGTCTGCGCTGATTCCGATTAGTAATGTTTGCAGGGGCATGGCCAGCCATCGGGTGTGTCCCTGCAGGGCCTGCATGATTTTGTGAACAGCCTGATTTTCATGTTCCAGGCCTGGTCAACTTGAAAGCCGAATAGGCTATGCTTGCGCTGGGCCCGATCTGTTCCCCTGCCCTGCCCTGTTGTTCTGTTGCCGTGTAGCTAGAGGCGTTTTTCCTGTGTCGATGCTGAAGTACGCGGCCCGCCGCTTTCTGTATATGCTGCTGTTGATGATCATTCTGTCGGTAGTCGCCTTTGTCATCATCCAGTTGCCGCCAGGGGATTTCCTGACCTCATATATTGTGGAACTGCAGCAGAGCGGTCAACCCGCTGACCAGGAAGTCATCGATGCGCTCGCGGTGCGGTACGGTCTGGACAGACCCATGTGGTACCGCTACGGAAAGTGGATGTGGGACATGATCCGACACGGCGATCTGGGCATGTCCTTTGAAAGGGATCAGCCCGTAGCCGAATTGCTGCGAGCCCGTCTGCCTATCACGGTTCTTATCTCCCTTCTTACTACCTTGTTTGCCTACGGGGTGGCTGTTCCCATCGGCATTTTCTCGGCGGTGAGACAGTACTCATTCGCCGACTATCTGTTTACTGTCATTGGATTTATTGGCTTGGCTATTCCCAACTTCCTGCTAGCCCTGGTCATTATGTACATCCTGTATAAGGGCTTCAACACGGACATTGGTGGGCTTTTTTCACCTGAATACGAATTGGCCGCCTGGAGCTTCGCCCGCTTCTGGGACATGCTCAAACACTTGCCCCCCGTCGTCATCGTCGTGGGTACAGGATCTACCGCCTGGTTAGTGCGCGTAATGCGAGGGGTCTTGCTCGATGAACTCTCCAAACCCTACGTGATTGCGGCACGGGCCAAGGGCATTTCGGAACTGCGACTCTTGCTCAAGTATCCCGTGCGTGTAGCTATCAACCCCATCATCAGTACGATTGGCTGGACTCTGCCCGGCATTGTTTCGGGCGCTACCATCACTTCGATTGTCCTGGGACTGCCTACGACCGGTCCCATGTACTTGCAGTCCTTGCGTTCCCAGGACATGTACCTGGCCGGCAGCTTCACCATGTTTCTCACCGTACTGACCCTGATCGGCACGTTCATTTCGGACATCCTGCTGGGGTGGCTGGACCCGCGCATTCGTCTTGAGTGATCATGGCCATTGACACTGTCCCCAGTCCTGATCTTTCCGCCGAAACCTACTACTCCGCTTCGCAGTGGCAGTTGATGTGGAGTGCTTTCAAGAAGCACCGCATGGCGGTTGGATCCAGTATCTGCCTGATCGTCATCTACATCATTACTGTCCTATTCTGTGAAATACTGTCCCCCTATACGGTGGAACTGGTCCACTCCGAATATGTGTATGCACCTCCCCAACGGATCCGATTCTTTGATGCCGAAGGCAAATTTCATCTGCGTCCCTTCGTGTACGGGTGGACCGTGGAAGAAGATCCTGTGACCTGGGCCGATATCTTCGTGGCAGATACGGAAGCCCTTTATCCCATTCACTTCGGTGTGCGCGGAGAGGCATACCGAATATGGGGCATCTGGAAAACGGACTGGCATCTCTTTGGGGTCCGGGAAGGTGTGATGTTTCTCTTTGGCACGGACAACCTGGGTCGTGATCTGCTGACGCGCACGTTGTATGCCGGCCGGATCTCTTTGTCCATTGGCTTTATCGGTGTTGCCATCAGTTTCGTCCTCGGCAATGTGCTGGGAGGTATTTCGGGTTTCTATGGCGGTGTGGCTGACACGATCATCCAGCGAATCATCGAATTCTTCATTTCCATTCCCACCATTCCCCTGTGGATGGCCCTGGCGGCTGCGTTGCCTCCCGAATGGTCTACCATCCGCGTGTACCTTGGCATTACGATCATTCTGTCCTTCCTGGGCTGGACTGGACTGGCCCGGGTGGTGCGCGGCAAACTGTTAGAACTGCGCGAAGAGGATTTTGTGATGGCAGCCAAACTGGTCGGGGAATCAGATCTGGGTATCATCCGCCGCCATCTGCTTCCCAGCTTTATGAGCTATCTGATTGTTAGCCTGACGCTCGCTGTTCCCGGCATGATACTGGGTGAAACCGCCCTGAGCTTTCTGGGGCTGGGATTACGTCCTCCCGTGGTCAGTTGGGGCGTGCTATTGAGTACGGCGCAGAATTTTCAGACTGTCGCGATATACCCCTGGCTATTCATTCCGGCAGGTTTTGTTATTGTGGTCGTCTTGAGCTTCAATTTCATGGGTGATGGGCTACGCGATGCGGCGGACCCCTATGCCCATGGTCGCTGACATTTCTCTGTGGTCCCGAGTGGCACCACCTGCGCTTTGACCCCATTCCTGCCAGCCGTATGATTACCCAACCTTTTCAAGACCCCGCCCTGTCCCTCTGGCCTCGTCAACCCACGTTGCATATGCCAGACAGTGTAGTACCTGTGGCCCGCCCCGTCCTGTCTCTGGATGACATCTGGAAATTCCATCCGCATCCGCCACCGGAATTCTGGCATTCGACGGTTAGCAAGGATTCCTGGATCGATCTGCCGGTGCCCAGTACCACATTTGCCCAAGGCTATGATCTTAAGGAAGGCGAGGAATATGCGTATCACCGCTGCGTGAACATCCCAGCGGATTTTACGGGCCAACGCATTTTCCTCCGTTTTGATGGGGTAACCGGTAAATCCCGGGTCTGGGTGAACGGTCGGTTCGTGCGTAGCCATTACGGCGGTCATACCACCTGGTACGCTGAGATTACGGGACAGGTGGAACCAGGGACTTGGGCGGAGCTAACGGTTGGCGTAACAGATGTCCAATCAGAGATCTCCGTTTTCAATTTCGGGGGCATAATCCGCAACGTTCAATTGGTGGCTGTGCCCAGCGCCTTTATCAGCCGCTTCCATATTGAAACTGACTTGGACAGTCAGTTGGAAAAGGCTACCGTCACAGTGACCTTGGCGTTGACAAGTGTGGGACAAGACCAACATGAAATCCAGTTGCGTTTGTTGGGGCCTGATGGCAACCCCGTGGATTTGGAAACAACATCCTGGACCCTGGACTGCACGCAACCTGATTCCCAACTGTCCTTTGTGGTTGCAGACCCAATCCTGTGGGATGCAGAACACCCGAACCTGTATCGATTGCACATGGAACTGTGCACCGATGGCACAGTCACCGAAACCGTTTCGCGTCGCTTCGGCATACGCACCCTGGAGATAGTGGGGCGGGAATTACGTGTCAATGGCCGTGAAGTCAAGTTGCGAGGTGTGAACCGTCACGATGTTCATCTGCTGACCGGACGCACTGTCACGTCTGAGCAGGTGGAGACAGACGTCAGGCTTTTCCGGGAAGCCAATATCAATTTCATTCGCACCTCCCACTATCCACCGCGAGAGGATTTCCTGGATTTCTGTGACGAGTACGGAATCTACGTGGAAGATGAGGCCTCAGTGGCCTTTGTATACCAATTCATCCAGCCTACGCAGAGCGATCCGGATTTCACCCGTGCCTACATGGATCAGTTTGTGGAGATGATCGAAAGGGACCGCAGTCATCCCTGTATCATCATGTGGTCGCTGGCCAATGAATGCTGCTGGGGTACCAACTTCCGGCGCACGTATGACTACGCCAAGGTTGCCGATCCCACCAGGCCCGTCATCTTCAGCTATCCCAACACGATGCCGGAAGGAACGCCACCGTGTGATATCTGGAGTTCCCATTACGCCAACTGGGACAGTGATCCCAGTTTTCAGAGCGATACCTGGAGCCGATTTGGTCCTGGTTCTGGGTACATGCCGGTGTTACACGACGAATATGCCCACATTGCCTGTTACGATACCCCGGAACAGCGGCGCGACCCCGCCGTACGCGAATTCTGGGGGGAGAGTATCAAGCGCTGGTGGGAAAGCATTTTCACTACCCATGGCGCCCTGGGCGGAGCGATCTGGGGCAGCGTTGATGATGAAATCATTGACAACCAAGGGTATACCACCAATCGGGAATGGGGCATCATTGACGGGTGGCGCCGTCGCAAGACAGAGCACTGGTTAACCAAGAAAGCCTATTCCCCTGTGCGCCTGCAAGACTGGGTATTGCCACCAGCACAGCCCGATGGCACGGTACAGGTGCCCTTGGCCAACTGGTTTGATCACACCCGCATGGATGAATTGACGGTGCGGTGGCGAGCCGGGGCTGCCAGTGGCAGTTTCCAGGGACCTGTAATTGAACCCCATGCACAGGGATTCCTGGTACTGCCTCCCGCAGCCGTCCAGCCGGAAGTCCCGGTCCACTTGGCTTTCGTGCGTCCAGCGGAAATCATTGTCGATGAGTTTCTGCTCTCACCGGATCCATCCTCGGCAAGGGAGCCGGCTGACGTTCCGGTTGCGGCCCCTGAACTGCAGGAACAGCAGGATTTCTTCTATATTCAGCATGCGGACTTCCAAATTGCCGTGTCTCGGACTACGGGAATGCTGACAGCGGATGCCGGGGGACACAGGATCATCGAGAATGGTCCCCATCTTATTCTTGTCGGTAGACCCCTGGATGCCTGGGAGGGGACGGCCGTGTCGGCCGTGCAAGAACAGGATGCAGTCCAAATCCGGATAGAAGGGACCCATGGCAAAATTCAGGTGAGATTCGAGATCCGCGTAGATGGGAATGGCGGCATGACAGTCGACTATCAGATCCCGTGCCTTCCCTATCCAGGTCCCCGATCCCGAGCCTTGCATGGAGGGCTGGATGTGGGTGGTTATCGAGAGGTGGGAGTGTCATTTGATCTGACAGGACAGGTGGATCGTCTGCAGTGGGAACGCAAAGGGCTGTGGTCTGTGTATCCTGAGGATCACATAGGGCGTAATCAGGGCCAGGCGCTTCGTGAACGGGCAGGCGGCGATGAGGGGTTTCGCCGGGAACCGCAATGGCCGTGGAGCCAGGACATGCGGAATTACTCCCTCTTCGGGCGCTATGATGTTGGCGGGCGGGGCACCCATGACTTTCGGTCTATGAAACACAACATCCGCACGGCCAGCGCGGGCATAGCGGAAAGCCTGGCGCGCTTTACGGTTAAATCGTCTCACACCGAGGCCGTGCGCCTAGAGGTTCTGGATCACCCAGACCGTTGGGTACCTGCCCATGCTTCCGCCGTGCGCCGCGTCGGCTCCTGGATACAGGCTGTGCCCGGTTCGGACCTGGAGTGGATTAGCAATAAACGCGGGGACTATGTAGAACTGGAATTTGAGGGTACCGGTATTAGCTGGATAGGCGCCATTGACATGATTTATGGCAAGGCCCATGTCTATCTGGATGGTACATGGATGGCCTGCGTAGATCTCAATCCCTATGTGGTGCATGGCACCGCCCGCGGAGAGCTCAAGGGTGAGAATGAAATCCTCTTTAGTCAGGAAGGACTTGAACCCGGAGTTCATACGTTCCGACTGGAAGTCAGGGGAGACCGCGGTGCTACCTCCAACAATAATTATGTCAGTGTATCCGGTTTCCGGATTCTGCGCCCGGGGCCACCCGGGCCCGTGCGTTTCCACATCCTCAACGAATGGAATTACCCTGAATTGACTTGGGGCAACTACATGAAAGAACCCATTGTCGTGGGTTCAGGATACGCCAACAGAATACAGGCAAGGATTCACGGCGCATGACGGAGCAGGAAAGATCCAGCTTGCTGGAAATCCGGGATCTGAAAGTCCAGTTTGCGCTGGAAGAGGGCACAGTGCGAGCCGTAGACGGTATGAACCTGGCGATTGACCGAGGTCAGACCGTTGGCGTGGTAGGCGAAAGTGGCTGTGGCAAGAGTGTGACGGCCCAGGCAATCTTGCGCATCGTACCTTCACCGGGAGAGATCGTGGAGGGGGAAATTCTTTATCACCGGCCGCAGGAAGGTGACGAAACGAATCTGGAAACTACAGACCTGTCCAGCTTGCCCGCCAATGGAGACGAAATGCGGGACATTCGGGGCAATGAAATCGTCATGGTGTTTCAGGAACCCATGAGTTCATTGGCTCCGGTGTACACCATCGGGCACCAAATCATGGAAGCGATTGAACTGCACCAACATGTAGACAAGCGGGAAGCACGGGAACGAACCCTGGAAATTCTCCAGCATGTCGGTATGCCCCAGCCGTCTCAGACCATTGATAGTTATCCTCACCAGCTGAGTGGCGGCATGCGCCAGCGGGGCATGATCGCCATGGCGCTTTCCTGCAATCCCACCTTGCTCATTGCGGACGAACCGACTACCGCCCTGGATGTTACGACTCAGGGGCAGATACTGGATCTGATTCAGGGTCTCCAGGACGAACTGGGGATGGCGATCATGTTTATCACCCATGATTTGGGGGTCATTGCCAAGATGACGGAATATGTAACCGTCATGTACCTGGGCAAGGTGGTTGAGTCAGCCGATGTTGATACTATCTTCCATAATCCCCGGCATCCCTATACCAAGGCTCTGTTGCAGTCTATGCCCCGCATGGGGATTAGGCAACGTAGGCTGCAGGCTGTTGAAGGCATGGTGCCTGATCCCTTCCATATACCATCAGGATGTCCATTCCATCCCCGTTGTGGAGAATTTATCGCTGGACGCTGCGATGCCGCTGAGCCGCCCTGGATTGAAACGGAGCCTGGCCATGGAGTCCGCTGCGTTCTGTATGAATGAATTATCTGGAGGATGGTGATGGCAAACGAGCCGGACAGTGTCACTCCTCTGTTGGAGGTCAAGGAACTGCGCAAGCACTACCCCATTCAGCGGGGATTCCTGCGGCGTACTGTGGGCCATGTCAAGGCTGTGGACGGTGTCAATTTTGAAATTTACCGAGGCGAAACTTTGGGCCTTGTAGGGGAATCTGGTTGCGGGAAGAGTACTACAGGCAGATGTCTGCTACGGGCTATTGAACCTACTTCCGGGGAGATCATTTATTCCATGGCGGAAGGTGCACCGGGCCGGGATATCGCCCACCTCAATCGTGAGGAATTGCGCGAGTTCCGTCGGTTTGGGCAAATGATCTTTCAGGATCCCTTTTCATCGCTTAATCCCCGTATGACCCTCCTTCAGATCGTCGGTGAACCCCTGACTGTGAACGGGATTTCCAAGGGGGAGGAATTGGAGCACCGGGTGGCGGATTTACTGCGTCGCGTGGGGTTGCGCCCTGAATACCTGAAACGGTATCCCCATGCCTTCAGCGGTGGTCAGCGGCAGCGGATTGGCATTGCCCGGTCCTTGGCCCTGGAACCCCAGTTTATCGTCTGTGATGAACCGGTGTCGGCGCTGGACGTTTCCATTCAGGCGCAAACCCTCAATCTGTTGCAGGATCTGCAAGATGAATTTCATCTCACCTATCTCTTTGTAGCCCATGACCTGAATGTCGTCGCGCACATTGCTGATCGCGTGGCGGTAATGTATGTAGGCAAGATGGTGGAACTGGCCGATGGTGAGGACCTGTTTAATCACCCACGCCATCCCTACACCGAAGTGTTGATGAGCTCAGTGCTCACGCCGGATCCCCGGGTCCATACCAAACAAATTTCCATGCCGGGGGAAGTCGCGAATCCCGCTGATCCCCCTTCAGGCTGCTATTTTCATCCGCGGTGCCAATATGCCGAACCCCGCTGTGCTGAGGAGGAACCGGAATTGCGGGAAGTGACTCCCGATCACTTTGTAAGTTGCCACCGGGCGGAAGAAATCACCCTGATGGGCGTGAATTAAGGTTCTGTACCCCTTTTTGACTGTAGGGTAATACCCGGGAACGGAATGCTTGGACGTTTCCGAAGTAACGCAAGAGGATAAGTCTCAATCTTGAGTGCAATCTGCTGCTCCAAGTTCAACCAGGTTCAACGAGTATGGTGCGCTTGAGATAAAAGGGTTCCCCGTTCCCAAGCCAAGTTCCCAGACGTATCCCTGGATAAAGGGCATACCAAGCTATGGAGGAGTCAGCTTCATCTAGGGGACAGGTTCCTGTGTAGTATCCTCCTGTACATAGGGCAGGACAATCGAAAAGACACTTCCCTTTCCCACTTCACTTTCAACGTGGATGTCACCACCATGTTGACGGACCATGTTACGGGCCAGGCTAAGACCCAGGCCGCGATTATTCAACCCGGGACTGGAGGCTGGATCGACGCGAAAATAGGGTTCGAAGATGGCTTCATGATGATCGGGCTCAATACCCGGGCCCGTATCCCGAATCCACAAGCGGCACCATTCCTCCGTACGGTTCGCCCCCACCGTGACTTCGCCGTCCGGTGATGAGTAATCAATGGCGTTGATCATCATCTCCAGCAACACATCATTCTTGAAATAAGCGCGGTCCACTTTCAGGTACGGGACACGCTCAAGGGACTCAGATTTCAGCCGCACCCTTTTCTGTTCAGCCAGACCCTGAACCACGGACAGGGTTTCCTGCAGGAGCGGAGCCAATGCAATCACTTCCCGGTTGAGTACGACATAGCCTGATTCGGTAAAAAGAGCGTTGAGGGACCGATCACTCATTTCAATCAGTTCCGATACATTCTGGCGCATGTCCTGGCGAATTTCCTCCTCCATCGGATCCGCACCATTCCTCTGGCTGCGTTTGCTGAGGGTGGCAATGTCCAGTTCCAGGGCCCCTAACGCATTACGCAGTTCATGACTCAGATTTGACGCCAATTGTTGCTTGCTTTTCAGACTGCGTCCCAGGCGGCGTTGTAAGCCTTGGAAGGCCTGGGCTAATTCCCGTATTTCCCTGATACCGTGGGTATTGGCCACGGGCACGGGAGTAGTAACATCGGCTGTGTCCTGGATATTCTTGATTGACTCGGTAATACGGCTCAAGGGGGAGGAAAAGAAACGGGATATAGTATAAGTGGCCCCCACAACCAGCAATAGACAGACAAGACTGGTGGCGACGAAAATGTTCTGTAGCAGGCGATCGACGTCTTCCAGGATTTCCTTGGACTGAATGACTTCCACATAGCCGAGTATGTAGGGTGAGTGGGTTTGCAGGTTCCGGCTGTTGGTTGGCCCGTATATCGGCAGAAGTGCTACCCATACGTCCTGCATCTGGCACGCCTGACAGGAGAAAGACGATTCCGCTTCGTCATTCTCGCTATCCGTGCTTTCGCTTTGGCTATAGCAGAAACGGGTATTAAAGACATACTGTTTGGCTTGCGACAGGACCGTTCCCAGATCGGCCCGACGCACCATGTCGGCCTGTTCTTGCAAGAGGTCCGTGTACCGGGTATCCAACAGGTTGCAAGGTGCCATTGAACCCAGTCGGGCACTGGTCACGAAAGCCCGCAAACTACCGTCATCCGCGGGAAACAGGATGCGTACATGGTTATGAGGTTCTGCCAGGAGCAAGGTGTTACTAAAAGCAATGGAGGCAGAAGACAGCGGGGACCGGAGGAGTTCCGTAACCTGCTGTGAGATTGACATCGTCTCCTGAAGCAATTGCTCCCGAAAACGGTTTTCCACTACGCGATAGGCATTGAACTTAATGTAGTACAGGGTCAGCACTACAATCAGGGTGATAACTACGGAATTGACCAGCGTCAGATAGCGGCCCAGACGCATGGTGGCACGCGGCGCGAACTCAACTGGTGGCCAGCATATAGCCTTTGGTACGTACCGTACGAATCAACGCTTCGGATTCGGTATCCTGTCCCAGTTTTTTGCGGAGATAGCAAATATGGGTCCGGATCGTTTGCTTGTTGGACTGGTCAAATAGCTGGTCCGATTCCTCTGCCGCATCACAAAGTACTTCGTAGAACTTGGCCAAAGGCACAACCTTGCCGTGGTTTTCCATCAGCAGGCCCAGATATTTCCCCTCTACGGGGGTAAGCTTGATGTCCAACCCCGCGTTTTGGGCCCTGTTCTCATCCCGATAGAGGGTCAGATCCAGTTCAGGCACCTTCAATACCTCGTTGGTTACAGGTGCTGGCATCTGGTTGGCCCGTTCCTGCAGTAGCCGGTTGACCTGGGCCAATAGTCTCTGCTCGCCATCGCCTTTGCGGTGGAAGTAATAGGCCCCCAATCCCAGAGCTTCCACGTATGTTTGGATATTCTGTTCATCCGTAGCGGGTTGTCCCGACACCACAATGACGTAGGGATCGCGCGGGCCATGCGAAAGACGCTTGAGTAACTCCATGCCATCAATGCCCGGCAGTTTGATGTCCAGTACGACGACCTGGGGTCTGTGTAGGGTAATCAGGCGTTCCCCTTCTTCCGCACTGTCACAGCTGTGGATCTGGACCTCTTCCAGATGGCTTTCCAGAAAACGCTGGGCTGACTTGCGGAAGAATCGGTCATCATCAATTAGAACGATTTTTATTTTCATCGCAGGTCTCAATTATGAACAGTTTCCCATGAATATTCCCTTCATTCTACACTGTCTGGATCGTGGGTTGCAGGACAGAATGCCCCACTGCCTGCAACAGGCAGAGCCCTTCCGGAACCGGTCAGTCCCCGGGGGATTGCCATAGGCTGATTTACAATGGCAATGAGGGCAAGGGATCATGCAAGTTTGCTCCTTTACAGATGTGCCTTTCCCTGTGCCCTGGAACCGGTTACCGCTAACTGCAGGACAGGCCATGACCACAGCATACAGGATGGAAAAAGACAGTCTGGGCGAGGTGGCAGTCCCCGCCACCGCCCTCTATGGAGCCCAGACCCAAAGGGCCGTGGACAATTTTCGCATCAGTTCCTATCGTTTCCCCTCTGTTTTTATTGGGGCCCTGGCGCAATTGAAACAGGCCTCGGCCCTGGCCAATCGGGATCTCGGTCTGCTGGCCCCGGCCAAGGCCCAGGCCATCGCAGAGGCGGCCACGGCCGTCGCTACGGGTGAGTACGATTCAGATTTCCCTCTGGATATTTTCCAGACAGGCTCTGGCACCAGTACCAACATGAACGCCAATGAGGTGATTGCCGCGCTGGCCAGCCGCAGTCTGGGGCAAGCGGTTCACCCCAACGATGATGTCAACATGTGCCAAAGCAGTAATGATGTCATTCCCAGTGCCATGCACGTGAGCACAGCCTGCGCGGTGAACAGAGATCTGGTGCCAGCCCTGACCCGGTTGGAGACCGCTCTTGTGCAAAAGATCCAGGAGTGTGGGCATGTCACCAAAACGGGACGGACTCATCTGATGGATGCCATGCCGGTTACCTTGGGGCAGGAGATGGGAGGCTGGAAGAGCCAGGTTGCGGCTGACTTGGAACGTGTAAGGTCAGGCCTGGCGGGATTGATGGCTCTACCTCTGGGCGGTACAGCCGTAGGTACGGGAATTAACGCCCATCCGGAGTTCAGCCGCAGCGCCATTCAGCATCTGGCCGCCATAACCCAGTTGCCTTTTGGCCCTGCCTCCGATTTCTTCTCGGGCATATCGGCGCAGGACGCCATGGTTGATATGAGTGGACGGCTGCGGACCGTAGCCGTAACCCTGATGAAGATCGGCAACGATCTGCGCTGGATGAACAGCGGTCCCCTAGCCGGACTGGGTGAAATCTCACTACCGGCTCTGCAGCCAGGCAGCAGCATCATGCCGGGCAAAATCAATCCTGTGATTCCCGAAGCCATCACCATGGTAAGCGCCCAAGTAATGGGCAACGACGTAACGGTAGGGATCGCCGGACAGTCCGGTGTTTTCCAGCTCAATGTTATGTTGCCCGTTATCGCCCACAACCTGCTGGAAAGTACCGAGCTATTGAGTCGTGCCTGTGATCTGCTTGGCGCAAAGGCTATTGCCGGATTTGTGGTCAACGAAGACCGGATCAACGAATCGCTGGCCCGCAATCCCATTCTGGTGACGGCCCTGAATCCTGTAATCGGCTATGAACTGGGCGCTTCCATTGCCAAGCAAGCCTATGCTGAGAAGCGTTCCCTCAAGGAGGTAGCCCTGGAGAGGACTGATTTGACAGCAGCCGAACTGGATAAGCTGCTGGATCCCTCCCTGCTGACACAAGGGGGCATCTCTTCCTGAGAGTTATTCGGAAATGTAGGCCAGCGGATTCTGCTGTTCGCCGTTCAAACGGATTTCCAGATGTAGGTGGGAACCCGTACTCTTGCCGGTACTGCCCATAGTACCAATCAACTGTCCCTGACGGACCCTGTCCCCCACCTTGACCGAGATGGCGGACAGGTGGGCATACAGGGAGGTAAAACCGTTGCCGTGGTCAATCACTACCATATTGCCGTAGCCGCCATTCCACCCATAGTGAGCATGAGCCACGGCCCCATGGTCGATCGCAACGATGGGAGTGCCAAGACGGGCTGCGTAATCGATAGCGCGGTGCCCCGGCCAGAAACCCTGGGTAATTAGCGTGGCCGAGACAGCGGGGCGGAAGCGGCCCGTACCCTTGAATTCCCCGAGGGGGCCATCAGCGGTGTACTGAATGGATCGTGGAGGTGGTGGGGGTTTGGTACCACCGGGGATGAAGAGCTCCTGGCCCGAGATTAAAGGGGTATTCTGGGTTTCCAGGCCGTTGAACGAATAGTTCACGATAGCGGCCATTTCCGCCTCGTAGCGAATGGCAATGGCGAGAAGAGTATCACCGGACACGATTCGGTGTACCGCCCCGTCAACCGGGGGGATAACCAAAGTGTCCCCGATGTTCAGGTGAGAATCAGTATTCAGCTCGGCATTGCTCCAGGTAATCGTATCGGGCAGGAGACCGTTCTGCGTTGCAATACCCCAGACTGTGTCTCCCGCCTGCACGGTATAGATTCGCATTCCCAGCTCGTTGACATCCCCAAACACAACGGGCTTCGTTTCATTGGTGTCACGGCTACGGCGGACAATATTGGCGATAGGACGGTTAAGCCGCACAATCAAACCCTGTTCCACATCACTTTCCACAATCTGGGAAGGATCCAGGGTTTCGGCAGCGCCTGCCGCACTAAAGCGGCCGATAGGTAACCCCAGCAGTGATTCCAGGGACTTGCTGTTGGCCTGTATCACCGTTACCGCCACCACCATCATGAATACAGTGGCAATCGTGATGAAGGACAGATGCAGACGCAGCCGGTTGATCCAGGACTGGGGTACGGTACGCGGCGCAAGCGAAGGATCTATCTTGAGGTGTGTTGCCGTGTGATGACTATGTTGTGAGGGCGTAGGAGACGATAACGTCACGTCAAAAAGACCAGTAACAGCAAATTCCGTACCAAATTCGGCTCCTATCTTACCATGGTCTCATATACCTCTCGGCCAGATCCCCACGTGGTTGTGGTTCCGATCCCATACTGGCCCATCAAAGCCCAAATCCTGGGTCCAAAGTGGGGCATTACGGGGGGTCAGACGGTCAGCTTGAGCAGAAAATCGTTGTTGTTGGATGATTTGCTCAGCCGTTCCAGGATGGGGAGAATGGCCTCTTGGCTACCACCGACGGCATCAATCATCCGGCGCAAGGTATAGACCTTGGTCAGAATCTCCGGATCCAGCAGCTTTTCTTCGGCCCGTGTACCACTGCGCTCCACGTCAATGGCCGGGAATATGCGCCTTTCAGCCAAGCGCCGGTCCAGGTGCAGTTCCATGTTGCCGGTACCCTTGAATTCCTCATAGATCATGTCGTCCATCCGGCTACCGGTATCTACCAGTGTGGTGGCCAGGATGGTCAAGGAACCCCCTTCTTCTATATTGCGGGCGGTGCCGAAGATTTTCTTGGGAGGATAGAGAGCTGCGGGATCGATACCACCGGACAGAGTACGGCCCGACGGCGGCACTACCAGATTATAGGCCCGGGACAGACGGGTGATACTGTCCAGCAAAATAATGACGTCACGGCGGAATTCCACCAGGCGCCGGGCCCGTTCCAGGGCAGTTTCTGATACTCGCACATGATTGGCGACCGGTTCGTCGAAGGTACTGCTGAAAACCTCCCCCTGGACCGAGCGTTCCATGTCCGTGACTTCCTCTGGGCGCTCCCCAATCAGCAGCACCATCAGATGAACATCATCATGATTTTCCGTGATGCCGTTGGCGATGCGCTTGAGAATGGTGGTCTTGCCTGCCATAGGCGGTGATACGATGAGTCCGCGTTGACCCCGACCAATCGGGCAAAGCAGGTCAATGAGACGCGTAGCCAGGAGGTTGGGTGAAGTCTCCAGATAGAGTTGCTCCTCCGGGAAAATGGGGGTCAACTGCTCAAAACGAGGACGCAGCTTGGCTTCATGAGGTTCCCGGTCATTGACGGTTTCCACCTTGAGCAGTCCGTTATAGCGTTCCGAATTCTTGGGAGGACGGAAGTGGCCGATGACCATGTCGCCGGTGCGCAAACCAAAACGCCGGATTTGGCTTTGACTTACATAGACATCCTCGGGTCCGGGCAACAGGTGATCGGTCCGCAAGAAACCAATGCCATCCGGCATGATTTCAAGGACACCGCCGCCGAAGATATTGCCCTTGGACTCGGCCGCCGTGCGCAGAATGTTGAAGATGAGATCTTCCTTGCTCAAGCGGGAAGCGCGCCGCACATTGAAGTCCTTGGCAATGGCCAGAACATCATTCTGTTCCAGGAGGCGCAGATTGGTATAGGTAAGTTTGGGAGGGGTTGTGATTTCCTTCGTTGGTGCTGTGACCATGAGAAACTCCGACCAGAAATCAAGACTCGTCAAAATATGGGTGAAATGGCATGAATACAGAGCCAAGTGTTATCGGCCCTATTCGATCCGCAGTGCCTGATATGCTCTCAGTAACAAAATATGCTCTCGGTAACAAGTATTGCGCAGAAAATATACAAGTGATGATTGATGAAAATACAAGGGACGATGCCCTTCATACAGTTCATGGCCAAGACCCCATCGGGAACATGCTGCAGCATGGCCATATGGCAGTCCATGCCCGTCGTTGAAGCTGTCGGTGCAGTCTTGTGCCCACGCTTCCCGGTCAACTGGACGAGGGTTCAAGGCAGGAAGCGGAGTAGAGCAGGGCTTCTCCTGACAGGTTTGTGGCAATGTCTAGGACACGACGACAGCTAGTTGATTTGGATTCAATTCCAAGCGTGGCAGCAAGGCAAGAAGCTTATTGGATGAGACTGGACTGTGATGTTTCAGACTGGCGGCAACGGTTTAGGGGGCGACTGGGCCTTCAGACGTGCAATATGCAAGACAAGGGTTTCCGAGAGCAGACAATCACTGAAATGAAAACAGCATGGGGGACCGGCAATGCATGGTTCCAACATCGCCATTATCCAGAATACTATCACACTTGGGAAGAGGTTGCAATTCAGCCAAGCTGAAGTGGATTCCAGGACAAGACTTTGTACAGCCTGGTGCGGCCAGATGAGGAGGGGCTGCTGTGTACCAAACCGGTCAGGCAAATCGCTGGAAGGGATGCGAAGATAACATAGAACCAGCCCAGGGACCTACGGTCTGGTCGGGCAAATCGTACAGACACGTCCCTGATTCAAATATGACGAAACCTCGCTTGAGGTAATTCTCCAAAGCATGTGGGTGGTCCAGTTCACAAGTGTGTAACCAGATGCGGTGAGGGTTCATATCCCATGCCGAGGCGATGGCTTGGGAAAGCAGCCAACCGCCGAGTCCCTGTTTCTGGAAATTGCGGAGCAGACCGAAACTGGCAATTTCCACGCCATCTGCTGTCTGTTTCAGCTCAAAATAGCCTGCCGGAGTATCTTGGGTATAGAGTACCCAAGTCTGAAAACCAGGCGCTGAAATCATGTCCATCCACTGTTGGTAGGACCAACCCAGCTTGTCAATCCAGAACCAGTCTCCTCCGACAGCCGTGTAGAGAAAGCGGCTGAACTCGGGGCAAGGTATGCGGGAGCGACGCAATACCGTCTGGGCCGGCTGCTGCAGCACAGGGCGCCATTGCGCTTTGCTGGTCATATGCAGGAAATAGCGTTTGGCCTTTACGCGCATGGATATTCTGGTTCCTTCTGAACAGCCAGGACTTCCGGGTTCGGCTACTTACCATAATACTGCCACAGAAGAAGTCTGTCTGTAGTTCTCCTGGCAATGTGAACGTGCATAAAGTACATATATGAAGGCTGGTACCGCCTGCGCCGTAGGAGCAGGCATGCTTCCGGCTGATCGGTGCCCTGGGGGCTACGAACGTTCGCTGGCGAGGTTAGTTGTTGGGTAGAAGAAATTTCTGTAGCTTGCCCATGGCATTGCGGGGCATTTCCTCAATGATGTGAAAGGCGCGAGGGAGCTTGAAACTGGCCAATTGCTGGCGACAGTGATCTTCCAGTTGCGCGGTGTCAAAGGCATCATTGACCACCAGATAGGCGACGGGAATCTGACCCCATTCGGTATGGGATTGGCCGACGACCGCCGCCTCCTGAATGCCAACATACTGTAACAGGACTTCCTCTATCTCCCGGGGATAGACATTGAAGCCACCACTGAGGATCAGTTCATGGCTGCGTCCAAGCAGGGCCAGATAACCGGTCTCAGGATCAATGAACCCCAGATCACCGGTACAGAACCAGCGCTGTTGCAGGTGATCATGCACAAAACTGGCTGCTGTGGCGGCGGAATCTTCCCAATATGCACTGAAGACATTGCTACCTCTGACCAGCAGTTGCCCTTCGGTTCCGGCTGGTACATCCTGGAAGTCCTGATCCACAATCCGGGCCGAAACTCCGGGCAGCGGCAAGCCAACGGTGCCGGCCCGTCGAGGGCCAGCGTATGGGTTACTGAAATTCATACCGGTCTCGGTCATGCCGTAGCGTTCCAGGATGACATGGCCGGTCAGGCTCTGAAAGCGCCTGTGATCCTCCGCTGCCAAGGGAGCACTGCCGGAACAGAAGAGCCGCATCTGGCTGAAATCTGCCTTTGGCTCTTCGGTCAGAGCCTGGATCAGACGGTAATAGATGGTGGGTACGGCAAAGAACAAAGTGGGTTCCCCGCTGGATAGACAGTTGAGGGTAGCCTGGACCTGAAAGGAAGGGTGCAGGATTACCGTGGCGCCTTTGGCCAAACTGCAAGTCAGACCCACGATTAGGCCATGTACGTGGAATAGGGGCAAGGTGAGCAGTAACACGTCATCCTGTTGCCAGTACCAGGCACTCAGCAAGCCAGTCACAGTGGCCACAACATTGTTGTGCGATATCATGGCCCCTTTGCTGTGGCCGGTCGTTCCCGACGTGTACATGATGAGGGCGGTATCATCACTATTCACCCGGATGGAAGGGGCTGGATTCGATGTCGTGTGGAACAAATCCTCCAACCGCAGGCACTGGGTTTCGTGCGCAAGTTGGAGCGCTGGACTGCGAAGATGAACGGCATTTTTCCCATCTGTCAGAATAAGACGTGGACGACAGTCAGACAGGATATGTTCCAGTTCCCGCTGACGGTAGCGCAGATTGATGGGCACCATAATGGCTCCCAGATGCAACAAGGCCAGATAGGCGATCACGAAGGCTCCAGAGTTGCCCGCGTAAAGGGCTACCCGGTCTCCGGGCCGGACGCCAATCTGGTACAGTTGACTGGCTAGGGTATTGGCCTGGCTATCAAGCTCAGCGTAGGTCCAGGTAAGGGCTTGGGAACCGTCGTCAACCACAAGAGCGGGTTTGTTGGGCGTCTGTTGCAGGGGAATGGAAAAAAGAGACGAGAGATTCATAAGTTGGCGATCAGAGGGATTCCATCTTTATCTGAGGTTGATTTCGCTTAGCTAGACAGCAGAAGTGTACTGTCTTTGCGGGAGTTTACCTCATGACTAATATCAATACCTCACCCCTGATCGGGTGTCTGGAGCAAGTGGCAGACCTGCGCATCGAAACCCTGTGTTGTGGGGTGATTGGTGCCCCAGACTACAGCCAGTAAGTCGACCCGGAACAGGTGTAGACCGATCTGCAGAGCTTGGGCAAGGTGGAGTCAGAACGACGGTACAGTGGCAAAGTCACCAGGTAGGTGCTTTGCTTCATCTCTAGTCTACCGCCCAAGGCACCACCTTACTGGCCACGGTGCGGAACCATAGGAACATCAGAAATTTCCTGCACTGGGTGTTGAGTGTAGCCTTCCAGGAAGATAATAGCTGCCTCCGCCGGGCTCTGGTTCCCCACAACTAGCTATCTTGCGGCGTATCGCCTTGAATGATCTGAAACAGGAAAAACCTCTAACCTGGGAGCTGTCAATAAGCGTCTCAAGGTCGCTTGACCTACCCAACGGGAGAGACCATCGGGTAACAGAGCAACGTTTCAATAAATCTTTCTGTTCTCGCGTGGAGTCGGGTGATCGTCTGGTAAATCCTGAAGAGTTAAATGCCATTCTAGAGGCAATAGGTACAGATGAAGCCATGGACCTCCAGGAAAGAGCAAGTCGTGAGTGGCACCAAATGCCAAGGCCGCCATTGGAACATCCAAACGAGCCGCTTCTCTGGGATGCGGAGCAAGCACTCCATCGCATCAGCTGTCTTGCCGAAGAGCCCAATCTGAATCCCGTATTCGCCAAACGTGTTGAACTGTTTCGAACCGAACTTGATAAAGCGGCGTCTCTTGTTTGGAAGTCCGAGTGCAATATCGCGTTTGTTGGAAATATCGGCGTAGGCAAGACAACGGCTTTGTGTCGAATTGCCGATCTCGAAATCCAGAATGAAGCAGGCATTTCTGCACCCGTGCTGGATGTCGGGGGAGGCGGGGTGACCATATGTGATGTCCACATTGCACAGGGACCTGGATATGGGCTTTTTATAGAACCCAAGAGTGAAATAGAACCATTCAGGGAAGTGCGGGAATTCTCCCGTGCTTTAGGATTAAGAAAGACGGAAGCTGCTCCTAATCCTGATTTTTTGGGGAACTCCAAGGAAGTAGAAAGGGTAATCCGAAATATGAGTGGTCTTTCTGTGGAAAGAACGAGAGGGCCTGATGGCAGGCGAGAGCGTCTGGATCATGCCATGAAATTGGCAGAGAGCATTGAAGACCCTGACCATCTGGCTCTCATTATTCAAGAGAGAATGAATCTGCCCAAACGTACCAAGCGTGTGCTCTGGTACTCGAAAACATCAAACCAAGAGCCATTACAGTGGCTCAAGGAAAATTTCGTACAGTTAAACAGGGGATTACACCCCGAATTCTCCATGCCCCAACGAATTGAGGTCAGGGTACCTCAACGGCTTCTTGGAGAAGAATCGCTATCTATCCGCCTCATTGATACAAGAGGGATTGATGCAACAGCAGAACGCAAAGACTTGGAGTTGCATTTCAATGATCCCTACGCGATTGTTATTCTTTGCTCAAATTTCAACGATGCTCCTTCAACTTCCATTCAGCAACTCTTGGAAAGGGCTGTCAAAGGACAGTATTCCCATTTAGGCACCAAGGTTTCGGTATTGGTATTGCCACACCCCGGCGAAGCTTTGGCTGTAAAGGACGATGCAGGCTTTTCCGTAGAAACTGTAAGTGAAGGATATGAACTCAAAGAAGAACAGGCACAGATGAACCTGCAGTCCTTAGGGCTGCCCAAGGTGCGGATTGAGTTCTTTAATATATTGGAAGAAATCGATGAATCAGAACGATTCACTTCGTTCTTACTGGAACAAAGCGGCCGTCTCCGTGATCTGCATTGCAGCTCGCTGAAAGAAATCATCAATGGTGCCAATGATTTCGTTCAGAATCGTAAAAGGGAGCAGATATGGGAAATCCAGAAAGAGGCAGCGAGACACTTGATTACCTGGACTCAGGAGGAAGAAAATCGCAGGGTGAGTTCCTTTCGAAGAAGGTTGCAAGATAGCCTGCTGGAGGCTATCCAAGATGGCTACGCGAGTTCGCTGCATGCGAGTGTTCGCCGAGTCGGGGAGTGGGACAACCTTGACTACGCTCACCAGCTTGGTTACGGTGCTAGGACAATGGCCGCTGATGCCTTAGAACGCAAGTTGAGCGGGTTAAAGGAAATTGCCAGGAATCTTCTCCGACACTCGGAGTTTACGGAAGCTTCTGACTTGATACTACAGGTCATTCGTGTTGTAGAAACTGAAACCGACAATCTCCTGTACAAGTGTCAGCTAATGGGAAGGGGGATATACACCCGGTATTTGGAACCTGATAGACGGTTTTGGAATCGTTGCAACAAAGAATGGGGGGAGGGGCCAGGATATCGCAAACGTGTGATACGTCATCACAGGGATTGGTTTGATGAGAAACACTACACCATAGAGAAGGAAGCTAGAGAGTTTATTGACGGAGAATGGAAGCGATTACTTGGGGAAGTAGAAAACATTTTGCCGAACGATTTAAACGATGAATGAAACACTGCAACTGCTCGTCCTCACAGAATGTTCTTCTTTCCCAATCCTGCTGAAAATGTTCTTTTAGCTCATGACAATTGCAGGAAGTCAAGAGTGGCATTAGGTACATAGTAACCATTGGTGCTAGTTGACAGTCAGAGCGCGAATTGTGCGATAGAAAGTCTGACGACGCCCTGTTCATCGGGCTTGAGTCCCTGCCACTGTACCAGGAGGTTGAAGGCCGC
>DAOUJU010000001.1:0-94369 GCA_034422235.1 Anaerolineales bacterium | reverse complement strand
GTGATAAAATCTACCGTGGTCATGAGTTCCCTCCTTCGCGAGTGTGTCAACTCACAGGATGAGGGAACCTCGTGACCTTTTTCAACTTTGTCTTCAACTAGCACCAATGGTTACATAGCATGCTAAAGTAATGCCAATAACAATAAGGTAATCCCCAAAGTCTAGTTTCTCCTACTATCACGTAGCGCTTTTTTCAAGTAGCAATCCCCACCGCCGACGGGATTGGCTACCCATGATACATCCAGGGCTTCGGTGTCGCCGTCCTGTCCCTGACGTGCAACGGCGCTTGAGGCCCTGGCCCTCCGTCGTGAGTGCAGGCCTATCTCCGTTGGCAACGACCACACGCCCCCTGAACCTTGCTGACCGCAAACCTTGTGACTGCTTTCATGCTAACCCGGCACGGCCACCCAGTACCAAGTTGCGAGGTCGCTTATCCTCGCTCTTTCCCTAACCGCACTAATGTCAGGTGTTTCCAGAAACTCCTAGGCAATTGACGGCTTATCCGTGCTCCTACACCGTCGCTGGAGAGCCTGTCTGTGACTTCCAGCCGTGCCCAACGCCGAAGACAGCTTCAAGATACGCGGATGTCTGACCGACGGTAGGTGTCGTCCTCGGACTACTTTCATATGATTTTGTATTTCCAAAGACATAGTGTTCTTTTGATGTTGTCCAATTTTCGCTGTATAGTTGCAATAGCTGTTTGTCTCGATAAGAACCTTGGAGCCCGTCCTGTGGCTACTAGCACGAAGCCCAAGCAGTCCCTGGTCGGTATCGAGTTGGTCCGACGCCTCGCCTATGAGGGGGACCGTATCTTCACGATAGACCAGGCCAGGGAGCTGGCCCCTCGTGTCGGTCTAAAGGACGCCTATCTGGGGGAGTCACTGTACCATCTCCGCAAGAACAATTGGATTGTTTCGCTGCGCCGAGGGCTTTACGCTCTAACTCCGACTGTCCCTGGTGTCGCGGCCGCCCACGAATTCGAGGTAGCCATGGCCTTGATAGATCCCTCTGCGATTTCTCATTGGTCGGCCCTGCACCATCATGGGCTGACGGAACAGGTGCCAAGGAATGTATTTGTCTTAACGACAACCGGGACCTGGATTCCCCGCTCAAGGGGGGGCAAGCAGAGACAATCCAGAGGTAGCTATGCGGTCGGAGATACGACGTACCATTTCGTCCAGGTAAAGTCTGACCGTTTCTTCGGCGATGAGAAGATCTGGGTCGGTGATGCCCGCGTGTCCGTCACGGACCTGGAACGCACCTTGCTGGATGGGCTTTCCATGCCCCAGCACTGCGGCGACTTCGCCGAAGTGCTTCATGCCTTCCGGGTGGGAATGGACAGACTGAATACGGAGCGCATCGTGGAGTATGCCATCAGGCTGGGGGTGACGACAGCCAAGCGCCTAGGCTGGGTACTAGAAGCCCAGGGAGTCGCCCCGTCCAAGCTCAAGGAGTTGGTCTCGCTGCCTATCAAGGGCTACCGCACGCTGGACCCGACGGGGCCTCGAAAGGGACCGTGCAACAGTCAATGGATGATTCAGGAAAATCTGCCGGGGTGGGTTGCGACGTGAAACCCCTCTGGACGCGCCTACAGGAAGCACGTCGGCGCCTGGGTCTCCCCTGAGAGGTGCTTGAACGAGACTACCTGTTGTCCTGGGTGTTGGCTGGGATCAGTCAGGTGCCCGTACTCAGGGATACGTTGGTCTTCAAGGGCGGTACAGCCCTGCGGAAGTGGCTACTTCGGCGACTACCACTTCTCCGAAGACTTGGACTTCTCAGGGCTGGAAGGCGTTCCCACGGGTGAGGAGATGGAACGGCTGACACAATATGCGTGCGAGATTGCCGCAGGGATGATGGACGAATACGCTCCCGTGGAGATCGTCTGCGAGCGTTACACGGAGCGGAAGCCGCATCCGGGTGGTCAAGAGGCTTTCACGATTTGAGCCAGGTTTCCCTGGCAGAGTCGCCCGCAGCCCCGCGTCATGATCGAGGTCACCGTGGACGAGAGAATCCAATGGCCAGTCCAGAGACGATGGGTCATCCATGAATACGGGGAACCTCTGGAAGTGGATATTCAGGGGAATTATATACTTGACTAACGGAACATATGTGTTATACTTCATTCGGCATGAAAATGCTTGGACGCACGGAACACCGCGTCCCGGCCCGAGGGAAAGGGGCCGCTGCACGGCGAGCAGCGTTGCCGTTAGGCACTGTAACGACCCGTGAACAGGATATACCAGGCAACGGGCTATGCTCGGTAGCGAAGTATATAATTCCCATATTCAGGTGTACTCTCTTGAAGAAGTGGTAGCCGAGAAGCTGCGGGCACTTCTGCAGCAGGTGGGCAAATTTGAGAGGCGCGGGTGGAGCCGTTCCCGCGCCCGCGACTACTACGATCTCTGGCGAGTGCTCGGAAGCTATGGCGACCGAATGGACCTAGCGGACTTCGACTCACGCCTGCAGGCAAAGTGTGCCGTCCGAGGGAGGCCCGGATGATTTCTTCCATGCCCCCATGCTTGCTTACGTTGAGGATACTTGGGAGCAGTGGCTCAGATCCCTGGTGCCGGGTTTTCCTACTTTCGAGACCGTGGTCAACGGGCTGCGACCACAAGTGGCTAAGCTGGTTCCTACAGACAGCACATAGTATGGTATTGGGGCGTGGGTGTGGAGCAATAGCTCCATAGGTCCAGTTGCAAATCGAAGATGGTACTGCCTACGGTCAACTCAACTCCACCAAGTTCTACAAAATCAAGAATCTTCCCCTTGAGGTTCAGTGTTGGCCCTGTAGACGCCAATGTAAAGGCCAGAGACAGCACTCTGACCTGATTTGGTGAAGAGGCTGAACCAAGTCAGCATTTCCGACAGGGCAAAGTACTCCACAATGGTGGACGTGTTGTTAAAGTGAGTCGTCCTATAGGTGGTCTCTATGCTCCCGGCTACTCTACCACGCATCAGCCTGCAAACGATCTGAGGTGCTTGCTGCACAAGCACCCTGATCGGGCGCAGTCGTTTTCACTCCCCTGCGGACGGGTGGATGTCTTCTACCTCGAGGCGGATAACGCCGGTTGTACGGCCCCGCTGGTCCAGGTCAAACGCCGTTGTCTTGTCAGCACCCGGTTCAGCAATCAGCACATACGCTGCGGTGCTGGCATAGCTGTTCACCGGAGTAGCGCCCTCTTTGTGTTGCCCGCTGCCTGGACTTCGTTGACCACCGTGCATTTCCTCGGGGCAACGTCGGTCATTGTTGTGTCCATAGCCCTGTTCGCATCGCTGGATTTTCAAGAGCCGAACCCCCACAGTCACAACGCGACGGTCTATAGCTCAATTTGTCGCTTGCCGGTAACAAATGACGAAAGCACGGCATCGCTAGAATCTCTTTGTGCCTAAATGGGTGCGCCAGTTGTTAATGTGCGGCCGCCTCCAGCAAGTCGTGGCTGAGAGCAACACTCGACTCGATGATGAAAGGGGGGGCCTCCAGAGCCCCCACAGACCTGACCAAGAGCGTTGTGCCCGCACCGGACCGGGAACCGAATAAGTTCTGAAACATCGACAACGCCTCCGAGGTCACGCTGCTAGAAATCTCGTGCGACTGAAGGAATCCGAACTCCTGAGCCATCTCGGCTGTGTCGATAGCACGCAGAAGCCGATAGATGTCGAAAGCGTCCTTGGAGAGCTGTGCTTGACGGCGGACATCGGGATCCTCCAAGCGTTCCCCTATCTTGTGCATTTTCGACACCAGCAGTGCGGCCGGTCCAGCTACCTTCAGGCTGCATGAGCGGTCTGCATCCGGGGCCAGAGAGACTATCTTCTCACGCGTATGGCTCACCAGGGCGCCCTCGAGTCCATGGACCTTCATTGCCGCCCTGCTGCCGTGGACGCCGAGCCGGGCCGCTCTGCGGCCGGGTCCGCCCACCGCCTCCGGCACCAGCAGGTCTACCTGGGCCCCTCCGTCCCTCCTGTACAGTCCCGGTTGTTTAGACAGGTGGAACCCTGCGCGGCTCATCGCGTCGACTATCGCAGGGCTGCTCCCCAGCAGTCTGGGATCGAGCGCGATGTCTGCGTCATAGGTGAATGGAGAGATGGCGAAGCTGTCATCATCCCTCTCTGTGTGCACGTATATTGCCTGGGCGCCCACCAGGACGACCGCATCGCTGTGCGGTCCCAACGCCTTGACCGCGGCTAGCAGAGTCTCCCGAGCATCTATGTAGTCTCGGGCATAGGTAGTTTCCATATGTCCTCATTTTCCCGCATCCACTCTAGTAGGGCTTCCGCCTCCGCTGGTCCTCGCCCCGGACCCTTCATCAGGTCCAGCAGAACCTGAGTAACGCGGGCGTATGTGATGCCGTCGTCGCATTCGGCGCGCTCGAACACCACGGGATCGAACGGGTGCACGAGGAGGATATTGCTACCGGTATCTGCAGGACGCAGTCCCAGCGACTGGGCGGCGGTCTCAGGGTCGTCGACATATAGCGCTGCCAGTCGTGGCTCAGCAATGGGCGCCAGGCGATAAGCGGCAAACGAGCCGGTGACGGTATACCTGATTTCCGTGTCACGAAGCCGGGCAAAGAGCGCCCTAGTCCCCCTCGGTTCAATCCACGTCGTCAGGGTGTTGGAAGAGGCGAAGTCGTAGTCCCTGGCCCACCTGCAGGCCAGGGACTCCCAGTTCACCGAGACAATGCGTCCTCTCGGGCTCTCCTTGGTCACAATCTCGTCTGGCTCCAGTAGGCTGGATACCCTCGAAATCATGGTCGCGGAGCTGGCGGTCTCGCCAGCCAACTCCCGGGTTCCGAAGGGAGGCCGATAGTCCAAGAGACCCCTGGCCACACGGGCGGCTCGGCCGCCCTTGAGTGAGCGGAGCGGACGTTCCTCTCTGATGGGGTTCTTATCTGCCCCCTGTGTCTCGATGTACACCGCAGGACGGTCGACGGCAAACCTTATGTTTCCGGTTGAGTCAACGTAGCTTATCCCAGCTTCCACCAGGCGCTCCCTCGTCAGGGGGCTCAGGTAGGTTGAGACCAGCAAGTTGGCAGGGGTTTCGCCGGTCTGCTCGTACTTTGAGGACGACAGCGCCTTCAACTGAGATACCACACTGCCGACCAATCTGGGCTCTACCGGATTCTTCTTAACCTCCACGATGATGTCGGATGATATTCCTTGAGGGTCACAGAGTTCCCAGATTGCGTCTATCATTAGGGTGGATTGCTGTGGGGACCGCACCCTTGTGCCTCTCTCGCGGTTGAGCAGAAGCCATCGTGAGGGCAAGCGCGTTTCTAGCTCCTTGAACGCTGTGTCAATCAATCTTGTTTCTGATATATAGCTGTTCCGCAACATGTGAAACAGTATAATTTCTGCACCACTCCGTAGTCAAGAGTGGGACATCCACCTGTCTCAGGGTTTTACACCTGGCCAATCGGAAACCACCGTGACACAGAGTCAGGCGTCTTGGGGATCCTCACGTCTTTGCTCAACTCTAGTTAAAGGGAACTGAGATTCGAACTCAGGGAGCTACGGGCGATTCATCTACCTGCCCTTCCCCAGTCGTCCGATTGGGTGGTAATCCTGGAATCAGCACTGTAATAGTCTGTAAGGTGGACACAATATGAGGTTCCCGCACCTGCCGGTCAAACCGATAGTTATCAGTGCAAACATATGTCTGTAGAGACTCATCTTAAGTTCCATGGTGCATTATTGTACGAGGTGTCCGAAATGTGTGGGATACCCGAAACTTACGAATGCCTCGAGTTTCATTGTTTTGGATTTGTGCAGTCAGGGGGCACGGGCGACAGTGAAAGGAAATCTGCATACTTTCCCCTGAATTGCTTCACAATTTCTTCGCGTTGACGGCGAATAAGAAATATTAGCTGTAAGAGCAAACAGGCTTCCTTATTGGGAAAGTCGCACTAGGAGAAACACCGCAAATATGAGAGGAGTTCACGCTATGACTGATAGAAAATCAAGCGTCAGGTCCGTGCCTCTGGTTCGTGCTGAGCTCCCCAGATCAAGGGGACGGGTGAAGGCCACAGCCTTATCGTCAGGGAGCGTTGAGACTGAGGCCCTTGGGTCTCCAGGCCGTAATATCCACATGACCAGGCGGGATCTACTGCGGGTTCTGGGTGCCGCGGGTGGTGGGGTTCTCGCCGGCTGCGTTCCGACAGGCGCCACTGATTATTCTGCGCCTGTACAGTCTCCAACCAGGACAAACGCAAGCCCTACTCCGCTCGCCTCAATTACCCAGCCGGACTGCGTTATCACGCCCCAACTGACCGCAGGACCGTTCTACTTTGATACTGACTTGGTTCGGCGCGACATCACCGAAAGCAAACCAGGTACCCCACTCTTGGTCGAGATCCGCCTGGTGCAGGCGGTCTCGTGCCAGCCGATTCACGGTGCTGTAGTGGACATCTGGCACGCCGACGCAATAGGCCAGTATTCCGGTTATGGTGGACAGGGAGACGACGGTACCGACACCACCGGCCAGACCTTCCTGCGAGGAATCCAAGTCACTGACACTGACGGACTCGCCGAGTTCGAAACGATCTACCCTGGCGCGTACGCTGGCAGAACCGTTCACATCCACTTCAAAGCCTATACCAGTGAACAGCGCTTCATAACTTCGCAGTTGTACTTCCCTGATGACACCACCGATGCCGTCTATCTGGCAGAGCCCTACTCTACGCGAGGTCCTCGCCGTACGACGAACGCGAACGATCGCCTCTTCGACGACGATCTGTTGGGGCACGTCACGCCCAATACTGACGGCTATATGGTTTCACTTACTGTGGGCGTCGAGACGTGAGCCGACCTAAATGGTCATTGGGTTTTCAGTAGAATGCGTGGTCAGCAAGACCTGGCTCCTGAGCAAGCGCGGACCGAGGTGTGAAATTTCCCAGGAGCCTGCCATATAGAAGAGTCGATAAGAGAGATCTCGGATAGAGGCTGGGTGCCCAGCCCAGGTCTGATGTCAATGTCAAACCTCAAGGAGCCGGCATATTCCAAGGCCTGTCGACCCTTGTCTGAGTGGAATTCATCAGTGTCAGAAAGTTGGAGGATGTAGCGAGGAAAAACCGACTTATGTGCTTCTCCTGATATGTTCCCCATATGAAGATCCCCCAGTGGAAAGTTCGCGGCACCGTACGCTTAGGCCCACCAAGCGATCTAGGAACTCTCGCGCTGCGGTTCAGCTTGTCATTGTAAGAACTCTAATGTGAGGTCCGAAGACGGCTCTTTGACCTGATTTGGCCGTGAGGCTGAACCAAGACAGCTGGTCCTGCAGGGCAAAGTTCTGCCTATTAGTGGGCGTGTTGGTAAAGTGATGCACCCTACAGGGGATCTCTATGTTACTGACTCTCTCTACCACTCATCAGCCTGCGACCGATCTGGGGTTCTTGCTGCATAAGCACCCTGATCGAGCACAGTCGTTTTCCCTCCCCTTCGGACGGGCGGATGTCTTCTACCCGGAGGCGGACCGTGTCCGTTGTACGGCCGCATTAGTCCTGGACATTGACCCCGTGGGGCTGGTTCGCCGCAAGGCGGGCAGGTCGCAAGCTGGCGGTGGGCTTGAACCGTATGTCAATGACCGTCCGTACGTTGCATCATCGCATTTGAGTGTGGCGATTGCTTCCGTGTTTGGCAGTGCCCTTGCAGGCAGGAGCAAGGAACGCCCGACACTGGTGGATCAGGCCATTCCGCTCGAAGCCCAACTCCCGGTGGTACCCTCCCGCGAGGGTTCGGACCTCATCAGGAAGCTGTTTGAGCCTCTTGGCTATGCTGTGGAGATTGGCGGTCACTCCCTGGACGAGCGTTTTCCTGAGTGGGGTGCTAGTCCGTACTTCAGTGTCGGCCTCACTGCGATGACTCGACTCCGGGACCTCCTGGCGCATCTGTATGTGCTCCTGCCCGTAATGGACGATGATAAGCACTATTGGGTCAGTGATGATGAGGTGGCCAAGCTGCTCCGCTTCGGCGAAGGATGGTTAGGCAACCATCTGGAGAGAGACCTCATCTCACAGCGCTATCTGAAGCATCAACGTACCCTTGTGCGCCAGGCGCTAGCTCAACTACTCGACACGGGTCGAGGGGACCCCACTATCGTTGAGGCGCAGCACCAACAGGCAGAGATGGAGCTGGAAGCTCCGCTCCGGCTGTCCGACCAGCGTATCCAAGCAGTGTTGACGTCTCTCAGAGAACTTGGTCCGACCAAAGTGGTTGACCTCGGCTGTGGGGAAGGAAGGCTGCTCCGCGAATTGCTCAAAGAACCGGGGATTCGGTTAGTTACAGGTCTCGATGTCACACACCGGGCGTTGGAACGGGCCCACCAACGATTACACCTCGATACGTTGTCACGTCAACAGCGAGACCGTATCGCCCTTCTGCACGGAGCCCTTACGTACAGGGATAGTCGGCTGGCCGGCTTTGATGCTGCGGTGGCCATGGAGGTCATCGAACACATAGACACCTCCCGCCTTGAAGCTTTTGAAGAGGTGGTGTTCGGTGCGGCGAAGCCGAAAGCCATCCTTGTGACCACACCCAATGTGGAGTACAACACTCTCTTTGACCGACTGCCTGCTGGAACGTACAGACACAAAGATCACCGCTTCGAGTGGACACGAGAGCAATTCCAGCGTTGGTCACGCCAAGTCGCGAACCGACGAGGATATGATGTACGTTTCCAAGCTATTGGCCCTGAGCACTCCATGTACGGCTCACCTACCCAAATGGGTGTCTTTACCCAATGAAGATCACTATACCTGAGCTATGCCTGGTCGTGCTCATCGGCCCGACCGGATCCGGTAAAACCCACTTCGCCGCGAGGCACTTCAAGCCGACCGAAGTGATTTCCTCGGATGCCTGCCGGGCTATGGTGGCTGACGACCCTAACGACCAAGCCGCGACGCCGGAGGCTTTCGCGGTGCTCAACTTCATTGCGGCCACGCGACTTCAAGCAGGTCGGCTGACCGTCATCGATGCTACCAGCGTCCAACCCGGAGCCCGCAAACCCCTGGTGAAACTGGCAAGAGAACACGATTGTTTGGCCGTGGCTATCGTGCTCAACATGCCAAGGGCCGTGTGCCAGGAGCGCAATGAACAACGTGCCGACCGGTCGTTCAGTTCGCGGGTTTTGCGGCGGCAGGCAGAACAGCTCAGGCGTTCACTCCGCGGGTTAAAACGGGAAGGATTCCGGTACGTATCTGTGCTCAGATCCCCTGAGGAAGTGAATGCCGTCACCATTGAACGCGCGCCGATGTGGACTAACCGCCAGCACGAGCACGGCCCCTTCGACATTATCGGTGACGTACATGGGTGCTACGACGAACTCGTCACCCTGCTGGAACGTCTTGGCTACCGATTTGAGTCCCGCACCGCGAATGACGTGTCCCATGGCTTGTCTGTCACACATCCCCACGGGCGCAAGGTCGTTTTCCTGGGAGACTTGGTAGATCGTGGTCCGGGGGTTGTCCAAGTGCTCAAGCTTGCGATGGCGATGGTGGAGGATGACGTGGCGTTGTGTATAGCGGGCAATCACGAGTCCAAGCTTGTTCGCCATCTCCAGGGCAGGAAGGTACAGATATCTCATGGGATGACAGAATCTCTCGCACAGCTGGAAAGGGAGTCTCCCGCGTTTCGGCAGCAGGTCACAACTTTCCTGGATGGCCTGATAAGTCATTACGTCCTGGATCGTGGTGAATTGGTCGTTGCCCATGCGGGGATGAAGGCTGAGTACCAGGGCCGCGCGTCCGCCCGAGTCCGTGAATTCAGTCTTTATGGTGAGACCACCGGGGAAACGGACGAGTTCGGGCTTCCTGTCCGAGCCAACTGGGCAGCAAGTTATCGGGGCCGGGCGAGGGTGGTCTACGGCCATATCCCCGTCACGGAACCCTCCTGGCTCAACCATACCATCAATATTGATACTGGATGTGTCTTTGGCGGCAAGCTGACTGCCCTCCGGTATCCGGAGATAGAGCTTGTCTCGGTGCCGGCATCCCAGGTCTACTATGAGCCTGCGAAGCCCTTGGCCGACACCGCTGACCCCAAAGAGACCTCAGTACAGGCGGAGGCTCGTGCTGCACACCTTCTGGACATTGATGACGTGCTGGGGAAGAAAGTCATAGCGACTCGCTTACGCGGTAACATTACAGTGCGGGAAGAGAACGCGACAGCTGCCCTGGAAGTGATGGGCCGTTTTGCCTTGGATCCCCGCTGGCTTGTATACCTCCCACCCACGGTATCCCCGTGTGACACCTCAGATCTCCCGGGTATGTTGGAACACCCGGCAGAGGTGTATTCATACTTTCGCAAGAACGGCGTGTCGAAGGTGGTCTGCGAGGAGAAACACATGGGCTCACGGGCCATCGTAGTGGTAGGGAGGGATCCTGCCGTCATCGAGCGGCGGTTCGGTATCGCCAGTGAAGGTGTCGGTACCTGCTATACGCGGACGGGACGAAGGTTCTTTGAAGACCGGGTGCTCGAAGCCCAGTTTCTGGATCGCGTTTGCAAGGCCATCACCGAAGCTGGAATCTGGGACAAGTTGGGAACCGATTGGGTGGTGATGGACGGCGAACTCATGCCTTGGTCTGTCAAGGCGCAAGACCTCCTCTGTGAGCAGTATGCAGCGGTGGGTACAGCCGCCAATACCAATCTCACTGTCGCCAGAGAACTGCTTGAACGGGCGGAGGCCCGTGGTGTAGATGTCAGTGCGTCTCTACCGAAGGTCGAACAGAGGTTACATCTTGCGCAGCTCTACAGAGACTCGTATGCCAAGTATTGCTGGCCGGTAACTTCGCTCGCGGATATCCGCCTTGCCCCATTCCATGTCATGGCGAGTGAGGGCACCGTGCACACAGGCAAGGACCATCTGTGGCACTTAGGCATCGGGACACGCTTATGCCAAGCTGATCCTGCCCTGTTTCAAGCTACCGAACACCGCGTGGTCACGTTGGACTCCACGGACGAGATCGAGGCTACAAGCTGGTGGGAAGAGCTAACGGCCAAGGGTGGTGAAGGCATGGTCGTCAAGCCTGTGAACTTCATTACGTCTGGCAAACGCGGCCTCGTACAGCCAGCGGTCAAGTGCCGAGGCCCTGAATACCTGCGCATCATATACGGTCCCGAGTACACCTTGCCGGAAAACCTGGAACGGTTACGGAGCCGAAGCCTCGCAGCGAAGCGGTCACTCGCGCTTCGGGAGTTTGCCCTGGGCGTTGAAGGCCTCACGCGGTTTGTCGAACAAGAACCTCTGTATCGAGTACATGAGTGTGCCTTTGCCGTCCTGGCGCTGGAAAGCGAGCCAGTTGACCCCAGACTGTAGCCGCGAAATGGGTACAGTTGCCCATGGTATGGGAAACCATGAGATAGCCTGCTTCAAGATAGCAGGAGGACGAAATGGCTGGATCAAGTGGGGTCGCTGGTAGTCTACGGGGCCTCAGGCCAAGATATGTCCCGTGAATGCCAATACGGCATCTGAGTTAATGACCAGTGGCGCGTATGCTTCGTATGGACGGACCAAGGCGCAATGGAGATCGAAGTCATTGACTACCACTGAGGAAGAGATCTATGACCACCCCTGAACCCATCCATCCGGGAGAACACTTGTCAGAGATTATGCAGGAGTTGGGCATTACCCAGTACCGCTTGGCGAAGGTGATAGGAGTGCCCCCGGTACGCATACATGATATTGTTCACTGCCGCAGATCCATTACGGCGGACACAGCCCTGGGGATCGGACAGGCCTTGGGGATGACCCCCGAATTCTGGCTGAATCTTCAGCGCATGTATGACTTGGACATGGCCCGAGCCACGACAGACACGAGCACCATTGAAGTGCTTACGGAACCAGCCACTTGAGACGACAGGGAATCTTACTGATCAGACGGCAGTGATTCGTGCCACTTGGCTACGATTTGCGGGTGCAACGAAGACTCTTCGCAGCTCAGTTTCTGGATTGCGTCTGCAAGGTGATCACCGGAGCTGGTGTCTGGGACGAATTGGGTACAGATTGGATGGTGAGGGACGGCGAACTCCGGCCCTGATCTGTCAAGGGGCAAGACCTTCGCCGCGAGCAGTAAGTACGGCCGCCAATACCAACCTCACAGCCACTTGAGAATAGCTTGTGCTTCGGGGGGTGGCATTGGGTAGTGAGGGCCCCACACGGATCGTTGAACAAGAACCTCTGTATCGAGTACGTGCGTGTGCCTTTGCCGTCCTGGCGCTGGAAAGCGAGCCAGTTGACCTCAGAGCTGCCGTTCCTGTGGCGGTGTGCATGACCAATGGGATAACGCTCACCTATTCAGAGGAAGACAAATCGTCACGGTGACGCCCTGCCCCAGCCCGTCACTGGCCACGGCTATGGTACCCCCATGCGCTTCGACTATAGCCCGGGTAATGGCCAATCCCAGACCCGTGCCGCCAATCCCACGACTGCGAGACTCGCTCGTACGATAGAAGCGGTCGAAGACGTGGGGAAGGTCTGCGGCGTGTATGCCGATCCCATCGTCGGTGATCGCGATAGCCAATGCCCTATCACTTTCCCACATCGCCCTAATCACGATACTCCCGCCGATCTCGGTGCAATGAAGGGCGTTGCTCAGGACGTTCCCCAATGCTTGGCTCATGCGCATCCGGTCGAGGTCCACGTCCGGGAGGTCACCAGAAACCCGCAACGACATGTCAACCTGGCGAGCCTGGGACTGGGGCTGCCAGCGGTCTACCTCTGCGGTGAGCAGCTCGTACACCGAACACGCTTGCCGGGCGAGCTTCACCTCGCCATGGTCCGTCTCCGCCAGCCAATCCAGATCAGTTACGAGACCACGCAGCCTGTCCACCTCCTGGATGATGTGGTCTGACGCACTTTCGGCAGTTTGAAGTCCGTCGCGTAGCCCCTTCGCCTCCAGCAGTATGACGCTCAATGGCGTATTCAACTCATGAGAGACATCGTTTATCAGCTGCCGGCGAAGCTCGCGCTGAGTCTCCAAGCTGGAGATCATCTGGTTGAAAGCCCCACTCATCTTTCCCAACTCATCCGAGGATGCAATTGGCAGACGGGCCGTATCCCCTTGGGCAATGGCCTGTGTGGCCTCCGTCAGGGCTGTCACTGGCGCTGTGATCCGCTTGGACAACCATGTGGCCAGCAGGATGGCGACGCCAACCGTCAGCAGCCCGCTGATCACAGTGATGTACAGGAGGGTGTTGAGGAACCCGTGCGACTCGCTTGATAGGAACTCATGGTTCACGTCCACATAGACGTAGCCTACGGGCCGGTCCGCAGCTAAATCAAGCACTGTCTCGCGATGTCCGTCCAGAGTGGGGGCAGTAACTCCAGGCAACAGATCAGACAGATTGTCCCTTACCACACGTCCATCAATGCTCACGACCACGACTCGTACCGGGTCTCTATGGAAGGACTCCGCGGACTCTCCTTCCCCCTCTACATGCCCTGCTTCCTCCCGAACCGCATCGTAGATGTATCCGGCCTCTGACAGCACCCTATCCGCCGTTTCCCAACCACCGGCGGTGGTGTACTCCCGGCTCAGGTGCCGGGCTAGCTGAACCGCCTCATCAGCGCCTAACCGGTCCACAAACACACCCAGGCGGGACTGAGTTGCGTAGTAGCCCACGCCGACGCTGGTCAGGACGGTGAGAATGACGACAAGGACGGTCGACCCCATGATGCGCCAGCGCAGTGACATCATTCGCCCTCCACCACGAACCGGTAGCCCCCGCCGTAGACGGTCTGAATGGGCTGGCTACCTTCTCGGTTGATTTGCTTACGCAGGCGGGCGATCTGACTGTCGATGGCACGGTCGAACCCCTCGAATTCCTCATCGAAGGCCAACGCGATTAGTTGGTTACGGGTGAGCAACTGATTGGGATGACGCATGAACGTCGCTAGCAGCGCAATCTGCGCCTGGCTTAGCGTCACGGGTTCTTCCTTGACCATCACGATCCCGGTGGCCTCATTCAGCGTAATGTTGCCCCGTGTCAGAACCTGTTGGACTTTGCCCTTGACGCGCCGCAGCACGGCCTCGGCGCGGGCAATGACTTCCTCCGGGTCAAAGGGCTTGATGACGTAATCGTCCGCGCCGCTATCCAGGCCGACGATGCGCTCGGCAGGGGCTTCTCTGGCCGTGAGCATGATGATCGGAACGTCTGACTCTCGACGCAGGATGCTGCACAGTTCCACGCCATCGAGACGGGGAAGCATCAGATCGAGGATGATCAGATCCGGAGTTAGAGTACGAGCCAAGGCCAGACCAGATTTGCCGTCATGAACGACCTCAGCGGAGAATCCGGCGCGCTCGAAGTACACCTTGACCCAGTTCGCGATCCTCGTGTCATCTTCAATTATCAATACCGTGCCGCTCATCGCCAGTCCTCCGAGGAGCTAACTTGGACGCGATGCCTCATAGAGACACCGCGTCCACCCGCCAGATGCCCCTGTGGTGCGATTATCGCACTTGCAGGAAAGCTCTGGCATCTTTCCCCTAGCCGATGCCGAGTGGTTCTAGCCGCCTCCCTTTTCCTCGCCACCGGAGCCGTGCTCACCGCCCGTTTGGCTGTCCTCACCTCCCCTGCCCACCTCGGCATGGGCTATCCAGCCGGTGAACGAGGCCGCCGTCGAGGGTAGGTTGACCGTCGCCATCTGGCCGGGTGCCAGGTCTATCGGAGTCGTCGGACCCAGCTCCGTTCCGTTCGACAGGTGTACTTCGATCCTGACCTGGCCCAGGACATTGTTGGTGGTATTCTCCACTGTGCCCTGGAAGGAGTTACTGGGAGCGTGGTAGCGCAGGATCAGCCGGGCCCCGCTGCGCACCATGTCGAAGGTTTCATCCGGTGCCAGCTGGGCCCCGCTACCCTCTTCACCACCGGAGCCTTCGTCCCCGCTGCCTTCAGTGCCCTCTCCGCCCGTGTGAGGCACAGGGCCAGGGCTGGCGCAGTCGAATACTTCCAGGTGCACGACATATCCATCGTAGAAGATTCCCGCCAGGTTCGGTTCACTGGCAACCACTAGGCTGGACGTGGCTTCCTGACCGGGGTTCAGATTCCCCAACACGTCAGGGCCAAGCTCTCCTACCGTCCTCGTCCCCGACTTCAGGTGAGGTTCGGCCTGCACGTAGCAGAGCACCTGCGAGAGTGTGTTTTGCACTGTTGTGTGGACAGATTGGGTGGCCGCATCGTACTGCGCGGAGACGGCCAGCCCACCGAGAACGCCGTTCCACGACTGGTCCAGCGGAATAGTCGGACTTGACATGGCGGCTTCTCCGCTCTCACCGCCTGACTCGCTCCCCTCGCTGCCGCCATGTTCGCCGCCAGCTTCACCGCCGGAGCCTTCAGCACCCTCTCCGCCGCCATGCTCACCACCGGACTCGCTGCCTTCCCGCTCGGAAGTACCCTGACTGGTGGCTGTGCTGTCGGAATCCCGGCCTTCCCCGGTTCCGGTATTGCCCCTGCAGCTGGTCAGTATCCCCGCACCGAGTAGGATCACCAGTACCAGCCCTGTCAGGAACGTCCTCGTCATCAGCTTCTTGTTCTTGAAAATCATCTTGCCACTCCTTTCGCGAAATCTCTGTCATACTGCTCATGGTCGAAGTGAAATGTGGCAGAAATGTGTCATCCGTATGAGCAGTTTGGGATTGGTATGCGCAGATGAGATGCTGCATTTGCTTGATGTTGAGCAGCGTCAAGGCAGTTGCAAAATTGCTACAGAGCCAGGATCCACTACCGATAATCAAAGAATCCAGCCTACTCTCTGACCCCTGCCCTCCAGGCTTTCCGGGATGCGAGTATCCCGGCGCAGGTGATGGTGCGCCCGTTACCGCTGGGTCGCTATAAGGAAGGTGGCACGTCTTTTAAGGCTGTGCCTTGCATCCTACCGAAAGACCTTGTCCATGACCCGGGTCACAGCACCTGCCAGGTCTTCATGGCCTGCCCCTGGTACACAGAGACGCGACTGGCCCCACTCAATGCCCGAAAGCGGATCGTCGGGCTGGCCGTTGCGAACCGCTTATGATGGAGAACACGACTGCCCCTAGGGGTTGGCTTTCGGGGTTGGTGCAGGATACCTGATGTCAGGCTTGCAGTCGGCCTCTCAGGCGGGACGAGGTTCGTCAATAAGGCGGGCGAGGATGGCACCGACAGCGAGGTCAGCGATCTGACCAAAAGCGTTGAGACGGATGCGTCCAGCCCGGTCGATGACTACCAGGCTCGGGGTACCCTGGAGCTGGAATCGGTCCATAGTAATGGGTAGGGTAACTCCGTGGTTGTGGGCGTCAACGCCCACCGGGAATGTGATGTGGTACTCGTGCAGGAACGCTGCGAGTGACACAGGGGTCATGGCCTCATGGTGTTCAAACACGCAGTGAAGACCGAGTACGGTGATGTCGTCGCCGAAGGTCTGGTGGATGCGCTGGGCCTGGGGTAACCCATGGGAGACGCAGCCGGGACAGAGCATCTGAAACGCCTCGATTACCACAACCTCACCTCTGAGAGAGGCCAAAGTAGGATTATTGGCTGTATTGAACCAACGCGTGATGGCTAACTCAGGGGCAGGGGCATATGTCGATTGCAGGGTCAACTACGACTCTTTTCCTGTCGAGTCCCGCAATGCAATATATTAGGACGAAAAGCCAGGCAGACAGAGGAATGACGACCAGAATCTTCCTGGGCGTTAAGAATATAGCAGACTCCACGTATAGGTAAAGGTAAGCGGTGGAGAGAAAACAAAGCGGTGAGGTGGCCCATATCGATGACTTTTTTCTCAGATCCTGTCTTGTACGTGGGAGGCTCGAGGACCAGGCAACTGCTCAAGTTCTGCGAAGCAGGTAAGCATGACATCCCTAGAGGGCACCCGGCTTGATGGTGCTCTCACCCAAGTGAACCTAGGGGCATTACGTTCTGCCGCACCTGATGACGGCTGCTTTCGGCGTTGCGGCTGACGCCCCTCTGGCCGGCGGCTAGCACTCCCTACCAATATGCCAGGTCCATAATCAGCGATAGCCCTCTATCAGACAATGGACATGTCCTTCAGTTTCAACCTGGTGGAGAACGAAGGTTCTACGACACCAAGAGAGAGGGTTCTGCGCCATCGCTGGCTCCATAAATTTCAAGCAGGTGCTCGGGCGCCGTCTTGCCAGTGTATTGGAGGTTGTTGCATCAGGTGGCAACGCCCCTGTCTTGGCACACTATCTCTTGACTCCAACCATGGTAATAGCACCCAAGTTAGCCTCATATTGTCGGAAAACGGACCGCATCTGACGGATCCGACGTCGGGCTGCGGGATTCTTCACCACCTGCAGCAAAAAACGAAGGGTACGCAGTAGCCCTTCATCCCGCATGAAGCGTCTTGGTTCCAACAAATGCATGGGCGCCGTAACCTCAGACTTGACCTTAAAGCCTTGGTCCTCCAGGAGGGCCCTCCATTCAGAGGGGGTCAGGGGCCTGGCCCCTACCCGAATCACTTCCGACAGGACGCTGTTGATCTCGGCTTTCCTCTCCTCATCCAAGTCGTTCGGTTGCAGACAGAGTTCATGTATGCCGTATCTTCCTCCATCCTGCAGTAGACGTCCCGCCTCTTGTACGATTAATGCCTTGTGTACGGGTGTCTGCATGGTCAGCATGGCTTCCCCGAAAACCACCGTGGCGGAGGCATCGGGCAGTCCAGTGGCTTCCGCCCGGGCCACCAGGCACTGCTGTCCTGGACCGTTCAGATATGCCCTCACCTGGCGCGCCGCATTCTCATCCCTTTCCACACCTGTGTAGGAAACAGGACCAAGTGCCAGGGCCTCCCGGGCTGTTAATCCCAGTCCAGGGGCAAACTCCACCACCAAGTCGCTGGTGCGGATGTCCAGGGATTCCAACATGTGGCGGGTCAACTCGACTCCTCCAGGCCGCAGCACTCGTTTGCCCATCTGAGCCAATAGCCAGTGGCCAGGCATCCGGCTGGAATCCAGTCCTTGGCCGGGCATGGCTGACTGCTGATTATGCTGGGACATCAGTTGCATCACCTTCCCTTTGGGGTTCGTTGGGCGGACGGCCCCGGAACTTCCTGGATGGCGGTAAATGCCACCACATTGCCTAGTCTTACATGCATATTAGCCGCACAGGTTAACATTTCCATAAAAATATAAAATTTTCATATAAAGTAGTATAGTATACAGCAACAGGTTAATGTTGGCTTAGTCTACTCGTCACTCTTGCCATTTCCGCGTCGGCACCTCTTGAAGCCGACAGTAGCTTGCCTCTGTGGGATTGCATGTTGATTGAATACAGTTGCCGGGTTTCGGATTCATGGCTGTTTCGCCGCGCACGCAGTCAAAGTGTTTGAACCGAACAGTGAGCAGGCCTAAACGCTTGCGCATATAAGAGGTTGCCACCTGTGACCTGCCAAGAAGCCACCCATCCGCTTGATGAAATATTCAGCAAATTCGCGGGGCAAAAGAAGGAATCGATACACCAATTACCATCATTTGGATCGCTCAGCGGTTCAGGCTGGTATCTCGGAAGCGACATCCTCGCTGGCGAAGGAGCACTGGACGAGGTGCTTGAACGCTTTGGTACCCGCTGGAGGACGGAATCGCCGTTCCTGCGGGCCGCGTTACTACTGCCGTATTACACCGGTCCCATCGTGTCAGCTGTCATCAATGGACTCTACGCGGGACGGCGCGTACCGGACGTGAGCGCCGAAAACTGCGCCGTTCGGCTTGATGATGCCGGGGACATCGCGGGGTACGCAATTCGATCGCGCCGCTTTGCGGCCCTGTCTTCTGACCGTGCTTCTACGCATCCAGATGCGATCCCTGTGCCGAATCTGGAATCTCTGCTCGCCTGGCTGTTCGACTGCATGCTTGACCGCCATCTGCAACCACTTTTCTCGCTCGTGCGGGCAAAGGTACGGCTCAACGAGAACGTAATGTGGGCGGGAATTGCGGGCAGCTGTGCCAGCGTGATAATGGGTCTCCAGAAAGCTGGATATTTCACTATAGAGGAAGCCATCGTTGCCAAAACAGCCTTGCTGGATCACGGTCCTCTTCCCATGCGTGACTGCGTATCGGTCTATCCGCTCGAAAGCGGGGACCTGCGGGCACTATTCATGCGACTCGAGATCTGTTGCCAGAAATATCTTCATCCCGACCTGGGGAAATGCGGCTACTGCGGACTGCGCCCCGTCCCCGAGCAGTTGGCACTGCAGCAGTCTTTTCTTGATCGCCAAGTAGCCGAAAACAAGCCTTAGAACGGCGGCGCACAAGGCCCGACAGCATGACCAGCCACCCGCATCAGTCTTCCGATCTGTAGGGGGTACCCGCGCGTGATCCTCAACCGTTCCGATACAGAGGCGACTGAATTGGCGCTGCAGTGGAGACAGCAAGTTCAATACGAGTTCCAAACTCGGATTCGACCTGCGGAGCGCCGCGCCCTATTCCCGGTTGCAAATCTGACAGCACCGGGCTGCTGCATTTGGCCGTTGAACTACGGCCTAGGTGGGTTGTGGACGGCGAACCTTCGCCTACCCACAGGCTATACCCTGACTCACCCGCAGAACCGGCACCGCGTATTATCTGACGAGAAGATGAAATCCCTGTTGCCATCCTCTATCGCGAAGTCGAGAAGGACACGGAGGGCCTTGTCTTCATCATCGAGGCCGTATGCTTTCGCAATTTCACCCAGCCATTCGAGCTGTTCACGCTCGATCTCAAACTCCTGTGAGACTTTGTCACTCTGCATTGTCAGAACCTCCAGTTGTTGATACGCCGTTGCTATGGAATTAAAGGCAGAGGAAACGAGGGAAAGTCCGGTCTTGTTCCGACAAGACCCATTGTGGCTCTATGGTAGAATAGTGTTCCACGATTGTTTCCTGAATCCTATATTGTAGAGAATCAGGGGACAAGAGAACAAAGTGTGACATCATGCACAAGACTCGGCAACAGATTCTGGAACACCTGCAACAACGCGATCAAGGCACAGTGCAGGAGATCGCAGCTTGGCTTGACATCAAATTGCCCTCCTTGCGTTACCATCTCTTGGCCATGGAGGATGAAGGTTTGATTGAACGGGTGCAAATTCCCCATTCCGGGGATACGGGACGCCCGCCTGTCGTATACGCCCTGACGCCGGAAGGTATCAAGGCGCTTCCCCACTGTACTCCTTGGCTTGTGAAGGGCCTCCTGGAGCAATTGCAGATGAATATGTCACCTGCTCAACTGGATGAAACTTTCCGCGCCATGGGTCATGACTTGGCCCATGAATTTGTGACTGAACCTCTGGAGAGTTTCTCTTTTTCGAAGCGCCTGGATTTGGCAAGCAAAGCTCTCTCGCACCGAGGGTACGGTGCATCAGTGGAAATACTGATGGAAGGGGAGCAAAAGCAATTGTTCCTGCAAACGAAAGTCTGTCCCTACGGCGAGTTGCCCCGCGAGCATGAGGGATTATGCAAGCTGGATCAGGAGCTGGTAAGTGAACTGGTGGGTCAACCCTGTACGTCGGATCAGGCTTTGGCGGCAGGGGATAGCTGCTGTACCTTTCTAATCCCGACGCCAGACGAAATCTCGCTGGATGTAGCGTGACGAGCAAAAGCAAGCGCAGCTTCGCTCTTTTGCCTCAGCCATGAATATTTTGCAGAACTCAAAGGGAACGGCGCCGGTTACCCTGGAACGGAATGGTCTCGGTGCCATTAAAATCGATCCTGCGCCTGGTTACGAACCTGGCATGATGCTTCGTGATCAGTTTGGTCGCTCACTGCAGTACATGCGTATCAGCCTCACGGATGCCTGCAACTTGCGGTGTGTGTACTGTATGCCGGAAGACATGCAATTCATGCCCCGTTCGCAATTGCTGACAGACGATGAAATCCTCTACTTGGCCAGGGTCGCCACCAGCCTGGGGGTCACCAAAATTCGTTTGACGGGGGGTGAACCCACGATTCGGCCCGGGATCGTGAAACTGGTGGCACGTCTGTCCCAGCTGGAAGGGCTGCAGGATTTGGCCATGACCACCAATGCCCTGACCTTGGATACGCTGGCGACCTCCCTGAAAGAGGCAGGGCTCAATCGCGTTAACATTAGCCTGGATACGCTGGATCCGGAGAAGTTCCATGCGCTGACCCGCTGGGGCCACATTGAGGATGTCTGGAAGGGTATAGACGCGGCAGAAGAGGCAGGCTTGAAGCCGCTGAAACTGAATGCCGTAATTGTGCGCAACTTTAACGATCAGCAGGACATGCTGGATCTGGCCGCCCTGACCCTGGAACATGACTGGGAAGTGCGGTTCATTGAGATGATGCCTTTTGATGCCGTGACAGATTTCCAGCAGACGAACGTAGTGCCTTTCCAGGAGATGAGGGACACGATTGAGAGCCACTTTGGTGCCCTGGAGGAAGCAGGTTACGACTACGTGGATCCGAGTCGTCCCTTTCGGATTCCGGGGGCACGAGGCACCCTGGGCTTTATCAACAGTGTGACCGAACCCTTCTGTCAGGGCTGTGGCCGGGTGCGCCTGACCGCGGATGGCAAGCTGCGTCTCTGTCTGCTCAAGGAAGATGAAGTGGATCTGATCACACCCTTGCGCGAGGGCCATTCCTTTGCGGAGATGCAACGCATTTTCTGGGAAGGAGCTTTTCACAAGCCCTGGGGACACGATCTGGATCGCGGCGAGTTTGCCGAGAACCGGGCCATGAATCAGCTAGGTGGTTGATACAGCCTCTGGCTGTGCCCTTTTTTCATGTATAATGAGTTCAGACAAATCGGCAGTTTGCCTTGGTTTATGGCAACAGATGAAGCAATAGGAGTGCTATCTTGGTTACTTTGACTGAATCGGCCGCAGTACGGCTCCAGTCCGTCATGTCGGAAAAGGGCATGGAAGACAGTCACGGTCTGCGTGTATTTGTCAAGGGTGGTGGCTGTGGAGGTATGCAGTACGGCATGACCTTTGAGGATCAGGCACGGGATGGGGATGACGTCAGTCAGCAGCATGGCATGAAGGTGTATGTGGATCCCACCAGCCTCTTCTACATTGAAGGTGCTTCCATCGACTATGTCGATTCCCTGATGGGCGGTGGATTCCATATCGAAAACCCCAATGCGGTAAGTTCCTGCGGATGCGGCAGCAGCTTCCGCACCGCGGAAAGCCACGCCGGACAGGCCGCTGGCGCAGGTTGCGGACACGGCTAGGGAGAAGGCCAGTACCCTTCCCCGGGGCATGGGCAGAGCGTTATGGCTACTCCCGTACGTGCCCGCCTCTATACCATCCAGCAGGCCCGGGAGGCTTTGCCCCGGGTCGTCGCTCTGATGGATTATGTGCAACAGGCCCGTGCGGAAATTGTGCATCTCAAACCCAAAGTCTGGCCCTTCTTGCGTAGCAAAGTAGCCAATGGCGGGAATGCCCATATCACGGATCTGACGGAACAGTTTGCCCGTCTGGATACTGCCGTACGCCAGATCATGGGCATGGGGATTCTGGTCAAGGATATTGATAAGGGGATTGTGGATTTCCTCTCCAAGCGTCAAGGCAAGGAAGTATTCCTGTGCTGGCAATACGGAGAGGAAAATATTGATTATTGGCACGCGATTGAAGATGGTTTTGCCGGCCGGCAGCCCATAATCGAAGCCGAATTTGATGACCCCTTGACCTGATCTGAATTACCAGGACTTGCCATGCCCAATCCTTTTGATGCTCCCGAAATTTCTGTACAGGAAGTGGACCGCCGGCGCCAGGCAGGGGAAGAGTTTGTGCTGGTAGACGTGCGGGAGCAGGAGGAACTGGACGTTGCGCGCATTGCGGATGTGTTGCATCTGCCCCTGAGTGAATTGCGGGAACAACAGGAAGCCGGAATCCCTCTTGCCCTGCAGGACAAGGATGTGGATTGTGTGTTTTTCTGTCACAAGGGTGTACGCAGCGCCCGGGTCACGGCTTGGCTCATGGAGCGAGGTTGGACCAATGCCCGTTCCATGGACGGGGGTATTGATGCCTGGTCTGTGGAAGTGGACGATTCGATCAGTCGTTATTAGCGGTGGATGAGTCTGTATCCAGAGTCTCGTCCATCAGACCTGGGGGCACGCGTTTGGCTTCCCTGATGAGGGAACCCAGCACTTGCATGTTGCGCAGATCTGATTCCCGTGCGATTGTCTTGGGGGTTTCCAGCAGTAGGGGATGGTGGAACCAGCGGGGATCATTCAGGATAAAGCCAAAGGGCTCCCGACCCAGTTCCCCTTCACCCAGATGCTGATGGCGATCGATATGGCTGCCCAAGGTACCCTTGCTATCGTTCAGATGCCAGCAATAAACAGCCTCCAGACCGATTGCGCTTGCACATTCCTGTACCATGGCTTCGTACCCCTGTTCACTGCGCAAATCGTAACCGGCCGCAAAGGCATGACATGTATCCAGGCAAACCCCTACCTGTGACTGCCCTGCAGTCAGCTGCAGGAGTTGGGCCAATTCCTGGAATGAACGGCCCAGTACAGTGCCCTGGCCCGCCATGAGTTCAAACAGCAGCCGGGTGTTGTGGAGTTGGGGATGTGCGGTGTAGATGGCATTGACCGCTGTGGCCACGCGTTCAATACCCGCTTTGACTCCCTGGCCTCTGTGGGCTCCGGGATGCAGGACTACGCAGGGAATCCCCAGTTGGCCGGCGCGTTCCAGTTCATCCTGCAAGGCGGCCCGGCTCTGTTCCCATTTGCCCCGTTCCGGGGCCGCCAGGTTGATCAGATAGCTGGCATGGCTGACCACGGCCTGCAACGGCGAAGACACAAAACTCTCATGCCACTGGTGGATTTCTTCCGACGTCAGGGGTGGGGCCTGCCAGCGCCGGTTGTTCTTGGTGAAAACCTGAACGGCCGTCATGTGCAGATCCACAGCACGTTCCACGGCCTTGTGGACGCCTCCCGCCACCGAAAGATGGGCCCCAATCCGGGCACTCGACAGGTTTGAATTCATTGGGGTAATCCGTGTGTTGAGAGGGAATTCGTGGCAGGGATGCAGTAGCACGATGGAATGATAGTCTTGGCGCTTGACACCTCCACCGTACTGGCGGGGCTTGCTCTGTACGATGCCGCCGCTGACAGGTCGCTCTATGCACTATCCTGGTTGTCTCAGCGGCAGCAGACCCGAGAACTGGCGGGTTATGTTCGCACAGCCCTGGAGGCCTGCGCCTTGTCACCGGCAAAGGTGGGCATGGTTGCAGTGGCTACCGGGCCAGGCAGTTTTACCGGGGTTCGTATTGGCCTTAGTGTAGCAAAAGGCATGGTGTTGGGTGCCTGTACTGATATGGTGCTGGTGGGTATTCCCACCATGTCCATCATGTTGGCTCCCCTGTATTATCAGGTTCAGGCTCTGGGATATTCAGGCTTGCTCCTGACGGTATTGCCCGCTGGCCGGGATCGGTTCATTTGGACCACTATGTCGTCCGAGTCCCCGGACTACTACCCTACTTCCGCCGATCACTGCCTGGGGACAGTGGCGGAGCTGGCCCGATTTCTGGAACGTGACTGGGAAGACGGAGGCCATATATGGATGGGTGGCGAATATCCCTCTGATGTTCATACTACCGTTCAGCATTTTTCTCATGTAGTCAGATTGCCTCAGTCAGTCCCTGTCCGTTCCCCTGCCGTGCTGGCCCAGCTGGCGTGGGAGCGCTGGCAGACCGACCCTGGCTGTACAGATCCTGCACATCTGGTTCCCTTGTATGTATCGTCGCAGTGATGATCCGGTCAGTTTCCTGCTGAAACCGGAGGATGGCTTGCCCATAATTTATCGGGCCATGACGGTGGGCGACTTAGCTGAGGTCAGCCGACTCGAGCGGGAATCCATGGCACAGCCCTTTAGCGAAGCCCACATTCGACATACATGGGAATCAACTTCCAAGTACGGTTGGCGAATACTCGGGACGTGTAATGATCCGGTGTCCGGGCCGGTGCTGGCTTATTGCTGCTATCTTCTGCAGGGCGATGAAGCCCATATACTCCGCCTGGGATGCGGCCTACAGGTACGTGGACAGCGTCTGGGCAGCTGGCTCATGCTTAATGTGTTACAAGAGTTTCAGGAGACTCATCGCCGTTGGGTGCATCTTGAAGTACGCCGATCCAATGCAAGGGCTCGTCGCCTGTATCGCCGCTTAGGCTTCAGGGAAGTGGGATGTCGCAAGCACTATTATCCCGATCAGGAAGATGCTATGTTGTTGTCCCTTGAGATTCAACCCACCGACAGGAACACCAGGCAGTGGGAACAGTTGCGATGGCAGACTCAGGAGGAACTGATTCGGTATTGGGCTGCTTCAGACCGCAATGACTATCTTCAGAAGGTTTCATGATGGGCCAGAAGACACGCAGAAAGCCGAGGGCACTATGACAGAAATCTACGAGGCTATGGCTCAGTTAGAGGCCGATGTACGGGAATGCCGCCAATGCGACCTGTGTCAGCAACGCCAGAATGCGGTGCCCGGAGAAGGCAATCCAGAGTCTGTCATCATGTTTGTAGGTGAAGGGCCTGGAGCAGATGAAGATGAGCAGGGACGACCCTTTGTAGGGCGCAGTGGTCAGCTGTTCACCCAAATCCTGGAGGAAAAAGGCCTGCAACGTGAGGATGTATACATTACCAATGTGGTCAAGTGTCGGCCTCCCAACAACCGGGATCCCTTGCCCGGGGAAATCGCCGCCTGTCGCCATTATCTGGATCGACAGATAGAGATCATTAATCCCCGTATCATTGTGACCCTGGGCCGGATCAGTATGCAACGCTGGTTTCCCGGAGCCCGGATCACCCAGATTCAGGGCAAGGCCAAGAACATCGGTTTGGGCCGCTGTGCGATTCCCCTGTTGCATCCCGCGGCCGTATTGCGAGACCCGCGGCGCCGGGCCGAATTTGAGCGAATTGTTGCTCGTCTGCCCGGACTCATCCGTCGGGCGCAGAAGGCGAATGAGGAAGCCGCAAAAGGAGAACGCCTGCCAGCAGGGGTACCGCATCCTGAAGATACTGAGGCTGAATCTCCTCCCGAGCAAGACGAAGGGCTCCAGGCCTCCCTATTTGACAGTCTATAGAGACATGGAATTTCAGAATTGAATTAATATGGCTGATGCCCGATATTTCTGTGCCCTGAACGCTGCAGGGTGGGGCCCAGCCATATACAGATCAAGCCATAGGTAAAGTGAGTAGCAACCGCATAATGAATCAACAAGACAACAGAGTAAGTTACGAAGTCACAGATGTAGTAGACAGACCCGGTGACGGGGTCTTGCGGGTAGTACCCCTGGGGGGCCTCGGTGACATTGGCAAGAACATGATGGTCTTGGAATACGAAGATGATCTTATCCTGATCGATGCCGGCAGCCTGTTTCCTCACGAAGAAACACCAGGGGTGGATCTCATCATTCCCGACACGGAATATTTGCTGGAACGGCAGGATCGGCTACGCGCCATCATTCTTACCCATGGTCATGAAGACCATATTGGAGCCCTGCCATTTCTGCTGGAGTTCGGGGTTTCGGTTCCCATCTACGGGGCGGATCTGACCATAGGTATTGTTGAGAGCAAGTTTGAAGACGAGAATGTTCCACGGGAAGCACTAAAGCTCCTGCACAAGGTGAATGTGGACAGCTGCCTGGATCTGGGCCATTTTCAGGTGGAATTCTTCCAGGTCAATCACAGTTTTCCCAGCAGCATGGGTATATCCGTGCGGACTCCGCTGGGACGTATTATTCATACCGGTGACTTCAAGTTTGACGCGAACCCAGTATTGGACAAGCCTATAGATGAGGAGCGTCTGCATCAATGGGGGGATGAAGGCGTGTTGTTGCTCATGGCCGACAGCACCAATGCGGAACAGGATGTAGCCACCAGTAGCGAGACTACCATTGAAGATACCTTGCAACTCCTGTTTGCTCAGGCTCCCGGCCGGATTTTCCTGACCACCTTTGCCAGCAACATAAGCCGCGTCCAACAGGTCGTGCAACTGGCCCACCGCAATGGTCGTCGGGTAGGGCTGGTGGGACGTTCCATGTTTCGGTATGTGGGTAACGCGATAGATCTGGGCTATCTGGATATCGGCTGGCAGGACTTGCTGAGTGCCCGCCAGATTGAAAACGAGACCGACACCGAAGTGCTGGTGCTGGTGACCGGTAGTCAGGGAGAGCAGTTGAGTGCGCTGAATCGCATGAGTCTGGGAGGGCACCGGGATCATGGCATTCGGCCTACCGATACGGTCATCATCAGTGCTTCCCCCATTCCCGGGAATGAAGTCAAGTTCTATTCCATGGTGAACCGGTTATTCGAGCGCGGGGGCGACGTCATTTATTCCAACTTGGCGGACATTCATGTATCTGGACATGGGAGCCAGCGTGAAAATGAACGGATGCTGGCCCTGGTACGTCCCCGTTTCTTTGCCCCTGTGCACGGTGAATATCGTCACCTGATTCTTAACAAGCGAAATGCCATAGCTTTTGGCATGCCGGAAGAGGATATCTTCGTGTTGGCAGAAGGCCAGATTCTGGAACTGGAAAATGTGTATGGCGAAGAACTGCCAGCGGCCAGATCCGCTCTGGACCACTGTGAGGCTTGGCTCGGAGATAAGATCTCCACGGGACAAATCCTGGTTGATGGTTCCATCATCAGTGACGACGAACAGGTTTTAAAGGAACGAAAATGGCTTAGGGACGGCGGCGTGCTAGGCTGTGTCATCGTCTATGACGCAGGGGACAAAAGCATGTTGGGAGCGCCAGAAACCTTCACGCGTGGTCTTCTGTATCCGGAAGAGCAAAGGGAATTTCATGAGAGAGCTCAGCACCTGGCCAGTCGCAAGTTCCGCCGCTCAATGCGCCAGAATGACAGCAAGCGGAATATACAACAGGCGGTACAACGGGTATTGAGCCAGTATTGCCGGGAGGAACTGGGGCGTCGCCCGGTTATTATCGTGCGCCTGATTGCCACATGACACACAAACTGCCTTTGAATTCGATATAGTTGTTACAGGGGAGAAGGGAGCTTTAGGCCATGTGAAAAGCTCTTCCTCTGGCTTAGTTAATGGATGTAATTTGCGACGACCTACCTTTCGATGGCCAGACGAGCAAGTGTACGCAAGACCCCGAATACCCTCCGGTTATTAAGGGATATTTTTTCCCCGAAATTTACGGGTACTATCCTGATTCTGGTATCAGGCCTGACACTGTTGAGCCTGATGTCGGTATCTCGAGGTCGGCTGACTGATGCCTGGATTGATATCTTGCAACGCGGTTTTGGTGCGGGCACCTGGGCCTTACCTCTGACTCTGGGTTCACTGGGTCTGTGGATTGTAATTCGCTCTGTAGAACATAGACCCCACCTGTCCTGGCAGAAACCCGTGGGTATTCTGTTGCTGTATCTCTGTTTCGTGGTGGTCCTGGCGCTGGCTCCTGGTACCACCATGATGGAGGTTGCCCTGTTGTTGTCACCCTCAGCGCAGTCCGCCGGGGGCTGGATAGGTGATCAATTTGGCAACCAACTGCGATTGCAACTGGGATCTCCTGGTGCTTGGGTTGTGTTGACGGTACTGACCATGACCAGTATTTATATGGTGGTGCCGGATCTCTGTAACCTTGGCTTGTTGTGTCTGCGGCGCTGGCTGCAGGCACTTTGGATGCGTCTGGGGGAAGTTCCGCCCCGTACGCGCCAACCACATTCATGGGGTGATTCCTGGGTACATCGGGTCTGGTTATGGATCCTGAGTATTCAAATCGATGTATCTCCCCTCAGACGGGGATACCAGAGATGGGAGACTCGGTATTTCGCCATGCTGCAACGTCTGCGTGCGCGCGGACATACAGCCGCATCGGTCAAGATCCATCAGACCCCAGTGGCTCCCGCACAGGTTGAGCCAACAAATTTGGCAGGGCATGGTTTGCGGTCTTCTGCCAGTTCATCCGTGTCACGGGTACCAGCTGGTTTGACCCAGGAGTCCGAAGATTGGGAATTGCCGGATCTGCGCCAGATTCTGGAGGATAAGGAACGGGTCCAAGAGTCCGATGAGCACATTCGGCGCTGTGGTGTCCTGTTGCAGGAAACCCTGGAACTCTTTGGTGTGCCAACGAGTTTCGAAGGCGCCTACAAGGGGCCAGCGGTGACGCAGTACCTGATCAAGCCGGGCTTTGTGGAACGTCAGGATGGCAAGGGCCGGATCCATCGGACCAAGGTTAAAGTAAGCAAGATCACCAGCCTTAGCAATGATCTGGCGTTGGCCGTCGCTGCCCAGTCCGTGCGGATTGAAGCTCCTATTCCGGGCACCAGTTATGTAGGGGTTGAGATTCCCAATACCCTGAGCAATTCAGTGGGACTCAAGGAACTGGTTCTGAGCGAGCAGTTTCAGGCCATGTCGGCTGTTCTGCCCTTGGCCCTGGGCGAAGATGTCAAGGGACAGCCTATCGTGGCCGATCTGGCCAAGATGCCGCACTTGCTTATTGCGGGAGCCACGGGCACAGGGAAATCCGTCTGTATCAATGCCATTATTACTACCTTGCTGCTATCGCATACACCGGATACTCTGCGTTTCCTGATGATCGATCCCAAGATGGTAGAACTGAGTACCTACGACCACATTCCCCACTTGCACAATCCTGTGGTAACAGATGTAGAAGAGGCGGAACGCGTGCTGGACTGGTGCGTGCAGGAAATGGAAAGGCGTTATCGCCAGTTAAACCGCAAGAAGGTGCGGGACATCTACCGCTACAATGCCCAGCAATCACGGCAGGGCGAGAAGACCCTGCCCTATGTTGTTGTGATTATCGACGAAATGGCCGATCTGATGATGGCGGCGCCCCAGGAAGTGGAACGCTCTGTATGTCGTCTGGCCCAGATGGCCCGGGCCGTGGGCATTCATCTTATTATTGCGACCCAGCGGCCCTCTGTCGATGTGATTACGGGCCTGATCAAAGCCAATTTCCCGGCCCGTATTGCCTTTGCCGTGTCGAGCCAGACAGACAGCCGGGTCATAATTGATACACCGGGAGCGGAACGGCTGCTGGGCAAGGGGGACATGCTCTTCGCCGCACCAGATGCCAAGCGCTCCGGGCGCCTACAGGGGACTTGGGTAAGTGATGAAGAGATTCACAGGGTTGTGGATTACTGGCATATCGCCCAGCAAGACCGTGTCGCGGGGGATGAGAGTCTTCCTGCCACCCCCGAGGACCTTCCCGTACCGAATCAGGAAACAGACAAGCCTGACCCTATTGTGATGGAATCTGACCAACAGGTACTGGAGGAGCCGCCATCCAGTATTGAGGCCACTCCAGCTCAGGCCTGGGTACCTCCGACCCAGAAAGAACCAGTGGAAACAGTCCAGTCAGAGGCGGATGACGAGACAGAAGAGGACGAGCCGGAACACAAAGACAGTGAGGTGCTCGCGGAAACCCGGGAAGAACCCCCATCGCTGGCAGAGAGTCGGCCGGAGGAAGAACCAACTGACAACGAGAGGGATGCTGTGGTCACCCCGCCTGCCTCGGAACCGGATGAAGAGATGCAAGTCATGCCCGATACACAGAGTCCTGCACCCACTTCAGCGGAAAGCCTCTATACAGCTAGTTGCCAGCTTGTTCAGAACCTGGACCGGTGCTCTATCTCTCTTCTGCAGCGGAAACTGAAAATTGGTCAGTCCAAGGCCTTGGAATTGGTGAACCAAATGCTGGATGAGGGTGTCGTGCAGGAAGATGACCTCGATAGCCAAACCTATATGCAACTGGTACGGTTCCAGGAAACCTCCACCCATCGTCCGGAACGGGAATAATTGCTATTGACCGGCGACGAGCAGCCAGTTAGGGTGCACTTGCATACTATCCTGTGATGGCCGAACGCTGATGATAGGGATAGCCGGGGAATGACGCTTTAGATTGACGCAGGACAAACCCAATAGGGTGCGTCAAATGCCAACTCAAATCCCGGATAGAGTTTCCTCTGACCCAGACCATCAATGACGGAAAAAAAGTACAGGATATCGTAGGGACTGCGGGTGTAGGAAGCCGGGATTTGACTCTGGAAAGTCCCAAGGCTGAAAACCATCTCCTGCTCCCGCATTTTTTCCGCCTGGTTGACGTGACGATAGTGCAGGGTCACCGTGGCCAGTTCTGTCTGGCTCTGCACTGTCAGGGCCAAATTGAGAGGTTCACCGGGTACGAACTGTCCGGGAGGATTGTGCTGGCAGGTTGGCTCTTCGCCTAGTTGTCCCACTGTAATCTGCCATCCCTGGTCAGGATCTGTCTCGGGAAACCTGACTTTCGTTCCTTGCCTTGATTCGGCCTCCAGACAGTACTTCAGCCATTGCACTTCGCGGTTCACACGCAAATGCGTAGAGAACAGGGGAGACTCTCCCTGAGAACTGAGTTCCCTGCTCTGCGTGGAGGTGTCCTGGTCCGTGATATAGATCATCCTCACTGACTTGGCTCTTTCCCAGCCCTTTAGACTTGTGGTAATAACAATGTCATCCGGATCCTGCACCCATTGGGGGACATGCCCGAAACCCAGCGGCTGGACACCATATAGAGCTAGATAGTTCTGTCTCAGCTGTCTCATCTGTTCCAGATCCGCTTCAATGGCAGGTACACGGGAAGCCCAATCTCCACTCATGATGCCGTTGCGATGGAAGGCCAGATGCGCAGGATAGACACCGCGCGCCTCTTGGATAAGAAACTTCCAGTGTGTCAGGCCCTCTTCATAGACCGCAATTGCTTGCTCAAGGCAAGCAAAATCCCCTGTTTCTCGATAAAAGCCAAAATACGTAGCCGCTTCGAATTTGCGTCCGAAGAAAAAGGCTAGATAGGTCTGGATGGCAATGTCAATACAGAAGGCCTGGAATTCCGGTTTCTCGGTCTGCATCTCTGTATTCCTGGCCTTGTGGAGTTGGTGAAGCGCCGCAGTGCCAATCTCCTGGAACCATCGGCTTAACGTAAATGGATCCACCTTGGCGTCCACCCTGTTCACCAGATAATCATTGACATAGTCGTCCACGCGATAAAACAAGGCCGTGTCCGCTGGATTGCAGGTGCCAAAATATTCACCCCCATCGCGACTCAAGGCCTCGGGAGCAGGTAAGGCGATAGGCACATTGGTGTAAACCTCAGGCCAATAGAGGTTGTCACTCGCACTCGGTGCATGACACATCGTCATGAGCGGCAAGACACGGCTGGCATGTTCCAGTGCCTGTAGCAAATACGTCCCTGCTTCCATCCCAAAACGGCAATGAAACTCCCGATCCCAAATGCTGGACGCACAATCTGGATTGAACATGAGACGACCGTACAACAGGTAGTGCAGCCAGTAGCGCCTGAACTCCCAGTCATAGAATTCCAGGTTCTTGTCCTGCACAATGCGCCAGAAACCCTCCGGACCACTGGAATAGGATCCCTTGTAGGTTAAGGGATCACCATGTTCCATCCCCAGACTGCCGCTCAGTAGAGAGTTGCGTGCCAGGGAACTGACCATAGGTGGGCTGCCCCAGAGGAGGACTTTCAGGGTACCCCAATTCCACAGGTTGAACATGAAGTCATGCTGGCGCGGTCGGTACAGCATATCGGCATAACTGTTGCGGGTCCACCGGCGTGGTGCAGTGTTGGCCAGTTCCTCCAGACGAATCTGCGTGGGATGATAGGCAAGTCCCTGGTGCTCCATGCAGTACTTTCCCCCCAACGTAACCGGAATGCCGCGTTGGGTGGCCTGATCCACAAGCTCCTGGTTAACGCCCTTCAATTCGATCTGAATCGCCACGCGACGACCACAGTCGGCGATGCCATCGAAGAGACTGTACATATCCTCCTGTGAGAAACCGTTTTCCTTCATACTGCCGGAAAGGCCCAGACCGTCAATGTGGGGACAGGCTTCCAGCAGTGTTTTGACTCCCTGGCGGGTATAGTCTCGAATCGTGCTGGCCGTCAGTCCCTCCACTCGGTAGCGTCGGGCTTCAGCCCAGTCTCCCATAGGAAGATGGCTCATCCAGTACATGTCGAAGTAGAATTCCAGACCCCGGTCCTTGGCCATCGCTGAAATGCGCCGTAGCATTTCCAGATTGCGGGCACGCTCATCATCCGAGACGTGAGTCACGGATACATTGGGGTAGGTAGCGGGGACTACGAGGAAAGGGAAAGGTGGTGAAAAATAGGCCGAACGCCAGCCAACGCTAAGCTTGAATCGGTTGTGGCGTGTGGCTACCAAATTGTCGAGATAGGCAGCCCAGAAGGAGACAGAAAAGAACCATTCCTTATCCAGCTCCCTGTTCATCAGGGTGCGGATCGCGCTCCGGACCCGCAGGGCTGGACTCTCTTGCGTAGGTTCCAGGTTACCGCAGATATTTTCCCCAGGGGATGTGCGGATGGATTGGGCTACTTCATACAGGGCATAGGTCAAGCCTCTTTCATCACTTCCCCAAACCCACCAGTCCTCCTGTTCTGCGCTGGGGGCCCGGCCAATGAGCAGAGATTCCGGCCCTTCCGGCAACGCCCATGATGTCCCTGTCCCAGCCTCGGGGACCAAAGACTTTCCCCAGATCCCAAAGCGCAGACACCAGCCAGAGCCTGCTATCACATTGTCCCCCTCTCGGCGCCAGGCAATCTTTCTGTTTGCCAGTATCCGTTCAAGATGGCGCAAAGCATAGGCCGAAGGTGAGCCCAGCAGATTCGGGTTGGTAGTCTCTTCTGTCAGGGGGACCCATTCAGTCACGGCAACACCTCAATCTTGGGTTCTTCAACCCGCTGGTTGGTGTCGGTTCAGTTCCTGATAGCCTCTGTTTCCGGTCGTAGGACTGTGCCATCCTTGGCCGTAGCCAGAAAGGAAAAGGCCCAGCCCCCGTGATTGGATCCTCTCTGGTTGCTCAGTCTCAGCGTAATTTGGTTAGCCCCTGGCTGTAGCCTTACGGGGATGTCCTGACTGCGAAACGCATAGTGATGTCCAAGATCTGTCACGTGACCATTGACGGTCAGAATCATATGATCGTCCCAACCTAGGCGGATGGTGGCATCGACGGCTTCCGAAACGTGCAGTACGCATTGGGCGATAGCAGCTCCCTGATCCGTAACCCCCACACCTCTGGTCCAGGGTTGAAAAACATGGTTGAAGTCCAGGAAACCATGGATTGACGACCTTCGCACCCAGCGCGCTACATCCCTGCCCAGGGACTTGGAGCCTTCGGTCGTCCAGGCGGAGTCAGGCCCATGAAGTCCATCCCAGGATTTCTGGTCCGGGCCTGCCTGTTCGGCTGGCAACTGACTTGCCATTGCCTGTCCATCGTGATTGGCAAATGGTCCACAAAGCCACCAATCACCACTGGCAGGGAGCGGACGATCGCGCGTGTTACGGGGAAGTTCCGTGCCGGGTAGGAGTGCGGGCCAATCCGGCAGATCAAAGAAAGGCCTGACAGGTTGTGTCTGGTACCAATAGGTAGTCGCGCAGATATCATTCACCATACAGCCAAAGCGCATGTGGATGGATTCCTGGAAGGAAATCACATCTCGTTCAAAGAAGCGATAACCGACCAGGCGCTGGGCTGGTCGCGCCTCTCCCACATCCTCATGGATGTAGTAGGGCATGGCGGCATAGTGGTGAGTTTCTGGTGGGTGCAGGGCACCCCCGTAACCCGCTCCGAAGGTGTCTTCCCCGCCGATGCCACGTAGGAAGACCGGATCTTTGCCTTCACCATCAAGGTAGATGTTGTCTGCTCCGCCGTGACTCCAACGGTCTACATCGTCCATTAGGCGTACGCCGTAGACGAACCCCAGTAGCTGTCCCGGCCCGTCTGCATCCAGCATCAGGAAATCTTCTCCATAACGCTGGGTTGGCATTTCCCGGCGCCAGCGGGCACAGAAGCGCAGAGGCTCCTGCAGTGTTTGGCGGGGGAAACGTTGCCATCCTACCTGGAGAAATATGGTGTTTCCTTCAGGTCCTGCCTCAAATTCGATGCGTGCGTTGTGGGCAAAGGGCATGGGGAAATAGGAGGTATATCCGATCCAGGCCTTGGCGGACAGGAAGTGGTTGTCCACGGGATACCACTCCAGACCGTGCATGACGCCAAAGAAGTCTCCCACAGGGGACTCTACATAAGGCACCTCTTCATCATCGAAGTAAATGCGGATGATGGCCTTCCGGCTGGCTTGGGCCAATTGCCTGGGATGTCGCAGAGCTACCCATACGGTCTGGATTACCCCGGGTCCGTCCAATTCGGCATAGGTAAAACACTCGTTGGGATCTAGCGGCCGGGTAATGCTGATCCTGTCCGGTACAGCGTAGTCGGGAAGTTGCAGATTCATTTTAGCCTCCTGACAGAAAGGGAGCAGATGCTTGACTGATCACATTCATGGTTACCAGATTAGGACGAATTCCACAGGACACAGATCTATGGGCTTGGACCAGCCAATGAGATCCCCGCCAATGTCAATTCCTCCTGAAAATGACAAGCGCTCAGATGAACCGAATCCTTCCCTACCGGTTTCAGTTCTGGTTCTTCCTGCATGCAAACGTCTTGTCGGTAGGGACAACGAGAATGAAACCGGCATCCCGCTGGCGGGTGGCTGGGATCCGGCAATTCGCCCTGGGGGATTAGATCCGGAGTCCGCAAGGTAGGATCCGGCAGGGGAATGGAAGCGAGCAAGCCTTCAGTATAAGGGTGCGCCGGTGACGAACAGATTTCAGTAGTAGGACCGATCTCCACGATCTTGCCCAGATACATAACTGCCACCCGGTCACTTACATGCCGCACCACAGCCAGGTCGTGGGTGATAAAGAGCATCGATAGGCCCAGTCTCATCTGCAGATCCAGCAGCAGGTTCAGTATCTGGGATTGCACTGAGACGTCGAGAGCAGAGACCGGCTCATCTCCAATCAGAAAGCTCGGTTTCAGGGCCAACGCCCGGGCAATGGCGATTCGTTGTCTCTGACCACCGCTGAACGCGTGGGGGAATCGGCTCTGATGTTCAGGGCGCAGCCCCACCATCTCCAGTAATTCACCCACCTCCCTCTGCAAAGCCTGACCTTCACAGACCCTGTGCAGGATCAGGGGTTCACCCACAATGTCCCGCACACTGAGTCGAGGATTCAAGGACGAATAGGGATCCTGGAAAATCATCCCCATGGAACGACGAATCGGCGTCAATTCACGTTGGGAAAGGTGTGATATGTTCTGCCAGTCTTGTCTGTTACTCGGAAACAAAACTTGACCTGCTGTCGGTTCCACCAATCCGGAAAGGAGACGACCCATGGATGTCTTGCCACATCCGGATTCGCCGACTAACCCTAGAGTTTCCCCTTTCTGAATCGTCAGGCTTACTTCCTGTACAGCCTGCACCAGCCCGACCTGGCGCCGAATTAAGCCTTTGTAAATAGGGTAGTGCAGGGAGAGTGAATCGGCCCGGATCTGGTCCCCTTCATACCTGGACAGCGGTGATGCTTCTGGGTCTACGACCTGTGCATGACTATTCTGTGCCAACTCGTGATCCAAGGTAGGCATTTCTTCTTCCAACACAATGGAGGCGGGTGTTTCTATGCCCTCAACTGGTTGATAGAGCCAACACTTGGCCAAGTGCCCAGCCTCGATCTCGATGGTTGGCGGCTTTTCAGAACAGATGGACATAACCGCCGGACACCGGTCGGCAAAGACGCATCCGGTAGGGGCTTGGGCCAATTCTGGCACCTTGCCTTGCAGCGAAGGTAGTAGTGTTTTGGGTTGGCTGGTGAGAGTAGGGGTAGAGGCCAACAGTCCCTGGGTGTAGGGATGGGCAGGGCTTTTGAAAATCTCTGTTACGGTTCCTGACTCCACCACGGTACCCAGATACATTACGGATACCCGATCAGCAATGCGGGCAATGACGCCCATATTATGTGTAATCAGGAGAACCGACATACCCAGCCTTGTCTGCAGGTCCCTGATGAGACGCAGGATCTGGGCCTGAATGGTTACATCCAGGGCCGTGGTGGGTTCATCAGCAATGAGAAATCGTGGCTCCGCGACAAGCGCCAAGGCAATCATGGCACGCTGGCGCATGCCGCCGGAAAGTTCATGGGGATAACGTGTCAGCAACTGTCTTGGATTGGGCAGACCCACGAGATCCAGCAATTCACAGGCTCTCTCTTCCGCTTCCCTGTTACCCATTCTGTCGTGCGGCATGAGGGCTTCAACGATCTGTCGTCCGATACGCATCATGGGATGCAGGGACCGCATAGGTTCCTGGAATACCATGGCCACAGTACGGCCCCTCAGGGATCGGTGGTCCCTCAGCTGCATGACATCGACGATGCCGTCGTGTGTCTGTAACCATATTCTCCCTTTTTCGAATATGGCTGGTGGGGACGGCACAAGACCGACAATACTGCGGGCGGTTACGCTCTTGCCGCAGCCACTTTCTCCCACGAGCCCCATGATTTCCCCTTGCCTGACCTGGAGGTCGACTTCATTTACCGCGTAGACGCGTCCGGCGACCGTAGCAAAGGAAATCTGAAGATTTTCAATGGAAAGCAGGAGATCCTTGGCCATGCCACGTTCCTGCGCAGGTCCTGAACTGGCGGTCCCCATATTCACAGCCGGATTCTGTTTTCTCTTCACTTTCTAGCCCAAAGCATAGGGATCAAAGGCATCACGAAAGCCGTCACCCACGAAATTGAAAGCCAATACGGTACCCACCACGAAGATTGCCGGCAATATGAGCCACGGGTACTGGCTGATGACAGATACCTTTTGGGCATCCTGCAGCAAGGTGCCCCAACTGACAATGGGAGGCTGAATACCCAAGCCCAGGAAACTCAGGGCGGTTTCCGCCAGAATCATGCTGGGAATAGCCAGGGTTGCCGCCACGATGGCATAGCTGAAGTTGGCGGCCAGGAGGTGGCGTCGTACGATCCACCAGGTATTGCCTCCACTCATGCGCGCTGATATGACATAGTCCTCATTCTTGAGAGCCAGCGTCATGCCCCTGACGACCCGGGCCAGATGCCCCCAGTTGATAAACGAAAGAATTATGGTAATGAGGAAGAAAATGCGCAAGGGGTTCCAATCTCTGGGCAAGGTTGCAGCCAAGGCTAGCCAGAGGGGGATGCTGGGAAAGGAAAGCATGACTTCGATGCTTCGCTGGATGACGTGATCCACGGTTCCGCCCAAGTAACCGGAAACAAGGCCTACAGTCATGCCAATAACAAGGCTGATGAGGACACCCAGCAGCCCCACGGTTGTGGAGATTCTCCCGCCAAAAATGATCCGGGAAAACAGATCGCGACCCTGTGTATCCGTTCCCAACAGGAAGACCAGGCCATGGTCAACACCAAAGAGATGACGATCACTTTCAACCCCCAAGACGGAATACGGTTCGTTTCTGACCAGAAAGCGCAAAGGCAACTCTACGTCGTGGTTTGGTTTGTAGATGCGCTCGAAAGTTTCCGGATCTCTTTCCTGTGTCAATTCATAGACTACGGGTGGCCAAATAAATCCCTCCTCCTTGCCCCAGAACACAGGAAACTGGGGCGGTGCTCCTACAAAGTCCAGGAAACGGGTCTGGGCATGATACGGTGAGGTGAATTCCGCCATCAATGTCACTATGTACAGCAGGAACAACAGAATCAGACAGACTACCGCGACTCTGTTCCTGATAAAACGCAGAAAAACCAGCCGGCGAAAGGACAGAGGCTGTAGTTCCTGGGTACCTCCCTCGAGTGGAAGCTCTGCGGTACCGGATCCCACGGCTGAACCCATTATCTCTTGTGTCATGACATCAGTTCAGATCTGATTAGGCTCTGCAGGCAGGCTGGGTTCTGATGTAGGCTTCTTCGGCGCAGGTATCTCTTAGGGGCCGCGGACTCACCCTTCATAGCGAATGCGAGGATCCAGCCAGGCCAGGCAAAGGTCTGCCAGAAAATTGCCGATGACCAGCATGAAGGTTAAAAGGACCAGCAGCGTACTGGCCAGGTACATATCCTCTGTCATGACTGCGGACAATAATAACGGTCCAATGGTGGGCAGTGTCAGCACCATGGCCACTATCACCGAGCCACTGATAATGGAGGGAAAACTGAGTCCCACGCTGGATATCACCGGATTTATGGCTACGCGCAGGGCATGTACAAAATACAGGCGCATCATGGAAATCCCTTTCATCCGGGCTGTATCTGTATAGGGTTCATTAAGAACATCCAACATCTTGGTTCGGACCACTCGGATCATGCCTGCCGTACCCGCCGTGCCTACAATGATGACCACCAGCCACATATGCTTGAAGAGATCCATTGCTTTGGCCAGCGACCAGGGCTCAAACACATATTCGGGCGAAAAAAGACCGGCAACATTGGAAGCATTCAGGACTGTGACCGAAAAGAAGATCATGATGAGGGCCAGGAGGAAATTGGGCGTAGCCAACCCTATGAAACCCACAAAGGTGAAGATGAAATCCCAGATTGTGTAACGCTTGATGGCTGAAATCATCCCAATGGGAACCGCGACGATCATGGTGAAAATCAGGGTGGAAATGCTTATTATGACCGTCAGGAAGAACCGGTCCCCTATGAGGACCGACACCTTGTTGCTCATGAGCATCGAATAGCCCAGATCGCCTGTCAGAATGGAAGAGATCCATCGCCAGTAACGAATGTACCAAGGCTTGTCCAGTCCATAGAGATCGGTATACAGCAACAACATGCCGTCGATCTGTTCTTGGCTAACCTGCTGTTCTTCCAGTTGAAACTGCAGTGTAGTCAGGAAGTCGCCCGGAGGCAATTCAATGATGACGAAACTGACCAGAGAAACGACGGCCAGGACCAGGATCATCTGTGCGAATCGTTGAATGAAATAGCGCTTCATGAACTGGACTCTTGCGGCGGGGGAATGCAGCTGGGCCAGAAAACAGCAGAGGCCTGTGCCCCAAGCCTGACTTCAGGACCATTGGGTGAACATAAAGCCCTGGTCAGAGGAGACACAAAATCAACGATGGGAACCTGTAGCTGTTCTGCCCCAAGCCTGTAAGTATTCAAGATCAGCCTGATAGTCTACTTGCCACTACTGTGGGGAATGGTGTTTGACCTGGCACCATTGCCGACATCTTTCCTGAAAATTGCTTTGTATAAAAGGAATGAGACTGCTTCCACGGCAACATTGGAGGCTACCATGAAGCATTCTGATTGCTCTGCTGTGCGGTTCAGACAAGTGTCTCGATTCACGAGACATTGCGTCCTTCACAATTCCGTGTCTGGAACATGTATGTCATCCCCTTGGGACGTACACCCAGGACAGGTCTAAACAAGGACCGATCCTGGGTGTGCTTAGGAATAGAACCAAACGGAAGGCACTACAATGTGGCGCTATTCAGGCTCCTTTATTCACTGGCAAAGAACCAGGATCGAGGCCAATAGTCCTCATCACCGGCTCCCAGGGAATAATCCATTTCGTCGGTGCGTCCCCATACACCGCGCAGGTCCTTGCTGGCCACGACCACATGAGGGAGATTTTGGACGATGCCGATGTTGAACAACTGATCGGCCAGCAGGGCACGGCGCTGGTCAAGAGCCGCCTGTCGTTCTTCCTCATCCAATGTGGTGAAAATGGTATGTTCCAGTTCAAACATTTCGCGGAATTTGCCCGTAGGTTCTTCCCCTGCTCTTTGATCTTCGGGCAGATGTCGGGATTGCCACCACTGGCAAAAGATGCGGCCTGTGCGGCACGCACCTGTACCGTAGCGCAGATCCTGGTCCCAAACTCCTCCGACCCAGGGATTAACCCAGGCCTCCCAGTCATTGGCAGCCAACCTTTCATTCCGCAGCCTGTGCTCAACCGATTGAGCAATGCCCCGGATGCCAATGGCTCTCCAGCCCTCAGCCGAGATTTCTCCCGTCTCATCAGCTCCCGGATGCCATCCCGACGTGTACATCAGGGTAAAGGTTAGAGGACTGCCATCAGGTAATGTACGATAGCCTTCGCCATCGCGCTCGGTGAGACCCAGTCCATCCAGCAGGGCCGAGGCCTGATCCAAGTCGAACTCGGCATAGGAACCATCTATGGCTTCGTTGTAGACCCCCGGATCACTGAAGCCGTGGCCTGGTTGTCCCAGACCGAAATAGGCGGTCTCGTTAATGGCATCTCGGTCAATGGCCAGAGAAAGGGCCCGGCGAAAATCTGCCGCACCCAGAATCTCCCTCATCTGTGGGTCTGGATGATGAGGATTGATAATGATACCCTGCTGAGAACCTTCCGGCTTACGGGTGAAGATGATGTCAATGCCGGCACTTTCTTCGTTTTCCCGCAGCAGCGGCACATCAGCGACCGAGGTGCGACGGCGTTCAAAATTGGTTTCGCCAGCAATCAACTTCAGCTTGATGACTTCGGCGTCAGCATCACTCAGGAGGAAGTTTTCCACATAGTCAATATAGGGAAGCTGCCTGCCGTACTGGTCCACTGACCAGAAGTAGGGATTGCGTTCAAGACGAGCCAATTGCCCTTCCTTGTATTCCAGCGGCTTCCAACCCCAAAGCACGGGCCGGTTGGGATCCTCGATATACCGGGGCTGCCGCATGGCATCCGTCATTTCCTGGAGTTGCTCCTGCGTGTCCACTCCTTCCTTTGGATTAAATTTGGGGTGGAATTGCTTCATGTAATGGGCAGCGCTACGCTCCCACGAAGAAGGTTCGCCACCTCCAAAACCCCGTGAGCCGAATAGAAAGAGTGGACTTGGCTGTTCGAAATCAAAGTGCAGGGTAAAGTCATCTACCGCCGTAATCGTGTCTGCCACCGAGTTCATCCCGCCTACACCCAATGGGGCATCCCGGAGATCGGAACGGATAACCTCGTTGTACCAGAATTCGATATCGTGGGCGGTGAAGGGCTCACCATCGGACCACTTCATGCCGGGACGCAGATGGAAAGTGATGGACGTGAAGTCATCCGCCCATTCCCATGACTCTGCAATATCCGGATAGTAGGTAGAACGATCAGAGGCAATTCGCGCCAGGCCAAGGGTCGCGAATCCGTTCAGATCATTGATATGGCCCAGACGGATGGTGCCGCCATACTGGCCTTTCTCTTTCTCGAAGGCATTCACATCTGGGAAATCCCATACGACCGGATTCACGGGCAGGCGTTCATCCAGGGGAGGTAATGTACCTGCTGCTACCATTTCTGCCAACATAGGTGCTTCCAATTGCATTTCTTCTGCGACGGGTGCTTCCGCTGGTGGCGCTTCTGCTTCTGGTGGGGCTGCAGCAGGGGCACAGGCCATCAGCAGGAATAACCCCAGAACTACGACAACAAACCGATAACCGAACTTGGACCAGGACATGTTGACCTCCTCGTCATGACATTGTCCACGCGCGGACCAACGATAATTTCGCGGTTTACGGCGAAGGATGCGCGATTGTACCACAGGTGCGAAAACATGAAAAAGCCACTTTGAGAGAGGTATGATCGCCCTCATCAAGAGATTGTTCAGGTGGTCAGTACAACCGCAGTGAAGCCATTGTCAGGAGAAGCTGAGTCTGCAAATGGATAGTCGTTCTGATCCCATCAGGAGCCGAAGTTGCGGCAGAGCGGTCCTGCCGACAGCGACATGGCCGACGACAGTCTCATTGTTGGTACGGGAAGAGGATTGTACAAACTGGTCCTGGCCAAGGGCCAGGGCTGAGCCCGACACATAAACAATCTGGCCTGTGATTGCGGAAGAAAGCCCAACCGCGCACCTGTTCGCAAGTATTGGGCTTGCCTCAATCAGGTTCCGATCAAGCACCGGGCAGGGATACCATTTCGGATGGTTCCTGGAAGAAACGGCGGAGAATGCTGGCAGCCGGTCCTTGATACTTGCGGGTCATGATGACGTTGGCCGAAGACTTGCGCATCACTCGCTCTGGCACGGTGCCCCGGAAATGTTGGGTAAAGAATCCTTCGTCCGAGGCTCCTAGCATGAGCAAGTCCGCATTGCGACTGGATGCCAGAATACCATTTTCCACATCATTGGCCTCAACTACCTGGAATTGGGTCTCCACACCTACCGAAGCAGCCAGTTCCTGTGAATTCTGTTCCACGACTGGCACATTCTCCCGGTCCTCATCCGATATCACGACATAGATAGTAGAAACTCGGATGTCAGATTCTCCGTCACCTTCGACATCAGCGTAGTAATTAACTATATTCCGTGTCAGTTCCAGGCTCATGCGCAAGTTGACCCCTTCCCCTCGACTGGGAATTACAATGCGGCGGGGCTTGTGCCACAAAGTATTGAAGTGGGCCACTACGATGTCACAAGGGGGATTGCTGCTAATCAGGTCAATCACTGAGCCGAATGCATGCTTGCTCCCGACCATGACCCCCGGCCATCCGAACAGAATCAATTCCGAATGATAACGCTGGGCTACGGCATTGATTGACTTGCTGATATTGCGGCCAATGACGGTCAGTTCGCGGTGCGGCAGCTGCAGTTCGTTGGCCCGGCGCAGAGCCGGTTGGGTAATGGAAAGATCGAGCATGTCAACGAACTCGTTGGCAAGAACCGTCTCCCGATCCGGGGCTTTGACTATGTGCAGGGCGAAGAGTTCATGGCCTCGTTGTTGGGCAATGATGGATCCCAGAGCCCCCAGTGAACTGGCCATATACTTGTCTTTGACCGGAACCAACACCGTATTTAGACCTGCCGTGGCTTCGGCAAACCGCAGCGCGGAACGGCGTTCGGCTAACACGCGATTGGGATCCGTCTCCCATTTGGACTGATTGGGCACAAGATAAGCCAGGAAAATGAAGAGGCCAATCGCGATCCAGAAGAGGGACACTCCCCACGCCAGTAGGCTTAAGCGCAGCAGGGACAGTGCCAGCAAGGAACAAATCCCAATGCCCAGCCAAGGTAAGAAGGGGGTAAAGGGCAATTTGAATTTGCGTTCCAGATCGGGACGTCGCTTACGAAGCGAGATCACCGAATAGCACACCATCATGAACAACAGCAGGAACATGATGTCAGCGCTGGCGGCTACATCCTCAATGGGCAGGGCAATGGCCATAACAATAACCAGCAGACCACTGAGAGTAACGGCCATAATGGGCGACATGGTTTTGGGGTTGATGCGGCCGAAAAGAGGCGGTAGATTGCCATCTCGGCCCATGGCAAAACTGACGCGGCTGGAGCCGTACAATGTGGCATTCAGGGCACTGGTCGTACTGGCCAAACCCGCCAAGAGAAGAATCAGCTTGCCCCCGTTCGGAAAAATCTGGGCCGCCACTTCAACCATACCCAATTCGCCCAGATGGGCCAGAAACTCATACACGGGTTGTCCGGGATTGGGCGACGTGATAGCACCCATTACGACCAGAGCAGTCAAGAGATAGATGAATACGGCGATGATAATGCTCAGGGCAATGGCTAAGGGAATGGTGCGTGTAGGATTCTTGACCTCCTCTCCACTCTGGGCAATGATCTCGAAGCCCTCAAAAGCAATAAAAGTCAAGCCCATGGCCACAAAGACGCCCAGAAAACCGAACGGCATGAAAGGCTGAAATGAGGTCTCAATAACCGTAGAAACCGATCCACCAGCATCTCCCAGCATCTTGGCGACCCCAAACCCGCCCAGCAGGATCAGGATCAGGATCTTGATGCTGGTCACGACATTGCCAATCAGGCCGGTTTCAGAGGACCCCTTGAGATTGATATAAGTGAAGAGGGTCGCCATGGCGATCCCAAGACCCACCTGAGACCAATGCATTACAGGGCAGCCATGGCCTACGTCTTCCTGGCAGTATTGCGCCAGGTCCAGTCCCCAGAGTCCCAGCAACTGGACAAAGAAGGCACCGAAGGCGAGTGCATACAGGGCACAGGCTAACGACTGGGCCGACCAGCTCATCCAGCCTGACAGGAACCCAAACAGATCGTTCATGCCCTGCTTGATCCAGAGATAGCCGCCACCGGCAGCGGGGAAACAACTGCCTAGTTCCGCATAGCTGCCGCCAATGATGAGAGCAATACATCCGTTGAGAAAGAAGGCCAGCAACAGACCGGGTCCGGCCTGGCCAGCGGCAATACCAGTCAGGACAAAGACACCGGCCCCTATCATGGCGCCTACACCGATCATAGTGACGGCAATCAGGCCCAGGTCACGACTCAGCGCGATTTTGGCATCGTCTTGTGAATGATCGCTCATGGATCCTTTTACCTGCACAAATGGGTTCAGGGAGCGGCGTTGATGAAGGACATTATGGCTCCGAATATGCCCTGCAGGTACCTGCCGGCCCGGAATGGACAGACGTGTTCATGGAATAGATTATATAAGGAAATATGACGGTGCGTCTTGGCCAAACGTACCGTCTCTCTCGCGGGACGGCAGGGGTGTGGCTACTCCTCTTGATGTGGCGGGCAACCACACCCCCACGGTGCTGATCGGAAAAATCCCGGATCAGGGGAAAGGCAATTTACCGTTCTATGGGCAGTCCGACGGCATTGCCCCATTCCGTCCACGAGCCGTCGTAATTGCGCACATTGTCATAACCCAGAAGATAGGTCAGGACAAACCAGGTATGGCTGCTGCGCTCACCAATTCGGCAGTAGGCCACAACATCGTCACTGGCATTCAGGCCCTGCTCTGTCTCGTAAATGGCACGTAGTTCCTTGGAGTTCTTGAATGTTCCATCAGAATTGGCCGCCCGGGCCCAGGGTACATTCTTGGCTCCCGGGATATGTCCACCACGCAGACATCCTTCCTGAGGGTAGTCCGCCATGTGTAGCAATTCGCCCCAGTACTCAGCCGGGCTGCGAACATCGACCAGGGGTTTGTCCTGCTGCAAGTGTTGCAGAACGTCATCCCGCAGGGCCCGAATGGTCTTGGTCGAAGTGCTTGCGGGGATCTGAAAATCAGACCGTTCCCGCACGGGAATATCCTGACTAAGCTCCCTGCCTTCTTCAATCCACTTGAGACGTCCCCCATCCATAACGTGGAGATTGGGGATGTCAAAGAGCTTTAGCACCCAAAAGGCAAAGCACGCCCACCAGTTATTTTTGTCTCCATAAATCACGACTTGGGAATTGGCGTCGATGCCCAGTTCCTGCCACAATTCGGTAATGGCCTCGCGGTCAACGAAATCTCGTTTCAATTCATCGTTCAGATCTTCTGTCCAGTCCAGATTAAGTGCCCCTGGGATGTGACCTACTTCATACAGCAGGGGGTCCTCGTTGCATTCAAGTAGTACCACTTGGGGATCATTCAGGTGGGTAGCGACCCACTCCGTATCCACAAGGACTTCAGGGTGGGCATATCCTTTGTCAATCATGGTGTTGCTCCTGGAGAAACCTGTTGCAGAATCGTTGATCGGGCAAGATGCCAAGGCAAACAGGCACCTGTCCCGACCTCAAAAACATCAATGTAGCGGGGCTAAAATGGATGTAAGGAAGAGACCCCCGCAAGGCTACTGTGACAAACCAATATAGCATTCAAGAGGGGGTTATTTCAACAATGGCCGGTAACGTGATCCCGGGCTGGAATTCCGTATCGTAAGTCAGTTGCGGGTACCGAACCCATTAGGTTTGGCCAGCAGGCTTGTGTTCCGGTAATGCCACAAGACGGTACCGGTCAAATGGATGGCATCCGTTACATCTCTATCTCATCCCAACGTTCTCAAACACAAGGAATCTTGACATGCCTATCACGACACTGACTTTCGATCTGTTTGGCACGATCCTGGATTTGGGCTCCAGTCTGAAACCTTACATTGGTGCTATGTTGAATGCACAGGCTTCTGCCGTCACCACGGAAGAGTTCTGGGACATGCAGCGGGCCCGGCAGCGTCTGGAACAGTTTCAGGATTCCCTGATGTTGCAGGGGCACGGGGGCTATCTGGAAACCGTTCGTCGCGCCTACCTCTATACTCTGCGGCGCTGCGGTCTGGACCACGTTGCCCAAGAGGCGGATCAGATTGATTCATTCATGGCCCAGTGGCAAGGCCTACGCCCCTTCCCTGATGTCATGCCCGCACTGGAGGAATTGCACCAGAATTTCCGCCTGGTAATTCTGTCCAATGGGGATCCGGAATTCCTGGATCACCTGGTAACACATCAGGTGCCTTGGGACTTCGATGCGGTTATTTCCGTCTCCGCCGTGGGATGGTTCAAGCCACATCCTACGGTATACCAATATGCGGCTCATCGCCTGCGTACAGCCAAGGAGGAAATGTGCATGGTGTCCTCCAATTCATTTGATGTGGTGGGGGCCGTGGCCTGCGGCTATGCAGGCGCCTATGTGAACCGCTATGGCTTGCCCTATGAAGAGACCCCTTTCAAACCGGCAATCCAGATTCCAGACTTCTCACATCTGAATGCTGCCCTGCAGGAACGACCAGTGCCGTGAAGCGAATTCTGTGGTGAGGGATTCTCACCATTCATTTGGCCAGGGTCGCATTAAAGATCAGTTGGCTGGATAGGGTCTAAAGCCAAAATCTGCGCAGGCTGCTTGGGACCACGGCTATTCCCCGTAAGGAGGTAATGGCTCTTAGCTGGGAACAGCCTCATCTGGAAACATGGTATTTAGGTCACTGGCCTGCGCCAGTTGTCCATAGAGATGGTACTGGTAGAGGCTGGACATCAGTCCCATAAAAGGAACCGCCACGATCAAGCCGATGCCCAGGGCAATAGTACCGGCTATCATCGACACCACTGCAATCAGAATGGATGCCAGTGCAGCCACCAGGCTCACGACCAGACACCGTGTCCAGTTTTGGCCTATCCATGCCAGCACAGAGCCAAAACTGAAGACATCGGCCAGTTGCATACGCTGGGCCAGTGCGATGGATATACCAGGCCCAATAATGAGTCCGGCAATGGTCGAAAGTAGTGATACAAGAGATGACGTAGTTGCAGTAGAAACGGATGGAAAGGATCCGTTTCCTACATCACCGAAAGCGGACCAGATGTCGCCAGCGGCGGACCAATTAACGACAACAGAAAGGATGATGAAAGGCAGAAACCAAACGATCGACGCGAGAAAAAGAAAGAATCCTCCGCGCAAGTCACTGCGCCACTGATCCCATTCCGGCAGGGGATGTTCCTCACCGTTTTGGACATTCCGCAATAAGCGAAGACTGTATCCCCCCAGAATCCAGAAACCCGCAATCCCTATCAGCAACACAGTCAGCAGGATACTACACAAGACATACAAGGTGCCGGTTAGGAGCTTGGCCTTGATTCTGGGATCGGATGAACGAAATACCATCTGAAAGGGCCGACCATATTCCACATTGACCTCCTCGTGGGACTGACCATCTATGAAGTGAATATATGTTGGGGACTAACGTCCTTCCTTTTCCAGCCCACCGGCATTCGCGACAGCCAAGAGAAGCGGAGACGGAGGCCGCCGGGTGAGGAGTGAATTCCAGAGACCCGACAGTATTCTCTTGTTATTGTCTGCCAAACTGTGAAAGTATTCAGAAATTTCCCTGTCCTGCTAACCTGTCCAGTTCGTCGGCAGGTCAGTCCAGGGAACGATATCCTGAAGTTCATTAGGGCCCTTACGTGTGAAAACGAATTGCGACTTCCCTGGCAAGTAGCTTTTCTCAGGCTGGCGTGGGAGATTCCGGATCAATCAGTTCCCGATCCTTGAGTTCTGTCCAGAATTCGCCCGGGACATCCATGCTAATGTGAGCCAGGTTCGCCTCAAGTTCGGTTACCGACCGCATACCCGGAATAACCGAAGTGACGGCGGGATGCCCCAAAGGGAACTGTAATGCGGCCGCTTGCAGCGTGATGCCATGACGGATACACATGGCTTCCATACCTTTCACCTTCTGCTTGATGGCGAGGGGCGCGGGCTGATAGTTGAAATACGCGTCATCGGCCGCACCCGTGGCCAGAATGCCGGAGTTGAAGGGTCCCCCAATGATGATGCTGATTTGCTTCTCCTCACACATAGGCAGAAATTCGGTTAGTGCCTCCTGTTCCAGGAGAGTGTATCGGCCAGCCAGCAGAAAACAGTCAAACTGGCCTGCTTCAGCGAAACGGGCCAGCATCTGCCATTGGTTCATGCCCAGCCCAATGGCTTTGATAGTGCCCTGGGAGCGCAGATCATCCAGAATGGGATAGGCGTTTTCCATGGCCTCTTCAAAGTGACTGACTTCACGGGATTGCCAGTCTTCTTCGTTGCTTACACCTTCATCGGGATCATGCATAAGGAGGATATCGATATGGTCCAGCTGCAACCTTTCCAGGCTGCCTTCGATACAGTTCTTGATCCCTTGCACCGAATAGTCCATGAAAGTGGTGGCAGGCAGGGCATCAGCGAACAGCGTGTCCGGCTGTTCGCCCGCCGGCAGATCCTGCAATGTCCAACCTACCTTGGTGGAAACCAGAAAGTCGCTGCGATTGACTGCCTGGAAGGCATCTCCCAAACGTTTTTCGCTCAGTCCCTGGCCGTAAAGAGGAGCCGTGTCAAAATAGTTGAGACCTGAAGCAACGGCCTGTACCACCAGGGCCCGGCACTCCTCGTCTGGTACTGGCTGGTACATATTGCCAAAGCCGGTGCCGCCCATTCCCAACGTGGAGACTTCAAGTTCGGTGGTGCCCAGGCGTCGTTTCGCGAGATGTTGTACCATGATCGTTCCTCGATTGGGGCGTATGCTTTCTTTTAGGGAGCAATGACCTTTAAGGCCTGATCCAAATCTGCCTGCAGATCCGCTACATCCTCAATGCCAACCGAAAGCCGTACCAGTCCATCGCCAATGCCAACCTGCTGACGTTGTTCCGGCGTCAAGGCGCGATGCGAGGAATGAGCAGGATAGAGAATGAGAGAATAGAGATCCCCCAGACTGGTGCCGGGCTGGATCAAACGGAGAGTTTCCAGGAAACGGAAAATGGCAGCAGCATCTGCCCCCTTAATGTCAAACGCGATCATCGCGCCATAGCAGCCTCCGAACTGGGATGTAGCCAGTTCATGGTCAGGATGAGAGGGCAGACCCGGATAGGTTACATGCTGTATCTGGGCATGCCCGGCCAACCATAGCGCCAGCTGATGAGCCGTTTCCGACTGATGCAAGAAGCGCAGGGGTAGAGTCTTGAGGCCTCGGTGCAGGAGCCAAGCCTCAAATCCCCCCAGGGCCGCACCGGTGGTCTTGAGAAGTTCGCGTAAGGTCGCCTCGTAATGGGCCTGCGTAAGTACGATACCACCCATGGCATCACCATGTCCGCCAATGTACTTGGTGGAACTGTGAATTTCCATGGCGGCCCCCAGGTCCAGCGGGCGGCAAGTCAGAGGAGTGGGGAAAGTGTTGTCTACAATCAGGGCCACTTCCAGTGCGTCACATATGGCTTGCAGGCCTTCCAGGTCCGCTACCCGCAAGAGAGGATTGGACACGGACTCCACCAGCAAAGCCGCCGGGCGTTGCCGGGCAAGGATGCTGCGGGTGGTGGCCAGATCGGTCGCGTCAACAATGTAACCGGGAACGCCTAACTGGGGGAAGAGGCCATCGACCATGGCATAGGAAGCCCCGTAGCAGTCCTTGGAAGCCGCCAGGCAGGAGGATTCCGAAGTCTGGAGGGCGGTCAGCAAAGCCAGGTGGACAGCGGCCATGCCGGTGCTGGTATTAACCCCGGTAAACAGGGCAGGGCTCTGGCGTGTGCACAGGGGAAGCAGGGCTTGCACCAGGGCCTGGAGTGTGGGATTGCCATAGCGGTGATACACGAAGGTATCGGGATCGCCGCCCAAAGCCGCATCCAGCGAAGTAACCTCTGGATACAGATAGGTAACGCTGGTGTCTATAGGATTGACGGTGGGCGTATAGTCCTGACTGGCTAACTCCTGGGACCGGGTGAGGTGGCGTTCACCGGCGTGGGCGGCAAGACTGTGTAAACCCAAGGATGGTTGCGGTGCGGAAGCCATTGTCCTAGACCGCAATCTCCGACAGGTTGCGGCGCATGATGGGATAATTCTCCATGGCCAGCCCGGCACCGAGAGCTACACAAGCCATCGGATTCTCGGCCATATAGCAGGGAACTCCCAACTGCTGTGTCAGTCGTTCGGCCAGGAAACGGAGCTGTGCACCACCCCCGGTCAGAACGATACCGCGGTCAATAATGTCGGAAGCCAGTTCGGGCGGAGTTCGTTCCAGGGTGGAGCGGATCGTGGTGATGATGGCTTGCAAGGGATCCTCAATGGCTTCGGTAGTCTCGCTGCTGGACAGGGTAATGGTACGGGGCAACCCGTTGACCTGATCCCGGCCCTTGACCTCAATCGTGGAGTCATACTCCATGGGCAAGGCACTGCCGATGTTGAACTTGATCTCCTCGGCCGTCTGTTCGCCAATCAGCAGATTGTATTTCTTGCGCACGTAGTTGGCGATGGCCTCGTCGATCCGGTTGCCCCCGGTACGAATACTGCCCCATACGACAATGTCATACATGGACACAACGGCTGATTCGGTTGTGCCGCCTCCGAAGTCCACCACCATATTCCCGGTAGGTGTACCGACGGGCAGTCCCGCGCCATAGGCGGCCGCGAGGGGTTCCGGAATGAGGTAGGCCGCACCGGCCCCTGCCTGCATGGCCGCATCGTGTACGGCCCGTTCCTCTACGCTGGTGACCCCTTTGGGGGTACTGATCATGACCTTGGGCTTGAACAAGGGGCGTCGGCCGGTTACGCGCTGAATGAAGTAACGCAGCATGGTTTCGGTGACATCAAACTTGGCGATCACGCCATTCTGCAGGGGGCGTTCCACTTGAATGCTGTCCGGGTTGCGGCCCAGCATGTCATAGGCTTCGTAGCCGACCGCGACCATATGATTGCCCCGAATGGCCACTACGGATGGCTCCTGCATCACAATGCCACGACTACGGACATGTACCAGGACATTCACCGTGCCTAGGTCAATGCCAATCTGTTTCTGAATCATGAGGAAGAGATGGGGGACAGCGAGTGATGAAGAGAATTATGGAGCACTGAAAACCCGTTTGGTTCCCATTATAGCGTATTGTGGTTTAGAATCTGTTGCCCTGCAGTGCTGTAATTAGTCTGACTTGGCTTGTGACATCCTTCTGTTATTTGTGTATTTCGAGTCCATCACCTCTGGGATGGCGCTATTGAGTGGACTGTAAACGGTCGAATTTGTCTTTCTGCCTTGTGACACCTTGGTGACATTTGCCAAGAGAATAGACCTTGTAACATGCCTGAAGTCTTTGGTTGTACCCAAGATCCAGACTCCATACGTGTTGATACCACCTCTGAATCCATGATTTCCCCATTACCATGCCCCATTTTGATGAAGCCCTGACCCTTCTGCGTGACCGTGCCACCGATCTCTTTGGCATGGGCCGCTCCTTTGAGCACCGCCCTGACCAAAGAGCCAGGTATTCTGGGCGACCGCTTTGAGCGGGTATGGCTGTGGCACGAGTGGCCGGACCATGATGGACCGGACACAGGCATTGACCTGGTGGCTGAGGAGCGTGACGGAGGCTTGTGTGCCATCCAGTGCAAGTTTTTTGACCCCCACCGGCCCGTACCCAAGGGAGCCATTGACTCGTTCCTGGCGAAGTCGGAACCGCCACAATACACTTCTCGCCTGATCATCAACACGGGTGGTGCCATCCAGCGCAACGCTTTGAAAACCCTGCAGGCCTCGCCCAAGCCGTGTCGGGTGCTGGATGCCGCGGAACTGAACGGCTGGGACGTGGATTGGCTGTGTTTTGTGGATGATCCAGAAAAGCTGGAGTTTGAGGAACGGGAACCCTATACACCGCACCCCTACCAGCAGGAGGCTGTGGACAAGGTATGCCGCGGCTTTGACACCCATGACCGCGGCCAGCTGATCCTGCCCTGTGGTACAGGGAAGACGGCAGTTACGCTCTGGATCACAGAACAGATGACTGCAAATCGGGGGAGGGGCGAGTTCTGTACCTGGTACCGTCCATTGCCCTCATGGCCCAGACCATGCGGGAGTGGAGCGCCCAGAAGAGTCGTCCCCAGCGTTATGTGGGTATTTGTTCCGACACGCGGGTGGGTCGCACCGATGAAGATGCCTCGCTACTGGAACTGGACTATCCGGTAACCACGGACCCAGCCCGGATTCAGGCGGGTCTGCGGGCAGCGCGGCCAGAGGCCTTGACGGTAGTATTCTGCACCTATCAGTCGCTACCTGTGGTGGCGGAGGCTCAGGACGCCGGGGTCCCGGCCTTTACCTGGTGGTGTGCGATGAAGCGCACCGCACAACCGGGGTGGAGGACACCGGGGCCAAGCAAAAGGATGGCCGGGAGACTTCACCCTTCCGTCTGGTGCATGATGCGGCCCGTATCCGTGCCCACAAGCGGCTATACACGACGGCCACGCCCCGTATTTACACGTCGGCAGCCCAAAACCGGGCAGCGGCGAACCGGGACCTGGAAGTCTATTCCATGGACGATGAGCGCGCCTATGGCCCGGTGTTCCATCGGATGCAATTCTCGGAGGCCATTGAGGGAGGCTGGCTGACCGACTATCGAGTGATCATTCTGACGCTGAAGTCGGGGGAGGTGTCGGTGGCCCTGGAGAACCTGCTGGCCCGAGAGAGGGAGTCCGGCCTGAACCTGGAGGATGCGGTCAAGTTGCTGGGGTGCTGGGATGCGCTGGCGGACCCGGAGGGAGTCCTGTCCGACCGGAATGTGACGGGGGACCAGCATAACCCCCTGCTACGGGCCATTACCTTTACCAACACTATCAAGGCGTCCAAGCTGGTCAAGAAGTACTGGCAGCAGGTAGTGCACGAAGTGCGGGACAAGACCGATGACACCCTTCAGGCTTCACTACTACCTCTGGAAGTGGAGCACGTGGATGGGACTCAGAACTCGCTGGACCGGCAGCGCAAGCTGGGTTGGCTGCAGACGGAGGACGGGGACGAGCAGGCGGTTTGCCGGGTACTCAGCAACGCACGCTGTCTGACCGAGGGGTAGTGACTCAGTTTGAAATCTGAGCCGTAGAATCGAGTCAAAGACTTTTCACGAGACAGTGAAGAGAAAACAGGTTGTTAATCTTCAGAATCCAGTTTTTCTCTCATAGGTCAACAGGTATTACAAAAAGTGTACTGTTAATTATTATACTCAATAATTTCAAACTGAGTCACTACCGGTTATCTCACCTTGACTGAGTCCAGCACCTTGGCTCCCCCAAACCGGGAGATCGCTTCCTATCTTAGCCATGTCCTGTTGCATCCCTGGTTGGGACCTGGCAAGCTGAAACGGGCCTTGGTGTTTCAGTCGCATCGGGTACAGGCCATCCAGGACTTGCGAGTACCGGTCCTGGTGGACAACCTGAACGCTCTGTTGCACCTGTTGCACCTGTTGCCGCATCAACGATTCCAAGGCCAGTTTCCTAGTGGGGGCAATCTGGTTCTGGATCTCGCCATTGACGGGAACCCCCAGAGGAACAAGATATTGTCGGCTCGTATTCTGGCCCACGAGCCACCCCCGTGTAAACGGACCCCGCTACGATGGTGAACTAGGCCTTCAAAGGATCAATTCAGCTGGGTTAATCTCCAGGTCTGACCCGCCGCCATCGCCGTTCCACCATGCGCAGACGTGTCTGACTGCGGTTCAGCACGGTCAGATGAACGGTGGACAGTGTGCCCCCTTTCTGTTCTTCGGTCAGGCTCTGCTCATTTCCGGGCCGTCTGGGCTCGGACGACATCATCTCATCGCCCCGTTCTGCGGTATCGGCGCTGGGACAAGATTGGGCGGTACTGCCACCCAGCCACCACTTGCCAAGGGGACTTCGGCCTCTCAATGTTTTTGCACAGGACGGTTTCTCCCGTAGCCAGATAAGCCACAGTGTAATGCCCATTACGAAGGAGAAATGACGGGCATTATACCATCGGCCTAAGCAGGTGTTGGGCAAGGCAATCTGTGCGACATTGGGTTCTGCAGAAACCGTGTCTGACGTGACTTCAGGTGGATGTCGTGGTATCCCAAACCCGTAATCCGGGCTATGTAGACCGCCTCAAAGAACATAAACACTGCAGCAAAGGCGTTTCCCAGACACCTCTAGACTGGACTTTGTACAAAGTCCAGCTAAAGTACTGCACACGACGGGAGTAGCCATGAAGATTACTACGAACTGGGGGCCTGTACTTCGCTGTCTGCTCTTGGCGCTGGTGGCAGGGATCTTGTGGGCTTGCTATCCGTATCCGGATGTGGACAGGCAGGAGACGGCCTTACATCGGGCCGCCGACAGCGGCCATCTTGATGAGGTGAGAGACCTGGTCACCCAGGGGGCTGACGTGACAGCAGGGAATCGCTGGGACCAAACCGCCGTGCACCAGGCCGCAGGTGGTGGTCATCTCGATGTAGTGAAGTATCTGGTGACGCAGGGCGCTGATGTGAACGCAAAGGATAGCGCAGGCTCTACACCCCTGCACTGGGCTGCCAGTGGGAAAGGAGATCCAGAAATGGTAGCTTATCTTGTGGCCCAGGGGGCTACGGTCATGATGCGGGATCTTCATGGTAGTACGCCTCTGCACTTGGCCCTTTATAATCACAGTCGGGGTGAGGGGAAAAAGGCTATGATAGCGGTGTTCCTGGACCTCGGGATTCCGATAGATGCCTCTGACGGGTATGAAGGGACTATTCTGCACCACGCGGCACAGATGGGCGGCCCCTGCCATGACCAAGTCGAAATATTGACGTATGTGCTTGCGCGCGGGGCAGCGATCAATGCCCGCAACCCGGAGGGCCACACCCCCCTGCACCTTGCCGCCAAGTCACTGAATGCAGCTGGTGTGGCCGCATTGGTGGCCCAGGGAGCTGATGTGGGAGCCCGAAACAATCAGAGCCACACCCCCCTGGAGATCGCTCGGATAGCGGCTATCGGTGCGTTCGTCTACGAAGACTGCCGGAGGGCTCTTGTCAGGGAAAAGCGTGCGCTGATTGAGGAGTTACTGATCTCTCACGATCCCCACCGGACATAGATGCCCCGACATTTGTCTTTGTTGCCAGGCCAGTACCACCCGGCCGACAAGACGGAGTGTGGCAATCGGTTGCGCTACGGTCAAAGGGACCCAAGTCAGTTCGGCTGATCTCCAGGCCTGACCCGACGCCGTCGCCGTTCCGCCACGCGCAGGCGGGCTTGGCTACGTTTCAATGCGGCCAGATGGACGGGGGCAGAAGCCCCCCCTTCCGGCCTTTCGGCCAGGCTCTGTTCGGCCCGCTCCCGGGCGGCCTGGGCCCGGGTGACATCAATCTCATCACCCCGTTCTGCGGTGTCCGCAAGTACCGTGACCAGATTAGGACGAACTTCCGCCAGGCCGCCGCTCACAAAGAGCACTTCGTCCTCTTCATTGTCCTTGAACAGGACGATTTCTCCCGCCGCCAGCGTGGTCATCAGGGGCACATGGTGTTGCATGACGCCCATCTGTCCGGCTTCACCCGGCAACAGCACCATGTCTGCTGCCTGCGAGAGCAGTAAACGTTCCGGGGTGACGATATCAACCTGAATAGGCATAGCCAGGAATTCTGTGTTGATTAACCTGCGCGCAACTGCGCGCCTTTTTCTACAGCTTCATCAATGGTGCCAATCATATAGAAAGCCTGTTCGGGAAGATCGTCGTGCACGCCCTGGAGTATCTGGTCGAAGCCATCAATGGTATCACTGACCTTGACAAAACGTCCTTCCACGCCGGTGAACACCTCCGCCACGAACATGGGCTGGGTCAGAAAACGCTGAATCTTGCGGGCCCGGGATACAGCCAGTTTATCGTCCTCACTCAGTTCCTCGACGCCCAGAATGGCGATGATGTCCTGCAGATCACGATAGCGTTGCAGAAGCTGCTGAATGCCCCGGGCGACGCGGTAATGCTGGTCCCCCAAAATGACCGGGTCCAGAATGCGGCTCGTGGAACCGAGAGGATCGACGGCGGGGAACAGCGCCTGGTCCGCCAGGGAGCGCTCAAGCGTAATGGTCGCATCCAGATGGGCAAAGGTCGTAGCCGGTGCCGGATCCGTGTAATCGTCTGCGGGAACGTAGACCGCCTGCATGGAAGTGATGGAACCCTTGTGGGTGGAGGTAATGCGTTCCTGCAGATCGCCCATATCCGTACCCAGGGTGGGAGCATAGCCGACCGCACTGGGCAGGCGGCCCAACAGGGCAGAAACTTCTGCCCCTGCCTGTACAAAGCGGAAAATATTGTCGATGAACAGCAACACATCGCGACCTTCATCCCGAAAATACTCGGCCAAGGTGACACCCGTCAGGCCTACCCGCAGCCGGGCCCCAGGCGGCTCATTCATCTGACCGAATACCAGCGCTGTGGAGCCAATGACGCCCGAGTCCCGCATTTCGTGCCACAGGTCGTTGCCTTCGCGGCTACGTTCACCTACGCCGGCGAAGACGGAGTAACCACTATGGAACTCGGCCACATTGTTAATCAGTTCCTGAATCACGACAGTCTTGCCCACGCCAGCACCGCCGAAGATGCCGGTCTTCCCCCCCTTGGTGAAGGGGGCAATCAGATCAATAACCTTGACACCGGTTTCGAACAGTTCCGCCTTGGTGGAACGTTCAGCAAAGGAAGGTGGCGCCCGGTGAATGGGATAGTAGTCAGAGGCTTCGACGGGATCATCCGAGTCAATCGGTTTGCCGGTGACATCAAAAATGCGGCCCAGGGTGCCAGGACCCACGGGTACGGAAATAGGTTGTCCCCGGGATATGGCTTCCACGCCACGCCTGAGGCCTTCCGTAGAACCCATGGAAACAGTCCGGACTGCACTGCCGCCGAGATGCTGTTGGACCTCACATACTAGCTCCGAACCATCATCCAGAGGGATATACACTGCGTCGTAAATCTCGGGCAGGTTGCCGTCGGGGAAGGAACAGTCTACTACAGGACCAATAACACGGGTCACCGATCCCTTCATCTCTGAAGCCATGAATCCATTTCTCCTGGTTTCTGGCAATGCCCTGGAATCCCTAGGCCTGAGCCTGTTCCAGAGCCGTCTTGCCTCCGACAATATCCATCAATTCGCTGGTAATACCTTCCTGGCGGGCCTTGTTGAACCGCAAGGTCAGGTCTTCCAGCAAGTCATTGGCCGCATCCGTGGCATTGCGCATGGCCACCATACGGGCCGAATATTCACTAGCCAGTGATTCATACACCGCCTGCACGATCTGAATCTCGGTAAAATCAAAAATCGCCCGGTGCAGAACCGTCTGGGGATCCGGTTCAAACACATAGTCGGGGGCCATGGGTACAGAAGGTTCCGCTGGCGTCACCGGCAACAGATCCGTGGTGACCGGATTCTGGACGAGGGTGTTGACAAAATCCGTGTAGACCAACTTAACCCTATCGAATTTTCCCGCCAGGAAGTCATCAATCAGCAGGCGGGTGATTGGCGTCAGATCGGTACGGCTGGGGGCATCGGGCAAACCCTGAAATTCGGCATGCAGGATGGGATCGTAGCGGTTGAACCAGTCGCGGCCCTTGCGCCCGATCGTAACGGCTACTACCTCAGCCCCTTCTTCCCGAAACTGGGCTACTTCCTGGGCACCACGCCGGATTACGTTGGAATTGAATCCTCCCGCCAGTCCCCGGTCGCCTGTGACCAACACGACACAGCCCCGTTTGACCTCCCGCGGATGCAACAGGGCATCCAGTTCATCCTCGATCACCGGTAGGCGGGCAATGTAATGCAGGACATCAAAGGCCTTTTCGGCAAACGGACGGCTGGCCAGTACCATCTGCTGGGCACGCCGCATGCGCGAAGCGGCCACCGCTTCCATGGCGCGGGTCACTTGCTCAATATTGGAGACCGACTTGATGCGGCGCCGGATTTCACGTGTACTGGCCATGGCAAGTCCTGAGTGGGCCTCGAGCTACGCAGATGTCGGCGACCAAGAGCGCTTGAAGTCTTCCACGGCGGTCTGCAGCGCCGCCTCTGTCTCGTCATCCAGATCCTGGGTTTCCGACAAGGAACGATGGATATTGGGATGGCTGGATTCAATATAGGCGTGCAGATCGGTTTCAAAGGCCTTGACGTTGGCTGCCTCTACTTCGTCCAGCATACCGTTGTTGACGGCCCACAAGGATATTACCTGCTGGGGCAAGGACAAGGGTTGGTACTGGTTCTGCTTCAGAACTTCCTGGATACGCTGGCCCCGGTTCAACTGGGACTGGGTGGCAGCGTCCAGTTCACTGCCAAACTGGGCGAAAGCGGCCAATTCCCGGTACTGGCTGAATTCCAGTTTCAGACGGCCCGCCACAGATTTCATGGCTTTCGTTTGCGCCGAAGAACCAACGCGGCTGACCGAAAGACCCACATTCATGGCCGGACGTACCCCGGCATAGAAGAGGTCACTCTCCAGGAAAATCTGGCCATCCGTGATGGAAATCACGTTGGTGGGAATATAGGCCGATACATCGTTGGCCTGGGTTTCAATGACGGGCAGAGCCGTGAGTGTACCCCCGCCTTCACTCTCTGCCATACACGCCGCGCGTTCCAGGAGGCGACTATGCAGATAGAAAACATCACCCGGATAGGCTTCGCGGCCAGGCGGGCGTCGCAACAGCAGAGAAACCTGCCGGTAGGCTTGGGCATGTTTGGATAAATCATCGTAGATGATGAGAGCATGTCGGCCCTGTTCCATAAATTCTTCCCCCATGGCGCAACCGGCATAAGGGGCAATAAACTGCAGGGCAGCCGGATCGGCGGCAGCGGCAGACACGACGATGGTATGCTCCATGGCCCCGTTTTCCGCCAGAATGCCTACGACCTGAGCCACCGTGGATTGCTTCTGGCCGACAGCCACATAGATGCAAATCAGGTCCTTGCCCTTCTGGTTGATGATGGTGTCAATGGCAATGGCCGTTTTGCCGGTCTGACGGTCCCCGATAATCAACTCCCGCTGGCCGCGGCCAATCGGAATCAGGGCGTCGATACAGGTCAGGCCTGTCTCAACCGGAGTATCCACGGATTTACGCGTAACCACGCCTGGGGCAATACGTTCCACAGGCCGGGTCGCGTTGGTTTCTATCGGTCCCTTGCCATCGATGGGCTGGCCTACCGCATTGACTACCCGACCCAGCAGGGCATCTCCCACCGGTACCGAGGCGATGCGGCCGGTGCTCTGCACCAGATCCCCTTCCTCAATATCGGTGTATTCCCCCATGATGATGAGACCCACATTGTCCTCTTCCAGATTTAGCACCATGCCCAGTGTATTGTTGCGCGTGAATTCCACCAGCTCCCCCGCCATGGCCTGCTCCAGACCCTTGATGAGGGCGATACCATCGCCTACGGATTCCACTTCACCCACGTCCACGCGGGTAGGTACGGGTTCGAAGGAAAGAATTCGTTCCTTCAGTCTCTGGGTCAGGCTTTCACTCATTACGGCCATGATGACTTGTCTTGCATCCTCTCTTGCGTAGGCAAAGGCAAACGCCCTGCTCAGGGGTTAGACTGATGTCAATACCTCGTCGCGCAGGGACTGAAGCTGACTGGAGACCGAGAGATCGGTCAGATTGTCCCCCACGCGGATGCGGAGGCCCCCAATCAGACTGGGATCAACCAGGAACTGCAAGTCCAGTTCACTGCCATGCTCGGATGTCAGATAGGACCGCAGTTCAGCCTGGCGTGTTTCAGAAAGGGCCACCGCACTGGTGACCTGGGCCTTCAACGGACCGGCCGTGCCAGTCAATTGCGTCTGTAATTCACTGGCAATCTCTGGAATCAGATCCACCTGGTTCTCTGCAATCAACAAGGTCGCCAGATTGACCAGGGCCGTGGGAATATCAGGCAGGGCCGCGGCAAGCAGGGCGTGTACTTCTCCCTGATCCTGCCGGGCTACCCGGACAGAGGTACGCAGGGAGGTGCCTTCTGCCAGCTTCCTTTCCAGTTCTTGCAGGTTGGCTTGCCAACTTTCCTGCATGGCGGCGAGAAAGGCCTCAGCATAACTGCGGGCATCTGTCGTTTGCGCCATCCTGTTAACTCCGCTTATGTTCCGTCAGGAGATCAGCAATTAGCTGTTCCTGATCTTCCTGCTGCTGCAGTTCGCGGCCCAGAATGCGCTCAGCTCCCAGCATGGCCAGGGCAGCAATGTCCTTCTGGGCTTCCACCAATATGGCGGCTTTCTGCTCTTCCGCTTCCTGCTGTGCCCGCTGCCGGATCTCACTGGCTTCGGCCTCGGCCCGGGACCGGATCTCCTGTCCGGCCGTTTCAGCTTCCCGAATGGCCTGGGCGCGGAGCTGCTGCGATTCATCCCGAGCGGCAAACAGGATATTTTCCTTCTCCTGCTCGGCTTCGGCCGCCGCTTCCCGGGCTCGTTCCGCGTCGTGCAAACCTTGGGCAATGCGTTCCCGGCGCTCAATGAGCGCCTTCCGTACCGGCTTGTACAGCAGGCTGGTCAGCAACAGCATGATGAGCAGGAAATTCACGACTTGGGAAATGAACGCCATACTGTTAAATCCCAACACACTCAATGCGTCCATGAGTTTAAGAACCCTCCATCCGCTTGTTGATGCGCACCGGCATGACCTTTAGCCGAACTTAATCAGCAGGGAAATGACCAGCCCGTAAATCGCAATTGCCTCGGCAAACGCGATGGTGATGAACATGTTTGTCTGCACGATACCGACAGCCTCTGGATTACGTCCCATGGCCTCAACTGATTTGGCGCCGATGAGTCCTACCCCAATACCCGGTCCAATAGCGCCCAAGCCAATGGCCAGAGCCGAGCCGATTTCCTTGGCAGCCTCAAGTTCCATCTTTGTACTCCTTGTGTTGGAAAACGATTACGAGCTAATGCGCGAACGATTGACTGTGCCCGAAGGGCCCCTTAATGATGATCATCATGACTGACGGTGGCAGACGTAAAGAAGATGAGCGCCAGCATCATGAAGACCGCCGCCTGGATAAATCCGACGAACACCTCAAAGCCATAGAAAATGGAAGGCACTACAAACGGAATCAGGAAGGCCATGACCGCCAGCAAGACTTCGCCCGCGAATATGTTGCCAAAAAGACGGAAGGTGAAACTGATAATCTTGGCGAATTCACCTACCAGTTCCAGCAGGCCAACGACGCCCATCAACATGCCCATACCTCCCTTGCGGAAGGCGAAGAATTTGCGCAGGTAGCGCAATCCCAGATCCTTAAGGCCAAAATACTGCACCATGATCATGGTGATCAGGGCCAGGGCAAAGGTCATATTGAGATCGGTACTGGGCGCCCGGAGCAAAGGCTTGGTGGAGGCATGTCCCTCTTCTTCCGCGGCCGCAAACAGGGCAAAGGATCGGGAATCCTGGGGGTTGGCGGCCAGTTCCTGGCCCACCACCTGGGCATGGTCATCGGGGGGGACAGACCAGGGCGACTGAATGGTATTGACACCCGGAATCAGACCCACATAATTGCTGACGATGACCAGGAAAAAGATGGTGGCAACCCACGGGAAGAATCGATCTATATGCTTCCCGGCGACCCCCGCCAGGAGGTTGTATAACCCTTCCATGGCAAATTCTATGACATTCGTGAACCCTTTGGGCACATCCCGGCGCAATCCGGCCCGGACCACCAGGGCGCCGATGATCAGGATGAGGTCCACGACAATGGTGGTAATCCAGGTATTGGTCAGCCAATCAGGCCCACCGTAGGCAATCTTTTCTGGAGCCAAGGATACGTGCAGTTCCGGTCGGGGCAGAAATATACTAACGACCAGCAGCGCAATCACCGCCAGCAAGGGAATGACCCGTCGGGGATTCTTGAAGAAAGGGGTTTTGACTTGCTGTCCTGCATCCACACTGGCCGTCATAGGACTACCTTTGTTGTGATTGTTCTGGGAGAGAAGTGAGGGAATCGGCTTCGACTGGGGGTGCGGTGGTATCAATGACCTGCTGCATTTCAGACAACCCCTGACGCACGACGAAGAACGCCGAGATGGGCAAGGACACGATAGCCATGGTCACGGTGATCCAGGGCGAAGTCTCGAGCAGCAGATCCAGCAGCACACCAATGATGAGGGGCATCAACAGAGTCACTAACAGCACGAGGGCCATTCGCCCCATGTGAATGCGTGTCTTCTGCATGGCACCTTTCTGCCGCTTCGTTTTCCTCGTGTCAGGTGCAGGGGCAAGCCCAATGACTGCCTCCAGTCTGCACACCAAACCCAATTTTACCGTTAGAGAGTGTAACACCGGGGATCCTGAAGACCAAAAGATCGGACCCTTGCAAGATTGCGGGTCAGGAACCTGCATTTGGCAGCAGACTCATAGCCAGAGCGAGCAGACTCAGACCAATCGCCAGACCCAGCAGCCAACGATGGTCGATCAAGGCCTCACCCCAAGAAACTCTGGGCAAGGATCCAGGCCGGGCCAGCACGTGGTTGGGGGAAGGCGGCCCCAGCAGTTCGTGTCGAAATTCGGCGACGGAGGCGGGGCGCTGCTGGGGATGCATGGACAAGGCATGGAAAATGGCCGCTTCGGTGCGGCGGGTTATACGACGCCCGGGCTTGCGCAATTCATCCAGGTATCCGGACTGCAGAAACCGCGTACGGGCGTCCGCAGGCACCTGGCCAGCCAGCAGATGATACAGGGTAGCCCCCAGGCTGTATATGTCTGAGGCCTCACTGGTAAAGTCGTCTTCGCCCCCATACTGTTCAATGGGAGTGTAGGCCAGGGTGCCCCGACCCTGGACCACCGTTATGGTCTGCGGGTCATTGGGCTGCAGGAGTTTGACCAAGCCAAAGTCAACCAGTTTGATCACCCCCTGTCCCGTGAGAATGAGATTGGCGGGCTTGATATCCCGATGCAGGATAGGAGGAGACTGATCATGCAGATAGGCCAGAGCGTCCAGGATCTGCTGGCTCCAGGCCAAGACCTGGTCTTCCGGGAAACCGTTGCCGGTTGAATCCGGGGATTGGACCAGCAGTTCGCTCAAGTTGGAGCCAGACACGAAATCCATGACCAGGTATTCCCGATGAGGCAGGGAAAAAACATCGCTGACCTTCGGCAGGTTGGGGTGGTCCAGGCGCGCCAGAATCGAAGCTTCCTGATGAAACTGGTCGAATGTCTGTTGCTGAATGACCGGATCTACTCCCTCCAGGGATGTGAGCAGGATTTCCTTGACTGCACACATACGGCCGGAAAGCCGCAGATCCTGGGCCCGATAGACAGCCCCCATGCCCCCCTGTCCCACCAGGGCCTCAATCCGGTACCGGTCACGCAACTCGGTACCCATAGCCAGAGGGATATGCATAATCAGGGCCTGGAGGGGAGTAATGGTGTAAAGAGGAAAGTAACAGCCGGCACTTCGCTATAATGGCCCATAATTGTAGCGTGTGTTACGGGCATCTGACATGAAGGAAAGTCCTGCAGACAAGAAGGAGCAGCATCAGGCCATGCTGTTGCAGTGGCTGGGGGCGACGGAAGGTAGCCGCAAGTGGATTCTTAACCCCCAGCAGGACCTGTTGATTGGCCGGGACGAGGAATGTGACATCGTGCTGGACAATCGTCTGGTCAGCCGTACGCATGCCCGGATCTACTGGCAGGACGGTGATTTCTTCATTCGGGACTTGGATAGCAAGAACGGTACCCATGTCAATGGTCAGTCCATACGGCACGACAAGCGCCTGCAAAACGGCGATGAAGTACAGGTCGCTTTATGCTATAAGCTGGCCTATGCCAGTGAGGATGCCACGACTGATTTGGCCTGGGAAAGCACGGCCCTGGGACTGGAGATGGATCCCGATACGCGGATGGTGACATTAAATGGTATACCCCTTGAGCCACCCCTGAGTTTGATGCAGTTTCGCTTTCTGCATGCCCTGTGGCAGGCAGGAGGCGGTATCGTATCCCGGGATCAGATCAAACGAGCGGTATGGCCCGAGGATGATCCGTCAGGGATCAGCCGTCAGTCCATGGATGCCTTGGTGCGGCGTCTGCGGAGCACACTGGCCGAATTTGATGCGCAGACAGAATATATACTTACCGTACGGGGACACGGTTACCGTCTGCACCGGGTGACAGGCAGCCGATGACGGCCGATATCTTTGGGGGTATCCGCTTCCAAGCTAGCGAACCCCTGGGCCTCTATATCCATATTCCCTTTTGCCTGCGCAAATGCGTGTATTGTGATTTCAATACCTACGCTGGCCTGGAAAAAATCTTTGCGGCTACTGTGGACGCCCTCTGTGCTGAAATTCGAAAATGGGGGACTTGCACGGCAGGCGCCGAAGTGGATACGGTATTCTATGGTGGTGGGACTCCCACCATACTGGAAGCGGAACAGTTCCAGCGATTGCAGGATGCGGTACGCAGTTCCTTTACCCTCCGTCCGGACTGTGAATTCACGAGTGAGGCCAATCCCAATACCGTGGATACTGCCCGTTTCACCGCTTTGGGGCAAAGTGGCATCAATCGCATCAGTATTGGGGCCCAAAGCTTTCATAATGCTGAATTGACCCTGTTGGGTCGGTGGCATGAAGCGGAAGCAATTGCTGCGGCCGTGGCCTCCGCCCGGACAGCAGGGTTGACCAACATCAATCTGGATCTGATCCACGGCCTGCCAGGGCAGAGTCTCGAGGCCTGGATACATAGTCTGGAGCAGGCTCTGGCCCTGGCGGTGGAACATCTGAGTCTGTATGCCCTGACCGTAGAACCTCGTACGCCCCTCTACCGTATGGTCCAGCAGGGCCAGGTGCCAGAACCCGACGAGGATCTGTCGGCTGAACAGTACCAGGCAGCCCAGGAGATTCTGGCTCAGGCTGGTTTTGTACAGTATGAAATTGCCAACTGGAGTCGCAGTCCTGAACCGACCCAGTGGTTCCGGCATGCCTGTCAGCATAATCTGAAATATTGGCGCAACCGCAACTACCTGGGCATTGGACCCGGAGCGCACAGTCACTGGCGGGAGGAAGGGAAAGAGGGCCAGACCCGGGAATTGCGCTGGTGGAACTGTGATTCCGTACCGCAGTATAACCGTTGCCTGCAGCAGAGCGAGTCTCCCATATCGGATTATGAGATCATTACGCAGGATCTGGCGCAGGCGGAAACTATGATGTTAGGGCTGCGCCTGGTGCAGGAGGGGGTAACCTATGCTGGCTTCCAACAGGCCCACGGTGCGGATCTGCGGGAGACTTTTGCGGAAACCATCCAACATCTGGAAGTCCAGGGCATGCTCACAGCGACGGAAGAGGGCGTGAGTCTTTCGTCTCGAGGGATAATGTTTCACAATTATGCGAGCCAACAGTTCTTGCCGGTGGCACCTAGGCCTGGAGGATGTTTACCATGACCCGTGCACTCTACCCGGGGAAATTCGATCCCTTTCATAATGGGCATCTGGACATTACCCAGAGGGCGTCGACCCTCTTTGAAAAAGTGATTGTGGCGGTATATGAAACTCCTTCCACTAACCTCCTGTTTGATACGGCTACCCGCATGGAGCTGGTTCGGCAGGGCACGGCCCATCTATCCAATGTGGAGGTGGTAACTTACAGTGGCCTGACCGTAACCTGCGCCCGCAACCAGAAAGCACAAGTAGTAGTGCGAGGTCTGCGCAATATTGCTGACTATGAATACGAATACCAGGTGGGCATGGCCAATCGGAAAATGGCCCCGGAAATCGAGCTTTGCTGTCTGATCACGGATGCCGCCCACGCCTTTCTGAGTGCCACTATCCTGAAGGAAGTCGCCAGTCTCGAGGGTGATTTCGCGTCGTGGGCACCGCCGGCTTCCGTGGCGGCGCTGCAGGCCCGTTTTGCCGCAGCCACCGAAACGGGACCAGAACGGGATGGCGTATCTCCCGTACGGAGCAAGTTATCTCACCAGGGCTGATACGCCTCATATCGATTGGCGTAATCTGGGTTGCTCTGATGGTACAATACAGCCTTTATACACTGTGCAGGGATTGCCAATTTTTGGGTACCCGGTCAGGGCGCTCGTTCTGATGTAAATAGGCGGGAGGTGCGACATCGAAATTCTGTCCCTTATCGATCAATTGCACAAGATGGTTGCCGAAGGCCGCAATATGCCCATGAGTTCCTCTGTGTTGGTGGACAAGGATCGGGCCATGAACATACTGCGCACCATGCGCATCAATGTGCCCAGTGCGATCCAGGAAGGGGAGCGCATGATCCAGGAACGGGATCGCATTATTGCCGAAGCCCGCAGTCATGCCGAAACCATCAAGCAGGAAGCGCAGGCCAAAGCCAAGGAGATATTGGCTGAGGAGGAATTGGTGCTCAAGGCTGAGCAGGAGGCGACCTCGATCCTGCAGCAGTCAGAACAGGAGACGGCGCGCATGCGTTTTGATGCTGAAGCCTACCAGTTGAATATCCTGCGCAATTTGCATGATATTCTCTATTCCATGATCAATGAGGTGGAACGGGGCGTAACTGAACTGGAGTCGAGAACCCACCAACCTCCAGAGTGACCTCATTGGACCTGAGTGGTAAACCGCCAGGTCCAGGAGTCTGCACCCTGTCGCCGACCTCCCACAGCTGGGAGCTTTCAGACTGGTACGGCGGGGGTGCCATAATCCCGAGAATACGATGAAATTCAATGTTTCGCAGTTGCTGAGGCAACCGGTTGGCAGTCGGCGCGATTTTGAGCTGAACGAGGATATTGGACGCCTGGACACTGCCTTGGAGCCGGTACAGCCTCTCACAGGCCATGTCCAATTGACGCGTATTCCCAGTGGCATACTGGTGTTGGGTACCTGCCAAACCACCTTGTCCATTCCCTGCAGCCGCTGTCTGGAACCCGTACAGCACGAAGCCAACTTCCAGCTGGAGGAAATGTTTCGGCCTTTAACGGACGTGACAACGGGACGCTATCTGCACCCTGAGAACTATAAGGGTTCCGAAGAGGCGCTGTTTGATGAAGCTCTCCTGATTAATGAGCGACATGAACTTGATTTGAGTGAAGTGGTACGCCAGCAACTGTGTATCGCAGCCCTGCAGTATCCGGCGTGTGCCTACCCGAATCCGGAAGAGTGTGAACACTACCGGGAGAGCCGTCGTTTTCTGGATGAAGTCAATGAAGGTACTGTACGCCGCAAGCCCATCGATCCGCGATGGGAGTCCCTGCTGTCTCTATTACCGGCCGCGGACGATCCTGCTTCCAAGCCGGACCAATCCTGATAAGATCCCTCAAGAAAAAGGAGACTAGGAATGCCTCCCCAACCTAAACGAAGAGTCAGTCGCACCCGGGCCCGCAAGAAGCGATCCCATCACGCCCTGGGACGTCCTCAACTGCAGAAGTGTCCTACCCCGGGATGTGGTGCCTATATCCAACCTCACCGCGGCTGCCTGCAGTGTGGGGAATATCGGGGGCACCGCTTCCTTGAGGAAGGAGACGAAGAAGAGGGATAAGGGGTGGCGAGTCTGTACCTACTCCCAGATTGCCGGCAAGGTGGTCTGGAACCAGAAGCATGGGAAGTTCCAGGACTTCCCATGATGGTGTGGCCTACTATCCGTCTGTGCGGATGCCTGCGAGTCTGAACTTGTGAATGTGGTGTTCGGCCCGGCACCGGGCGTGCCCTCCATGGCTTACCTGTTTCCGGGTCAGGGGAGCCAACATGTGGGCATGGGGCAGGATCTGTACCAATCATCAGCTGTAGCCCGGAACACGCTGGATGAAGCAGACCACATCTTGGGGTTTTCCCTGTCCCAACTCTGTTTCGAAGGCCCCGAAACGGAGTTGACAGACACCGTCAATGCACAACCTGCCCTGCTGGCGGTAAGTCTGGCGGCCTTCTGGACTGCCAGTCAGTATCTGATCCCGATGCCTTTGCCACGGGCCTTTGCGGGCCATAGCCTGGGAGAATACTCTGCTTTGGTGGCGTCCGGGGCCCTTGCCTTTGCTGATGGCTTGAAGCTCGTCAGAGAACGAGGACGCCTCATGAAAGCGATGGGTACGCAGTCTCCGGGGCGGATGGCGGCTGTATTGGGCATGGCTTTCAAAGATCTGGATGCACTCTGCCGAGACGTGGCGCAGACCACAGGCGAGGTAGTACAGATTGCCAATGCCAACAGTCCCACCCAGCAGGTGATCAGCGGTTCAAAGGCGGGTGTTCAAGAGGTCGAACGCCAGGCGCCGGCCCACGGTGCGCGACGAGTCATGCCCCTGGCGGTGAGTATTCCCGCTCATTGTCCGCTTATGGAAAAGGCTAAACCCGCTTTGGGGCAGGTGGTTCACGCTGCAAACTTCCAGGCTCCCCAAGCACCCGTTGTACTCAATACAAATGCCCAGGCAGCTTCCGAGCCTGAAGTCCTGCAACGGGAATTGCTGGATCAGTTGGATGGCAGTGTTCTGTGGCATGCCTCCATGGCAACAATGCAGTCAATGGGTTGCAGAGCCTTTGTGGAATTCGGCAGTGGCAATGTCTTGGGTGGTCTGGCCAAGAGATTCGACCGCCGCTCACCCAATTTCTCGTTGCAGGATGTGAAAGACATTGAACGGTGGGCTGATTGGGTGATGACCCAACAGAGGGCCTGAAACCTGTTCAAAATGGCTGCTGAGGTCGCTATGGCTTACCGTCAGGGCGATTGCATTTTAATTGCCCTGCCGCAGGACCTCCAGCAGCTTGACGCGATAGTTCAGGTCCCAGGCCGTCTTGAGACGCTTGTTAGCGACGCCCAATGTAGCGGTTTTTGGCTGTTTCAGGACATTCAGGGCGATGCGCCGCAAGACGGCCGGAGGTGCCTGATCCCGGCGGCTGCCGCTGTCATCCTCCCGAAACGCCGCATCCCGTACCCAGTGCAGGGCGTTTTCGATGCGCCAGGGGTTCCGCCCCACGGCCCGTAAAGTTGCGGCCTGGGGCGGCGGACGGGAGATGAAGTAACGTACCTGCGTGGTCACTTGGCAGCCGCACCGTCGTTCCGGATCCACTATGATCAGACTCTGCAGGTCGGTCCCCACCTGTTCCGGCTCGACATACGGGCCGTCGTCTGGAGCACCCATCACCCCACAACGCCGGGTTTCGATGCGACCAGGGTCCTGGCCAACGGTTGCGGTGTAGTCGCGGGGACAGTCAACGAAGCCCGGGGACGGTTCGTAGGCAAACGTATCCTCCAAGCGGTCATACCGGTGTTTCAGGTTTTCCTTGACCGTCAGTACAGAGTCCGCGCCCTGCTCCCGGATCAGCTAGGCGATGGCTTGCTGTCAACCCACCCGTGGGGTCCCCGAGCCAACGTCACCATACAACCGTCTGCCTCCCGCATCTGCCGCAAGGGAGGAAGGGCGGTAATTTCGTGGGGGCGGTCGGCGGCAGCCTGTTGGGCCAGAACCAAGTGGTGCGCCTGCATCCAGGCCCTGACCAAAGGGCGCGGTGATTGTCCCTGACCGGCATCGCGGGAACGGCGTACGCTCTGGCCGTCGATGGCCACCCGTTGCCCCTCGGTCAGCGTCAAGGCTGACTGTACCCAGCCCAGGAAACTGCGCTCCAACGGGACAGCATCCAGCCGCGCCAGGACCCGGCCTACCGTGTCATGAGAAGGAATCCCGTTGGGCAAAGGCAGGAAAGTCTGCCGTCAACCTTGATTGGCTTGGCCCAAGTCCTCAATCGCGCCCCTGTTATCCGCCCCGCCAATCGGTGTCTGCACACTAAGCACCCAAATATCTAGCCATTCATGGCGCTTCGCCCGTTCGATGCGGGGATCTTCTACTTGCTCCAGACCAGCCACCAAGGAGGAGGCATCAAGGTCAGCCATGAGGTCAATTCCCGTAGAGACAATCGACTGCCTCCCCAATCTAGCCGAAAGAAAACAACCTCGAATTACAATGCAACCGCCCTGATGGATTTCCCCGTATCTGCGGGGGCAACCCTCTGGAATGTCTCATGGGATGGGAATATTCTCAGCGAAGGCATGAAGTACAATGGGGTATGGGCACAGTGACCCGGGAACTTGCCATGGCCTTTGTTTCGGACACACAGTACCAGCGACTGCATCAGGAAATCGGGGTGCAACACGCCTGGGCCTCATGGATATGCCAGGCATTGGGATGTGGTGCGTTCGACCCGCAGTCACTCACCCCTTTTGCGACACGATATGTGGGGGACAAGGGCGGCAGGCGGGCAATGGACCAACGGCGGGAAAGCGATGGTGTGTGGTGGTTTGAATCCGAGGCGGGGCCCTGCATCATGTATACCCATGAAGTACAGACCCTGAACCAGAGGACATTTGCCTGGCGGGTCCACAATTACCTGTCGGGACTTGTGCTGAACTGCGAGGCCAGTGCCACTTATCAGCCGGGTACGAACACATTCCCTTGCCTGTCATGATTGTCCTGTATAGGGGCGCGAGTCCTTGGCTGGACCCCCGGCCAGAAGGCGTTTTCGCCCCGGAACACAGGTCTCTGGCGCGGCAATGGTTCGGCGGCATGCCCGCCCATGTGTTTGACATGCATCACATGGACGAAGGGGAAATACCTTCGCAGGACACCCTACGTCTTGTATTTGACCTGGAACGTTCCCTCACGGAACCCACCCGGTTTCTGTCGGAACTGGCCCAACGGATTCGACGGCTACCGGCCCGTACCGACATTGCGGCCCTGTATGGAGAGGAAAGGGCGCAGGGCTTGCGCGACGCCTTGTCGCGGTTTGCCCAAACCGCTGTACGGCGGTGGCCCGACCTGCCCGCTGACTGGGGCGCACAACAGGATTCTTCATTGGAGGCATTGGAAATGATGGGACAGCAGGTGGACACGCGTTACCCTACACTCCGCCAGGAAGGACTGCGGGAAGGACTGCGGGAAGCGCAATTGGAATATGTGGAAGAACGATATGGGGTGGCGGCACGGCAGGCAGTGGCCGATTTCCTGGATTCCCTGGCCACCGATGAGAAGGTGTCTTTCGCGGACCTGGATGGCCTGGTAGAAGCCTGGCATGACGGTTCTGACCTGCCAAGCTGGTGGCGCAACCACTAGGTGGAAGCCACGACCACCGACACTGAGGACGGCTTGTATTAGCGGGTATCGCGACACAGTTCGCACCACCCGCCCGACGTAGTTACTCCGGGGCATTGGCCTGGAGAGTGCAAACATTCCACGGGATACAGTGAAGTCACCGACATGGAGTGGCACTGAAGTAGTATGGAACCCTATCCTCAACCTTATCCGCAGGAGTTGGAAACTGCGATCACCCTGGACGGTAAGCCCAGGGTGATCGCAGTTTAATGCGCTGGCTTCTCAATATAGTGCTCGCAGGACTCTAAATCACCGTGAACCACCGGAAAGAGCGCTGGACAGGAGCTAATAATGCCCTGTTTGGCTGGATTACAGCATTTGCAGTTCTGTATATAGTGTTGCATCTGGCACATTATCTCCCTCTTGCACCATAAACTGGACCATAAATCAAAATGCAATTGCCCTGGCTTACCGTCGTTCAGGCGAAATTCGTGACCGGCATTATGCTATAATCCACGACTTGTCCTTCCCCCTGTGAGTATCGGTTGGCGCATGTCCCTGAACGACAAGATTTCTCTCGTAACTGGCAGTAGTCGGGGCATAGGCGCTGCTGTGGCCCAGGAACTGGCACGGCGGGGTAGTACGGTGGTAGTGAATTACCGTAGTGATCAGGAAGGGGCCACATCCGTATGTGAAGCCATTCGGAATGAGGGAGGATCCTGCAGTTTGCTGCAGGCTGATGTGTCGGTAAGTGAGGATGCGGCAGGACTGGTCAAGGAAGTTCTCAAGCAATACGGCCAGATTGACATTCTGGTCAACAATGCCGGCTTGACCCGTGATGGGTTGCTGATGAGCATGAAAGCCGATGACTGGGATACCGTGATCCAGACGAATCTGACTAGTGTGTATCAGGTGACACGACCTGTGGTACGCAGCATGATTCGCAAGCGGTCAGGCCGCATAATCAACATATCGTCTGTAATTGGTTTGCGCGGACAAGCGGGCCAGGTCAATTACGCGGCCAGCAAAGCGGGGCTCTTGGGTTTCACGAAGAGCTTGGCACGGGAACTGGGCAGCCGGGGTATCACGGTCAATGCGATAGCTCCCGGTTTCATACCTACGGCTCTGACAGCAGTTGTGTCTCAGGAGCATCTGGAAAGTATAATCGAGGCAACTCCGTTGGGGCGCATGGGTACACCAGAGGAAGTGGCCAAGGCGGTGGCCTTTCTGGCGTCCGACGATGCCGCTTTTATCACTGGCCAGACTCTTTCGGTTGATGGTGGACTTTCAATGCAATGAAGAGCAAGCAGCAAGAAAAGCGTTCATCATCATCTTCTGTCAGGTCTACGGCGGAGTCCAGCCTCTCTTCCCGGCAGGCAGGGGCTTACCTGCCTGTCTCCTCGCACTGGCAGGGCGGAACCGGAACCTATGCCAGCCTGCATAGTCAGTACCGGGCGATTGCCCTGCAAATATTGTACGAGCATGAGACCACTGACCACGCCCCGAGTCGCATTTTCCACTTACGCATGTACAGCCTGCAGCAGGAAGGCATTGACATCACGGAGGCCGGGCAGGATTATATCCGGAGCCTGGTATTTGGCATCCTCGATAGACAGGATGAACTGGACAGTCGCATTGGACAGGTCGCCCAGCGCTATCCGGTGGATACCTTGCTCGTGATAGACCGCAACATACTGCGCATGGCTCTGTACGAGATTGAGGCCAAGGATTTTCCCAGTCCGGTACGGGTCGTGATTGCCGAAGCCATCCAGCTGGCTGAAGCCTACGGCTCTGAAGTGAGTCCCAATTTCGTGCATGGGGTGCTGGGGGCTCTTCTTGCCCAGCAGGAACCCGCTCCGGTTACCGTCTAGGGTACAGCAGGCCTGGAGGTGTTATGGGTTTCCCCAGCAGTTTTTCCTTCCTGGGTATCGGTATCCCGGAAGTGATGCTCATTATCATCCTGGCCTTGGTCGTGTTGGGTCCTGAGAGACTGCCCGGGGTAGCCAAGGAAATCGTCAAGGGATTCTTTCGCCTGCGCAATTTGTCCAAGGAACTGACGGGGCAATTGGAGCAGGAATTGGGCGTGGAGGAATTGAAGGAACTAAACGAGCTCAAGGACATCAAGACAGGCGGCCTCATCGAGAAATGGGCCAATGATGAACTGGACCTCAACCTGGATGAGGATCAGGATGATAGCAAGGCTGAGGAGGAGAATGCTCAATCTGCCCCCACGTCAGCCACCGAGGCGAAACCGGCGGATGCGGCTCCCGTTAATGCCAACTCTACAGGCCAACAGGTGATTGCTACTCCACCATCAGCCCAAACTTCCCCGAATGGTCGCAACAAGGTTGAAGTGGGGTCACTCATTGATTCCAGTGGGTCTTCTGCCGCCGGCAGCGACACGGCTCCCGGGTCAGATGCAACGACGAAACCTGTAGAAGCAGCGGACTCCATTACCGAGACCGGAACCATTGAGAACAAGATAGCTCCGCCTGAGGCTGCCACCGCCCTAAAAAGCACAGTGCCAAGAGAGGCGAATATAGCCGTGAATGGGGCGCAGCCCAAGACATCTGCTTGTCATTTCCCTCTCAACGGGATACAGGGCAGATCCAAGGCAGCCCTTACGCGGGCGTGGCCCAGTCCCAATCGTACAGCCTTGCGACATCCGCTGAGGCCTGTGCGCATGTGCCAGGGCAAGGGATTACGCGGACGGCTATTGTTTACCCGGTGGCGTTGAACTCACCGCTGGTAATGGGGCTCACTTGCTGCTTCTGCTAAGTCTGAACTGCTTAGAGACAGGGCGACTGTCCATGTAACCAGGGGACTGGGTCGCTTATCGCTGTAAAGCGATTACCAGATTGTGTTGGAGTAGAAGCTCTGGATGGTAGCATCTGAGGTCACCAATGGGCAGGAATACAGGAAAGCCGTAGCAACGATAGTGCGGTCAGCTGGGTCACGATGCTCCCAGCGAAGTTCCAGGTTCTTCAGCCAGGTCGCAGTATCTACCGGGAAGATTACAACCCGATCCACCTGCGCCAACCCGTTCACGAATTCACCAATGGAGAGTGGAATCGATAGTCTGCCTTTGTTGACTTTGAGGCCAATCTCCCAGATCGAGATGGAACTAATCCCTATCTGATCTGTCCCTGCAATCGCCAAGCCTGCAGTCTCCGAAAGTCTTTCGGGATTCAAAGTCCAGAACAACAGCGCCGAGGTATCCAGAACTATCACTATGCCTCCGGCCACTCGTCGGTTGTTGGCGTATTGGGGTCTTCATAGAAGAAGACTTTGCCTTGGATAGATCCGAACACCTCCTCCACTGTCTTTTTTGAATTGATACGCTGAATACGCAAGACAGGGCGGTTACGGTCTGTCACAATGAGTTCCTCACCGCTCGCCTCGATCTCGCGAAACACTCGGAGCATGTTCGCCTTCAGCTTACTTTTCGAAATGGTAATCATGTGTAAATGACCTGCATGATGACCCCGGTCATATATATAGTCACAAATCTTAATTGATCAAGGCAGAATTTTCCAGAACAGTGAGCTGGTCAATGACCGTTTCATGAATCGGGTCCGGCTTAGGAGCAAGGGTAACGTGGCTGGCACCTGGATGTAGCCCCTGCACGATAGTCGCTATCGGATAAACTCGTATCAAGCACGGGTAGCTCAGAGGCCGGGTAACCCAGCCGCAGATTTTAGTCCAGGGGTACCTGTCACTCGACAACGGAGGTGCCATGCCTGCCGGCAATGGGGCTTCTACCGTCTCCGGATTCCAGTATGGAAAACCTGGCTCACGATGGCCTGCTGTGGTTATTCGCAGGGGTATATGCCGCCGACAATGGGGCTTCAACGTATACAATACAACGGAACATGAAGGTGTTCCCTTTACGGCAACTTGGTAATGACGCATGACAGCCACGGATATCCAAACCCCTGAGGCACAACTGGAGCAGGAAGAAGGCCGCATGAGTCTGATGGCGCATTTGCGGGAACTGCGTATGCGCCTGATTTGGATCCTGGCAGGTCTGATCATAGGCACGTTGCTGGGAATGCTTATCGCGGAAATGGTCTTGGACATCATAGTCACAGACTGGGACGTGAAGCTTCAGGCCATCACGCCTTTTGAAAACATCGCCACTTTCTTTCGGGTCAGTTTTACGTTGGGCACGGCTTTGGCCACGCCTATCGTCATTTACCAGATGCTGGCTTTTATTCTGCCTGGGCTTTATCCCCACGAAAAGCGTAGTCTGCTGCTGATTATGCCGGGCATCGTATTCCTGTTCGTGGGCGGGGCAGCGTTCGCCTATTATGTGATGTTGCCCGTAGCTGTCCATTTTCTCCAGACTTTCTGGCAAGATGTCATTGAGGCCAACTGGAGCGCCCGGGAATTCGTCAATTTCGTTATTCGTATCGTGTTCTGGATCGGTGTCTTCTTCGAGTTGCCTCTGGTCATGGCCTTCTTGTCCCGGATCGGCATCGTCAGTGGTCCCCGTCTGTTGAGTTGGTGGCGGTATGCTATCGTTATCAGTTCCATTGTGGCCGCGGTCATTACCCCGACGATCGATCCAGTCAACATGTCCATCGCCTTGGCTCCCCTGGTCTTGCTATACTTCATTGGTGTAGGGCTGGCCTATATCTTGTACCGTCCCCGGGAACCGCGGGATTTCACACAAGACGACTAGGAGCTAGGATAAGCGATCTATAACTTGGTAGTTTGTGATATAGCCAAGTTATAATAGGGATAGTCACAAGGTTTGTGACTGACCGCAAGGTTTGCGGTAGGCAAGGTTCATGGACGTGTGGTCGTTGCCAACGGGGTAGGCCTGCACTTACGATGGGGTGCCAGAGACCAGAGCTTCGTTGCACGTCAGGGACGGGACGACGACACTGGAGTCATGACCATGTCACGGGTATACAATCCCGTCATCGGTGGGGACTGCTCCACCTGGACTCCAGTTGCAGGGAAGGTCGTTGGTTCCCTATCAACGGAGAGCGAATTACCCAGAAACTATCCAGATTTGGGAACAGTAGATGACTGATGGATCGCAATCGGAAAATCGCACGGAAGGAAATGGTCCGTCGGGAAATCATGCGGGTGCGCAATGAAATCAATGCCCTCAACATGGGGAGCAACCGACAATCCATGAAACGCACCAAGAAGCAGGTCCGGCATCTGGAATCCCGTTTGGAAGAATTGATGGCCGAGGAAAGTAACTTGCGCGTTGAGATTGACAAGACAGCCCACGACGAGACCGAATCTGTGCAGAGCTAGTCGGAGGGTGGGACCCCGAAGAGACCCACCTCAGTAGGCCTCCGGGGTGGGCTTGAGACAGTTCCTCTTTCCTACGCCTCAGGAGTCTTGCCGGAGGAAGGGATCCAGCAGGAATAGTTGGGTGGGCAAAGGGATTGGTATGATTTTAGCCCGAATTATTGCCCTGCCTTACCTGTAGTGCCTCGTCTCGGTTTGCTACAGAGTCGAACTCGGGGAACAAGCCATCCAGCGGAGTTCCTTTGCCTCCGCCGAAGTCAGAATCTCGGTCACCGCATTGAATTCCGGGATGGAATGACCGGGAACTACCTACCTGTCTGCATCGGGTCCGTCGACCTGCTCGCCTATTTTCGTCATTTGCTTTAGGGCCGTATAAACCGGTAAAGGGACCCAGTCAGCACTGACAATGCTCCACAGGGCTCTTTCCGTTCCAGGGGCAACCACCGCAAAATTCAAATTCCACAGGAATGCGGGACCCACCCACCCCCAATCTTGCATCATCGTGTAAGCCTGGACGGTCCAGTCTGCCTGCTCCTGATAGCTGTTGTCTTGCGCATAAGGGTAAACGAGAAATCCGTCGCCTACGGCCCAGCCGAATTCGGTCGGTACTATGGGTTTGTCGGCCGCACCATACTGTACCGCCAGCGCGCGATAACCTTCCATGGTGGAGCGGAAGCTCCAGGCATGGTGGGGCACGTCGCAGGGACCGTTAAACCACATGTTGCCCGACTCCTGGATGGCGGCGCACGCCTCCTGCCAAGTGGATTGGGGTGGTACGTTGTAGCCGCTGGGGTGGGCGCCGATGCCATCTACATGATCCGCCATTCCGGCTTCCAGCATCTGCTGCATATAGGTGAAGTCGTCTACGATGCGATTGGGGACATCGCCGGCCGGCGTGGGAGCGCCGGAAATGATTCGGATGGAGGAACAAGCTTCACGGATCGAAGCCGAAGCGGCCTCCAGCATTTGCACGTAGGACTCGGCGCTGAGGTTAAGATTGCCCCATTTGTAGTGCAAGTTCTGTTCGTCCCAAACCTCAATGGCATCAAGGTGACCGCAGTACCGGCTGGCCAGCGCCCCCAGATAATCAGCGAAGTCCCCATTGTCGGCGGGAGGGCCAGCCACGGTCAGATCCGCTTCGCTCTCTCGAGCCCAGGACGGTGCTGCCACGACGCTGAACAATACATTCACACCCTGTTTGGCGGCAGCTTCCAGTAACCTATCCGTTGCCTCCCACCGCCGTTGCCCAGGTTGGGGCTCCATGTCCTCCCAGCGCACCTGCTGCTTGAACCAAGTGAAGCCCAAGTCACGGATCTGAGCTAAAACTGCCTTCCTATTATCTTCGTCCAGGGCATGCCCCTGGATGCCGTAAGCGAAGTCCAAGGGGATCATCTCCCGGGAAGGCTGGGGCTTATCAGGCAGAGTCCCTGCAGCGGTGTCACTGACAGCTGGAATGACAAGCATCTCGCCAGGAAGAATCAGGCTGCATTCGGTAAGACGGTTGGCAAACAGCAAGACTGTCAGGGGCACCTCGTGATCCAGAGCAATCCGCAATAGAGTGTCGCCTGCCTGGACCGCATATGAAGTGCCTTCCATCACGGCATCCGCTGTGGTAGGCCCAGCCCAGCCCAGTCTGGGTATGCACAGCACTTGGCCGACCTGAAGCCGATCGATATCTGTCAGGTAGTTGGATCGGGCCAGCACGGCTTGTGGCACGCCGTGATTCAGAGCGATCTGGGATAGGGTGTCACCGCTTTTGACGACATACCTCTCGCCTCCGATCAGTGGAGCAGACATGACCTGAGGCTGTGATGGCAGCTCAGCTGCCGCGCCAGGTATGCACAGGGTTCGGCCGACCAGTAGTCTATCGACATCCGTCAGTTCGCTGGCCTGAGTGATGGCGGTTACGGTGACGTCGTACCGGATGGCTATCGCCAGGAGCGTATCCCCCGGCTCCACTACGTGTTGCAGTTCGCAGTCGAAGTTGGACTCTTCGGACTCGACCGCCTGCGTATGCACTGCTTGATTCCCTCCGGCGGAGTCATCATGGTCAATATTGTTGAGAGCCTGTTTTCCCTCGGGGAGTGTGCCGTCTCGGCCCGTCAGTGAGGGGGAAACCTCCAAAGGTTGATTCATCCACTGAGGTGATCCTTGAGCCTCAACGCTCGTCTGCCCCAGACCCAGTAGCAAGACACAGGCGATGAGGCACAGTGGCAGGGAACGGCAAAGAGCATGGAGAAGCCCGGCGTGGACCTTGGGACCCTGGCACAGCAAGCGGTACATGGGCGAAGTCTGGGGAGAGGGGTGCGATGGCGTCATGATGATAAGGGTACGGCTGATGGGGAATTAAAGGGTTGACATAAGGGAGAAAGACCTCGCTGCATGGAGGTACTGCCATCACCATTCTGAGTACTTTCCCATAACCAGTATACCCTTCGGGGGTTTGGTGACTGTCGTGTATGTGCTGGCAGATGACTGGTATCCGATCTATGGCGGGTTTTCGTTGCGAGGGAAAAGGAGCCAGGCTCGTAGCGACAGTGAGGTCATCACCTACCTGCGCCTCATGGATTACCTGTCTTTTCCTGGAAAACAGCAGTTTCTAGTGTGCGTGTGAGCCAAATATCAGGGACTCTTTCCGCAGTGGCTGATCCCAAGTCCGTTTAAAAGCCAGGCGCTTGGGATGTGCCTGCTGTGGAAAAACTGCGACGGTACTGGACGAGGGGCTTGGGGATTACTTGGACAAACCTGCTTCTGTGGAACACCAAGCCCATCCCTGTCATGGGCTACCAACAGGACAAGCGCAATCGTTTTTCGCTGGTTCGGCATCCTGGGGGGTGTACCCTGATAGTAACTGTGGGCAAGGTGAGTCTGACGGATGCTAGGCTGTGTAAGCCGGTAGGATTGTCCGCGCATCAGTCCAAGGCGACAGGGATCTGAAAATGCTAAGACATGGCGCTCATGATGCCTGAACGCCGTCCAGTTTGAGTGTAAGGGGATTCGGCCACTGCAAGTCGTTGTATAGACGTTGTGTACGGCAGTAAGTCACCTCGATTCCCGTGGATGTGGGTTGCCAACGGGGCTGTGGGTCCACCTCAGGTCGATACTCCAGGGTCAGGCCAGAGGAACCCAAGACCGACACCTCAGCATCGGTCCGGAGGTGAATACCATCTATGGACACCGTCCGCCATGTTCCGAAAGCCAATGGGGGGCCTACATCAATGACGTAGACAATCGATCCATCAGGGCTCTGCGTAAACATGAGATCGCCGTGCCGTGACTGCCGCCATGGCCGTGTGGCATGCATGGCTTCTCCATTTACGAACATCCAAAGTCCCAGTTCGCGCACCCGATCATCTTTGTCCCGGGGCAGACGGCCGTCGGCATCCGGTCCGCCGATAGCCAGCAGGAGGGTGCCACCCCGGGACCGGATATCCACCAACAGTTCTATGAGTTCCCGGCCACTCTTGTTGGCGTCATTGCCGGCCCGGTACTGCCACTGGCGGCCGATCGTGTAATGGACCTCAAAGGGCCCATGTACGTCTTGGCCCGTTTCCTGTTCCGGCGTCGTAATACCACCCCGGGTTACCATCAGATCCGGATTCAGGTCCCAGGCAAATTCGACCAGCGAAGCGGTGGCATTCCGGTACCCGTCCACACACAAAATATCCGGGTTGTACATTTCGATTAGTTCGCGAAGCTGTTCCTGGTCATAGGCCAGCAAGTCAGGATTGGTCTCAGGATTGCAATAGTCCCGGACGCGAGTCACTTCACGTCCACGCCGCCATTGAAACCAGGCGTCATCTGGAGAAAAATAGAAACCGACAGGCAGTCCCTGTGCGCGCAAGGCATCGGTGTAGGTGCGCAACACATCCATGCCCATGGGAGTATTGGTGACCTTGAAGTCTGTCGTGGCGGTATCCCACATGCAGAAGCCGTTGTGGTTCTTGGCTGTTACTGTGACATAGCCAAAGCCACACGATGCAGCGAGGCGCGCATACCAGGCTGCATCGAATTCCCTGGGATAGAACCATTGGGGAAGTTGGTGGAAATACCGATCCAAATAGCTTTGGGATGCGCCTACAACGGAATGGGCATTGACCATGCCAAACTGGGCATCTACAGTCCAGTAGAGATACATGCCCAAAGCCATGTCCTGATACCATTGAAGTCGTTCCTGGGAATTGGTACGCTGGGTAAAAACGCCCTGGGAAGCTCGGTCCTGGTCCAGAAGCTGAAAGCCGCTATTCTCTTCGGTATCCATGGCCCGCAATTCCTCTTTGGTTCATATCCTTCCAGGTCAAATCGGGTGAAACTTGGCTTGGGCGGGTAACGGAATTTGGCCAGCTATCAGACACAGACTGCCCGCAATGCCCATTCCGTTGACACGCACCCTGTCTGTAGTCAGAGAGGAGATCTGCGTAGACAAGCTACAACCCGACAGAGGAACAGCTCAAGAGCTAGCTGACCTGCCTCTGTCGGCGTATTTCCTGTCTCAGACCAGAACTCTCAAACGTCTTGACGACCATGGATTAGCTGGCGAACTCAAACCCGCGACGCATTCCAGGCCTGCACCTGAACTCTCTCGTCCGCATGAGAAACCTTGATCGTTCTCTTTTCCCCGACGTCAAGCCAGAAATGGGAGTCTGCGCAGGAAAACCGATCCGTGAAGCCAGGGGTATGGAAATGGACACCAACGGCCGGATTTAGTCCGTCATTGGTAAGGGTAATGTCTCCTTCTCCCCTCTCCACGCGCAGGTTTGTCCGTGGCAGATTGAACAGGCATCCCTGGATCTGGGTGTAGTTAAGCCAGTAGAAGGTTCGATCGGCCACCAGATTCCCCACCAGCACCTCGGCCACGATCAGCAGGGGGATATTAAAGGTCTGGTCACCCGTCAGGGAAAGGGTTCCCACTTCCCGCACTCTTTCCCATCGTTCCAAATTGCCTCTTTTCTCAAATAGCGCCAATTGTTCCAGATTCTGTCCATAGGCCCTGGCCCGCACTTTCCAGTCGCGGGTATGCAAGTCATTGGCATCGTCCAGTAGATACACGGGAAGATCCACGGGTTCGCCGGCAAACGACATGCGGGGAAACAGGATGCACGCATGAAGGGGCGCAAAAGCTTGCTTCAATACATGGTAGGCAATCTTGGGAGCGCCATACCAGTCAACCGTGGACCAGGCGGCCGCGGGATTGTTGTCATTGAGTTTGTAGTAGCAGACTCCGGTGGAATGGGGCCACTGGGTGCGGTTGAGTTCCAGTACGTGGCGCATTCCCGTGGCCTGGGTCATCTGGATCCCGAGAATATAGTGTTCCAGGGAGTCATTAGGCACCCAGTCACCCACATATTGCGAATGAATGGCCAATCCGCCCCTCTTGTTAAAGACAGGCATGTGATGGGCAATGGAACCGTCGGCCTGGGGTGGCCAGACACCATGCTCCTCTTCGGGTACAAAGCGTAGGGTTGACTCCAGTGCAGGCAGAGAGGCAACCCCAAACTCGCCGATGAAAGGAGCTTTCATTGACAGCCACTTGTCCAGAGGCTGACGTCCCCAGTACACATCGTAATTATGGATGCTGCCACCCCACGGCTCGGCCCGGTGGTAGGGACGGGTGCCATCCAGCTCCACACTGTAGCGGCCCATCATGTTGATCGCCTCGCCCACGGGCTCAGATGACTCGTTGCCCGCGCCGTACATGACCAGTGAAGGATGGTTGCGAATGCGCAGGGTTGTGTGACGCACGGTCTCATCCAGCATGTCCAGAGGCTGAACCGCGTGGGAATTCCAGGCCGTGGGCCATTCCTGCAGAATCATGACCCCGTAGCGGTCTGCCAGGTCAAAGAAATCGTCGGTTTCGGGCATGCCTGAGCCCCAGGCGCGCAGCATGTGAACGTGGGAGTCGCGAGCCATAGCAAAAAACCGCTCGTACCACTCCCTTTCAAAGCGCATGAGCGCATCCATGGTGCACCAATTGGCGCCCTTGATAAACATTTCACGCCCATTTATGACGAAGGTCCAGTTGTATTTGTCAGGACTGGGTCCGTCCGGCAGGGGCCGCATCTCGATCGTGCGCAAGCCGAAATTGGTTTCGCACCGATCAAGACTGTTCAGTTTCTGGCTCTCGAATCCGAGTTCCAGGTGATAGAAATCCGGGTCTCCATGATCCGCTGGCCACCACAGGCGGGCATGGGGAATCTGGATCTCCAGCCGGACTTCGTGGGAACCGCCTTCACAATCGACATCCACGTGGAAATGATGTGGCTGTCCTGAAAAATTGGCCGGGGAAATGACACCGGTCAGTTGACCTTTCCAGGAAGATGGCGGGCCATCCAGGGACACACTGAGATGAATCAGGCCCTTCTGCAGATCCAGGGTCGCCACAAATGGGTCTCTAAGCCGTACGGGGGCCCGTTCTTCCAGTACCACAGGTCGCCAAATACCCACGGTAGGCAGGTTGATATAGTGCCATCCATAGGAGTTGTTGAAGGTGGCCGTATCGAGCCAGCCAATATTCATGCCTACAAAGAAAGGGGTTGGCTTAGCCTCACTCAGACGATAGGGAGCTGGCTGCAGTCTAACGACAAGCTCGTTTTCTTCTTCCAGCAGTTCGGCCACCGGAAATTCGAATACACCGAACATGCCGCGGTGAGAACCGAGGTGGTGGCCATTGAGCCATACGTCACAGGCGTCGAATACCCCATGAAACTTCAAGTGATGGGCATCGCCGGGATGCGAAAAGGTCTTGCGTAGCCACCAGGTGCGGAAGCCTTCCGGGTAGGCTATCTCATCATTCAGACCCACGTAGGGATCAGGAATGCGGCCTGCCTCCAACAGGGCTGTGTGTATGCTACAGGGTACCTGGGCGTCAATCGCATCACTCCAGCCCTGTCCCAAGCGATCTTCCTCGGCCATCTCGGCGGCCATTTCCCACGGGCCGCTGAGATCTATACAAGTCGGCCCATCAGGTATATCCAGGCCTCCCGCTTGTAAGGTGACGGGAAGCCGTTCGCCGTCCAAGGGAGAGCCCTGGGGCGCAAATTCCTCAAGATCGATCTGGTCCAAGCTTTTCGCTATCTCCGCCATTTCCTCCTCCTTGGTCTCCGGCAACACCACAAGTAAGACTAATTCGTATGTTGGTGAGTTCCCTGTTCCTTCCCGCTCTAAACTCCTTCCAGAGTCAATTCGGAAGAGAAATGACAGGCTGACATCTGCTGACCCTTGTGCTGCTTAAACTCTGGATATTCCGTCCGGCATATATCCTTGGCGTAGGCACAGCGCGGATGAAAGTAGCACCCCGAAGGGGGGTTTGCTGGATTGGCCACTTCCCCGGGCAGAATGATCCTCTTGCTCCTCAGGTCAGGGTCTGGCTTGGGAACGGCCGATAATAAGGCTTCCGTGTAAGGATGAAGCGGGGCGTGAAACAGCTGACGGGTGGGTCCGCTCTCGACTACACGCCCACAATACATGACGGCTACCTGATCCGATATATGCTCGACTACGCTCAGATCATGGGCAATAAAGAGATAGGTCAACTGAAATTCCTGTTGGAGATCCTTAAGTACATTCAGGATCTGGGCCTGGATCGAAACATCCAGGGCTGAAACGGGTTCATCCGCAATAATCAGTCGGGGATTCGTAGCCAAGGCTCGGGCAATGCCAATGCGCTGCCGCTGACCACCGCTGAAGGCATGGGGATAACGATGCAAATGCTTGGCTTCCAGCCCCACCACTTCAATTATGGCGCGAACCCTGTCTTCAATCTGATCGGTATCGACCACCTTGAGCTTGCGCAGAGGTTCACCCACAATGTCCAGCACCGTCCAACGGGGATCGAGGGACATGAAGGGGTCCTGGAACACCATGGATATGAAGGGGCGAAAAGCCCGGAGTTCCCTCTGTGAGGCCGTAGCCAGATCAATGTTGTTCCCTTCGTCAATGTTCAGATGTATTTGGCCACTGGTGGGAGTCTGAGCTCTGACGACGCATCGTCCCAAGGTCGTCTTCCCAGATCCTGACTCGCCCACCAGACCCAGGGTTTCGCCGGGTGGGATTGATAGCGTGACCCCGTCAACAGCCCGCACTTCCCCTACCACCCTGCGCAGCAGGCCCTTCTGTACAGGAAAAAACTTGCGCAGTTCCTGAAGGTGTAGCAAGGGAGACAGGGAATTCTGGGTGTTCATGACTACAGTTCAGTGGCTTCACTGTGCAAGAAACAGCGCACTGCGTGTTGAGGCCGAATGTCTGTGAGAGCAGGAACTGCCCGATCACATACGCCCTGTATCTGATCGGAACACCGATCCAGAAAACCGCAGACAGGAGCTGGGTCCAGGGGGATGGGAACAGTCCCTTCAATGGTGGTGAGCCGGGACTGGAGTTGCCCCAGTCGGGGAATGGATTCCATCAGACGAATGGTGTAAGGATGCTTGGGATTGTGGAAAATCTCTCGCACGGGACCTGCTTCTACAATACGGCCCAAGTACATGACAGCTACATGATCGCAGACCTCGGCGATGACCCCTAGATCATGTGTAATGAAAAGGACAGACATCTGGGTGTCTGTCTGGAGATCCCGGATCAGTTCCAGGATCTGGGCCTGGACGGTTACATCCAGGGCCGTAGTGGGTTCGTCGGCGATCAGGAGTGAGGGACGACAGGACAGTGCCATGGCAATCATGACTCGCTGTCGCATACCGCCTGACAACTGATGTGGGTATTCCAGAACTCTTTGTTCAGGCGCAGGAATACCTACACGATCCAGCATTTCGATTGCTCGCCCGACGGCATCCTGACGATTGAGATCGAGATGCAGACGCATAGTTTCCGACAACTGGTTGCCAATGGAATGTACGGGACTGAGAGAGGTCATTGGCTCTTGGAAAATCATCGCTATCTCGCTTCCGCGAATAGCTCTGATCTCAGGACCTGTGGGGTCAAGATCAGTCAGGTCGATGGGTCCTTCCTGCCTGGTCTGAAAGAGGATGTCCCCTTCTACTATCCGACCGGGTCTTGGCACAATGCGCAGAATAGAACGGGCGGTAATGCTCTTGCCACAACCACTCTCGCCAATGAGGCCCAGAGTCGAGCGCGCGGGAACTATGAAATCGACACCATCCACAGCCTTGAGGATTCCGTCATCTGTGTCGAACCAAGTTCTTAGTCCCTTCACAGCAAGCAGCACTTCATTTTCGGTCTGTTCGTTGAACATGGCCTATGTCTCGGAAGCGATTTTCTCTTTATGAATCGGCGATACAATTGACAGAAGCCTTCTCAAACACCGAGACGACCTGCCCCGGTCACTTATCGATAAAAAGAATGCCAATCCTGCACAGCGGCTGTTCCTGAGGCGCACGAAAGGTTCGAGGCAGGGCTTGGCTTTCTGATTATAGTACGGAAGGGAATGAAGACGAACTCACTTTCTCAATGAAACTGAAGTCTTAGTGGAAAACAGGGGGTGTCCTTCCCGATCCGCCGAATTCCTGCAGAGTTTCAAGACCTTGGAGTTTATGTTTTGGCAGGGGCCACAATAAGCCCCTCTTGCCACTACCCTTCTCAATTCGGCAAGTTTCTTGATAGATGGTTCAAAAAACAGGTTTGACATTCTTTCCCGTCTTGTCTTTTTTGCGACATTGACAAATTTCGGCGACCTCAATAGAATGAGAAATCGTGTGGTCCAAAGAGCAAGTTCCCAACAGGCTGTGGTTTCTCTTTCACAAGCCGGGATATGGAGGATCGGTTGCTTCATCACAGGCTCTAGGCACATGGTTTTCTCAGTTTCCATCGAATCTGTGGTGGGAATTCATTCAAAGCATCTGAGAGGTGTGAAATGAAGCAGAAACTTGGTTTGGGCAGATTGTTAGTGGTTCTTTCCTTGGCCCTGGGACTGTTGCTGGTCGCCTGTGGTCCGGCTGAGGCTCCCGAAGCCATGGAAGAACCCGCAGAAGCTGCCGAGCCGATGGCCGAGGCAGATGATGATTGCCCCTATGGTGAATCGCCCATGCTGGCAGAACAGGTGGCGGCAGGAACCCTGCCGGGTGTCTGTGAACGATTGCCCATTGAACCTCTGGTTCTCGGCGAAGGGTTGGCGGTTGATCCTGACTGGGTGGATATCCAGATCGGGGAATATGGTGGGGAGATTATATACACCTTTGTCCATGTAGAGATCAAGGAACCGGTCGTCATAACCGAGAACCGCGATCCTCTGATCCAGGCCGGCGGCGTCTACAAGGATGTGAACATCAGCGACGACTACATGGAAATGACGTTCACGTTGCGGGCGGGTCACAAGTGGTCAGATGGCGCTCCACTGACTACGGAAGATGTGGACTTTGCTGTGAATGATGTCCTGAAGAATGACGAACTCTATCCCAACATGCCTTCCTATCTGGCTACTGGGGGCGTTGTTGGGGGGCCCGAGCCTGACCTCGTAATCGTGGATGACTTCACTTTCAAGTTGATTTATCCCGAGCCTCACAAGTCCTTCGAGTTCCTGTTTACCAACTTGGGAACCAGCTATACGGATTTGCTCAAGCCCAAGCATCATATGGGCAAGTACCATCCCGCGCATGGTGACGAAGAGGAGATTGCGGCGATGGTGCAGGAAGAGGATGAAGAATCCTGGGTAGGTCTGTTCAACAAGACGGATTTGCGTCCCTGGCAGGAAGCCGCCGATCATGCCATTGGTTTCCCGCAGCTCAATACCTACCTGCTAACGGAGCATGAGGGCGATCGTTTCTCGTGGGTGCGCAATCCCTACTATTACATGGTGGATACCGCAGGCAATCAGTTGCCGTATCCGGATTATCGCTTACACATCAACATCGGCTTTACTTCCAAGGAACAGGCGGAATTGCTGATGTTCTCCCGGCAGGCCCACTACCACTGGCAGACGGACCTTACCGTTCTGCCCTTGGTCATGGAACGCCAGGCAGAAGGCAACTATACGACCTACATTTACCCCAACAAAGACTCCCGGATGTACTTCTTCAACCACAGCTACGATGATCCGGGTTGGCGCGCCGCCGTGTGGGACAAGCGATTCCGGGAAGCTATCCAACTGGCCATTGACAAGGAAGAGATTCTGAAAGAGCTCTACTTTGACCAGGGTTCGTTACCCGCAACCCAAACCGCGGACTATGACCCCGATCGGGCCAATGCCTTGCTGGATGAGATGGGTATGACGGAGCGAGATGCCGATAACTTCCGCTTGGGCCTCGATGGAGAACCCTTTGAGATCTTCATCAATCAGAGCATATGGGGTGGCTACTTCGAACAGGCGCCTTATTTCAAGACGTACTTTGAGGCTGTGGGTTTACGAACTGACTATAAACAGTTCGAAAGTGCTGCGTATGGGGAAACCGCAAGAGCCAACCAGATGAAATCCGGTATCACTTGGAACTCGGCTCCCAACTGGCATGCCAATAATCCTTCTTACCCGGATTACATGCCGAATAACAACACGGGACCGCTCTTCATGACTTGGCATCAGACCGACGGCGAATCAGGAGAAGAACCCCCCGAGTGGTTGCAAGAGCTCTTCGCAATTCAGGAGAATCTATTGCAGTACGCTTACGGGACACCTGAATTCCAGGAATGGGAAGCTGTACGGGCTGATTGGTTCTACGAGAACAATCCATTCTTCACCTTTGTGGAACAACCGGGCATTTACCACATGTTCTCCAATTGTGTAGGGAATGTGGTTACGGGTCCGGTCTATCATCACGGTTCCTGGACCAACCACAAGCTGCTCTATCTGAAGAGTGACTGTGAAATGAACTAACCCAGCGTAGCTGGACTATCCGGGTAGTCTTAGGGAAAGCCAAGCTACCCGGGGCTAGACAACAGTCTTTATGTAGTAGTTACAGCCAGTTAGAACCGTTCGGCCAGGCACCTACATATTCAAGGTGTTTGGCCGATCAGGTTCGTAATGAGGAGGACGAAGAATGAAAGTTGGAGTGTTATGAACTTTCTCTTGTCCAGTTATAGAAATATTCTGGTCTTGGTCGTAACCACTGTGTTTGCCTGATAGTAGTGCTGACGAGTCGGTTGTAATATTTGCAGAACAGTCTGACAAGAGTAGGTTCCTTACGCGACATCATTCACTGGTTATGTGTTGATTGACATGTGTTGAGAATGGATTGCCCCTTGGCAATCCAGAAAGTTTCCGCCCGTGGGAGGAACATAATGGTCAGATACGATAGTTCCCATCAGGAAAGAGAAAGGAAGGATGTGGTTTCCCGGACAGGATCAATGACAGGCAAATTGTCGCGTCGGCGTTTCTTGCAGTCAGCTTCTGTCGTTGCCAGTGCGGGTATTGTGGCCGCTCTAGCTAGTTGTGTCGCTCCTGCTGGCACTGCTCCAGCAGCGGAGGCGGTTGAACTGCGATTTGTCAAGTTGGCTATGTCTGATCCGGTTGCGGATTACTTCACGGATACCGCCATCCCAGAATTCGAGGCAGCCAACGCAGGGGTAACCGTCACCGTGGATATGAGCACTTGGGGCCAGTTGGGAGAGAAATTGCTCACCAGTTTCGCGGGTAACATTCCGGTAGATCTGGTGGAGACTGGCAGTGATTGGGTGGGGCCCTACGCCAAAAGAGATCAGTTCCTGTCGGTAGAGGATTACGTTAACAACCAATACCAGGATGAGATCGGTGATTTCTATCCCGAAATGGTTGAACTGTCACGCTACAACGGACAGTTGATGGCGCTGCCCTACATTCTTGATATACGCACCTTGTGTTATCGCAAGGATCACTTTGAGGAAATAGGACTCGATCCTGAAGTGCCGCCGGATACCTGGGATGATCTAGTGGAATTCGGTACCAAGTTGGTGCAGTTTGATGATCAGGGCAATTTCACCCGAGCTGGTTATGTACTCAATGCCGCCAATCCTGGCGGTGCCTTCTTTGAATACTGGTATCTGTTGGTACAGAATGGCTCCGGCGTGATTATTCCCTGGGGTAGCTGGGATCCTGAGGACGTGTCGTTCAATGGACCTGAAGGTCTTGAAGCCCTGGAGTTCATGTATTCCCTAATCCATGAACATAAAATTTCCCCCATCACTGGCATGTCCAGCCAAAATCCCAGTCTTTCGCCTTTGGGAGCCGGCGTGGCCTCTATGCACAATAGGGGCGCCTGGGAAATCGGCAATTGGAAACAGAACCAGCCGGAAAACCTGCATTTGCTGGGGATAGGCATACCCTTGATGAAAGTCAAGCGTTTGCAATATGCGGTACCCAACGTTTATGCCATTGGCACCAACACCCAGAACGCGGATGGGGCCTGGGATCTCATGACGTACATGATATCCACCGAAGTGATGACAGGCATGCTGGCACCGGACAACTTCAATCCGCCACGCACATCCATCGCGGCTGGGGCAGAATACATGCAGGACCCCCTGCTGCAGAAATTCCAGGCCATACCGGAACAGGGTTGGGGAACAACAACGCCGCAAGCAGTCGACTTCCCCACGCTGGAACTTATAGGACAGTACGTCCAGGCAGCCCTGCGCGATGAAATGGGAATGCAAGCTGCCCTGGATGCAGCGGCCGCCGAAGTCCAGCAGAAGATTATTGAAGCCTTGGAAGCTTGATGTCCTGGAGCAGACACTCTCTTCCTGTTGACGCGTCTGGATACACTGTGGCCGTGTGACATATTGTCGCTAGATGTTTTCCGGCTGGACCGGGTTCCCGGTCCAGCCGGAAGCTAACTCTATATGAAAGCCTCCAAGTCATTGGGTCTTTCCCTGTTGAAGTTGACCGGAGACTATGTGATTTGCCGACTCCGGACTACAGACTGGTTTGCCTTGGACCACATTACCAAGATCCCTGCAATACCCACGGACAGTATGGCCAAGGGCATTAGGTAAGACCCGGGTTAACGAATGCCAGGTACTATCAACCACTCACCGTCGGGTCTACTGAGGGTTGACCTTAATCGGGGACAGAAGAATCCGGGTTCGATTTCAGCCGAAACAGGAATCGGGTTGCCTCCATACTGATGCTTCAGATTCTAGTTACCCAGGAAGTTGCCCCAGAAAATCCGGGGCCAAGTCCATGTCCACCATAGCCAAGAGCCAAGCAGCCAGACGACCTCGAGGACAGGGCAAGTTCAGTCTGACTCGGCAGGAGCGCGCTGCCATCCTGTTTATATTGCCCCTGATGATCCTGTTAACAGTCTTCTGGATCATTCCTTCTATTTCATCGCTGTTCTATAGCTTGACCAACTACAGCGTGGTCAGCCCTACGCGCTGGGTGGGAGGGGAAAATTATCTACGCCTATGGGACGACTGGCTGTTCTGGCGATCATTGCTCAATTCCGCTTATTTTACGCTGGGCAACATTCCGTTGCTGCTGGTCTTCGGATTAACCTTGGCCGTAACGTTAAACAATGTTCGCTTGCGCTTGCGCTATTTTTTCCGGGTGGTTTTCTACCTGCCTCTTGTAACTTCCTCCATTGCCCTGTCCATGGTCTGGCTGTGGCTCTTCGATCCCCATCTGGGACTGCTTAACCTCATTTTGAATGCTGTGGGACTACCATCGCAGCCTTGGCTGCAAAGCACCCAGCAGGCGATGCCCTCCATCATTCTCATGAGTGTTTGGGGAGGAGTAGGAGGCACCATGCTGATTTACTTGGCCGGTCTACAAGGCATCTCGGAACAAATCTACGAAGCGGCACAGGTGGATGGAGCCACCGTGTGGCAATCTTTCTGGCGGATCACGTTACCTCTGCTTAGACCGGTTACGCTCTATGTTCTGGTGACCAGCATCATTGGATCCTTTCAGATTTTCGGTCCGATCTTTGCCATGACGGGTGGCGGGCCGGCATTCGCCACAACGACTATAGTGCACCAGATCTACATCAATGGGTTTCGGTACTTCAATATGGGTTATGCCGCGGCCCAGTCCTGGATTCTTTTCCTCTTGTTGCTAGGACTGTCCATCGCCAATCTGCGGCTGATGACCCGCGGTCTGGATGTGTAGTCAAGAGAAGGCGTCCCAATCGGGCTTTCCCATGAAGACTACGGCTATTTCCACTGCCCCTTCCCGGGATCTGCACCTGGGACCGAAGTTGCTGATGTCTCTTCAGTACCTGGTTTTGGGACTGGTGGGTCTTTCCATGTTGATCCCCTTCCTGTGGATGTTCCTTACCTCCCTCAAGCCACAGCAGGATATGTTCCAGATCCCTCCCGACATATTTACCTTGCGCTATACCATGGAGAACGTCATCCGGGCTTGGACCCGTGGCAATTTCGACCGGTTTCTCATGAACAGCATGATTGTGTCCGGTTCGGTGACGATCCTGAATCTGGGGGTAACTTCCCTGGCTGGGTATGCCTTCGCCCGGCTGCAGTGGCGTCTGCGGGAGGTATTCTTTCTGATAGTGCTGTCGGTCATGATGTTGCCGGGATTGATCGCCCTGATTCCCACTTTCCTGATTGTGAAATCCATTCCCTTGGCTGGAGGCAATAACTGGCTTGGTCAGCATGGTACCGGCTGGCTGGACAGCTACCCAGGACTGATTTTCCCCTTTGTAGGCAGTGGCTTCTTTGTTTTCTTGTTGCGTCAATTCTTTCTCACCTTGCCCAAGGAACTGGAGGACGCGGCGCGCATTGACGGCAGCAGCGAGTTCGGAGTCTTCCTGCGTATCATTCTGCCCCTCTGCAAGCCGGTGTTGGCCGTCGTTGCTTTATTCAGTTTTCAGGCCTCCTGGAATGACTTTCTCTGGCCACTGGTGATTATCCAGAGTGACCGCATGCGGACTGTACAACTGGGATTGGCCCTGTTTCGTACACAGACACGTATCAACTGGGGCGTTTTGATGGCTGGCACGACCATTGCCACCATTCCCACAGTCCTGCTGTTCCTTTCCTTCCAGCAGTACTTTGTCCGAGGCATCGCCCTGACTGGCATCAAGGGATAGACTTTGTGTGAACAGAACTAGAAGCCGGGAGTGTGGCCTTGGCAGGATCGACCATGGGTTGGATTTTCTGTGTGGCCTTGTTTTTCTTCGTTCATAAGGGGCTGCCAAGTCGTGGTATCGCATTGACAGTTATGTCATCGAAACAAGCGAAAAGACCCTGAAGGCAACCTTGGAGAAAGTCTGAGGAACTGCAATTCCTCAGGCACAGTATATGGAATGCCGATACTATTAGAATTTGTCATTGATGGTCCTCCTGTGTCTCAGCAAGGTAGCAGACACTCAAAAAGAAGATGGATACAGGATGTGAAGAACGTTGCCATGCAGCATTGGGGTTCCAAACCTCCTCTTTCAGGAGACGTGATGGTCACCATCACGAACTTTTTCTACGGAGAGGCTCTCGATGTCGATAACATGGCCAAGCCTATTCTGGACGCGTTGAATGGTGTGATCTATGTTGACGATTCGCAGGTGTCTGACTTAGTATGCCGAAAGAGGGATCGGAAGGGGGATATGCGCATTCCGAGTCCTTCCCAGATCTTGTTGAGCCGTCTCGGTCAACCCAAACCTTTCCTCCACATCTTCGTGGAAAAGGCACCGCACAATCAGGAGGAGAATTGATAGAGAGCGTAACTGATTCCGAATATTGGCTCATACGCAAGACGGCGGAGGAATATCGCAGTAAGGGCTATGATGTGTCCCAAGGAGCCTTGCTTGATTTCTTGCCTGGCTTCCGTGCTGATTTGATTGTTCGGAAGGGCGGCCAGACCAAAGTAATTGAAGTAAAGCGTCGGCCGTCGCTGGCTGCGAATCCTACAATTAGAAAACTGGCCCAAATTATTGATACGAAGCCGGGATGGAGTTTCGAATTACTTCTGGTGGGAGAACCGGAGAAGTTGGATTCCCCTGAAGGAGTACATTCTTTCGAACGGGAAGGCATCCTGCAGCGGATAGAGGAAGCTGAAAGCGCCCTTGAATCCGGTCTTGCAGAAGCTGCTTTCGTGCTTGCCTGGTCGGCTCTGGAAGCCGCGACTAGGGTCTTGATTGCAGCGCAAGGCATCACCAATTCGGGTATTACCACACCGGGTTTCGTCTTGGATCAAGCGGTATCTCTGGGCGTTGTGTCTAGGGAGGAGTACAACCATCTAACTCAGATGCAGAAATACAGAAATGCTATAGTCCATGGATTCTCAGTCGCCGATTTCAATATTGAGTTGGTGGCCGACCTGATTGAAACTGTACGAGGTATGACCGCGATAACCCCATAAGATACAAACGTTCTCGACTGCAATGTAATTAAAGAGGACCCTAACTAACCATTGGTGCTAGTTGACAGTCAGAGCGCGAATTGTGCGATAGAAAGTCTGACGACGCCCTGTTCATCGGGCTTGAGTCCCTGCCACTGTACCAGGAGGTTGAAGGCCGC